>DASVWI010000001.1:0-7245 GCA_036389675.1 Pyrinomonadaceae bacterium
GGACGCGGAAGGGGCGGATGGAATCATCAGTGTTGGCGAAAGCCTGAAGGGGCTTTGAAGCCTCCTGCGAACCCGTAGAAGCGGGTTGCTGGGAGGGCACAGTAAGGGGTGATGTCAGAAGTAGTGCTGTTGTCAGGAGCACAAAGTGGAGTCGCGAGAACTGGCCTAAGACATGGATAGCGTAAGCGCTGATAGTGTGTTGTGCTTTTTCTAGATGCATGAAATGTTCTCCTTAAATGAAAACTGCTCGTCGCGCATATCCGATTCATCGTGGTGCGATAACAGAGGCGAGTAGACCACAGGCTTAAGAGCGAATCTATTAGACGAAGGTATTGGTCGATACCCTGGTATTAGAGAGATTAGGAAAGACGACCACACCGACTAGAACCCGGGTATTAACCGATACCTTCGTCTAATAGACGCACCTTTACTCTCATGGTCTACTCCCGTAATGACTCATGCCGGTTAACAGGTACGACTTCAGTGAAATCCGCTACGAGTGACACCAGGAGGAGGCCAGTGATGCCCGAACCTTTACTTCGTCTTAAGCCGGAGTTTGGCGCGTCTGCGGAGATGCTGCGGACGGTCGATGAGTTCCTTGCAATTGTTTCGCACGAGTTGCGCACACCGATTACGGCGATACTTGGTTGGACAGAATTACTCGGGAGGAAGGAGGTAGACCCTGAAAGGGTCGCTCTGGCCTTGGAGGTGATCGAACGTAACGCGCGTATGCAGGCGCGACTCGTTGAGGAGTTGGTTGAATACACGCGGGTCGTTTCCGCCAACAGGCTCCCGCTGCATGTGGAAGCCTTCTCCCTCGCCGACGCAGTCAAAGAGGCGGTCGAAGCGGTGGCACCCGCGGCGTATGCCAAGAGAGTTCATGTCGTGAAGCGGGTAAGCTCCGCGCCGAGCGAACTGTACGGCGACCCCGTGCGCTTGCAGCAGGCGCTCACAAACCTGCTCTCGAACGCGATAAAGTTCACGCCCGAGGGCGGCTTCATCACAATCTCGCTGGAGCCGTGTGACCGATACCACACTATCACTATCAGTGATACCGGCGAGGGCATCGAGCCAGATTTTCTCCCCTTCGTTTTCGACCATTTCCGCCAGGCTGAGAGGGCGGACGGCGCAGGCGGCGGCCTCGGCCTCGGCCTGGCAATAGCACGCCACATCGTGGAGATCCACGACGGAAAAATCACGGCGCACAGCCGTGGGCCAGGAGAAGGCGCGGTGTTCACCGTCGAACTTCCGCGCGCTACAACAATGACTCCATAAGGGTCAGTTAAATCCTGATTCGTAACGGAGATCGTGACATCGCCCGTTTAATGAAGCTCCGCGGCGATTCGGAGACAATTCATACCGCTAAAGTCTAGCCGGTAAAATCCGTGGATGTGCGTAATCCGAATCAACATCGTGTCGCAAACGTAACAGCGCAGGATTGTGCCCATCCCATGCCGGTAAAGCATCAGTTCGCCGATGGGTCTAGTTGTGCCGCAGCCACCGCAGGTCGCCTCCGCCGTAGTCATCTCAAACGGAAAAATTTCGTTCAGCAATCCGCCCGCCGCGTTGCCGTCCAATCTTAAATCGCTATCATGCATGACTATCAACCTCCGGTAGGCCCGAATCGCTCCGTCCTGATGCGTCCCGGCTCGTAGCCTAATTCCAGTAAATTATCGGCGACCGCCTCGACCAATGCTGTCGGGCCGCAGGTGAAAGCGAGCGGCTTTTCAGCCGGTGACCATGCAGTGTCGGCCAGCATCGCCATATCAATTCTGCGCCCGTAGCCAGTCCAATCCGCTGGACGCCGTCTGGTCAAGGTGTGAATGACGCGGAGCGAAGAGTCGTTCGCGGAGAGACGATCAAGCTCTTCCCGGTAGATGATCTCTTCGTAGGAGCGCGAGGAATAAAGGAGCCTTGTCGGAACCGTAGCGCCTGAATTTGCGCGGTGACGCAGCATAGCCATCAGGGGCGCTATGCCGCTCCCGCCCGCGGCGAGAAAAAGCGGCGAGCCGTCATACTGCTTGTTTCGGGCGTCCCAGACGAAATAGCCGCCGATTGGCCCGCGCAGCTCCAACTGGTCGCCGGCACGTAGCCCGTCAGTTAAGTAAGGAGACACCTCTCCGTCCTCTATGCGATCGACCGTCAGCATCAAATATTTATCTTCCGGCGGTGAAGCTATCGAATAGCTGCGCTGCGCCTGGTAGCCGTCTTCAGCCGTCAGTCGCACGTCCACGTGCTGCCCCGCGAGGTGAGTTGTCCACTCCGGCAAGTCCAGAATTAGACTCTTCGCCTTCGGCGTTTCCTCACGAATTTCGACCACGGTTCCGAGTTGCCATTTGAGCTGCTGCGCCATGACCTTTAATCTCCCCCATATCGTTGCTCTTTCCAGGGGTCGCCGTAATTGTGATAGCCGGCAGTCTCCCAGAATCCCGGTCGGTCTTCCCTGACGAGTTTGAATCCACGCACCCACTTCGCGCTCTTCCAGAAATAGAGGTGCGGCACCAGCAGGCGCGCAGGCCCCCCATGCTCGGGCGCTAGCGGACGCCCGTCATATTCGTAAACAACCCACGCTTTACCATTGCGGATGTCAGCGAGAGGCAGGTTCGTCGTGTAACCGCCGTCACAGTAAGCGATGAGATGGCGGACATCCGGCTGCGCGTCCAGATTAACGCCTGCGAGCAGCGTGTCCAGAGAGACGCCGGTCCAGACAGTGTCGAGCTTTGACCACTTGGTGACGCAGTGAATGTCAGCCTTAAAGGTCTCACGGGGCAGCTTCAGGAACTCCTCCCAGCTCCACTTCAGGTCTTCGGCAATCTCCCCGTAGATAGAGAAGTCCCAACGATCAAGGGGCGTGCGCGGCGTTGGGCCGGCGGACAAGACCGGAAAATCCCTGGTCTCATATTGGCCGGGCGGAATCCGTTCTCTAAGCGCTCTATCGGTCTCCCTCGCTCGTCCTTTGAAACCGCGTGAAATAAATTTTTCAGCCATGAGTACCTCCCTAAAAAGAGAATGCGCGCAGTCTTCGCTTGAGAGAATCGTCATCGGTTCGTGGGAATGGCTCAAACTGTCGAACATGACCGGGTTCTTCGGCAGCCACTTCAGTGGCCTAGCACCACCAGAATCAGTAAGGCCACAAAACCGATGACCAGCAGCAGGCCGTTGAACTGTGGCGAGCCGTGGAACGCCTCCGGGATCATCGTTTCCGAGACCAGCGACAGGATGGCCCCCGCCGCGAACGCCTCGACCGTCCCCCGTACCGCCGGCCCTGTGCCCCGTAGCAGAAGCCCGGCGAGCGCCGCCGCGAGACTGATCATCAGGGCGATTCCAATCCACATACCAAACACGTAGCGCGCGGAGCGCCCCGCCCGGCGCATTCCGGCGCTGCTCGACAGCGCTTCCGGGATGTTCCCCAGGAAAAATGCCGCGACCGTTCCCGGGCCGGGCACGCCGTAGGGAAGAACGCTCAATCCCAGTACTACCCCCTCCGGAACGCCGTCGAGGAACGTGCCGGCAGCGATAGCCAGTCCGCTACCGCGCTGCTGCTCTTCTCCCGGCTGCTCTACACATTCGCCGCAGCGTTTACGATGCCGTGCCCCGCGCCGGGAGAGAAGCCAGTTGACGGAACTAAAAACGGCTGCGCCGCTCAGCAGACCCGTGACCGCCCAGTTCAGACTTGCCGCGCCACGCGCGTTGATTACCAGATCCACCGCCACCACAGCCAGGAGAATGCCTGCCGCGAACGTCATCACGCGGGCGATTGTTGTGTGCTTAAGAGACATGTAGTAGCCGCCCACCGCCCCGATCAGCAGGCCGGAGGCCGACAGGGCTCCCCAGCCAGCCGATTGCAGCCAGCCGGGCAACTCCGTAAGCGCTCCTATCACCGTCTGAGCATTCATTTAGGGAAAATCCTTCCCGGCGATCCTCCGGGGCGAGCCAAAGCGATCATGGCATTTAGGTCAACTGCGAGTAGAAGAATACCGAAGGCAACCCCCCGGCTACTCCACCTTGCCGCGTGGCTGGTACTTCCCGACCTCCGGCCTGAAGGCTATGGAGATGCGATTCCAGCCGTTGATGGCGATGATAGCCATTGTCAGCTTGACCAGCTCCTCCTCGCTGAACTCGGCGCGGGCTGCCTCGTATTCCTCGTCCGATGCGTGCGTCTCAGAGATGAGCGTAATAACCTCCGCCCAGGCCAAAGCGGCGCGCTCGCGCTCTGTATAGTAAGGAGCCTCGCGCCACGCGCTCAGACCGTAGAGGCGCTGCTCAGTCTCGCCTGCGGCGCGCGCGTCCTTCGTGTGCATGTCTATGCAATAGGCACAGCCGTTGATCTGCGAGACTCTGGTCTTGATGAGTTCGAGCAGAGGGTGTTCCAAGCCAGACCCGTCCACGTACTTCTGTAGCTTATACATCGCCTGCACAGAGCCCGGGGCGGCCTTGCCGTAGTCAATACGTGTCTCCATCTCTTCACCTCAAGTCTTGTAAAAAAGTTTGATAGCTCTCTAGAGTTTGGCAACGCACTTAATTTCAATCATCAGCTCAGGAAAGGCCAGACGACCGATCTGCACGATTGTGCTTGCTACCACCGGGGAGCCGGAAAAGACCTCCGGCCTGCACTTAACCGCCGCCTTAAAGGCCGCTTCCATGTCTGTAACGAAAAGCACCTCATCAACGACGTTCTCCGTCGTCGCTCCGTATTTGGCGAGCAACTTCGTCACATTGGCGTAAGCTTGACTCATCTGCGTTTCCATCTCCCCCAAGCCGACGAAGTTGCCATCATCGTCATGGCTCACCTGCCCGGAGAGGTAGATAATGTCGCCCACCTTCACCGCCTGTGAGTATCCGAACTCTTTCTCCCACGGCATGCCCAAACTTTTCACTTCCTTAATGATACTCATGATGAACTCCTCTTGACCGGATAGGTGCGGAAAAGTAGAAGGCGTCATTGCGGAAGAATATGAAGGACTTCCTCCATGTAGCGGGTAGCGGCTGTCGCCGCGTCATCCGGGCTGCTACCCTGTTGACGTGCGCTCATATAGGGCGCGTACCAATCCCACCAGTGATGCACGGCGTGCGTCTTCTCAAAGCGGTCGTGGCGGTCAAAGGTTTCACGTAGAAGCTCTGCAAGGGTAGTGGCGTCCGTGGCCTTTGTTGCCTCCCACTCGCGGCCAGGAAGCCGCGTAGTAATCTCCTGAAGCAGCCAGCTGTTGCCGTCCGGGTCTTCGAACGAGGCGAACGAGAAGTAGGAGCGTCCCTCCGGGTCTCGCCCCGCGGCGCGCGGATTACTTCCGGTGTTGTTGAAGGGGCCGCCGGCGTAATGGAAGACCTCTCTCACCTCTACGCCACGGGCGAGCAGGTCTTCGCGGGCGGCGTCCAGATCGTCGACGGCTAATACAAGGCTGTCTGTCAGGCCGGTCTGGGCCGTCTTGATCCCACGTCCGAAGATGATAGAGGTGCCGGAATTGTGCGGGGTCATTTGCACGGCGCGGAACTCGCCCGCTGCGATATCGATGTCGAGCCGCCAGCCGAGCTTCTGGTAGAAAGCCTTGGCGCGGTCGATGTCCGTAACGCCAATCATCACGACTTCCAGTTTCATGTCGACCGGTTTAGCTCCGGGCTCTGCCTCACTACTGTTTTTCATTTCAACGCTGGACATCGTAATCTCCTTCCGATTTATGGAGTCCTTAAGAGACTCTGCTTCTGTATGTGTAGGCGTCTCGCCGTCACCTCGGATTGCTTCACTCAAAGCTCACTTATTCATGCCCTGGTGCTTGGTAGTCGAGCGTGAGTTTTGAACTGTAATTTGTGAGCCCCTCGCGTCGTTCTGGCCGCTCCGGATCTGCTGCAACGCGACAACGACCTTCAGCGGCGGATAGAGAGAGACTTTCCTTTCGGTATTGTGAACGTCACCGTCCTGGACTGGCCGGGGAAGGGCTCGTGGTTAGGGTTCACCAATTCTAACCGCACCTTGTGCGGGCCTTCCGACAATCCGGCTATGTCGATGGTATTGATGCCGCTCGCGTCCGCCCACCACCAGCCTGTGTCGTCCACATGCACGTGCAGATGCCCGACCCGCGGAGATGTGTTAGTGGCGCCCTTCCCGAATATCGGCACGACGTTCAGGTTCTCAACCCGCCATTGAATCCAGACGATGCCCTGAGCCAGCCCCTCCGGAAGCGGATCGTCAACGATCAACCTTGGTGGAGGCTCGTTCTCGGTCTCGACGTAAGGCGAGGCACCGCGAATCTCCTTCGCACTCTGAGGGGCGCTCCGGGCGGCGGGCTTTACCTCGCTGCGTATGGATGTTTGAGCAAGGGCGGCTACAGCGCCCGCTACCATTGCAACCGCAAGCAGTAATAGAGCTATCCGTTTCATAAGGTGTCTCCTTTCAATGTGTGTCATTCAATCAACTGTTGGGGCAATCCGATTGAATCGGAGCCCGACATATCTGCTTTCGCTCTGGCCGGGAAATCAAGCGCCTAGCGAAGGGATTTGAACGCCGCGCGAATCTCGGCGGCGAAGAGCTTCGGCTCTTCCCAGGCGGCGAAGTGACCGCCCCGCTCTACCTCTTTGAAGTAGATTAGGTTGCGATAGGCCCGCCGTGCCCATGTCTCCGGGGCTCGATAGACTTCGTCCGGAAAGACCGTGATGGCAACCGGCAGCGATATCTCCGAGGTCTTCTGCGCGGCAGCAAGCAGGACGCTTTGACCGCGAGTCTCCCAGTAGAGCCTCGCCGACGATGCCGCAGTACTCGTCAGCCAGTAGAGCGTGATGTCGTCCAGCATCTCGTCTTTAGTGAGCAAGCGCTCGGGCTCGCCGTTGTTGTAGTCATACATCCAGGCCGCAAGACCTACCGGAGAATCCATCAAGGCGTAGCTGATCGTCTGCGGACGCGTGCCCATCATTGCGGCGTATGCCCTGTATTTCTTGTAGAAAGTATCGAGCGAGTTGAACGCCGCGCGTTCCTTCTCGGAGAGTCCTTCTGGCGCAGGCCCGCCACTGGCGAGTACAGCGGCCACATCAGGGGGCACCGTCGCCGGTAAGTTAATGTGAATGCCGAGCAATCCAGCCGGAGACTGGCGCGCCATCGCGCTTGAGATAGGAGCACCCCAGTCGCCGCCCTGAGCGACGTAGCGCGTGTAGCCCAACCGCTTCATCAACTCTGCCCACGCTCTCGCTATCCTCTCAGGACTCCACCCCGTCATCTGCGGCCTCCCCGAGAACCCATACCCCGGCATCGACGGCAGC
>DASVWI010000002.1:0-9960 GCA_036389675.1 Pyrinomonadaceae bacterium
GGAGGGAGCGGGCCGTCGGGTGATCGTCAAGTACGGAGAGCAGGAGAAGATCGAGCAGGAGTACAGGCACTTCAAGGAGTACGTGGAGCCTTTCATTGGGGGTGGGCGCAGCACGACGGTACTGGCGCTCAGACGGACTCCTCATCTGGGCGGCATCGCGTATTCGTTCTCGGAGGGGTTGAAAGAGACAGAGTCCATACAGACATTCGAAGAATTCTACCGCGAGGCTGATGTCCCTCAAATCAGGTCCGTGTTGGACGATCTCTTTCTGGTCATAACCGGCGCGTGGTACAGCCATCCGGGGAAATTGCAAGCGCTCGATTTGAGTAGTGATTACCAGCAACACCTGGGCTTGACGCAGGAGAATCTTGAGCGCACGTTAGCTCACTTCAAGCTGGCTCAGGATAGAGAGCAACTGTCTTTCGAGGCTCTGGGCGCTGCCTATAGTTTTACTAATCCCTTTCAGGCCATGTTCGAGCAGCACCTGTTACGACCCACCTACGTGTGTATGACGCATGGCGACTTGAATGAGCATAACATCCTGGTATCCGGCAGCGGAGAGACGCGAATCATCGATTTTGCGCGCACCGGCCCGGGCCATATTCTGCGCGACATCGCGGCACTGGATACGATTGTCCGCCTGCAATTACTTGCCCCTGAAGAAGCCACGCTGATAGAACGTCTTCGGATGGAAGAGGCTCTCTGTAGCGTTGAGCGCTTCAGCGGCATAGAGGAATCCGTGAAGGGATTCCTCGACTCTACGAACAATCAAGCGTTGATAAAAGCCTTCTCGACAGCCGTGCATTTGCGTAGCCTCGCACGGCATCTGGTGCGCGGGAATCCGAGTGATGATATCAGCGAACTATATATAGCCTTGTTCTACTACGCGGTGAATACTCTGCGCCTCACATCCTTAGACACATTACAACGCGAACATGCGCTGCTTTCCGCCAGTCTGCTCAACGAGGCTATTCAGGGAGTCTTTCACAAGCGCTATACGGAAATGGAGATCGAAAGCCTCCGGCTAAAGCTTCGCCACAGGGGGCACTTTCGACTTCTCTCGATTGCTTCGCACCAGTTGAAAACCCCGCTGGGAAATATCAAAGCCATTCTGGAAGACATGCTGGCAGGACAGCAGGGCTCAATCAATGACAGGCAGCAGCGTAGGTTGGAGCTGGCGCTCGACAGCGTGAAACGAGAGTTTAGAATGATCGATAGGTTGTTGAACTTGACTCGTCTGGAATCCGGGAAGGAGAAGGCCGAGCTGACACCGTGCAATTTACTTGATTGCCTGCGGGGAGCTATTGACGACAACAGAAGCGCCCTTCAGCGTAAGGGCTTAAAGCTCGTGGAAGATGTGCCACAGCAAGGAGTGAGGATCGCCGGCGACGCGACCCTCCTGACGGGGGCTTTCAGCAACGTGCTTGAGAATGCCATCAAGTTTACCGACAGGGGAGAAGTACGGATCAGGTGTCGGCTCGACAACGACTGGGTGCAGGTGGAGATCAGCGATACGGGGATTGGAATTTCAAGCGACGTGCTGCCCTTTATTTTCGATGATTCATTTCAGGCCGATAGCGGATTGGCCCGTCAGTTCGAAGGACTCGGAGCCGGACTCTTTCTGACCAGAGGCTGGTTGAAAATGCACGGAGGGACTATCGAAGCGCAAAGCGAGATCGGCAGGGGGACGACCTTTCTCGTCCGCCTCCCCGTGCATCATTCGCCTCAGTTAATCGAGACATATGAAGACCTATATTCTAATAATTGAAGACCATCCATTAACTCGGGACATTTACCACGAGAGATTGGAGAGCGAAGGCTACGAGGTCAAGAGCGTCGCCAGTGGCGATGAGGGAATTGTCTCTATCCAGCACCGGATTCCCGATCTGGTCATTCTAGACCTTGAAATGCCGGGCATGCCCGGGCTGGAAGTCTGCGAACAGATTCGCAGCAACCCCCGAACTAAGGACATCCCCATCCTCATGCTCACGAATCACAGCCACCTTGAAAGCGAGGGCCTGAACGTCGGGGCCAACGACTATCTGACCAAGGATGTCGCGCGCGCCATTTTCCTAGCACGCGTGAAAAACCTGCTGACCCGAGGCCATCAAGCGGCCCGGTTATCCACGGAGCAGACGATTCCCACCATCGGCATTATTACAGCCCTGGAGAAGGAGTATGCAGCCGTCAAAGCCGTGCTCGAAAATCCTAAAGAGTTTGTGGTTCCGGGACGGGGTGCGGGTCGCCGCTATGCTTTAGGACACGTCCCCGCCCCCAATGACGGGACGCACTATCTGTCGGTCTCGCTGGCAGACATGGGTAACAACATCGCGGCGGCACGCGCGTCGCTTCTGCTTGAGCACTTCCCTAACGTCCGCGGCATCATCATGGTCGGCATAGCGGGGGGAGTTCCCCAACCAAGGAAGCCGGACGAGCATGTTCGTCTGGGCGACGTGGTCGTATCAAATCAAAGAGGGGTGATTCAATATGACTTCGATAAAGAGACGCCGACAGAAACAGTTCTCAGGTTTCCTCCGCGCCCGCCGAGCGCCCATCTGGTGGAGGCCGTCAGGCTGCTGAAAGCTGAGGAGCTGGCGGGGCATCGTCCATGGTTAAGACACATCGATTCAGCCATGAATGTCTTAGGCATCCAGCGGCCCGCCGAGGCAACCGATATTTTAGTGCGTTCCTCGCCGCCCAGACGAAAGATCGCGCATCCGCTCGATCAAAAACGAATCACCGGCCAACCGAGAATATTTATCGGCCCTGTGGCTTCGGCTAACAAGCTTTTGAAGAACCCACTTAAAAGGGATGCCTTGCGTGATGCGTATAGCGTCAAAGCCGTCGAGATGGAGGGCTCCGGTATCGCCGACGCGACGTGGAATCATGACACGGGCTATCTGGTCGTCCGCGGTATCTGCGATTATTGTGACTTGAATAAAGGAGACCTGTGGCAGGAATATGCTGCCATCGTGGCCGCCGCATATACACGAGCATTGCTAGAGTCAATTCCAAACACTCTGGAATAATTCACGCACGACGAGTAAATGCCTCAGAAGACCTCCACCGTAATCCGGCTCATGCGCTTCTGATCCAAGCTCAGATTCTTACTTTCCCTGTGCCGCCCGCCCCATCTGTGCCGGTCTGGCTTCGAAAGTCAGAGGCTACTCTTTATTGTGGCACGACAAGCGTATGTGACGCTCTGTGCTCGATCTGAGTGACGAGCCACGCCTGCTGCCTCTTATTCTGCTCGTCAAGGTGAATACAGACGTTGAGTAGTTCCTCGTCTCTCAACTCCTTCGAGCATTGCATCACGATAGTGAGCGCGATGTGGATTTCGGAAGCCATGATGAATAGCGCGTGGAGGTCTCGCAGCACCCCGAAAGCACCGGCACGCACCGCCGGAAAGAGCGTCGCGCGCAGCTTGTCGGGTTCTTCCTCATCGTACTCGCCATATCTGTCCGTGAAGGGTCTTAGCGATTCTATCGCTTCGTCGGAGAATTGACCGAGCTTCTTCATCCCGAGCTGAATTTCCGGCTCCTCCAGATGATGTGAGGCCACATAAGCGCAGGCCGTCGAGAACTGCTCATTAGCCTCAATCAACATTCCTATATAGTCCTGAACGCGGCTGCGTTCGGCGTGGGCTGAGCCCATGACCTTGTCCGTCAACTCGCTCACCTTGTCGAGCACCTTTCCAGCCGTATCGGTCAACTTCTCATTGAGGGGTTCTGCTCCCGGCTTATGCACCTGAACGGCGGCGTATTTGTAATAGGGCTGCTTACTGACGGGATCCCATGCGGTCAGCGTCAACTCGTTGGCCGCGCGAGTGTGCCCATCAGTTTCATCCCAGTAGCCGTAGTGAAAAGGGATGAAGACGTGCCCGTCCATGATGCCGCCGACGCGCGCCGGCGCTCTGACACTCCCGCGGCGCGACGCGACTTCGACCATATCCCCATCAGCGATGGCGAGGCGTTCGGCGTCATTAGCTGAAATCTCGATGAATGGCTCGGGCGCGGCCTCCTGAAGCTCGGGCGAGCGTGCCGTCTTGGTGCGCGTGTGCCAGTGGTAAACGACCCTCCCGGTCGTCAGCCAGAAAGGGTATTTCTCGTCCGGCTCTTCCATCGGCGGGCTGTAATCGGCGGCCTTGAGTATCGCCCGCCCCTGAGGGTCATGGGCCTCATACTCTTCGGGAGTTCGCGCCGCGCCGGTCTCAATGTCGTGCCCGTAGGTTTCGCACCTCTCGGCGCTTGTCGGGAAGACGAAATCCGTGTAGAGGCGCTCCGTCCCCTTCGGGTGTTCCTTGTTGCACGGCCACTGAATCCCTGAGCCGCGACTGAGCTTTTGATAAGTCAGCCCGCTGTAGTCGCAGAGCCAGCCTCTGGAACACTCCTTCCAATGTTCGAAAGCCCCCTCGGCGTCAGTCCATTTGATCAGGGGCTGGCCGTCTTTGTCCCGGAAATCCATTCGCTCGGCGTAATCGAGGAAGATGTCTAAATCTGATTTGGCCTCGCCCGGTGGCTCCACAGCCTTGTGCGAGATGTGTACGGTGCGGTCGGCGTTGGTGAACGTGCCTGTCTTCTCGCCCCAGATGGCTGCGGGAAGAACCACGTCGGCCAACTCGGCTGTCTCCGTCAGAAAGGCGTCCTGCACGACGACGAAGAGATTCTCTTTGGCGAGTATTTTACGGATGCGGTGCAGCTCCGGCAGCGAAACAGCCGGGTTGGTGCAAATGATCCATAGGAACTTAATTGAGCCCGTCTCGGCATGGCGGAAGATTTCCATCGCGTGGGCTGGCAGATGCCAGTGTGGGAGTGTCGAGGGGTCGACATTCCATCGCTCCGCCAGGTCGTAGATGTGCGCGGGGTTGTGCCAGTTGCGGAAGGCAGGAAACTCGCCGTCGCAGCCCGTCTCTCGCGTGTTCTCGGCGGTCGGCTGCCCGTTCATCTGTAGCAGGCCGCAGCCGGGCTTTCCGATCATGCCGCGGATGAGGTTGAGGTTGTTGACCTGAACGGAAGCGGCGGTGGCCTGATGCGACTGGTAGAAGCCTTGCAGGACTGTCGAGAATAACTTCTCAGCATTGCCCAGCAGCCGCGAGGCAGAGCGCAGCTTCCTGGCAGGGATGCCTGTTATCTCCTGCACTCGCTGCGGCGTGTAACGGCTCACGACCTCCCTGAGTTTTTCGAACCCGACCGTGTGCTCTTCTATAAAGCTCGCATCAATGTTTCCATCTTCAATGATGAGATTCAGGAGGCCGTTCATGACGGCGACGTTCGTTCCGACACGGGGCGCGAGATGTACGTCCGCCTCTTTGGCCGTCCACGTCTCACGCGGGTCGATGACGACCAGATGGGGCGGGTTATCACTACGCCGGCGGTCAAGAACTCGTGACCAGAGGACGGTCTGCGTGCTCGCCATGTTGTGGCCCGCGAGGAGAAAACAATCCGCCTCGTCAAAGTCCGAGTAGGAGCCGGGCTGGCCGTCGGAGCCGAAAGTCTCCTTCAGGGCTTGCGCCGCCGTCGCTGTGCAGAGGCGGGTGTTGCCGTCCATGTTATTCGTGCCGAGCCCCGCGTGGCCGATCATCGAAAGGGTGTAGTACTCTTCGAGGAAAAGCTGACCGGTGTTATAGATGCCGATGGCCCCGCTCGTATACTTTTTCCGAATCTCCTTCGTCTTACTGACGACCAGCTTCATCGCCTGCTCCCAGGTCGTCTCCTTTAACTTGCCGTTACGCCTGACGAGGGGGCGCGTCAGCCGTGCCTGACTATGATTGGCGACCCAGCCGTGCAGTCCCTTGGGACCCAATCTTCCTTTGTTGACCCGGTCGGCCCGCCTGCCGCGCACGCCGACCATCTGGCCGTCCTTGATTCCTATGTCCAGCGCACAGCCGTTAGAGCAAAGGATGCAGCAGGACTGAACCCACTTGTCCGGCTTCTCCAGCGTTCGCTCATCAACCCTTACCGGCCACTTCTCATTCACATGGGGAGTGCGTTCGCCCCAGATGTCACTGATGCTGTCGCGCGAATTAGCCATGGAGACCTCCCGGAGACCTGATCAGGCCGTTGAGTTTGAAAGTCAACCGTGCGCTGATTCTGCCATGGATTCCTCGTCGGCGCTAGAGAGAATCTCACGCCCATTTTCACCAATTCGGCGAGAGAATCGGCCTTCACCTTGAGCATCAACGTGCCCCGGTGCGCCTTCATCGTGATCTCGCTGATTCAGAGTTTGAAACCGATCTGTTTATTCGACAGGCCGGAGACCGCTAAGGTCATAACCGCATGTTCGCGAGGAGTGAGTGACGCGTAACAATATCCCGACAGTAGTTCCTATGACATGGCGGTCGTCGAAGCGGATGGTTAGTGAGCGGCGTCAAGCCTGTTCGGCATCCCCTGCGATGAGGCGAGAGAGATCAGCCGGTGTATCAACGTCCACCTCACCATCCCGAAAGGGTAAGAAGTGCGCCTCCGCGTAGTATCGCTTGATGACCTGCTTTGCACCGGACATCCCTTCGAGTCGCGTCAGCTCGTCAAAGAGCGTCCTGCTGAATAAAGCAGGCACGCCGAAACTTCCGCCGTAGGTTGAAGCGACGACGCGCCTTCCGTTGGCACGATGCGCCGCGACCAGACAGGAGATGAAGTCGGCGGTGACGTGAGGCTGATCGCACAGTAAAAGGACGGCTGCGCCCGCATCCGGCTCAGTACCGAGGAGACCTTCGATGCCCGCACGGATGGATGAAGCCATCCCGGTCTCCCAACTGGTATTCAAAACCTCTCGCACGTCGAGCCCGTCCAACTCGCGTCTTGACAGCTCGGCGTATGCCCCCGTCACCACGACCACGGGCCTGCACCCTGCGCCCAGCGCGGCGCGGGCGGCGCGCCTGAGTAAACTTTCGCCCCGGAATCGAAGAGTCTGCTTAGGGCTGCCCATGCGGGAGGATGACCCCGCCGCCAGTAGAACTGCGCCGACGCTCGCCGTGTCGCTTTCGACCATTCCGGGAATGCCCTCTCCGATCAGCCTTCGCCCCTCACGCTACCGCCACGGGCTGGGATTGTTCCTCCGTCAGGTGAACGCGCTCGTCGTCACCCCGACCGCCGTGAATCGAGCCGCGGCGCTCGCGCAACATCTGGCCGCGCCGCCCCGCAAGCACCGCGCGCATCTCTGCGACGATTGACAGGGCGATCTCGGCAGGGGCGTTCGCGCCTACGTCCAGACCGGCTGGGGAATAAAGGCGTGTCAGTTCCGCTTCTTCCGGGAAGGGCGTTTCCTCACTCGCCGCGAGTTCACTCAGCATCCGTTCAGTACGTCTGCGTGGACCCATGACCCCGATATAGCAGGCGGGTGAGGCCAACAGGAATCTGAGCAGCGCGAGGTCGTGAGAGTAGTTGTGCGACATCAGAAGGGTCAGGGTTCGTGGCGTAATGTTGACCCGCGAGCCGACATCTTCGGGGCGCGCGAGCGTGACCCTGTCCGCCAGCGCGAACCGGGAGAGGCTGACGGGTCGCGCCTGAGGGTCAACGACCTCCGTCTGCCAGCCGAGGGTGCGCGCGAGCGCGACGACCGGCAGCGCGTCCTGCCCCGCTCCGAAGACGACGAGCCGGATGGGCGGCAGCAGCACCTCCATGAAGACCTTCAAGGAGCCGCCCGCGACCTCGTAGACTCTAGTGCCCGCCGAATCCCGGCGCGCCGACATACGCACGTCGCCCTCGATGAGCGACGCCGCCTCGTCGCTCAGATTCTCGCTGCCGACCTCGCCGCCTTCGTCTATGAAGAGCCGCGCGCCGATTGCGACGCGCCCCGCGACGAGGTCTGAGCCCGAAGGCGTGTGCTGATACACGGTGGCGACCGTCACGGCGCACGCGTCCGCCTCGCACGAACGCCTCAACGCCTCGACGTAGAGTGAGCCGTAAGAGAGCGGCTCTACAAGCACGCGCACAAGGCCGTTGCATCCGAGCCCTAAGCCCCAGGCCATCTCGCCGCTCGTAGAGGCTGTGTCGTATTCGACGAGCACTGCCTCGCCCGTCCTGATGACCCTCTTCGCGTGCTCTATAACGTCGCTTTCAAGGCAACCGGCGCTGATCGTGCCCGTGCTCGCCCCGTCCTCACAGACCAGCATCCGCGCACCGGGGCGTCGGTATGAAGACCCTTCGACGCTCACGACCGTCGCCAGCGCGCAACCTTCGCCCTTCCTGTTCGCCGCGTCGAATGCTTCGACCAGCGCTCGCACTTCGTTCATAAGCTCCACTCCCTCTACAGCAATTTGTCCGGCGTGATCGGCAGTTCCCTGATGCGCTTGCCCGTGGCGTGAAAGACGGCGTTGGCGATGGCCGCCGGGATGCCGACCATGCCAAGCTCGCCCATGCCCTTGACGCCGAGCGAGTTGACCACTGTGTCGTCCTCCTCGACGAACATGGTCTCCACCTCGTGCACGTCGGCGTTGACGGGCACGTGGTAGTGCTGAAGGTTCGGGTTCATGATGCGACCAAAACGGTGGTCAATCTCGGTCGCTTCCTGCAAGGCCATGCCGATGCCCCAGACGACGCCGCCGATCTCCTGACTGTGCGAAGCCTTCGGGTTGATGATCTTGCCGCAGGCCGTCACCTCTATGGCGCGCGTGACGCGGATGATGCCAAGGTCGGGGTCTATCCTGACCTCGACGAACTGCGCGCCGTGGGCCATCGTCGAGTACTTCTGGCGCTCCGGCGAGGGCTTCGACTCGAAGGTCTCTGTGATTTCGGTGAGGCCGTTGCGGCGCACGACTTCTGGTATGCTGACGAAACGCGAGGGGTCGCTTTTGAGTCGCAGCCTGCCGTCCAGCATCTCGACATCCGATGCCGCCGCCGCCTTCAGCGGCGAGTCCGCTTCGCGGTTGGCGAGCGCGAGCAGTCTTGCAGTAACGGCCAGAGCCGCGCCGTGCACGGCTGAGCCGACGCTCGACGTAGTCTGAGAGCCGCCCTGCGAGGGCGCGCGCGGGAACTTCGTGTCGCCGAGTTCAAACTTCACGCGCTCGATTGGCAGCCCGAGGTACTCGGCGGCGATCATGGTCATCACCGTGTACGTGCCGGGGCCGATGTCACTCGTCGCGCTCACGACGTGCGCCGTGCCGTCCGCGTTGAACGTGATTCTGGCGTTGGCGGGCCTCTGGAAAGCGCCCCAGACGCCGGTGGCCGTGCCCCAGCCGACGAGCCAGCGCCCGTCGCGCATCGAGCGCGGCTCGAACTTGCGATTCTTCCACCCGAACTTCTCCGCTCCCAGCCGATAGCATTCTCTGAGCGCCTTGCTCGAAAACGGCTTGCCACTTTCGGGGTCTACCTCGGCGTAGTTGATGAGCCGCAACTCTAACGGGTCGATCTTGAGCGCGTAGGCCAGCTCGTCCATCGCGCACTCAAGGGCGAACATCCCCGACACTGCGCCCGGGGCTCGCATCCATGTCGGGGTGTTGAGGTCTGTGTCGGTAATCAACGTCGGCGCGTAGAGATTCGGGCAGGCGTAGACCTGACGAGTGAACCCCGTGGTGTTGTCGTTGAACTCCTCGAAGGTGGAGGTGTTGTGCACGGCCTCGTGAATCATCGCCTGGAGCTTGCCCGACCGTTCCGCGCCGAGCGCGATCTTCTGAATCGTGTATGGACGATAGCCGTGGCCCGTGAACATCTGCGTGCGCGTGTAGACGACCTTCACCGGCCGCTTCAGCTCGCGCGCGGCCATGGCCGTGAGCGAGGGGTAGTAGTTCGGCCGCAGCGAGGAGCCGAACGCGCCGCCCACGAACGGCGAGACCACGTGCACGTTCTCCTCGGGCACGCCGAGCAGCGACGACAGATGCTTGCGGACGCCGAAGACGTCCTGCGTCTTGTCGAAGATCGTCAGCTTGTCGCCCTGCCAGAAAGCGACGGCCGCGTGCGGCTCCATCGGATTGTGATGCTCGATCGGGATGCGGTATTCGGCCTCGATCTTCACTGGCGCATCGCG
>DASVWI010000003.1:0-189354 GCA_036389675.1 Pyrinomonadaceae bacterium
AAGTTCAAGGACTTGCAGAACACGGACTACAAAGAGGTCGCCAATCAGGCCAAAGACTACGCGCGCCAGAATCCGGGCCAGGCGATATTGATCTCGGCGGCAGCCGGGCTCGTCATCGGTCTTTTGATTCGCGGTAGCCGAAGATAAGAGAGCAGTGGCCGGTGACGAGTGGCAGGTGACAGGTTAAAGCCGAAGGCTCTGAGGCCGACGGCCAGCAACTTGTTCCGACTCGTCACTTGTCACTCGTCACTAATCACTGTTTTAAGGGAGGGTCGAGCAATGGCCGATTTAGAGAGACGCACGGCGGCTGCGCCCGCACCCGCCGCGCAGCCGGACTTAGAGAGTCTGCCTGCGCTGTTCGGGCGTCTGGGCGACGATGTGATGACGCTTCTGGATACGAAGCTCAGTTTGTTGAAGGTCGAGGTCAAAGAGGATGCCGACGCCTATGTGCGCGCGGGCATCATGATGAGCTTAGGCGGCGTGATCGCGGCCATCGGTTTCGCGCTCGTCAACATAGCGCTGGCGCTCTTCGTCGCGACCTTGCTGCCCTTTGATCCGCCCGTCAATTACGCGCTCGGTTTTGTCATCACGGGCGTTATCTATCTGGTGATCGGCGCGATCATCGTTATTGGGATGAAGAATCGCATAGCCAAGCGCGACCCGGTGCCGAACAGGAGCGTGGACGAACTCAGAAAGGACAAGCAATGGCTGAAGAAAGAAATCTAGCGACGGTGCGCGCGACCGATGCGACGACCGACACGGAAGAGGCCAGCAAAGAGGAGCTTCAGCGTCGCATGGAGGAAGCGCGCGAGTCCATCACACAAACTGTAGCGGAGATCAAGGACACAGTGGCAAATCAATATCAGGCGGTGAGAGAGACTGTCACGGACGCTCTGGACTGGCGCGAACAGTTCCGCAAACGCCCCGTGGCCTTTAGCGTCGGCGCGATGTCGGTCGGCTTCCTCACAGGCTATTGTCTGGCCGGAGTTTTCAAGGGCGGCGGCGGCGACTCTTACTCCTATGACGAAGAGGAGAAACTGAGCCTGACGCGCACGGCGTCCGCCCCTGCGCCCGCCAGCGCTTATTATCAAGGCGGGAGCACGGAAGGAGTTCGCACCGCTGCCGCACGCTCCTATGCAGCGCAGGCCGTGACGGGCAGCAGCAGCTCTTACGGCTCATCCGACTACGACGCGAGCGCAACGCGTGCGGCTTCGGGGGCGGGCGCTTACAGCCCAGCCGTCTACGCCAGCGCAACGGGCACAGACGAGACGGAGGAAGAGAGCGGGCCGGGACTGATCGAGCGTTTCAAAGGCACGAAGGCTTATGACCGGCTGGAAGAGGAGGTCTCGGCACTGGGCGACCGTTTTATCAACGAGTTGTCGAAGACGGCCCAGACGGTCGTGCTTCCGGCGCTCTTCAGTAAGGTCAAGGAGCTGTTCGGCGTCGATCTTTCCAACAAGGAGGCAGGCGCTTCGTCGCAGCAGCAGCAGCGCTCGTCGGGCACATCTTCCGACAGCTCGACGGCGACCAATGCTTCGCTGTCCGGGGCCGCGCAAAGCTCCTTCGCGGGCGTCAACAGGGGCGCTGCCGGTCGTGAAGACGAAAGCACGCTCGGTGGCGGCGAGAGCAGCGGCACTAATGAGAGCGCGGTGGGCGGCGGCTCTTCTTACGCCACGAGCGAGAATCGCGGCTACGGCGCAACTGCCGGCGGCAGCAGCGATTACACTCGCGGCTCAGACTAGGGCCGCGACCGCCTCTTTGAGGAAAGCGAATCCAGCCACCGCGGCGACCTGTGCTGGCTCTGCCTGAGCCTGATGGGTATGTTTTTGCGTAAGGCTACCGAGCCCGGAGCGGCAAACCGAAGGGCGAGTTTCCACGCGAGGAGGCTCGCCCTTCATAATATCCAGACAGCTTGCACAAGGCAGGGCCATGGGCCAGCGTGGGCGAGAGCCCGCGAAGCCTTTTTGACCGACAATTTTCAGAGGCGAGCAGAGCGCAGGCCCGGAGCAGGGGGCTTTCTGCCGCGATCATGACGCTATGGCCTCGCATCCGGCAATCATCATCAACGCAACCTCCGGCACGAATGATAAGGAGAGCACGACGGGGCGTCTGGCTGATATGTTTGCGGCGCGGGGCTTGAAGCCGCGCCTGACTCTGGCACGAAGCGGCGAAGAGATAGTAGAGTTGGCGCGGCGGGCCGTGAGGGAAGATTGCAATCCGGTCGTGGCCGGCGGCGGCGACGGGACGATCAACGCCGTCGCTTCACAGATCGTCGGAACCGACCGCGTGCTCGGCGTCTTGCCGCTCGGCACGCTCAACCACTTCGCCAAAGACCTGAAGATTCCGCTTGACCTCGAAGGCGCGGCCAGCAATATTCTCGACGGTCAGCCGGCGAGGGTCGATGTCGGCGAAGTCAACGGGCGCATCTTTCTCAACAATTCGAGCCTTGGGCTTTACCCGAGCATCGTTCGTCATCGTGAAAAGCAGCAGCAGCGTCTCGGGCGCGGCAAGTGGCCGGCCTTTATCTGGGCGACGCTCTCCGTGCTGCGTCGTTATCCGTTTCTGACCGTACGCCTCAGCACGGACAAGGAAGAGATGCTGCGGCGCACGCCCTTCATCTTCGTCGGCAATAATGAGTACGAGATGGAGAGCTTTAACGTCGGCGCGCGCGCCTGTCTGGACGCGGGGCATCTGAGCCTCTACACGGCGCACCGCACGGGTCGGCTGGGCCTGTTGCGCTTCGCCGTTCGTGCCCTCTTCGGCGGCTTGCGCGACGAGAATGATTTCGATGCCGTCTGCACCACAGAGGTCTTCGTCGAGACGCGGCGCAGGCGTCTGAGGGTCGCCACGGACGGCGAGGTCACGGTCATGAACACGCCGCTTCATTACCGCGTTCGCCCGGGCGCTTTGCGCGTCCTTGTGCCGCGCCCGGAGGAAGCCGGGAAGGGGAAGGAGTAATCACATCATGCGTACCCTCGTACATCTCTCAGACCTGCATTTCGGTCGTGTCGACTACTCAATCATCGAGCCGCTCGTCCAGACCATCACGGAATTGAAGCCGGACGTGGTCGTAGTCTCGGGCGATCTGACACAGCGCGCGCGCAGCCACCAGTTCAAAGAGGCGCGCGAGTTTCTCGACCGGCTTCCCTCGCCTCAGATCATCGTGCCCGGCAATCACGACGTGCCGCTCCACAACGTCTTCGCGCGCTTTCTGCAACCGCTGGACAAATACAAGCGCTACATCACGGACGACCTACAGCCCTTCTACGCAGACGAAGAGATAGCCGTCATCGGAATCAACACGGCGCGCTCTTTGACGATCAAGGACGGGCGCATCAACGAAGAGCAGGTCGCAGGCATACGCGAGCAACTCTGCCATCTCGCCGACGAAGTGACCAAGATCATCGTCACGCATCATCCCTTCGACCTGCCCGAAGGGCACAACGAGGCGGAGCTGGTCAATCGCGCGGAGATGGCTATGGAGGCGCTCGCCAGTTGCGGCGCGGACGTGCTGCTCGCCGGTCACCTGCACGTCAGTCATACGGGCCACAGCTCCGCGCGCTATAAGATCGCGGGCCATAGCGCGCTCATCATCTCCGCCGGCACGGCCACGTCCACGCGCGGCAGGGGCGAGACCAACTCGTTCAACGTCATACGCGCGCAGCACCCGCACATCAAGGTCGAGCGACTGGCATGGAAGCCGGAGCGCGCGGCCTTCGCTCCGTCATCGAACGAGAATTTCCAGCACACGCCCGACGGGTGGGTGCGACTGACAGACGAGGTGGCCGCAGGGATCGTTTACGCCGACGGGAGCGACGGCTTGCAATCCAACGACCCTTTGAACCAGTCGGGCGATAAAACTAGTTGATGAAACGGATGGGCGCGCTCGCGGAGTTCTCAGGCGCGCCCCGTGTGCGATAAACTTGCTCTCTGTCTGTAAGCGTTCTCCCCGGTCTGAAACTTTCTGACAATTCAGCGGAGGAATCTCCTTATGCTTAGACGCGCTCGACATCCGCACCTATCGAAGACGCTCTCGCTCCTCGCCCTTTTCGGCCTTCTGCTCTCCGGCGTGACAACGCTCGGCGCGACGGGGCAGCAGACCGGTGCATACGAGAGTGAGCGCGAGCGCGCGTTCCAACTCTACGAAGAAGGCAAACATCTCGAAGCCCTGCCGATACTTGAGAAGCTGGCCGAAGCCAATCCCTCGGACGGCCCGGTGCTGCAAGAACTGGCCTTCTCGCTCATCACCTACTCGGCCACGCTGCCCGATAAAGAAGCGCGAAAGAAGATACGCGCCCGCGCGCGCAGCATATTCGTGCGCGCCGTCAACCTGAACTATAACGTCGAGGTCTTGCAGCCGATGATCGCCGTCATTCCGCCCGACGGCGGCGAGACCGATTTTTCCGCCAACAAGCAGGCGGAGACCGCGATGCGCGAGGGCGAGTCGGCTTTCGCCCAGACCAAGTACGATCAGGCGCTCGCCGCCTACCAGCGCGCGATGCAGATTGAGCCGAAGCTTTACGAGGCTCCGCTCTTTATCGCCGATGTCTATTTCCTTCGCAAGCAATGGAATCAGGCCGCCGAGTGGTATGCGAAGGCGATTGCTATTGACCCCAATCGCGAGACGGCCTACCGCTACTGGAGCGACGCGCTCCTGAAAGAGGGCAAGATGGCGGCCTCTCGCATCAAAGCCATCGAAGCGATCATCGCTGAGCCCTACAACCAGCGCGCGTGGGTGGGATTGATTCAATGGGCTCAGGTCAACTCGGTGAAACTGGCTCACCCGCGCATCGCGCCTCCGAACGAGGAGGCTGATACCAATTTCGTCATCGACCCGCAGGCACTCAAAAGCGAGGACGGCTCGATGAACTGGACGCTCTATAAGAAAGAGCGGGCCGGGTGGAACGAAAAGCGTTTCGCACGCGAGTTTCCCAAAGAGAAAGTCTACCGCCACAGCCTGCTCGAAGAGGCGCTGGCACTGCGCGCCGTCGCCGAAGCAGCCTCGAAGGATTTGAAGACGGGCAAGGTCAAAGCGCTCGACCCCGCGCTCACAACCCTCGTCAAGCTCAACGAAGACGGCCTGCTCGAAGCTTACATTCTGCTGGCGCGGGCCGACGAAGGCATAGCGCAGGATTATGAGGCTTACAGAGCCGCCAACCGCGACAAGCTCAAAAGGTATCTGGCCGAGTACGTCGCGCAGTACAGCCTGAAGGATACCGTTTAGCGTTCGATGGTTAATAAAGATAAGAGAAGGGCGGCGACTGTTTTTCGGAAAAACAGTCGCCGCCCTTCTTTCACAGGCGCTTGATTCAGCTCGCTGTGGGACGAATCGTGCGGGGTGCGGGCTCGACCACGGGGACTGCGCTCTGGTCTGCGCGATAGCCGCAGCCCTCCTGCGCGCAGTATTGAAAAGTTCCCTCTTTCTTCGTCGTCTTTTCAAGAATGAACGGAGCTTTGCAATTCGGGCACGGCGTCGCCACGGGCTTATCCCAGTAGACGACATCGCACTTCGGATACTCCGAGCAGCCGTAGAAGGCTTTGCCGCGCTTGGACTTCTTCACAACTATCTCGCCGCGGCAACCGGGGCGCGGGCAGGCCACGCCGGTCGTCTCGCGCTTGATGTAAGTACACTTCGGATAATTAGAGCACGAGATGAACTCGCCGAAGCGTCCGTGTCGCCTGACAAGTTGCGCGCCGTCCACCGGGCACTTCTCATCGAGCGTGACGGGCGCGGGCGCGACCGCGCCGCTCTTGGCGATCTTGCGTATGTTGCGGCAATCGGGATAGCCCGTGCAGCCCAGAAACTGACCGAAGCGCCCGCGCTTTAAGGCCATGGGCTTGCCGCACAACTCGCACGTCTCGGCTTCCTCCTCCGTGGCGTTTGCGTCCGCGCCTCCCGAAGGGCTGGCCGTGCCCCCGCCACTGCCTTCCGCGTCCGCTGTCGTCGCCGCCGCGGGCTTCGCGACTTCGCGCGTCGTGCGGCATTCAGGATAGTTGGAGCAGGCGAGGAACTGACCGAAGCGTCCGAACTTGATGACCATCGGAGAGCCGCAGTTTTCGCACACCTCGTCGGTCGGAATCGATTCGACCTTCTTCTTCTTCATCTCCTGCTCGGCGACCTTCAAGTCCTTCGCGAATTTCCCGTAGAACTCGTGCAGCGCCTCCGTCCATTTCAGCTTCCCTTCCTCTATCTCGTCCAGCTCCTCCTCCATGCGGGCCGTGTAGGTCTCGTTGAAGAGGTCGTTAAAGCTGGCGACGAGGAGGTCGTTGACGGTCGTGCCCAGAGCGGTCGGATGAAAACGGCCCTCGTGCTTTTCCACGTACTCGCGGTCGAGGATGGTCGTCATAATCGCCGCGTAGGTCGAGGGCCGTCCGATGCCCTTCTCTTCGAGCGCCTTGACCAGCGTGGCTTCCGTATAGCGGGGCGGCGGCTCAGTGAAATGCTGCTCGGGCTTGATGGCTTTCAGCTCCAGTCGCTCGTTCTTCTCCACCAGCGGCAGCTTGCGCTCGGCCTCGTCGTCCTCTTCGGCCTTCTCGTCGCGCCCCTCCTGATAGACTTTCAGGAAGCCGTCGAACTTCAAGACCGAGCCGGTCGCGCGAAACGTGAAGCGGCCCGCCGCGATGTCAATCGTCGTTTGATCGAAGACGGCTGCCGTCATCTGCGAGGCGACGAAGCGCTGCCAGATGAGGCGGTAAAGCTTCAGCTCCTCCTTGTTGAGATACTTCGCCATCAGGTCGGGCGTGCGCGCCACATCGGTCGGGCGAATCGCCTCGTGCGCGTCCTGCGCGTCCTTCTTCGAGCGATAGTGAACGGCCTTTTCCGGCAGATAGCCGGGGCCATACTGCGCGCCTACGAAGTCGCGCACTTCACCGAGCGCCGCTTCCGATACGCGCGTCGAATCCGTACGCATGTAGGTGATGAGCCCGACCGCGCCCTCCGCCCCCAGTTCCACTCCCTCGTAAAGCTTCTGGGCCAGCATCATCGTTTTCTTGACGGCAAAGCCCAGCTTTCGCGCCGACTCCTGCTGCAATTTTGAGGTGATGAACGGAGGGACTGGATTACGCTTGCGCTCCTTGGTCGTGACTTCCGAGACGACGTACTGTTGCGCCTCGGCTTCCGTGACGATCTCTTTGGCCTGCGCCTCGGTCGAGATCAGAATCTCATTCTTCTTAACGTCCTGATCGAAGCCGCCTGTCTTGACCGTCTGCTCGCCGATGCGAAAGAGGCGCGCGTCGAAGGCCGGGGGCAATTTGGCGGCGAGGTTGGCCGTGATCGTCCAATACTCCGTCTTAATAAACTGTTCTATCTCGCGCTCGCGCTCGCAGACCATGCGTAGCGCCACGGACTGCACGCGACCGGCGCTCAAGCGTCCTCCGACCGTGCGACACAGCAGCGGCGAGACTTTGTAGCCGACCAGCCGGTCGAGCAGGCGTCGGGCCTGCTGCGCGTCCACCAGATTGGAATCTATCTGTCTCGGCTCTTTGAAGGCGTCCTGCACGGCGCGCTTCGTAATCTCGTTGAACATCACGCGGTAGGACGGCTTCTTCGGTCTCTTGGGCACGATCTCTTCGGCCAGGTGCTGGCAGATGGCCTCGCCCTCGCGGTCCGGGTCTGCGGCCAGATAGATGGTGTCGGCCTCTTTCGCGGCCTTCCTCAATTCGGCGATGATCTTTTTGTTATTTCGCTTCTTCGTATCGGGGATAATCTCGTAGGTCGGCTCGAAATCGTGCTCGACATCAACGCCCAGGCCCTTCGAGGGCAAGTCCTTGATGTGGCCGATGGAAGCTTTGACCAGATAGTCGCTGCCCAGATACTTATTGATCGTCTTGGCCTTGGCGGGCGACTCGACGATGACTAAATTTTTCGCCATTATGCTTCTTTCTCTTAGAACATTTAACGATCAGCACGACAGCCCGTGAGCGTCGGCTCTCAAGCTCAGGAGCCCCCGCCTTACGCACGCTGCCCGCTGATCGTCGCTTATTAAATGACTACTATAAACCACTACTTAGATGCAACTGCGGCCCCTCGCGCTTGCCGGGCAAAACAGGCTTTTGACCCCGTTTTTACTGCTCTTTTTAGAGCTTTCGCGCGAAACCTTTGTACCGCAGCCTGCGCCCCGGCTGACCAGAGCCAGAGCCTGCATCGAAGCCCTCGCCGACGACAAAACCGACGACCTGCTCTCAGGCGACGGGCGCATCAATATGCGCCCGGATAGAAGCAACTGTCAAATAGGGCTCGCGGCTGCCGGACGTATAAGCTCCTTCCCGATGCCCCTCTCAACTTGGGCCATGAAAGGCAAAGCGACCTATGCCGCCCCTCACGTTTCGGCCCGCTTCACGGATAGCGAAACCTTCATCTGTCTTCATTAGTTCACACCGCGGCTATCCTTTTGTATATAACAGGGCGGGCCGCCGGCACGCCTTCCTTTGCAAAGCTTCGATCAAGGTGGGGTTAGGCTCGGCGCTCGCGCTGGCACGGTCGTTGCTTCCCTTCATCAACGTATGACCTCTCGCTTTAACCCTATGGAGGTCATATTCCGCGCAGATGCGGGCTCTGCACACTCATCACAGGCGTGCCCGCATACTGTCACTTGATAATCTCACAGCTACGGAGAAACAGTAATGGCAAAAAAAGAATCTTCCCCACCGGAGAGCGGTGTGATGCAGGCCGCCAGCGGCGCGCCCGCTGCGGCCTCGGTCGAGTTGTTCGGCAACGTCTTTTTGGTCGAGGGCTATGCGCTGCCGAACTTTCAGGGCTGTCATGCTCTGGTCAAGCTCCGCGACACGCCCAACAAGAATGTGGCGGTCTTAACCAGCCAGCATAGTCTGCAAACCATCCTTGAGACGGCGCTGGCGACCGGCAACCTCATCGCATTCCGCGGCAGCAAGGCGTTTAATCCGCCGACCCCGCTTGGCGGGACGTGGGCCGTCGATGTCTATCTTATCGATAGCATCATCCTCTACAAATAAAGCCCAGCGAGGGCGAGACAACCCACCGGTCTCGCCCTCGCCTTACTGAACACGTTTATTAATGATGGTGCTGATTCGCGGCTGTGATGTCGAGCCCGAGTTGCAAAAGCCCAGACGCGAAAAGCTCATCCCGCGCGCGCCGTCACATCAACTTCTCAGTCCTGATTCCCTCGTTATCCACTTCCAACAGGCGCACGGTCGCTTCCACCTCCCGGCGGCGAAAGCTCACGGCAATCGCCTCTCCGATCTCCGCGAAATTGTCTGAGGCGAGGGCGACGATGCTCGGGCCAGACCCGCTGAGCGCAAGGCCGATGAGCCCGGGCCGCTGCGGTGTGGCGAGCGCGTCCGCCAGACCCCTGACCAGAGATTGACGATACACTTGATGAAGGCGATCCCGCATCGCTTCCCATATAAGGTCGTAAGCGCCCGCTTCGAGCGCCGCACCGAAGAGGGCCGCGCGCTGAAGGTTATGCACGGCATCGTCGCGCGAAACCGTGCGGGGCAGCGCCGAGCGTGCCTCCGTCGTCTTCAACGCCACGTCTGGCGAGACGACGATGACCTTCAGAGAGGACGGCCAGCGCCTCCTGATCGACAGCACCTGCCCGTCCTCTTTAACGCAAGAGACGACCAGCCCGCCATAGAGTGACGCCGCCACATTGTCGGCGTGGCCCTCCATCTCGAAGGCGTAACGCAGAACAGTCTCAACGGGGAACGTCTTTTCACAGAGCGACGCGCAGAGGCTGATACCGGCGACGATGGCAGCCGCGCTGCTGCCCAATCCCCGCCCCATGGGCAAAGGGTTGTGAACGGCCAGCCGCACGGGCGGCAGGCGTAAGCCTTCACGCTCCGCCGCAAAGCGCATGGAGCGAAAGATCAGATTATCCTCCGTGGACGAGTGCTGCTGCGGCTGCTCTGCGGACTTCTCGCCGGTCGTGTGGCGCACGCGACAGGGGACGCGCGCCTGCGGCACGACACGCGCCCTGACCGTCAGGTAGAGTTGCAGCGCCAGACCAAAGCAATCGAAGCCAGCCCCCAGATTAGAGGTGGAGGCGGGCACACGCACTTCAAAGGCGCGCTCGCCTTTGACCTTCACTCTGTCTTCAATAGCGATGCCCGCTTCACCTTTCACGCCGCCGTCCAATCCTCTCATGCATGAAGGCCGTCATCTTCCGCCCTATCCTGCTCCCGCCGACGGAGAGTGTCGAGGATCGCATCCTTCGTGGCGCGCACGCGAGCCGGAGGGTTGCCGAAGGCGGAGGCCAGATGCCGCTGCTCTTTGGTTTTCTCCGGCGAGCGGTCTTGGGTGTAGAGCGTCTCGCGGTGGTAGTTGATGGCGTAGTCCGTGTCCTTCAGCACGTGCCCGGTCAGGACTGCCACCACGTCCTCGCCCGCTTTGACCTGACCATTCGAGACCATTCGCCTGAGCCCTGCGACCGTCGTTGCGGAGGCGGGCTCGCACCCTATGCCGTCGCGCCCGATCATCGCCTTCGCGTCCGCTATCTCCTGCTCGCTCACGCTGAGGACGCTTCCGCCCGTCAACAGCACGGCACGCAGCGCCTTCTTCCATGAGACGGGAGCGCCGATCTTGATCGCCGTCGCAAGGGTTTGCGGATGCTCCACGGGCGTTAAAGACTCTTCAGCGGCGCGCTCAAGCGCTGAGGCGCGTAAAGCGGAGTCGGCGGGAGCTGCGAACAGATGCGCGAAAGGCGCAGCGCCCTCTGCCTGCACGACGGAGAGGCGCGGCAGCCTTTCGATCAGACCAAGCTCGTACAGCTCTTTCAATCCCTTGCCGAGCGCAGTGCTGTTGCCCAGATTCCCGCCCGGCACGACGATGTGATCGGGCACGCGCCACCCGCGTTGTTCCAGTAGCTCGGCGGCGACCGTTTTCTGTCCCTCGATGCGGAACGGGTTGATCGAATTGACCAGATAGATCGATTCGTCTTCGGCCAGCTCGCGTATGACGCGCATCGCGTCGTCGAAATTACCATCCAGCTCAAGCACCGCCGCCCCGTAGTCAAGGCTCTGCGCCAGCTTCGCATGACTGATCTGCCCGCGCGGCACGAGGATGGCGCATTGCAGGCTTGTGCGCGCGGCATAGGCGGCCAGACTCGCCGCCGTGTTGCCCGTGCTGGCGCACACCACCGTGCGCGCTCCGAGGATAACGGCCTGCGTCACGGCTGTCGTCATCCCCGTGTCCTTGAATGAGCCCGTCGGATTAGTGCCCTGATGCTTGAGCGAGAGCGCGTCCAGCCCACAGTAGGCGGCTGATCGCGGCGCATCATAAAGCGGCGTATTGCCTTCCACGAGCGTCACGACCGGCGCGTCGTCCGCAAACGGCAGCAACTCGCGATAACGCCAGACGCCGCTGCGGTCGCGCACCTCAAGGGACGCGCGCCGCTCATGCCAGAGCGCCTTCAGACGCTCGCCGCCCATCGCCTCCACTTTCGTGCCAGCATCCCTTTCAATGTCGAGCAACCCGCCACAGCGCGGGCAAACGTAGAGGCGCTCGTCCACACCGAAGCGCTCGCCGCAACCCTGCTCGATACAGTGCTGCGAGGCGCGCGCGGATCTGATGCTGTTCTCCTGAATACTCATACGCTCGCTAAGGCATTCTCGCTCTCCGGATTATCGAAGCGGGAGGCGCGGCGTTGTAAGCCGAACTCGTTATGCACGGCGAGCACAGCCTCGCGCATCGCTCCCCTCTTGACCACGAAGGAGACATTGTACTCCGAAGACCCCTGCGCGATGGCGATGATATTGACGCCCCTGTGCCCGAGCGCGCTGAAGGTGCGACCGGCGATACCGGGCGTGCCGCGCATCTTATCGCCGACCACGGCGACAATAGCGATCTCTGAATCGACGTTGATATGCTCGACCTGCTGGTGGGCCAAGTCCAGCTCGAAGGACTGTCGGAGAGCGATGACGGTTTGCGGAGCGTCCGCCGAATTCACTATCAGGCAGATGTCGTCGCCGGACGAAGATTGAGAGATGAGCAGCACGTTGGCGCGCACGCTCGCCGTGGCGGCGAAGGTCCTGGCCGCCACACCGGGGACGCCGACGATGCCGCGCCCGCCCACCGTGATGAGGCTCACGTCCGTGATCGCCGTGATCGCTTTGACACCGCGTGCTGTCGGGTGTCCGGTCTCCGTAATCTTTGTGCCCGGGCGCTCCGGCGCAAAGCTGTTGCGAATCCAGACCGGAATACCGGCCTCGACCACGGGCCGCAGGGTTTTCGGATGCAGCACTTTGGCCCCGAAATAGGCCAGCTCCGCCGCTTCGTTGTAAGAGATTTCCCTGAGCGTGCGAGCGTCCTCGACGAGGCGCGGGTCGGCGGTCAGCACCCCGTCCACGTCCGTCCAGATAATGACCTCGGAAGCCTTAAGCGCCGCCGCGAGGATGGTCGCGGAATAATCCGAGCCGCCACGGCCAAGCGTCGTCAGCGTCCCTTCCGCCGTCGCGCCTATGAAGCCCGTCACGACCGGAACCGTCCCCGCTTCCAGCAGCGGCGAGAGCACGGCTGAGGCGCGCTCGCTCGTCAGGCTCATCAAAGGCTCTGCCCCGCCGAAGATGTTGTTCGTGATGATCAACGCCGTCGCTTCAACGGCCTCGCTCTTGAGCCCAAGCTCGCAGAGCGCGCTCGCCAGCAGCCGCGCAGAGAGACGCTCGCCGGCGCTAGAGATGGCATCGAGCGCGCGCGGCGTCAACTCTCTGAGGAGCGCCGTGCCGCGACACAGGTTCGTCACCTCTTCAAGCACTTGCTCGGCTTCGGCGGCCAGCTGGGCACGACGTGCTCCGACGCTCACCAGCAGGTCAATGGCCGTCATGTGTTGCTCGCAGAGCGCGCTCAGGATTCCGAGCGCCGCCTGTGCGTTGCCCGTCTCCGCTTCACACGCCGCCGCGATGAGACGATTGGTCACACCGCCCATAGCCGAAACGACGGCGACCGTCGAGCCCTCGCCCGCGGCAGCGGCGTTGACCACTATCTCCGCGGCGCGACGAATACGGACGGCGTCGCCCATGGACGTGCCGCCGAACTTCATAATGCGTATCTTGTCTTTCATCACCTTATGGCTTCCTTCATTTGACGCCGTCGCGCTGCGCCACTTTCCGAGCTCATCCCTCCGCCTTTATCTTCCTGTGCTTGAAGCTACGCTCGCCGCTACTGTAGGAGGCGACTGTCTGCCCAGAGCCTTCGAGCCTGTATTTGTAGGTGGTGAGACCTTCGAGGCCGACAGGCCCGCGCGCGTGCAGCTTGCCGGTGCTGATGCCGAGTTCCGCACCGAAGCCGTAGCGGAAGCCGTCGGCGAATCGCGTAGAGGCGTTGTGATAGACGCCCGCCGCATCGACGCTCTCAAGAAAAAGCGCCGCCGCCGCGGGGTCTTCCGTGACGATGCACTCCGTATGGCCCGAGCCGTAAACGTGTATGTGCCGGATGGCCTCGTCGCTGCTTGCGACCACCTTGATAGAGATAATCAGGTCGGAATACTCCGTCGCCCAGTCTTCCTCAGTGGCGGCGGCGATGGACTTTGAGGCGGCGAGCGATAGGGTACGCGGGCAGCCGCGCACCTCGACCCCGGCGCAGAGGTATCGCTCGACCATCGCGGGCAGAAACTCGCTTGCGACCTCTTCGTGTACGAGCAGCGTCTCCGCCGCATTACACGCCGCCGGGTACTGCACTTTCGAGTCGAACGCTATCTCCCCGGCCTTACTTAGGTCGGCGGCCCGGTCGACGTAGACGTGACAGATGCCTTCGCCGTGTCCGAGCACGGGGATGCGGCTATGCTCCGCGACATATCGCACGAACTCCTTCGAGCCGCGCGGAATAATCAAATCTATCTCCCCGTCGCGCTCAAGCATCGAGCTTACGTCCTCGCGCGTGTGAAGAAGGTTGAGCGCGTCGGCGGGCACATCATCGAAACGGCGAAGCGCCTCGTGCCAGATAGAAACAAGCGCCTCGTTGGTGTGCGCCGCTTCAGCGCCGCCCTTCAGCAGCAGGGCGTTGCCGGACTTCAGAGCAAGCGCGGCGACCTGCGGGATAACATCCGGGCGCGACTCGAAGACGACGCCGACAACACCCAGCGGGCACGTCAACTTGTAAAGCGTCAGGCCGTCGTCCAATTCCGTGACGGCCAACTCGTGCCCGAGGGGATCAGCCAGCGCCGCCACCTCGCGTATTCCGGCGGCCATCTGCCTGACGCCGCGCGCGCTCGTCTGTAAGCGCTCGAACATAGAGCGCGTCATCCGGCCCTGCTCGACATCCGGCCTCGCGGCCCGGCAATCAAGCTCGTTGGCAGTGAGTATCTCCGCCGTCCTCTCTTCGATCAGAGCGGCGGCGGTCAGCAAAATCTCATCGCGACGCGCGACGGGAAGGACGGCCAGCGCACGCGAGGCGGCCTTTGCGCGACGCGCCACGTCCGCGACCTTCGATTCCTCCCTGACCTTCAGCGATTCGCTCATCTCTTCTCCAACAGCACTATGTTGTCGCGCGTCACCAGCACGCGCGCCGGAAGCGCGCTCGCACCCGGCATCATCATCTTCTTCTTTGTGCCCATCGCCCTGCTCTCTTCGATCAATGCCCTTGCCTCGGCGCTGGCGCAGTTGATAATGCCGCGCGCGAACTCGTGCCCCTCACAGTCGGTGATGGCGACGACATCCTGCGGCTCGAACGCGTCTTCGACGCGCACGACGCCGGACGAGAGCAGGCTTGCCTTGCCGCCCATGATCGCATCGCGCGCGCCGTCGTTGACGACCAGACGCCCGCGCACACCCGCCGCGTAAGCTATCCAGCGGCGCTTGCCCGCCATGCGCGACCCCGACATGAAGGTCGTGCCCAGAGGCTCTCCGGCAAAGATGCGTTCCAGTATATTCGGCTCCGTCCCGTTGGCGATGACGGCCATGCCGCCCGCGCGCAGGGCTATCTGCGCCGCATCAAGCTTGGTGATCATCCCGCCACGCCCGCCCGCCGAAGGGCCGCCCGCCATCGCTCTGAGCTCCGGCGTAATCTCTTCCACCAGACCAATGACCGCGCTTTCTTCCCGCTCACTTGAGCGCGCGTCCTTCAAGCCACGAGCGCCGCCGGCGAAGAGCCCGTCGACGCTCGTCAGCAGGACAAGCGCATCCGAATCCAGCTTGCTCATCACGAGCGCAGCCAGCGCGTCGTTATCGCTAAAGACACGCTCCGCACCCTTGTTCAAATACTCAAGCTCTGCGGTCGAGACAGTATCGTTCTCATTAACGATGGGCAGCACATTCAGCTTGAGCAGTTTCTCCATCGTGCGCCGCAGGTTACTGTACCTTCGCCAGTCCGTGAAGTCCCCTTCGGTAAGGAGCACCTGCGCGATACGTATGTCATGCGCGCGAAAGAGCTGCTCATAAGCGTGCATCAGCAGGCTCTGGCCGATGGCGGCGCAAGCCTGTCTGGTCACGAGGTCGGCGAGCCTTGAGCGATGCAACCGCAGGCGTCCGGCCCCCAGCCCGACGGCCCCTGAAGAGACAAGCACCAGTTGGCGACCGGCCTGCTTTAGCCGGGCCATCGAATCAACGAGCGGCCCAACTCGCTCAAGGCAAACCTCGCCCGCGTCTCCGTTGACAATGCCCGTGCCCAATTTGACGACCACACGATGCGCCGCCCGTAAACGTCTCTGCCTCTCGCTCTCCGACTCCTCTTCAGTCATGACCTGATTCTGCCACGCCTCGCCCTCTTCTGGCGATTCGCGCAGAGCCATCAAGCCATATCCATCTTGTGTCATCGAACGTCAATGACAGGCGATTAGGAAATCAAAAGGGATGGACCGCAGATTGTCAGGACGAAGAAAATGCTTTGAAGCATTCATGCCTTCTGCTTTTTATCCTGACCCTCTGCGGTCCATCCCTTTTGATTGTGTGCTCAGAGTTTCAGATGTCGAAGTACATGCCGAACTCAAGCGGGTGCGGGCGCATGCGTAGCGGCTGAATCTCTTTCTCGCGCTTGTATGTAATCCAGCGATCGATCAGATCGGGTGTAAAGACATCGCCCTTGAGCAGGAAGTCGTGGTCGGTTTCGAGCGCGTTGAGCGCTTCGTCGAGCGAGCCGGGCAGTGATGGCACGTCCTTCAGGAGTTCCGGCGAGAGGTCGTAGATGTCCTTGTCGAGCGGCTCGCCCGGGTCGATGCGGTTCTGCACGCCGTCCAATCCGGCCATCAGCATCGCCGAGAAGGCCAGATAAGGATTGCAGCTGGGGTCGGGCGGGCGAAACTCAAGCCGCTTCAACTTGGGGTTCGTCGAGAACATCGGAATGCGAATCGCCGCCGAGCGATTGCGCGCCGAGTAGGCCAGATTGACGGGCGCTTCAAATCCCGGAACCAGCCGCTTGTAGCTGTTGGTCGTCGGCGCGGCGAAGGCCACGATGGCCGCCGCATGCTTCAACAACCCTCCGATGTAGTAGCGAGCCATGTCGGATAGTCCCGCATAGCCATCGCCTGCGAACAGAGGCTTCTCGCCCTTCCACAGCGATTGATGACAGTGCATGCCTGAGCCGTTATCTCCGTAGAGGGGCTTCGGCATGAAGGTCGCCGCCTTGCCATGACGCTGCGCGACGTTGCGGACTGTGTACTTGAAGATTTGCAGATTGTCGGCGGTTCCGGTCAGCGTCGAGTAGCGAAAATCAATCTCGCACTGTCCGGCGGTGGCGACTTCGTGGTGGTGACATTCAACCTGTATGCCCGTCTTCTTCAATTCGCCCGCGACTTCCGAGCGAAAGTCCTGTAAGGAATCGAGCGGCGGCAGCGGCACGTAGCCCTCTTTGTTGCGAATGTGATAGCCGAGATTGGGAGAGCCGTTCTGCGTGTTGGTATTCCAGATGGCTTCGGGGCTGTCCAGTGAGAAACCGGCTGCCTGACCTTCGTTTTGAAAGCGCACGTCGTTGAAGACGAAGAACTCCGCTTCGGGGCCGAAGTAGACCGTGTCGGCGAGCCCCGTGAATTTAAGATAACTCTCGGCGCGATGGCCGACGGCGCGCGGGTCGAGCCAGTAGCCCTTCTTCGTGATCGGGTCAACCACGTCCGCGATCAGGCACAACGTCTTCTCGCCCATGAAAGGATCAACCCAGTAGCGATACGCGTCCGGGATGAGCAGCATGTCGGATTCGTGAATCGAAGCCCAGCCGCGCAAAGAGGAGGCGTCGAAACCGAACCCGTCTTCAAAAGAGCCTTCGGAAAGCTCCTCAATCGGAAAGGTCAGGTGATGCCACGCCCCGACCAGATCAGTGAAACGCACATTGACATAAGCCGCCTTCTCTTCGGCGGCAAACTTCAGGACTTCTTTAACGCTCATAATTTTTCCTCTGAAATTTATAGAATGGATTTAAGATCAAGGCTCTGAAAGGGAATACAACGCGCGCGCCGAGCCAGCCGTGATCGGCTGCCGGTTGGCGTAAGCCTTTTCGCGCCAACCGCTCACGAAGCGATCAGGCGGTGTTCCGAAGATTCTTTCTGACAACTTCCATGCCAACGCCGTCGGGTGCGTCGGGTTGCGGGGCGAATTCGTGGCTTGATAAAGAGTTATAAGCTCGGCGTGGCGCGCGCCGTGAGAATCCTGCCGGGACGCGCGAGACATTTTCGTTAGCGCCAAAGATATCAACAACAAATTTGTAGCTCGCGCTCCCTTCTATCGCCCGACGAAAAGAGTCGTCCTGAAGAAGTCGGTCGAGGCTCGGGCGGCGTGCTCTTGTTTCAGGCGTAGACCTGAGCGAAACGCCGTGCGCTGTCGACCTCTCGCGCTTGAGAGTTGGCCTGAGGGGCGACAATTTTGTATCGGCCCGCGGAGTAAACAACAAAAAAGTCGCCGCGCGTTCGTGCCTGAGAATTCAGGAAACGCGGAATAGATCAGGCAAAGCGCCATCTACGGCTCGCAACGGGCCGTGAAGCGTCCTTCGGTATGAGGCTTGCTATTGAGGGCAGCAGCTTTCAATGGCCTGCTAAAGAATGTCGGCGCAGAAGATGGCCGCTTTAATTCACGTCTCGGAAAAGAGGAACGTATGGCGCTTATACTCAAAGGGGGAGAGTTTATTGCTACTGAGGCTCTCAGTGAGAGCGTGCTGCTCGGGCTCATGGGTCTCGCCCGTAACAGGAGATTGCTCCTCAACGGGCTGGAAATGGGGGCACAGGATTTAGCCCGTCTGGCCGAAGAAGCGCAGCGGACGGGAAGACCCGTCTGGCCTCAGGCATCGCAAGGCGCGGGCAACTGTTAACTCTAAAGCTCACACCGGCGTGATATACACCAGCCCTACGTACGCACGAGAGTAGATCAACAAGATGGCCGCCCGCACTCATAGCTTCAAACATAGTCACAACGCAGACCGGGACATAGACGCCTCGCCTCGGGCAAACCCATCGAGAGAAGGTGCTGGCACACGCCGCAAGGCGGCTGACCATAGACCACACTCACACAGAGCCCTTAGACATCTCGCGACTCTTCCGAACCTTTCTTAAGATCGAAGACCAATGATTGGAGGCGGCGCTGCATCCGGGCGCGTCAAGTGGCGACGGCTCGCAGTTTCCTTCTCGAATTGCCCGGATCCTGCAAAGCGAGCCGCGAATCTCTGCCTATGAAGCGCGGCGCGCACTCCGGCGGGATGCTCGTCCGGAGCGATGAGTCGCGCCCGACCCGCGAGCGCCAATTTAGCCAGCCCCACTGTTTGTGCTAAAGTTTGATGGCATTCGGCTCGATTTCCAGATGCACAAACTTAACCGAGGCGCTCGGAATCTGGCGCAGGAGGCTGTCACAGCGATCTCTTCATTTAACCGGAAAATTTATAAGGCAGGTGAAGCGCAGCCCCAGTCAAAGTCCGGGGCTTCGACGGGTGAGTCTACGGGAAGGCTGGAATCGCGTAAGCTGGCGACCTTTCTGGAAGTCGGCCAGACGCTCGCCGGGACATTTGCGCTCAAGGAAGCGATGTCTCGCGTCCTTGAGATGCTGGGACAGCATCACAATATGATGCGCGGCGTAGTCATGCTGCTCGATCAGGATACGCAGGAGCTGCGCGTCGTCGCTTCGCACGGCGTGGACGAAGAGAGCGCGCGCCGCGTCAGGTATCGCAGCGGCGAAGGCGTCACGGGCCGCGTCTTCCAGACGGGCAAGCCGGTCATTGTGCCGCAGATCAGCCGCGAGCCCCTGTTTCTGGACAGGCTCGGCGCGCGCAAGAAAATCTTACAGCAGCAGGAGCTGAGCTTCATCTGCGTTCCCATCCTCATCAACCGCCGGCCCGTCGGGGTGCTCGGCGTTGACCTGCACTACAAGGCCGAGCGCGACTATGAGCGCGCGAGCAAATTCCTCTCCGTCATCGCCACCATGATCGCGCAGGCGATCAAGGTCGATCACCTGATAGAGACGGACAAGCAGCGTCTCCTTGACGAGAACATTCACCTCAAGCAGGAGCTTCGCGAGCGCTACGACTTCAGCCACATCATCGGCAACTCAAGCCCGCTGCGTCAGGTCTACGAGCAGGTGACGCAGGTGGCGCGCGCCAACACGACCGTCCTCATACGCGGCGAGTCAGGCACGGGCAAAGAGCTGATCGCACACGCCATTCACTACAACTCGCTGCGCGCGAGCCAGCCCTTTATCAAAGTCAGTTGCGCCGCGCTGCCCGAAACCCTGATCGAATCCGAGTTGTTCGGCTACGAGAAGGGGGCGTTTACCGGCGCGCAGGGCCGCAAGAAGGGACGCTTCGAGCTGGCGGAGGGCGGCACGCTCTTTCTGGACGAGATCGGCGATTTGAATGTCTCGACGCAGATCAAGCTGCTCAGGGTGTTGCAGGAGAGAGAGTTTGAGCGGCTCGGCGGCACGGAGACGATCAAGGCCAACGTGCGGCTGATCGCGGCGACCAACAAGGACATGGAGAAGGCTATCAGTGAGGCTCAGTTTCGCGAAGACCTCTATTACCGCCTCAACGTCTTCACGATCTTCATGCCGCCGCTGCGCGATCGCAAGTCGGACGTGCTGCTTCTGGCCGACCACTTTCTGGAAAAGTATGCGCGCGAGCACGGCAAGAGCATCCGTCGCATCTCCACGCCCGCGATAGATATGCTGACCAGTTATCACTGGCCCGGCAACGTCCGCGAGCTTGAGAATATTATCGAGCGGGCGGTGCTGGTCTGCGAGACGAACGTCATCCACGGCCACCACCTGCCGCCGACGCTGCAAACAGCCGAAGGCTCGGGCACGGTGATGAGGCTCTCGCTCGAATCTGCGGTCGAAGCCTACGAGCGCGACATCATACAGGACGCGCTCAAGACGACGCGCGGCAATCGTAAACGAGCGGCCAAGCTGCTCGACACCACAGAGCGCGTCATCGGCTACAAGGTCAAGAAGTACGGCATCGAATGCGACCGCTTCCGCACATAGAAAAGCAAGGATGAAGAGGCCGCGTTGACATACAGTCAGTACCGCCTGCGGTAGCGGGCGGGTCTCAAGTGACGCTTACACCCGCCCGCTACCGCAGGCGGTACTGACCTGCATTGTTGCCGCCTTCATCCTTTATGAAAAAACCTTTATGGAGTACTGACGATCAGGCGCTGCGGCTCGTTGAATTGACGAGCGACGAGAGAGATGTGAAAGACGCGCCGTTGCGTCGTGATGTGCGTTTCCTCGGTCGCCTGCTCGGCGAGATCTTAAAGGAGCAGGCCGGGCAGGCGCTCTTTGAATCGGTCGAGGAACTCCGCACGCTTGCGATTGAGTACCGCGACAGCGCGCCCGATGCTCAGCATGAGTGGGACGGCAAACACGCCGAGCGCCTGATGGAGCGCGCCGCCGAGATCGTCGGCCAGATGGGACTCGTCGAAGCCTATCGCATGACGAAGGCGTTCGCCATCTACTTCGAGCTGACCAATCTGGCAGAGACCAGCCACCGCAAGCGCAGACGCCGCACCGCGCAGCTCTCGCCGACGCGCCCATCACAGCCCGGCTCGATACGCGGCACGCTGCGCCGCATGCGTGAGGCCGGCATCTCCGTGGACGAGGCACTCGCACACCTGCGTAAAATCGAGGTCGTCCCGGTCTTCACCGCTCACCCGACGGAGGTCGCGCGCCGCACTGTCCTCTTCAAGCGACGGCGCATCAGCGAAAGCCTTGAGATGCTCGACCAACTGCCCCTCACCGAAGCGGAAGCGCAAAAGCGCGAGGCGATGATTTCGACAGAGATCACGGCGCTGTGGCAGACGGACGAAGTCCGCCGCCGCCCGCCCACCGTCCGCGATGAGATCAAGATGGGCCTCGATTACTACTCAGACTCTTTGATCGTCACGCTGCCACGTCTCTACGAGGAGTTCGCAGATGCTTTCCGGCAGGTCTATGAATGCGAGCTGAGCGCCCATGACCTGCCCGTCTTCCTGCGTTTCGGCTCGTGGATTGGCGGAGACCGCGACGGCAACCCCTACGTCACGCCCGGTTGTACGCGCGACGCGCTTCAGATGGCCCGCTCTGTAATACTCGATCATTACATCTCTGCATCGCTTGAGCTGACGGATCGCCTCAGTCCTTCAAAGCGGCAGGCAGATGTCACCCCGGAGCTGCTCGCGGCGCTTGAGCGCTACGGCGTGGAGATGCCTTCGGTCGCTGCTGAGAATAAGACGCGCGCGGAGGATGAGATTTACAGGCGCTACCTTGACTACGCGCTGCTGCGCCTGCGCCGCACTCGCGACGAGCCCGCGCACCCGCACGCCTACAAGTGCGCCGATGAGTTCATCGCCGATCTCAGCCTGTTGCGCGAAAGCCTCGCCGCGGGCGGCGGCGAGCGTCTGGCGCGCGCTCTGCTCGACCCGCTGCTGCTACAGGTCAGGACGTTCGGTTTTCACCTGCACTCGCTGGACATTCGGCAGCACGCGCGCGTACACGAGCGCGCCATAGCGGAATTGTCCGGCGATGCGAAATTCAACGAGAGCGGCCTTGCGGCCCTGCCCGCGCAGCCTTCGGAGGAGACCGAGCGCCTTCTCGAAACGCTGAGGACGGTGGCCGAGTTGAAGGAGGAGTTTCCCAAACAGGCCATACGCAGCCACATCATCAGCGGCGCGAGCAAGGTCGAAGACATCTTCTCACTCGTCTGGCTGGCGCGCTTGTGCGGCGTGTCCATGGAGGCTTCCGCCGACGGAACTGACCCCGGCCTCATGCCCGTCCCGCTTTTTGAATCCATAGAGGACTTACGCAACTGCCCGCAAGTTTGCCGCACGCTCTGGACTTCACCAGACTATCAGCCTCTGCTCGATTCGTGGGGGCGGCGACAGGAGGTGATGCTCGGCTACTCCGACTCGAACAAAGACGGCGGGATGCTGACCAGCTCTTGGGAGATTTACAAGGCGCACCGCGCGCTGCACAGGGTCGCAGACGATTGCAACGTGAGGCTGCAACTCTTTCACGGGCGTGGGGGCACGGTGGGCCGGGGCGGCGGGCCGACGCATCGCGCCATCATAGCCCAGCCCGCAGGCGCTTTCACCGGCTCGCTCAAGCTGACGGAACAGGGCGAGGTGCTCAACTGGAAATACTCCGAGCCCGTCCTGGCCGAACGTAATATGGAGTTGATGGTCGCGGCCTCTCTCGAAGCACTGGTGCGACCCGGCAGGGAAGAACAGGACGAAAGCGCATGGGAAGCCGCGATGGAGGAGCTATCCGGGCATGCCTTCGCTTTTTATCGCGAGCATATCGTCGAAAGCTCGGAGGTGCTGACTTACTTTGAGGAAGCGACGCCCGTTCGGGAGTTGGAACACGCGCGCATCGGCTCGCGGCCAGCGCGTCGAAGCGAGGCGCGCGGCCTCGCAGACCTGCGCGCCATTCCATGGGTCTTCGGCTGGATGCAGAGCCGGCATGTGCTTCCGGCATGGTTCGGCGTCGGCTACGCGCTCGAACGCTTTATCGGTGAAGACGCGGAAAGAGAACGCCTGCTGCAAACGATGGCGCGACAGTTCCCACTCTTCTCCGACCTTGTCGGCAACATAGAGATCGGGATGGCGAAGGCCGACCTCGCAATCGCGCGTCACTACGCGGCGCTGGTCACGGACGACGGCGTGCGCGAGCGCGTCTTTCGCATGATCGTCGCAGAGTTCAACCGCACGCGCCGCCGTCTGCTGCGACTGACCGGCCAGCCAGAGCTGCTCGGCAGCAACCCCGTCCTCGCGCGCTCGATCCGCCTGCGTAACCCTTACGTTGACCCGATGAGCCTGATACAGGTCGCGCTGCTGGGCCGCAAGCAGGAGACCGCAGAGGATAACGAAGACTTGAACTACGCGCTGGCCGCCACCATCAACGGCATCGCCGCGGGCTTACGCAATACAGGGTGAAATCGAAGCAGGTCAGTACCGCCTGCGGTAGCGGGCGGGTAGCCCCACTTGAGACCCGCCCGCTACCGCAGGCGGTACTGACCTGTAGGCCCACTTCATTGAGTCCCGCTTTAACCGCAGAGGACCGAGCCGCCGTTGACGTTCAGGATTTCGCCCGTGATGTGTCTGGCCCAGTCGGAGGCGAGAAAGGCGATTGAGAGCGCAACGTCGTCAGCTGAGGCGACACGCCTGAGCGGAATGCCTTCGATGATCTTCTCTTTATAGCGCTCGTCGGCGAACACCCCGTCGTTGAGCCCCGTATCGACCCAACCGGGCGCGACGCAGTTGACGCGTATGTCCGGCGCTAATTCCGTGGAGAGCGCTTTCGTAAAGCTGATCTGCCCTCCCTTTGAAGCGGCGTAATTCGAGTAGCCGGCCTCGCCGCGTTGCCCGGCGGTTGAGCTGACGATGACGATAGAGCCGCGCCGCTCTCGTTTCATCAGGGGAACGACGGCGCGGCAACTGGCCCACGTGCCCTTGAGGTTCGAGTCGATGACTCTGTCCCAGACCTCTTCCGTCAACTCCTCGACGGGCGCGCCTTCCCAGATACCGGCGTTAGCCACCAGCAGATCGACGCGACCCATGCGCTCGACGGTCGCTTCCGCGAGCGCCGCCGACTCTCCCACGTCGGCGACATCTGCGCGCACGGCTATAGCTTCTACTCCGAGAGCGCGCGCGTGCCGCGCAACCTCTTCAGCCGCCGCTTCGTTCCGCAAATAGTTGACAACCACGTTGGCCCCAGCCTCCGCGAGCCGAAGCACGGTCGCGCGACCGATGCCGCGCCCGCCGCCCGTGACAATCGCCACACGCCCTTTGAGCAAACCGGAGGGCAACGCCGTTTTGTCTCGATAGTCTTCCATCACAAATTCAAGCTCCCGGCTACATCCCTATCCCTTTCAGGTGGTAGCGCTCAGTATCATAGAATCGTTCGATGTCCACCGTGTTGAGTTTCCCCAGCACGGACGAAATATCAACCAGCGACAGGTCGCAGGCGGGGGCGATGCCGCGCGCCGAGATCATCTTGCCGAACTGGCCTTCGGCTATCGCGTCGGCGGCGCGCGCCCCGAAGATCATCCCCATGATTCGGTCTATAGGGGAGGGAGCGCCGCCGCGCTGTGGATGACCGATCATGGCCGAGCGCGCATCGTAGGGCGTCTCCGCCATGATTCTTCTCGCCAGCACTTCGCCTATGCCGCCAAGGCGCGCATGCCCGAACGGGTCGTGGCGGTCGTCAATCGTCACCAGCTCTCCGTCTTCGGCAAACGCCCCTTCGGCGACGACGATCACGGAGTAGCGCGGCCTCTGCGGGTCGCGCGGGTGCGCCGTCGTATCGCCCAGTCGCTCTCTCAGGTGGTGGTAAACCTTCTCGTAGCGGAAGGGGTATTCGGGGATGAGTATGAGGTCGGCCTGACCAGCAACACCGGCCCACAGCGCCAGATGCCCGGCGTGGCGTCCCATCACCTCTATAATCTGCACCCACCCGTGCGAGCCCGCGGGCGTGCGCGAGCGCTCTATGACCTCCGTGACGTTGCGCAGAGCCGTGTCGAACCCGAGCGTGTAATCCGTTCCCGCCAAATCCTTGTCAATCGTCTTCGGAATGCCGACGACGTTCACGCCTTTGGCCGAGAGGCGCGCGGCCACGCCGAGCGTATCCTCGCCGCCGCAGGCGACGACCACATCAAGCCCGACCTTGGAGATATTGGCGATCACCTCGTCGGAGCGGTCGATGCGCTCGCCCTCTTCGTTGATCGTCTTGAAGGGATTGGTGCGCGAAGAGCCCAGATTGGTTCCGCCGTCACGATCCCAGCGGCGCACCTCACTTCGATCAAGCGGCCAGACTTCCATCAAAGGCTCAAGCAGGCTGCGCCACCCATCATAGAGGCCGACAGTTTCAATGCCGTACTCCGAAGCACGATAGACCAGCCCCTTGATCGCCGGATTCAATCCCGGCGCATCCCCGCCGCCGGTCAACACGCCGATGCGCTTTACTTTTGACATCAAAATCTCATCCACTCCCTTGATATCTAATTTGCCTGTGCGCGCGCGGGCCGAACTGTCTCGTCCAGAAAGTTTCTGATGATTGGTTCGAGCAGCACCGTGTCGGCGAGAAAGCCGTCGTGCCCGTGCCTCGATGCCAGCTCCGCATAGCCTGCGCGCGCGCCGGCTCTGTTTATACGCTCCGCCAGCGCACGCACGTCGCTCGCGGGAAAGAGCCAGTCGGAAGCAATGCCGACCAGCAGCACGGAGGCGCGAATCCTCTGCAAAGCGGCCTCCTCGGATTCATAGCCGCGCGAGAGCTCGAAGGTGTCCATGGCCTTCGAGATCAGTATGTAAGAGTTTGCGTCGAAGCGCTCGGTAAAGCTCTGTCCCTGATAGTCCAGGTAACCTGCGATGTCGAAACGTCCGTCGAGCAGGTGATAAGGGTCTTCGCCGCTTCGATCAGGACGGCGCGCGAACCGCTCTGAGAATAGCTCCGCAGATTTGTAGGTACACATGGCGATGGCGCGGGCCAGCGCGAGGCCCGCGACGGGCTGGCGGTCGGGAGCGTAGCCGCCTCCCTGCCACGCCGCGTCGGTACGAATCGCCTGCCGCTGTAGATGATTGAGCGCCAGCCCCATGGTCGAGAGCGGAGCAGCGCCGACGGCTATCGAGCGCTCGACCCTTTCGGGAAAATCCACGGCCCACTGTAGAGCCTGCATCCCCCCGACGGAGCCGCCCGCCACAGCCTGCAACCTCTCTATGCCCAGATGATCCAGAAGCAGGGCTTGTGCCCTGACCCAATCCCGTATGGTGACGAGCGGGAAAGAGCCTGCGTAGCGCTCGCCCGGAGTGCGCGGGTTCTCAGACGTAGGGCCTGTCGAGCCGTAGCAAGACCCTATGACGTTGACGCCGATCACGCAGTAGCGCTTCGGGTCGAAGGGCAGGCCCTCACCGAGCAGTTGCGGCCACCAATCGGCGACGCGGGCCGAGCCAGAAAGCGCGTGGCAGACCAGAATCGCGTTGTCGCGTGCCCTTGACAACTCTCCGTAGAGCGCATAGCGAAGGGTGACGGGCTGCAAACGCCCGCCCGTCTCAAGCCTAAAGGGCTCGTCAAGCGCGAAGGTGAAATCCGCTTCCAGCGTCGGCGCTCTTCTGCCGCGCATCGTTATACTCCTCCAGCCCCTGCCGCCGCCCTTTGCACTTCGTCCGACACCTTGCTGCCATCTTCCGGCAACTCCCGGCCCGTCCCGCGCAAAGCCTGATCGAGGTCTGCGATGATGTCGCGCACGTCCTCGATACCGACGGAGAGGCGTATCAGCTCGGGCGTAGTTCCGGTCGCGCGCTGCTCCTCTTCGCTCAACTGCTGGTGCGTGGTCGAGGCCGGGTGAATGACGAGGGATTTCGCGTCGCCTATGTTGGCGAGCAGGCTGAAAAGCTTGAGCGAGTTGATGAAGCTCTTGCCAGCTTCGTACCCGCCGCGAATGCCAAAGGTGATGAGCGCGCCCGCTCCGTCGGGCAGGTATTTCCGGGCCAGCTCGTGGTACTTGCTCGATTCGAGGCCGGGATAGTTGACCCATTCCACTTCGGCGTGGCCTTCGAGGAATCGCGCCACCTCAAGCGCGTTCTCCGAATGGCGCTCCATACGCAGGTGAAGCGTCTCGGCCCCTTGCAGCAGGAGAAAGGCGTTGAAGGGCGACAGACAAGCGCCCGTATCGCGAAGGCCCTGCACCCGCGCTTTGAGAATGAAGGCGAGCGGCCCGAAGGCTTCCGTGTAGGAGACGCCGTGATAGGAAGGGTCGGGCTCTGTGAAGTCAGGGAAACGACCGGAAGCCTTCCAGTCGAATTTGCCCGCGTCCACGATGATGCCGCCGATGGACGTGCCGTGACCGCCGATGAATTTCGTCGCCGAGTTGATAACGATGTCTGCCCCCCACTCGATGGGACGACAGAGCGCGGGCGACGGCGTCGTGTTGTCTATAATAAGCGGCAACCCTTCGCCATGCGCGATCTCCGCGAGGCGCTCTATATCCGTGATATCCATCTTCGGATTTCCCACCGTCTCCGAGTAGATGGCTTTCGTCTTCTCGTTGATGGCGGCGCGCAGCCCCGCGTAGTCCGCAGCATCCACGAAGCGCACAGTGATGCCGAGCCTGGGCAGCGTGTAGTGAAAGAGGTTGTATGTTCCGCCGTAGAGCGAGGTGGTCGAGATGATCTCGTCGCCGGCGCGGGCGATGGTGAGAATCGTGAGCGTCTCGGCAGCCTGACCAGACGAGAGCGCGAGCCCGGCAGCGCCGCCTTCGAGCGCCGCTATCCTCTGCTCGAAAACGTCCGTCGTCGGGTTCATAATACGCGTATAGATGTTGCCGAACTCCTGCAAGGCGAAAAGGCGCGCCGCGTGATCCGCATCGTCGAAGGTGTAGGAAGTGGTCTGGTAGATGGGCACGGCCCGCGCCTTGGTCGTCGGGTCGGGTTGCTGCCCGCCGTGTACGGCGAGCGTGTTGAAGTGCAATCTCTCGGTCTTCTCTTGCTGATCGTCTGCCATCGTCTTCTCTCCTTAACTTCGGTCTACGGCGAGATAAAAGCAGAAGCCCCCGCGCCAAAGATTTGATAGCGCGGGGGCTCTTTACAATCACGTCAAGAACTCGTCCCGGCTCTTTAGCAGTTTTTTACGTGGAGCAAGTCGCCTTAAATCGCCACATCATCGTCTGTCAATATAACGGACGAACTGTATGCCATACCGTCTAAGGCTGTCAAGCTTATCAAAGCGCATAATTATAAACGAAAGAAAGATGTTGTATGCTCAATTCCCGCTTGGCACAAGATTATTTTTGCAATGTTCAGTCCCACCGTGATACGCTTTTTACGTGAGCAGCGAAGCCAACACATTACCTACCACTCAAACCATCCTAGAGAGCATCGAGGCGCTTGCCACAGAGATGCGCGCCGGATTCTCTGCTGTCAATCAGCGCCTGTCATCTATCGAGCATCAACTTGAGCAGATGGACATGCGTATGGACGGCATAGAAAGCATTGCCCTGCAAGCCCGCTCCGAAGTATTGGCTTTACGTAAAGAGTTCAAAGAGTTTCGCTCCCGGTTTGATGAATCCATACGACAATCATAAAGCGGGAGTCTACCAAAGCCAGCAGGCCTAAAGGCTAGCCCTAAAGTTCAGTAGTAAGAACAGTACCAAACTGTCGGAATCGCCCCGCTCAAGCCGGGCGTTTCTCAAGTTGCGTTAGCACCCGCCCGAGACCTTAGGCGGTACTGACCCGTCACGCCTCCAATGCTCGCTCTATGTCCGCGATGATGTCCGCCGCCGCTTCAATCCCGACGGAGATACGTATGAGCCCCTCGTTGATGCCAAGCTGGCGTCGTCTTGCCGGAGCGATCTCACGATGCGAAGCGGTCGCCGGATGGAGCACGCCCGTAAACACGTCGCCGAGGCTCGTCGAGCGCACGCACAATTGTAACTCGTCCATCACCCGAAAGACCGCCTCGCGCGTCTCATCCCGAAGCTCTATGGAAACGAGCGCGCAGGGATTTGTCGCGCGCAGCACGCGCCCTCTCTTCTCCTGTTCCGCCGCGTGCGCGTCCAATCCCGGATAATAGGTGCGAAGAATGCGCGGGTGCGCGGCGAAGTGTGCGGCCAGCTGTGCGGCATTGGCGCACTGCCGCTCCATGCGAATCCCGAGCGTCTTCAATCCGCGCAGCACGGCATGGGCCTCCCACACGCCGAGGACGCCGCCGACAAGCTTCATCACGCCGATGAGCGCCAGCATGTCCGCAGCATCACGCGCGATGACCACTCCGCCCATCGTGTCCGCGTGTCCGGCCAGATACTTCGTCGCGCTGTGAACGACGAAGTCCGCGCCATGATCCAGGGGACGGCAGAGATAGGGCGAAGCGAAGGTGTTATCGATGATGAGCCGCGCGCCCACGTCGCGTGCGATTCGGGCACAGGCGTCTATATCGCAAACCTTAAGCAGCGGGTTCGAGATGGTTTCGGCGATGAGGACGCGTGCGTGCGTCTCGTGCGCCTTTTCTTCCAGCGCTTCGAGGTCGTTGAAGTCCGCCGTCACGGTCTTGACGCCGAAAGAGCCGAAGACCGTATAGAGCAGATCGGTCGTTGCGCCGTAGAGGTCTTGCGATGCGAGGACGACGGAGCCGGGCACAAGCTCGCAGGCGAAGACGGCGGCGTGCAGCGCTGCCATGCCCGTCGAATAGGCGCAGGCCCCGGCTCCGCCTTCAAGCGTTCGGATGGCTTCTTCGAGCGCAGAGACTGTCGGATTGCCGAAACGCGTATAGACGTAGCCGGGCATCTCGCCGGAGAATACTCTATCCATTTCGGCCATCGAGTCGTAGGTGAAGGTCGCAGTTGTGTAAACGGGCGTGGAGACGGGAAGCCCATGCGGGGCTGGGCGTCTCTCGCCCGCATGAACAAGCTGTGTAGCGATATCGAGTTCCTGCAACATACCAGTCATGGTTCTCCTCCCGGCCATCAAGTAGGGGGCGTCCGTTTTGCCGCCGACACGCTGAAACAGAGATGCCCCGCGCCAAAGAGGACGCGGGGCATGTCTCTGCTGAAAGCGATGGCTCAGGAGAACTCGACCCGGCTCTTTAGCAGTTTTTTACGTGGAGCAAGTCAGCCTTAAATCGCCACGACACAAATGTCAACAAAACGGATGCACTCTATGCCATATCCGCGAGGGCTGTCAAATACGGCTTGCCTTCGAGCTCACCTTCGTATCCGAATTCTCCGGCGATAGCCACAGGAATCAGCCCGCGCAGCTCCAGCTCGCGAACGATTCTGCTCGCGCTCAGTTCCACCGACTCGTAGGCCGTCTCGACTGTGATCTCAGGCTTGAGCGGCTCTTCGTAAGGGTCTGACACCCCCGTGAATTCCTTGATCTCGCCGGCGAGAGCTTTTTTGTAGAGCCCCTTGACATCGCGCTCGGCCAGCACTTCAATCGGACACTTGACGTAGACTTCGACGAACTCCGCGCCGTCGGCCTCAATCGAGCGGCGCACCTCGTCGCGCACCTCTCGATAGGGCGAGATGGCAGCCGTCACGACTCCGACGCCGTTGCGCGCCAGCAGGCGCGAGACATAGCCTATGCGCCGAATGTTCGTGTCCCTGTCTTCTTTGGAAAACCCTAAGCCCTTGGAGAGATTCGTCCGCACTTCGTCTCCGTCCAGCACCTCAAGGCTTACGCCGCGCGCGCGCAGCTCCGGCACAATCCTCTCGGTCAGCGTCGTCTTCCCAGCACCCGACAACCCCGTCAACCACAGCGTGAACCCTTTATTCTCAGTCATTAATTTCTCCCTCATTTTAAGAACAGTGACAAGTGACGAGTGGCGAGCCGTGAAGGACAGACCGGCCATGGCATTGGGCCTTTGGTTTTAGCCTGTCACTTGCTACTCGTCACTTGTCAATGCAATTTCATACGCCAGCGCCGACCGCCTGCTCTATGTCGATGGCGCGCTGGGCTTCGATAAGAACTTCGGCGACCTCCGGGCGCGAGAATTCGACGGGCGGCAGCAGGCCCGCGCTCAGCATCTCTCGGACACGCGTGCCCGAGAGCGTGACGTGCTGCGTCGTATCGTGCGGGCAGGTCTTGGTCGAGGCCATCGCCCCGCACGAGCGGCAATAGAAGGTGTGATCGAAGAAGAGAGGCGTAATGCCCAGTTCCTCGGGCTCGAACTCGTCGAAGATGTAGTGCGCGTCGTAGGTTCCGTAGTAGTTGCCGACGCCGGCATGATCGCGCCCGACGATGAAGTGAGAGCAGCCGTAGTTCTTGCGAATCAGCGCATGAAAGACCGCCTCGCGCGGGCCGGCGTAGCGCATCGCCGCGGGCATCACCGAGAGGACTGTGCGCGTCGCCGGGTAATAGTTTGAGAGGATCGCTTCGTAAGAGCGCATGCGAACGTCCGCCGGGACATCGTCCGACTTGGTTTCGCCCACGAGCGGATGCAGGAGCAGCCCGTCGGCAATCTCAAGCGCGCACTTTTGAATGTATTCGTGAGCGCGATGAACTGGATTGCGCGTCTGGAAGGCGACGACCCTGCGCCAGCCACGCTGGCGAAAGAGCGAGCGCGTCTCGGACGGGTCGCGGCGATACTCCGTGAAGCTCAGGTAGCGCTGGCGATTGAGCAGGCTGATACGCCCGCCCAGCAGCCACTCGCCCTGTTCGTAGAGGGCACGCACGCCCGGGTGGGCCGTGTCGGTCGTGCGATAGACGAGCTCCGCCTCGCGTCCCTTATCGTAAGTATACTTCTCAGCCAGATGCAGCACGCCGAGCAGGTGCTCGTTCTGGTAGAGCGCCACGTCGTCGCCCTCGCGCAGGAGGCTCGCCTGCTCGTCTGTCGCCGAGAGCGTGACGGGGATGGGCCATGCGATGCCGCTCGCGAGCCGCATGTTGGCCCGCACGGAGCGATAGTCGGACTCGCACAAAAATCCTTCGATGGGTGAGAAAGCGCCCGTCGCGATCATCTCAAGGTCGGAGATTTCGCGCGCCGACAATTGCAGCGCGGGCATTCCGGCGGACGCCTCTATCAGCGCTTCGCGTTCCAGACCAGTGACTTCCCTGTTAACCAGCGTGCCCCCGTGGGGGCTTATAAGTCTCATAACGTCTTGATTCCTCAGATCGAGTTGGTGAAAAGCAGCAGCCGCATCATTGATGCAGGCCGCACTCTGTTTTTTGTGTGCCGCGCCAGCGCCCGGCGCGCGGGTCTTCACCGATCTGCACGGGTGTGGTGCACGGCGCGCAGCCGATGGACGGATAATTGTGATCGTGCAGCGTATTATACGGGACATCGTACCGGGCGATGTAGTTCCAGACATCGCGCGACGACCAGCGGGCTAAGGGGTTGATCTTGATGAGCCCGAACTTTGCATCCCACTCGACGACGCCAGCCGTGGCGCGCGCAGGCGATTGATCGCGACGAATCGCGGTCGTCCATGCGCGAAGCCCTTTGAGCATCTCTTTCAGGGGCTCGATTTTACGCAGGTTGCAGCACAACTCCGGGCGGCGTTCCCAGAGGCGCTCGCCGTGTTCCTCCGCCTGTGCGTCCAGAGAGAGGCGAGTCGTACGACGCTCGAAGTGGACGCCGTATTGAGCTTCGAGCCGATCACGCAGCGCATAGGTCTCTGGAAAGAGCAGGTCGGTGTCCAGATAGAAAATGCGCGCGTCCTTATTAATCTCTGACAGCATCGCGACCAGCACGCAGCCTTCAGCGCCGAAACTGGTGGCGAGCGCGACATCCGGGCCAAACTCTTCGACCGCCCAGCGAAGCACGGCTTCGGGCGGCGCGGTCTCCAACTCCGCCGAGACCAGCTTCAGTTCTTCGTCCGTCGTTTCGTATCCGATTGACAGAGCAGCAGCAGCACTAGCAGACATGAACATCTCCCTCATCAAGCCGCCGAAAAAAGAGTCTCCAACTCGACCTCGCCCGCCGAGGCGAGGCTTCCCTCAAACCACTTGAGGCGCTCACGCAAGCGCACGACCTCGCCGACGATGATGACCGCAGGGGCGCGCATACCTCCGCGCTCCGCCTCGTCTGCAATCGTCGCCAGCGTCGCCGTGACGCTTTGCTGGCCTTCATAAGTTCCCCAGCGAACGACAGCCGCCGGCGTCTCGGCGGCGCGACCGGCCCTGATCAAATCCCCTGCAATCTCACGCAGGTGCGCGACTCCCATCAGGACGACCAAAGTATCTGCGGACGCCAGATTTGCGAGAGCCTCAAAGGTGTGTGCCCCGTCGCGCTGTCGCGCGCCCGTCACGATGGCGACCGAAGAAGAGAGGCCGCGATGTGTCAGAGGGATTCCGGCGTAGGCCGGAACAGAGAGCGCAGAACTGATGCCGGGCACAACCTCAAACAGTAGCCCCGCGCCGCTCAGAGCTTCGGCCTCTTCGCCGCCGCGCCCGAACAGAAACGGGTCGCCTCCCTTGAGCCGCACGACGCGCTTTCCGGCCTGCCCGTGCTCTAAGAGCAGACGGTTAATCTCCTCCTGCGGCGTCTGCCGACCGCCGCCGACTTTGCCTACGTAAATGCGCTCGGCTTCCGGGCGAACATGACAGAGCAGCTCCGGATTGACGAGGTTGTCGTAGATCACAACGTCGCACGTCGCCAGCAGGTCGCGGGCTTTGATGGTGAGCAGGCCGGGGTCGCCCGGCCCTGCGCCGACCAGATAGATTGTGCCCGGTCTCGCGCACGTACGGCTCGCGGCTCTGCTGCGCTCAACGCCTTCCGTCTCGCGAATACGCTCGATTGCTGCTTCTATGACAAGGTCGTGCGCGGTCAGGGGCTCTGTGATCTGGTAAGTGATGCCGGGGTGCAGGCTTGCAGCCCGCTCGACTTCGACAGGAATGTCGCCGCGCGTGTGTCTGCCGGGCGAAAGAAAATATGGATGGACGGTGATGTGCTCTGTGCCCTGCTCTATGAGGCGCGCGAATCCTTCGCTGATCGTCAGGTGCGCGATTTCAAGAAAGGCCGCCTCGATCAGAGGATAGCCGCCGCGCACTCCTATGCGGCGCGCAACTTCCCTCACATCACGGTTCGCTTCCTCACGCCGGCTGCCGTGCCCGACCACCAGCACCCCGCTACGCACACCTTCTCTCATGCGTGTGCCTCCAGCTCCTCAACGAGCGCGAGCGTTTCCAACTCCTCGACCGTGTGGCGTGAGATGTAAGCCTGAAAGCTCTCCTGCCTGCTCGTGCGGCGGTCGAGGTACTGTCGCGCGAGCCGCTCCACGTAGAACTTGATCTCTTCGGCGGGAATCTTATGCTGTAGCTCGCGCCCGAACGTGTAGCCCTCGCCCAGATGCCCGCCTAGAAACACACGGTAAGCCTCTATCTTTCCTTCGGGCGTGTTGAGAAAATCCCCTACGAAGCCTATGTCGCAAATCTGATAATGAGCGCAACTGTTCGGGCAGCCCGTGACGCTGATACGGAAAGGCGCGGTGAAATCGGGCAGCACGCGCTCAAGATGCTCTATCAACTCGGAGGCGCGGTCTTTGGTCTCCGTCAGCGCCAGCTTGCAGAACTGCTTACCCGTGCAGGCCAGCGTGCCCGTGCGAAACGGGGACGGGTTGACTTGCAGGCCGAGCGAAGCCAGCCCGGCGGCCAATCGCTCGCGCTCTTCCTCGGGCACGTCCAGCACGACCAGGTTCTGCGTCACGGTCAGCCGTATGCGATTGCTTCCACTGAGGCGCGCGAGCCGCGCGACCTCCAACATCTTGTCGCCCGGCAGCATCCCTCGCATCGTGGCGACGCCCGCGTAGTAAAGGCCAGCCTGCTTCTGAGGATGAATGCCTATGTGCGCGCGGTTGGCGGTCACGGGCACTGCGGGAGCGTCGCCGTCCGTCAGCCTGCGCCCCAGCCGCTTTTCCAGCTCTTCGCGAAAACGCTCAGCCCCCCACTCCGCCATCAAAAACTTGAGGCGCGCCAGCATGCGAGATTGGCGATTGCCCTCGTCGCGAAAGATCGCGCAAATGTGATGACAGACCTCTACGACCTCTGCCGGGCGGATATGCGCGCCGAGCCGCTCCGCGAATCTCTCCTTCGAGCCGAGCCCGCCGCCGACCCACAGGTCAAAGACGACCTCGCCCGCCGCATCCCTGAGCGCGATGAGCCCTATGTCGTTAATCTCGTGGCCCGTGCAATAGCTCGCACAGCCGGAGATGGTGATCTTGAATTTGCGCGGGAGATTGGAGAATTCGTGATTATCCAGAAAGTGCCGGTGGGCGCTTTCCACCAGTGCCTCGGCGTCTATCAGCTCGGCGGCGTCAATTCCTGCGAGTGGGCAACCCGTGACGTTGCGCGTAATGTCTCCGCAAGCCCCGGACGATGAGAGCCCTATACGCTCCAACTCCGCAAAGATGGCGGGCACGTCCTCTATTCGTATGTAATGAAACTGTATGTCCTGCCGCGTCGTCACGTCCCCCGTGTTCCGTCCGTAGCGCAGCGAGAGGTGGCCGAGCGTCTCAAGCTGTTCGAGGCTGAGCGTCCCGTTCGGAACCTTGACGCGGAGCATGAAGTAGCCATCTTCCTGCGGGCGCTGCGTATAGAGGCCATACCAGCGCAGGCGCACGTTGAGGTCGTCTTCGGAGATGGAGGCGAATCCCTCGCGCGCATAGCGCACCAGATCGTCGAGGCAATCCAGCCCATCACGCTCGCGCTTGGCGCGCTCAACCTTATTCTCTTTTTTCGCTACGGCCATTGGATTACACCAAAAAGAAAAGCCCTTGCGCTTCGGAAACGCGCAAGAGCTGTCTGACTTGAACGATTCTCCAGCGCGATTTAAGGGGCGCACGCCTTCGTGCGGCAACACCCATCTGTCGCGCCACAACAAGCTGCGAACGGTTTATTAAGCTTACCGGCTATGGCTAACATAACGGAGGGATTGTATACTATACCGGCGGGAGAGTCAACTCAATTCTTTTTATCCGTTGATAAAAAGAATTCATCATATCCATGAATAAAAAGCAAGGATGAAGGCGGTGTGAAGCATTCCTTTCATCCTTCATCCTTCCGCCTTCATCCTTTCTACAGGCGTGGTTCGGCGTAGGTCATGACGAGATACATGATGGCGTCGCGTGTGCCGGGATTTTCATAGAGGTGTGGCACGTCGGCGCGGAAGTAGACGGCGTCGCCCGCGCGCAGCTCTACGGGGTCGTCCGCGCCGACGGTCAGGCGCAGGCGGCCAGAGTGAACGACGAGGTTTTCATAAGTTCCTTCGGCGTGCGGTTCGGCGCGCTCAAGGTGTCCGCCGCGCAGGCGAAGCTCGTAGAATTCGGCGCGGCGGTGTTTATTGAAGGGGAAGAGGGCACGGCTCTCAAAACTGCCGTCGCCGGAGCGAAGCACTTTCGAGGTGTCGGAGGTAAGCACTACGACATCGCCGGCAGTTTCCTCGCCGAGGAGATCGGCGAAGCGCACGTCCAGCCCGCGCGCGACCTTCCAAAGGAAAGAGATGGTCGGGGCGCTCTCGCCGGCCTCAACCTGTCCGAGCATGGCGCGACTCACGCCCGAGAGGGTCGCCAGACGCTCAAGACTGAGCCCGCGCTGTTTGCGTAAGCGGCCCAGATTTTCACCGACCCTCCGCTTCAAATCCTGCGCTTCCGTTTCGGCGCTTCTTTGCTCGTCTCTTTTTTTCACTGGTTTAAGTGACAATGTTTTCCTCTGCCCGTCGGCTTTCGTTAGATTTGATCGCTCTCTTCCCCACGCGGCTCGTCTGGCAATCGTTTGATCGTCCAGAGTATTATCCATCAAGCCCCTCTTAGCAAATCGAAATTTATGACACAGATGATTATTCCATCTCAAAGAACTGCAAACTTCCACTACGCCATACGCAATCTTGCGAGCGCCGCCGAAGTGTTGGAGCGCGACGGTCGCCCCGTCACCTATTTGAACATAGGCGACCCGCAGGCTTACGGTTTCCGCCCGCCCGCGCATATAGTCGAGGCCGTCGCGAGCGCGCTCAGAGATGATTTTACAGGCTACTCACACTCGGCGGGTCTTCTGGAAGCAAGGGAGGCCGTGGCTGCCTACGCGACCCGTTTAGGAGCGCCGACCGGGCCGCATCAGGTGTTGATGACTTCCGGCGCTTCCGAGGCGGCAGACCTCTTGCTCACAGCGTTGGTCGAGGAGGGCGAGAGGTGATGAAAATGGACGAGCACGAGCGCCCACAGTGTCAGGGTTCAGAGAGAGCGCGCGCGAAATAAGTAGTTTTCAAAAGTCGCTTTTCGAGCTAAAGTAGCCATATGTGCAGGGCCAGCTTTTATTATCCGGAGTTTACCTGCCGCTTCTCTTTCGGAGGGGCGGCGCAGGCAAAGTACGTGTGCGAGCGTGAGATGAAAAGAGAGTAAAGAAGAGAGACGCCGCCGAAAGCTTTACCTGAAGTCAGCCGCAACCACCCGAGTGAAAGTTGCGGCTGGCTTTTTTGTTATCGCAGGGTCTTGCGGGCAATCGACACGTGAGAGGCGGGCTCGATCATTCAACGGAGGAACAGCTTGTATGACTATCGAAGACTGGCGAGCGGAAATCAACGCCATTGACAGTGAGTTACTGCGCCTGCTCAACGAGCGGGCGAGGCTCGCCGTCAAAGTCGGTGAAACGAAGAAGACCGCGGGCCTATCGGTCTGCGACCGCGAGCGCGAGCGAGAGGTGATCGAGCGCGCGAGCACGGCCAACGAAGGGCCGCTGGACGAGCGCGCCGTCGTCAAAATCTTTCGCCGTATTATCTTTGAATCGAAGCGCATAGAGGCTCAGGCGATGGGCCTTGGGGGCACTCGGGCAGAGACAAACGCGCGATGAGCGAACCAGTCGTCAAACCACGTATAGCTTTTCAGGGAGAGCGCGGCGCGTTCAGCGAGGAGGCAGCCGTCCGGCTGCTCGGCGACGAGATAGAGCTTGTGCCCCGCCCGACCTTCGAGTCTCTTTTCGCGGCCATAGGCGAGCGGGCCGCCGACTACGCGCTCGCGCCCATAGAGAATAGCCTCGTCGGCTCAATCCACAGCACCTACGACCTGCTGCTTGAAAGCTCCCTGCACATCTCCGGCGAGGTCATCATTCCGATTGAGCATCATCTCATCGGTTGCGCGGGCGCGTCTTTCGAGATGATTGAGACGGTCGAGTCGCACCCCGTTGCTCTGGCCCAATGCCTGCGCTTTTTCGCCGCGCATCCGGGCATTCGTCGCATCGCAGCCGAAGACACCGCCGGCAGCGTCCGCGCTGTGGTCGCAGAGGGCGACGTGACACGAGCGAGCATCGCCGGAAGGCGCGCGGCACACTTTTACGGCGGCACAATCCTGCGCGAGCGGCTCGAAGATCATAGCGAGAACTACACGCGTTTCGTCCTGCTCACGCCTTCGACCCTCTTGAGCGAGGGCGCTGACAAGCTCTCGCTCGTATTGAAATTGCCGCACCGTCCGGGCGCGCTCTATCACGCGCTTGCTCCCTTCGCCGGGCGCTCGATTGATCTGCTCAAGATTGAAAGCCGCCCTATCAAGGGACGCCCATGGGAATATCACTTCTACCTCGATTTGCACGCATCGCTCGAAGACGCGCAAGCCGCGGAGGCGCTCCGCGAGTTAAGGGAGCGCGCTCCGGATGTGCGAGTCCTTGGCTGCTACCGCTCGGCGCATACTCAGCCGAGCGCAAAAGCTTCGGAGGCATCACGGTGAGCGTGGGCCAATGGCAAAAAGTGACGGTCATCGGCTGCGGGCTCATCGGCTCGTCCTTCGCACTTGCGATGAAGGAAGCGCGAGGAGCGAGCGAGCGGATTGCCGGGTGGGACGCCTCTCCCGCGGTTCTGGACGAAGCGCTCAGGCGCGGCATCATTGACGAGGTGGACGGCTCTTTCCCCGGCGGTTCGGAGAGGCTCGCGATTGTGAGTCGCGAGCTGCGCGCGCACGATCTTTCAGTCGGTGATGAGCTGAGAGAGACGCGCGCCATGTTTAAGGAATTCTGATCAACCGACAGTAAGGCAAGGAAATAACAGCAATGATACTTATCCTGACTCCCAACATCGTGCCCGAAAGCGAGACCTACAGGCGATTGATGGAGCATCTCTCGCGCCTACAGAATATAACTCTCAGAGTTCACCGCGAGCAGGGCTCGCAGCGCAGCGTGACGGAGATTTACCTGATCGGCGACACAGCATCCGTCCCGCTCGACGACATGAAGAATCTACCGGGCGTAGAACATGCCGTGCGCGTCTCCGAAGAGTACCGCGTGCTCGGGCGGCACAAACACGATCACCGCCCCGCTCACTTTGAATACCAGAATGTCCGCTTCGGACAGGACACGCTCAATGTCTTCGCCGGTCTGTGCGCCGTCGACACGCCGGCGCACGTCGAGCAGACGATGCGTGCCCTGCGCGCGAACCACCAGAACTGCACGCGCATGGGCGCATACAAGCCCCGCACCAGTCCATACTCTTTTCAGGGCCACGGGCGAAACTGCCTGCCCTATGTTTTCGAGCTGGCCGGTAAATATGGAATCAAAGTCATCAGTATGGAGATCACACACGAATCACACATCGCGGAGATTCACGATGCCTTGAATCAGACGGGCCGCCCCACAGGCGTCATGCTCCAGATCGGCACGCGCAACACGCAGAACTTCGAGCTACTGAAGATCGTCGGTCGCCAGCAGGAGTTCCCCGTCCTGCTCAAACGCGGCTTCGGAATCACGCTGGACGAATCCCTCAACGCAGCCGAATATCTCGCCAGCGAAGGCAACAGCAAAGTCGTCTTCGGCCTGCGCGGCGTCAAGACCAAGCTCGGCGAGCCGCACCGCAACCTCGTCGATTTCGCCCACGTCCCCGTCGTCAAGCGCCTGACGCGCATGCCCGTCTGTATAGATCCCTCTCACGCCGTCGGCTCGCGCGACAACAGCCCCGAAGGCATCCCGGACATCCTTCACGCCACCGCACAGGGCGTCATCGCCGGGGCTAATATGGTCTTAGTCGACTTTCACCCCTCCCCCGATCAGGCCCTCGTCGACGGCCCTCAGGCGCTACTCCTCGAAGAACTCCCCCACTTCCTCGAAGACGTGCAAATCGCCCACGAAGCCTACCTGAAACGCGCCGCCCTCGCCCAAAGACACAACTCCGAGAAGTCGCAACATGAAGAAGATGCCCGCCGGAACGAGCATGTCGCGATCTGAGAAGCAGGAGAGCGAGCACCGCCGTCATAGTTTTCTGACGAAGCACTTGCCGGGGAGTTGGCGGATAAGCTCGCGCATTTCGAGGCCGAGCAGCGCCGTGGTTAGTTGGGGGATGGAGAGCCGGGTGGATTCGAGTAGGGCGTCGATGTGTGTCGCCTCGTCTGTGAAGAGCAGTTTGTAGACGGCGTGTTCCGTGTCCGAGAGGCCCTCCGGGACGAGCGATAGCTGGCGGGTCAGTTGTTGTTCGTCTTCCTTCTTTATCTCGGGCGGCAGGAGGCGGGCGGCGATGTCGGGCGGGAGTTCCGTGGCTACGTCCTGCCACTGTTGAATTAGTTTCGCGCCTGCGCCCTTGATGAGATAGTTTGTGCCGAAGGAGTTTCTGGATGTGATGTTGCCGGGGACGGCCCAGACTTCCCTGTTCTGCTCCATCGCCATTCGGGCGGTGATGAGCGAGCCGGAATTCTCCGCCGCTTCGACCAGAAGCACGCCGAGGCTGAGGCCGCTGATGACGCGATTGCGATAGGGGAAGTTCTGCGGCGCGGGCGGCGTCGCGAGCGGGAACTCGGAGACGATCGCGCCGCCTGCGGCGAGAATCTCCTCGGCCAGCTTTCGGTGGTCGCGCGGGTAGATTTGATCTAATCCCGTGCCCATCACGGCGACGGTGCGCCCGCCGGCTTCGAGCGCTCCGCGATGGGCCGCCGCGTCAATCCCGCGCGCGAGTCCGGAGATGATCGTCACTCCGCGCGCGGCCAAATCGCGCGCCAGCATCAGGGCGGCGTTCTGCCCGTAGGTGGAGCAGCGGCGAGAGCCGACGACCGCAACGCAGGGCACATCGAGGCACGCCTCCCAAGCCCCCTTCACGTAGAGCGTGATCGGCGGGTCGAAGATTTCGCGCAGCAGCGACGGATACGTGCCGTCGTCCAGGAGCAGCACGTCTGCATTAAGCTGGCGCACGCGCTCGATCTCCCGCGCAGCCGTCTCAAGCAGATCACGCGCCCGTATGCTCTCGATTGTTTCGGCGCGCAGCCGCGCTCCCTCCAACTCCGCACGCGTCGCGTTGAAGACGGCTTCAGCCGAGCCGAAGCGTTCGAGCAGCATCGCCGCAGAGCGTGGGCCAATGCCCGGCGTCATGTTGAGCGCAATCCACTCTTTCATAAGAACAGCAAGGATGAAGGCGGCAACGATGAAGGATGAAGTAAAAGCATTGAAGAATGAAAAGCATTCTTTTCATCCTTCCGCCTTCATCCTTCATCCTTTCTTTGGCGGAGGCGTGTAGGAATCGAACCTACCTGAGCCTGCTCTCACAGGCTCACAGACGGTTTTGAAGACCGCGCCGTTCACCAGAACAGATGCGCCTCCGAAAATTCTGGGAGTGGGAGAAAAGCTACGCGCCGCCGGGGCGGCATGTCAAGAGGGGAGAGGCGGCGGGGCTGTCCGGCACGGATTGATTCCGGGGAAGTGGCGTGCGAGGAGTTTGACGGATTAGTCGCGGCACATTACCATCTCTGGCACACGCCGGTTTCATCATTTGATCGCAACTCATCAACGCAAAGGGAAGTGAACCAGTCGATGGCAGAAGCGGAAGCTGTAAAGAAGAATGGAGCGGGACAGGAGGCGGCGGGCGGGCTCGTGCAGTACCGCGTCCATGAGGGCATTGCGCTCCTGACCCTGAACGACCCTCCGGCCAACACCTACACCTACGAGATGATGCGCGAGCTTGATCGCTCCATCCTCGACGCGCGAATGAACGAGGACGCGCACGTGATCGTCATTACCGGAGGTGGCGAGAAGTTTTTCTCGGCGGGAGCAAACATACGCACGCTCTCGGAGATGACGCCCGTCTTCAAATACTATTTCTGCCTGCACGCCAACGAGACGCTCTCGCGGCTTGAGCAGACGCCCAAGCTCGTCATCGCGGCGTTGAACGGCCACACGGTCGGCGGCGGCCTTGAGATAGCGCTGGCCGCAGACCTTCGGCTGGCGCGACGAGGCGCGGGTAAGATGGGCCTGCCCGAAATCACGCTCGGGGTGCTGCCCGGCACGGGCGGCACGCAGCGGCTGGTGCGGCTCGTCGGCAAATCGCGCGCCATCGAGCTGATGACGACGGGCGAGCTGTTTGACTTCGAGCGCGGGCAGGAGCTGGGACTCATCAATCATATCTACGAGGCCGAGACCGGCGACGCCTTTATGGAGCAGGTGCTTGCTTACGCGCGACAGTTCACGCTGCCGGGCAAGGCCGCGCGCGCCGTCGGGCACATCAAGCGCAGCGTACAGTCGGGCGCGGAGATTCCGTTCGAATACGGGCTGGCCCTGGAGCGCGAACTTCAACAACAGCTCTTTCAATCCGAAGACGCAAGGGAAGGGCTCGACGCCTACGTTCAGAAACGCAAGCCGCAATTTAAAGGAAGGTGAAAAATAGATGTCAGACATTAGATGTCAGAATCTTAGTTCTTTATTCTCACCGGCGTCCGACATCTAACATCTGACACCTGTATTCCGGTTATGTACGAGAACATCAAAGTCGTTTACGAAGCGGGCATCGCCACCATCACGTTGAATCGCCCTGAAAAGCTGAACGCTTTCGTCGGGCACATGAGACGCGATCTGGCGGAGGCTTTAGAGCGCGCGGCGAGCGCCTCGGACGTGCGCGTCGTCGTGGTTACGGGCGCGGGGCGGGGCTTTTGCGCCGGCGCGGATGTCGCGTACATGAATGAATTGATGGAGCGGCAGGACGTGGGCGAGTTCACGCGGCTGCTCGGCGCTGGTCGTCGTGTGCTGACGACGATCAGGGAGATGACGAAGCCTGTCATCGCCTCCGTCAACGGCCCTGCATACGGCGCAGGTTTTAATCTGGCGCTCTGCTGTGATCTGCGTATCGCGTCCGAGTCTGCTTCCTTCAGCCAGTCGTTCGTCAAAGTCGGCCTGCACCCGGATTGGGGCGGGACATACTTTCTGCCGCGCGTCGTGCCGACCAATCTCGCCTGCGAGATGTTTTTCCTTGGGGACGCGATTGATGCCGGGCGCGCTTTGCAGCTCGGCATACTGAACCGCGTCGTCCCCGACGGGGAGCTGGCGACGGAAACGCGCAAGCTCGCCGAGCGCTTGCGCGATGCGCCCTACAGGTCGATCGCCGCCGCCAAGCACGCCGTTTACATGAGCGAAGAGTCGAGCCTTGAGCGCATGCTGCAATACGAAACCGAAGCGCAGCTCCAATGCTTCCAGTCTGAGGAAGCACGCAAGCGCGTTCGCGCCTTCCTTGAGAGACGCGAGCCCAGACTGGCGAAGATTTGAGACTCAAAGACAAAACAGCACTGGTCACCGGCGGCGGGCGCGGCATCGGACGCGCCATCGCATTGGCGCTCGGGAGAGAGGGGGCACGCGTCGCCGTCCTCGCACGCACGTTGAGCGAGGTGACACGCGTCGCCGCCGAGATCAAAGAGGAATACGGCACTGACGCGCTCTCTTTCGCGTGCGATGTCTCGGACGGGGAGAGCGTCTCAAGCGCGTTCGCCCAAGTCGCGAAAAAGTTCGGGCGCGGTATTGACGTGCTGGTCAACAACGCCGGCATAGCCGAGAGCGCGCCGCTTCTTAAGACCGACGACGAGATGTGGCGGCGACATCTGGGCGTGAACCTTTCGGGCACGTTCTATTGCACGCGTGCCGCCCTGCCGGCGATGCTCGCCGGCGGCTGGGGGCGCATCATCAACGTCGCTTCGATTGCGGGCAAGACGGGCGCGCCCTACATCTCGGCTTACGCCGCATCGAAGCACGGCGTGCTCGGCCTGACGCGCTCGCTGGCGCTAGAAGTGGCGACCAAAGGCATCACTGTCAACGCCATCTGTCCCGGCTACGTCGAGACGGACATGACGACGCACGCGGTCGAAAACATCACGGCCAGGACGGGCAAGTCCGCTGAAGAGGCGCGCGCCATCATCGAGCGCATGAGCCCGCAGAACCGCCTCGTCACGGCTGAAGAGGTCGCGGCGCTGGCCCTTCTGCTCGCCTCGGACGAAGGACGCGGCATCAACGGTCAGGCGATCAACGTGGACGGCGGCAGCGTGCTGTTCTGATCATTCTGGATTTTGGATTGGCGAGCCGGCGAAAGTTGAGAGGCCGCACTCCACAGTTCAAATCTCCCGAAGCGTTAATCTAAAATCCAGAATCTGAAACCCGGAATGGAATTCATCAATCCAGACGCTCTTGGCCCACCGCGCGGCTACTCCAACGGAGTGCTTGTGCCGCCGGGCGCTAAACTGCTTTTCATCGCCGGCCAGATAGCGTGGGACGAACGGCAGAAGATTATCGGCGCGGATTTCGCCGGGCAGTTCGAGCGCGCGCTCGCCAATCTTCTGGCGGTCGTGCGCGAGGCCGGGGGCGTACCCGCGGATGTTGCTCGTCTGGTCGTCTACGTCACTGACAAACATGAGTATCTGGCTTCGCTCAGGGAGGTTGGCCGCCGCTGGCGCTCTCTGATGGGCACACATTACCCGGCGATGGCGCTCGTAGAGGTCAAGAGCCTGCTCGAAGATGATGCGAAGGTTGAGATTGAAGGAATAGCAACGCTACGGTGACAGGTGACGAGTGACAGGCTGAAGAGGCTTTTGTCCTGAACTCGTCACTCGTCGCTCATCACTGCTCTTATGAATCCGAAAAGCTTTCTTTACGAGGTGCAGGAAGGTGTGGCGACGATCACGCTTAACCGTCCGGAGCGCCTCAACGCGCTGACGTTTGAAGTCTATCGAGAGTTGACGGACACGTTCGTCGCCCTGCGCGCGGAAGAAGCCGTGCGCGCCGTGGTCATCACGGGAGCGGGACGCGCCTTCTGTTCCGGCGGCGATGTGCATGACATCATCGGCGAGCTGTTCGCGCGTGACATGCAGGGCCTGTTGGAGTTCACGCGCATGACCTGCGAGCTGGTGCGAAACATACGCGCGCTGCCCAAGCCCGTCATCGCCAGCCTGAACGGGACGACAGCCGGGGCGGGCGCATGCATCGCTCTCGCCTCGGACATACGCATCGCGAGCCCGACGGCCAAAATCGCTTTTCTCTTCGTGCGCGTCGGGCTTTCGGGCGCGGACATGGGCGCGGCCTACCTGCTGCCCCGCGTGATCGGGTTGGCGAAGGCGACCGAGCTGCTCTACACGGGCGATTTCCTGTCGGCAGAAGAGGCCGAAAGGATCGGCCTTTATAATCGCGTCGTCCCGGAAGACGAGCTGGCTGCGGTGACGCGCGAGCTGGCCGCACGCCTTGCGCGCGGGCCGGGATTCGCGCTGGCGATGACCAAGGAGATGCTCAACCGCGAGATGGACGTGAGCCTCGACACCGCCCTCGAATGGGAAGCGCAGGCGCAGGCCACCTGCATGCAACACCCTGACTATCGTGAAGCCTACGAAGCGTTCGTCGAGAAACGCGAGCCCAAGTTTAAAGGAAGGATGAAGGATGAAGGATGAAGGATGAAGTAAAAGCATTGAAGAATGAAAAGCATTCTTTTCATCCTTCATCCTTCATCCTTCCGCCTTCATCCTTTCTTATGGATAGTTTTATCGAGCAGATTCCGTTTTTCACTACGGAGCAGCGCAACCTGTCGGCGAGTGTGGCGGGGTTTGCGGCGCGCGAGATTGAGCCGCGCGCGGGCGAAGAGGAGGACGTGGAGGCGCAGTTTCGCGCGCTGCTGGGGCTGCTGGCGGGAGCAGATATACTGCGCCATGCGGTCGCCCCGGAGGGCGGTGCGCTCTCCTCGCGTGCTCTCTGTCTGGTGCGGGAGGCGCTCTCTTATGCTTCTTCGCTCGCAGACCTTGCCTTCGTCATGCAGGGACTGGGAACCTTTGCGATCAGCCTCGCCGCGACAAATCACATACGCGAGTTCTGGCTCAGGCGCGCGAGGGAGGGCACGGCCATCGCCGCTTTCGCACTGACCGAACCGGAAGCGGGCTCGGACGTGGCGGCTATAAAGACGACGGCGCGGCGCGAGGGCGACGTGTACGTCATCGACGGGCACAAGCGTTTTATCTCGAACGCGGGGCTCGCCGATTTCTATACGGTCTTTGCGCGCACCAGCACGCGCGCCGATGGCCGCGCTGAGCTTTCGGCCTTCGTCGTCGGCGCACGCGTGCCCGGCTTCAGCGTCACGAAGCGCACACAGATGATCGCGCCTCATCCGATTGGCGAGATAGAATTCAGGAATTGTCGCGTTCCCGCCGAGAACATGATCGGGGCAGAAGGCGACGGGTTTCGGCTGGCGATGCAAACGCTCGACACTTTTCGCGCGAGCGTCGGCGCGGCGGCCTGTGGCATGGCCCGTCGCGCGCTCGACGAGGCCGGCATTTATGTGACCAGCCGCAGGCAGTTCGGTCGTCTTCTGGCCGAGCACCAGTTGATTCAAGAGAAGCTGGCCGACATGGTGACGGAACTGGACGCGGCGCGCCTGCTCGTCTACCGCGCCGCCTACCTGAAGGACATGAGCGCCAGCCGCACGACGCGCGAAGCGAGCGAGGCCAAGCTCTTCGCGACGGAGGCGGCGGGGCACATCATAGACAGCGCCGTGCAGATTCACGGCGGCAGCGGTCTCGTGCGCGGGTCTGTGGTCGAGCGTCTTTACAGGGACGTGCGGGCGCTGCGTATCTACGAAGGCACGTCCGAGATTCAGAAGCTCATCATCGCCAGCCAGCTTCTGAAGGAATAAGAGAATCTGATTTATCAGCGACCTTTATGAGAATCACGATCATCGGCGGTGGCCCAGCCGGGCTCTACTTCTCGCTCCTGATGAAGAAGCGCGACCCGTCGCACGAGATTACAGTGTTTGAGAGGAATGCTCCCGACGACACGTTCGGCTGGGGCGTGGTCTTTTCCGATAAGACGCTCTCTTACCTCAAAGAGAATGATGAGGAAACGCATCGCAGCATCACGGAGAGCTTCGAGACATGGGACAATGTGGATGTCGTGCATCGCGATCAGAAGGTGACGATTCGTGGCAATAAGTTTTCCGGCATCGCGCGCCTTGAGCTGCTGAACATCCTACAGAGGCGCTGCCACGCTCTCGGAGTCGAGCTGCGTTTTCGCACCGAAGTCTCTGACCTTGAGGCGCTCGCTGCCGGCTCAGACCTGCTCGTCGGCGCTGACGGCATCAACTCTACAGTCAGGCAGAGGTATGCGGATTCGTTCGGGCCGTCGCTGAGCGTGCGCCGCAATAAGTACATCTGGTTCGGCACGAACCAACTCTTTCACGGCCTGACGCTGACCTTTCGCGAGACGCCGAAGGGTGTCTTTGCCGCGCACTCCTACAAGTTCAACAAGACGACCAGCACCTTCATCGTCGAGTGTGACGAAGAGACCTGGACGAAGAGCCGCTTTGAGCAGATGACCGACGGCGAGACGCGCGCCGTGCTGGCACAGGTCTTTCTCGCCGACCTTCACGGCCACTCGCTGCTCTCGAATAATTCCAAATGGATTAACTTCACCGTCGTGAAGAACGAGCGCTGGAGTGCGGGCAACGTGGTGCTTCTGGGCGATGCCCTGCACACGGCGCACTTCTCCATCGGCTCGGGGACAAAGCTTGCGCTCGAAGACGCCATCGCGCTCTACCGCTGCATGGGTGCGGAGGCGGATGTGGCGGCGGCGCTCAGGGAGTTCGAGCGCGTCCGCAAGCCCATCATAGAGGATTATCAGGAGGCCGCTTACGAGAGTCTGGTCTGGTTCGAGAACGTGAAGAAGTACATGGCGCTCAGTCCCCTGACATTCGCCTACCAGCTGATGACCAGAAGTAAGAAGATTGATTACGACAACCTGAAGAAGCGTGACCCGCAATTCATCGCCGCCTATGAGGCTGCCGGAAGCTGAAGGGCGAGGGTGAAGGATGAAGGCTTTAACGAGTTGGCCGGGCGATGCCTGATCACTTCAAACCCGACTCGACGGCAATCCTCCTCGCCGCCTCGGGTGCGGAAACCTCTGTTATATCCAACACCAGCCTTTCGGGAGGAATTCCGGGATCGACGAACGCCCTGGCTGCGCTCAGCTCGCGAAAGTGCTCGACGGAGTTGAGCTTTCCGAACCCACCTCTGGAAGGATGCGCGATGCGTCGTTCAAGCTCATCGGGCGAGCACTTCAGCCCGACGAAGAGAACTTCGCCGCCGCCGGATTCCACCACGCTTCTGACCTTCTCTATAAAGTCGGGCCGCACAGTCCGGTCGTAAGCGAAGGTGAAGATGAGCCCGGCAACTTTGGCCTCCACCGCCCGCGAGAAGACCGCCAGCCAGATCGACTCTCTCAGCTCGACGAACGGCTGGCTGCCGAACTCGAAAACGGATGTGACCAGATCAACCGTCAGGTGATTATGAAACAGCCTGAACCCGGTCAGGCCCGCCAACTCGCGCGCGACGGTCAGCTTCCCGACTCCGGGCAAACCGTGAAGAAAGATGAGCTTCATACAGGCAAATTCAACTCATGCGAATTTAGCACGCTCCGTTTCCCACTTCGTGTACGAACGGCTGAAAGCCAGTAGATAATCGCCGCTGACATTGGAGCGGGAGACGGGCCAGCCCAGCACGCTCAGCAGCATCCGCTCCACGACCCATCTCAAGTGTTCGCGAGCGCAAGTCAGAGCTTCCAGCGGGCGGCTTTGGAACGGGTCGCCATGAACCAGCCTGTGCCGGATTTCCATCAGCGGCCACTGCTCTGCCCTTCCCAGCACGGGCCACAAATCCGACAAATCCAGGGAATAGCGGACACAAAACGCCTTGAAAACATGCGAGAAGGGAAAGCGGTTTAACTCCCTGATCTTCTCGTAGATGAGCCCTCGCTTAGCGCTCTCACCTTTAAGCAGAGAGTGTTTCTTCAGCCATCTTCTTAAATCGCGCTCTAACTGGCTGAACTCTTCCGGGCTCAGAATCTCATACTCGTCTTGGCGGCGAAAGAAAGTGAGAATTGATTCGAGCGCCGCATATAAGCTGATGAAAGAGAGTTCCAAGTGGTCGTCGCCCGAGTCGGTCGTGAATTTGATAGCACGTTGAAGAATATCGCTCAACTCGGAGTGTTTGCACGCGACGGAGGCGACATTGATAAATTCCTCGACGCTTGCTTCGTCAATCAGGGAATCATTCGGCACAGCCTGAGCATTTGAATTTGAAGGCTGCCTCGCTGCCAGACGCTCAAGTAAGGCTGTGTGTTCTAACATCATCAGTTGTCGAGTCAGCGCGCGTTCAGGGAAAGTTAACGACCGCGTTATCAATCGGCAATTCGTGCCTGCGCTTCTCGGGTTTAGCGTCCGGTTGCGGCTTCCACGCCTCGCGTCCGAAAAGCGCATCCAGAGATTGAACCGTGCCCTGCGTCTCGAAGGACTCGAAGACGAACGGCAAGCCTTCGGAACCGAGCGGTGAGTTGGCATCCGCGACGTGGAAGTGAAGATGCGGCGCGTCGGAATTGCCCGTGTTGCCGAGCAGCGCCAAGACCTGTCCACGGCGCACGCGGTCGCCGACCCTGACGCGAAGGCTGCCCGGTTGCAGATGGGCATAGAATGCGAAGTAGCCGTTGCCCAGATCGAGCATGATCTGATTGCCGCCGACCGTCTCAAGCGTGATGGGCACAACCCTCTGCGGCGCGAGCGGGACATTCTCAGGCAGACCGTCCTTGACCCCGACCACCGTGGCGTCGGCGACCGCCAGAACTTCCGTCGAGTAATCGTACCAGTTAGCGTTTTTCGATGGGTCGTCGTGGAGGAGTCGACCGTCCGGGCCGAGCTTGACCCAATCTGTGGCGAAGCGTTGCGGGATGCGCGCCCGGCCTTCGAGAACTATGATCGTGCGCCGATGCCCGGAAGTATTTGATGGCCCGTTAGCCGCCAGCCACCCCGCACCCCGCAGTGGAGAACTGATGATCAGGGGTTTGCTTTGACGCACACTCACCCGCGCGCCCTCAACTACGCCCGCACCCTCCCTGAGCATCATCTCGTTAGGCTTAAAGACAACCCTGTGGCGCAAAGCCTTCGGCACGTCAGCTTCACTGTTGAATATCAGTTGCAGAAACAACACCGCACGCAGGCCGCCGCCGATGTTCCGCTTATCCGCCAGATCGGCGGGTGCGCCTGGTCTATGAAGCATGCCGACAAGCTCCGCGTCCTGATACGTAGCCAGAGGCTTAGCCTTGCCGTCGTCGCCGAGGACTTCGACGCGCATCAACTCAAGATTGGCGGCGCGGAAGTTGGTGATGTGCAGCTCGTATAACAGGTAAACCTTACCGTCGGCCTTAACCGGAGTCGGAGGATTAGGGACTTCCACCTGAGCGAAAACGGCCAGGAACTGCGCCTGTGCCGGGCGTTGGCTTGCCACGGTCAGGAAAAACGCGATGCCGATAACCGCTGACAGCATCAAGCTTCGTCTCATCGTCAAACGCTCCTTAAATTGTTTTGCCCTTTGTGGTCGCGACCCAGCCCGGAGCCGAATCTATTTTCTGCCGTAGAATAAGGTTCAGTTGTGCGGCGTGGTGCTGGACGTGGCGCATGTTGTCCAGAAGCAACTCGGCGAAGCTCATCTCGCCCCACGGAAACCTGCAACGCTCTAGTGCCCGCTCGTCCGTCAGGGCTTCAATCACTCTACGGCATTTGCCGCGACCATGTTCCAGATAGCTTTGCAGCTCGTCTTTCCCGTACACACGTTCGGGCAGCAGGCCTCTGGGGTCCATCTCGTCAAGCGTGTAGGGCGCGGGAGGCGAGAACCCTTCTGCCGTGCCGTGCAGGTAGAGGTCCAGAAAGAAGAGCGTGTGATAGACCGTGTACCAGAACTCCGGTCGCTCAGAGCGGTCGCCCCAAAGCTCCTCGGGACAGGCGACGAGCGCGTTTTCGAGCATGTCTATCGAGGCCCCGAACTGCTGCCAGAGAATTGATCTCCACGTCGCATTCATTTTCGTTGCTCCAAAGAAAATCTCAACGCTGACCGGGGCGCAGCGGAAACGCATGTGAGCGCGCACGCTCGCGCTTATCTGTTTTCTTCCCAGCGCGGCGGGATGAGGCGACGCCGTCCGTCATCGCTCATGGTGATGCCGGGCTCGTCCAGTCCGACACGATCCCAGAGCTTGCACGTCACCTGCTTGTGCGTCTGGTCGAGCCCCTCGCAGTAGTTCGTGTAAGTGCAGCGGCGCACCTCGGAGCCTCGCCCCTTACGAACCTTCTGAAACCAGTCGGGGTCTGCGAGCGCCTGCCGCGCGAGGCCCACGATGTCGGCTTCGCCCCTTTGAAGTATGGCTTCGGCCTGCTCAAAGGTACTGATGCCGCCGGTGGCTACGAGCGGTGTCCTAAGACCTTGGGCCGCGACCGCGCGCCTGATGGCGGCGACGAGCGGGACGCTGCGCCCGAACGGCCCGCGCTCGTCCGAGAGCACCGTCGGCATGCATTCATAACCGCTCCGCCCCGTGTATGGATAGACGGCCTGGCCGACCTTCGGCTGCGATGCGTCCTCGAACTTCCCGCCCTTGGAGATGGAAAGATAGTCGAACCCGGCACGCGCAAATTCTTGTCCGAAGTAGACGGCATCCTCAAGACGATTGCCACCGGCGATAACTTCATCGCCGAGAAAGCGCACGCCGACCGTGTAATCATGGCCCACGCGCTCGCGCACAGCGCCGTAAACTTCCAGCGGCAGCCGCACGCGATTCTCGCGCGCCCCGCCGTAGCCGTCCGCGCGATCATTGCGCGCGCTCAGGAAAGAGGCCATCGTGTAGGCGTGCGCGTAGTGTAGCTCGACGCCGTCGAATCCGGCCTCGCGTGCTCTCTCCGCAGCGCGTGCGAAAATTTCCGGCAACACTTCCGGCAGCTCGCGTATGTGATTGAGTTGAGTGTCGGTGACGCGCTCGCGATAACCGAAGCGCAGCGATTCAAGCTCGCGCTCGTCGAGCAGGCGCTCAAGCAGGTCATCCGGCGCTCCCTTGAGGAAAGAGCGCACTTCAGTCTCGCTGCGGCTGAGCCATCGGGAATCGTTCGTCGCCTCGGCGAGCGCCGCGTGATGACGAGCCTCGACGGCCAGAAAGCGGTCGAAGAATTTCGCCCTTTCCGGGCGACGCTTGACGGCCAGAAAATCTATGATCTGAATAAAGAGACGCGTGTGCCCACCGCTCGCGCGCCGTACGGTTTCGACCAGCTCGCGCATGCCCGGAATGAAGCGATCATGACCTATGCGTAGCAGCGGCCCGCTCGGAATATCACGCACGCCCGTCGCCTCTATGACGATTGCGCCGGGGCGTCCCTCGGCAAAGCGTGCATACCAGTCAAGATTATCCCGCGTCACAAAACCGTCGGCGGTTGCGCGCCAGGGAACCATCGCCGGGACCCACGTCCGGCTTTCGAGCATCGCCGGCCCGACGCCGATTGGCCCGAAAAGCAGCGAGCGTGCCGCTTCGTCGGCACTCGGCCAGCGCGTCTCAGGGATTTCGTGTCTGATGGGTTGAGCGAAACGCCACATAGGTTAACGCCGAAAGTGTAGCAGTTTTATCGGGGCATGCGTAACCGTTTTTGAATTCTTCTCGCGTTGACAGGGCCGCGCGGCTAGACGTTCAATGTAGTAGACTAATATAGTGTCTGTATTCAGGAGGAAACGGACGTTTGACGGATGAGCTTTTAAAGTGGCGCGGCGAATTCCCCATTCTGGACAAGGCCGTCTATCTGATTTCACACAGTCTCGGGGCGATGCCAAGGCAAACTTTCGAGCGGCTGCACGATTACGCCGAGACTTGGGCGACGCGCGGCGTGCGCGCGTGGGCCGAAGGCTGGTGGGACATGCCCGTCACGCACGGCAACCACGTCGCGCGCATCATCGGCGCAGACCCCGGCACGGTTGTCATGCATCAGAACGTCTCCGTCTGCCAATCGCTCATCCTCTCCTGCTTTGACCCGCATCCGCGCCGGAACAAGATCGTTTACGAGGGACTGAATTTCCCTTCCGTCATGTACGTCTACGAGGCGCACGCGCGCGACGGGCGTTTCCGCATCGAGACCGTCGCCTCCGAAGACGGCACGACTATCCCGCTCGAACGCATGCTCGCGGCCATCGACGAAGAGACGCTGCTCGTGCCCATCTCGCACGTCCTGTTCAAAAGCGGCTTCCTGCAAGACGCGCGCGCCATCACGGAGCGCGCGCACGAAGTCGGCGCGATGGTTGTGCTGGATACGTACCAATCGGCGGGCACAGTGCCCTTCAGCGTCAAAGACCTGAACGTGGACTTCGCGACCGGAGGCTCCGTCAAGTGGCTTTGCGGCGGCCCCGGCGCTGGCTATCTCTACGTGCGTCCGGACCTGCACAGCAGGCTTGAGCCGCGCACGACCGGCTGGATGGCCCACGAAGCGCCCTTCGCTTTCGAGAGCGGTGCGATTCACTACGCGCCCGGCATCGCGCGCTTCCTGCACGGCTCGCCAGCCATCCCCGCCCTTTATGCGGCGGAGTCCGGCTACCACATCATTAACGAGATCGGCGTCGAGAATATCCGCGCCAAGAGCGTGCGACAGACGACGCGACTGATAGAGCTGGCACGCGAGGCAGGCTTTCAAGTGACGAGCCCCGAGCACGCGGCACAACGCGGCGGCACGATCACCATCGCAGCCGAGCACGCCGCCTCGATCACAGCCGAGCTGATCCGCCGCGAGTTCATAGTCGATTATCGTCCCGGCGCGGGCGTGCGCGTCTCGCCGCACTTCTACACCAGGGACGAAGAGCTTGACCTCGTCATTCGCGAGATGAAAATTATCAGGGACACGCGCGCCTACGCCGAGCATGAAAACGCGGGCGCTGCATTTTAACGACAGTGATGAGGGACAGGTTAAAACCGAAGGCTTGAGGGCCGGCGGATAGTCTCTTGCTTACGGCTTGTCACTCGTCAGTAGTCACTGCTTTCTTATGGTAAACGAATACGGCGGCGGTGCTCCGCTCTCATATAATAAGTACCTGCGCGTGCCGGACTTGATCGGGCTACAGGGATGCCTCTCTGACCCGGCGCATCATGACGAGCTATTGTTCATCACGATTCACCAGACCTATGAGCTGTGGTTCAAGCAAATCCTGCATGAGATAGATGCCTGCCTCAGGCAGATGGGCGAAGACCGCGCGGCGGCGGCGGCGCGCGCCATGCGCCGCGTCGTTGAGATTGAAAAGGTGCTCGTCGGCCAGATACACATTCTTGAGACGATGACGCCGATCAGCTTCCTCGGCTTTCGCGACCAGCTCAAGCCGGCGAGCGGTTTTCAGTCCATGCAATTCCGCGAGATAGAGTTCAGCTCCGGCCTCAAAAACGAAGAGACGCTTCTCAGCTTCGGCGCGGACGAGTTCGCGCATAAGCGCCTCGCCGCGCGCTATGAGGCGGAGACGCTCGACGCCGCCTTCTACGCATTGCTCCGTCGGCGCGGGCTCGATGCGCCCGCCGACGACGCGACGCTTTCGCGTGACGAGCGTAAGCTTCTCTACGACAGGAGGACGCGTGCCGTTTTAGAGGTGCTCACGCATTTCGAGGAGCGGTACGAGGAGTTTCAACTGGCCGAAAGCCTGCTCGAACACGACGAGTACTTCTCTCTCTGGCGCTTGCATCACATCAAGATGGTCGAGCGCATGGTCGGAGCCAAGCCCGGCACGGGAGGAAGCGAAGGCGTCGGCTACCTTCGCACGACGCTCGAAGACAAATTCTTCCCGGAGCTGTGGGAGGCCCGCACCTACCTTGACACAAAGCACGGTGAGGGCGGCTGTCCCTTCGCCGGTAAATCGTAACTGGTGAAAAAAGCCTGGCCGTCCCCGCCTCGCCCTTTTACCTTTGACCATCTGCCGATCAACAGACATATGAAGATCGAATTCCCCGACCACTTCAACATGGCCCACTACTTTCTCTACCATAACGTGGAGGAAGGGCGCGACCATAAGACCTGCCTTTACTTTCGGGACGAGACCTATACATACGGGGACGCCGTGCGGATGTCTAACCGCGTCGGCAACGCTCTGCGCGAGCTGGGCGTCGAGATGGAAGACCGCGTGCTGATCATTCTGCCGGATTGCCCCGAGTTCGTCTGGACGTGGTTCGGCGTGAGCCGTATCGGCGCGGTCATCACGATGGTCAACCCGCTCCTGCCCGCAGACGATTACAGGTATTACCTGGAGTACACGCGCGCACGCGTGGCCGTCATTCATGAATCGCTCGTGGCGACGTTCGCCCAAGCGGCTGCGGGCACGCCTCACCTGCGCCGCGTGCTTGTGGTCGGTGACGAGCGAGGGGATTTCCTGTCGTTCGAGCAAGCGGTATCAAGCATGACGGACGAGTGCGAGGCCGCCGACACGCATCGCGACGACATAGCCATCTGGCTTTTCACCTCCGGCTCGACGGGCCATCCCAAAGGCGCTGTACACCTGCATCACGATCTCCCATTTAACACGGAATGCTATGCCAAAGGGGTGCTCGGCGTCAGCGACGCCGACATCACCGTCTCCGTCCCGAAACTCTTCTTCGGCTATGCGACGGGAACGAACCTTCTCTTCCCTTTCGCCGCGGGCGGCGCGACCGCTCTTTTTTCGGAAAGGTCTACGCCCGAAAAGCTCTACGAGGTGATAGAGCGTTATCGCCCGACCATACTGACCAACGTGCCCACGATGATCAACGCGATGCTCAATATGAAGGACGCTCGGGCGAGGGATTTATCATCGCTGCGCCTCTGCCTTTCGGCGGGCGAAGCGCTGCCGCCAGAGCTCTACGAGCGCTGGATGAAGAGCTTCAACGTGGAGATTCTGGACGGCATAGGCTCAGCCGAGATGTTTCACATCTACATCACGAACCGTCCCGGCGATGTCGTGCCCGGAAGCTTGGGCCGCATCGTCGAAGGCTACGAAGCGCGCGTCGTTGATGCCGAAGGCAACGAGGCGGCGACGGGCGAGATGGGCACGCTGCAAATCCGTGGCGATTCGGCGGCGCTCTGCTACTGGCAGGCTCACGAGAAATCCAAGGAGACGTTTGCGGGCGATTGGTGCAAGACGGGCGATCAATTTCACGTCGACGCCGAGGGCCACTACTGGTATCACGGTCGCACGGACGATATGCTGAAAGTCTCCGGCGTCTACGTCGCGCCCGCTGAGATAGAGAACTGCTTGCTGCAACACCCCTGTGTGCTCGAATGCGCCGTCATCGGCCACGACGCGGGCGACCAACTGGTCAAGCCCAAAGCCTTCATCGTCCCGCGCCCGCCCGCAGAGGCTTCCCCCGCGCTGGCTCAGGAGATCAAGGACTTCGTCAAATCAAAGCTCGCGCTCTACAAATACCCGCGCTGGATAGAATTCGTCTCATCGCTCCCCAAGAATGATCGCGGCAAGATCGACCGCAAACAATTAAAGACAGTGACGACTAACGAGTGACGAGTTAAAGACAGCATCGCTCTCGTCACTGTTCTGGTTTTGCTTGCCGCTCATCACTATTCTCTCATGTCCTTTAGAACACGAATCAAGGTGCGTTTCGGCGATGCCGACCCGGCGGGGCTGGTCTACTTCGTTAATATCTTTCATTACCTCCATATCGCTATGGAAGAGTTCTTCGCGGAGCGTTGCGGCGTGAGCTATCAGGAGTTGATGGCCGGCGAGCGTCTGGGCTTTCCGACCGTGAACGTGCAGGCGGAATTCTTCACGCCGCTCGTTTACGGCGACGAGGCGGAGGTGGAAGTCTACGTCTCGCGCGTCGGCGAAGCTTCGGCGACGTTCGAGTACAGCGTCAGGCGCTGCGGCGACGACCAGCTCTGCGCGCGAGCGACCAACGTACAGGTCGCCATGAACCTAGACACGCGCCGCGCCGTCCCCATTCCTGACAAGTACCGCCGGGCCTTTGCCGACAGCAGCGCAGCTTAAAGATTAAACTGCTCTCTATTTCGCCTTCGTTCTGAGGCGTTGCGCCAGCGTGCGTATGACGCCTGAGGCGATGGCCGGGTCTGTGTTGAGCGCCGAGCGGAAGGCGTCGCCGTCCAGACGCAGGACGCGCACGCCGCCCTGTTTGGCGACGACCGTGGCGGAGCGCGGTGCCGGGTCCAGCACCGCCATCTCGCCTATAAAGCCGCCTGCTCCTTCCTCCGCCACGACCCGCGCGTGCTCGCCCGTGCCGACAAGAACGTTGACTGTGCCCGACAGGATGATGAACACCTCGTTGCCGGGCTCTCCTTCGACGCAGAGCGCGGCGTCGGCTGCGTACTCGTTCTCGACGCTCGCGCGCGACAGCTCGGCCAGACCCTCCGGCGGAAGCGAAGAGAAGATGGGGGCCGAGCGCAGGGAGATCATCTTTTCGACCGTGCTCAACCCGGCGTGCGCGCCGACGCTGCCTGCTTCCCTGCCATGACGCTCCTGCAAGTGCCGGGCCGTCTCGCGCACAAGCTCGTGTTCGTCAGCGCTCAGGCGAGCGAGCATCTCGGCGTCCACCGCGCCATGCTCTGCCAGCACATAGAGGGCGACGGCGCGCACATACGGGTCAACGCTCTCGGTCTGGACACGCAGCGCACTAACGAGCGTCGTCTGCTCGGCCTGTCTGGCTGTCGCTTCGCCGTGTGCGGCCACCAGCCGGTCGCCGATGGCCGAAGGAATCTGCCCGCTCAACTGCTCGACAGCCGTTTGGCGCTTTGCGCGGTCGTTTGAGCAAAGCCCGGCGCGTATGACAAGGCTCGTCTCATCTCTGGGCTCGAAGCTCAGGCTGCGAAGCAGGCGATCAACGGCGTGGACGCGCCGCCGCCGCAGGAGGTCTTTGAGCAGACCGTGTGAGAGCGTCGGGGGCTCTGTCTCAAGCGCATTGAGCGCGTGAGACGTGCGCTCGATGATGCCCAGCTCTTCGGCCAGACGCGTGGCGATTCCGCCCGCGCCGCCCAACAGCTCGTCCAACACAATGGCGTGCTCATCCTTGGTCACGCGATACTCTGCGCGCAGCTTCATGATAAAGCTGTCGTCGGCATCGCCTTCGGCGGCGAGCACGCGCTCCAGATAGTTTTCCAAGGCGCGCTTGTAGGTCTCAAGCTGGAGTCGCTTTTCCGCCGAAATCTGTTTGGACGGATCGTTGATCATCGCGCGCTCTTCTTCTGCGAGCGCCGCCATCACCTTCTCGTGATCGGCCTTCTTGATCTGCAACTGGTTACGCAGCGATTCCAGCAGCTGCACCTCCTCGCGGGTGACGAAGCCGTTGGCGAGCGTCTCGCGCACGGCGTCCTTGTAGATTTCGATGACCTGCGCCTGCCCCTTGGCGCTCTCGCGCGTGCGTATGGTGTGAATCAGGAAAGCCTCGCGCAGGTCTCTGGGCGGCTGTATGTCCGTCCACTCCCAGCGCTTGATGATGTTTTTCGCCAAAGTCTCTTCGGCGAAGGTCTTCTGCGTGCGGCGCAATCGCCGCACCAGAAAGAGCGTCGCCGTCAGCACGACCACTATCAGGAAGAGATGCGGCACGATCCACGGCGCGCGCCAAAGGGTCGGCGCTCCGGCGAAGCTGTAGAAGATAGTGAAGGCACTGAAGGCCGCCAGCGAGAACATGACGTGGCGGACGCGCGCATCGTCCGCCTCCGGCTCGCGACGCTTGAGCCAGTCGCCGAGGGGGCGCTCAAGCTGCGTGAAGATGAGGTAGCTGACGAGCCCGCACAGGATGAGCGTCAGCATCGCGGCCAGAGCGCGCGGCACGACGGGCAGAAAAAAGAATCCGGCTGTGCGCGCATCGTGGCCCGGCAGGAAGGCGTAATGAATAACCATCTCGTCATTCGTCCACTTGCCGTCGAAGTAGGCGCTCCACCTTCCCGCTTGCAGGTAGTAGTAGAAGTAGAAGCCGAAGACGAGCCCCGGAAAGACGAAGTAGGCGAACCTTTTGGGCACAGAGCTGATCTCTTTCCAGTAGCCGTTCTCCTCGTTGATGTCCGGGCAGAGATTCTTGCAGGCCGTGCATTTGGTACATTGCGAGTTGGGCGTCTCGCGCAGCCCGTGCGGCTCTGTGTAAATCTTCTCGATGAACGTGAGCGGGCAGATGTAGTTGCACCAGGTCTTGCCCGTGTAGAACGCGCCGAAGATCAGCGCCGCCAGCGTGATCAGGACGAAGAAGGCCGTGATGGCATGGCCGTCGCCGTTGGTCGAGATCAATCGCAGCCAGAGCGAGACGATAAAGACGGCGAGAGGCACGTAGTAATAGTCGGCCTGAAGCCACGGCGAGGCTTTCTTGACGCCGGGACGACGCAGGCGCACGGGAATCTGCGCGAAGAAGGCGAGCGGGCAGATGCGCCGCCAGCGGTGATAGCCGACCAGCACTATGAAGAGCGGGAGCGACGCCACCACCACCGTCCAGACGATGCGCCCGGCGTAGGGCTGCATCATGTGCGCGAACACGGGCACGGCGATGAAGACGGCGAGCGCCACCCATTTAAGGGGCTCGACCCAGCGTTCAGCTTCCCCCTCAGCGGCCCGCTTGGACGCGACGGGCAAAGACTTTGTGATCGGTGTCGCCGGTGGTCTGGGCGTTGCTACGGCCATAGTAGTTTAAGGATGAAGGATGAAGGATGAAGGATGAAGTAAAAGCATTACAGCATTTCTTTCATCCTTCATCCTTCCGCCTTCATCCTTTCTTTCATCCTCTCCCCTTGGTCGTGTCGAAGGGCCAGTTGTCTGTGAGCGCCTGTTCGATATTGACGCGGACGTTGAGGTAATCTCGCATCACGCCGCGCAGATTATCGACCTGCTCCTGCTCGCTGCGGCGCAGGAATTCGCTGCGCCCTTCGTCCGGCGTAATGACGAAGAAGAGGCGCGGAATGTCGCGCGTCGTCGTCATGTGGGCCAACTGCGCCGGAGCGCTGACGGCAGTGTCAAGATAGTTTCCTTCGTCGAAGTTGCGGACGTGGCATTGTATGCAGGTCATCCCGCGCTCTTCCATCAGGCGTCGGCGGGGGTCGCGCAAACCGGTCTCCTCAACCATGAACCTCTCCTTATAGGGGCGCGAGATGGAAGAGGCGTCAATAGTCAGGGCGTGCGCGTCGTGCTCGTCCGGAATGGTTGCGAAGCCGAGCGGGTCGATCAGCTTGTCGAAGTCTTTGACGTAGGAGGCAGTGCCGGGCACGAAGGCCGGAGCGGGCACGGGCTTGTAGGCTTTGCCGTCAGGAGACTTGATGCTCGTCGCAAAGCCGTCGATGACCTCGTTGTTGAAGGCCAGCTCGCGGCGACCATTGCGCTCAAGGGGCACGACCTTCATCACGCCGAGCGCCCAGCCGTTGCCGCGCACGTAGCGCCCCTGCGCGTCGAGCGTGTCGTCGCCGCCGAGGCGCGCGTTGTGCGGGAGCGCGGCGAAGTTCGCCTGCATGCGCGGGTCAGAGGCGTCAGCGTACGTGACGACGCGCGTGATGAAGTCGGCGAGCGCTTCGCCGTATTTCCGCTTATCGCCCGCGACGAAGGGCTTGAGGTTCGCGCCGTCAAAGAAGGTCTGGTGGAGAAGGGCTGCGAAGGCGCGGTTGTTCTTCTGTCGCCAGTCGTTGTCCTTGAGTATGTCCGGGTCTTTACCGCGAGTGATACGCATGCGCGGCATGAGGTACACGGGCTCGGCTGCCGTCTCGTTACGATAGACCAGCCGCAGCTCGAAGATTTTTTTGTTGACGCGCGGACGCACCATGATGAGCCGCCAGTTCTCGGCGTTCCACTGGCGATTGAAGCGCGGGCTGTCCGGGTCGATCTCCTCGTTGCGATGAAGCGCGGCGAGATTCTTCAAGGCATCGCGGAAGAGGGCCGCACCCGTGGTCTTCTGAATGGCATTGTCCGGCTTGAGCTGTTTGCTCGCCTCTATCTCGGCGATGCGCTGGAACAGGGCCGTGATGGGCCATTGACGATTGGCCGCGTCGAGGCGCTGCGGGTCTGTGATCGAGATGAGCGTTTCCACGGCCAGTGGCGCTGGCGGGACTGTCGGCAAGGCGACCGGCTGCGGCTCGATACTGATACTGAAGGTCTTGAGCACTGTGCGCGGCGGCTTGCCGGGCTCGCGCGGGCTTTCGGTCAGGCGCACGGCGAAGTCGCCGCGCCGCCCATCCGATGCCTGCGGCGTCCAGTCGACCGTCAGCGTCTTCTCGTTATACTTGGCCGTGGCCGGCTTCTGCACCAACTCTACGCGCACGTCGTCGCTCTCTTCGTCAATCACCGCGAGGCCGAAAAATATTCTTTGGCCCACACCGACCTGCTTGAACCTGATTTCGCCCAACTCCGGCTGGCGATTGACGCCCGGAGCGTTTGGCCCGAAGGGCGCGCCTATGTCCTGCGCCGAGACGGTGACAGACGTGCGAGTGAGGCGCGAGACGACGAGGACGACCGAGAGGACACAAAACAGCAGCAGGCAAACAGATTTAAGCGCCTGTATGGCAGAGGAGCGCATCGCGGGGTGGCTTCTTTCTTTCATAAGTCTTAGATAACTGAAACAGCTTACAAACGGGGACGGCTACGGCTCATGAGTCGAAACGTGGCCGCGCGCTCCTTTGCATGCGGGTCAAAGGTCGAGAGATGCCGGGAGACATCCATCTGCTAACAGCAACTATATTCAAACCTGCGCGGCTCAAGCTTGTCAAGCAGGCCCTCCCCCTGCGTTAACTGATGCGCTGGCAGCGCACGGGCCGGGCGGCAACCTCCCTGCTTCGACCGCGTCATCTCGTCGCGTCCTGACGAATAAAAGGCGACTGCACGTCCGCCTCCGTAAGCCTTCGGTAGAGGCGCGGCCTGCGGTAAGCGTTGCCCCACGTCTCTCGCTCGCGGTAGGCGCGCAGGCTCTCCATGTCGAAGGTGGCGAGGTAAACGTCCTCGCCCTCCCCGGCCTCGATGATGAGAGTGTCGCGCGCATCTCCGTCCGGCACGGGGTAGGCCACCGGATCGAAGGCGACGGAATGGCCGTTGTTCTGCGGGGCGGCATAGTTGGTCATCGCGACTCCGACCATGTTCTCAAAGGCGCGTGCCTTGAACTGACCCAGACGATGCTCATCCAGAGTGCAGGCGTTCGGCACGAGGATAAGCTCCGCGCCTTCAAGCATCAGAATCCGCGCGCTCTCTGGAAACTCACGGTCGTAGCAGATCATGAACCCGACCTTGACCTCTCCCTGCTCCGTATCCAGCGTGCAGACGGGGAAACTGTCGCCGCAGGTGAGGGCCGCCTCTACGTCGAACTCGCAGGTGTGAACCTTGGCGTAGGTCAGCACAATCTCGCCATGACGATCAATGAGCGAAACCAAATTGCGCGGAGCATCCTCCCATCGCTCAAGATACGTAAGCGCAATCGCCATCTTCAATTCACGCGCCAGCTTTCGGAAGTGAGTAATAAACCCGTCATCCCTGCCCATCGCCCGCGCCGCCCACTCTTCGCGCGCCCCCGCCTGCTTCTGATCGAAGAACGTCATACCCGTACTCCACATCTCGGGGAATAGAGCCACGTCCGCCCCCATCGCACGGGCACGACGACAAAAGAGCTCTCCTTTTGCCTGTGCGGCGGCCATGTCATTGCCGCAGCCGATCATCTGCAACAGGGCGACCCTGATTGATTTCATAAGAGGCTCTCCGCAACCGCAAGGCGTGACGGCGAAACAGAAGCCGACGCTCGAATCAGCCCGCGTCGAAGATCAAGCAGTAAGCATACCTCAAAGCCATCGGCTGCCGTATCGGACGAATCAGTTGCGGCGGTCTAAATCATAGTCGCGCAGGCGGCGATAGAGTGTGGAGGGAGAGATGCCTAGAATCTCCGCGGTCTTGGCGCGATGCCAGTTGGTCTGTTCGAGGGCGGCGAGGATTTGCTGGCGCTCGACTTCGCGGAGCGAAGCCGGTGAGGCGGGCACACCGTAAGAGCCCTGACCGGCATTGTCATTGCCGGCGGCTGAAGCATTGCCGGCGGAGGAAGCGAGCATGACGGGCACAAGGGGCGCGGCGGCGGGCCGCGCGACTTCGGGCGGCAGCTCGCTCAGGGTGATGCGGTTGTCGTTGCTAAGCAGCACGGCGCGCTCAAGGCAGTTTCGCAACTGTCGCACGTTGCCGGGCCAACTGTAGGCGCGCAGGGCCGCAAGCGCTTCGGGCGACAACTCGGGCGGAATCGACGAGCCGCCGAGTTGTTGCAAGAGGTGTCGCGCTAAGGGCTCTATGTCCTCCGGCCTTTCGCGAAGCGGCGTCAGCGAAATCTGAAAGCCGTTGATGCGATAGAGAAGGTCTGCGCGGAATGTGCCGTCTGTGATGACCACGTCCACGTTGCGGTTGGTGGCGGCGACGATGCGTACGTTGACCTCGACTTTACGCACGCCGCCGACACGATAAAAGGTGCGCGTCTCGATGGCGCGCAGCAGCTTGGCCTGTAGCTGCGTGGGCAGCTCCGTCACTTCGTCCAGAAAGAGCGTGCCGCCGTCGGCCAATTCGATCAACCCGAGCTTGCGCCCCTTCGCGCCGGAGAAAGCGCCCGCCTCGTAGCCGAACAACTCCGATTCCAGCAGCGATTCCTGAAAGGCGGCGCAGTTGAGGTCTATGAAGGAAGCGTCGGCGCGGCTCGACAGGCGATGAATGGCATGCGCGACCAGCTCTTTGCCCGTGCCCGATTCGCCCGTCACCAGCACGGAAGCCTCAGAGGGAGCGACCCTCTCGATCAGGCGCACGACTTCGCGCATGGAGTCTGAGACGGAGATGATCTCTGGGGTCGGCGATTGTCGGGCGAGCTGCTCACGCAGGCGTTGATTGTCCACGCGTAAGCGGCGCTTATCGGCGGCCTGCCTGACGAGCGCGTCAAGCTCCGTGATGCGATACGGCTTTGAGAGGTAATCGTATGCGCCGAGCTTCATCGCTTCAATCGCCGTCTCGACCGTCGCATGACCGGTGAGCATGATGATCTCGGGCGGGTTGGGGCGCTCTCTGACGCGGCGCAAAAGCTCCATGCCGTCCATCTTCGGCATGTTGATATCGCAGAGCATCACGTCGACGTTGCTCTCTTCGAGGCGGCGCAGCGCGGCCTCTCCGTCGGGCGCGACCGAGACGTTGTAGCCCAGACGCTGAAGCTCTTTCTGGATCACCAGTCGAAGGTTCGCTTCATCTTCGGCAACAAGCAGTCGTGTGGGTCGCGTGTTCTCGCTCAAGCTGTTTCTTCTCCGTTATGCCCGGGCTGTAGAGCCGGGAGTGAAATCGTAAATGTCGTGCCGACGCCGACCGAAGATTGAACGTCGAGCCGCCCGCCGTGCTCCGTTACGATACCATAACAGACGGCGAGGCCGAGGCCCGTCCCCTGCCCGATCTCCTTGGTAGTAAAAAACGGATCGAAAATCTTAGTCAAGTTCTCGCTCGCAATCCCGACGCCGGTGTCGGAGATTTCGACGATCACATGCGTCTCAAGATTACGCGCTCGCAGGGTGAGTCGGCCTCCGTCCGGCATGGCGTCGATGGCGTTGGTGGCGAGCGCGATCACGGCCTGCTGCAACTGTCCGGCATCGCCCGAGATGGGAGAGATGCCGGCATCGGCCTCGACCCTGATCTCTATGCCGTCGCCGCGCCCCTGATGCATCAGGAGGCGCGCCGTAGAGTTTATCACCTCGGAGATTTGCACGGGCATGTGCTGGCTGGCGCGCGTGCGGCTGAAATCCAAGAGCCCGTTGGTGATCGTCTTACAGCGAAAAGCCTCGCTGCGAATGAGCCCCAGATACTCGCGCAGGTCTTCGACTTCCCGTGAGCCGTCGAACGCTCCCTCGGCCACGCGCGACTCGAGGGCTTCGGCGCAGGCCGAGATGGTCGCCAGCGGATTGTTGATCTCGTGGACGACCCCTGCGGCGAGTCGTCCGACCGCCGCGAGCTTTTCGGCGCGCGCCACCGCCCGGTTCGCTTCGACGCGCGCAGTGATGTCTTCGCCGACCGTGATGACGTGCGAGACTTCCTCGTCGCCTCTGGCCCGCATGGGAATCTTGCTGACGAGCCAGTGTTTGGTCTCGCCCTCGCGGGTGGCCGTCTCCTGCTCTATGCGCTCGATCTCGCCGGTCTCGAAGGCGCGGGCGAATTCGCGCTCCAACACCTGTCGTTTCTGGCGCGTCAGCACGTCGAAGATATTACGGCCCAGCACGCGGTCGCGCGGGATGCCCTGCCCGCCAAGCTCGCGGTTGCGATTCCACGCGACAATCGAATAGTCGCGGTCAATGGCGTAGAGCGAGAGCGGCAGGCTGTCGATAATCGCTTCGGTGAAACGACGCTGGGCTTCGGCTTCGGCTGTGCGCCGCTCGACCTCGCGGCTGAGGCTACTGGCCGTCTCGCGCGCAGCCTGATAAAGCGAGGCGACGTGCGCGGCCAGAGCGGCCTGCTGCGCCGCCGCGTCAACCAGTCTCCAGACCGTCTCGGTGCAGTCCGCGGGATTGTCGAAGCCGACGACGAGCAGGCCCTTCGTGCGACCGCCGAAGCGCAGAGGGGCGGCATACTCTACCCTGTGCCCTTCGTCGCGCAGGAAGAATTTCGATTGCTCGTCCAGAAGCACCGACGTGGAAGATGCCGAAGAGGCGAGCCATGCGACAAGGCGCTCGGCGTGAACGACGCGCTCATCCTCAGCGCTGCCTTCGCGGTCAAAGGCGCAGATGATAGCCCCGGTTTTGTCCAGACTAATGGCCGCCGCGCACAGCACAGCGCCCGTGCCCTCGTAGGTTGCGCCGGCGAGGTGACGCACGACCTGCGCCGGCTCAAGCGCGCGCAGCAGCCCGCGACCGAGATCGGCCAGAAATTGCAGCTCGCGGTTAGTGCCGACGAGCGCCCATTCGCGCTGTGCCGTCTGAAGATGCGCGCTGACGCGCGTCAGCAGCTCGCGCGGGCTTGAAGGCTTGACGATGTAATCGTCCGCCCCGGCGGCAAACGCTTCGACCTTGCGATTCTCTTCATCGCTCGCCGTGAAGACGACGAGCGGCAACTGCTTGGTCGCAGCCTGCGCGCGCAGCAGGCGGCAGAGCGCGAGCCCGTCAACGCCGGGAATCTCTATATCCAGGATGACCAGATCGCAGGGCTCGCGGTGCAGCAGCCGCAGAGCCGAGGGTGCGTCCTGCGCCGTGAAGGCGCGGTGGCCCGCTTCCTCGAAGATACGGCTCAGGCGGGCTCGCGCGCCCCCGTCCGAGTCAACGATGAGGAGCGTCGCCGTTTTGCTGGATATGCTGGAAGGAGCCGACATGCTACTTTCAATCCTGCGAGAGCCGGGCGCGCTTCACTTGCTTTGTGTCGGGTGAATGAAACGGGCGCGTGTACTATAACGAGAACGCGCATTGGCTCGCGGGCAGGCAATGCCCGCGCGTTGCGCCGCACGTCTCTTTATGGATTGAAAGCGAAGCCGACCGGGTTTGTCAAGAAGTTCGGCAAAACAGGGTGAGGGTGAAAAGCAGAGTTAAGATAAGAGACATGCTGATCGTAGTCCTGAAAATTTCTACCGGCGGCTCGCGAAATTGCGCGCCGCAGGGCACAAAAGGAAATGCCGTCGCCTTCTCTAATTGATCGCCGTCGAAGCGAGCTTGCCGGTATCAAGCTCGATGATCGGCTCGGCGGCGAGGGCGCTGGTGGCGGCGCGGCGCTGCTGTTTGTGTTCGGACTTGGCTGTGTACATGGCCTGATCGGCTGCGATCAGTAGTTGGTCGAGGGTCTCGCCGTCCGTGCCGTAGGTCGAAGCCCCGACGCTGATGCCGACGCGGGCGTAATGGCCCGGGCGCACGCGCAGGGTGAAGTTCCTGATAGTGGTCTCGATGCGCTGGCGCAGCTCTTCGACCTGCTCGCCATCTAAATCCTGCACGATGGCGACGAACTCATCTCCCGCGTAGCGCGCCAGAAAATCATACTCGCGAAGCTGCCCTTGCAGGAGTCGCGCCACCTCGCGCAGCATCTTATCCCCGACCTTGTGGCCGAAGGTGTCGTTGACCTGTTTGAACTCATCCACGTCGAGCATGATGACCTGAAAGGGACGATTCGTGCGGCTGGCGCGCGAGACTTCCTGCTCGAAGCGCAGGTACATGCAGCGGGCGTTGGGCAGACTCGTCAGGGGGTCTGTGAGCGCGTTGGACTCCGCTTCGGCGTGGTGCATGGCATTAAAGAGCGCGTCCGATGCCAGGCGTGTGACCGTCTCAAGCAGACGCATGTGATCGTCCGTGTACTCCGTAAGCTCCATCGAGTAGACGGAGAGAGCGCCCAGAAGCTGCCCGTCTTTGAAGAGCGGGAGCGCGGCCATAGTGCGGTACGCTTCGGGCTCCGCCAGCACGACGCCGGTAAAGTCGAGGCTCGGGTGAATATGATTGACGGCGCGGCGGTTGGCAAGCGCAAAGCCGGTGACGCCTTCGCCGGGCGCAACGCAGCGGTCGCTGAGCGCCTCGGCATTCTTGCCCGCGACGTGGGCCGCCGCCGCATAGCCCTTCACCTCGTCGTAAAGATAGACCACGCATGTATCAAACGGAACGATGTGGCCCACCTTGTTGACCATGATCGAGAGCGTGTCTTCCAGATCGAGCGACGAGCCGAAGGTGCGCGCTATTTCATAGAGCGAATAGACCTCTCTGTGCGCGTTTTTGATCTGGTCATAGGCCAGGAGCGAAAGCTGCTCGCGGCTCTGCGGTATCTCGGAATCCGTCAGGGCTCGCGGCTCGCCGTTCGTCTCTCTATGGCTTTGCTGGTCAAGGCCGAGGGCCGCAATCTCGGCGTCGAAGCCCGGGAGGTATTCGAGGAATTTGTCGACGACCTTCGGGTCGAAATGCGTCCCGGCCCCGCGCAGCAGAAGCGCCGAAGCCTCCTCGTGCGTCATGCCGCGACGAAAGGGGCGGTCTTCGCGCACGGAGTCGAAACAATCGACGACGGAGAGGATGCGCGCCGTCATCGGAATCTGATCGCCCTTCAGCCCGTCAGGGTAGCCGTGGCCGTCCCACTGCTCGTGGTGATGACGCACGATGGGCACGACCGGGTAAGGAAAATCAACTCGCTGTAGAATCTCCGCGCCGACCGTGGTGTGTACCTTCATCTTGTCGAACTCGGCGGCGGTCAGGCGTCCGGGCTTGTTGAGGATGTGATCGGGGACGGCCAGCTTGCCTATGTCGTGCAGGAGCGCGCCGGCCTTGAGCGCCTCTATCTCGCGGTCTGAGAGGTTGAAGATGCGGCCCATCCCGGCGGCGTAGATTTGCACGCGACGGACGTGGCAGTGCGTCGTCTGGTCTTTGGCATCAATGGCGGTCGCCAGAGCCTCGACGGTCGCCAGATGCAGGCGGCTCATCGCGTCGGCCTCGCGCGTCTTTTCGCTGACGCGCTCGAAGTAGACCTTGTAGGTCGCGTAGGTCGCCGCGATGACGGGGATGCTCAAGAGGACGTAGAGGAAGCCGAAGCGCGAGATTGCGCCGTAAGCGAGCGCGGCGGCAATCGCCCCGGCGAAGAATGTCCACGAAGTCCAGAGATAACCGTCGCGCCAGAATTTCCAGATCGAGCTGTGATTCTTGATCGCGCAGAGCGCGGCGATGCCGAGTCCGTTCGAGAGGTATTGCAGAATCGCCATCAAGACCAGCGGCACGATCAGGTGTTCCAGACGCAGCGGCAAGTTGCGCAGCGGAACAGCCGTGATGCCGGCGTAAGTATTAAGCGCGAAGTAGAAGGCGTTGCCCGAGAGAAAGACGGAGAGGGCCATGATGGCGGGCGAGCCCAGCCGGCTCGTCGCGCGGCGCGACGAGCGCTGCGAGCTGATGACGGAGTCCGTCGCGCCGACGACGACTGCCGCCGGAACGCCGAGGAACAGCACGCTCAAAAATATAAAGGTGTCGCCCGCCGTCACGCTCGCGGCGGTGTTCGGAATACGAATCGGGTAAGAACCGGCTGCGGCAACCAGCCCGAGCAGGACAAGGAACTGAGCCCACTCGACGGCGCTGAAGGCCAGACACTGGTAGAGTCCCCAGACCGAGACCATAGCCCCTGCGGCAACCATCGCGGCCCAGTAAAGCTTCGCCGCGCGATTGTAATCGGACATCTCTATGATTTTCACTTGTGCTCCCTGGGTTTGCGGCGCGCACACCCACGCTCTAAGAGGCGTGCGCCCCCGGCAAGCTTCACTCGCGGCAAACTTCTGTCAATTCCGATTCAAGACCGGACGCAGACTTTTGTGACCCCTCAACCGGGGTGTCCTTGCCGGAAGCCGAGGGCGCTGGGAGCAAATCAGCACTATCGGCTTCCGGCTTCGGACGGGCAAGAAGCGGGCCTACGTTGGCATTCGCCCGCCTGTTGGGGGTGAGAGTCTATGTATTGAGCATCCCTCTCGCGCACGCGGCCCTCTCTTTTTGGGCCAACTGTGAATGCTCAGCTTTTCAAATTGGTGCGGCTGTCGAGCCCCGTGCGGTGGGCTCGTGAAACGCTCGCGCGCTTCGAGCCGCGCCCTCTACTTAACAAGACTCGTGCCACGCTCATGCTCATCGACGCTGACTGAGCGAACCTCTACTATTCCCCTACTTAACGAGATAAGCGGCGATATGGCGCGGCGTGAAGGGGCACGGGCGATAGTCAATCTGACAGGTCAACATGATGATTCAGTCAGGATAAGAGAAAGGCCAGCGCCTCCCGAGACCTCAGGCGGCGCTGACCTCTCCTTCTGCTCAAAGCTTTGATTGGTTGACAATCTTTGCCGCGGCGATGCACCCTCTTTCATCCTAATTTTTTCTTGACGAAGACAGGCGGTGCGCGGCGTGGATGTGGCGGGAGACGAAGGGCGAGGAGTATCTCCGAGCGGGTATCTTGAGCTGCTGCGCAGTAATCGTAACTTTCGGCATCTGTGGCTCGGGCAGGTCGTCAGCCAGCTTGGCGACTGGTTCGACACCATCGCGCTCTACACGCTGGTGCTGACCCTCACGGGGTCTGGGCGCGCCATCGGGCTCGTGCTCGTCGCGCGTTTTCTTCCGAGCTTCATCGTTGGCCCACTCTCCGGCGTCGTCGCAGATCGCTTCAATCGCCGGACGGTGATGATCGCTTCAGACCTGCTGCGCGCCGTCGTCGTGCTGGGCTTTCTGCTGGTGCGTCGTCCAGACCAGATGTGGCTGGTCTACGTGCTGACCGTCCTTCAACTGGTCTTCTCGACCTTCTTTGAGCCGGCGAAGACGGCGGCCATCCCTTCCATCGTCGCGCCGCGCGAACTGGTCGCGGCCAACGCCGTCTCGTCCGTCACATGGTCTGCGATGCTCACGCTGGGGGCGGCGATTGGTGGGGTTGTGGCGGGCCGCTTTGGAACTGATGCCGCCTTCGTGCTTGATTCGCTGACCTATCTGGCCTCAGCGGCGCTCGTCGCCAGCGTGCGTTTGCCGAAGCGGGCGGCGCGCCCGAAATCCCCGCTCACGGTGGGACGTGCGCTCGGCATCACGGACACACTCGAAGGCGCGCGTTATGTCGCGAAGCGCCGTCGCGTGTTTGCGCTCCTGATGGTCAAACCGGCGTGGGGCGTGGGCGGCGGCATACTGGCGCTGCTGGCCGTCTTCGGGGAAAAGATTTTTCCGGTCGGTGGCCGCGCCGCGACCGGCATCGGCGTGCTCTACGCGGCGCGCGGCATAGGCACGGCGATTGGCCCATTGGTCGTGCGCCGCATTGCCGGCGAGTCGCGCAGGCGCATGCAGGCGGCCATCGGAATCGCCTTCATCGTCGGCGGCGTCTTCTACGTCGCCTTCGGGCACGCGACCGATTTCGCTTTAGCGCTCGTCGTGCTGCTCATCGCGCACATGGGCGGCAGCGTCCTCTGGGTCTACTCCACTGTGCTCTTGCAGCAGACGGTTGAGGACAGGTTTCGCGGGCGAGTGTTCGCCGCCGAGATGGCGCTCGTGACCCTGACGATGGCCGCGTCGAATTATGCGACGGGAGAGATGCTGGATCGCTTCCAGCTCTCGCCGCGAACGGTAACGGTCGGCATCGGTATCTTCTTTCTCATCCCCGGCGCGATGTGGTTTGTGACTCGCAGGTGGTGGGACGACGGGCAGGAAGAATAAAGAAGCTTCTCAGGAAAGAATCTAACAGGGATAGACAGAGATGATCAGGATGAAGAAAAGCGATGAAGCATTAATGCTTCATCCCTTTCATCCCGACAATCTCTGTCCACCCCTCCTGTTAATCGTTATTGGTTTATCTGGGCGAGAAGTTTCGCTGCAAGCTCGGAGTTCAACCTTTGGAGCGCCTGATACTGCTCCATCGCGCCGCTCTTGTTACTCATCCAGAGATAGGTGATGCCGAGGCCGTAGTAGCCGTCGGCGTCCTGAGGCTGCATGCGTATGTACTGACGGAACTCGTCGGCGGATTCAGCGAAGCGCTTCTGCGCTCGGTAGGAGAGCCCGAGGTTGTAATGGGCCACGGCGTAATCGCTCCTGGCGCGCAGCGATTGCTTGTATTGCTCTATGGCTTCGTTGGGGCGTTCCAGCGCGGCGTAGGTCAGGCCGAGACGGTTGTACCAGTCCGGGTCCTTGGTGTTCAGCTGGACGGCGCGTTGCAGCGGCTCGAGCGCCTCGCCGTAACGCTGCTGTGAGAAATAGGCGTAGCCGAGCTGGTAATAGCCGTCGCCGTCCGAAGGCTGCATGGTGATGTAGCGCTTGAAGTGGTCGATGGCCTCGGCGTAACGCTTCTGCGCGCGGTAGGAGAGACCGAGGTTGTAGTAGGCAACGGCGAAGTCCGGCTTGAGACGCAGCGCCTGATTGTACTGTTCGATGGCCTCGGCGGGTCGCTGCTGCGCGTCGTAGATGAGACCGAGCTTGTTGTACCAGCCCGGATTGGTGTTGTTACGACGAATCGCTTCCTTCGTCTGCTCGATGGCTTCAGCGTAGCGCTGCATCGTGAAGTAGGTGTTGCCCAGATTGTAGTAGCCGTCGGCATCCTCCGGCTTGAGGCGAATGTACTGCTTGAAAAGCTCGGCGGCCTCCGTGTAGTTCTGCCGGGCCTGCTGTGAGAGGCCGAGGTTGTAATAGGCGACGGCGTAGTCGGGCTGAACGCGTATCGCCTGCCTGTACTGCTCTATGGCTTCTGCGTCTCGCTGCGTCGCATCGTAGGAGAGGCCGAGGCGGTTGTAGCCGTCCGCGTCGTCGGGCTGCATGCGTATGTATATCTTGAACTGCTCGATGGCTTCCGCATGGCGCTTCTGCACGGCATAGGCGTTGCCGAGGTTGTAGTAGGCGACGGCGTAGTCGGGGTCGGCGCGTATCGCCTGCTTGTACTGCTCCGCGGCCTGAGGGTACTGCCCAGCCGTGTAGAGATCGTTGCCGCGCTTGTTAAGCGATTCCGCATCGCCGGACGAGCCGGCGGCGGCGGTGGTCTCAGACGACGCGGCGGGCTGCGCGGGTTGTGACGCGGGGCCGGAGGGGGCGATACTCTTGAGACGATTTCGCGCCAGCGCGACAAATCGCCCGTTTGGAAAATCTTTGAGATAGGCTCTAAAATCCTCCGGGTCAGTGCTGTCCTTGATCGTCTGCCAGTAAGCTATCTCGACGTTAGGATCGTTTGAAGTGCGCTGCGTCGTCGTACTCGATGCGGGCGTGCGCGGGCGAGTCGAGCGAGCAGGGCCGGTCTTCGGTCGGGTCGAAGTCTTCGGCGGCGGAGGCGTCACCAGCCCTGCGCCTCCTTTCAGGTCTTGTGCTTGCGCGAGGCCTGCGCCGCATAGCATGATCACGAGCAGGGTGACGCGGAGACAGCGGCGGGGGTCGATGATGGTCGTCATTTTATCTTCCTAAACTGGCGGCTTTGATTTCAGGGTTTATTGAAGAGAGCGCTCAGGCTTTGGCGGCGAGCATGATTACATCTGAGGCCTTCTTACGGAGCGAGACTATATCACAAGGTCGAAACGAATTTCACCAGACGGCCCGTGCTTTCCAGACCGCCATTCGGGCGCTTATGAGCTAATGCTTCCGTTTTTCCCGAGAGAAGGCGCGGGCTCTCAACCTGAAGTGAAGGAGAACATCAATGCATCGCAGGGTAGTTTATCCGGCCATTCTGTTAATCCTCATCCTCGCCTGCGGCGCACGTGCCGCTGCGGAGGGGAATCGTTTGACGGTCGATCTTTATCTTGATTGGGAGTGGGTCTCAGCGCCGCAAATCTCTCCCGACGGCAGCCGCATAGTCTTCACCCGCCGCTGGACTGACAAGATCAACGACAAGTATGAGACGGACGTTTGGATTATGAACGCCGACGGCGGGCGCAAGCGTTTCTTGGTCAAGGGCTCGCAGCCCGTCTGGTCGCCCGACGGGACGCGGCTCGCCTACATCGCTCCGGGCCAACCCTCCGGCTCGCAAATTTTCGTCAAGTGGATGGACACGGGCGAAGAGACGCAGTTGACGCGTCTCTCGAACAGCCCCTCGAATCTCAACTGGTCGCCCGACGGCAAGCACATAGCTTTCAACATGCTCGTCCCGGCCAAAGCAGAGATGAGAATCAAGCTGCCCGATAAGCCCGAAGGTGCGAAGTGGGTTGACCCGCCGCGCGTCGTTGACCGGCTCAACTATCGCTCAGACCAGTCCGGCTTCCGGCCCGAAGGCTTCGAGCACATCTTCGTCATCAGCGAGACCGGCGGCACGCCGCGCCAGCTGACAGAGGGCGACTACAACCACGACGACCCGCAGTGGATGCCCGACTCGCAGACGCTCGTCTTCAGCGCCGTCCGCAAGCCCGAGGCGGAGTACGTGCGCGGCGGCGAAGACATCTACGCGCTCTCTCTGAGGGGCGGACAGCCCAGAGCCCTGACTGATCGCAACGGGCCTGACGTGAATCCGACCGTCTCGCCCGACGGGCGTCTCATCGCCTACACGGGCTACGATCAGAACGATAACACCTACAACGTCTCGAAGCTTTACCTGATGGACGCGAGCGGCGCGAATCGTCGGCCACTCGCCGCAGAGTTCGACCGCGCGCCCAACAACCTCGTCTGGGCTCACGACGGAAGCGGCATCTACTTCACGGCGGAAGATCGCGGCACCAACAATCTCTGGTTCGAGTCCGTCAGCGGCGGAGCCCCCGTGCAGATCACGCAGGGCAATCACCAGCTGCTCACCTCTTCGATCAGCAAAAACGGTATCGCCGTCGGCGTGCTCTCAAATGCGACTGAGCCGGGTGATGTCGTCGCCCTTAATACGGGTCTATCGAAATCAGGTTTGAAATCTTTTCTCGGTGCTGCAGGAGTGCCGCACAGGCTCACAGCCGTCAACGATGACCTGCTCGAAGGGCGCAAGCTCGGGCAGGTCGAGGAGATCTGGTACGACTCCGTCGGCAACAAGAAGGTGCAGGGATGGATTGTCAAGCCGCCGGATTTCGACGCGTCGAAGAGATACCCGCTCATGCTCTACATACACGGCGGCCCGCACTCGATGTACGGCATCGGCATGAACTTCGAGTTTCAGAATCATGCCGCCGAGGGCTACGTCGTGCTCTACACGAACCCGCGGGGCTCGACCGGCTACGGGCAGGAGTTCGGCAATGCCATCAACAACAACTATCCGGGCGAAGATTACAACGACCTGATGACGGGCGTGGATGAAGTCATCAAGCGCGGCTACGTTGACGAGCGAAACCTGTTCGTCTGCGGCGGCAGCGGCGGCGGCGTCCTGACGACGTGGATCGTGGGCCACACTGATCGCTTCGCGGCGGCGGTCGCCATGAAGCCCGTCATCAACTGGTACAGCTTTATCGGAACCACTGACTTCGCCGACTGGTACTACAACTTCAAGAAGATGCCGTGGGAAGACCCGCAGGAACACCTGCGGCGCTCACCCATTACCTACGTCGGCAATGTCAAGACGCCGACCATGTTGATGACCGGCGAGCTTGACCTGCGTACGCCGATGGAGCAGACGGAGCAGTTCTACCGTGCCCTTAAGATGCGTAAAGTTGACACGATGATGGTGCGAATCGCGGACGAGTATCACCCGATCAATGCCGTGCCGGGGCTGCGCCACCCGTCCAACAGAATTTCACAGATACTCTACCTGCGCGGCTGGTTCGAGAAGTACAGGAAGAAGTGAAGAGAATAGACCATTTTGGATTTTAGATTTTGGATTGGCGCGCCTGCGAAAGTTGAGCGGCCAAACTCCGAAGCTCAGCTTTAGCCGCGCGTTAATCCACAATCTAAAATCTAAAATGGTGAGGACTATGTTGACCAAAATCGGGGTCATGGGCTCGGCTGATGATGCGCTGCCTGACGGCGTGGCCGACGCGCTGCGCGAGCGTGCCGAAAGTTTGGGACGCGCCATTGCAGCCGTCGAAGACGCGGCGCTCTTGACGGGCGCGACGACAGGGCTCGTCTACATCGTCGGCAAGGCGGCGTGCGAGTCAGGGGCGCTGCACATAGGGGTTTCGCCCGCAAGCAACGAGGGCGAGCATACCTCGCGCTATGAGCTTCCGACGGATGCGTGCGATCTGATCATCTACACGGGCTTCGGTCTCAAGGGGCGCAACGTGGTGCTGGTGCGTTCGTGCGACATAGTGCTTTTCATCGCGGGCTCTATGGGCGCGCTCAACGAGTTCACCATCGCCCACGACGAAGGGAAGATCATCGGTTGCCTGACGGGCACGGGCGGCGTCGCGGACGAGGCCGAGCGCCTGCTGCAAATCTTCCCCAAGGCAACGGGCGCGTGTGTCCTTCACGGCGACGACCCGGCACGATTGCTCTCGGCCTGCCTCGAAGCTTTCAATCAGGCGAAACAGATTTAGGGCGAGAATGAATGCTCGACACTGAAAACGTAATCGAAGCGCGTCGTACGGACGCGGACGTGGCGGCGGATGAGCTTGACCACGAAGTCTGGGAGGGCACGAGCCCCGTCCAGTTAACAAGGTACTGGTCGGGCGAGGAAGCGCCGCGCGCCCGTCACGCCGAAGCGCGAATAGTATGGTCGCCGTTCGCCCTCTCGGTGCGCTTCACGTGTCGTCAGGACGAGCCGCTCGTAATCAACGCGACGCCGCAAACTGAGGTGAAGACCCTCGGCCTGTGGGAGCGCGACGTGTGCGAAATCTTCATCGCGCCAGACCGAAACGTGCCCGAGCGTTATTTCGAGTTCGAGGCCGCGCCGACGGGCGAATGGCTAGACCTCTCTATCCACCAGCGCGCTGACGCGCGTGAGACACTCTGGGAATTTCACTCAGGCATGACAGCCGCCGCGCGCATTGATGCCAGCCAGATCATAATCGCGATGCGGATTCCATGGGACGCCATGGGCCGACCGCCCAAAGAGGGCGAGCGCCGGCGCGCAAATCTCTTTCGCTGTGTCGGTGCGGGCGACGGGCGCGGCTACCTCGCGTGGCGACCGACACACACACCCCGCCCCAACTTCCACGTCCCGCAAGCTTTCGGCTGGATCGAATTTTAAGAAAGGAATTAACGGGGATGGACAGGATAAGAGAGGTCAGTAGCGGCGGCAGCAACGGGCCGTTGGCTTCGGCAGCATCACCCCCCCGAGAGACCTTAGGCAGCTATTGACCTGACACATCCTCGCTTTTCTTGATCCTGATAATCTCTGCCCCTCCCTGCTATTCATTCTTTTATCTTTATGCCTTGCTCCCCAAGGTATGCGTTGTAGCGTGTGCGGTCGTCGTCGCTCATGTCGGTGATCTGTGTGCCGATGATATAGCCCGTCTCGGTGCTGCCTTCGTCGAGCTGTTCGTAGCGGACGGGAACGACGTGCATGGAGAGAGGGCCTGTCGGGTGTTGAAGCGTGACGAGTAGGCGTCGGCCTTCGCCCGTCAGGTAGTATTCGCCGACGCGTATGGTCGAGACGATCAGCGCCAGACCCGTCGCGCTGATGTCGCACGTGTGGCCTTCGATCTTTGGCGGGCGGCGCGCGATTGCGCTCTCGGCCACCTGCTTTACGCCGACGAGCGAGATGCTGGCCGTCAGGCGCACGCGGTAACGCCGGGCACGGCGGCGATTGCCCACCGCGCCCCGCAACCGCGCAATAATTGAACGCACCAGTTCCGGCACAGCCACCTCGGCCCCGAGGAATGCTTTAACTCGTGAGGGAATTGCCAGAGCAGCAAGAGGGGAAGAGAGACACTCCACGCGGGTCGTTCGGGTGCGGCCCGCGTGGATTTACTTTTCGACGGGTGCGACCAAATCTAAATCTTTTCGCTCGCCCGCCTGAAGAGAGACGCGCGGCGCGCTCTCCGCCAGCGCCCTCAGAGCATCTTCGTCGGACGGCGGAAGGCCAGACCAGACGACCGCCGCGTATTCGCCGGGCGCTGCCGTGATTATAAACCTGCCGCCGCCATCGGTCACGGAAATCATACGCCCACGGCTCATACGTCCTCCCCTTCCATCTGCCGGAGCAAGCAGCACGGTCGCGCCGCGCTGAGGGGTGCCGTCGCTCGAAAGCACGCGGCCCGTGAGCGTGGCGACATCGGAAGAGAGCACTATGAGCACGTCTCTGATCTCAGTGCCGTCGCCGATAACAAGAGGCTGGGCACGTATGTCCACACCGTTGGCCGTGATGGATTTGACGTAGAGCGGTTGCGGCGGAGAGATGATAACATCCAGCGAGAGAGGGCCTTCGGGCAATCCGCTCATCGTGAAGTCGCCGTCCGGGTCAGGGCGCACAAACGCGCTCGGGCGTCTCTCGCCGGGTTTCATCTCCGAAGTGATAACGAGCCTCGCCGGAATCCTTCCCTCGCCTTCGATGACGACGCGCCCGGAGATGCGCCCGCCCTCCGATAGCTCGATTGTCAGGTTATTGACGTCCGCCCCGGCGACCCTCACCTCCTGCTGCTTTTCGACCAGCATCCCGGTCGAGCCGCGCTGAAAGCGATCACTCACCTGCGCCATCTCGCGCATACGCGGCGGAAGTGGAAGCCGCGACGGCGGCGGCGGCGGCTGTCCCTGCGCCGCCGTCGGCCTCGCGAGCATCGGCGCAGAGTTTATTCCTCCGACCGAGATCATATAGTCACCATCCATCACGTTATTGAACGAGAAGCGCCCCTGCGCGTCAGTCCAGATAAAGCGATCATCCGCGCCGTTGGAGAAAGGCACGTCCAGATCGTCTCTGTTTCTCAAGCGCACATGAACGCCGGCGAGCGGGCGATTGCTGCCGCCGGTGCGTGAAACGAGCGTGCCGCTGATGGTGTGCGTCGGGCGCTTGACGAGAGTGATATTGACATCGCTGAGCGACTGGCTCGCGTCCACATGGACGGGCGTGGCGCTCTGCGTGCTGGTGGCCGAAGGGTAATAGGTGAGGATAAGGAGACCGCCGCCGATCACGCGGCCCTGCTTGTCCACGATACGCGCTTCCTCAAGGCGTGCGCTGACAATATAGTCACCGGGCGGAAGGCCGCTGATGCTATAAGCGCCGCGCTCGTCCGTCATGACGGAAAGCCTCGTCGGGCCAATCATGTGCCCTTTTATCTCTCGCCTGTTAAGGAAAGTGACCTGCGCGCCCCCCGCCGGCTGCCCGTCTTCGTAAGCGACGCGGCCCGTGACAGTGCTGCCCTTCGGCTGGCGCGGCACACGAATTTCGACTCGTGTCTCGCCCGTGCCGACAACGGAGATTTCCGCCACGCCGCCCGCTTCATTCTCCCTGCGGGCCGCGGCGAATGCGGCCTCGTCGGTTTCGCGGTCGCCGCTCGGCAGCGGAATCCTGAAGGTCTGAGCGCCGACGGAAGGAGCATCAGCCGGTGTGGCGATGACGTAATACTCTCCCGACGCCAGATGATCAAAACGAAACTCGCCGCGCTCGTTCGTCGTAGTCGCCCCGGCTGGGCCAAGGCCCTGACGCGAAGAGATTCTCACGCGTGCCCCGCGCACGGGCTCGTTCGTCTCTTCGTAGACGACGCGACCCTTAACGGTTGACTGCCCGCGCTGCGATGGGCTGGCCGCAGGGCCTCCCGAGTTATCGCTGCCGACGACGCGCTCTCTTTGCGGCCTGCCGGATTGCGCGCCCGCGCTCGAGACGAAAAGCATCAGCGCGATGAAGCCTGCAAGCAGGCCGTAGCCGGGAGCAAAGCGTGAGTCCGCCACGGCGCTATGATGAGTGTGAAGAGATTTCAGAGCATTCATGTTTCTTAATTACGGTTGACCGGGCGATACGAGCTCGACTGTCTGCCGTGTGCCCGGCTGGAGTGTGACGCGCTCTGCACTGGCAGCGTGCGTTCTGATATAGCTTTCATTAATTGCTTCCGGCGTTTTATCGAGCGGCCAGACGAAGATCAGATACTCGCCCGGCGGGCCGCTCAGCTTGAACTCTCCCGCGCCGTCCGCGCGTGCGTAGAGGCGACCGGATTGGGCGCGCCAGCGCTGCGCGGTGTTGGGAACCAGAATGACGAGTGCGCCCTCGCGCGGCTTGCCGCCCACGTTGTCCAGCACTCGCCCCGTAAGCATCGCCGCGTTGGACGACATGACGATCTGCACGCCCTTGATGTCATCGCTCTCGCCCAGCTTGAAAGGCTCGCGCAGCAGGTCTCGGCCATTGGCCGTAATTGATTTGATGTAGTAGCTGTTGTTCTGGTACATCGTGGCGGTCAGAAAGAGCTCGCCCGCCTCCAATGATTCAAACCTGAAAGTCCCGTCCTTCCTATCCACCGAAGCGTACTCGGCTTCGCTTACCCTGACTCCGTCAATGCGCTCGACCCCTATGACAACGTAATCGGGAGGTCTCTTGCCGCCCTCGAAAGTGAGCGTGCCCGCAATGCTTGCGCCCTCGCTCAGCTCTATCGCCAGCGTCGTGATGTCGCCTCCGCTGACCGTCACTTCCTGTTGCTTGCGCGAGAGCCTTCTGGGCGGGACGGGCGTCGAATCCGGCTTTTGGCTGCCGTTGGAGGTATCGGTGGTTGCCGACGCGCTCGACTGATAAGGCGGCTCGATATTGATAATATAAGTTCCGTCGGGCACACCTTTGAACTGCCAATTGCCCTGCTCGTCCGTCTGCGTCGTGCGCTCCGTGGGAAAGATGCCGCCGTAATCCTCCTTGCTGCGGAGCTTGAGCGTGGCACGATACAGAGGGCGATGGTCGCGTCTGGAGGCGAGAGTGCCGCCGACCACGAAGCTCGGATGCTCGATGAGGGTGATGTTGATGTCGCTCTCTTCGACGCCCGGCTCGATCCTCACGACCGTCGCATCGCGAGCAGTTTTGGTGTCCCCGTAGTAAGTGACGGCGAGCGCGTCACTCGTAAAAAGGTCGCGCATGAATTTATCAATGCCGTGACCGGGCGGCGTCTTCTCGTCGCTTTCCTCTATGTTCGTGTTGGATTCCGCAGCGCTCACAAGGTACTCGCCGGGAGGCAATCCTGCGATGCGATACATTCCGCGATCATCCGTGTGCATCCCCAGCAGCGAGCCCGGATTGAAGCCGGAGAGGAAACGACTGCCGCCATCCCCCTTCTTACGGACGACCGAGATCATCACGTTGATGGCCGCGTCGCCGTCCCTGTACGTGACTTTGCCGGAGATGGCTCCGCCGCGGCGAGCGCGCACCTCCACCTTCGCCTCGTTAGTTCCGTCGACGACGACCTCCTCGAAGTTCTTGCGAGCGGCGGTCAGATCAGCCGGCGTCGGCGCTCTGTTCTCCTCGACGTTCATAAAAGCCAGCGGCGTCAGCACACCCGGCGCGTCTACCATCACAAGGTAGCTACCGGCGGCGACGTTTTTGATTCTGAATTTTCCGCCGCCGTCGGTCGCCGTCGTATATTTATCGGCTGCTGGCTGCATGTTGACCACATCGACGAGCATGACGTTGGCCCGGCGCACGGGCCGACCCGTATCGTCATAGACGACCTTCCCTGAAATGATGGACTTTGAGGGTTCAGCCCCTTGCCTCGATTGGTCTGCGCTCTCTTCTCCCGGCTCAGTCTGCGCGCCAGCGCCGGAGACAAGTGTGAGTGCGACGAGCACGGAAGCCAGCACGAGCGCGGCCATACGCCCGCCCTTGATGACGCCCCGAAGTTGAGGGGTTAGTAATTGCGCGGCTTTCATCCTGAGCGTTGTGCCGTCCGCGCCGTGATGAGGAAGTAAGGTTTGAAGAATCATCAATCTCTATTTCGTCGCGGAGGGTGAAAGCGGTTTGCCGCCGTTGTCGGCGCTCCTGACTCCGGTCTTATCAAGGAAGAAGGAGAGGCGGCCAGTGCGATTGTAGCGCGCGGGCTCGGCTCCCGCCGTAAAGCTTTTCGCGTCGGCGCTCAACGTCACGTGAAAGCGATAGCCGGTTGACTCCGTGGACTCAAGGTCTTTCGGGACGAGCCCCGCATTGATGAGCGCCTGCAGGTTTCCGAACATGCCGCTGTGCTGCTGGCTATAGACAAGCTGGGCGACGCTGATGCGCTGCAACATGGCCTGAACTTCCGAATGGTGTGTCTGTATGCGCGCGGTGAAGAAGAAGTCCTTGCCGCTGCGCCGGACGACCGCTTCGTTCTCCTTGTCGCCGATAATCCAGCCCGCTCCCTTTCGCATCAGCATGACGGAGTCGTCGGCCCGCGCCGCTCCCTCGTCGCTGTTTACTTTGACGAAGACGGTGGCGGTATCGCCGCTGATCTGCTCGCCGCTGATCTGGACATTCTCAGGCACGCCGGTCGCCATCTTTTCAAAGTCCGGTTGGAGGTCTGCAAACTCTTCGGCGCTGAGCCCCTCAATCGCCGGCTTGTAGATGGAGAGCGCAAACGCCTCGCGAAAATGTTTCTGGCGCAACTGCCTGTAGAACTCCAGGACGGTCTGCGTCGGCGTCGCCGGGCTCTGCGCCGGGACAGCAGCAGCAGCAGCGGCGGCTTCCCCAACATTGAGCAGGCCGGGCAGCAGCAGCGCGCAGCTTAAAATAAGAATGCCGGGCACAAGGCGACGAAAAGTGCGAGTAATCATCAATGATCTATTCCTTCAGAGTGTGGATAAGCGTGGGCGCGGCGCGGGCAGCGCGGGCACATCTGGATGCCCGCGCCGCCTTCAAGATATAGAGGTTGGAAGAGCCGGAAACGTTGCCGTGGCCCCCCCTTAAAAATTCGGCGGGGGAAGCCACCGACCGCTTTTTACCTGCGATTCCGGTTATCAACCGCCCGATTGGCAAGCAGCATTTCGCGACCGACGAAGTAGAGCAGCACCGCCAGAATGGCGAAGGGGATGAGCGACCAGAGGTCTGCGTACCCGCCCGTGTGCATAGGATTCTTCTCCGCCCACGCCGCCACACTCTTGTTGAAGTTAATGAGCCTCTGCCACGGAACGCCCGCCAGAATTGCGATCACGATGGCGGCCAGCGCCCCCCCGGCGATATAACCCGAAGCCATCAGCACGCCCGGGCTCTTATCGCCTTCAGCGACCAGCTCCTCTTCCGTCATATTGCGATGCGCCAGGCGCTTACGCATGCTCCTGTCAACGAGCCAGCGGATCGCACCGCCTATGAAAATCGGGCTCGAAGATGAAAGCGGCAGGTAAACGCCGACGGCGAAAGCCAGCGACGGAATCCCCGACATCTCAAGCACGACGGCGATCATCACCCCGAGCAACACGAGCCCCCAAGGGAGCTGGCGGTTCAGGATGCCCTTGATGATGTATGACATCAGCGTCGCCTTCGGCGCGTCGTACTTGGTATCGATGGTCGTCCCGTCGGGCCTGATCTTGTGCGTGCCGTTGATGCCGGGGTCAACGAAGTAGACCGGCACGCCCTGCGCGTCCACTAAGTACTTGCCCGCGGGGCCGCCCGCGCTGTCCGTCTTGTGAACGGCGCGATAGCTGTTCTTGTCGGTGTTCGCCTGCGGGCCTTGCAGCGTTTCGGTCTCGGCCAGCTGCGATTGATCGAACCTGAGTTCTGCCGGGAATGTGCGCTCTATCTTGTAGACGATCTTCCCTTCCTCGTTGATCAGATACTCGCCCGGGTCTAGCTTGGCAAGAGCGCCCGCGCCCGTCGCTTCGTTCTTGAAGAGGCGATAGTTGCCCGGCTGCTTTGGCTTGTCCGCTTCGTTATAGGCTTGCAGCGACGAGATCACGCCCGTCTCCAACTGGCCCGTGTTTTCCGTGACCTGCACGAACATCGTGCGCGGGACGTAGACGGTCGAGGCGTCGTTGAGGCTTAAGAGAATTGGCCCGAGGACGATGGCCGAGGCGAGCGCGCCGATGAGAATCGCGATCTGCTGGTACTTCGGAGTCGCGCCGACCAGAAAACCCGTCTTCAAGTCCTGCGAAGTCGTGCCGCCGTTCGAGGCGGCGATACAGACGATTGCGCCGATGGAGAGCGCCGTCACGTAATAGGCCGGGCCAGTCCAGCCGACGAGCAGAAAAATCAGGCAGGTCAGCAGAAGCGTTGCGACCGTCATGCCGGAGATGGGATTCGACGACGAACCGATCTCGCCCGTCAGCCTTGAGGAGACCGTGACGAAGAGAAAGCCGAAGCCCACGATCATCAACGCGCCGAGGAATGCCACGGCGATGTTATGCTGCAAGCCCAGCTGCGGGAAAACCATGATCATCGCCACGAGCGCGATGACGCCGCCCAGCACGAATTTCATCGAGAGGTCTTGATCTGTGCGTGCGACAGAGCCTTCTGCGCCCTGACCGCTTCTGAGGTCGCGCAGCCCGCCCTTCAAACCGCTCCAGATGGTCGGGAGTGAGCGAAAGAGGCTGATGATGCCGCCCGCCGCGACAGCGCCCGCGCCTATATAAAGCACATACGCGCCGCGCACGTCGTTCGGCCCCATCTCGTTGATGGGCATCGTCGCCGGCGGGACGATGCCCGTCATCGTCTCGCCGAAGAACTTGATCATCGGAATCAGCACCAGATAAGCGAGCACGCCGCCCGCCGCCATGATCGAGGCTATGCGCGGCCCGATGATATAGCCGACGCCCAGAAGAGCCGGTGAGATTTCGGCGGCAATCGAGCCTCCCTTAAACGGAGCGCCGAAGACCTTCTCCGGCGTGTCCTTCCAACCTTTGAAGCCGCCCATCAAGACCTGATAGAGAAACCCCAATCCCAACCCTGCGAAGATAGTCTTCGCGCCCATGCTCGCCGTATCGTCAACGACTGTTTCGCCCGGGCGCGCGCCCTTACGGGCCGCCGCCTTGTCCGTCTCCGAAGCCCCCGCCTTCAACACCTCGGCGCAGGCAGTTCCCTCAGGGTATTTGAGCAGGCCGTGCTGCTGCACGATGAGCGCGCGCCTGAGAGGTATCATCATCAGGATGCCGAGGAGGCCGCCCAGGATTCCGACCAGCAGCACGCGCGTAAACTCAAGGTCGAAGCCCAGAATCATGATCGCGGGCATCGTCACGCCGACGCCGAAGGCTATGCTCTCGCCCGCCGAGCCAGCCGTCTGGACGATGTTGTTCTCAAGGATGGTCGCGTCCCTGCGTCCGAGTTTGGAAAATAGGCGGAAGATCGTGATCGAGATAACGGCGACAGGGATGGAAGCGCTGACGGTCAATCCCGTCTTCAGCACAAGATAGAGCGATGAAGCGCCGAAGATCATACCGAGAAGCGTGCCGATGATTAAGGGCAGCGGTGTCAGTTCAGGCAAGACGACCTTCGCCGGAATGTATGGTCGAAATGAAGCTGCGAGCGGGTTCTCCGGCTTGGCCCCAACCCTGTCCGGGTATTCGTTAGTCGAAGCGATATCGCGCTTCGCAGTATCTACAGTTTCAGTTGCCATCAGACCTGTGACCTCCGACAGTTTTCTCAGATTGGGGAGCGTGTGGGGATTATCAGCCAGTACTTTACCGCGCCCGGGCGCACAGAGGCAAGGATGAAGGCGGCAACGATGAAGGATGAAGTAAAAGCAATCAAGAACCGCCAGCATTCTTTTCATCCTTCATCCTTCATCCTTGCTTTTCCCCCATCTCCGTTTCGATTACACTTGCCGGGAGCAACCCCCCCTTTTCATTTTCGCTTTTAAGTTATCGGAGCTTCAAAACGAATGAGCATACGAGCCACGGCGGCGGCGCTTCTCGCCGTCCTTCTTCTCTTCTCTTGCCTTACGGCTCAGACCCGGGCACAACGCCCTGTCGCTGCAGAGACGCAGCTTGCGTCGGTAGCCGCCGCCGCTGCTGCGAGCGTGCCCGCACCCGAAGACGTGCTGGGGTTTCGCCCGGGCGATGACAGGAAACTGGCGAGCTGGGCGAGCGTGGTCGAATACTTTCGCCGTCTCGATGCGGCGAGCGACCGCGTCAGGTTCGAGGAGCTGGGCCGCACAACACTGGATGCGCCGTTTGTGCTGGCGACCATCAGCGCGCCCGAAACGCTCGCGCGCCTTGATGAGTACAGAAAGATTCAGGAGCAGTTGGCCGACCCGCGCACGCTCGGCGCAGGCGCTGACCGCAAGGCCGCACGCCTCATCGCGCGCGGCAAGTCAATAGTCCTTATCACCTGCGGCGTACACTCCACGGAGGTCGGCTCTTATCTTTCGAGCATGCTGATCGCCCACCGTCTGGCCTCCTCGGACGACCCGGAGGTGCGCGAGATTCTGCGTAACAGCATCGTGCTGCTCGTCCCGTCGCTGAACCCGGACGGCGTTGATATAGTGAAGAACTGGTACGACCGCACGCTCGGCACGCCCTACGAAGGCACAGACCCGCCCGTCCTCTATCACAAGTACGTGGGCCACGACGACAACCGCGACTGGTACGCCTTCACGCAGAAGGAGACGCAGATCACGGTTGATAAGATTCACAACGTCTGGCATCCGCAGATTGTTCACGACATACACCAGCAGGGCCAGTACGGCTCAAGGCTTTTCCTGCCGCCTTACATGCAGCCGGTCGAGCCCAACGTCCCGCGCCCGATAGTCGAAGGCTACACGGAGCTTGGCAACACGATGGCCCGCGAGCTGCGCGCCGCCGGATTCGAGGGCATCACGACCGACTCCACCTACGACGCATGGACGCCCGCGCGCGCCTACTCGCATTACCACGGCGGCGTACGCATTCTCTCCGAGACGGCCTCGGCCCGCATCAGCACCCCCGTTAAGATCAAGTTTGAAGAGTTGCGCTCGCGCGACGGCTACGACCCTCGGAAAGAGACGGCCAACTTCGGCCCCGTCTGGCGCGGGGGCGACTGGCGCTTGCGCGACATCACCAACTACATGACGAGCGCAGCCTTCTCGCTCATGCGTCACGCCGCGCAGAATCGAGAAAAGTGGCTGCAAAGATTTTATGCGATTGGCAAAGAGGCCGTGCGACCGCGCAGGGAGGGCGAGCTGTTTGCTTTTATTCTGCCTCCATCTCCCAACCGCGAAACGCTGCTGAAAATCTTCGAGCGTGCCGGTGTTGAAGTAGACAGGACAAGCGGGTTCAACCTGAACGCGACGCGCTATCCGAGGGGCACGGCTGTGATAAAAATGGCACAGCCATATGCGGGCTTCGCCAAGGCGCTTTTAGAAAACCAACAGTACCCGGACCTGCGTGATAAGGCGGGCAATCCGCAGCCCCCCTACGACGTGACGGCGCACACGCTCTCGCTTCTCATGGATGTTAACGCCCGCGCGGTCTCTACGCCGTTCAGATACCCGACAACTCATCTCGGCGAGAATCCATATCGTGCCTGGTCAAAGCTTGACGCAAAGCTGGCGCTCTATAAGTCCCACGTGCCCGTGATGGATGAAGGCTGGACGCGCTGGGTGCTTGAGCATTACGCTCCCGCGGCTCAATCCGGCTCATCCGAAGGCAAAGGTATCGCCGGGGGGAACGTGCAATATACATCCGTCGAGGATAAGGAGATACGTGCCGGGAATCTTCGCGCAAAGTACGACACCATCATCATCCCGGATCAATCCCCGCGCGCTATCTTAAGCGGTTATCAGTCCGGCGCGATGCCGCCTGAATTGACCGGAGGGCTCGGCGAAGAAGGCGTGCGCGGCTTGCGCGAGTTCGTCGAGCAGGGCGGCACGTTGATCTGTTTGAATAGAGCCTCGGATTTCGCCATCCAACAATTGAAACTGCCCGTCCGCGATGTCACCGAAGGATTGAAGGAGACAGAGTTCTACGTCCCCGGCTCTATCCTGCGCATAGAGCTGGACACTTCGCACCCCTTAGCGAGCGGGATGGCGAAGCAGTCAATCGTCTGGGCGGAGGACTCGCCCGTCTTCGAGATCAAGAGCGACCCGGCGGCGCTCGTGCGCGTTCGCATCATCGCCCGCTATCCGTCAAACGCAGACCCGCTGCTGTCGGGCTGGCTGCTCGGCGGCGAGCGCATTCGCGGCAAGGCCGCGCTCGTAGAGGTAGGGATGGGAAGCGGGCGCATTTACCTCTTCGGCTTCCGCCCGCAATACAGAGCCCAGTCCCTCGCCACCTATCCGCTTCTCTTCAATGCTATCGGGCGGGCAAAGACGAATTAACAGGGATGGACGGAGATGGTCAGGATAAAGAAGAATGCATGAACAGGTCAGTACCGCCATTGAGTGCACGCCCGAGACCTTTGCCGGGACTGACCTCTCTTATCCTGACAATCTCTGTTAATTCATCTCCCTTCGGAAAACTAAACATTCGGGGCGGGGTTGTCGTATAATAGATTTTGGGTGGACGCCCGGCAGAAGTGCGGCCAACTTGGAAAGCCATCGCACAGGCGTTCAGGGCCAAAATGGTCACGGTTCTCATCACCTCGTTTCTTCTACTTGCTGCAATTTCTTACGCTATTTTTCGCCAGCTAAGGGCTTCGTCCGGCGAAAGCGAGGGACACGCTTTACCGCCGCCCCAAGCTCGTAGTCTCTTCGGCGAGGCCGACGCGGACGCCCGTGAGTCAGCGCGCCTGATCGAGGCTGAGAGGCAGGCTTCCGAGCGGCGAGAGGCTTTGCTCGAACGCGCCGCGCGGGGCGATAAGTCTGCGCTCGATGACGCTCTCGATGATACGGCTCTGTACGACGCAGTTCTGGACGCGCTGGTCGAGCGCGCCGACAACTATAAGAGATTAGTCGCGCTCGTCTCCTACATAGAGCGCAGCGAGCGCCCCCTGCGTATCAACGTCCCTCTGGCCGAGAGGTTTCTGGACGCGTGGAAGGCTTCGCCCGATACACGCACAACGGCCATCGCGCTGCACGTGTCGGCCACGGCTGACAGTGCGCCCGTCTATCAAAGGGCGGTCGAGGCTGCCTTCACCCTATGGCAAAGCGGACAGTTGCCGAACATATCTGCGGAAGAGTTGCGCGCGCTCTTTGACGGCGAGTACTGGGTACTCTCGGCGGGCGTGAGAAGCTCCGGCGCAGGTTTCGTCTTAAAACAAAAGCTGGCGAGCATCAGGCTACAGCTTTTGAAGGCGTCATCGAAATGATGAGGCTTGTTTCTCCCCATAACCGTCTTTCACAAGACTTGAGGACTTTAACCCATGAACAACATTGACATGTGGTCGCTGGCTCCGGTGTTCATCATCGGCTTCGTACTGTTCATCCTGCTCGTCGTCATCCTGCGTCGCATACTGGTCAACGTCGGCGCGAAAGAGATTGCGATTAAAGAGCGGCGTTACCTGGGGCGCAAGATGCCTCCGGGACGTGTGGTCGCCACGGAAGGCGAAGTCGGTATTCAGGCCGATGTCCTGAAGCCGGGTCTGCACCTGATCAAATACCCCTTCGAGCGCGTCGTACACAAAGTTCCGTTGATCGAGGTCGGGGCCGACGAGCTTGGCATCATCGAAGCCGTGGACGGCGAGCCGATGCCCGCCGGTAGAATCTTTGCGCCTGATCGCGCACAGAACGCGCACAACAACTTCCAGGACCCGATTGCCTTCATCAAGCAGGGCGGCGTCAAGGGCATTCAGCTGCGGACGCTGCCGCCGGGACTGTGGCCGATTCATCCGTATCTGTTCCGCGTTTCGATCTCTAAAACGACGGTGATTCCGCCGGGGAAAGTCGGCGTCGTGACAGCCGCCGACGGCTCGCCGCTCGACGCCGGACGCCTGCACGGCAAGGCCATCGAAGGACATCGCAACTATCAGGACGCCGAACAGTTCATCGCCTCCGGCGGGCAGAAAGGCCCGCAGGTAGAGATTCTCACCCCCGGAACGTATCGCATCCTGACGAACTCGGCAGGCGTGGACGGCGGCAATGATGTCAAGCCGGGGCTTTTCACCATACGCCTTTTCGATGCGACGGTCATCAGCGAGAACGCCATCGGGCTCGTCGAGGCTCTGGACGGCGCGCCGCTTGACCCGCGCGATTACGTCGCCACGCCCGTCGCCGGACACGACAATTTTCAGGACTGTAATGAGTTCATCAGCGGCGGCGGACAGCGTGGGCCGCAGAAGGACATCCTTTTGCCCGGCACTTACTACATCAACCCGCTGGTCTTCAAAGTAATCCCGGAGTCGGCCAAGGAGGTCAAGCCGGGCGAGGTGGCCGTCATCGTCTCCAACATCGGCAAAGACCCGGGCGAAGAGGTGCGCCGCGAAATGGCCGCCAAGGTGCGCGAAAGGATGGAGCGCGAAGAGCAGGAGCACGTCGAGCAGGCCGCCGCGCGTCTGGACAAACTGGCCGACGAAGATCGCGACGTGTCGGAGATTCAGGAAGACCTGATGTCGGGCGACCCGGCTGATCGCCGCCTTGACGAAGGCGCGCATGAAGCCTACGTCGTGCCCGAAGGTTATCGCGGCATACAGGAGACGGTCGTCGGCCCGGGGCGCTACTACGTCAACACGCTGGCGATCACGCCCATCGTCATCCCGACCACAAACCAGACGGTCGAATGGACGGCGGGCGAAGTCAACCAGTCGTTCAACCCTTTCGAGGTCATCTCGAAGGACGGTTTCACGATGCAGCTGGAAGTGAGAGTAGTCTTTCGCGTCAAGCCGGAGGACGCGCCCTTCATGGTCGCCAAGATCGGCTCCATTGACAAGCTCATCCAGAACGTCATGCATCCTCTGATCGACTCTATCTTCCGCAATCAGGCGTCGGAGTCTTCCGCGATGGCCTACTTGCAGAATCGTCACGAGGAGCAGGAGCGTGCGGAGGCGCGCGTTCGCGCTCACCTCCTGAAGTATCACGTGGATGTCGTCAACGTCCTGATCTGCCACATACACCTGCCCGCCGAGTTGATGAAGACGCAGACCGAGAAGATTCTCGCAGAGCAGCGCCAGAACATGTACGACGCGCAGCGAGAGGCCGAAGAGAAGCGCATTCAACTGGCACGCATCAGCGCGCAGGCCGACAATCAGAAGGATTTGATGGCCGCGACGGTCGGCGTTGACATCGCCGGCAAGCGCTCGGAACAGCGCAAGGCCGAAGCCGACGGCGAAGCGCACTATATCCTCGCAACGGGTAAGGCCGAGGCGGAGAAGATGCGCCTGATGGGTGAGGCGCAGGGCGTGGCCTATCACGAGCAGGTCGCCGCGCTCGGCGCACAGGGCGTCGCGCTGGTCGAGACGCTGAAAGTTATCGGCGAAAAGAACGTCCGCATCACGCCCGACGTGATGGCATCGGGCGGCGCGGGCGACGGCGCGGGCAATCTGGGCACGCTCCTGCTCCTGAACCTCTTCAAGGACAAGCTGGGCGCGCCGACCGAAAACGGCTCGAAAGCGCCCGTCAAGTAACCATCGACGGCCAGCGCTTTCACTCAGGACGGCTGCTCTCTTCCGGGCAGCCGTCCCCTTTTCCAGATGCGTTAGGGTTATGACAAATCAGGCTGCGATCTAAAATGAGAGAATCCCGTATGGCACGGTTGAGTATCATAAAGAATTTTCGGCTCAGTATCTTTCTCGTCGCCTGTTGCTTTTTGACAAGCGCCCATCCTGTAAGCGGCTCGCCACGGTCTTCCTATCAAATCATTCCTCGCGTCAGAGTCGGCGCGATCTCGCGGAGGACGAGCGAGCGGGAGTTGAAGAGAATCTACGGTCGCCGGAATGTTCAGAGCACAAGGGTTTCCATAGGAGAGGGCGAGTACGAGCCGGGCACTGTGATTTATCCGCATGATCCCACGAGAAGGATTGAGATCATCTGGAAGGACGCGCACGGGAAACGCTACCCGCAAAGCGTTCAATTGACGGGCGTGCGGAGCGTCTGGAAGACGCGAGAAGGAGTCAGCCTCGGCACGAGGTTAAAGGAGCTGGAGAGAATCAACGGCAAGCCTTTTAAGCTGCTGGGATTCAGTTGGGACTATGAAGGCACGGTGATTTCGTGGGAGGGCGGGCGGCTTGAGCGCGAATTCGGAAAGGATGGTAAACCACTGCTCGTCAGGCTCAGCCCTCTAACAGGTAATCGAGTGTCCGTAGAAGACGAAGCCTCTGTCATCGGCGATAATGATTTTTCATCCGGCAACAGGGTGATGCAGACAATCAATCCGAAAGTCTACCAGCTCATCGTAGAATTCCCCTGACGGCTTGACGCTCAAAGATTGAAACACGGAAGCAGGTGAAAACTTGATTCTTCTACTGATAGCCCTGTTCGGCATGGTCGTTCCGAACGGTCTCTTTCTCTACTGGTTGTTCTACGAGTACGAGGGGCTGGCGAACGCCGTCCAGAACAAGCTCGCGCTCGCTTTCATCATTGATGCTTTCATGGTGATGGGATTGCTCGCATATTATTTCGCGCGCAATCCCATCGGCAGGGTCAAGTGGTACTGGTTCGTCGCGCTCTCCATCTTGGGCGGGCTGGGCTTTAGCCTGCCTCTCTACTGGTGGCTGAACAAACGAGACGCGGCCTGACGTTTATGCCATGAGATGGTTTTTCGGCATCCCTGAGGCGACCATCATTCCTTGTCCAGATACATCTTCGCAGCCATCTTCGCCAGTTTCCAGACCTTGGCCCACTCGATGCGGCCTTCCGAGTCTCGCCCCGTGAGCTTGTCCACCATGAGCTTACGAAACTGCTTGCCTTCGCGGCGGAGCATGAACTCTTTGGCGTAGGGCTTGGCCGTGTCGAAGAAGCTAAAGCCGGGGTCTGTGACGATGCCGATGCCTTCGAGGGTCATCAGCGCGCGGATGATGTAGGTGAAGTTGGCGGGCAGGCGGAACGGGTACTCATACATCACTTCGGCCAGATCGTAAGTCAACTCTTTGAAATTCACGTCGCCCAGTTTCAGGTTCAGGTAGTGACGGAAGAGTCCCTCGACGACGGGGCGCACCCTTTCGGGATCGACGCCCGGCTTAAGGAAGTTGAGGTTGATCAAGTCCTGAGCCAACCCGTGCACGTCACGACCGACGACATGGAAGAAGGCGTCGATCATCATCGATTGCAGGCGCGGCGTAATGCGCCCGGTCATCCCGAAGTCGAAGAAGGCCAGGTGGCCCGTGTCCATCACGAGCAAATTTCCCGGATGCGGGTCGGCGTGAAAGAAGCCGTCCTCCAGAAGCTGCTTGAGGTAGGTCTTGACGAGCAGGCGATTGACCTTGAGCGGCGAGATGCGACGGGCGCGTAGGCCCTCTATGTCTGTGACCTTAGTGCCGCGTATGAACTCCATCGTCAGGATGTGCGTGGTCGAGTGCGACCAGTGTATGCGCGGGACGTGGATGGCCCGCCACGTCTTGAAATTCTCGCGGAAGCGGTCTGCGTTGCGTCCCTCCTGCGCGTAGTCCATCTCTTCGTGGATGGTCTCGTTGAACTCGCGCAGCATTCCTTCCCAGTCGGCGTTTTCGTTCGCCTGCGGGAAGAAGCGATTGACCAGATGCACGAGCTTGCGAAGGATGGCTATGTCGAGGCCGATGATCTCGTTCAGGTCGGGCCGCTGCACCTTGATGGCGACCTCTTCGCCCGTATGCATGCGGGCACGATAAACCTGCCCGAGCGAGGCGGCGGCCACAGGCTCGGCGTCAATCTCGGCAAAGGCTTGTTGGAGCGATTGGCCCAGCTCAGTCTCTATGCGCTCATACGCTTCGGTCGTGGGGAAAGCGGGAACCTGATCCTGCAAGAGGGCAAGCTCCTTGACATAAGCGAGCGGCAGCAGATCGCCGCGCGTACCTAAGGATTGTCCGATCTTGATAAAGGTTGGCCCAAGCGCGATCAGCTTCTCTTTGAGCCAGACGGCCTGTTTCTCTAAGCGCGCCTCCTTGTTGACAGTCCCCTCGGCCCCGCGAAAGACCAGAAACCGCAGGCCACGGAAAAAGAGGTCGAGCGCGCGGCGGTCAACGTCGCGACTCCATTGCTGAAAGAGCGCAACGCGCCCGCGCTCTCTGGCCTCTTCACGCAGGCGCTCACTAATGCGGCGGTTGAAGCTTCGGCGTATGTCGTAATCGTTCAGGAACAGGTAGAGCGAGAGCGTGCCGAGCACGCGGGCGACCGCGAGCGCGCGCAGCACACCCCGCACGCCATGGCCCTTGATATCCGCTTCCTTACGGTCGGCTTCCGCCTGTGTGCCCGGCAGGAGCATGAGCGGCTTCCCCGCAGGCGCGTCTTTCGAGGCCGCGCCTGCACCGTTACTACGCGCGCCGTTGCCCGCGCCGGCATGAGCCCTCTCGTCACGATTCGATTTCCGGGAAGCGTTGCCCGCCGGGCCTGCGCCTTCGTCGTCCCGCTCTCTCAGAGCCAATGCCTGCTGCTGTTCGGTTGCTGCCATATAAGTCTCTTAAAGATACCCGAAACTTGTCGCGATACTGTGCCAAAAAAAGCAGTGATGAGTGATGAGTGACAGGTAGCGAGTTAAAAAAACTGAAAGCTTCGGTCTATGCTTGCCACCTGTCACTCGTCACGCGTCACTGCTCTCTGATCGCCAGTGAGCGCCGAACGCCGCCGCGCTCGAAATACCTGTTGGCGCGCTCTAGGTCTTGCGCGATCTGCGCTCTCAAATCTTCGACCGATGCAAACTTCCTTTCGTCGCGCAGGCGATGCAGGAAACGCACACGCAGCACGTCGCCGTAGAGGTCTCCTGACCAGTTTATTACGTATGTTTCCACGGAAGGTTCCGCCGCCTGTTCAAAGGTCGGGCGCGTGCCGACGTTCGTGATGCTGCGTCGCCATGCGCCTTCGATCAGAGTTGCCGTCACGTAAACTCCGTTGCGGGGTATGACGCGATTTTGCGGGCGCAGGTTGGCCGTCGGGAATCCGAGCGTTCGCCCTCGCTCGTGCCCGCGCACGACGCGCCCCTCCACCCCGTAAGGACGACCTAACATGCGGCGCGCAAGGTTGGGCCGCCCCTCGGAGAGCAGTTGCCGGATACGGCTGGAGCTGATTCTCTGGCCGCGCAACTGCACTTCGGGCACTTCCTCCGCGCGAAAGCCCAGCCTGTCGCTGACCTTCCTGAGCAGCTCTATAGTGCCTTCACGGTCGTGCCCGAAGGCGAAGCCGCGCCCCAGATAAACCTCCCTCGCCTGCAAGCGTTCCGACACCACGTCGCGCAGAAAATCCTCCGCCCTGATCTGCGCGAAAGCCTTGTTGAAACGAATGACGATGGTTTGTTCGAGCCCGAGGACGCCGAAGGCTTCGATCTTCTGATCAAAGGTCTGAAGCAGAGGGGGCGCGGATTCCGGATGCAGCACGGCGCGCGGGTGCGGGTCGAAAGTGATAACGGTCGGGACAGCGCCCGTGGAGAGCGCGCGCTCCACGACCGTCCGCATAATCAATTGATGGCCCAGATGCAGACCATCGAAGACGCCCAGCGTCAGGACGGTGGGCCGCTCTATCTTCGCGTTATCAGTTCCGTGAAATAAGCGCATAAGAAAAGAAAGGATGAAGGCGGAAGGATGAAGGATGAAATAAAGCATTCAAGATATTGAAGCATTCTTTTCATCCTTCCGCCTTCATCCTTCATCCTTGTACTTCCAGTCCGTCGTAAGCGAATTCGACGCCGCGTGGCAGTTTGTGGCTGTCGCGGGCGTGTTTGACATCGTGCGCGATGTGCGTCAGGTATGTGCGGCGCGGCTTGATCTCGTTGATGTAGTCCAGAGCGCGATCCAGCCAGAGATGCGTCGGGTGTTCGCGAAACCGCAGGCAATCGAGCGCGAGCACGTCAAGGCCGCGCAGGCCGTCAATGGTTTGGGGTGGAATCTCGTTTAAGTCAGTCGCGTAGGCGAAGTCGTTGAAGCGATAAGCGATGACCGGCAGGCGTCCGTGAATGACTTCGAGCGGCGTGACCTGTAGCTCACGCCCGAAGAGGAAGGGCGCGCCCGGCACGACCGTGTGGGGCACGACCTGCGGCAGCCCGCCGCCGTAGTGCGACGGCTCGAAGACGTACTGGAAAATCCTGCGTATATCTTTCCAGGCGCGCTCGTTGGCATAGATGCCCAGAGCGCCGTAACGAAAGTTGAGCGGGCGAATATCGTCCAGACCGAAGATGTGGTCGGCATGGCAGTGCGTGATAAGCACGGCGTCGAGATGCTTCAATCTCTGCCTGAGGGCCTGCTGGCGAAAATCCGAAGAAGTGTCGACGAGGATGGTCTGCCCGGCGTGCTCTATGAGGACGGAGACGCGCAGGCGCTTATCGCGCGGGTCATCCGAAGTGCAGGTCTCGCACTCGCAACCGATGGACGGCACGCCCGTGGATGTTCCCGTGCCGAGAAAAGTCAGCTTCATAAGCAGTAATCAGCTGTCAGTACTCAGCGGTCAGTTAAAAGCAGAAGCTCAACCGGCTGACGACCGACGACCGACTACTTTCCTCCTAAGATGTCGCGGCCCGTGAAGCCGCGCGGGCCGGCGGGCGGCGTGGTCAGCGAGACGTACTGCAGGCGCAGCTCCGAGAGCAGCCCTTCAAAGATTTGCTGCTCCTGCGCGACCAGATTGCCGCGCGTCTTCTCGTGCAGCATGCCGAGCACGTCGATCCAGTGTTTGGCGAGCGGCAGATCGACGCCGCGCTGGCCCGTCACCGGATGCTCCATCATGCCGAGCGAGGCGGCGGCGTTAGAGGCGATGGACATCAGGAAATTGACGAAACTCGTGGGATTATCCGCGCCCGGAACTTCTTCATCCGTATACAGGTCTTCCTCTGCCTGACCCTGTCCGCCCGGAAAAGACTCGCCCTCCGCCTGGCGCTCGCCTGTCATAACTGAGGACGACGAGGCGGCATCATGGCCCGCCTGCTCGCCCGACGCTGCCGTCCCCCTGGACGGCGTCTCAGCGGCTTCATCGGAGGCGCTTGAGAGGTTGGCCGTCTCCGGCTCTGCCGCCGCCGGGGCGGACGCAGCCGAAGCGGTCGAGCGCTCGGGCGTTCCCTCGCGCTCGACTTCGCGCGGCGTGCCGTCGGCGTTGAATAAACGACGATCTCTGACTTTGAATGTGGGCTGTTCTTCGCTCATCATTAAATTCCGAAAGACGCGCCGGGCGTCAAATGGGTGCAAGGCGGCGCGCTCCTTCTCTTTCTATTTCAAGTTTTCTTTACCGATGCGGTTGATGGTAGCACCACATCGCGTGCGCTCGCAAGAAAGGGATTGGCCCGCCATCACGCGACGTTTTGTGGCCGTGGCCCGCGCTGCCCCGCTTGGAGCGTAAGCCTTTAGGCTTTAGACTTGACGCGCTATCGCTTTAGGCTTTCAAATTTTTCGACTTCCGCTTTAGGATTTTAGACATGCCCGCTTCATTTGATGATCTTGTGGTGCTGATGGACAAGCTTCGCTCGCCGGAGGGGTGTCCATGGGATCGTGAACAAACCTACGCGACGCTCGCGCCGATGCTGATCGAGGAGGCTTATGAAGCATTCGAGGCCGTCGAGGAGGCGCGCGAAGGTAACCCTTCGGAGCTGCGCGACGAGCTCGGAGACCTCCTTTTCCAGATAGTCTTCTACGCGCAGGTCGCAAAGGAGCGCGGCGACTTTACCATCCATGAAGTGACGGACGCCATTCATACCAAGATGGTGCGCCGCCACCCGCATGTCTTCGCGGACGCGGAGGCCAACGACTCGGCTGAAGTCCTGCGTAACTGGGAAGCGATCAAGGCCGAGGAGAAGCGCGCCGCCGGACGCACGACGACGACGCGCCCCGAAGACTCGTCGCTTCTCGACGGCGTTTCCACAAAAGCGCCCGCCTTAATGGAGGCGCACCAGCTCTCGACCAAAGCGGCGCGCGTGGGCTTCGACTGGAAGAACGTCGAAGATATCTTCGATAAGCTGCACGAGGAGATAGACGAGCTGCGCGCCGCCATACGCGAGAGCAGGGATACCGCCGTAGAACAGGAAGGCGCGGAGACCGAAAGCCTGGCGGAGCAGCGGCAGGCTCGCGTGCGCGAAGAGCTGGGCGACCTGCTCTTCGCCGTCACCAACATCGCCCGGCACTTACAGACCGAGCCGGAGGCCGCGCTGAAGCTGGCTAATCGCAAGTTCCGCAGGCGATTCCGCCACATCGAGCGCGGGCTTGAGGCGCGTGGTCGTTCCCTCGACGCCGCGACCCTGGACGAGATGGAGGCACTCTGGCAGGAAGCGAAAAAGCAGTGACAGCGGGGCGGCGACCGGTGGTAAAATGCCCGCTCGTTCTTTGGGAATTTGTCGCCGACGAGACACGCATCAACTGTTAATGTTCCAGGAGGTTTTTAAAGAGCATGGCACTCATCCCCTTCGTGAGAAACTATGAAGACCTTTCGACGGATCGCGGCTATCAGTTCAAGTTCTACTGCGACAAGTGCGGCAACGGTTACATGTCGCGTTTTCAGCCCTCGGCGATTGGCACAGCCGGGTCGCTCCTGCGCGCGGCGGGCGACCTCTTCGGCGGCTGGGCCAGCTCCGCCGGTAATTCCGCTTACGAGATGCAGCGGGCCGTCGGCGGCAAGGCGCACGACAACGCTCTGAACGCGGCGGTCGAGGAAGGCAAGCAACATTTTCATCAATGCTCGCGCTGCGGCAAATGGGTCTGCCCGGAGGTCTGCTGGAACGCCGCCGCGGGCCAATGCGAAGATTGTGCGCCCGATTATCAGGAGGAGCTTGCCTCGTCGCACGCGCAGGCCAAAGCCGACGCTGCGCGCGAGCAACTGCACGAGAAGGCGCGCGCAACCGACTACGCCTCGAAGATAGACATGAGCGCCGCGTCACACGTCCGCGCCCCGACGCGCGCAGAGCAACAGGCGACCGCACAGGCTGCCAGCTGCTCATCCTGCGGAGCGGAAGTCGGGAAGGCCAAGTTCTGTCCCGAATGCGGGACTCCGACCAGGCCCGCGCGCCCGACCTGCGCGGGCTGCGGCCATCAGCCCGAAAGCGCGACCAAGTTCTGCCCGGAATGTGGCGCGAAGATGCCCCTTATCGGCTAGAGCGCGTTGAAAAACCAGAATGAAGCCCCGTGAGGGGCGAAAGAAACTCAACTCGAACTTCTTTCGCCCCGCACGGGGCTCTCTCTTTATCACCTTGTGCCAGCCCAAGGCTCGCGCAGTGGGCTGCCTGCTGCGCGCCTCGCGCGAGGTCGCCCTCTAGTCGTTGAGCTCAATGGAGGTCAGCACACGGTTGAACGCTCCCTGGAAGCTGCGGTAATCCCTCTGCGGTGCGACCGTGATGACGTAGAACAGCGCGCCGTTGCGTAGAAGGGTCGTGTATAGATTGACGACCTCCGCTTGTCCCGTCGCTTCGTTGACGTTCGAGAGCGTGATGGCGAGCGCCGTATGGCGATCAATCGTGCCGCGCTGGTAGTTGCTCTGCTGGCGCAGGCTGCGGCTGCCCTGAATCAACTGGCTGATGTAGGCATCGGTTGCCTCACGCAGATTGTTGCTCTGCGCCTGCTCGATTCCGATGGTCACGCCGTGCGTGAAGGTGTTCTGACCGTAGCCGCCTTCGGGCGCGAACCAGACCGCATTATTGCTCGGCAGCTCGCGCCAGTTGTCCGGGTAGCTGACGCGGAATAACTGGCCGCCCGTGTAGGTTCTATAACGCGTGGAAGGGTAAGAGACCCGTCCTATATTGCCGCCGTAGGCGGGCGAGTTTCCGCCTTCGCCCTCCTGCGGGTATCGCTGGCCGCTGCGCGCAATCTCCGACATCGAAGGAGCGCGCCCCTGCCCGCGCAGGCGGTTCTGAATCTGTCGAAGCTCGGCTGTGTTCTCCACCGTCGGAGTCCTGACGCGCAGCATGGCTGCTTCCTGATTGATGCGCGCGTAGCGGTTGGCCGGACTCGGGTGGCTGCTCAAAAAGCCACCGCCACCGCCGCCGCTCTGGCGCTCGATGGTGCGAAACATGTTCGCCAGATCGCGCGGGTCATACCCTGCTCGCGCCATAATCTGTGCGCCGAGGATATCGGCTTCGGTCTCATACTCGCGGCTGAATTTGAGAAAGTATGCGCCGACGGCCATCTGCGTGCCCTGCCCGACGACCTGGCCCAAGCCCCCGCCGATGACTGAGCCAAGGATGGCTCCGGCAATCGCGCCGTACTGGTACTTCTGTGCTTTGGTCGCCTGCGCCGTGCCGTGCCTGAGCGCGACGTGGCTCAGTTCGTGGGCCATCACGCCCGCCACCTCGCCCTCCGTGCGCGCGGCTTCGATCATCCCGCGATTGACGTACATAGGCCCGCCCGGCAACGCGAAGGCGTTGATGTCGGACGCGTTGACCACTTTGAAGTAGTATTGAAACTCGCGATGCTGAAACTGCGGGGGAATGTTAGAGACCAGCCGCTGGCCTATGTCCTCTATGTAGGCGGTCACTTCCTGATCGTTCATGATCGGCATTTGCTGTTCGACTTCCGCCGCCGCCTGCCGACCGACTTTGACATCGTCGCTGACGCTATACTTATTGCTGTGATAGCTGATCGGCGTCTGCGCGAAGGCGGCCTGCGGCGCGACGAAAATCATGACGGCCATGAGCCAAGCGAGAAGCGCGTGTGCCCTGCGTTGCTTGAGTGTGATCATTCTCTCCCTCCTTCGGAAACGCGCCTCCCGCTGCCACATCAATCGGCGATAGTGCGCGTCCCTTTATCGACGTAAACTAAGAGAGCGGCGTGCCCTCTTCAAAGTCCGAGGGCGCGCCGCTCTCAACAGCAAAACGTCTCCCCCGAAACTATTCCTCGAAAACCTGCGCCACGACAGCTGGCTGCTGCGGCAAACGCGCAGGGGGAGAGAGCGCGTCAATCTCTACCAAATTGACCGTCCGGTAATTCAACTAACGGTCTGGCGTGCTGGCTTTGGTTTGATGAATCCTAGCACAAACGGGTTGGCCTCGTCACTAATCCAGTCCCGCCCCGCGCCTTCTCCTAACATTGCGCCGCCGGTTGGGCACGCGCTCGCCGGGAAGATTTCGCCGGAGATTTTCCACATTATCAGCAAACTTTACGGAAGCCCCGGCGGGCGGGCGCGGGATTGAAACGGCGACGAAGGGAGAAGTAAAGCCCTGCGAGGTGAACTCTCCGCGTCCCGGGCGGTGTTCGCTCGTGCGGACGCTGAGCTGTTGACCGTCGCGCAGGATTTCCGCAATCGAGATGCTGTAGCCGCCCGTCACCTGTTGTCCCTGAAAGGCGATGACGACGGCGCGCGTGTCGAAGCTGATGTCGGGCGCGGGTCGTCCACCGCCGATGATTCGCCAGACGCTCTGCCATTCGCCTTCGTCCAAAATAAGCTGAACGGCGCGCGTGCCCGCGTAGCTGCTGTATGCGCCCGTCGCCAGCACAGAAAAATCCAGCGCCCCGCGCTGCTCAGCCCCTTCATCCGACGCGGGCCTGCTGCTACTACGGCTGCTGTCGCCCGCGCGCGTGTTGCCGAGCATGGCCTGCCGTATGATCCTGACGGGCGGCATCCCGTAGCTCAGAAGCCGGTCATGAAACTCGCCAAGGTTGAAGGATTGGCCCAGCCTCGCGCGCCAATCTTCGCGCAGGCGTATGATCTCCATCTTGCCGAGCGTATAGACCAGATAGGTCGGGTCGACCGTGCCGCGTCTTGCCTCGCGCTCCGCGTTGACTCGCTCCTGATAGCCTTCGTGCATGAAGAAGTCAACGGCCTCCTCGTAGGTCATCCCCTGCGTGTGCAGGCGAATGCCCACCACGTAGCGACACAATCTGAGCAGGGCGGCGTTGAGCTGCGCGAGCCTGAGACGGGGGCTGTTGCCGCCGAAGCCTTCGTCCAGCATCATCTGCTCGCAGTAGTGAGCCCAGCCTTCGACGAAGCTGGCCGCGCCGAACGCCTTGCGAACACGCGAAGGCTGCTGCTGAAGCTTCAGCAGCTGGTAGTAATGTCCGGGGTAGACCTCGTGGATGGAGGTGATCTGAAGGCCGTAGCGATTGTAGTGGCCCAGATGTTCTTCCCTCTGTCGGGCGTTCCAGAGGGGGTCTGGCGGCGTCAGGTAATAATAGCTTTCGGTCGCCACACGCTCGAACGGCCCGGCAGTATCCATCGAAGCAAACGAGAGCGAGCGCGCGTACTCAGGGGTTTCGGCGACGATCAGGTTCTCGCGCTGTGGCGGAGTCAGTATGTTCTGCGTGCGGACGAAGGCGCGTATGCGGTTCAATTCGGCGCGCGCGTCACCGACGAGGCCGTCGGCGGTCGGGTGATCGCTCTCCAGCTGGCGGAGCGCGTAAGCGATGCCGCGTCCCGGCGCAATCTCTTCGGCGAGGGCACGCATCTCTTCCTGCGTGCGGCGCAGTTCCCTCTCGCCGCTCGCCAGAAGTTGTGGCAGAGGCGTATCGACCATCTCATCATAGAGCAGCTTGCGGCGATAGCTCTCCGCCCCTATCGCAAAGCTTGAACGAGAGCGCGGCAGCAGGTCGCGTTCGAGCCAGTCGGCGAAGGCACGAAGCGCCGCAATGACTCCCTCGTTAGAGGTCTCGATCTGTGCGCGACGTTCGGCTGAGAGCCGCCCGCCCGCCGCGCGCTCGATCATCTGCGGCACGACGCGCGCGAAGTAATCGAGGCTCCCGCGTACCTGTCCGACAGCCATCTCGGTGTAGATGCGCGGCGGGTTATCCAGATTGGCGTGCGCTTCCATGAGCAGGCGCGTAATCTCACGCTCGCGCGCCATGACGGCATCGAGGCGCTGCTCCACGGGCGCATAGTTTCGCTTCAGAATATTGTCAATGCTCGCGGCGGCAAGGCGATTGTAGACGTTCGGGTCGCGCTGCCACATGCGTATCTCTTCGAGTTCGAGGAGCTGGGCCTGAAGGTGCGCGATCAGCACATGGTAATCCAGTCGCGCCTCTTCCGTGAGTGCGCCGTCCCAGATACGCAGGAGCGCAGTATGTGTCGCGCGCAGGCGGCGGACTTCGCGCGCGACTGATTCGCGGCTGCGGGATTCCAGCTGCGAGTCATACTCGTGCAGCCCGGCGGCGGTCGCCTCCGTCGGGTTGAAGGCGTAGTAGCCGCGAAGCGCAGCGTCCGCTATCTGGTTGAAGCGCGCGTTGACCGACTCGACCGTGACTCTGGGCCGCGGGCCTCCGCGCCTCTGCGCCAGAACAGTCGATTGGGAGAGCGCGCACACGACGCAGGCGAGGACGACCGAAAGGGCGAGAAATTTCCTCTTCATCAAGCTATGAGCCCCGCTCTCTGAACCGAAGTTAGGGAAAGCTATATCTTTTAAGGGGAGAACCGTCGACGAGCAGAGCTTAACACAGAAGCGCAGGCTTCAGAGGCCGCGCCGCGCGCGCACGCGCACTACTTACGAGGCTCTATCTTCTCGTTGAGCCAGCGCGTCGCATCATCCAGCGGCGAGATGTGATGCTCTTCGCCTTTCCAGACGCGGATGATAGAGATGATAAAGAAGACGACCGCGGCCAGCCCGAAGAGCACAGAGGCGATGCCGATCAGGACGGAGGCTGCTCCGCCGAGCGTACTGCTCACGAGGGTGCTCGCAAAGCGCAGCAGAAAACCGATGACCAGCACAACCATGTGCAGCGCAAGCCCCTGCGCCGCATGAAAGCGCGTACGGACTTCGCTGCGCGGCACGAGGAACAGCTCGACCGCGCCGAGTATCGCGCCGAGGTAAAAAGGGATGTAGGGCAGAACCATCGTGACGTTTTCCGGCAGGTTCATCCCCGGCACGGTACGCGACGAAGGCGGCTGCGCCACGGCGGCGGCTGAAGGTGCTGGCGGCGTCGCGCCGAAGGAGGCCGGCGGATGCGAGGGCGGGGGAATGAAGACGGACGGGTAAGAGGCCGAAAGCGGCTGATCGTAACGACGCGTCGGGGCTTCCGATTTCGCATCCCTTCGAGCCTGCTCGTTCGGCGTGCGCCCCATCTCGCGCGTTGCGCCGCTGATGTCTTCGGTCGCAGACGCCCCGTTGCTGCTGCTGTCGCCGCGCCTCGCGCCCCAGACATCGTCCGTGCGACGCGCATAGTCGGGGTCGAGAGGGTTGGTGTCGTACTTGCTCTTTTCGGCCATCACAAACTCTTTCTACGAAGCGCGAGCAATTTTAGTTCGCCTATTCTCAGGGCTCGCTGATAGCGTACTCGGCTCGCTCCCAATCGCCCCGGCGCTCGGAGAGCCTGAAAGCGCCGAGCGACGCTTCTGTTCCGCTCAAGCCAATAATAAAGTAAATCGCCGCCGGATAATAGGCCAGTCGCACGTCAGTCTCAGAGGGGACGGGCTCCGGCGAGCGCGGGTGTGAGTGATAGATCGCCAGCAGTTGCTCGCCGCGCTGGCGCATACTGCGCTGTGCTGCGAACAGTTCTTCGGGCGCAGCCTCGTAAGCGACCCGCGCATCGCTCGCGCGATTACGCAGGCGATAAACCGTTTGTGCCCGCGCCGTTTCGACTGCGCCGCCGATCAGCCCGCAGCACTCATCGGGCGCAGCCTCAAGTGCGTGCGCGTACATCTCCATAACGTGTGCGCGCAGGAGCGTAATCATACCGTTTTCAATTTTGGATTTTAGATTAACGCTTCGTCCGTCTTGAATCTTGGAAGCGAGCTTTCAAGCTCCGCAGGCTCTCCAATCCAAAATCTAAAATCCAAAATGGTTTCACGCTTCGGCGGCGGCCTTGGATTGCGATTGTCCGGCGGCGGCCTCTTTGATCAGGCTGCGACCGATGACGAGGCGTTGAATCTGATTCGTGCCTTCGTAAATCTGTGTGATCTTGGCGTCGCGCATATATTTTTCGATCGGGTAATCTTTGCAGTAGCCGTAGCCGCCGAAAAGCTGCACGGCGTCGGTCGTCACGCTCATCGCGACATCCGTGGCGAAGACCTTGCCCATCGCCGCCATCTTCGAGACGTTCTTCGCGCCCGCGTCAATGGCCCGCGCCGAAGCGTAGACGAGTTGCCGCGCCGCTTCGATCTTGGTCGCCATGTCTGCCAGCATCCACTGTATGCCCTGAAACGAAGCGACCGACTGACCGAACTGCTCGCGCTTCATCGTGTAGCCCACGGCCAGATCGAGCGCGCCCTGTGCCAGCCCGAGAGCCTGCGCCGCGACGCCGGGACGAGCGAGGTCGAGCGTCATCATCGCGTGTTTGAAGCCGTGCCCCTCTTTGCCTCCAAGCAGATTCTCCTGCGGCACGTGGCAATCGCGGAAATGCAGCTCGTGGACGGGCACGCAGCGTATGCCCATGAGGTCTTCCTTCTTGCCTATCTCGAAGCCTTCAGTTCCCTTCTCGACGAGCAGGGCGGAGACGCCGCGCCCGCCCCTGTCGGGGTTAGTCGAACAGAAGATGGAATAGAGCGTCGCCGCATTACCGTTCGTGTTCCACTTCTTATCGCCGTTCAGGACATAGAAGCCGTCACGTAATTCGGCGCGCGCCTTGAGACCGCCCGCGTCCGAGCCCGCCTCCTTCTCCGAGAGCCCGAAGGCCATCAGGGTTTTTCCCTGCGCTATGTCCGGCAGGTATCTCTGTTTCTGCTCTTCCGTACCGCCGACGATGATGGGAAACGACGCCAGCGCGTTGACCGCGTAAGTGACGCCGACGCCCCCGCAGGCTTTCGACAACTCCTCGACCACGAGGCACAGGTTCATCACACCGCCGCCGCGCCCGCCATACTCCTTGGGAATCCAGACGCCCATCAAACCGGCGTCCTGCAAAGCGCGCACGACAGACCAGGGATACTCGGCTGTGCGATCAAGCTCAGCCGCCACGGGCCGCACAAACTTGTCCGCTATCTCGCGCGCCGTCTCACGATACTCAAGATTCTCTTTCGTCAATAATTCGTCCACTGTTTGAACCTCTCCTTATTAAAAGCAAGCCAGTCAGTACCGCCAAGGGTCTCGGGCGGGCCTCTAGCCGCATCATCACCCGCCCGCTACCGCAGGCGGCACTGACCTGTGCCCCTCTTCATCCTGCATCCTTAATGATAAGTTTCAGTTCTTCCAACTGTCGCGCGTCAACTTCGCCGGGCGCGTCGATCATCAGGTCGGCAGCCGAGGCGGTTTTGGGAAACGCCATCAGGTCGCGAATGTTCTCGATGCCGGTCATCGACATCAGGAGGCGTTCGATGCCGGAGGCGATGCCGCCGTGTGGCGGCGTGCCGTATTCGAGCGCGTCCAGAAAGAAGCCGAAGCGCTCGCGCGCTTTTTCCGGCGTCAGCCCGAGCGCCTTGAAGACGAGGTCTTGCACTTCGCGCTGGTGTATACGAATCGAGCCGCCGGCGGCCTCCACGCCGTTGACCACCGTATCGTAAGCCTTGGCGCGCATACGGCCCAACAGCTCCATCTCGCCGTCTTCGAGCGCGCGCCTGAGGTACGGCAAATCTTCATCGAGCGGAGAAGTGAACGGGTGATGCATGGCATAGTAGCGCCCGTCCTCTTCGTTAAACTCGAACATCGGAAACTCAGTCACCCAGAGCGGCCTGTAGGCTTTTTCCCTGATCAGCTTTTCACGTCGCGCCATCTCGTTACGCAGAGCGCCGAGCGCCTGGCCCACCACCTTCGCCTTGCCCGCCACGATCAGCACGGCTTCGCCTTTGCTCGCCCCGGCCTGTGCGGCCACGCGCTCAATCGTCTCCGGCCCGAGCGCCTTCAACAGTGAAGACGACACTTCGTCGCCGAGCTTGATCCACGACAAGGCCGTTGCTCCGTAGCGCTTGACGAACTCCTGCAACTCGTCCAGAGCCTTGCGCGGGAGCTGAGCCCCGCCGGGCACGATGATCCCCTTAATCTCTCCCCCGGCTTCGACGACCGCCGCGAACGGCGCGAATGTCGTCTCACGAAACGCGCCCGTCAGGTCTTGCAGCTCCATCTCGAAACGCAGGTCTGGCTTGTCCGAGCCGTAGCGCCGCATGGCTTCCGCGTAGGTGAGGCGCGGAAAGGGCACGGGCAGCTCGACATCAATCAGCCTGAAGACGCGCGCGAACAGTCCCTCGATCAGCGTGTAGACGATCTCCGGCGAGGCGAAACTAAGCTCAACGTCCAACTGTGTGAACTCGGGCTGGCGGTCGGCCCTCAGGTCTTCGTCTCTGAAGCAGCGCGCGATCTGGTAATACTTATCGAGCCCCGCGATCATGCACAGTTGCTTGAAGAGCTGCGGCGATTGCGGCAGCGCGTAGAACTTTCCGGGCTGAATGCGCGAAGGCACGATGTAATCGCGCGCGCCTTCGGGCGTTGACTTGATCAGGATGGGCGTCTCTATCTCGGTGAAAGTCTGCTCGTCCATGTAGCGGCGGATTTCCGCGACGACGCGGTGGCGCAAGCGCAGGTTCTGTTGAAGCTGCGGGCGGCGCAGATCAAGGTAGCGATACTTCAGGCGCAGGTCTTCGCTCGCCAGGGCGTCGGAGGAAGCGACCTCAAGCTGAAAGGGAGGGGTGCGCGCGTCATTCAGGATCAGAATCTCGTGGGCCTTCACTTCGACCTCGCCCGTCGCGATTTTTGAGTTGCGCTGCCCCTCTTCGCGCAAGACCACTTCGCCCGTGACGCTGATGACGTACTCGCCGCGCGTCGTCTTGGCGCGGGCGTGCGCTTCCGAAGCATTCTCTTCGTTAACGACGACCTGCGTGACACCGTCGCGGTCGCGCAGGTCGATGAAGGTCAGCGGGCCGAAGTCTCTGCGACGCGCGACCCAGCCCATCAGCGTCACTCTCTGCCCGACATCAACTGCGCGCAGTGCGCCGCACGAGTGCGTGCGCTCGCGGTTTCCTAAATCATCCAGCATGTTGATAGCTATCTCTCGTTTTCAGAATCACGTATAAAATCCTGCGGCTCGTCAAAGCGACTGCGGCGACGGGCGGCATCCTCTGCGCCTCCGCCGGGCACGGACTGGGCCAGATAGGCGTTGAACTCAGCGCTTCTGTTGCGCGGAATGCTCAGGCTCTGCCACTCGCTGGAGCGCAGGTGCTTGGCTAAAAGAACGATCTGACCCGTATGATAAGCGTAATGCGTCAACTGCCTGTTGATGGCTTCGACGACCGTGTGCGCTTTGCCGCGAATGTACACGTTGCGCGCGAGGTCTTCGGGCCGCAAGGGCTCTATGGCCTCAAATAGCAGAGCCCAGCCACGCTTCCACAGCGAGACCAGATCATCTTTAGTCACGCCCGGCTCAAGGACGAACTCCATGTCGCGGTTGCGGTCGGGTTTCTCCCCGTCGCTGTCCAGAAAATCCGTCCACCGCGAGATCATATTACCGGCCATGTGCTTGATGACGACGCCGATGCTGTTGGCCTCCTCGTCGAGCGTCGTGAAAAACTCTTCATCCCTGACCTGCGCCAGAGCCCTTTCGGCCAGCTTCTTGTAATCGCGAAAAGTCGCGACCGCGTCATTAAGATAGTTTTGTCCTACGGAGTCATCCATCAGAGCTTAACCTCCGCTCATCTTTTCGCGCACGGTCTCGGCAAGGCGCTCGCGTGGAAGGCGCATCTGCTCGCCCGTTCGCATGTCCTTGAGCGTTACATCTCCGAGCTCTCGCTCTTCCTCGCCGAGGACGGCGACAAAATTTATGCCGCGCGCCGAAGCATACTTGAACTGTCTGGCGAGCTTGTCCGTCTCCGTGTAGAGATCAACGCGCAGGCCCAGTCCGCGCAGCTCATTGGCAAGGCCGAGCGAGTCCGCGATTGACGACTCGTCCCAGATCGTGACCATGACATCAGCCGGAGCTTCGACCAGATTCTTCGGGAACATCTCGCGCTCGGTCATGACGACGATAATACGTTCCAGCCCGAGAGAGAAACCGCAGGCGGGCACGTCCTGCCCGGAAAACATCCCGACCAGATTATCGTAGCGCCCGCCGCCGCCGAGGCTCCCGGCCAGATCGGGCACGCGTATCTCCATGATCGCGCCCGTGTAATAAGAGAGACCGCGCGCGAGGCTCGGGTCAATCTTCACTTTCGGGCCAACGCCTGCGGCAGCGGCGAAACTGATGATCGAATGAAGCTCACTGATGCCGCGCGCGCCGGCATCCTCGTCGCCGACGAATTCCAGCATGCGTCCCAGGATGGCTGCATTCAAAGCCTCGTCGCTACGGAGAGCAATATCTTCGGGAGCAAGCTCGACGGCATGCTCAAGCGCCGCCACGGCCTCGAAAAACCCCAGCAGCTTTTCTGCGGATTCATCCGCGACGCCGCGCTCCTTTAGCTCCCGGGCCACACCTTCGCGCCCCACCTTGTCCAGCTTGTCCAGAGCGACGAGCGTCTCCGCCTGCTTCTCGGCAGCCACCCCGGCTGCTTCCAAGATACCCGCGAGCGCGAGGCGATGGTTGAGACGGATGCTGAAATTGCTGAAGCCCAGTTCGCCCAGAGCTTCTGAAGCCGCCGCGCACAACTCGGCTTCCACTATCATCGAGCGTGAGCCGAGCACGTCCACGTCGCATTGATAGAACTCGCGAAAGCGTCCACGAGCCGGGCGGTCTGCGCGCCAGACGGGTTGTATCTGGTAACGCTTGAAAAACTTCGGAAGCTCGTTTCTGTATTGAGCGACGACGCGCGCCAGGGGCACGGTCAGGTCGTAGCGGAGCGCGAGGTCTGCTTCGCCCGTCCGTTCATGCTCGCCGCGCTTGAGGATTTTGAAGATGAGCTGATTGCCCTCTTCGCCGTACTTCCCCATGAGCGTCTCTATGTTCTCGACCGCAGGAGTCTCAAGGGGCTCGAACCCGTAGCGTTCGTAGACCTCTTTGATCACACCTATGACGTACTCGCGACGGCGTACGTCCGCCGGGAGAAAATCGCGCATGCCGCGCGCCGGTTGTGTTTTAGCCGTCGCCATTACTTGAAGATAGAGAAGCCAGCGTAGAGCACAAACTCGTTGAGGCCGCGATTCGCGCCCGCGCGATTGCCGTTCGAGATGTGATGAAACCTGACGCCAAGGGTCACGGCGCGGCGCTCGGACGTAAAGATACGCAGGCCCGTCCCGGCCTCCCCGACGTACGCGAACTTTCCGGCATCGGGCAGCGGGACTGACTTGCTGAAGACCAGAAAGCCTCCGTTGACGTGCAGGAAGGGATGGACGCGCGCGCTATTGGCGAAGTCCAGTTGCAGGCCAAGGGGCGTCAAGCCCGCGCCATAAGTTGATTCACGCCTGAAGGTCGTGACCGTGCCCGTGGGCGTGGTTGTGGTCGTGCTCTCAGTGATATTGCCGGTCGCGACGGCGAGCGGAACGGCGTCCAGCGTGTACTGCAAAGCGTAGTTCTTATTGGCGGCGAGCGTGCGCCCGTAGCGGAAGGCCGCGAGCACCAGCCCGCGATCACGGGCTTCGTCTTCCCTGAGCCCGCCGAAGATTCTCGTCGCCGTAAACGCGCCGCCGCCCCAAAAGCCGAACTCGTTGTCGCCCCTCGTGAGCCTGTAGGGCGAGTCGTTCTGTGTCGTTACGGTCGGACTCTTTACAGAGTCGTTTGCTGTGGCGGGCTCGTTCAGCGCAGCCGGATTGCCGCCGGGAACTGACTGCGCGCCGACCGAGAACGCGCCGGCTGTTAATAGAATCGAGATGGTGATAACTCTGAGGGCACTGGGCATCCTCTTTTAGTCTCCTTCAAGCTTTGATCTTCGAGAACACTCTCATGGGCCAACTGCTTCGGCTCTGTATATCCTTGTGTATTCGATGTAATTCCGCCAGTACTGATCGAGCCCTGCGACCTCCTCATCAGTCAAAGGGCGCTTGACCCGGGCCGGTTGGCCCATGACGAGCGAGCGCGGCGGAATCTGCGTGCCCGGCGAGAGCAGAGAGCCTGCGGCGATGAGAGATTGTGCGCCGACCCTCACGCCGTCCATGACGATAGCGCCGATGCCGACGAGACACCCGCGCTCGACGTAGCAACCGTGCAGCGTCACGTTATGGCCCACCGTCACCTCGTCTTCGAGAATGGTGGCGTGCGTGCCGTTTGAGACGTGGATGACAGTGCCGTCCTGTATGTTGGTGCGGTCTCCGATGCGTATGTGAAAGACATCGCCGCGCACGACCGCGTTGAACCAGACGGAGGATTCTTCGCCGATGTGTACGTCGCCGATGACCTGCGCGCTCGCTTCTATAAAGGCCGTCGGCGCGACCTGCGGATGCTTGCCGCGAAATGGTCTGAGCATAATGTGGACGGATAAAAAAAGACCGCTGATCCCGTTTCTAATGAAAGCGGAAACGGTAACATGAGCCGCCCGTGAGGGCAAGGAAGGCGGCGTTTGTTGACAGCCGCGAGCCGTGCGTGAGAGAGTGCCGAAGCGTGCCGGGTCGAACTTCAAAACAGAATCTGCGACGGCTCTTAACGTGGACGGCCCTCTGCGCCTCGCTGCTGCTCGTGGCGGCGTGCGGCGGGTCGCTCTACAAGGTGAGCCCGCGCGTCGACGCGCCCATTTCGAAGAGGGCCGGGGAGGCGAGCGGCGGCGGCATACGCTTGCGCGCCGTGCCGCTCCTGACGGATGAAGAGAGCCAACAGTTGTTTGAGGCCAACCTGCCGCTTGGCGGGCTTCTGCCCGTCCGCGTCGAGATCAGAAACGAAAGCGGCGCAGAGCTTGAATTGAAGCGCGCGCGTTTTCTCCTGCGCGACGAGGCTGGCCGCGAGTGGAAAATGCGCTCGGCCAAACAGGCCGTCTCACGCATCCTTGAGGCCAACGACGTGACTTTCTATAACCCCTCTTCGCGCCGGGAATTCGAGCAGCGCGTCGGCGCTCATGCCCTTGATCTGTCAACGCCTCTCGCCCCTTCGGAGAGCCGCCGGGGCTTGATCTTTTTTCAGACGCCGCGCAAGGAAGCCGTCAGAAGCCCGCGCGGGCTCGTCCTCATCGTGGAGAAGTTGGCCCAGCCCGTCGCGCTGCGCCTCAACTAAAGGCCTTCGCCCCTGCGCGCACACTCTCGAATAAAGATGTTGACACGTCCTCCGATTATCTCTATAAATAAAGTTGCGGGTGTTCATACCCGTTCCTGCCCCGTCGGGTGATTTCGAGTCTCACCAGCTCAGCACCTTTAAGCTTCAAGATAAGAGCCGGACAAGCGCGTCAGCTGATGCTGGCAAGCCCTTGCGCTGCTATGGCTATGAGCTAACAGTGCGTGCGGGCCGTAAAGCGGTTCGGCCTCTTGTTTCATCTCGCGTCTTTCGTTTAGAAGGCGTGGGCATCACCGATTAACGGCACACCCGTAGCAATGCGGGGTCGCAAAGCCAGGAGTCTCAAACGCTTTTTTTGAGATCGTCCGGCTACCGAAGTGAGGTTCCGCAATTGACAAATCCATACAGGCCCGAGCGCCACACCCTTCGCTTTTTCCCTTCAATCCTTCGCTCCACATTCAACTCAAGAGCCGGCATCAGATTGCTGCTGGTCTGCCTTGCTTTGCCTCTGGTCTGCTTCTTCCTGAGCATGGGCGCGGGCGCGCGGACAACTCCCGCCTCGTGTGAGTGCAATCGTAACGCGCCCGACGTGATCAGCGCTCGGTATATGCCCAACTCTACTTTGCGCGTCATGCTCAGGCGGGGTGATTTTTCGCCTCAGGAGATCGCGGCCTTGCAGGAATCCATACGGCTGTGGCAGGCCGTGCTGCCACAGTCCGGCACAGGCATCGACCTGAGGATGGGCGGCGAGATTGCGGATAACAACTGCACCGGCTGCATCATCGTTAAGCGCAAGGCCCAGATGGGCGGAACCTTCGCGGCCCTCATGCTGCTTTCAAATCAGGGGCATCTCTATAAAAAGGCTGTCATCAATATTAAGAGCGATGTGCATAAGCCCCTGATGTTGCGTATGCTGCTGACGCATGAGCTGGGCCACGCTTTCGGGCTCGACGACTGCGAGGAATGCGGCAGCGATACGACCGTCATGAACTCCGTCAACAAGTACGCGTTCGGCGCGTTCTCATTCCTTGCGCCGCGCAGTAAGATGGCCGCCAAGCCCACCTCCTGCGATGTGGCGCGCGTCTCGGCTGGCTACGCCGGCGCGACACAGCGGCTGGCGGCGGCGAGCACCAACGCGGCGAGCGTAAACACAGCGACCGTAGACACAGCGAGCCGAAACGCGCAGGCCGTCAAGCCTCAGGAGCAAGCTCAAAGGCAGAGCGCGAGCGTCGCCAGATCTTCCGCGCCGCTGGCGCAGCCGAAGGCGGCAGCGCAATCGAGCGGGAGTCATCATGCGAGCCGTTTGGCGGCACAGTCACAGCGCGCCGTCAGGATAGAGCAGCTTGTCCTGATGGATGCTCTGGCAAGGCGCGATAGATAACAGGGGCCGAACTCCACAGATCAGTACACAAGGCCGAAGGCCATCGGCGCTTTTTGAAGGGGCGATCATGCGTGATCGCCCCTTCATTCTATTTACGCCCCGGCGGGCTGGCTGAGATTTGTTGAATCTGGAATTGATGTTTTATAGTTGCGGCGGGCTTCGGCCTGAAAGTTTCACGCGCGCACGAAGCGTATGGGTCAGGCGTGGGCCTGCTTCTTAAATTCAATCATCATCATCCGAAGCGTACGTCTAAATAAATTATGTCCGTTGAGCCGTTGGCCGTAAGCGTTCGCCCCGTTGAGCCGGGCGACGAGCCATTCCTGTTTGAAGTCTACAGCAGCACACGCGCCGATGAGATGGCGGCGTGGGGCTGGAACGCGGCGCAGCAGGAGGCTTTCCTCAGAATGCAGTTCAAAGGCCAGCAGGGTTTCTACCGTATGCAGTATCCGGAGGCCGAGCATCAGATCATCCTGCTGGGCGACCGCCCTGTCGGCAGGATGATCGTCATCGGCGCAGAGGATGAGATCAGGCTCGCGGACATCGTGGTGCTGCCAGAGTTTCGCAACCGTGGAATCGGCGCGTCGTTAATCAGAGACCTCTGTGCCGAAGCCGAAAGGCAGAATGTTCCCGTCCGCCTGCGGGTATTAAAATCGAATCGCGATGCGGCGCGCCTCTACGAGCGCATGGGGTTCGCCATGGATGGTGAAAGCGACACCCACTTTGACATGGCGTGGCATTCCGGCGCGCGATAGCTTTTATCATGGCGCTGAGCACCCGGCAGGCACACTGCGCGTCAGGCTCGCACGGCGAAGCTTGCTTGTCTTGAAGGTGGATTTCAGTTAAGAATTTGAGACGCACCCGCGGCCATCTTGAGTTGGCAGCCATCTATAAATGAGGAGAGGTCATACAATTAATGCTGGAGAATTTACATCTCGAAACGTTCTCTGAACACCTGAACTCGAACTTTTCTGTCGGGCGCGGGGAAGCCGTAGCGACCGAACTGCAACTGATCGAAGCTCATAACGTGGGCAAAGCGGCTCCCGGCTATGAGCAATTCTCGCTGCTGTTTCGCGGCCCTCTGGACTCTTTTCTGGAACAGACCATCTACACCTTCAAACACGATGCGCTCGGAACCTTCGACATGTTCATCGTTCCCGTACAGAAAAATCAGGACGGGTTCATCTACGAATCCATCATCAACCGCCCGCTCTAGCAGCTCTTTTCTTTGAGCGCGCCCGCTTCGCCGCCAGTGCTTCGTCATAGGATAAATAATCAATGAAAGCCATCGCCGCTGCCCTGCTGATGATGATCTTCGTGGCCGCGACTCAAACAGCGTTGCACGCGCAGACGCGCACGCAGAAAGGTCAGCCGACTAAGCCTGTGCCCGAAGCCCCGCGCGGCGAAGAGATCGGAGAGGACGAAGTGCTGCGCGTGACCACCAGCCTCGTCTCCGTGCCCGTCAGCGTGATGGATCGCGACGGCAGGTACATCTTCGATCTGAAGCAGGAAGACTTTCACATCTACGAGGACGACAAGGAGCAGGAGATCGCTCATTTCAGCAATGTCGAGCAGCCCTTCTCGGTCGTGATGCTGATGGATAGCAGCTCCTCGACCATCTCCTACATGGAGCAGATCAGGGAAGCGGCGGGAGCTTTCATCGCCCAACTCAGAGAGAAAGATTCCGTGCTTCCCATCACTTTCGACGGCAGCCTGCACCCGCTCCTGTATAGCCGCACCAGCAATCGTCAGAGATTGAACGCCTCGCTCGCCAAGATGCGGACGGACGAGGGCAACAACGGGACGAAGCTCTACGACTCTGTGGATTTCGCTTACCAGTTGCTCAAGCGCATTCGTGGCCGCAAGGCCATCATACTGTTCACGGACGGCGACGATACATGGAGCAAGGCGACGCCTGAAGGGACGCTGCGCGATGCCACGGAGCTGGACGCGCTGGTCTACACGATTCACTACGGGTCTTCGCCCTCGGCCTCTTATCTGGCTTCGCTCGCGGAAAAAACCGGGGGCCATTTTTATCAGGCCGACGATCTGGAGATGATCAAGCGCGCCTTTGTCGCCGTCGCCGAAGAACTGCGTCACCAGTACAGCATCGGCTATTATCCGAAGGAAGCGGCAAGGCGCGGGGGCGAGCGCCAGATCAAAATCAAGGTTGACCGCCCGAACGTCGGGGTCAAAACGCGCAAGTCTTATATCTACTAATCTGAAACTTCAGCCACCGATCAAAGCCATGTCAATAAGCTTTCGCCCCGCCGGGCAAACCGACGAACCTTTCCTGCTCCGAGTTTACGGCAGCACGCGCACAGCCGAGCTATCCGTGCTCCCATGGACGCCTGCTCAGGTGGAAGCGTTCCTCAAGATGCAACTCGACGCGCAGCATCTTCATTACCAGACCCAGTATCCGGACGCCGCCCACGATATTATTCTTTTCGAAGATCAACCGGTGGGCAGGCTCTATGTCGCGCGCCTCGAAAAAGAGATTCGGATTGTGGACATTGCTTTGCTGACGGAGGCGCGCGGGCGCGGGATAGGAACATCCATCATTAAAGACCTGATGGATGAAGCGGCCCGTGAAGGAAAGCCGCTGACCATCTACGTGGAGAACTTCAGCCCGAGCCTGCATCTCTTCGAGCGGCTGGGATTTTCCAAAGTCGGCGAGCACAACTTTTATCTACTGATGCAGTGGCAGCAGCAGAAGTCCTAGCACACTTCGGCGCACAGTCCTGCCTGACGGCGAACTCGCGCTCGCTGGCGAGAGACGGGTTGCCGTGGCCGGAGACAGACGTTGCTCTGCCAGGGTAAGCAGAGAAGCCCTACGTCCGCGACCGACAATGTGTGGAATTTAGGATTAAGGTTTGAGTCGCAACCCGGCGCATCAAAAAGCGTACTTACTTAATTGAGCCGGTTGATGACGGCCTCGTAAAGCTGGCCCTTGCCCTTCTTTTCCTTGCCGATAGGAACCAGGAGCAGATCAAACTTTCCGAGCGCGGGGTGCTGAATCTTATAGACATCCTGCGATAGTCTCTGCTGGCCGCTAAAGATAAGCGAGAAACATTCCTTGCCCGCTATCTGCCGGTCGGGCGTCGGCCCCGTGCTGTTGACCTGCACCAGTTTTACTTCCACCGCTTTCGCTCGTCCGGATTGAACCACAAAGGCCGTATTGACGTGCGGTGTAAATGTCGCTTTGGAGAGAAACACAACGGGACGAGTCGAGGTTCCGGTCGAAGCGCCGACAACTCCCTTTGCAGTGGATGGCGGAGCAGCGACAGCAGCAGCATCAGTGCTGGTGCGCTGTCCGCTCGCAGTCAATGCGTTCTTCAGAGGGAATCCGGCGGCTAAGGCAACCACGGTTCCGGCCTGAAGAAACTTTCTTCGCGAAATAACCATAGGGGGGTCTCCTCAGATAAGCTATCTTTTAGGGGTTTACGCGAGGCACAATCTTTACGCGTGTTGGCAGTTGATTGATTAAATTCCGGCGATGAACTCTGTACGATCAGGTGTTTCCAGGTTGGTACAGCCGCTAAAGCCGAGGGCGTTTGCCTGCCCGCAACATCCCGGCAGTGTGACTGCGCCGAAGACTTCTAACAGCAAATCGTTTCACAGTCAATTTGTTTTTTGCCGCGCCGATGATTTAGCCTATATCGCCTGCGTATCCGGGTAGTAGTATCGGGCGCGCACCCCTTGGGCCAACTTGCTGAGCGTACGATCATCGAAAAGTCATCATCAGACATTATGATTCCCGGTCACGCGGCTGGTTCTTAATCCGGTTCACAATTCTTTGTAGGAGAGCATTGATGCTTAAGTTTCTAACGCGAAAAGAAGATCGCCCGCATGCGCGGAAATTTGCAACCCTCAATCGGCCACTGCTTTTCATCTCGCTCGCGTTGTTGACGACGGCGGGAGCAACATTTGCGGTCGCCTCCCGTTCGGGCCGCAATATCATTTCAGTCGTTGAGCGACGACTGGCCGCGAGCGGCGCTCCTCTGTCGGGGCACGCTGAGCCCAGCGCCGCGCAGCAAAAGGAGGCGGCGCAAAAGGACGGCCCTCTCGTCGGCGCGAACTTTCGCATCTCGCAGATATCCTCCGTGGGACAGGAGCGTGATGCAAGCTCACCCGATACAGCCTACAACCCGGATGATAATGAGTATCTGGTGGTGTGGATGGGTAACGGGCTGGCGCAGTCGCTCGGGGTGGCGGAGATTTTCGGGCGGCGCATCAAAGCCGCGACAGGCGAGAGCGTGGGCGCGGATTTCCGTATCTCGAACATGTCGGACGGCGGCAAGGGCCGCTCCGGCTATGCGCCCAAAGTGGTTTACAACCCCACTTCTCACGAGTATCTGGTCGTCTGGCACGGGCAGGCCGCTCCTGATTCGCCGGACTCCGTCCTTGAGATTCACGGCCAAAGACTCAGCCGCACGGGCGATGAGGTGGGCAAAGACTTTCGTATCTCAACGACGACGGATTTGGGCAAGATCATGGGCAGTTTCGTGCGCGCCAGCGCCCACGCCGACCTCGCCTGGAACAGCACGGACAACCAGTATCTGGTGGTGTGGGACGCCATGGGCCAGCCCGAGGAGCTTATCAGGACGGAGATTTACGGGCAGCTTCTGGACGCGTCGGGCACGTCTCTGGGCAAGAACTTTCGCATCTCCAACACGAACGATCAGGGCGCTGAATTCAACGCCAACGCACCCGCCGTCGCCTACAACAGCACGAACAATCAATACCTTGTGGTCTGGTCTGGCCCATTCAAGCAGAAGTCTCAGAACGAAGTCTGGGCTCAGGCCGTGAGCGCTTCCGGCGCACAGGTAGGCAAGGGCACGGGCGACTTTACAATCTCGCAGGTCAGCACCAACATCGGAGCCGACCGCGATGCGAGCGCGCCGAAGGTCGCTTATAACAGCAGCAGCAATGAGTATCTGGTTGTCTTTCAGGCCAACGCCGTGGCGGGCGTAGACAACGCGCAGGCCAATGAGGTCTTCGGCCAGCGGATTAACGCGGCGACGCTCGCGGAGACAGGGTCTAACGACTTTCGCATCTCCAATACGCCGGGCAGTTTTATGAACAGGGCAGACAATCCGCGCGTCGCCTTCAACGCTAAAAGTCTCGAATACATGGTGGTCTGGAGGGGCGTTCGCACGGATGTCCCGTTCGAGATTTTCGGCCAGCGCCTGAGCCTTGAGGGGAGCGAGATCGAGGCTGACTTTCAGGTTTCAAGTGTGGCGAGTATCGGCAAAGACCGCACGGTTAACATGGCGGCCATCGCCCCCAACAGCGCCAGCGGCGAGTATCTGGCTGTCTGGCACGGCGACGGGCTGATTGGCCCAAATGCTAAGGGCGTCAACGAAATTTTCGGCCAGCGGATAAAGCCTGCGGCGCGCCGCTAGAGTTATGAAGTCATGCGCGTTGGGCCAAGGCAGCATTTGGCTGCTATCGAACGGGCTGAAAACCGTGGCGTTGATCTTTCTTGCAAGCCGCGCCGCAAAAAGTGCTTGACAAGTAAAGAGACCTGCTCTATGTTACGCCCGCTTTCATTCTTTGTGTGAACCTCGTTAGGATCGCTGTCAGGTTCTTCTCGTTAACCAATCTGAAAAAGGCAGAAGCAAACTTCGTTATCGCGTGCATGCAATTTCGCACCGGCCTGGCAAAGCCAGCGTTTGCCCTTCCATTTCATTAGCCTATCAATTCCATCGGAACTCTAACCCCCATAGGAGAGAGGATTATGTCCGAACCTTTTCTTAGCGAAATCAGAATTTTCAGTATCAACTACGCGCCGAAAGGCTGGGCGATGTGTAACGGCCAGTTTCTACCCATCAATCAGAACCAGGCGCTCTTTTCGCTTCTCGGTGTCACGTACGGCGGTAACGGCCAGACCACGTTCGCACTCCCGGACCTACGGGGTCGCGTGCCCATGCACTTCAACAATCACACCCTCGGGGAACGCGGCGGTGAGCAGGCCCATACGCTGACGATTAACGAGCTGCCCACGCACGTTCACGCCGTGATGGCTTCCAACAACGTCGGCAACACGGACGACCCCGCCGGTAATCTCCTCGGCAACAGCGCCCCGAACACCCTTTTTGGACCCACGCAAGCTTTGTCAGCCTTTAGTCCGGGAACGGTCACGAATGTCGGTGGAAGCCAGGCGCACAACAACATGATGCCCTATCTGGTGCTGACCTTCTGCATCGCTCTTCAGGGAATCTTCCCATCACAGAATTGAAAGGAGATTTTCATGGCACAACCATATGTCGGTGAAATCAGGATGTGGGCGGGCAGCTTTAACCCGGTCGGCTGGGAGTATTGCAACGGGAAGTTGCTGCCGATCTCGGAGAATGAAATACTCTTCCAGTTGATCGGCACGACCTACGGCGGCGACGGGCAGGAAAACTTCGCGCTGCCTAACTTGATGAGCCGGGTTCCCATCCATCAGGGCAACGGGTTCATATTGGCCGAGTCGGGTGGCACAGAGGAGGTCACGCTCACGATTCAACAGATACCGTCACACACGCACGCGATGCTGGGCTCGACCGACATTGCCAACTCGCCCAATCCGGGAACCAACGTGGTGGCGAGGTCTGGACAGGTCAACGCGATGATTAATAGCGCTCCGACCGTCCCGATGTCCCCGCAGTTTTTAGGCCCGGACGGCGGAAGCCAGCCGCATACTAATATGCAGCCGTACCTGTGCATCACTTTCATCATCTCGCTGTTCGGGATATATCCTCCACCATCGTAAGGAGAACTGTTATGGATCCTTTTCTTGCTGAAATCAGAATCTTTCCCTTCAGTTTCCCCCCTAAGGGCTGGGCCTACTGCAACGGGCAACTGCTGCCGCTGTCGCAGAACACGGCCCTCTTCGCGCTCGTCGGCACGTTCTACGGCGGCGATGGTAAATCAACCTTCGCGCTGCCGAATTTGCAGGACAGCGTGCCCATGGATGTTGGTCAGGGCCAAGGTCTGAGCGAGCGCTACCTTGGTGAGCAGAGCGGTACTGAGACGGTCACGCTGCTCGACTCCGAGATTCCTGTGCATACGCACGGGGTGCAGAGCGTGGCGGCTGTGTTTGCCGCTAACAGTAATATCGTGACGGGCAATTCCTTCGGCAAGTCGAGCCAGGGAAACGCTTATGTCGCGGCGGGGAATACGGTGCAGATGTCGGACGAAGCCCTGACCCCTACGGGCTCGGATTTCCCGCACAATAATCTACAGCCGTATCTCGTCCTGAATTTCTGTATCGCTCTACAGGGAGTATTTCCGCAGCGGCCCTAAAGGGAGGGTCGCCGGAAGCGTTGGTGCTGCTTCAGCTTCTGCAAGCGCGTTAGTTGCAAGCCTTCGGTTAATCATCAATGCCCGCGTACGTTGAATCAAATAATCAGACCAGATCAACGATTCAACGTACGCCAGAGGCATCATCAACAAACATTCATAGGCCAGACTTGGGCGGCGCCTCCACGGCGTAAAACTCTCTCTCGCCCGGTCGGCACGTCAAAATCCCCCGCGCTGTTGTGTCCAACCGCAGTGCTTTTTCTGGAAGGAGTTCCCCGGCCATGCTTCACGATCAATCTCGAAATCCCCTCTATAAGCTGACAACAAGGAGACGGACGCCGCGCCAGCCATTATTAATTATGATGCTGGCCTTGTTTGCTCTGGGGGCCGTCATGTTATCCGTCTCATCCATCGCGGTCGTGCATTCCAGCGCCAAGACCGCGAAGAGCGCCGAAGAACGGGGCGAGCCCTCGTCCGACCCGGCTCGCGCCGCAGCTTCCGGCACAGCCGAGGCGAAACGCGCTCAGGCTGGGGACAGGAATTTCCAGAATCTCTTCGCGTCGCTTCTCAGAGGCGGACGAGCGAACGCCAGCCGCGACCAGCAGATCAGGCTCAGTCACAGGGCCGGAAGCCTGAGCGTCCTGCCGAGCCTCGTTCTGCCCGCCATCACGGCGACGAAAAAAGACGTGCTCACGGGCGACGTTAATGGCGACGGCATAGCCAATCCGGGCGACACACTGACCTACACTGTGAAGATCACCAACAGCGGCACGACGGATGCGACCGGCGTGGTCTTCAGCGATACGCCTGACGGCAACACGACGCTCGTGCCCGGCTCCGTCACCTCGACGCCCATCGCCGTTGATGACACCTACACGGCGACGGGTAACGTGCGCATCTCTGTGCCCGCACCCGGACTGCTCGGCAACGACTCAGACCCGGAAGGCGACTCGGTGACGGCCAGCGACGGCGCGACGAGCGCCAACGGCGGCAACGTCTCGGTCAGCGCCGACGGCTCATTCACCTACAACCCCCCGCCCGGATTCGAGGGCACTGACAGCTTCAACTACACCGTGACGGACAGCCACGGCAGCACGAACACAGGCAAGGTGACCATCACGGTCAGCGGCATGATCTGGTTCGTCAACAGCAGTGCAGCCCCGGGCGGCGACGGTCGTTTGACCTCGCCGTACAATTGTCTTGTCGGCGCGGGCTGCTACTACACTGCCGCTCCGGATGATCCCGGCGACAACATCTTTCTCTACAGCGGCGCTTATACGGGTGGGCTCACGCTGCTCGCCAATCAGAAGCTGATCGGGCAGGGCGCGACCAACTCGCTCTCAGCCATTTCCGGCGTCACGCCCGCACCCAACAGCGACTCCCTTCCTTCGACGGGCGGCGCTGACCCGGTCATCACGACGACCCTGGCGGCCACACCCGGCATCACTACCGGAGCAAACAACCTGCTGCGCGGCTTCACGGTCGGCAATACGACCGGGGCCAAGCTCGTAGGCAACGGCGCCAGCACGCTCATAGTCCGCGAAGTCACACTCAATGGTCTGGGGCAGGCGCTTAATCTCAGCGGCTACGCGCTCGATGCCAGCTTCCCCTCAATCGAGTCGCTCACCAGTACCGGGCAGGGCATCACCCTGAGCGGCGTGAGCGGCAGTTTGACGACCAGCACGACCAACATTCAGGGCTCGTCCGGCATAGGCATTTCAGTTTCGAGTCTGGGCTCAGGCGTGTTGGGCGCTGACTTCGGTACGACGACCGTCAGCAGCACGAACAATATCGGTGTGAGCCTGACGAACAATACAGGCAACATCACCTTCGCTGATCTGGACATCACGCCCAACAACAACCAGCGCGCGCTGGTCATTTCAAACGCCGCCGCGGTCGCAAGCCCCGGCACGATCAAAGTGACGAGCGGCTCGATCACCACCGTCAACGCGCCCACGAGCGCCATCGGCATCACGGGCGCTTCGGCTGCGCTGCGCACCCCGCTCAACATCACGCTCGACAGCGTCACGGCCATCAACACGGTCGCGACCACCCCGAGCGTCATCAACGTCGCGAACACCTCCGGCAGCTTTACCGTTCAGGGCAGCGGCACGACCGCAGGCTCAGGCGGTACGATTCAGCTCGCACAGCAGGGCGCGGTCTTCCTCGCGGCTGACAACATCACGCTCAAGAACATGAACTTCATCAACGCCAACACGCTCGATGGAGGATTGACTTGCAGCAGCACGAACGTGACGACCTGCCGGGGAGCGATCAACCTCAACACGACGACAAACGTCAACATCGACAACCTGTCAATGAACAGGACGGTCGCGACCGCCGGCACGGAGTACGGCATCTTCGGTCGCCTGGTCTCGAACCTGACGATCAACGCCAGCACGATCCAGAATCAGGGCGACGGCAACAACGAAGGCGTAATGCGTTTCTCGAACTTGTCGGGCACGGTCGCCTTCACCAATTCAACCTTCAAGCTCGCCTCCTTCAAGGTCATAGACATCAGCAACGACGCGGGCGCGCTCAACCTGTCGGTGACGGGCAGCACCATCAGCGACACGCAGACATCCGGCACGGGCGCGGACGGCCTCTCGATCAGAACCTCGTCGGCGGCCAGCGCGACGGCCACCGTCACGGGCAACAGCTTCCTCAGACTGAAGACTGTCGGCCTGAGCGGCGTCTCGACGGGCACTTCGAGCCTGACCGTCAACGCCACCGGCAACTCCTTCGACCCCGTAGCTCCGGGAATCGGCAGGGGCGTCGACCTCGCGTCACAGAACACTGCGACGCTCAACTTCAACGTCAACAACAACCCGAAAATCTACAGCAACGGCGGAACAGCCGTTAACATCTTCGCCGTCGACGGCTCGACCGTTCAGGGCCGCGTCAACAACAACCCGGACATCAAGCTCGGCGGCGTCGGGACACCGGGCAGCGGCGTCTTCGCGCAGCTTCAAAACAACGCGACGATGGCGATAGAGGTCAGTGGCAACACGATCTCCAACATCGGAAATGATAAGGGCGTCTCGGCCATCTCCTCTGCCAATTCGGGCGGCGGCGGCGGACGCCTCGATGCGACCATCACGAATAACAACGTGACGGTGGCGGGCAGCACCGCCGTCGGCATAGACATAGAGGCTGGCACAGTCTCCACGGACGTGAGCCAACTGTGCGGCAACGTGAGGAACAACACGGTCAGCGGCGCGGCCTCAGGCTACGCCTTCACCGAAGGGACATTCGCCGCCGGCGCGAGCGTCTTTATGGACGGCTTTACGGTCAGCGCCACCGCAACGTGGGCGGCCAACGGCAACACCCCTCCGGCTTCTGCGACCGAATCCAACGCGGGCACGGTCGGCCCCGGAACATGCAACCTGCCGATGAATCCCTCGGCTAAGCTCTTCTATGAAACGAAACCGGCATCGATGCTGGCAAAGGGCGCGCCCGTGACGCCGCTTATCACCGGCGGTCGCATGCAGACGATCAAGATGCCTGTCACGGCTCTTGCAAGGTTGGCGAACACTCCGGCTGACACGACTCGCCTGAGCCACGGCCAGACACCCAGCGTTGTCAGGACAAGCTCCAGACAGAACCGCGAGGCGGCACAGCTGAGCCACGCTCGCATCAACAGGCCGATGCTGGTTAAGCCGAGCATGGCCGGCGGCGTGAACCTCAACATAGGTACACTGCCGGCGGGCGAGAGCGTCACCATCACCTTCAAGGTGACAATCAACAACCCGCTCTCGCCGACCAACGCCACACAGGTCGCCAATCAGGGCACTGTCTCCGGCAGCAACTTCGGTTCTATCGTTACTGACGACCCGGACACTGGCGCTCTGAACGACCCGACCGTCACTCCTGTGGTCAATCCGAACAATTCGCCGACCGCTAATGACGATGCGGCGACGGTTGCCGAAGACAGCGGCGCAAACCCCATCCCTGTTCTCGCCAACGATACAGACCCTGACGGCAATACGTTGACGATCACGGCTGTCACGCAGGGCACAAACGGCTCTGTGGCGATCACGGGCGGCGGCACGGGCCTGACCTATGCGCCCAATGCCAACTACTTCGGCGCAGACTCGTTCACCTACACGATTAGCGACGGCAACGGCGGCACGGATACGGCGACAGTCAGCATCACCGTCACGCCCGTCAACGACAATCCGACGGCTAACGACGATGCGGCGACGGTTGCCGAGGACAGCAGCGCGAACGCGATCAATGTGCTTGCCAACGACAGCTTCGCTCCAGACGCTGGCGAAACGCTGACCGTCTCAGCCGTCATGCAGGGCACAAACGGTTCTGTGGCGATCACGGGCGGCGGCACAGGAGTGTCCTATACTCCGAACGCCAACTACTTCGGCGCAGACTCGTTCACTTACACCATTAGTGACGGCAACGGCGGCAGCGACACGGCTACCGTCAACGTTACTGTCACCAACGTCAATGATGACCCGACCGCTAATGACGATGCGGCGACGGTTGCCGAAGACAGCGGCGCTAATACTATTAACGTGCTGGCTAATGACAGCTCCGCTCCCGACACAGGCGAGACCTTGACGATCACGGCCAAGACAAACGGCGCGAACGGCACAGTCTCCATCACAGGCGGCGGCACAACCGTCAGCTACACGCCCAACGCCGACTTCTTCGGCGCAGACTCGTTTACTTACACCATCAGCGACGGCAACGGCGGCAATGATATGGCCACTGTTAACGTTACTGTCACCAACGTCAATGATGACCCGACCGCTAATGACGACGCGGCGACGGTTGCCGAGGACAGCGGCGCAAACGCCATCTCTGTTCTCGCCAACGACAGCATCTCGCCCGACGCTGGCGAAACGCTGACGATCACGGTTGTCACGCAGGGCACAAACGGCTCTGTGGCGATCACAGGCGGCGGTACGGGCCTGACCTACACGCCCAATGCCAACTACTTCGGGTCTGACTCGTTCACCTACACCATCAGCGACGGCAACGGCGGCAGCGACACGGCGACGGTCAACATTACCGTCACCAACGTCAACGACCCGCCCGATGCGGTCGACGATGCGGCGACAATGGCGGAGGACAGCGGCGCGAACGCGATCAATGTGCTTGCCAACGACAGCTTCGTCCCCGATGCGGGTGAGACGTTGACGATCACGGCTGTCACGCAGGGCACAAACGGTTCTGTAGCGATCACGGGCGGCGGCACAGGAGTGTCCTATACTCCGAACGCCAACTACTTCGGCGCGGACTCGTTCACCTACACCATCAGTGACGGCAACGGCGGCAATGACACGGCGACAGTCAGCATCACCGTCACGCCCGTCAACGATGCGCCCGTCGCCAATGCAGGCCCGGATCAGACAGCGTCCTGCACGGGCGCAGTGACGCTGGATGGAACAGCTTCCAGCGACGTAGACGATCCCAACAGCACGCTCGTCTACATCTGGAAGGAAGGCTCGACTGTGATCGCGACAGGCCCGAATCCGACTGTCGTGCTACCCGTCGGCGTGCATACGATAACGCTCACCGTGACCGACCCGCATGGTGCTTCTTCGCAGGACACCGTCGTGATTACGGTCGTGGATGATTCGTTGCCGGTCATTACGCTGACGAACCAGTCGTACTCGCTCTGGCCGCCCAATCACCAGTACGTGAATTTCAACATCGGTAATTTCGTCGCCAGCGCCAGTGACGCCTGCGACCCGACTGTTGACATCAGCGACGTGGTGATTGCGAAGGTGACGAGCGACGAGAAGGAGAACGGCAACGGTGATGGCAATACGCTCAACGACATCACCATCGCCGCCGACTGTAAGTCGGTTCAACTGCGGTCGGAGCGTGACGGCAGCAGCAACGGTCGTGTCTACACCATCTTCTTCAGTGTCAGGGACACGGCTGGCAACACGACGACCGCTTCAACCAAGGTGATAGTGCCCAAGAACTACAACGGCACAGCCGTGGACGATGGGCCTAAATATACGGTCACGAGCAACTGCCCGTGACCGTAGGGCAAGCCCTTTCGCCCGGCATGGGTGGGATGGACGCCGGCTGCGGGTCTTCGAGTGGCCTGCGCTTCGTGCAAGACTTACGAAAACCGGCAGTCAGCGTTCATTCCTATCCAGCCGACTTGAGCAAAATTCTTTGGCTGACTTGAACTATTGATAATCGAGAGGAGTTTAGTGATGAGAATACCCCGCGCAATTCTAAATACAAAAATTGGTTTCCGCCTGGCGATGCTGGTCGTCGTGATCTGTACGCTCGGCGCGTTGACGATGCTGTCGGGCTCACCGGCTGCGCCTGCGACGACCTCAATCACCATCGTGAACAATTCCGGCTGGGAGATACGCCATATCTACCTGTCGCCCGCCGATAACGATAACTGGGGGCCTGATCAGCTCAACGACGGGGCCATCAGCCCCGGCCAGACGCTCACGATCAACGTCTCATGGAATCAACCGACCGTCAAAATCGTCAGCGAGGATAAGGACGGCTGCTTCCTCTCCAAGACGGCTGACGCGACCGGCAACATCACCTGGACGATCACCAGCGACGCGACCCCGAACTGTGGCGGCTAGGCCAACACAGGAAGGGGTGCGCTCGGTGGCTGACCGCTTCGGGCTCGTAGAGTCCTAACAGGCCATCCGCGCCGCCGAGCGCGCACGCACGGGCCGCAGGTTTGTACGAAAGCTCACCGGAATATTGTCGTTGATCGTGGCAGGTTATATGAGCCCGCTCAGGTCAACCCGCAGACAGAGGCGGCTTTCGCACGGACAGTGATCGTCGGGGCACGAGGCTTAAAGGCTTGAGGGCGCTGGTCAATCAGCGCCCTTTTCATTTATAATCAAATCCGGCATAGGCACAAGCCCTAATAGTTGGGGCAGAGTCACCCCGAAGCCGAGCACTTGCCAAGCCGTCGTTCAATAAATCAAGTATAAGTATTTGACTCGCCTGCAACTATAGCGTAAATTATTTGCGCGCTTCTGGGCTGATCCCCCGATACGGACTCGCGAAGTGCATTTCCTCGATCAGCCGACCTTTTAACAATCCTCGCGCAGTGGGACCAGCCGCAGCGCTTCTCTTGCTCTTGCACCGGAAGGAATCCCCTAAGATGCGTCATGCCCACCCCTTCAAAGCCTTGACCGGGTTTGTAAATAAGACTGCCATCACCAAGAAGTTCTTCTTGCTACCGCTACTGACGGCCATAGCATTGGCGGGCGTCATCTTTTCCGGGTCGCACGTGCATTCGAGCGACCAATTAGGAGTAGTGGCGACGGAGCAGCAACGGCAGGAGCAGCAGCACGCGGCTTCTATCAAGCCATCTTCGGCGGCGGCTCATCCGGGCGCGACGGCGCGCAATAATTCCCTTCCTCTACGCGCGGGCAGTGAGGCGGCCAGTGCGGAAGAAGAGGGCGAGCGCGCAGAGCTCAGTCATAGCAGCCGCGTCGCGTCTAAATTCTTCCCCAGCATGGCTCCCATTGCGCCCATCATTGCGGCCACCAAGCTTGATGCGCTCGTCAATGACGATGGCGACGGCAAGATTGACCCGACCAATGGAAATCCGGCGACAGAGGAAAGAATCACCTACACGGTCACCATCACCAATACTGGTGGTGACGCCACCCACCTCAAATTCACTGACACCATAGATACGCACACGACGCTCGTGCCCGGCTCCGTCAACACGCAGCCGATAGCGAATGACGATACCTATCAGGCCACGGGCAACGTCCGCATACAGGTTCCTGTGGCGAACGGCGTACTGGTCAACGACCTAGACCCTGACGGCACGACCCTGACGAGCATCACAGCCTTTGACGCTACGAGCGCCAACGGCGGCACGGTGACGATGACGACCTCGGGCGCAAATGCGGGTGCATTCACCTACAACCCCCCGGCGGGATTCGAGGGCACTGGAGCCAACGCAGACACCTTCACCTACACGGTGAGCGACGGGACGGCGACCGCGACGGCGACCGTCAAGATTGATGTCAGCGGGATGGTCTGGTTTATTAACGCCAACGCAGTCTCGGACGGCGATGGCCGTCTGACCAACCCCTTCAAGTTCCTCTCATCGTTTGCGGCGATCAACGACGGCGTGAACAACGTCCCGGCGCACAGCTTTCATCCGGCGGCTAATGACAACATCTTCCTTTACGAGAGCGGCACGAGCTACACCGCTCCCGTCACGCTGCTTAGTGGACAAAAGGTTATCGGTCAGGATTCCTCTGCATCACTGACTTCACTCACAGGGATAACTCCGCCTACTTTCAGCGACCCGTTCCCTGCTGTGAACTCCGGGAACGGGACGTTTGTGACCATCGGCAGCGCCGCTGGCGGCATTCTTCTGAATTCAGGCAATCTGCTTCGCGGCTTCAACATGAGCGGTGTAGCCGGGACGGCCATTCAGGGAACCAACTTCGGCACGCTCTCGGCCTTTGAGCTCAACGTGGCGAGCAGCGGCCAGGCGCTCAGCCTGACGACCGGCACGGTTTCCGGCCCAGCGAGCGTCGCGGCCTTCGGCACGCTTTCATCCGGCGGCGGAACCAACGGCGTTCTGCTCAGCGGCGTCGCGGGCACACTGACCGCCGCTAACGGCACGCTCACAGGCACGGCCACCGGGCCAACCTTCGCCATCGTCGGCGGAAGCGTCAACGTCACTTACAGCGGCAACATCACTCAGGCTGCCAACAACGCGGCGGTCTCCGTCACCGGCAATCACCAAACCGGCACGATCACCTTCAACACCGGCACGGTCAGCGCGACGAACGGCACGGGCCTGCAATTCGACAACGCCGACGGCACTTATAATTTCAGCGGCACGACGACGCTCAATGGCGGCAACGCCGGGATAGACATCACCAACAACTCCTTCGGAACCTTCTCCTTCAACAGCAACACGAGCATCACCAACCCGACGAACGAGGCCATCACCATCACGGGCGGCGGGCAGAGCGTCACCTACAGCGGCTCCATCAGCAAATCGAACGGCACGCGCGGCATCCTCATCCAGAGCAACACCGCCGGAACAATCCTTTTCGACGGCCCAAGCGCGACCGAGACGAAGTCCATCGCCACGACCGGCGCGGCGAACGCCATTGACCTGCTCAGCAACTCCGGCACGACGATCAACTTTACGAATAACAATCTGGTGCTCTCTGCCACCGGCTCAGGCGTCGGCCTCAACGCCACTGGCGGCGGCACAGTCACCGTTCAGGGAACGGGCAACACCATCACGACGGCGACGGGCTCGGCCTTAAACGTCAGTGCGACAAGCATCGGTGCGAGCGGACTCACCTTCCAGAGCATCAACGTCAACGGTGCGACCAGCGGCATCGTCCTCAACAACACAGGCACGGGCGCTCTGTCGGTGACGGGCACAGGCACGACCGCAGGCTCAGGCGGTACTATCCAGAACACACAGCAGGGCGGCGTCTTCACGACGACGACCAACCTTTCGCTCAAGAACATGAACTTCACCAACGCCAATACGGCTGATGGTGGCGCAAATTGTTCCAACGTTGACTCCTCCGCTTTCAACAGCCAGTGCAACGCGGCGATCAACATGAACGGTGTGACGACCGCGACCTTCGATAACCTGAGCTTGAACGGAGGCACGCAGGTCGGTATCAACGGGCAGACCGTTTCCAACTTCTCGCTCCTGAACAGCACGGTGCAGAACTTCGGCGACGAGCCGAACGAAAACGATGTCCGTCTCTTTAACCTGACGGGCACGGCCACGATCAACAACTGCGATTTCAGTTTCGCGGCTGGCGACGCGACCGGCGGTGAGAGCCTCATTGATATCAGGAACACGACCTCGACGGCGCTGACACTGAATGTTGATGGTGATCCCCTCAATGTTAATAAGAACAACTTTACACAGACTCAGTCCTCCGCCAACGGCAGCTACGGGCTGACTGTGACCAGCGCGTCCTCCGCCAACGTGACGGTCAACGTGCGTCGAAGTGATTTTCTCAACATCAGGACTGCCGGTATCGCGACGTTCGCGCGCGGCACGTCCACGATGAACGTCAACATTACGGGCGTTGGCAACACTGCCAACGGCAACTCCTTCGACCCGGGCTTCCCCAACCTCGGACGCGCCATAGACCTCAACGCTCAGGACACGGCGGCCCTCAACTTTAATATCAACGAGAATCCAAAAATATACGGCACCGGCGGCCCTATCATTAACGTCTTCGGTACAGTCAACGCACAGATCAACGGCCATATCAGAAACAACCCCGACATCAGAAACGCGTCCGACACTTTGGGCGCGACGGCCATCGGCAGCGCCATCTATTTCCACCCGGAAGACAGCGCAGACGGCAGAGTCGAAATTACCGGTAATACAATTTCAAAGATCGGCAAAGATCAGGCAATCCTACTGCTCAATCACGGCAACGGCGCGGCGTTGCTCGACGGCATCATTGACGGCATCGTCGCCAGCAACAACATCTCGATAGCGAACGCGAACGCCAACAACTCCGCTATCTATCTCAATTCCGGCGCGAACGCAGGCGACGTTAACAAGGTCTGCGGTTACATCCACAACAACACCGTCACGACCGGCCTCGCCTCCCACTTCGCCTTCGTGACCTTTACCGGAAGCTCTGGCTCGAACGTCTATCTTCAGAACTTCAGTGTCGATGCTGCCGGTACGTGGACAGCCAACGCGAATACGGAAACAGGCCCCGGCAACGTTGCCATATCTGGGGGAAGCGGCTCGGTGCTTCCGGCAGCGGGCAATGCTCCTTTCAACGGCACGTGCCGTGCCCCGACAAACGCCGTCGCGATGCTCACTCCTGACGAGATGAGAGGCGTGCCGACATACGCGAAGTCTATCTCGCCGTTTGTCGAGAACGCGATGAGCCTCTGGACGGGTCTGGCACTGGCGAGCAACGAGCCCATGCCGACCATCCCGCAGAGCGCCACTCTCAACGAGTCGCTGGCATGGCAATCGCGCACGGGCGTCCATAATCTCTTCAACGATCAGGTCTATACCCCGTCCGCTCCCGAAGCGATGATCAACGGAACCGCAAACGCTTCTCTCCTGCCGACGACCAACGAAGTCGCCGTCGCAGAGCAAGCCTCGATGACGGCGCAGGAGACTGCCATCGCCGACACGGCGAGCAACACTGCCGACCAAATCGCTTCCGCCAGCACAGATACCAATCGTGCGGCGACCGCGAGCGCGCACCCCGTTAAGAACCGCAACGCCATGGTCTTGAGCCATGCCGTGCGGACGAGAACACGACCGAGCGCTCTGGCCGCGGCCATGCTGGCCGGCGAGACCATCACGATTGACGGCGGCGCAGGCGTCTCGCCCGCCAACAGCGGGTTCACACTGCCCGCGGGCAAGAGCATCACCGTTACCTTCCAGGTCACGCTCAACAACACGCCGAACCTGACGACGCCGATTCCTGTCGGTGGCGCAGTGGTCAGCAATCAGGGCACGGTGACAGCCGACGGCGGCGTCAATGTTCTGACGGACGACACGGCGGTGGGCGGCGCAAGTGACCCGACCAAGACGCCTGTCGATCTCTTCAACTCGCAGACGGATGTGACATCGAGCAACACTTCTGTCGGTCAGGGCGATCCGGTCACCTTCACGGCGACGGTCTCGTTCAATCCGACGGGCTCGCCCTCGGGCACGCCGGGTACGCCGACGGGCGCGGTTCAGTTCACGATTGACGGCAACCCGCTCGTCTGCGATCAGGGCAGCACGGCCACGCAGACACTCAACGGCTCGGGCGTTGCGACCTGCACGACTTCTACCATTAACCCTGTCGGCTCACCGCACACGATCAACGCGATCTACAGCGGCGACGGCAACTTCGAGACGAGCACCGACGCGAGCCCCGTCTCGCAGACGGTCATCGCCTGCATAGCCAACCCGGTCGTCACCAGCAACGCCGACAGCGGCGCGAATACGCTGCGTGACGCTCTGGCGAACGTCTGTAATGCTCCGAACAACAACATCACCTTCAACCTCGGCGCAGGGTCGAACACGATCACGGCGCTGAGCACGCTGGTCATCGCCAAGAACGCGAACATCGCCAACACGATCACAGGCACGAACGGGAAGCTGACGATCACTGCGAACGGCGGCAACTTCAACGTCTTCCGCGTTGACAGTCCGGTCACGACGGCCAGCCTCAACGGCTTCACCGTCACGGGCGCAAGCCTGACAGGCTCCAACGGCGGCGGTCTCCTCGCCCAGAGCGGCACGGTCACACTGACCAACATGCTCTTTACGGGCAACACGGTCATCAACGGCGACGGCGGCGGCGTCGCTGCCGCAAGCGGCACGACCTTGAACCTTCGCAACTCGACCATCTCCGGCAATACGGCCCGCGAAGGCGGCGGCCTCGCCAGCAGCGGCGGCACGTTCAATCTCCTGAACGTGACGATCACGAACAACAACGCCAACGGCAACACGGGCACAGGAGCTTGTCCGGCTGCAGGCAGCATCAATGGCAGTGGCGGCGGTATCGACACCAACAACAACATAACCAACATCACGAACACCATCATCTCAGGCAATATCGCCTGCGGCCCGGGACAGAACGCTTCCGGCGCGTTCACAACCGAGAACAACAACCTTTTCGACGGCGACCAGAAGATCGCGGCGCTCGCCGATAACGGCGGCCTGACGCGGACACACGCCCTGCTGGCCGGTAGCCCTGCGCTCGATGCGGGCGACAACACGGCGGCGGACGCTATCCCGCTGACGACAGACCAACGCGGCGCAGGCTTCTCTCGCAAGCGCGACGCTGCCGACGCCGACACTACTCAGACCGTGGACATCGGAGCTTTCGAGGCCGACCCGTCGGTCGAGGACATCACGGACAAGTCCACTAACGAAGACACGCTGATCGTCGTCCCCTTCAACGTCGGCGACGCGGCCACGGCCTTCGATTCGATCACGGCCACTTCGGGCAACACGACGCTTGTGCCGAACCTGGCTGCCAACATCAACATCACCGGCAGCGGCTCGTCACGTAACCTGAACATCACACCGGCGGCGAATGAGACTGGCACTTCGACCATCACTGTGACGGCGACCAAGACCATCAGCGGCACAGCCGTCAGCATGTCGGATACCTTCGTGCTGACGGTCAACGCGGTCAACGACGCGCCGTCCTTCACACTGCCGGGCAATCCGCCTGCGGTTAATGAGGATTCCGGCGCGCAGACAGTCAACCCCTACGCGACCTCCATCTCTCAAGGGCCGAACGAGACGGGTCAGACCCTGACCTTCAACGTCTCGGTCACGGGCACGACCGGCTCGCTCTCCTTCACCACTGCGCCCGCGATTGACCCGACAACGGGTGCGCTGACCTACACGCCTGCCGCCGATACTTTCGGCACGGCCTCAGTCAGCGTGACCCTGAGTGACGACGGCAGCAACACTGCGCCCAACTCGAACACGAGCGGCGTGCAGAACTTTACGATCACGGTCAACGCCGTCAACGATCCGCCGTCCTTTACGCTCGCGGGCAATCCGCCGTCGCTTAACGAGAACGCCGGGCCGCAGACGGTTAACAACTTCGCGACCTCCATCTCTCAGGGGCCGAACGAAACGGGCCAGACGCCTCTGACCTTCAACGTCTCGCCCACCGGCTCGACCGGGACGCTGACCTTCAGCACGCCGCCCGCGATTGACGCGACGACCGGCACGCTGACCTACACGCCTTCAAACGGCACTAACGGCACGGCGACCTTCAACGTGACCCTGAGCGACAGCGGAAGCAACACTGTGCCCAACTCGAACACGAGCGCCGCGCAGAGCTTTACGATCACGGTCAACGGCGTCAACGACCCGCCGGTCAACACAGCGCCCGCCGCGGTCACCATGCTGCAGGACACCGTGCTGACCTTTACCGGCGTCAATGCGATTTCCGTCGCCGACCCCGACGCGGCATCCCTGCCCGGAGACGGCGTCATCAACGTCTCGTTGACGGCCACCAACGGCACGCTCAACCTGAACGGCACAGCCGGATTGACCATCACTTCCGGAGCTAACGGCACTGCCGCCGTAGCCTTCGACGGCGCTATCGCTGACATCAACACGGCACTGAACGGCATGCAGTTTACGCCGCCCTCAGGCTATACGGGTGCGGCCAGCGTCCAGATCGTATCGGACGACAAGGGCAAGACCGGAACCGGTGGTGTGCAGACCGACACGGACACCGTCAACATCACTGTGACGGCTCCGACCGCTATGTACATCAACGAAATCCTGTTCAACCCCGACTCGTCGGGCCAGAACGAGTACATAGAGCTGCGCGGCACGCCGAGTTCCGCCATCCCTGTCGGCACTTACCTGGTGGCAGTTGACGGCGACGCAGGAAACCTCGGTGATGTCACGACCTACATCAATCTCTCGGGTCTGACCTTCGGCTCGAACGGCTTCCTCGTTCTCTTGCAGAACGGCAACACCTACACGACCGATGCGGGTGCGACCGTTGTGAGCAGCAGCGGGGCAGTCCCGGCCAACGCCGGCTTCAAGGGCTTGCCGGGCGGCATCTTCCAGGCAGACGGCGGGGCCGACAGCCTTGAGAACGACTCCGTCACCTTCATGCTCGTCCAGACCAGTGCTGTTCCGAATCTTTCGGACGACATTGACACGGACAACAACGGCGCAGCCGACGGCGCTGTCTATGACGGCTGGTCGATTCGCGATTCGATTGGCGTGCTTGACGGCACGAACACGGGCGACCGTGCATACGGAGCCTTCAACTACTCCTACAACAGCGGAACCAACGGCTCGGCGACGGGCACAACCGTTCTCGTAGGATTCAACGTCGTCTACGTCGGACGCCGTGGCGACACCACAGGCTCTGCGGCTGCCGATTGGGTCGCGAGTAGCGGGCCTGGCGGCGCAGCGCCGAACTTCACGCTCGACCCGGCGGGCACAAAGGTAGAGCCGTCCAGCTTTGCGGGCAAGACGCTGGATCACATCGGCTCGACCAACTTCCTTAACAAGGTTCCGGTCAACACCGGGCCATTTGCGGTCGCGCAGACCACAGACGAGGATGTCCCGCTAACCTTCAACGCGGGCAACGCCAACCTGATTTCCATTGGCGACCCGGACGCCGGCACTGCCAGCCTTAAGGTCACGCTGACGGCCACGAACGGAACATTCAGCCTGAGTGGCACGGGCGGCCTGACCTTTACGCCAGCGGGAGCAGGCAACGACGGCACAAACGACGCGCAGATGATCTTCACCGGCGCGCTCTCCGACATCAACGCGGCGCTCAACGGCCTGACCTTTACGCCGACCGCGAACTACAGCGGCTCGGCCAGCCTTGCCATCCTGACCGATGATCAGGGCAACACCGGCGTGGACGGCGCGAAGACGGACTCCGACACCGTCAACATCACGGTCAACGCGGTCAACGACCCGCCGAGCTTTATCGTCCCGGCCACCGCCCCGACCGTCAACGAGGACGCCGGAGCGCAAAGCGTCAGCGGTTTTGCTTCCAGCATCTCTCAGGGCGCGGGCGACCCGGCACAGGCTTTGACCTTCAACGTCTCGGTTGCAAGCACGACCGGCAACCTTTCGTTCTCAAGCGCCCCGGCGATCAATTCTTCGACGGGCGAGCTGACCTACACCACTTCGCCGAACACCAACGGCTCGGCGACCATCAACGTCTCGCTCTCCGACAACGGAAGCAACGTCTTACCCAACTCGAATACGAGCGGCGTGCAGCAGTTCACGATCAACGTCACGGCTGTCAACGACGCTCCCACGTTCCAGATCGCGGCGAACCCGTCCGCCGTCAACGAGGATGCGTCCGCGCAGACCGTCGCCGGCTTCGCCACAAACTTCCTGCCCGGCCCAGCCACGGCCACGGACGAGGCGGGCCAAACGCTGGCCGGCTACACCGTCACGCAGACGGGCACGACCGGCAACCTGACGTTCACCTCCGGGCCGTCAATCGACAACGCTGGACAGCTAACCTACACGCCGACGGGCAACACTTCCGGCACGGCGACCTTCAACGTCGTCGCAACCGACAGCGGCTCGGGCACAGCGCCCAACGTCAACCAGAGCGCGCCCGTCTCCTTCACCATCACGGTGACGGGGCAGAACGACGCGCCCCTGCTCGACAACACGGGCAACATGTCCCTGAGCGCCATCAGCGAGGACATCGCACTCGCCGCAAACTCCGGCACGCTCGTCTCCGACATCATCGCCAGCGCAGGCGGCGACCGCATCACGGACGTTGACGCCGGCGCGGTCGAAGGCATCGCCGTCAACGCCGTTAACAACACCTCCGGGGCGTGGCAGTACACGATAGACGGCGGCACGAACTGGACACCGTTCGGCACGCCTGATGCCGTCAACTCGCGGCTGCTGGCGGCAAACGCCCTGACGCGCGTGCGCTTCGTTCCCAACGCGGAGTTCAACGGCACGATCAATCCCGGAATAACATTCCACGCATGGGATCAATCCACAGGCACGAACGGCAACACTGCCGACACCTCCGTCGCATTGGGCGGCATCACACCCTTCTCTACCGCGACCGAGACGGCCAGCATCACTGTCACGGAGGTCAACGACGCTCCCGTGGCTAATGCCGATGCGCTCAGCTCTGTCGGAGAAGACTCAGGGCTGCGGACGATTCCGTTCGCTACCCTGACGGGCAACGACTCGACCGGCCCGGCCAACGAGAGCGCCCAGACGTTGATCGTCAAGACCGTCGGCCTCCCCGTAGGCGGCACGGTCAGCATCAGCGGCGGCAACGTTCTCTTTACGCCGACGGCTGATTACAATGGCCCGGCCAGCTTCCAGTACACGGTTGAGGACAACGGCACAACCAATGGTGCAGCGGCCCCGATCACGAGCGCAGCGGCGACCGTCAGCTTTAACATCACGCCGACGCCCGACACCCCGTCCGTGACGAACGCGACCACCAACGAAGACACGCAAACCACCTCGGGCCTCGTCATCACGCGCAACGCCGGAGACGGCAACGAGGTAGTGAACTTCAAGATCACAGGCATCACCGGCGGCACGCTCTTCCAGAACGACGGAGTGACGCCGATCACTAACGGCAGCTTCATCACCGTGGCTCAGGGCGGCGCTGGATTGAAATTCACGCCCGCGGCGAACTCGACCACGAACGGCAGCTTCACCGTTCAGGCATCGCTCAGCGCGTTGGATGCCGGACTCGGCGGTGGCACGGCGACGGCCACCATCACCATCAACCCGGTCAATGACGCTCCGACGCTGGACGCCATCGCTGATGTAACGATCAACGAGGACGCTTCCGCGCAGACCGTCAATCTCTCCGGCATAGGGGCTGGCGGCGGCGAGACGCAGACGCTGGTTGTCACGGCCACGTCCAACAACACCTCGCTGATTCCCAACCCGGCTGTCACCTACACTTCGCCGAACGCTACGGGCACGCTCTCGTTCACGCCTGTGGCCGGCCAGAGCGGCTCGGCTCTCATCACCGTCACGGTCAATGACGGCGGCGGCGTAGCCAACGGCGGGGTGCAGACGATAGTGCGTACCTTCACCGTGACGGTCAACGCGGTCAACGACGCCCCGGTCAACGCAGTGCCCGGCGCTCAGACCACGAATGCCGACACGGCTCTGACCTTCTCTGCGGCGAACGGTAACGCCATCACGGTCTCAGACGTTGATGCCGGGCCTGCTTCGGTCAGAGTCACGCTGACGGCCACGGGCGGCACGCTCTCGCTTTCTTCAACCTTCGGCTTGGTCTTCACCACAGGTGACGGAACAAGCGATGCGACCATGACCTTTACGGGCGCGCTCTCAAGCATCAACGGCGCACTCAACGGCCTGACCTTTACGCCGACCGCGGGCTTCTCTGGTGCGGCGAGCTTGCAGATCACGACTGACGATCTGGGCAACACTGGTCTGGGCGGCGCTCTCTCCGATACGGACACCATAGCGATCACCGTCACGCAGCGATCCTTGCAGTTCAGCGCCGTCAGCTACACGATTGGCGAGGAACAGGGACACGCTACGATCACTGTCACGCGCACGGGCAACACTGGAGCAGTGGCTACCGTTGACTTCGAGACGAGCGATCTGGCGGGCCTCAATAACTGCAGCGTCAACACGGGCGATGCTTCGGCCAGATGCGACTACACGGCTATGGGCGGCACTTTGACCTTCGCTGCCGGAGAGGCGTCGAGAACCTTCAACGTGCCCATCATCAACGATGTCTACGTCGAAGGGCTTGAGCATCTGACGCTTACCTTGAGCAATCCGACGGGAGGCGTGCTCGGCGCAACTTCCGTAGTTTCGCTCAGCATCACGGACGATGATCTCGCTGTGGGAGCGCCGAACCCGATAGACAATCGCGCGTTCTTTATCCGTCAACTCTATCTGGACTTCCTCAACCGCCAGCCTGAGCCTTCGGGTCTGGCCGCATGGCTCAACCGGCTCAACACCTGCCCGCAGCCGGGAGAGACCTTGCAGAACTGCGACGAGATAGAAGTGGCTTCGGCCTTCTTCCGCTCGCCGGAGTATTTCGACCGCGCCTACTTCATCTTCAAGGTGTATGAAGAAGCGCTCGGTCGTCAGCCGCAGTACGATGAGTATCAGCATGATATCCTTCGCGTCACCGGATTCCTGACGGCTCAGGAGCTTGAGGCTCGCAAGCAGCAGTTCGTCCTTGAGTTCACGCAGCGGCAGGAGTTCAAGAACAAGTACGACGGCATTGCTGACTCGGGAGCCTTCGTAGACGAGCTATTGAATACGGCAGGCGTGCAGTTCGACCCGGCGGTGCGCGCGGCGATTGTCTCGCAGTTAGCCAACAGCCAAATCCAGCGTTGGGATGTGTTGAGAATCGTGGCGAACAGCCCCGAAGTAAGTCAGAAGTTCTTCAACAAGGCGTTTGCGGTCGTCGCATACTTCGCCTTCCTGAGAAGGAATCCTGACATCAACTATCTACACTGGATTCAGATGTTGAATACGACGGGCGACTATCGTGAGATGATCAGAGGCTTTATGCAATCTCCCGAGTATCGTCTGCGCTTCGGCCCGATGTAAGCACTGGCGGTCGCATCGGCCAGCCTGAAAGAAGAAAGGGCCTTGAGCAGCAATGCTCAAGGCCCTTTCCTTTTAAGCTCAATCCCTTTGTGAGAGCTTCGCGCTTCCCGGCCCTGTCTATCCCCTGCCGCGCTCAATCAAGACCATCATGATCAGGCTCAGCAGGGCGCGTATCTCTTCCGCATCGTTCATCGGCCCAAGCTTTTCGATCCTGAACTTCCCCTCAAAAAAGGCCGGCTCTTTTTGCAGCCGCATAACCGCCGACCCGTCCGGGCGCAACACCAGATAGGACGGATGAAAGACATACCCGGAGAACATCCCGATAATTGGCAGCTCGCCGAACAGGCTGTCGAAAACTTTCGTCCACGGGTTAGCCTCCTGAATCATCATCGTCTGGCCTTCACCCTCCATAATATCGAAACGCGATCTCCACAGAGACTTCATGCCCTGCCGTTTGACGCTGCCTAAGACCGCGCCGTTACGATCAGAGAAGTGATAACGCGCCGAGAAGTCAATGACCCTGTCGGCGTTGATCATATACAGGGGCATGGTTTGCTCCGCATCGGCGAAGACCGTGATGGACTCCTTGAGCTTGAAAGCTTTCTGCTTGACGTAGAACACGAGCCTCCCGCTGGCGTCCGTCAGCGAAAGCTGCCGGGCCAGAGCCATAATCTTGAAAGACAATTGAAGCGGATAGTTCATTCGATGTCTCCGTCAGTTCTCGAAATTAAACACATTAACCTCTGAACCCCGGCTGCCCAGCTCACACGCGGTCGTCCGAGGGGCGCGTCACGCTTGCGGGCGAGCGCGATTTCCGGCCAGATTATGTCCCATCGCACGTGTCACGCTCAAGTCGCTTGCGGATAGAAACCTGCCTATGAGCGGCGAGCGAATATGATCAGGGTGTTTACGATGGCTGATTCCGGCCCTCTTGTTATCCGTCGTGCTTCTTCGTCCACTCCGCCATCCATGAGTTGTTCTCTGTTGCCAGAGTCTGCTCGCAATCAAGAATGAATCTGTTACGCTCTTCCACGTCCGCTTCCGTCTTGTCCGAAGCGCCCCAGCTAACCTTGAGCCACCTTAGCCGCTCGGCTGTCGCCCGATAACTCAACATCAGAAACTGGTAACGGTTCGCATACTGATTGGCGGAGACGGACGCGATGATCGTGCTAATGACAGCTACCCACCCAGCCGTCCAGCCGTAGGTGCTGCCAAGAGCGCCCAGAACAACCGCCACCGCTCCCAACGAGAGGCTCAGCGTTCGGCCCAGCCTCAACCGCTTCATATAGCTGGCCGCGTTTTTTTCGTAATACTTTATCTGATCGTCTACGCGCAGGGTAATAAAATCAGCGACGGCCATAGGGGGCGGGGGCGGTTTTTCGGCCAGCAACTCTTCATCGCTCGCTTGCGTCGGCGGAGGAGCGCCGAGGCGTTCGCCCAGGACTCTGGCCTCCGCCAGCAATTCGGCTGAAGAAGCGTCGCTCTTTTCGTAGGGCGGGGCCTTGGCTCGTAACAGAAAGGTTTGAGACTTGTATCTCTCCGCCGCCGTGCGCGCTTCGAGCCACAGGCGCTGGCGCTCTTCGCTCAGAACCTCACGGCTCAAAAGGGCGGCCAGTCCGAGAGCGACGGCGCTGCCCCACCCGGTCGCCGTCGGAATCCACGACAGGGATTGAGATAAACGATGAGCCGCCGCGAGGCCGTTCGTCTGCTGGCAGAGCGTCCCCAGAACCGCACCCGCAATGCTCAAGATCAGGACGGCCCTGCGCGCACGAAGTATTCCGGTCCGTTCTTTGACCGCCGCCTCTGACCATCGACGATAACGTGCCCAGAGGTGCTCCGCCGCGATGCGCTGCGGGTCTGCTGCGGGCGCGGGCTTCGGCTGATCATCCATCACAAGTGCCCTCCAACGATGTCGCTCTCAAACATTGTGCGGGTTCGCGCGTGTAATGAAACTTCCTGATAAGTAAAACAGATTCGGCTTAATAATTATACGACCGGCGAGGGACAATTTTCTCGCCGGTCGCATTTTTTTTGAAAGCGATTTCAGGACTTACGGGACGGATGCCGCCACTTGATTTTTAGTCTCCTGACAGTAGGGCTTCAGGCTTACAAGGTCTGGATTAGTAAAAAGCCCCTTCCATACTTCAAGCATGCGGTCGGCGCGTTGCGGGCTGCGAAGTTTTGTCATGCGCTTTACTTTGCCGTCCGCCCCCCTGACCTCGCCCAGTGTTTCCGCCAGCCCGCATATTACTATATGGGTGTTATCGTTCTGAATCGCGTTCGGTAACCGGAGCTTAACACCCGGGGCTTCATCCAGCGCGCGCTTGATTTGCAGGTCGGAAGTCTCTTCACCATCCGTCTCAACGATGAGAAGTTTTCGGTCATCGCCGGATTTGATCGACTGTAGACGCTCGACCGCGCGCTTCACCCCCATGAAGATGGGCGAGACGGTGGTTTGGCCCGTCTCCTCGCATCTGGACCGCAGGTTACTAAACAGCTCGTCGCGTTGACGCACGGCAGCGCGTTTGCCTTCGATGACACGACGTATTTCGGGAATGCGGAATTCCCCTAACAGGCGCGGCTCGTTGGCCGTCGTCGCGTCTCCCGTGCCGAGAACCGTGATGGTTGAGATGTGGTCAAAATCCGGCGAACTCAAAACCTGCTCGGCCAATCCCACCACTCTGCCACAACCTTCGGGCGTCGAATCCGAAGTATCGTGAAGGATGACGACATAGGTCGAGGGCCGTCGATGCTTCGACACGGTGTAGCGCCAGTAGCCGAATGCAAACAGGACACATGCCGCCAGAGCGAGCGCCAGATAAGTTAGTTTGAGTTTCATGGCTATCTCTTCTCCACGCCCAGCACGTGACCGCGCGTCTCTGCGATGCCGCTGCGATACCCGTCAAGGACGGCCTTCAGTGCTGCCGCCTTAATCTCTTCTATGTTGTAGCGCCTGATCGAGCGCTCCTCCACATAGCGAATGTGCTTAGTGATCCCGCCGTTGAGCTCCGCTATTCGGTCTTGCCAACGCGCCGAATGCGTGCGGGCGGCCTCAAGCTGTGCCGTGGCGCTGTTGACATCCGACTGGTGTTTAGTCCACTCATGATGGTGTGCCCTGAGGGCCGAGGCATGGGCCTCCAGAAGCAGGATCGTGCCCACTTCGACAATGGTCAGCGCGACGGCGAATACGATTTCGCCCCACCCTTCGGCGTGCGCCACTCGCAGCGCCCCGAGGCCGACACTCACGACGATTCCGCCGATGAGGGCGGCTCGACTCGTCGCGGTGCGTTGGCCGGTCGCATCCATGCTTCCGAGGATGCCCCAGGTTATAAACACACCCACGACGCTCGCGCTCAGAATCGAGATGAACCAGTTCATCAGCTCATCCGTCATGCTGATAAAGATAAAGTCGTGTAGCGTCGGGGCGATGGAGATGGCAAGCACCAACACTGCGGCGAGCATCAGCACCACCGGCGTTTTAGGAGGCAGCAATCCCGATTGAGTACGCGCAAACTCCTGCTCGCGCTCGAGGACTGCCGCCGCGGCATGCTTGGCGGCCAGTTCCGCTTCCTCGCGGTCGGACTTCTGCTTCTCAAATTCAGCCTCGCGCAGCCGGTCGTGCTCGTACTGAGCCGGATCGAACGCCTCGCGATAGGTCTCCTGCGCCATGGCCGTAGCGTGCTCTTCGAGAATGCGCACATCCTCATCGAGGGGCTCAAGCGCACCGTCGGAAAGGGCTGCCTGTCTCCCATGCTCGTATAAATCCTTGTGCATGCTGAGCAGTACGTCCGGCATCTTGTCCTGATTCTGCTGTGTGCGGCTCAACTGTAGCGAAGAGCCCGTGCTTCCATTTCCCCCGACAGGGTTTTTGTGTCCGTTGGAGGGCAACGGTCGCGCCGTGATTGTATTTTGTATGTTGTTTTCCACGTCCTTATACCTCAAATGAGCGTTGACAAACGTTTACTTGCCTGAGCAAATATCCCTAATAGCGCGAGCGCAAGGCGGCCCTCGCTCCGGGCATTTGCCGAAATTTAGTCGAAGCATGTCTCTTCGGTTTGCGCTTGATGTCCGAGATGGCTCTGTGGTTGCGGTAGGCTGTGACGACCCAGCCGTCCTCGACAATGATCGTCGTGCCGACGAGCCGGGCGAATTTTTGCTCCATGCCTTTCGGCAGGTCGCGCCTTCCCAGAAAATAGAACTCCGCGCCCGTCCGATACTCGACTCGACCGAAGCGCATCACAGCGGCTACGTCTTCCTCGTCCAGATTGCGTTGAGCCATTCTTTGCATCGCATGTTCGCTTACCAAGGGATTCCATACCGTCATATCTATTAACCTCCTGCGCCTTGTGTCCGGGCGCAGGAGCAGAATAGAGATCGGCACGCGTTCGTGCATCAAATGAAAGATTGTAGAAAGGTTGCTAGAGGAAGTGGGCACAGAGAGCCGTCGCCGGCAGGTGAGGAATTACAGGTGGGAGAGCGGTGTAAAGAGCGAATTATCTGATTATTTGGATCAGCGTCTTATCGAGCGAGAGCCCGTATCGCGTGTTGCCGTAGTGCCGCTCGGACGCAATCTGGAACGAAGACGTGACTCGCCTGATAACTTCGTTGATGCGGTTGTTGTAAGTCATAACCGTGTTCGAGTCCAGTTGCCTGCCCTTACGCAGCTTGGCGCTGGAGGCTTCGAACTGAGTCGGGCTTTGTGTGAAGACACTCTTATAAAGTTCCAGAAAACGATTCAAGTCTAACTCGGGCGCTCTCTGAAAGCAGGCGCAGCACTCGGCGCAGATGGGGCGCTCCGGCTCTGTGCAATGATTAACCTTCGTGTCCGCATAGTAGGTCAGCAGGGCCAGCTTGATGCCACTTATCTCGATGGGCTCGTCGCCGAATTTGGCTTCGCGACGGCGTAAGTCTATCAGAAGTTTCTCCTGAGCTTCCTCGCTCAGATCGATCTTCTGTTGCGCGATGTTAATTAGCTCCTCCACACTGCGCTCAATGCTCTTGAACTTCGGGCCGAGGAGTGATCTCAGGCGCACGAAGGGAATCTCTCCTAACTCGACGTTGGCATCCTTGGTTTGCACGATGGCAAGCTCGCCCGTGGCTTTCCGCACCGGCAACATCGTATTGCTTTTGGGCGGGAAGAAGAATCGCGGGTTGCTCTCAAAGTCTTCGTGAACCAGAACATGTGTTAACCGATCACACTCGCGCCCATATAAAGTGAGCGCGAGCAGCATATAGGCCGACATCGTTTTACGCCCCCCCGCAATCGAACAATAGAGGACGACTTGCGGGTCTTCAGTCAGGCCCTTAATAAAGCCCAGCAACTGTGATGCTAATAATTGATTGTCTTTAGACGTGCGAATATCGTCGAGCGGCTCTGCGCTCCCGTTCACCTCAGGTAAATGTGCCTTAACCCTGCTGTCGGAGTGACGGTTAACGGTAATGATGTGGTCGTATTTGAAAGCCACCCGATGCGCGGCGATTCCATACTCACGACAGAAGCGAGCGATCTCGCCGTCCACGCCGCCGAGGGTGCGCCAGGCGATGTCCGCGCCTTTGCTGGTAGTGATGATGTAGACGCTTGAGATCGGTACGGGAGGCTTACGCCTGATCATCAAAGCGTAGAGCGTCTCCGTGATGATCTGTGGCGTTTGCCCGAGGACGGCGACGAGGATGTTTTTCTTCTGTCTGTTCATCATTAAGGCATCAACCCTTCAAAAAAATTCGGCGATCCGAGCGGCGATGAAGATTTATAAAACTCATAAGGGCTCTTCGCCGGCGTCTTGCAGAAAGAATGACATTTCGCGCTCCAGTTGCGATTCAATGGAGTGGTTGAGGATTTCGGACTCCAACATCTCCATTGAAATTGTCTTGAGGTGTGAGAGGCAGTTGCGTATCTCCGTCAGTTCGTGGACGAGACGCTGCGTCGCAACGTCCAGCGTCGCAACGTGGCGGTGTATTTGGTTCTTGATGTGATTGATTTCCAGATCGTATAGATCATAAATGGCCTTATGCTTGTTGGCCTGCCAGGGTATCTGTAAATTCTCCCCATATGTTTCAATGATGTTCTGTCGCCCCTCTTCGACCATCGGTAAAAGCACTGACATCTCCGCGTTCCAAATCCTGCGATTTACTTCCTTGTGGGATGTCTCGAATGCGAGGATGGACGAGTGGGTCATCCACCTTCTATCGACCTGATCTTTCATACCCTTTTCCCAGGACAGCAGATTAGTGCCATAGAGCTCAGGCCCCCACTTGCGTTCGGACGCCACCTCTCGGAGGATGCGCATAGGATTGAGCATCTCCTCAAGCTCGGCCATCACTAACCTCTCACATATCTCCGGATCCCAGAGGGCAAGTTTGGCAATGACAGATATGGCGACTCGCTTTTGTAGAGGCGTGATAGACCTTTCCTGCAACATGCTCGATGTGAACAAGAGCATATCGAGGCTGCTGACGACCCCGCGCCACAAGTATTGCGACCATAAAGGGTCTCTAAACATGGCGGGCGTTGCCAGTGTGCCGCTGAGCGGGACGCAGAACACAGTTCTACGTCCGACCGGAAAGTGTTGGCATGCCTGGCCGTAGTCGGAGAAAAACTCCTTCCATAGCTCCCACTCCTGGCCCGTGATGCCGTCTAACCAAATAACCTTTTCCTTGAATTGCTCGCTCCCGGCCAAGGTGCTGGCGCTCCGGACGCTATCGCCGCGCAGCTCCGGGTCGAAGTAAGCAAAGAGAAAATCAAGCGGTCTCTCCCTTCCCGGGCGCAGGGAGTACCATGCCGGTTCCTGGTGTAGATTGAGGATTGAGCGAACCGCGCTGGCTAGTCCGCGGGGCATGTGCTGCGGCAGGAATATCAGCACATTCTTGCCGTCACGCAGGTCTTGAGCAATTGTAGAGACAAAGTGTCTGGGACCCGGGAGTTGCCACCAGAGACGATTCATAAACACTTACTCCCCAACCGGCTTGTGCTTTTGAACCGTCCTGAGAACCTTACTAACTACCGGGTCAAGGCTCCACGTCTCCTTTTCGCCTCGCATGGCGAGCATCAATAGTTGTGCCCATCGCAGACTACCCCTCACTATATTTTCAGGTTTCCCGGTCAGGGCGATCAGCTCCTCTGTGTTGAGCGGGGCATCATAGTCAGATAAAGCCTTCAAGACCTCCTGCGGCTCCTGAGTGTCCAGCCCGAAGGCATTGTATAACTCGTAGACGTAATCCGGGCTATCAAGGATTCCCGTAAACTTCTCGATACAACTGGCCCAGCTGGGCGAAAGACATTCAATCTTTGGAATTTCCTGTAGAATTAAGGGCCAGTTGTTGGAGACCTCTTTAATCCATTCGCGGTCGTCCTCTTCACGTATTGGGAAACTACAGTCTTCGAGCCACTGGCTCACTGCCGCGTCGTGCCATGGAGTCAGGCTAAAGAGCGTCAGCCCCTTTGTCACCATCGAGAAGAGCTCCGTCGCGTTATTTCTGATGATCTGCCATGACTTACGCGGATCAGCAATGAAAGCGACACGCACCCAAGAGGTTTTTGAGGTTAATGCCAGCAGATGTCTGAGAGCTTCCTCGACCCATTGATAATCCCACGGCAGGGTTGACTGGACTTCGAAAAGAGTGATGCCTTGTGGTTCCCTCTTTGAGAGTTCCCTCTTCAATTGCTCGCCGAAGCTTTTCGGGTCGCTGACATCCTTGATTTGCGTAAATGATTTATTCCCAAAGGCCAGCGCGACAAAGTCATCCAGATCGCTGAGCCCGGCGGCCTGGCTCCCGAAGATAATAGAAGCACCGTTCTTACGCTCCTGCAGTTGGTCGATCTGTTGTGCCGTCAGCGGACTCCTGCGCCATTGAGCAGCCGAGGCAGAGCCTCCGGCGGAAGGATAGGCCGAGCGGAACGTAGCCGCTTCATACTGTGTCGGTATCTTATGCTTGCTTTTCAGGACTCTCTCAATCTCTTTCTCTTTACCCAGGATTGCGAAGATGTTGACACTCCTGAGCGTATACTGTCCTTCGCCGTCCGTGCGTACAACGCCGAGCCCCTCCATCTCTTTCAATAGCGCACGAAAAGACTCGTCCGTCATGCTTCCGGTCTGGCGGAATCCTTCGCTCCACCAGTTCAGGGCATCGCGCTGAATCTCTTCCACCGTGAGACTCGCCGTCGACTCGCGCTTCTCATCAGAGAGCAGCCGGTGGGCGATAGAGTAGGCGATCACCTTATAACGCGCATCGAGCTGAAGCGTTAAATTGAATCGCTCCTTCAATTGTGTATACAGTATCTTGCGGTAAGCATCATCAATGTGCCGCGAGGTAATGACATAAGGGGGGCTGCTCTTCGGATCGTATATAGGAGTGTGCGACTGGTTGATGTGCCTCAACAGGTGGTGGCAGTAAAGCTGAATGAGACTCGGATACCAGTTCGTGTGCGACAAAATGCGTAGCACTAAATCCTGCGACTCAAAGCGATAGCCGAGACTGAAGAGTGGACGCTCGATAAGTGCAAAGGCCGCATGCCGCTCCTTACCAATCAACGGGCCGATACACCGCGAAGCATCTTCCGCTTCCCCGAAGTGCCAGAGAGACGGGTTCACCTTGTCGACGACCTTGGTGGTACGAAGGACGTTGTGCAGGCCGGCGAAGACAACCTTGAAGCGACCGCCTGTACGCTCCCACAGTTTCATCAGCCGGTGAACTCGAATAAACTCGGCCTCGTTGCCCTCTCCCGTCCTCTCCTCTCCGTCGCCCTCAAGAAACGCATCGGACTCGTCGAGCAGAATGAGGATACGCCGGGCATGATCTTGATCCAGCCAATTTTGGATATGCCCCAACAACGTATCTACACTCGCATTGGTAGTCATGGAAGTCGGGAATATCTTCAGGTCTCTGAGTTTCGAATGCTCTGAATTCCTGCCCTGCAACCGATCCACTAACAGCCGCCAGAGATAATCGATTGGCAGGTTGTAACCGATGCCTTCTTCTTTGAGGTCGAGGAAAAGAGCGACCCTGTCTTCTTCCGGTTTGTGGAACTCTTCCACCACCTCATTAAGCAAAGCTGTCTTGCCTAAACGCTTTCCCCCATAGATGAAGCAGGGGCCTTTAGGATTCATGATGTCAAGCTTCTCGGCCTTCCTGCCGTAGAAGGTTTCGAACGGCACGCGACCCGTCGGAACGTACGGTTCCAACCATGTAAACGGCAGGGTGCAATCGAACAGGGCACGTAAACGCTTGGCCGGCTCGCTGCACAGATAAAGCATCAAGGCGTCGTCGATGATGATGAAGGTTCGTTGCTGTTGTGGTGAGCGGCACTGGTGAGCAATCTCGCGCCGCTCTTGTTCCGACATCGTTCCGAAATAGAAGACGATAACGGCTCGATGGAGCGTATCGCCGATAGCGTCTAAGAGTTCTTCCTCCATCGGCTGATCAAAAACACAGAAGATACGATATCGCCCCCGCGCCCCAGAGCCGTAGGCAGGGACCGGACAAGTTTTCTTGTCTCTGATCGGTTTCGTGCGCGCTTCCATCCACCAGCGCCTGGCATATTGGGTGCTAAGGGTAGACTGGACTTCACCGAAGCCAAGATGGTTGAGCACCTTGCTGACCGTTTCCGGCACGATCACGCCGCTCTCTTTAATGTCAAACCAAGTGCCGACCATCTCCGCGGCTTCGACGGCCTGTGCGTCGGTCAGCCGGCTAAAGTCTATCCCGCAGAAGCTCCCCCTCCCGCGCACTTTGCTGACGATCTCGCGCTTAGATATATTCCCTAGTTTCTTTAATTCACGCTGGACACTGGGGAAAAAGGCCCGCAGATAATCTTTATTATCCTCGTGCTCGGGCAGCACTTCGTTATCCTTCAAAATGTCTATGTACTCATTAGCCGTGCTGAAGTCATTCTTCTCCAAAGCAAGGCTGATGCGCTCAAAGTCCGGGTCGCTCTGATCTATACCCAGCTTCTCAAACCTGGCCTGCACTCGTTTTTTCTCGACGTTCAATTTACGATTGATGTCTTCGTGAATCGAGTCAAGCTGGGCAATTTTACTGGTGAAGCGCAACACCTCATCCAATGTGTCACGAGTACCCTGAATGCGCTTCAGATAGTTGTCGCTCTCGTCTTCTTTCAACCAGTCGTTAGCGTATCCCCGCTCGACTTCACGTCTGGTGTTTTCGATCTTTTGTCTTAACGTGTCGCGCCATTCTCTCAGGCTCTTGTCTCGGAGCAGGGAGAGGCTCACGGGGTCCAGGCTCGGCTCTGCATCCGGGTGGGCTTGCAGGTATGTAATGATCCGTTGCGTCGCTACGTGATCGCCTTTCTTGTCCTTGTTCACCTCGAATGCGCTTTTCCAATCAGCACCGGGATCGGCAATGACCTTGAGGACTTCAGTGAGAATGTGCCCTCTGTCTGTAGAATCAGGAATCCATTCATAATCGAGTGTGATGGATGGGACTCGCAGGAGGTTCCCATAAAGGAGCAATTTCGGATCGGGCTCAGCGTCGGGAAGAGCAAATTGCGGGTCAAACAGAGACCAGATACTATCGAGAGCGCGTCGGCAATGCATGAGCCCGGTCAGGAGCATTAACGAAGTGGTGCTTCTTTCAAATCCGTCAAGTTCTTGAAGAATCTCCTGACGGTGACCGAGCAGATCGGAACCCAGCTGCTCGGCGGCTCTCTGCAAGTAGCTGCTGCCTTGATGAGGGCGGGATTTTTGTATCTCGGCCCAGCGCTGCGCGAAGCTGACAGCTTCCAACGTATACTCGATAAGCTTGACCGAAGAGTAATTCTTAAAGTCAATGTTAGGTTGAGAAACCGGGCGTGCCAGAACAGCCCGATCAGTACGATTAACTTCCTGTTTGATTGCCTTATCTTCGGAGAATTGTTTGATGGACTGCTCGACTGCCGGCAGTTCAGCAAGAAGATTATTAGTAATCGGGTTAAGAAGCTTATAGATCAAGCCTTCTCTGAGCCACTGCTGCCACACCCTGAGTGCGGGTATGTAATCTATTCTAAAATTCCCCGCTTCATTGCGCCATAATTTAACTTCCTGTTGTAAGTCGTCCAGTTTATTTTTCCACGAAACATATTCTTTGACCCTTTTGAGCGTATCAAAATCCAGAGACTGAGCCCTTTCCGTGTGTTTGGCAATGAGCTGGCAATATTCGAAAAGGCGCGGCAGCCCTGTAAATTGAAGCTCAAGCAGAATACTGGGCGCACCGGTATCGGGAGCGATTAAAGCGGCGCGTAATGCGATAGCCGCCATCAGCAATCGGGTCGACTGATTCCATTCCTTCTGCCCCGTGAGAAAAAGTTCCTCTACTCTAAATTCTTTCAAACTATTTTGAAGATAGCTGTCTATCTTCCCGCCCCTGATAAGTATATGTGGGCCAATGGCAAGAGAAGCTACCAACCAGGGGGGTAGCCAGAGGGATTTGTCAGAATGTTTGGCCTCAAGAGACAGCGAAGCAGTTAAAGCAAAATCAAGTTTGTTCTCATAAACAAGTCGCCAGATAAGGTCTCTCGTAAGGAGATAAGTATCTTCATGCTCGGACGCCAGAATGGTTGCAGCAATTTTCTGTGAGCTGTCTTCCTGAGAAAAGGCATAAATGGATCCCTCGACATCAGGCTCCTCGTGAATGGGTGGCGGAGGCTCAGGTTCAGGCTCGGGTTCAGGTTCAGGTTCAGGTTCAGGCTCCGGCTCCGGTTCGGGTTCTGGTTCTGGCTCGGGTACTGGTTCGGGCTCAGGCTCTGATTCAGTCCTCTCCTCCGTCTCCGTCTCCGTCTTCACTGGGGGTTGTTTTGGTTCTATCTCTGAGATTTGAGAGTTTGAGGGCGAGAGCAGTTCAGCTACTGTCGAATAGAGAGACAGGATTTCATCCTGTAATATGCTGGAGCGACTGAGAAGCTTTTGATACACGCTGGGTGGAATTACCTGCGGCCCTCCGATCTGCTTCTTTAGTCCATCAACTTCCTTAAAAGCCAAATACAAGCTTTCGACAGTAGCTGCGAGCGAGAGCGCCTCGCTGGTTGGACACAACTCTACATCCCAGGTCTCCCATCCGGCGTGTCCTTGAACATCGCTGCCATATACCGTGAGTTGTTCAGCAAACTCTGAAGACAAAAGATTGAGAGCCTCGGTGAGCTTATCTCTACCCTTGGTTCGCTCCTGAAGCTTGCGCTCCACTAAGGCGTTAAAGCGCTGGAGAAACGCAGTAGCAGTATCCCACTCGCTGTCATCTGCCTTTATCTGATCAGCCGCTTTTAACCAAACCTCCCACGTTGTCCCGTGGAGTTCGGTATCGAGCCAATCATCACTCAGATTTTCCGTCTGATCATTTTGAATGTCTGATTGCGCCACAATGATTTTCCCATTATCAGATTGGGATATTTCCTCTCCGACTGGCCCGGCCTCGTCCTCAACGTCAGGATCGAGTAGCATGTTGCTCGGCCAGGCTCCAGTTAAGCAACTCACCATTAAGATTATATCTTTATGGCTATAATCCGGGTGATGATCGGCGATTTTATCAATTAGCTCGGCTAACTCTTCCGGCGATTTATTGACCGGCACATTATCTTTGGCTTCACTCGCATTGACGAGATATTTTTTGTTCCCCAGTAAACCGCTCACCGCACTATATAAATCAGGTTTGGACTCCATCCATATTTCCAACACTGCCTTCGCCACTTCGTCGGATTCATTGAATTGATGCACTATTATGTCTGGAAAAACTCGAAGCTTTTTCGAGCTTTTCACTTGACTCATTTTAAAAAGTTTAGATCTGCGAAATGCCTTCTCGATAGCTCTTCGGTCTTCTCGATTGATAGTTATATATTCATCGATAGCTTCCGAATAGCGTTGCTTAAAATCTGCGGGAGCCTGAGTATAGTAATTCTTTACCTGATATATTACTTTTTCCAGATATTCAGTTGTTAAGTTATTTCTGATCTCTGTTATAGGAAGCTGCGAGGTAGCGTTCTCCATTATCTAACTTCCTCCAATATCGGAGCTATGCAGGCATGAATGAGTATGAGTTGAATCCTCGCGGTTCAGCACTGAGGGGACGCGAGGGCTTCTGGGAAAACCAATCATTTTCCCAATCTGGTCGCTGATTAAAAAAAAGCCTGAGCGCTAATCACAGAGCTTCTAAATATAAAATTTCAGTTAGAAACCCAGCCATAAATTTGAGCGAAGAAACCGTCCACCTAAAACAAATCTAATTACCCGGGCCGCTTGGAAATAGCGTCTGAAGACTACCCGCCCTCGCGGCCTTCCTGGATTTCAACTTAATCTAATGCCATTTCACCTGTTTTGGCAATAAAACTTGTAACAGAACGCCAATTCTCCGACTCTCCGTGACTTTACCCATATCTTTGCCGCAAATGGAAGCATGAGTTGGCCGCCAAGCTGGCGAAAAGCTCGAATTTTGAGGTGACTGAGATTTGCTTCTATCTGGAATTGGAACCATCCACTTGCCGAAAGTGCAAATTAGAAACAACAGGTTGCCAAAAGTTCGGCAGATACGCTTCTTAACGCTATATCAGATCATCAATAGTATGCGGAGCTAGAAGTCCTGCAAGGGAAGGAAGTCCTGCACTGTCTTTACGAACGGCTTGGTTTGGGTCTTTGAGAAAATCTACCGCCTTTAACCAGCTTCCGCTGATGTTGTGAGCAACTTGTGGTGTCAAAGATTTCAGCGACTCTAACAATAACCGATCAGAGCGATGGTCTTTGTTACCTCCTAGATTCTGAAGACAAAGAAAACTATACCTACATCGGGTAGCGCCTGATGTTAGAAAGGCTGCCATTTGCTGTGCATCACGAAATCGACATGCAATAAACCAGCAGTTTCTAAACTTATACCCGGTCATATCAACTTGGGAAAAGTCCCACCACATTAGAAGACATTCTTTAAACTCAATATCCTCCCACTCCATAAACTTAATGTCTTTATTAATTTCTACGTCTTCAAGACGTTTAACCTCCTTTTTTGATCTGGTGTCCTTATTAAGCTTCCATCGCTTATTAATCACCGATATAAACTCATTGGTATTATTAGCGAAAGGGGGTGAACCGCTAAGATTGCAGCGATTTAATTTTACCCGAGTAAGACTGATACCATTGAAGCAATGTTCTATATCTCCATATTCAATACTACTATCCACGATGTGCATTTGCCCCCTATCTACTCTGAACTCCGAGTATTTTATAGATGAGCTAACCATTATAGTTGATGCTGAGCCATGAAATTTCACATGGTCTAATTGAGAGTTGTTTATTTGTATTGTCATTTGATCTACAGTTCCGAGCTTAGAGTCTTTAACATTGCTAATCACTACATTATGGAATTTGCTGTCTTGAATTACTATGTCCGATCCACTAAGGGATTCTATGGTTAAATTTGTCATTGAACACTTCTCGAACATGAGATCATCCCATGCAGGTTCTAAAAATTTACCTGAAAACGAATTGCTCCAAAATTTTATTTCGCTCCAATTGGTGTTCTTTGCTTTAATACCAGAGATACCGATTCTGGCTTTTCTGAATACACGTAAAAAGTTCTCAATGACCAGTTTTGGCCGCTCCCTTCCCCCTTCATTCAACATCAATACCAAGTTCTTCTCAAAATGATGTCTGAGGGCATCATCTGCATGAACCATGTCTCCCAAGAAAAAGCAAACCGTATCCGCAAGAACAGAGTCATTCAGGCAGTCGAATTTAGATTGTTTGATCTTGTCCCGAAGATATTCGGCAGCGAAGTATTCTAAAAATGATTTGTGGCTAAACTGGAAGGTGCCATCTTGGTCTCTCTCTAAAAAGCTACATGCCTGTATATCCGTGGCAACAAAATCAACCATCCGATTTTGGACGCGAAAGAACTTAGAGAGATGGGGCATTATTTTTGAGTAATGTAAGTCCACTACCCCCTCAACATACATCTGCCAAGCGAGTGTCTGCATAAATCGCCGCTTTTCAGTTGCCGGCACTAACATACGCACTTGGCCCTTCGCGTATTCATGGTTCATCCAACTATTAGTGTAGGCGCTATAAATCACAGAAGGTGATGCTTCTATATCTGTCGGCAGGAGTGGAACTGTCTGCACAATTATATTTAACAACACTGGACGTTTAGCAAGATCCTCAAGATCATAGGTCTTTCTAATTCTTTCACGGAGCTGACTTATTGAGGCTTCATCTTCTTCTCCTACCCGCCTCATAAAAAATTTTACATAATGATCAATATCTCGGGCTGACAACTCACAAAGCTGGACTGAGCGAATGCCGTTCAACGAGTTAGGAAAATGTGAATCGAAAAAATTCCATTTCTCTACCGCCGAAAGAAAATCGTCGTGTTTCCTTAATGTAGAAGCTGAGAGTTTAGTTGTGCCTATAGGCATTGTATATTTTGATAGACTCCCAATGACCGAATCCAATTCATGATCTGTGAGAAAGTAGGCGGGTCTACAAGTTAAAATGCTTTTGGGGGATGCCAAAAGAAGAGGCAGTAGTTCTTCAAAATTAGATCGTCGTTTGTCTTGATCAACCTGCTGCCCCATCTCATCAAATCCATCTAGTAGAAGAAGGAGTTTGCTCTGTCCAAGAAATTCTAGAAAGCGATTGAAAGGGACACGTACACCTAACTCGTTTTGTAACTGGAGTTCAATAAACTTTTCTAAAGAGCCGATGCTCTCGTAGTTCCTCAACGGGATATATACTGGAACAAGATCTGTAACTCCCGCACGATATTTACTGGCAAACTCGTATTTTAACCTTTGAAGGATCGTTGTTTTACCTGTGCCAAAATCCCCTAAAACAACAAACAATTTTTCTGGGTCATCCAACCAACCATATATCTCGCGAATTACATCTGTTTCCTGAACATGTTTGCTTGGGGTATGTTGTGGGCGTTTAGAGCAGCGAAGAGGCAAATATGATAGGTATATTTCTTGTCTTTCATACCAACTTGCATATGCCCGTAACATACTACTTACATTTAACAATTCATCAAACAACTCAAGATAGCTAAGAACACGACACCTGTTGTTATTAACTGCGTCTCTGGCGTCCTGTGACGGAGTATGCTGAATTACCAACACAGCTCCTGTTATCCCTTTTTCTTCTGGACTTGAGCGGTAATCGGCTACAAACTGCCGAACAGTCGATGGAAGGAGCTTTTGTTTCCCCTGTCCTTTACACTCAACGTATAGTTTTATTGAAGGCCCCCCTCTGATCACTTGCTCACAAATCAAGACAGTTGATTTTCTGCTGATAGAAGTGTCTTGATAGACTTTAAAGCCCAAGAGTTGGTAAAGGTCGCCAACTTCATCTACAAAATGCTTCTGTGGATTAGGGGTTCTTTCAGTTATTTGACTCTCCTTAATAGATATGTTCTGGGTTCTGTTTTGTTGTTTGGATATTCCTCTCACACCGACCTCTGCACTTATCCGGGGTACGTTATCTCCATCATCTTTCAATGATTGGATTAGTGTTCTTATTCCTCTTGCAATATTAGTAAATGCCTCATCCCGATTTTTCCATTGGGCACTACTCACAGGGATACCATCAGTTGGCAATGCTTGCAGTCTACCAAATGGAGCATCTTTCCAATCAACATCACGAATAATGATGGGTATTACCCACGCCTCGCCAGCTTCATGCCTTTCTAGTGCGCGTTGCATTTCAATGTTGTAACAGTAGTCAGAGTTGAGAAAATCGGCGCTAACTAAAAGAAGAATGATCTTTGCATTATTCAGATGCTCGTTGAGTTCATCCTCCCAATTGCTGCCAGGTAAAATCTTTCGGTCGTGCCAGTCATTGATTATTCCCTGACGCTTTAAAACATTGATATGTTTTATTAGCTCCTGTCTTGGCTTCTCATCTTTGTGAGAATAGGAAATGAATAATTCGATCTGAGTCATCTCTTAACCCTCATGAACTGTGAAATTTCTCGATCTTGATAGGTCTGACGCTATGAGGTTATCAAGATTGCCCGGTATATGGAATGGTGTAAGCAACGTTTACCGAAAGTGCAAATTGTAAGCAACAGCTTGCCGAAGGTTAAAGCTCTGTCATTCGATAATTTGTATTATGTAATTAAGGTTGTTATAGAACAAGCACTTATTACCTAAGAAATAATCTTTATGCCCACGAAGGTTATTGCATTATCTCATGCTCCGCCTTACCAGCTTGGTGTGTCGCCTGTAAAAAAATGTTACATCTTAGAAATCGAAGGGAGATAATGGAAGCTTGGAGGATTATTTTAGATGGCACGCCGAGCCTTTTTTAGTTTTCATTATTCGAGAGATATATGGCGAGCTAATGTTGTCAGAAATAGTTGGATGACACATGCAGACAGGACGGCGGCAGGATTCTGGGATGCTTCTCTTTGGGAAGAGGCGAAAAGAAAAGGCCGGGCTGCAATCGAACGAATGATTGATACTGGGCTACGAAACACTTCTGTTACAGAAGTTCTGATAGGTGCCGAAACAGCTTATAGAGATTATGTCCGATATGAAATCGCTGAAAGTCATGGGTTAGGGAAAGGGCTTCTAGGAATTTATATTAATAACATTGCAAATCATAAAGGTATTGAAGACGATGAAGGTGAGAATCCTTTCAATCACTTATACTTTGATGAAAATGGAAGACGTACATTTCTTTCGGAGATTTACCCCACTTATGATTGGTTTGGTGATGATGGATACCTAAATATAGGCTCCTGGATCGAAACTGCTGCACTAGCGGCAGGACGTTAAGGGCAACCCTTGATAGACTTGCACGAGAATAAAGAGAATGTTGGAAGAGTTCTATAGTGAATACACCGAAGCTCTTGATGAAGGGTATGCTGCCCTGTTTGCTGGCGCGGGTCTATCTCAACCCTCAGGCTTCGTTAATTGGAAAGAGTTGATGAAGGATATAGCCAATGATCTAGGACTAAATGTAGATGTAGAAACGGATCTGATTGCATTAGCTCAATACCACGTAAACACGCGCGCTGGCCGTGCTCGACTTGATAAATTACTAATCAAAGAATTTACAAAGGATACAAAAATTACAGAGAGCCATCGGCTCATTGCCAGCCTACCTTTGCATACTGTGTGGACGACTAACTATGACACGTTGATTGAAGAGGCATTCAAAGAAGCGAATAAACGCCCTGACGTAAAGATCACACAGAAAAATCTCGGCACTACCCTGCCCAGGCGAGATGTCACCATATACAAAATGCATGGTGATATTTCTCAGCCTGAAAATGCAGTGCTCACTAAAGAGGACTACGAGACCTATACTCTCACACGACCGTTTTTCCCCGAACTGCTTAAAGGCGACTTACTCTCCAAGACATTTTTGTTTGTAGGATTCAGTTTTACTGATCCGAATATTGATTACATTTTGAGCCGTATCCGCACGCTAATGGGCCAGGACCGCCGCGACCATTATTGCATCATGAGACATGTTCCTAAGCCCAAATCGAAAAGCGGCAAAGCAAAAGCTCAGTATGAGTATGACAAAAAGAAGTTAGAGCTGCGTATCGGCGACTTGAAGCGTTATGGCATTCACGCCTTGATGGTTGAGGAATACAGCGAGATTGAAACCATTCTTCAGGAGTTGAACCGTCGTAGCCACAGAAAGGATATTTTCGTGTCTGGAAGTGCTCATGAGTATGGCTCTATGGGGCGTGATCGAGTGGAGAGCTTAGCGCGGGCTATTGGGCAGGAAATTATCCAAAAGGGTTATAACCTCATTTCAGGATTTGGCTTAGGTGTAGGCGGTGCAGTGATAATAGGCTCAGCGGAGGCCCTGTATGCTGATGAGCAGAGCAGCATAGATGAGCGAACGCGGCTTCGGCCATTCCCGCAAGAACCGCCACAGGGCATGACCCGAAAGCAATTCTGGACTAAGTACCGCGAAGATATGATATCTAATTCAGGCTTCGCCATATTCTTGTGTGGTAACAAGCTCGACTCTAGTACGAATAAAACGGTTATAGCCGATGGGGTATTAGAAGAGTTTGAAATAGCAAAACGGCTCGGTAAGTATCCAATACCTATTGGTGCAACAGGCTACGCCGCGCGTGAAATCTGGAAAGAGGTGACAGGCTCACTCGATCAATTTTACCCAATGGGTGGGGTTAAAGGTCACTTCAAAACGCTCGAAGATGAAAACAAGAGCAACGCGGAGATTATTGATGCAATCTTTGCTATCACAAAGCGAGTAGTTCCCAAGTAAGTAGTATCTTTAGCTTGAAAGGAGGTAGATATGGCACGACATACTTTTTTCAGCTTCCACTATCAGCGAGATGTGTGGAAAGCTAGTAACATCAGAAACAGCGGTATTGTTACGGGTGCAGCAGCAGCCGGTTTTCATGATGCTTCCCTTTGGGAGGAAGCTAAAAAGAAAGGTGATGCTGCCATCAAAAAACTCATTGATGATGCCTTAGTAGGCACAAGTGTGACCGCAGTTCTAATTGGTGCTGAGACAGCTAGCCGTAAGTATGTTAACTATGAAATTGAAAAGAGTATTGATCGTGGAAATGGCATACTTGGCATTCACATCTATAACATGAAGGACAAAAACGGTAATACGGAAATGCCCGGATCTGTACCTCGTAAACTTACAGAAGGTGGGTTTAGCGTTTACACGTGGGATAGAGATAAATTCGGGGAATGGGTTGAAGACGCATACCAGCAGGCTCAACAGAAGAAAGCTCGCGAGGCACAACGTAAATCACTTTATGGATGGTAACGTTTCCAACAGTGAACGGGACTAAACAACAATGAGGTCGCTCTAAATTCTACAAACACGAGCAGAGATTGAGAATTGACAGAAGGATTTCAATGAATAGCTATCGCCGGAGGAATTCAACAAGGCATAGCAACAAGCCAGAGCGCGCTGAGGATGGTCTGAGTTTCTCACTCAGGTTGCTTCAGAAATGGAGAAGGTCTCATCTATACGGGTCAGCATCTTACGTACTGTTTCAGCATAAGGGGATTGGAGTCTCTTAAAGATATTGAGAGACTCCAGTAGTAATTGCGTTGCCTCTGCTCGATTGCCTTGCTCTTCTGCAAGCTTCCCTATAAGGCTTAGGGTTAAGCCTATACTGCTCTGATTGCCAAGCTTCCGCGCTATCTCTAAGCTTTCACTATAAAGATGACGAGCTTCTATTAAATCTCCTTGCATTTGTGCAAGCCTGCCTATACTACGAAGAATGGTGGCAATACCATTCTGATCACCAAGCTTTTTGCAAATTCTTAGGCTCTCATCATAGAGGTGACGCGCTGTCCCCAGTTCTCCTTGCTCATAAGCAAGTCTTCCTAGTTGGTATAAAGTGCTAGCGATGCCACTCTGATGTCCGAGGTTTTTATTAATCTCTAAGCTCTCACTATAAAGCCGTCGCGCTTCCTCTAGCTCTCCTTGATCTTGTGCCAATACGGCTAACTGATGCAAAGTGACAGAGATGCCACTTTGATTTCCAAGCTTCTGCGCTATGTCTAAGCTCTCACTATAAAGCCGTCGCGCTTCCTCTAGCTCTCCTTGATCTTGTGCAAGTCTGCCTAACTGATACAAGTTATTAGCAATGTATGTCTGATTACTTAACTTCTTGCCGATTTCCAAACTTTCTACGAATAAATGTCGCGCGCGCTCTAACTCGCCACGACCTCTATATGTAACCGCCACGTTGTGTGCATAGCGCGCGACCTGTGATTCATCTAGTATATTTCGTGCCGCCTCCAATGCCTGTTTACCCCTTCGTATAGCTTCGTCCCAGTATCCACGTACTGGCAGCAGACCATTAATACCATCATAATTGAGGGCATCCATAAATGACACAACGCCTTTCCAGTTTTCTAACTCGAACGCGAAATCCATTGCACTTAGTATATTGTCTATCTCTGCTTCTAACGCATTGAAATCTTCTGGTGTTGGTTGAGAATGCACTTTTGCATATCTCAAAAAGTATGCGATAAATCTCTGGCGAATTGGCTTAGATCGAGGATCAGAGTGAAGGCGCGCTTTAGCCAACTGGCGGGTTAGCCCCTCAACGGTTAGCCGTTGACCTCCATCCATTGGTCTTACAAGCCATAAAGAGGCTAAGGTTTGTTGTGCTTTCTTAAATTTCTTCCTATCTTTATCCTTGCTCATGCCAGCCACTTCAGCAAGGGCAAGGCGCGTTGCGCTGGGTATGAATAATGAGAGAGCTAGAAGTACGGTCCGACCGCCTTCGGCCATTTGAGGCAGTTTAAAGGAGCGGTCAAAAACACGCTGTGCAGCATCGCCTTCGCCGTGTGCTAAATCATTTAGTACTTCCTCTGGGTCTTGCGCTAAGTCAATCTGTGTTACGACCCACTGTAGGATAAGCGGATTTCCTTCCGCCGTATGAATAATTCGCTCAAGATCCACCTCTGCAAAAGTTTGTGAATCTGATGTTTGGCTTATTAGACGATTAAGAAACTGGTACGCCTCTTCTGGCGACATGGAATCGATAGGAACATTACGCGCCTGATCGACCCGTTGTCGTGTCGTGATCAATGTGGAGGAAGAGGTGCGTTGCCCTAAGAATTCTGCACACCGCGCCTGCTCCTCGGGTACCATAGTCTCAAACCCATCCAGCACTATCAGTGTAGGTGAGACAGTAAGGAGAGCGCGTACTTGTTCTTCTTTAGCTTCTGTGGCGAGTGAACGTAAGTCGGCGCGGCCTAACTGTGTGGCGATCTCATCAAGAAGTATCGAAAAGTTTAACCCTGTACGTGTTACAGCGCTAATCCATACAATACGCTTAGAATAGATGTCAGCGAGCCCCCGTACTGCCTCGGCAGCAAGTGTTGTCTTACCTACCCCTCCTGCTCCCCAAAGGGCTATTAATTGACTCTTCTCTGGAGAAAGCTCTTCTTTCAAGATTTCTACAAAGTCGCGTCCCTCCGCATCACGGCGCGAGACGAAACCCACGTTTGGAGGTCGAGGAATATAATGGGAGAGAGATTCTAATGATGTACGTACATTTAAAGCATTCGAAGTTAATTCCTCTGCTGCTTTCCGAATACCTTTAGCCACATCTAAAAATGCATCATCTATGTCCGACCAACTGGTAATAGGTTTTGCATGGGATGGTAGGACTTGAAGATCCCTGAAGGGGGAATTTTGCCAATCAACCGGACGTAGTAGAATGGGAATTACGCGAGCATCCCCTGCTTCGTGGCGTTCCATTGCTCGCTTCAGTTCAACACCATAACAGTAATCCGAAGCCATGAAATCAGGGCTTATGAGAAGTAAAATTAATTTGGCTGCATTGAGATTTTTGTCTATTTCTGCCTCCCAATCGCTTCCAACATCAATCATACGATCATGCCAGCTCGTGATCACGCCCTGCCTCTTCAAAAGATTGAGATGATTTTCTAATTGCCTTTGTAATCTTTCATCTTGATGAGAGTAGGATACGAATACGGTGTCGGCAATGGAGGGTTGAAGGACATAGGAGGCAGAGGTATCCCCAATATTCCTAATTTGTTGATCGGATATTTTCTTGTTGTCTTGAGTAGTAACTATTAATTCTTCATCCTGGCGTTTTACCCCCTCATAATGTGCAAGTACTTCTTTACGTTCAGTTTCAGTTGGGGAAGCCCAATGTCTTACTTCACCCTCAGTAAGATATGAGGTTAGTCGTTCAGTTGCTGCCAGTACAGTATTTAATTCTCCCGAATTGTCGCCAAAGGTGGCAAGGATCTCTTCATAAGCGTAATAAGGTACATAGGGATATTGGACATCTTCGATATACTTTTCTCTATTTTCATCTGTCAGATGCACAGGGAACATGCCGAAAACACTTTTTGCATATTCTTTTCTTAGCTCAAGCTTCCTTTTCTCAGCATTTTCAATGCGCATTGGAACAGGATATATAGATATTCCATACTTACCCCTTTGCTCAGAAACGGATGTTGCTACAGAAATTGCACCGTTGATGTTCTGATTGTTAAGCGTAAAGCAAACCACCAGAATCTCAGGCATTTGAATTGTGCATATACCGGATGTATCACTTACGCCAGTTCGACTATCTATAAGAATGTAATCGTACTCTTCTCGCATTTTCTCTTTAATCGCTTCGAGAAACGCTCCACCACCTAAACGGTCGTAGAAATTTCGCCAGTCAAAAGAGTTCATACGTGAAGCATAGGATGGTATCTGCTTGCCCGCCGGAATGAAATCTAACCTTCCTGGGTCGGGGAATGTCCATTTAAGCGAGACTGCATAACGCAAAATATTCGCATATGGAAGATACCAATCCTTTTTCTTTTCTTGATCCTTATCAGTTGGGGTTATTGCTTCAATTGCGTAATCTAGTACGAGGTCTACGATTCCTTCTGATGACGTTATGTCTTTATCTACTAAGAAAGGTCTAAAGTAACGGTGAAGACCAGGGGCTTCCAGATCCCAATCTACCGCAAGTACACGTTTACCATTGCTGGCTAATACCCACGCAACATTTGCCAGCGCCATAGAACGACCGGTGCCACCTTTATAGGAGTAAAATGTAATGATCTTGCCAGAAGCCTTATTGTCGCTCATTCAGTAGCTCCGCCAAGACCAGTAATGCTTGGGATAGGAGTGCCGGTGCTTTCTACCGGGCGTTGTACCTTGGCCTTGAGAAGTAACCTTCTGCGAACCTCATTGATCGTGGCACAAATTTCTTTCTCAAGCTCATCCATTGAGTGAATCGAATCCTGAAAATAAGTATTGAGAATGAACTTACGGGTAAATGTCTTTTGAACATTGGCTTGAAGCTTGTCGAGGCTTTGCGAAGTCTCCTCATCTTTCTCATTCCACGGGATGAGAATCCCACAATTCAGAAAATCTGTTTTGTCGAAATCAAGCATATGCTTCTGGTAAGACTCAACCTGGATGCTCCAAGGGTCTACCACGATTACCACAATTGAGTTCGTCTCCTCTGCGGCTCGAATTTTTTCAATCAGGTTGTCCCCAACCGGATAAGTTTCGTATTGGAGGTCTTCCATAGTCGCAATACCTTGCGAGATAATTCCCACTGATTTGGCAACTTCTGGATAATATGGTTGCCACTCACGGCCTCCTTGATCTCCGTAACAATCAACGTGATGCCTCACCCCACTTACTTCAGTGTTCTTACCGGCTACATAAACGAACTGAGCAACTCTGGAGCAGGCACTTTCGCCTAGTGCGACAGCCTTGGGGCCTTCTGCCTTTGGTTCATGGAACGCACTTTTTACCTGATTTAGTAGTGGAAGATTAGGAAGGGGCGGCAAAATGTTCGCGTTAGCTGCTTCAAAGATTCTTCCTGCAAATCTTAATAAAAACTCATCATATTCACTTTTGAACTTTGAGACTTTCATAATAAAGTAAAGACCCTCATTAGCATATATTTCGCCTAAGTCGCTGTCTTTGTATTGAATCTCAGAAACTGCTCGTGGAAGTGGGTTATGGAGACGATCTGGGCGGTCCCAGAGAACAGGAATAATTAATGGTGGGCGCGCTATCTTCGTTGATAACCCCTGTACATAATCATTGACACGAGACTGAAAAACTTGGATTTCCTTACCACAGAACTCACTATTAAAGTAGCCGCGCGAGTATAAACAGATGAAAACACGGCATGTTTGTAGGCTACCCGAAAGTATTTCCGGCCAAGAGGCTCCAGTTTTAATACCGCTAACATCAAAAAAACCGATTTCAGCCTCTTCAGCATTACCAAGCCCAGCTATTCTACGAACCTCACGAACCAAATCTGTATAGAATTCTGCCAAGTGTGCATTACCTGTAGAATCTACTCTGGCATAGCTTAAGAAGAACCAAGGAATGCTCATAGCATCAATAAATCCCTTTCATAATGTATATCCCGGCATAATCTATGGGAGTTCTTACAAGATCATCAAGAGCGATGTGGGATCGTGAAAACATATCTCATAATCATATAATTACTTCATTTCAATATTTCATTTCTACGTACAGCATGTGATATCTAACCGTTCTTTATATGCTTCATCCTGCGGGAGACCTCATGTTCAAACCGTTCATATTCGTCGGCATATATAGCAACATCAGCAGACAATTTAGAAGAGATCATCATCCTATTGGTTTCTAATTCATCGACATCGTCAACCTGAACTGATAAGGCGATTCTCAATACCTTTTTATCTAAAGTAAGGGACAGACCTGTTATATGTTTTATGTCTTTGTCTCTCCTCTCTAGTAAATTGAAGAAGTTCATGCGATCAAGTGACCCCGGAATTTCATCGAAAGTTTCCACTGGTTCATTGATTACAGAGAAATAAGATACAACTGAATTGGAAAAAATAGCTGATGATATATTCTGCTTGAAGAATTTAGCATTAGTAAGGTTGACATGATTTAAAATAGCACCTGAAAGATTTGTATCTCTTAAATCAGCTCCAGACAAATCACTACCAGTCAAGTTCGATCCAGCCAAGTCCTTACCTGCAAGCGCACCCTTCGATAATGCAACAAGAAGCGAGGCTGCGTTCCCTCCAATATACGGACCTATGTTACCTGCCCTGTCTTTCGTGTAATCAATCCATTTCCACAGGGTTCCTTCGTTAGGCTGATATACAACCAAGAATTTGACAATCAAATGATTAATATGTCCCTTGCCAAACTTTTTAGGATTATCATCTTCAATTTCCTTTATCAATTTGGTCGCAACTAAATAATCAAGGATCGACTTATGCGAAAAGCTATATCCGCTCCCTCTACGAATTAAGAAAGATGCCGAAAGAAAATCACGCGTATAAGCCTCTAGCTCATCTCTAGGAGGATTAATCTCTTTCGCTATGCGTTCAAGGGCTTCTGTATAATTGAGAGTCTTTATATCGCCGCAAAAAATATCCAAGGCTAAATTCTTGAGGGTTGATAAACGGGCCTCGTCTCTAAGGAGCAGTGCTCTTCTCTTCAGTATCTTTTGCCGTCTAAGCTCGCTGGAAAGATATAGTTCATACAAGTTATTTAGGGTGATACTGGTGTCATTCTTTATCAACTCGGGTAAGGTCTTTACTATCATCTCAAGAAGAACAGGCCGTTGGGAAAGGTCGTGTAAATCGGGAAGCCCCAAAATATGATTTTTGTAATAAGTCCAGGTCTCTGTAGCTTCTTTGATTAAAGGCACTCTTTTCTTTAAGAACTCTTCAATTTGCTTTTCTTCCCACGGTAATAACTTGATTGGCTCATACTCCGCTTCACGTGTTTTAATGATAGCCAGACTAGGGGTGAAGGTCCTCCCTTCTTCTTCGCTGCTTATAAAATACTCAGGTCTACTCGTTAGGATGACCTTGCTTGCTGGTGCCGTAGCTAATTTTTCAATCTCCTGTAGATTTGCTTCAAGGGTATCGGTATCCACTCTGACCGCCATTTCATCAAAACCATCGAAGATGATTAAAAATGCGCCGGCATCATTCATTGCTTTAAATAATTTAAACTTCGGATTCGCGACTCCGCACTCCTCATCTAAAAAGGACGCAATCAAGGCTTCAATTTTTAATGTTTTAGTAAAGTCACGTAGGCTTATAAGAATCGGTATTCTGGAGGCATGAGAGTTTTTACGATGCGCGACTGCCAGATCATGGGCAAGTTTCAGACATAAAGAAGACTTGCCAGCGCCATATCCACCAAGTATTGCCAAGTGCTGCCTATTACTATTTTTTACAAGCCACTGACGAATATAGTCATTAACCTTTTGAATATGGTCGGTCTTACCATTCACATTATGTTCTGCGCTCAGACCGACATAATAAGTCGCGAGAGGGGGGTCAGATGGCCTGTTAGGATCGGCTTTATCAAACCGATTAATTAAGTCGGATAAATAATCAGTAAAGTCAATAAGCTGTGACAGTTTTTGCGAGTAAGTAAGGATGTTAATTCCGGCCTGTAGTGCGAAGCCTTTAGCCGCATCGCTCCAGGGAACTTGTGTAATTATCTCGGCCGAGTCAGCCTCCCCAGTTTTTCTGGCCGTGTCCAACAAGCCTGTAAATTCCATGACACGCTGATTTTGAGCGACGACTTTTCTCTCATTTTTACATTCTATGATTACCCGGTGAACCGAGGATCCACCTGGAAGACGAAAGGTTGCGAGAACATCTACTTTTTTCTGGCAAATCATGACTCCTTGAATTACGTCAGCCCCAAGTAGTCGATATAAGTCTGCAACCGCGTCTTCAAACCTCCGACCCTTTTCAACGGAATCCTTGCCTATATCGCTTTTACTTGCCTTACCCGATTTAGAGCCACCTTGCTTTTTGCTCTTACTTGGCACTTCTTCCTTCCTTTCTTATCTACAGAATAATCCGTACAACATTCGTATTTCTTATTCATGATGTGAACTGATGCTAGGCATGTACCTCGCGAGTACAGCAGCCGGGCGATGTCGTAGAGCATCTATTTGTCTTCGGCCTTGGATAAAATGCGTCAGGATATCTTTGGCACTTGAACTGCCTATAATCACAGATATAAGGGCGGCAGGAATTGTTATTGCGGCGACTGGCGGCAGCGCGACTGAGACTATTGCTAACGCGACGGTGACTGAAAAAGAGATCGATGTGTGGGCCAACTGGCAATTTATCCTCTTCTTATCCAGTTGTACATACTTATTAAACTCCAGAACCTCTTGACGCAAATCCTCCATCACATCCTGAGCAACTTCTTCAAACTGCACTATTGACGCATATCTGCGACGCTGATGGTGCCGCCTGATTGCGTCCATTAGTAGCGTTGTGACGCCTGATTCTCGCATTCTTATGAGTTGATCAGGACTTAGTTGCTTCACCCAGCTAAAACCAGGTAGTTTCAGCACTCTCGATACTAGTCTCATCCCTACCAGCATGTAATAGTAATAATATTCCTGAAAGCAAATTGGAACCATAAGTTTGCCAGAGGCAATTGGAAGCATCAGCTTGCCGACAGTTCTATTAACAAACGACATCAATCTGTTTGAAAATCTCACTTTGTCAACCGATAACGCTCAGACGCCGTTTGATCAAGGCATGAAAGCGACAGCTTAAGCTAGGCTGACATATGTTATCGACCGCATGATTTATATCTTCAATCTCTGGTGAATAATTTTACTATGACGGGCCAGAGATTTATGACAACTGAAATCACAATAGGAGCTGCCTTGATAACGAAATCCACGATTAAAGATGTGCGTGTTCTTCGCTCATAACAGTATTTTAATATTTCAAAGCTCAACTTATCGTCCTTATAGACATTGTCCTTTACTTTATTGAGTGCATCAAATCTCAGCCTTTTAATAGTCGGATAGATGTTGCTTACAAACATTCTGTATATCAGAGATAACATTATGATAAGGACAATGTAGTTTAAAACATAGGCAAAGTCCCTTGTCGCAAATGTTTCGATGTTCATCGCAATTTGGATGAATGCGAGTGCGACGACGACGTTGAATACAAAGTGCGCTTTATCAACAAACACAAATCCGCCCCGCTGATCAGGATTTAGCAAATCATATGTAAGAATGCCTTCGTTCGAGGCTACCGCCATAGCCTTTCTCAACTGGATTGACGAACATATCATTACGTGTACTACAAATGGCATAATGATTATCCACGTATAGAAGTTGTGAAGCCTGCTGGCCGCAAAGCTCCATGGATGTTCTAGCGAGTCGAATACAAGACCCCATTTAGCTACAGGGTCACCGACGACATAGGCAGCGAAGTTTGACACCCAGAACAGGGTGCCGAGTGTAACGAGGAAGTGCAGGATGAACTGATATTTTCCGCGCAGCTCGATCATGGTCGTAAGTTTCTTCAATGGCTCTTCAATAACCCCATTATCGACAACGGCCTTACTATCTCTCATTGAACGGACAGCCTCATAGCATTTCTTAGCCGCGTACAAAGAGATAGCATTACCGAGCAACGTCGAGGAAAGTCCGTAATGACTGAATAGACCTATGCCTTGGCTTATATAAAGCACGCCATCTCTTGATGCAGCGGCGTAAAGCGTTACGAAATCAACAAGGGATAAAGTCATGCCTATACCGAGCATTGTTGCCGGACTCCTGCGCACAAACTGTTTCGCGGGCGCTCTGAACGGATTTACCATAATTCCTATTTTGGTTCTGGGAGGTTCAGCCATAATGGCTTTAGATGGCTCCTTAATAACTTCACGCCCTTCTCGGATTCTGCTAACCCTACCTAAGCCAAGAAGACCAAACGGATGAAGGTACGCTTTCAACTCTAGATTATCCCTTTGAGCCGCTTCTACGAGTTTTTCTGCGCTTTCGGATTGAACTTCAAGAATGACTTTTATGCTATTACTCTCTTCTACAGAAACAATACGAACACTACTTGGCGCAACATTTAAAAATGCAGCGATGGCATATTGGAATAACCTCTGATCTCTTTCATCGAAATCTGAGAGTTCGACGGCAAGGGTTATTTCAATCTTGCTCTTTGTGCTAACAGCCTCCTCACTTTTGTATTGCCGGAGTATCCAAGGATTCTGTTTATATTCTCTTAGAGTTTTTTCTCCCCAATTTTCTAGATCAGCGCGCTCATGACAAGTTGCACACAGGCAAATTAAATCTTCTGCTTTATGCTCTCTCGATTTATGCCAAGGGACAATGTGTGCTCGCTCTAAGGGGCAGCCCGCGCCACAGACAGCACAGCGGTGCCCAGCCTCTATGAGGATTTCCCGTGTTATGTCCGCAGGTATCGCAGGTCTATCTGGCAAGAGTAGTTCCCCCCGGAAAGACAGAAGATGTAACCCTAGCGAGGAGGTTTGTAACGTTGAACTGATTAGGTTGGTCAGGTGAGCGGAAAGCTAGGCTCAAGCGAGGCCAGCCTTATAGGTTAAGAGTATGGAATGCTATAAGAAGTGTAATTATTACGTCAATGCTAATTTCTGATATAGCTGCAAAGTTAACCAATGGGACATTATAGTTAAATTTCTGATTCCCCTACCCTGTGGAAATTCTAATGTTCCGTGGTGTGCTATATTGATGAACGGGACAATACGGTTTAGTGTCTCATTCAAGCCACAATATCTGCGACGACTATTCTACATTGCCGACCTATCGCGAACCCAAACTCATCTATCTGCAAGCAGAACGCGCGATCTGGGTCATAGCCGAACCGAAGATATGCCTTTGCGCGTAGCAACCAAGCAAAAAACGGATATTCGTCAGAGAGCGCATCCGCGACGGGATGAGTTGCGATAAGGCCCGCACTTTGAGTGAAATGGTTGCAGTCCTTTGCCGCGTGCATGGTGCTTTGCCGAGCGTGATACGGGAATTTCCCAGAGTAAAGGTGATGGATTGACCATGCATTGGTGCTACCGAACCGTTTCGGTCGCTGACCTCCTGCGAGCAAAAAGGACGCAATAGCAGGGCCATTCGCCCTCGTGTCGAGTGGCATACCTGCTGCCCGCGCCATGTTGCGTATGTGATTCGGTTAAGAGAAATACTTCCGCTTGTTGCCGGGCTCTGGAACGCGATCACAACCGGGCCAGAGTAGCACTGCCTCCTCGGCCCACCGCACAAAGTCGCTTAAATCTACCTCCACATCCTGGAGAATAGCGTGTTCCGATTCACTCGGAATCTGAGTGAGCTCCTTCCTGAACCAGCTGCCAAGGTCGTCTAGCTTGCAAGGTTCCAGAAGTCCATTGGGAGATGAAAGATTGTAAGACAATTGATTGTCCCGTCTCAGACAGTTTCGATAATTTAAGCACGTTTAGCGAAAGTGCAGGTTAGAAACACCAGCTAGCCGAAGATACATCATAGGATCCCGCGAGGATAAAGTTTTCCGATTCTTCCCCGCCGAATTTAATATTTAGGTTAGTGTTGGACCGAAACTATAAATTGGGAAGGTAGGAATGCTACGCCCGTTTGGTTTACGCCCTTCGGCATCACTTTGTCTAGCCTCGCGGATTGTCTCCCGTGTTTCCTCGTCGCCGTTTTGCTCTGCTTCTTGAATAAATCGCTGAAGTATTTCGGGCAACTCTTGCTCCTGATAAGCTAGGATGTAATAGGCATATTGTGTGTGACCTTCTTTTAATTCCTTAGTAAACTCAATTATTCGGTTACATTCCTCAAGATTGATTTTCTTTGATGATAAACCCGTTACTGTTTTCCAAATATAAGCCAATTTCACAACATCTGGCTCACCAGACGCAAGAACACTGGCTTTACCTTGCAGCAGGACAGCTCTGGCATAATCACCTGCCTTGTTTTTACATTTTTCGATAAGTTCTTTTAGCTGTGGGTTTGACTCGTTGGCTGTTTTGCGCGAGAACGTTTCAAGCCTCCAAGCGAAGATATCTAACAGCCAGGCTGCCATTATATTATTACTACGCTCAACAGCAATGGACGCCAATTCAATGTCGTGGGCGTCGCCCTCGTCGCCCATACCTTCTGCCAGTATTTCATGCAATACCTCTGCCTCCATCTCATTTCTGAAAAGTATTCTTAACTTCTGATGGAATTCTTCCGGCAGACGTTCCCAGTAAATAAGCGCCCAAGCCCCAGCCAATGCTCGGAAGTGTTTGTTTTGGTTCGTAAGGTTGTCGCCAAGTTGTTCTAGCAATTGAGTGGGACATTTTTCGTTTTCACCTGAATAGAGTCCATAGAAAATCTGATTGAGTGCCGCTGTAGCGGGCTTCCACTTACTGATAACAGCTTGGTCACTTAGGATTGCTGTTTTCCATGCTGGTGCAAATGTGTCCCAATGACTGCTGGCTAACTTACCCATAACATAAGAGAAACCACTAGGGTCTTTTTCTGCCAAGCGGTCACAGAATTCCAGCAGTGTTTGAGGTGCTTCGTTGATATGTCCCATGAAATATTCCCATGGATGTCGGATAGCGGTTATTTCGTTTACACCCATGTGAGGTTTTTGCGCTATGAGAAGATCATAGAAGCGCCACAAGTCTGTTGCTGGGAGTGGGTAATACACGAACATTTCACACACTTCAGCAGCTAGACGCGCTGTTCCATTGCGTACTGTTTCGAAGAAGGAGATGCGAATATTCTCAGGTAGCTCTTCCCACTTACTGAGGATAGTCCTAGTGGACTACGGCGGAAATAGTTGTAGCTAGGTTCAATGATGCTCGGCAAAGCATCAGTCACAATCTGAATTGAATTCTCAGTTAAGTGTTGATGTTCGCGCAGTAGATGCTGAGCGATCATCTGTCGCAGATGAAGAGTATGCTTCTGATTTGCTAACCGTTTGATCGCAACTGCTAGACTGTCTAAGAAATTATGCCCATTCTCTCTGATTTCTGTTCGCGCCGCTTCAGCTATCGAGGGATGCGATGCTTTTAGATGTATTCCCCTTTTGAAAAAATTCGGCTTCATTCTTTCCTTATATTCAATTTGGTAGAATAACGGCCAATATTTACTTCGTGCTGCGTAATCATCTGTTTTGGCATTACCGGGAAGTCTCAGGGCTTTGTGTAGGATTTTATAAATGGCGGCGAAGTCATTATGCTCTTCGCCTTCTAATGTTGTCATAAGCATGTAGATAAAGAGTCGTTCCGCGTCCGTAGATGCACGGCAATACCGTTTGATACGCTCCACAGCACCCAGTCTGACGTGTTGAAGCGCTTGTTCCACATCAGACATTGAGGGTGATGGCGGCAACTCTCCTACGACGAACTGGATTTCTTGTGGTGTTTGGGTTCTGCTCCCAATGAGCTGAGCAATGGGTTGAAGGTCTTCCCCTGTAATCTTTCCAGAGGCTCCCAGTAATTTCGCAGCAAATTGAGCGAGAGGTGGATCATCCTTAAATGTGTATGATCGGTAGTTGTCTGGCGTTAAGTGGATGATATTCATCTGTTCAGGAATGGCGCGCTTTCCTTCTCCCGCATGACGTTCGGTTAACCAGCGCTCTAATAACCCATGCCGTGTAGTGATAAGCAAACGGCAATTGGACTGCCTACCGCCTTCACAGATAGCCTCGATGCAGCCGTTGAGGTCGAAGAAATCATAGGTATGAAGACTATATGCATAGTCAGCGTCAGTCATCCCAAATGGGTCTTCGATAAGCACCAACGAATCAGACTGAATCCGTGCTGCGATGAACTCCCAGCGATTCTGCGGAGGAATTGGCGGACGCAGTCCAAGGCGTTGTGCAAGTTGGCGGGTGCGCTCCTGCATCCCTAACGTAGGCTCGACTGGTGGAATGATGGTAGTAGAGGTTCCAATACCTAACGGCTCTATCCACTCGACAGGCTTACCTGCTCTATAGTGATTCCATAAGAGGCGTACAGCAGTGAACGTCTTACCAATAGTAGGCGGGCCTGCTATTACTGTAAGAGGATTGTCGAGTAGAGAGGTTTTGATCTCAGCCAAGTTGTTTGGAGGGAGGAAACGCTCCTCAGGGGACAGCTTATGCCCTGCTTGTAGAAACTCACCTTCACGTAATGGAGCACCTGCATCAATGAAGAATCGCTGCCAAGTGCGATCTCGCAGCAACACTTCTCTATCATTATCTACTAAGGGCGTATCACACCTCTGCCATAACGACGCCGCACGTCCGGGCGGTAGAGTTAGAATTTGCGGTCTACCTGATTGCCAGTGCTGTAATTCTTCCGTTAGCACCTGCTGCAGGCGCATAAAGCGCTCAGGTCTGCAAGCTAGAACAATGATATAGATTTCTAGCTTGGGATAAGCACGAGCGTCTGTGATTTGGGCTTTGAGTCTTTGCAGAAAGTCTTCGGACTGAACATCCCGATCTGATTTAATTTGAAACCCAATTGCTGATTGTGATAATTGCCCTTCAAGGTAAACGTCAACGCCCCGATCACTAAGGCTTTCTGGATATTCAATACGTACTGTCTCTGGGAACACGCTTTGACTTTGTTCCAGCCAACGGACTAAGCGGGGGCCGAACTCGCCGCGCCCATGCACTCCTTTAAGGAGACGTTCCGCCTCTTGGTTAGTATGGGTAGGCAGCGATAAACAGAAGGCTCTTACAATTTCTGTTAGACCACTCATAGTGTAATCATTATAGCGATATTAAAATACTCACCCGTTTTCTATACGCATCTCTGATTTCAACACGGCCGGTATGGTTAGGTCCAAGCGGAGAGTAACAATTTTATTTCTCATCGAAAACTGTCTAGAAGGTGGCATAAACGTTCTTATCCAAGACCTCAAGAAGTTTAGTCTTAACTATTTAACAGTAAAGTCCGGTAGAAATCCTTCATTGAAAAACACAAGAAGTAAGGTTTTGGTTTTCTTCCTTAAAATTATGTTTCATTCTTGGGGCAATGTGCCTTCTATGGTAACATTTATATAGTCTCAGAAGTATCATACTCTGGTCGCCAGTGACATTCCCTCGCTCCTGATACATCTGACAAAAGGTTTCTCAAGTTAAGAGTTCCCTTCACTCTTTATTAGGGTAGGGTGAAGGCTCTTCTTGGAATTCCTAGAGCTGGTGACTATTGGCGGTGGTGGTTGATATGCGTGAAATATTTGCCATCGAACAGCTATCAACCATCTTTTAGTACCATAAAAAGTAGGGTTTAAATGAGCGATTCTCCTATACGTGACATTCCTCACATCAAGAAAACTCTTGATGATGCGAAGAACATTAAAAGGGTTAAGAAAATCTTACGCCTAGCTGGACCGGCGTTGCGTCTCTTCAAAGTTGATGTTAGTCAAATTAAAGAGGCATTAGCTGATGTCGAGAATCTTGAACACCTTGCGGAGGAGTTGGCGGCTGTGCCTGACCGCTTTAATGATCTTTTCGCAGAACGTGGCTGGATCATTTATGACCTAATGAACTTGGAAGTTGCCAAAGCCGCCATCAAGAAAGCAGAAGATGGCGCTATAGATGGGGCGGAAGAGGATCTAGTCAACTACTATAATGCTGAGACAGTAGAATGGCTGCTACGAACAATGCATGTCGTGAAAGCATTCCGTCCAAGAATGTCACTCGCAGAAAAGGCGCTCGCTGATTATCGGGAGGAGCGATATCACGCTTGTGTTCCTGTCGTTCTCGCTCTCTTAGATGGGTTGGTTAATGAATTGCATGAGAAGCGTCGAGGCTTTTTTGCCGACGAAGTAGATTTACAGGCATGGGACTCAATTGCCGCACACGATAAGGGATTAAATGTTTTAGTCGAAATATTTCGGAGGGGGCGTTATAAGACAACAACTGAGCCAATTACAATCCCCTATCGGAATGGCATCATTCACGGTATGGATTTGGGCTACGACAATAAGGTGGTCGCAGCAAAGGCATGGGCGGCTCTGTTTGCTACCCGCGATTGGGCCATAAGAGCAGAGCAACGGCTGCTTGTAGCTCCGCCTGAAAAACCTGAACGAACATGGGGTAACATTGCAAAGCAGCTTCGGGAGAATCAAGAAGATAAGGCTAGGTTAGAAGCTTGGAAAGCCCGTACTGTGCGACTTGGCGTGGATGCGCCGAGAATGGGTGATCCCGATGCGTTTACTGAGAATACCCCGGAGCAAAAACTCGCAGAATTTTTTAGCCTCTGGAAAGCTGGCAACTATGGTCATATGGCTCAGTGTATTACGGTTATGTTTAAAATCCCAATCAGCAGGTTAGCCGGGCAAGTCAGGGAAATATATGCCTTAAAACCTTTGAGGCGCTTTGAGTTTCTGGAAATTAAAGATGAGGCAGCGGCTATTACTAACATTGAGGCAAAATTATGGTACGAGGACGAAGGAATACCTGTCGAGCGTACTGTTGTTGTGCGGCTTATGAATGAAGACTCGAAGGGGGATCCAGTTGTGCGAGGAAAGCCAGAAGGTGTTTGGCGCGTCGTTAGTTGGGGACTCGTTTAATACTGAGCGGCAAACTGTGCAGTAATGAGCTATTCGAGCTGGTTATAGGTTGGTCAACCTCTCAGCGGGAACTCGCTTGGCTCAATGATACCTGCGCGAAGGCTTAATTCCAACGTTGTATACTTTGAATATTTTGCTATCGAATACAGAAATATCAGACATAATCATCGTCGCTCTTATAGCAGGGAGTGTTTCTCTGGTTGTTTCTGCGATTGGCTCGGGCGCGACACTATTTACTAATGCAGCGAACAGAAGGCGGCTTGAGAGGGAGATCAGACACAAATTTGTCGAAAAACTGTATGAGATACGCTTAGAGGTATACCCTGAAGCGTTCGAGATCACGCAACTCATCTTGCGTCGTAAGACGCCAATGAAAATAAACAAAAGAGATGAGTTGATGGCAATTCGTAAGCGACTACTAGAGTGGAGCAATAGCAAAGCGGCACTCGTCTTATCGAGGCGATCAATGCGAGCATTCTACGCACTAAAGAACGCTCTCAATAAGCAGCCGGGTCTAAAAGATGAATATACAGATGAGCAAGTAGAGAAAATATGGAGTGCAAGAAATCAGTTCCGTCGGTGTTTACGGAGGGACTTAGGCGTCCTACTTGATGAAGATCTTTGATAATAGCGCCATTCAGACTCGTGTTGCGTCTCTGCTGAGACCTCTAATACAACTTCCTATTTTGACCTATGGCTAAACCTAAACAGACAGTATTTTACTCTTGGCAATCCGACAGCCCGCCCAAAGCCAACAGGAACTTTATTCAAACTGTGCTGACTAAGGCCATAAAGGCAATCAACGCAAAAGAATCTATTACCGTTGAGGCGGTTCTCGATAGCGACACCCGGAACGTTACTGGCGCTCCTAAGATTTCCGACACTATCTTTACCAAGATTGATGCGGCATCAATATTTGTGGCTGATGTAACTATCATCAGGAGGACTGCTGCGAAAATCGCAAAAGACCGTAAGGCATTACCCAACCCAAACGTCTTGGTAGAACTTGGTTATGCTCTAAAAGTTCTAGGAGACGAAAGGCTGGTTCTAATCGCTAATACAGCCTTCGGTCGTATCGAAGATTTACCCTTCGATTTGCTGGGCCGGAGAACCATACCTTACGCACTTGGCGAAAAAGACCTTGAGAAGAATACTGAAGGCCAGAGAATAAGAAAGCAGGTGAGGGATAATCTGCAAGGCGCACTCGAAACCGCCCTAGAAAGTATTTTCCTTCTTCCTCCAAGAGACCTTAACCAACTGTCCGCCCCGCTTCTGGTCCTAGAAGGCGCGAAGTCTCTACGAGATAAAGCCGCTTCTACGATTGGGCCTAGAGGTGGCCGTACTGCGTATATCGGAATGAGAGATAGGGAAAGGATGCTAACCAGGAACGGTCTTACTATTGCTGACAATATTACTAACAGAGACCTTCATAGTCGGGAAGGGATTGACCTGCTAAGTAAGACTGCCGAGGAGATCCGCCAGCAAATGGGAGACGGGGCTAAAACTGCGCTCCTCTTGTGCTATGAAATGGTCAACGGTGCTTATGACGTTATTGAGACAAATGAACCGCTTGACGATGTATTAGATGGAATGGAGCGAGCGGTAGAAAAGACGGTTGGTTACATTAATAAACACCGGAAGCCGCTAAATAGGGACGAGGTATTTAATGTTGCTAAAACCGCAAGCAGAACAGCCGCAGCTAAACTCGTGACCGAAGCTTTTGAGAGAGTTAAGTCTGAAGGCATCTTGATGGTTGAGGATGATGTCGCCCCAGCCGTTTCCTCAGTTGAAATTCAGGAAGGAATTAGATTCGACCGAGGGTATTGGTCAGAAGATTTCGCCAATGATCCAGAAACAGGGCATTGCGTCCTCAACGACTGCTACATCCTCCTGCATGAAGGAAGGATTTCTGCGACCAACGCTTATTATGAGTTACTTGGAAAAATTGTTGAGGCAGAGAAATCGGTTCTTATTCTGGCAGAAGATATAGATGATGTAGCAATTACTACCCTACTACGCAACAAAAATAAGCTAACGTCTGTTGCTGTTAAGGCTCCTGGAAGTAAAGACGATAGGCGAAGTTGGCTTAAAGATATTGCGGCTATTACTGGCGGGCAGGTGTTGGGTGCGGAGTATGGTAAGAAACTAGAAGATGCAGACCTGTCTGATCTTGGTGTAGCAGAAAGGGTTGTTGTCGAGAAAGACAAAACCCAGATTACTCCTGGGGCAGGTAATGAGGAGCGTATTGCGATTAGGCTTGCTCACCTTCGCGCACAAATTGAGCAAACCGTTTCTAACGAGCGAAGCAAGCTTCAAAACCGTCTAGCCAATTTGATAGGAAATACGGCTGTCATAAAAGCTGGCGGAGCAACGCGGGACGCTTTGCTTGATAACAGGTATAACATCCAAACTGCCATGAGTTCGGTACATTGGGCGTTAGCACAGGGATACGTTTTAGGTGGCGGACTCACTTACTACAATGCCCGACAATCGCTCGAACGCGACCTGAATCTTAAATCCCTCAGCGAAGGAGAAAAGATAGGAATTAAGGCTGTTCAGCGAGCTTTGGAAGAACCAATACGATGCCTCCTTCAGACAGGCAGAGAGACAATCGAAGAACTGCAAAGCAATGCGAAGGATCAAACCGAAGTAGGATTCAATTTAGCAACTAAGAGATATGAGAACTTAAGAACTGCGGGTGTCTGGGATGCTGCGCGACTCGCGGCCTCCGCCGTCCAAATTGCCTTTTCCCATGCCAGGATGATTCTTGAAACGACATCTTGGGATACGATTAGACCAAACCTCCCTTTTCTTTAGCAGCTCTAAACGAAAGAAGAAAAGAAAGAAGAAGGTAGTTAAGTGTCAATGGCCCGGTTGTAATAACGACGCTACCAAGGTGCTTTACCGCCAAACCACCGAAGAAGAAAGACAAGAGACTACTTCTGTCAATGTTCGTAGATGGTCTTGGGCGCAATTCCTTGAGTTCAGGGTTTGCGACACCCACCTTGAAGTGGCTAAATTTGAGCACCCCTATGTAGCGAATAAGGACCCATAAAGGTTCAACTGGGAAATAGGCATGACGGATATATCAGTTTCCAAAATCTGGGAGATTAAATATTGCGGCGCAGGAGTTCAGGGAGGATTTTGTTTAGATTTGCATTGCACAGGTTATAGCTCCACATAATAATTCAGGATATCAATATTTATTCTTCCTTTTTATGGTCGAACTTCTCCCAATACCTTCATGCTTTGTCGTAGACGGAATTTCATCCGGTAAAGATACGCCGTCGTCAATCAACACATCGACATAAACGCCCGCCGCTTGTGCATACTTCAGCAGCGTTAATAGTGTTGGCTCACGTACCCCACGCTCATAAGCTGAAAGTTCCTCGCGTGTGAGTTTATCGCTCAGTCCTAAGTACCGAAGCATTCCATTCTGAGATAACGCGAGCTTTCTGCGAATTTCGGCGAGCTTATCACCTAAATATGCTGGTCTTTCTCTTCTACCCTTGCCCATCAGAAGTTTCCTCCTGATGGGTCTGGTGTCTTTACTTCACCCTTGATTATAGGAACAATTGTTCCTACTATGTCACAAGAATTCGGATTCGCCGGGGGCCGGTATTGATGGGGCATCCCGACGGCGCACATCATCTGTGCTGTCGAGCCTTATAGCACATTGAAAGCCGTACTAACTGTCAAAGAAACGGAGCACACAAAGTAACAGTTACCTGTGACTACTTATCACGATTCGGCTTTAATCTTTAGCTATTCAAGAAAGGGAGCCCAACTATGACTCCAAGCCTTGTTCGAGTTCTAATCTTTACTTTTTTACTTGTCAACACTGCATCAGCGCAAAATAGAGATGGAAAGCAACGCCCCCTCGCTCAGCGCGCAACGTCAACACGATCATCTAATGAGCATTGGTACAGATTTTTCTCCCCGGACAAAGACTTTGTTATCCAGCTCCCTTCAAAGCCTGAGCGCCGTGCCGATGACGAAGTGCCCAGCGGGACATCGCGGAACTACATCTTGATAAAAGCTTCTATGATATTTCAGCTCTCCTACGTTGACACAGGCTTTGAGCCTACAGACCAAGAAGCGAACCAGTTTCCGCCTGGGTTCAGCCGAGAGATGATTGACCACGCTACGCAGGAGAGAGGGGCGACTATGCTGCGGTCACAACTACTGCACATCAACATCTACGAACTTGAAATTATATTCCCCCGCAGAGGCGACCGAAACATAATGCTCCATTCGGTTGAGCGTTATGTCATCCGTTACGGCCGCCAGTATACGCTCACGTGTAGTTCTACCACTCCGAACGAGAGAGTGGACTTGCGCGTCTGCCAAAGGTTTTTCGATTCATTTCGCATAGTCGGCATACCACAGCCGCAATAAGCCGTAAAAGATAATTGCGCGCCTTCAGTAGAAATTTGCACGCCCTACCACAGATCAAGAGAAGAATGGCAACCCTCAATATTAAGCTGCATGGCATTCCTGATAGAAGTAAGGCATCGAGACTCTCGATATGTATTCAATTGAATAATGAGTCCGCCCACGTGACAACAGCCCAGTCACACGCAAACAGAAAGGCGCTGGCCCAGCACTACATTGCCTCAGTTACACCTACGCGCAAAGAGTCACGCCATACTCGCAAGGTAGAAATATCGCAGTCCAAAGATCGCCTACTCCCGACTGATAAGCTCGTACTGTATGCACTCCACTCGCGAGTCGCGCTAGGCGAGGCAGTAACGCCCCCAGTGCGTGTGCGTGAGCTTGCAGAGGAGTGCTCGATCAGCCGTAAGCAAGTGCAGATATGCCTAAAGCGGTTAGGTGAAAAAAGATTGATTAGCCGCATAACTAAAGGTGTAACCGTGGGGAGTCAAGAAGGCTATCGTTACCGCATACTGCAAGGTACTAAGAAAGCTATCAGTAGTGGAGAATAATTGGCTAGCGGTAATTAGAGATGGTCTCGCTATGATTTCGTCCATTGATTTTCCTTGCTTTCCGCGAACAGAAGCATGGTCTATCTATGCCCAGAGACAACTCGATCTTCTAGTATATTCATACTAGCCTGCGCGCTATGGTACGCTGCGTACCATATTTATAATCAACAACTTACAGCCGCCGACAGCGAAAATTATCCTTGCTTTATATTGGAGAATAATGTAAGAGAGATGATGTATCCAGTAGTGCTGCAAACTGCCCAAGCAGATGCAAACGCTTGCAGTTTTCGCTATTGTCCTTAAACCAATGGAGGAAACGCTTAAGGAGCAAACTTCGGCCTTGAAGCAAAAGAAATGACCTGAAGCGCTAATGGTTGGTCGCCGTTCGCTTCAGGTCCACTCTTTTAACTTGCCTATGGCGAGTCGGGTTCTGTGTACCCCGAATGCTTATTCGCATTCTATTACTATTTCCCGCCTTGTCAAGCAATTTTTCTCTTTAAGCTTACGGCAGTAATAAAGCCTGTCTACAAAGGGAATCGTTGGTAAAGCTTAACAGCAAAACAACTTTTGAAAGGAACTTCTCTTATGCTTAGCAATGAAGAGTTTGAATATTGGTGGAGGCGCGCCGGCTTGTCAGATGAAGCCGTTACCATAGTTAATCAAATTCGCAGTTTGCAGCCCATCCGCGCAGTGAAGAGTTCAAAGGGCAATGTTGTTGGGCGATATCCAAGCCGAAAGATGAGCGTAACAATCCAATTCGAGAGCCATAAAAATGAACTCGCCTTTATTAAAACCTATGAAGAAGATGATGATGTGCTTGAGTATTATGACCAGCCCTCAACCATAAAACTGGATTATAAAACAGCTAACGGGCGGCATCTAGGTGTCCTTCATACTCCAGATTTCTTTGTTATTCGTGTTAATTCGGCTGGTTGGGAGGAATGTAAAACCGAAGAGGATCTTATTCGACTAGCCTTAAGTAGTCCTAATCGCTATGTCAAAGATGTAAATAACGGATGGTGTTGTCTTCCAGGCGAATCATACGCAAAGAATCTCGGTCTTTACTATCGTATTCGATCATCTAAAGAAATCAATTGGACATATCAAAGGAACCTTGAATTCTTGGAAGATTTCTATCGTAGTAATGTACCTGTAGTTACAAATGAAATACGAACCGCTGTTCTCACAAAAGTTAACGAGATACCGGGAATCACCTTGGAAAGTTTGTTTGAAAATACAAAGAAGATTGCAAAGCCTGATGAGGTCTTCACACTTATTGCTGCAAGGGAACTATATATAAATCTCCGATCTTCTCTACTAGTCGAACAAGACAAGGCGCATGTTTATCTTAACCAAGAAACGGCAATAGCGTATGAAGAGCTTCTACAGCTACCGCCACCAACTCGGCTTGATGCTCCGCGTTCCATTGAGTTGAAAGTAGGAACTTCTCTGCAATGGAATAGTATTGGCTGGACTATAGTAAATGTAGGTGAAACAGAAGTCTCACTCATAAGCGTAGATAAAGAAATATTAGAAATACCTATAACGACACTCGTAAAACTCGTCCAAGAAGATCGAATTATCGGTTTAAATCTAATTTCAACTTCTAGCGTCCACCCAGAAGTTGAAAGACGCATTTTACAAGCTGACAAGCATGCACTCGCAGAAGCTAATTACCGATCTCAGATCGTTCGGGCTTACTTATCTCAAGAATGTTTACCCGCGAAATCAAACGTCTCTGATAGAACCATACGCCGCTGGTTATTCCAATATCGAAGGTTTCAAGAGATATACGGTAATGGCTATGCAGCCTTGTTGCCATCTCCGCGAAGCGGCAATACCAAAAACAAGTTACCCTCTTCAACTCACGCTCTCATTTATGAGTTTATAGAGAATGACTATGAGACCATTAAACAGAAGAGGAAATCTTCCGTCTATGGCTCTTACAGGCTTAAATGCGAGCAATCAGGTGTTTTGCCTGCGAGCTACAAAACGTTCGTTAAAGCTATAAACTGTCGCCCTCGTTATAACCAAACATCAAAGAGGCATGGAACAAAGGCAGCATATAAAGACAGAGAGTTCTATTGGGAGATTAATCACACAACGCCGAGACATGGTGAGTGGCCTCTTCACGTAGCACATATAGATCATACGGAACTCGACGCCGAACTCCTTTGTTCATTGACCGGAAGAAAACTTGGCCGCGCTTGGGCAACATTCTTAACAGATGCATACTCGCGCCGGGTAGCGGTACATGTGACATATGATCCGCCAAGCTATCGCTCATGCATGATGATTATGCGGGAGTGCGTTAGGAGATTTGGTAGATTCCCACAAATAATCATTGTAGATGGCGGTAAGGATTTCTTCAGTATATATTTCGAGACATTACTGGCTCGCTACGAATGCACAAAGAAGATTAGGCCCGCCTCGGAAAGCCGATTTGGCTCGATTAGCGAGAGACTCTTCGGTACGTCTAATAGTCAATTTATTCATAATCTTCAGGGCAACACGCAGATTGCTCGTAATGTTCGCCAGATCACTCAATATAATAATCCGAAGAGGAACGCGCTATGGACGTTAGAAAAGATATTTATATATCTACGTTATTGGGCTTATGAAGTTTATGACACTATAGAACATCCGGCACTAGGACAATCTCCGCGCGATGCATTTACCAGCGGAATAATTAAAGTGGGAGAACGTGCCCACCGCCTGATACCTTACAACGAAGAATTCCGAATCTTTACTCTTCCGACAACCGCAAAAGGGACAGCTAAAGTTTCACCTGGAAGAGGAGTCAAAATCAATCGAATCTATTACTGGTCAGATGCTTTTCGACATCCCGAGGTTGAAGGAACACAGGTAAGCGTGCGCTTCGACCCATTCGATGCAGGCTCAAGTTTCGCTTACGTTCGTGGCAAGTGGACTGAGTGCTTGTCGGAACATTGGGCAACTTTTCGTGGACGTTCAGAGCGTGAGTTAATGATAGCCACAGATGAACTCCGTCGAAGAAACACACTTCATTCAAGACAATTTAACGTTACAGCGATCAAGCTTGCTCGATTTTTGGAGTCTGTAGAGGGGGAAGAGGTTCTGCTACAGCAAAGGCTAGCTGATCGGGCAGCACAAAATATGCTAACGATAATAGATGGTAGCTTGCAAGATCACGCAGGCGGTACGGCGAGTCAGACTACTGCACATGGAGCAACGAAAGTAGATGATAATTCAACCTCCCGCTCATCATCAAAAGATAATCCTAAAGATGCTGACCTCGAAACATATGGAGAGTTCTAGGATGTCTGTTAGTACCCGGAATGAATTTGTGAACAGCTTGCTTAGAAAACCGATAAACGAGCGGCTTTCTGGATTCAAGGCATTTACGGTTGGGCACCCACAGTTGATTAAAGTATATGAAGAACTCCTGTGTGCCATTCGTGATTCAAACCCAGGCTCAATTATTTTTATCTATGGTCCACCTGGAGTGGGTAAAACTACCTTATTGGAGCGCATCGAGAAACAGCTTACAGAAATGACGCTTGCTGAAATGCATAAAGACGCTGAACGAATACCTGCTGTAAAAGTGCAGCTTGGTACACCTACATACGGCAATTTTGACTGGAAAAGTTTTTTCAAAGATTTATTGATAGCAATGGAAGAGCCACTCGTAGATCATAAAATAGACATGGAGAATTTTGAACACCCTTATTCCAAGTTTACAGTTAATGGCAGAAACAATATGCAGTTAATCTCTAATGACAAACTTGGGATTCGCCCAATGAGGTTCGCCTCTGAACAAACATTAAAACACCGACGCCCATTAGCTGTTCTCATAGATGATGCTCAACACTTCGGTATTATTAGTTCCGGGCGTAAGTTGCTCGACCAGTTAAATACCATCAAGTCGCTCGCAGATAAATCAGAAGTAACGCATGTGCTCTGTGGGACTTATGAACTAATCCCACTTCGGAATCTAAACGGCCAACTCAGTCGTCGTAGCATATACATCAATTTTGGCCGCTACGATGCTGAAGATGAGGGACAGAGAGAAGAGTTCATTAATGTTTTATATACCTTCCAGCAGAATCTACCTCTCCTCAAGACACCCGACTTAGTAGCTAGATGGGACTATTTTTATGAGCGAACTATTGGCTGCATCGGCGTGCTTAAAGACTGGTTATATCGCTCTCTATCGCTCGCCCTAAAAAGTAACAGACCTACATTACCGTTTGAATTTTTGGAACAAAGGGCACTCTCAGTTTCTCAATGCACCAATATGATGCGAGAGATAATAGCAGGTGAAAAAGAGTTGGAAGAAAGCAAGGAAGAACGACTGCTTCTGCGAAAGAGCTTAGGGCTTTCAGATGAACATATTGAAGTTGGTGACGATAATTCTGTTCCGAATGATTCCAAGTATCCGGCTACTATCAAAACCAATGGACGCAGGCGGAGAGTGGGGGCTCGCAATCCTATACGCGACAAGGTAGGGGTAAAGGTCGGATGACGGCGAGCAAGGTTAAGCGAAGAATTTTTTCATTAAAACCTTATCCACGGTGGGACGTTAGTCCCCCGCCCCTGCCTCCTCGCAGTCGTCTCTTTCAATTAACCCCAATAGGAATAGGGTCGGTCGAAGTAGAAAGCTTGACCAGTTACATAGCTCGTCTTGCTGCTGAACATTGCGTTTCACCTCGCAAGTTGCTTTGTAAGGAAGTTTTAGCCCCAGTTGGGAAATATAGCATATTTTATTCGTCATCCCCCTTATTCTCTGCACATACGATTAATGGCACAGAAAGCCTTGCCGAGATTGCGGCAACAGGATTTGAGCAATTAACCCTGCGACAAGACCTACGCTATTCTACATTCTTAATATGGCGGCAGGTGCTTTCTCCTCTAAAACTTTTGCGTACGAGCCGCGCATGGTGTGCCTTTTGTTATGAAGAACAACTAACAGAAATGGGATATGCATATGAGCCTCTTATTTGGTCAATTGCAGCTATTTCAATCTGCTATAAACATCATGAGCTATTATGTGATTTATGCCCACACTGCGGAAACCAGCTAATACTCCTTGCCACAGATTATCGTCCCGGTTACTGCTCAAAATGCCGTGAATGGCTTGGCATTAAGAATGCGAGTAAGTTTAAATTTAAGTCCTCTAGCTCGGGATCTTTAAACTCAGCCGAACTGACTAGACAGATCCTAATTCTGGATTTCGCAGGAGAACTCCTATCTCACGCTCCCAATATTAGCTCGCCACCAACACAACAAATTTTCCTTAATTAACCTAATCGGCATTATCGAAAAAAGCGCAGGCCACAGTATCAACTTATTTTCTGATCTTGTGGATGTATGGAGCGGTAAAATTAGACGGTTGTTAGCAGGACAAACAAAACTGTACTTCGAGGTGCTGTGTCATTTATGCAGCAAATTAAATATTAGGCCAGTTGATCTTCTATGCGAAAAGGAAGGAGATACCTTACCTAAGAATTGCGATCCCACATCATACAAAAAGCATATGCCACCGAGGTTAATGGTGCCTTGGGAAGAAGTAGGAGCTGGCCTTCACACAGCACTACAGCAAACCCCTCCCCCGTCAATGGAAGCGACAGGGCGTCATTTAGGCTACTACCCTCCAAGACTCAGGAGGCATTTTCCATCATTGTGTGAGCAAATAAGCTTACGGTATAAAACCTATATAAAAGGTACGCATCCTCACCCAAAGGTTGTTAAAAGAATTCTCAGATCAGCACTCAGGGAACACCCGCCCCCCTCTTTGCAGAGTGTACTCAGGCGTTTAGGTTGCCTGGATACTGGATATTATTACTATAGCCATTATTTTGAGTTATGCACTGATATCGCTCGGGCCTATAAGGAAAATCGCAATAAACCTTTTGCTAAAGACCTAACTGAGGAACAACTAAAGGAAACTCTTACAGAAGAACCAGCCCCACCATTCTCCAGTGTAGCTAAGCGTCTCGGTCATAGCAGAGACTTCTTTCGCCAAAAATATCCTGAGTTAGTAAAAGCCATTTCTTCACGCTACATGCATTACCGCAGGAATCTTCAAAAAGAAAAGTCTGAGAAACTCCGCAACACTATCCGGAAGGCCGTAAAAGGTATTTTGGCTTCAGGGTTGTATGTTTCTGAAGCAAGGGTAAAGGAAAGCATTCAGCGGCATCAAGTCGGTCCTGGGCGGAACAGCATATTCAAGCAAATTCTCCGGGAAGTGAAATCCGAAATAGGTATCGGCAAGTAGATAGTTTACTTGCTCATATAATCATTACTAAGGTGCTGAGCAGTTGGAAGCATCAGGTGGCCGTGTGTGATTGGAAGCATCAGGCGTCCAAAACGGCCAACTTATGCTTCCAATCACAAAAGCCGACATTGTTATAAACGCGAATAGGTCAGTCCCGTTTGTCCCTGGTACTTGCCGCCGCGATCTTCGTAGGAGACATCGCAATCTTCATCGGATTCGAGGAAGATTACCTGGCCTATGCCTTCGTTGACGTAGACGCGCAGGGGGAGGTCTGCGAGGTTGCCGAGTTCTATGACGAGGCGGCCCGTCCAGCCTGCTTCCAGCGGAGTGGTGTTGACGATTAATCCGGCGCGGGCGTAGGTGGATTTCCCCATGCAGATGGCTGTGACGTTGCGCGGCATGCGGAAGGTCTCGACCGTTACGCCGAGGGCATAGGAGTGCGGCGGCATCAGGTAGTATTTGGAGCCATCGTCCGCGGTGCGTAGTGGTGGCTCGATCAGGGAGTCTTCGTCGAAGTGTTTGGGGTCGATCTCGCGCCCGTGAATTGGTGAGAAGACGCGGAAGCCGTCGTCGGCCAGCCGCATGTCGTAGCCGTAGCTGGAAGCGCCGGCAGAGATGACGCGGCGTCCCTCCACTTCGCGCACCAGTTGCGAATTGAATGGTTGAATGAGTTGCGATTCCTCCGACATGCGGCGAATCCAGCGGTCTGATTTGACGGTCATGGGATTAAGAGTCCGGTGATGATGTGAAAGAGCCCGCACAGCATATAAAGAACAGTGGCAAGTGACAAGGGGCGAGTGGCAAGTAAGAACGAATCCTCAGCTTATCACTCGCCCCTTGTCACTTGTCGTTGCTTTCTTATCAGTCGTTGCCGAGCGCCTTATTGATGCGAAGCGTGCCGTCGCCGACGGTGAATGAAAGCTGAGGGCCACCAGCCCCGGCGCGTCCTTTGATTGAGCGCGGCGTAAAGGTGGTGCGCTCGCACGGCTCAAGCGTGGAATAGTTATTCTCGATGCGACCTGTGCGAAGGATGTCGGCGTTGATGTCGCCGCTGTAGCCCGCCGGAAGCTCCAGCGTGAGATCGCCCTTGGCGAGGCGTATGTCCGCGCCAGCGCCGCGCCAGTTGCGTGCGGCTAGAGCGATGTTGACCTTGCCGGCCCCAACAGTCGCCGTCAACAGGCCGCCGGCAGGGTTGAGCGTCAAGTCGCTTTCGAGCGCGGTGAGACGGATCGCTCCTTCGACGCCGCTGAGCGCGATGGGACCACGTCCGGCATCAATCTCTATGTCTGTGATGGCCGGCACGCGGATGCGGTAATCTATTTTCCACGGCAGCCCGAGCAGCTTTTTCGGAAAGCCTTTGCCGACGCGCTTCATGGTCGCTTTGTCGTGGGTTCCCGTGGTGAGAATGCGCAGGTGGTTGGTATCCTCGTCGAGCAGAAAGCCGTTGATTTCGGAGAGGCGCGCGAGGTCTTCCTCGGTGTCGGCGCGCAGCTCTATATCGGCTGTGATCTCAACTTCGTTGCGCGACCATGCTTCTATGGTGATAGAGCCTGCGGGAGCGCCGAGGATGGTCAGCGCGCTGCCGTAACCGAAGCGTCGCACTTCATGGCGAGTGGTCGTGCGCTTGAGTTTGGGCTCCACAGCAGCAGCGGGAGCAGTTGAAGCCGTGCCCTTCTTATTCTTCTGTTGCGCGCCCGTGACCGAGATTGACAAGAGAATACAGGCGCAGACTCGCAGGAGGTTCAGAGAGACAGAAGCCGAGCGGCGCGTGATTGTAGTTTTTTTGGTCAGGCACATGTCAAAGGTCGAAAGCTGAAAGAAGAAGAAGACGCCTCTCTTTGATTCGTGAGGTCAGAGAGAGGCGTCGCGCGCAAACGTGAAAGATCATAAACGGGTTTAGCGACGGAAGAATTTTATGCTGCCGCGCAGGTTCGTGACGGTGAGCGAGGCTGCCGCTCCGTCGCCGACGTTGCCGACAACCTTGCGGCCCTCTCCGATGAAACTGAGCCCGCCGCTCGGGAACGGGCCGAGCCCTATGCTGCGCGTCATCGGCGCAGTGGCGACCAGTCGAAACGCCGAATTGGCAGGGATGCTGATGCTGATGTCGCCCTGTGTTGAGGAGAATACGTACTCGCCGCCCGAAGCCAGCTCGCCGTCATAGGTGATGTTGCCCATGGTGTTCTCGGCCATCACCGTCGCCGAGCGAATCCCCGTCAACTCGATATCGCCCTCGAAGGAGCGCGCGCGCACGCGACTGCCGCTCACGTCGCGCACGATGATATTGCCGCGCCGCGTGACGATCTCAACGGTCGAACTGGACGGAACCCATATCTGAAAGTTAACGTCGCCGATCTCGCCGCGCCCGCGATTGTCGCCGACCACGTCAATGACCAGCGCGTCTTCGCTCTGCGCCGGATTGAAACGCGCGACCGGCGAATCCATGTTGGCCTTAACCTTGATCTCGTTGCGATTCCAGGCCAGCACTTCGATCCGACCGAAGCGATTGAACAGCTCAAGGCGCACGTTCTGGCGGGCAGGATACTTACGAGTAAAACTTCTCTGTGCGGAAGCCTCAACGGCCAGGGATAAAGAGAAGAGAGAGACGGCGAGGGCGAGGAGTGCGCGCGTCCTTCTCCTTTTATATCGCATGTCGGGCTGGGCGATGTTCATCTCTGTACTGTTCACTGCTTTCGGACTCGAACCTCGTTCATCCAGGGAGATAACCGGTAGCCTGAGCGTGGCTCTGTAATGAGTAGAGCGAAGCGCGCTCCGGGGCACAGAGAGCCCCCTCGGGCATCTTTCAATCAACCTCTCAGAGGTCTGAGAACTCTTTGAGAAGCTGCATCTTTTCATTGAGCGCAGAGTTGAGCATCTCTTCCGAAACTTCGTCGTGCGGGTTTGCCATAAGCTGGTTGCGCGAATCGGAGACGGCCTGGTTGATGACGGCCAGGTTACGCTCGAAGGACTGGCGTGTCTGCGGACTCCAACGCAGCATCTGCTGCTTGATGCGCTGGTTCCAGAAATCTATCTCCACCTGCCGATTCCTGACGCGATCATCAACGGTGAGCATCGCCACGGGCGCTTTAGAGTTGTGAGCGTTGCTCGCGGACTCGTCTTGCCTTGCCGGCTGAGTGCCGAAGTTCTGCATGCGTTGGACGCTGAAAGCAGTTGCCAGTGAAACGGCGATGGCGATGGCTGCGATGGCGGCGGACAGTTGCGGCAGGGAAAGCTCCCAACTGCGATTCATCAAGCCCGCCCACCAGCTGTCGCGCCGCTCCGTAACGGCAGTGCTGCTGGAAGCGGCGACCGCGACCTGCTCGCTCTCGATGATGTTGCGTATACGCAGCCACAGAGCTTTTTCGTTCGGCGGAGCTTCGTATTCGCCGCGACAGTCGCGACACAAGCTCAGAATCGAGTCCAGATCATCACGTGCGCCGACGCAGGAGAGACATTCTTCCAGATGCGTGTTCAGCTTTCGGCTATCTTCCGTGCTGAGCGCGCCGTCGAGAAAGTCGCTGAGTAAGTCCTGGCACTTCTCGCAATTCATCTTCTTTGTAACCTCTAACTAGCTGCGCGAGCCTGTTTCTGTTGGTCTCTATTGGGAGAGTACCGGGCGCGCGCGTCCTTTCCGTGGTCTTTCGTGCAATCTTGGGGAGACTGCCTCTTTCGGGTCAATCGCCGGCGAAGTGGAATCAACCGGCAATTTTCTCTGCTTGTGTCGTTTGCCGCCGGGCTGAGGACTAGGGGTAATCCACTTTAAATTCGGCGGACGTTGTTGGAAGCTATTCAGTCACATTCTGTTGCCTGAGCAGCCCCCTTAATTTCATACGAGCCTTGTGCAACTGCGATTTACTAGTGCCCACGCTGCACCCCAACATCCTTGCGATCTCCTCGTGCTCGTGCCCCTCCACGTCATGTAACACAAAGACCGTCCTGTATCCGGGC
>DASVWI010000004.1:0-53827 GCA_036389675.1 Pyrinomonadaceae bacterium
GTCGCTCAATTGAGCGACGCGGCCCTCTTGGTCTCACCTGCGAATCCTCCGGTCTCTTTTAATAGCTGTGCAGTTCCGTCAGCGCTCGCAGCACGTCGTCGACCTGCGGCAGGATGGCATCTTCGAGTTGCGGCGCGTACCCGACAAAGGTATCGAGCGCTCCGACGCGGCGGACGGGCGCGTCCAGGTACTCGAACAGCTCATCCGAGATGCGCGCCGCTATCTCTGCGCCGTAGCCGAACGAGAGCGAGTCTTCGTGCGCGACGATCACGCGGCTGGTCTTCTTCACGCTCTCGGTGACCGCCTGCCAGTCATAGGGAGCCAGCGTGCGTAGATCAATGATCTCGACACTGATGCCCTGCTGCTCGGCCTGCTTGGCGGCGACGAGCGAGCGCTGAACCAGCGCGCCGTAGGTGATGACAGAGATGTCCGTGCCCTCGCGCACGCGCTTTGCCTTGCCGAAGGGAATCATGAAATTGTCCGGCGGGTACTGCGATTTGTTGTAAGCCTGACGATACAGATGCTTGTGCTCAAGGAACAGCACGGGGTCGTCCGCGCGGATGGCCGTGCGCAGCAGCCCGTTGGCGTCGAGCGCGTTTGAAGGATAGACGACGCGCAGCCCTGGAATGTGCGAGAAGATAGAGACGCCCGACTGCGAGTGATAGATCGCGCCGCCCTTCAGGTAGCCTCCGACGGGAACACGCATGACGACCGGCGCTTTCCATTCGTTGCCCGAGCGCCAGCGCAGGAGCGCCAGCTCGTTTCTGATCTGGTGATAGGCGGGCCAGATGTAGTCGAAGAATTGAATCTCGACGACAGGCTTGAGGCCGCGCGTCGCCATGCCTACGGCTCGCCCGACGATATTGGCCTCCGCCAGCGGCGAGTTGAAGACGCGCGCCGCGCCGAACTTTCTTTGCAGGTTGGCCGTGACTTTAAAGACGCCGCCCTTGCCCTTCACCTTGTCCAGATTCTCTTCGCGCGAGCAATCGGCGACATCCTCGCCGAAGACTACGATGGAGGGGTCGCGCGCCATCTCTTCATGCAGGCAGCGGTTGATGAGATCGACCATCGTGCCCGCGTTGCCGGAAACCTCCGTGCCCTCTTCCGTATCGAACGCCGCGGAGGTCGGGTCAACGTCAGGCGAATAGACGAACGCGGTGGCTGTCTCGGGCGCGGGCTGCGCGCTGGCGAGCGCCAGATCGGTCGCTTCGTTCACTTCAAGATCAATCTCGTCCTTGAGCCGTTGCAGCTCTTCCTGCGTCAGGATGTTCTCTTCGACGAGGAGCGCGCCGAAGCGTTTGACGGGATCGCGCTCGGCGTCCGAAGTCCTCTCTTCGTCAGGACGGTAGAGCTTTTCGTCGTCGGAGAGCGAATGCGAGTAGGGGCGTATCACCTTGGCATGAACGAAAGACGGGCCGCGACCGGCGCGGCAGTACTCGACCGCGCGCTGCATCACTTCGAGGGATTCGAGCGGGTCTGTGCCGTCACACTTCTGTATGTACAGATCGGGGAAGCCGGAGACGAGCCGCGAGATATCGCCGCCCGCGGTCTGCACCTCGACGGGCACGCTGATCGCGTAGCCGTTGTCCTCCACCAGAAACAGCACGGGGAGGCGCAGGTTGCACGCCGTATTGAGCGCTTCCCAGAACTCGCCCTCGCTCGTCGTGCCGTCGCCCAGAGAAACATAAACCACTTCGTCGTCGTGAAAGCCATCGATGCGCTCGCGCAGCTCCGTGATGAGCTTGACGCGGTGGCCCGCCTCGGCGCAGCCGACAGCCTGTAGCGCCTGCGTCCCCGTCGGCGAAGATTGCGAGACGATGTTCAGGCCCTTATGTCCCCAGTGCGATGGCATCTGGCGACCGTGCGAGTTCGGGTCGGCCTCTGCGCCGACCGCCGAGAGAAGCTGCTCAAGCGGCGTCATGCCCAGTTGAAGGCAGAGCGCGCGATCACGATAGTAGGGATAGAACCAGTCGTAGGCGGGCTTCAGAGCCATCCCGGCGGCGACCAGTATGGCCTCGTGGCCCGCGCCGCTGATCTGAAAGTAGATCTTATTTTGTCCCTTGAGCTGAATCTCTTTGTCGTCGAGCCGCCGCGACAAATACATCGTTCGGTAAATGCCTATCATCTGTTCGCGGTCGAGCTCACCCTGCTCGCGCGCTTCCGTCACTGCGCTGCTCATCGCGTCTGTTCTCCTAACGAGTTTCAATACTTTGGTATCGGTGTTCATTTAAGCTTCGCAATTAACTCAGCGCGGCTGAGTTGAAAGTGAACCGCCACATCATCCAGAATGGCAGCAAGAGTGCCAACGCGCAAAGGGTCGTGACGTGGAATCGTAACATGATGTTCACCGCCCTCTGTCGTCGTCAAACGCATATGACTGCCCGTCTGGCGAGTGACCTGATAGCCGAGAATCTTTAATGCTTTGGCAAGATCAGCACCCGACATATCGCGCGGCAGTTTCATGTAGCGATCACTTCTTCGCGCACAAAGTGAAGGCGAATTACTCTCGGGGCTTGCCCTTCATCGAAGTGACAACGCACGGCATCACGAACTTGCTCGCGCAGGCTGTCAAGATCATCTGCCTCGGTAAAGATAGATTGACCGAGGGCGCGCGCCGTGTAGCCTCCTTCGGGAGCATCCTCTACCAGGAATATAAGCTCGTCCATACAAAATCTCTCTGGCCTTGGCTCTCAGTCTTCATAATCGCTCGCCAGCGTCATGCGATAGTCTTCCGCCATCGACGGATGACTATGCCTTTGTGCTGCTTCGATGCCTCGCTCGTAAGCCTGCCGCGCTTCGTCGCGGCGGCCCGTCTTTTCAAGCGCTCGGGCGAGCATGCCGTAAGCAGCGCCTTCGTCGTCTGTGCGTTGCAGATAATCCGTGAGCGCTCTTATGGCTTCCTCGTACTGCTCTGCCTTCAGGTATTCGTTGGCGAGCCCGAAACGCACCATGTTGTTTTCGGGGTCGCTCTCAAGCATCTGCCTGAACGCTTCTATGCGTGACGTTGCCATCAACTCTGCTCCTTTTACGCTTCTCCCTTCGTCAGACGACGAAGGGTTGATTGCCGCCCGTGAGCAGCTTGGCAATCGTCTGCAACTGCATATTGGAAGTGCCCTCGTAGATCGCGCCGATCTTAGAGTCGCGCCAGAATTTCTCGACCGGGTAGTCTTTGACAAAGCCGTAGCCGCCGTACAGCTCTATGGCGCGCGAGGCGATGCGCTCGGCGACGCGCGACGAATAGAGCTTCGCCATCGCGGCCTCTTTGACAAACGGCTGGTGCGCGTCCTTCAAACGCGCGGCGTTATAGACCATCAATCGCGCGGCTTCCAGCTCGGTCGCCATCTCGGCCAGTTGAAACTGCACGCCCTGAAATTCGTTGACCGCCTTGCCGAACTGCTCGCGCTCCGCCGTGTAACGAAGCGCAGCCCCGAGCGCGCCGCGAGCAATCCCTATCATCTGCGCGCCGATGCCTATGCGTCCCTCGTTCAAGGTCTCGATGGAAGTCTTATAACCTTTGCCCACTTCCCCCAGCACATTCTCTTTCGGCACGCGGCAGTCTTCGAGAATAATCTCCGTGGTCGAGGAAGCCCGTATGCCGAGCTTGTTCTCCTTCTTGCCGACCGCGAAGCCCTCGAAGCTTTTTTCGACGATGAAGGCGGTGATGCCGCGATAGCCCGCCTCCGGGTTCGCGTTGGCGAAGACGATGAAGATTTCCGCCTCGTTGCCGTTCGTGATCCAGAGCTTGTGCCCGTTGAGAAGAAAATGATCGCTGCCCTCTACGGCGCGCGTCGCAAGCGCGAAGGCGTCAGAGCCAGAGCCCGCTTCGCTCAGAGCATAAGCGCCCACGCTCTGGCCCGCGAGCCGCGTCAGATACTTCTTCTTCTGCTCGTCATTGCCCCAGCGCAGGATGGCGTTGTTGACGAGCGTGTTCTGCACGTCGACGAAGACTCCGACCGAGGGGTCAACGCGCGAGAGTTCCTCCACCGCGATGATCGCCGTGAAGAAGCCAGCGCCCGCGCCGCCGTATTCTTCGGGCGTTTCGATGCCCATCAACCCCAGCTCGAAGCATTGCTTGACGAGCGCCGGGTCGAGGCTGCCGCGCTCGTCCATCTCTTCGACGCGCGGGCGCAATTCGCCTTCGGCAAACTCGCGCACGCTCGCTCTGAACATCTCTTCATCCTCGGAGAGCGAGGTCAGAGGTCTCGCGGGCTGCTGTTCCATTAATGTTTGACTCATCTTTGTCTTGCTCAGGGAGAACCGCTGTAAGTTTTGAATATAGCATCATAATCAAGGCAAAAGGTAAAAGGCAAAAGGAAAAGATGGAGAAGCCTTCAGGGCATATCTTCGCTTTTACCTTATCGGCTGATTGCTTTTCGCCTTCTTCCGACTATTGTCGGCTAAATGCTGCTTCAAAAGAGTTCCCGTTGCTTCACATATGCATCATCAATTCGGGTGCAGCTTCACTTTTGCCTTTTACCCTTTACCCTCTGCCTTATTCGGCACGTCTATTGCGGGGTTGAGAATGGCGGCACGATACCGTATCTTGCTGCTTACTCGAACAGCTCAGAAGCGATGAGCCAAAAGCGCCAGGGACGCCCCGACACCTTGTAGCATGAACCAGAGCGCTCAGAACAAAACCTCTGCAAAAAGATTTACGCCGCTCGGCATTATCTTTGCCCTATTGGGCTCGCTGCTCTTCGTCTATTTCGTCCGCTCGGCGGGCCTCGGCGAGATTACGGACGGCATACGCAGGCTCGGCGTCGGGTTTCTTTTGGTGCTTTGCATCAGCGCGTTTCGGCCCGTGGTGCGCGCTCTGGCATGGACGCGATGTTTTGAAGCGCCGCACGAGCTACGTTTTCGCGATGCGCTCCGGGCTTACCTGATCGGCGACGCCATCGGCACGCTAGTGCCCTTGGGCATCTTTGTCTCCGAGCCTGCGAAGGCCGCACTGGTGCGTAAGCGCGTGCCGCTCATGGCGGGACTTTCCGCGCTCGCCGTCGAAAATCTTTTCTACAGTCTCTCGGTCGCGCTCTTCATCTTCTCCGGCATGGCGGCGCTGCTCTTTAGCTTCGACCTGAGTAGGTCTTTAAGGATGATCAGCATTGGCGCTCTCGTCGGTGTGATCGTGGCCGTCTCGCTGGCCTACCTGTTTATTCGTAAGCAGTGGAAATTCCTGAGCGGCACGCTTGAGTTCTTCTACAGGCGAGGCGTCGGGCGACGGGTGCTTGAGACGCGGCGCGAGCGCGTCCGCTCTCTGGAAGAGAGAGTCTACGGCTTTTACACGCGCAACCGCTCGCGCTTTCTGCCGATACTGCTTCTGGAAGCCTGCTTTCACCTTTCGGGCGTGGCAGAGGTTTACGTCGTCCTCTGGTTCATCAGCGATACGTTCAAGGGCGGCGCGGGCGCGCTTCTGCTCTCGGCGTTCGTCCTCGAATCCGTCAATCGCGTCATCAACGTAGTATTTAAGTTCATCCCCCTGCGTATGGGTGTGGACGAGGCCGGCTCCAGTTGGGTCACGAAGGTGCTGAAACTGGGCGAAGCCACCGGCGTGACGCTCGCCATCATACGCAAGGCGCGCATTATCTTCTGGACGGCGCTCGGCGTGGCGCTGCTCGTGCGTCGCGGGCTCTCGCTGCGCGAGGTGACGGAAGAGACGCGCGCGGCGGTCGCTCAGGAGATAGCAGCCGCAGCCCCGGTTGTTCCGGCGAGCGAATAGAAGAAAAGAGAGGATACGAGGTCGTCATGCAGTCAGTACCGCGCGGCTTGAGCCGGGCGGGTCTCAAGCCACGCCCACGACCCGCCCGGCTTAAGCCGCGCGGTACTGACCTTTCTCTTTGATCGAAGGAGTTACTTGTCACGCTCTGTTGAGATAGAAACGGCCCGACGCGAGGCGGAAGCTTATACGGCAGCCGGGCTGCGCGCTCGCACCATTGTGGGCCAATGGACGATTCCGCTCCTGCTCGCCGCGCTCGTCGGGCTGGGCTTCGGCCTGCGCGCGAGCGGTATCTCTGCCGTCGGCTTCGCCGAGGACGAGATCAACAAGCTCGAAGCCGTGCGCTCTTACGAGCGCGGCGACATCAGCCCCAACGCCGAGCATCCGATGTTGATGAAGGCGCTCATCTTCATCTCGATGCACGCCGGGCGGGCATGGAACGCCCTGCCGGACGCCGCGCAGGTGAGCGACGAGGCGGCGCTACGCTTTCCCAATATTCTTTTCGGCGCGCTGACAGTCGTGCCCCTCTTTCTTCTGACCTCCGCCCTTTTTGATCGCCCCGTGGGCCTCGCCTGTGCGGCGCTCTGGGCGGGCGGCATCAACGCCATCACCTACAACCGCATCGCCAAGGAAGACACCCTGCTCGTCTTCTTCATGCTCTTCGCCTTCTACTTTTACATACGCGCCAAGCAGGGTGCGCCCACCGAAGAGAAGACCAAGCGGCGCAACTACGCCTTGAGCGGCGCGTCCTTCGCGCTCATGTTCGCCTCGAAATACTTCCCCCACTATTTCGGGCTCAACGCGCTCTATCACCATTATTACAGGGTGCGCGAGCGCAGGCCCGGTGAGCCCTCCGGTCATACGCCGCGCATCTTTTACCTCATCATCCCGGTCGTTTTTCTGCTGGCTAATCCCGTCGTGCTCCTGCCGCAGACGTGGAGCTACTTACAGGCTTACACGAGCGAACAGCTTTTGACGCACACGGGCTACCTGATGGGCGAGCAGCTCTACCGTAACAACTCTTCGGCGACGCCCTTCTGGGGCACTCCCATCTATTTCTACGCGCTCTTTCTGGCGATCAAGGTTCCACTGCCTGTGCTCGCGGCTTTTCTCGTCGGACTGTGGGAATGCTTTCGCCGCTTCAGAAACCCCGCGCACGCCTTTCCGCTCCTCATGTTTCTCTTCTGGATCGTGCCCTACTCGCTCTTCGGCGCAAAGTGGCTGCGCTATACACTGAGCCTCATGCCCTTCGTCTACATGATCGCCGCCCTGGGCATCATGGTGCTGGTGCGCCTGCTGGCTTCGCTCTTGAGCGGGCTCGGCGCGGAGCGTGCCCTCAGAGCCTCCGGCATAGCGGCGCTGCTGATCTTCATCGCGTGGCCCGCCGCCGTGGCCTACGCCAACCGCCCGCACTACGCCGCCTACACCAATGCCCTCGGCGGCGGACGGACGGGTTACTATTTCCCTCACGACGAATTTTATGATGACGGGTTGCGCGAAGCGATACGTTACGTCGCGGAGAGCGCGCCGCAGGGCGCTCTGGTCGCGCACGAGACGCCGGGAGTCGTGCGCTACTACTCGCAGAGATACGGGCGCACGGATTTGCAATCGCGCGTCCTCTCCGACCACGCCTTCAAGCTCTCGGACGTGCCCCCCGACGCTTACTTCATAGTGCAGCGCGGGCGCACCTACTTCGAGAATCAGGAGAAGCTCAAAGAGCTGCGCGCACGCTATCGCAAAGTTTTCGAGGTGACGATCAACGGGGCAAGCGCCGTCGAGGTTTATACTATCCCCTGAGTTCGCAACAGCCATTAAAGCTTCGGGAGACATCGCAACATGAAGGCTATGACTTCTTATCGCACCATCGTGGCGTCCGCGATGACGATGATGCTGGTTCTGCTCGTTCAGGCGTGGGCGGGAAGCGGCAGTGCTGCGCCTCCTGCGCGCGCGCACATCGTCGTCATGGCGACGACAGACCTGCACGGCAACATTCTCCCGCTCGATTACTACACCAACAAGCCGGACATGCGCGGGCTCGCTAAAGTGGCGACCATTATCAGGCAGGCGCGGCGCGAAAACCCCAACCTGCTGCTGCTCGATTCGGGCGACACGATTCAGGGCACGCCCCTCGCCTACTATCACAACAAGAAGAACAACGCGCCACCCGACCCGATGATGCTCGCGATGAACGCCTTAAAGTACGACGCGATGGCGGTCGGCAACCACGAATACAACTTCGGCTTGCAGATCCTTGGCAAAGCGCGCAGTGAGGCGAAGTTCCCATGGCTCTCCGCCAACACCTACAGAAAGGGGACGGAAGAGACGGCTTACGACCCGTACATCGTCAAAGAGGTCGGCGGCGTGCGCGTCGGCATACTAGGCCTGACGACGCCCGGCATCCCCGCATGGGAGAACGCGCCGAACTACGCCGGGCTGGAATTTCGCGAGCCCGTGAGCGAGGCTAAACGGTGGGTCACGGTGCTGCGCGAGCGTGAGCGCGTGGATGTCGTCATCGTCGCCATGCACATGGGCCTTGACGTAGACCTGCGAACGGGCGAGACCACTCCCGGTCAGGTCGCTAACGAAAACGAAGCCATACAGATCGCCGAGCAAGTGCCGGGCGTTGATGCCATCCTGATGGGCCACACGCATCGCAACATGCCCTCGCTTATGATCAACGGCGTGTTGCTGGCGCAGCCCGCCTACTGGGGCTATCTGGTGACGCGCGTCGATATGTATCTGGAAAAGGACGAGGCGACCGGGCGCTGGCGCGTGGCCGCCAAGGGCTCGCGCACGATTCCGGTGGACGAGAAGGTGGAGACCGACGCCGAGATCGCGAAACTCGTCGAGCCGTATGACCGCGAGACGCAGGCGTGGCTCGGAAAACTCATCGGCGAGTCGAGCGCGGAATTGAGCGCGACCTCGTCGCGCTTTCGTGATACGGCCATCCTCGATCTGATTCAACGCGTGCAACTGGAGGCGGGCAAAGCGGATGTCTCGATGGCGGCAAGCTTCAACCCGGAAGCGCGCATAGGGCGTGGGCCAGTCACGGTGCGCGACATCGCAGGGCTCTACATTTATGAGAACACGCTCGTCACGCTTGAGGTCACAGGCCGGCAGCTAAAGGAGGCGCTCGAACACTCCGCCCGGTATTTTCTCCCGTACGCCCAAGGCAAAGCCGCCTCCGATCTGGTGGACGAGAAGATTCCCGGCTACAACTTCGACATCGCCGAGGGCGTCACCTACGAGCTGGACATCAGGAAGCCCGTGGGCGAACGAATTATCAACCTGCGCTTCAAGGGAAGGCCGCTCGACCCGGCGCAAAAGCTGCGGCTCGTGACAAACAACTACCGCGTCAACGGCGGCGGCGGCTACACCATGTACAGGGACGCACCGGTCGTCTACCGTTCCAGTCAGGAGATACGCGAGCTGATCATTGACTGGGTGGAGCGACACAAACAGATTCCGCCCGAGCCCACCAACAACTGGCGACTGTTACCGTAGAAAAGAAAGGATGAAGGATGAAGGCGGAAGGATGAAAAGAATGCTTCACTGTCTTGAATGCTTTTACTTCATCCTTCATCCTTCATCCTTTCTTTATAAAGACCGAAACGGCAATCCGAGTTGCGACGCTGCGGATTGCCGTTTCCCTTGTGCGACGCGGGGTCAGGTAGGTGCGTCAGTTGGGGTGTTTACTGCGGGAGATCGGCTTTCGCCGTTTGAAGATCAATATCGTTTGAGCTTTTTCAGCCCTTCAATCTTTGCCGCCCGGGGCCGTAGCTGCGAGTTCTCGCTTTTGTCAACACTGCGCGTCATTCGTATCCGCTGCGATTGGCTTTTTGATCGCTGTCGTGACGTTCGACATGGGCGATCACGAATGCGCGTGGGGGGATGTCGGCCACGGCCCGGCGGCTACTCGATTACCCGTTAGCGGTGACGACCGCCGTGAAGAACGCCACGGTAATGATCAGTATCAACATCGTGACTGCCTTGATAGCTTGCGTTGTCATCTCGTCTCCTTATTGCCTCGTTTTGTTTCTCCGGTCGAAGCTGGCCGACCGCTCGGCTCACCGGGGTAGAAGTGGTCTCGATTGCGACCGACCGCTTCGACTCGTTTTTTCACTTGATTCGAGATTAGGTTGGGGCGAATCCTCGAATCGCCCGTTATCTATGCTATCGGTGTGCCAGGATGTTGGCGGGCACAGCCGCGTAACACACGGGATTACCAGAACGGCTTGACGCAGAATAAGATAGCGCCGGATAGCGCTTGTCGTGCGGCTTTATGCCGGGGTCGTAGAGGGCGTCGCGGGGCGCATTAAACTCTATCCATTCGGATAGGGTGGCTAACCGGTCGGATAGATTCGGATAAAGGGGCAGCGTCGGGCGCGCAGCTTCCGTGGGCACGGCAGAGCGTTTCTTTTCCGCCCGCGCCCTATGCTTGATCGTGGGTTTTGTGTTAAAGAGAATTCGCGGGACACATCCTAACTGAGTATGAATCCGAGACTAACAGCCATCGCCGGGCCGCTCAAGGGGCAGACCTTTGCGCTTTCCGCCGCCGCCGAGACGACCGTCGGGCGGGAGTCGTCCAATCAACTGTGCATCGCCGACGGCTCCGTCTCAAGACGACACTGTGTCGTCAGGCGAGAGGACGACCAGTTCAGGATCAAAGACCTCGAAAGCCTCAACGGCACGTTCGTCAACGACGTGCCGGTCAAGGAGCGGCAGATCAATCACGGTGATCGAGTCAGGATCGGTCATCACCTCTTTCTTTTCCTGACGGGCGCGGAGGACGTGCCCATCTCTTCGAGTCAGGTCGTCATGGACGATGGCAACCTGTTGACGGGGGCGACCGTTCAGGTGAGGGTCAAGGATGCGCTCTACCTTATGGCGCGAGACTTGAGCGCCCTGATGAAGATCAGCATGAGAATCAACCTCATGCGCGGGTTGGAACAGCTTGAGCGAGAGCTTTTGGAGCTGATACTGGAAGTCGTCCCGGCGGAGCAGGGCGCAATCCTGCTCGTCGATGGCGGAAAGGACGTGAATTCCGTCTTCGGGCTCGACAGGGAAGAGGGCGCTGACCGTCCCGTGCGCGTCAGTCGCACGATCAGCCAGAAAGTCCTGCGTGAGGGCGTCGCTATCCTCGGCAACGACGTGCAGGCGGGGGGCTCATTCGACATCACCGAAAGCCTGATCGCATCGCGCAGCCACTCGGTGCTGTGCGTGCCGCTGATGCTGCTCGAAAGACCGCTCGGCGTTATCTACCTCAGCACCAGTAGCGTGAGCGAGCGCTTTGACGAAGATCATTTGAAGCTCCTGACGGCCATCGCCAACATCAGTGCCGTGGCTCTGGAAAATACGCGCCACGTCGAGTGGTTGGAGAGCGAGAATCGACGCCTTCAGGACGACATAAAGCTAGAGCATAACATGATCGGCGAGAGCCCTCGCATGCAGAGCGTCTACCAGTTCATCAGCAAGGTCGCGCCCACGGATTCGACCGTTTTGATTGACGGCGAGTCGGGCACGGGCAAGGAGTTGGCCGCGCGCGCCATGCATCTCAACAGCCGCCGCGCGGAGAAAGCCTTCGTCGCCGTCAACTGCGCGGCCCTGACCGAGACACTGCTCGAAAGCGAGCTTTTCGGCCACGAGAAGGGAGCTTTCACGGGGGCCGTCGCGCTCAAGAAAGGGAAGCTGGAAGTGGCCCACGAGGGCACAGTCTTTCTGGACGAGGTGGGCGAGATGGCCCTGTCGCTTCAAGCCAAGCTGCTGCGCGTCCTGCAGGAGAGGGAGTTTGAGCGCGTCGGCGGCACACGCACCATCAAGGTGGACATCAGGCTGATCGCCGCCACCAACCGCGATCTGGAAGAAGCCATCAGGCAGGGCCAGTTTCGGCAGGACTTGTACTACCGCCTCAACGTCGTCTCGGTCAGGATGCCGCCCCTGCGTGAGCGGCGCGAAGACATAGGGCTGCTCGCCAGCTACTTCGCCGCCAAGTACAGCAAAAAGTGCAAGCCCTACGCGATGGGCGTGAGCGCCGCCGCCCGCCAGCTTCTCTCTCATTATGATTGGCCCGGTAACGTGCGCGAGCTTGAGAACGCCATCGAGCGCGCAGTCGTTCTGGGCTCGACCGAGCTGATACTGCCGGAAGATTTGCCGGAAGCCGTGCTGGAAACCGAAGCCACGCCGAGCGTCACCGTCACACGCTACCACGAGGCCATCGCCGAAGCGAAAAGGCAGCTCATCCTGAAAGCCGTCGAACAGGCGAAGGGGAATTTTACGGAAGCCGCGCGGCTGCTCGGCGTCCATCCGAACTACCTTCACCGCCTCATCAGCAATATGAATCTGAGACCCGAGCTGAAGAAGTAATGGCTTGAGGCGGCTTCCGGGCTAACCGCTCGCGCCGGCTTCCGGGCTAACCGGTCGCTCCTCCGGGTGAAACGTCGCGCGCTCCTTCCAGATACGGTAGAGGTGTAAGGAAAAGGCCAGCCATAGTCCGCTCATGAGATACGCGCCGAGCGTGTCGCTGGGCCAATGCGCGCCCAGATAGACGCGCGAAAATCCGACCAGCATGACGGGCAACAGAGTTAAGGTGAGCGCCGCGCGTCGCGCCATGGAGCGCAGCGGCAGGAGCGCATAGGCGACGAAGAAGAGGAAACCAAAAAAGCAGACGTAGAAGGTCACGTGCCCTGAAGGGAAGCTCTGCGTGTGCAGATCACGATAGACCGTGACCAGCTCCGAGGTCGGGCGCGGGCGGGCGATCAGGTTCTTTATCAAGCTGTTAAGAATAGCGCTGCCGCCCGCGCTCAGGACGAGCCCTGCGGCCTCGCTGCGGCGGCTGAACGCCAGAAACAAGAGCGTCGTCGCGGTCGTAATCGCAAACGGCTTCCACGTATTACCGAAGACGGACATGGCGCGCATGAATTCCAGCAGGCCCGGCACGGGTAGATTTTGCAGCGCCCGCGCCATTCTCAAATCCCAGCCGAAATACTTATTGAAGTAGGCGAAGCCGGCCAGCACGGCAAAGCCGACGAGCATCACCGCATAGAGCGTCTCGGCGCGCAGCAGGCGACGCGCGGCGCGGCGTCTGAGGGATTCCCTGACGGGAGCTTCAACGGGCGGAGTTTTATCTTCTTCCATATCACGCCTTCATCGTGCCGTACGGGAGCGCTCCGTAGCGCCTGAGCTTCGGATGCACTATAATACACGCCACAATAACATCTCCCGAAGGTAGACAGTAGAAGACGAAAGCGTCAGTAGGCGAGCGAAGTGACCTCGGTGCTTCGCGCCTGATGCGTGCCGGTATCCAGGAGGGCCGGGTAATTTGTTAAGAGTAGAATATCGTGACGGATTATATCTGCCTGAGCTTGATCTATGGCTCGACGCCGACGGGCCACGCGACCGCTGCGTCATCTCGCACGGACACTCGGATCACATAGCCGAGCATCGCTCTATCATCGCCACGCCTGAGACGGCGCGTATCTTTCAGCATCGTCGCGGGCTTGCCGAGATGGAACAGCTTCCCTACGGCGAGCGGCGCGACTATGGCCGCTTCGCCCTGACGTTCTTCCCGGCGGGTCATTGCCTGGGCTCGGCTCAGGTGCTGGTCGAGGCTGACGGCGAGCGTCTGGTCTACACGGGAGACATCAAGCTGCGCCCGAACGTCACAGCCGAAGACGCCGTCATCGTTCCCTGCGACACGCTCGTCATGGAGTCGACCTTCGGCGACCCGCTCTACCGTTTCCCGCCGGACGTGGCGACCTTCGACCGTCTCTACGCGGCGGTTGATCGCGCGCTCTCGGATGATCGCGTGCCGGTCGTCCTTGCCTACGCTCTGGGCAAAGGGCAGGAGGCGCTTGAGTTGCTGCTCAGGCGCGATTATCGCGTGACGCTGCACGGCTCGGTCTGGAACGTCGCCGAGATTTACCGCGAGCTTGGCGTGGAGTTCTCCGGGCCTTATGAGAAGTACAGCCGCGACCATCTGCGTGGCCGCGTGCTGATTACGCCGCCCGGTTGCCGCAAGCAGGCGATGATTACCAACATCGAGCGGCGCTACCTGATCATGCTGACGGGCTGGGCCATGAACAAGAGCGCGCCCTACATGTACAGGGGCGTGGATTTGATACTGCCGCTTTCCGATCACGCGGACTTCGACGAGCTTCTACATCTGGCGCGCGCCACGGGCGCAGCGCGCATCATCACCATGCACGGCGCGCCCAAGTTCGCTGCCATCCTGCGTGAGCTGGGCCTCAACGCCGAGCATCTGGCGCATCACCCCGGCACTGAGCCGCACAAAACAGCACGCAAGCGCGCGCCTAAGAAAGCAGCGACCGCGCTGGAGCGGAGTCTATTCAACTGAACAAGAGCAGACGCGCTGCTCAATTGAGCACGATGGGGGTTTTAAATCATGAGCGATAGAAGGTACATCCTTTTTCTTGTCCCGGCCTTACTACTGCTCGGCGCGGTGGCGGCGTGGGCACAGCCCCGTGCCCTGCTTAGCCGTTTGCCTCAGGCGGATAACGCAGGCCATAAGGTGACTCGCAAACTCAAGATCAATAAGAAGCCGAACCCGCAATACACTGAGGAGGCGCGAAGCCGCGGGATTGAAGGCGTCGTCGTCCTGCGCGTGGAGTTTAAGGCCGACGGGACTATCGGCGACATCAAGCCTGTGAAGGCACTATCGGGTGGGCTCACGGAAAAGGCCATCGAGGCGGCAAGGCTCATCGAGTTTGAGCCGCAGATGGTCGACGATCAACCGTCGTCAAAGACGCTGACGGTGACGTACAGATTCAATCTTCATTAGCGGCGGGGCGCGCCCTCGCGTGTGAAGGCGGCGGCTGCCTTTATCGCTTCACACTTCCGCCTTCATGGTTTTCTGCTCGTGCCCTTCGAGCAGCTTGATGATGGCGCGCTCGATGTTCGTGTCGATCTCCGAGAGTTGCGCGAGGGTGGGCTTGGCGAGACGCAGCGTGACGATCTGCGCCTCCTCCGGCGGCGACTCAAACGAGCGCTCGATGGCAGAGAGCATCGCTTCGTAGTCGGGAGGCTTCGAGAGATACTCCTGAACGCCCAGCATCTCGCACTGCTGGCGCAGCTCGTCGCTCGTCTCACCCGTGACGATGATGACGGGGATGTTGGCGTCGATGGAGCGTATCTCGCGCAAGACCTGCGCTCCGTTCATCTCCGGCAGCGTCATGTCGAGCAGGATTAAGTCCGCGCCGTTGGCCTGAAACTCGGCGAGGCCCTCCTCGCCCGTGTAGGCGTTCCTGACTTTATAGCCGGCCTCTTTGAGCGCCGCTTCGTAAAGTTCGGCCAGGTCCTCTTGATCTTCTATGACAAGAATGCAATGCTCATCCACGACTTAAAACCCCCTTGCCGTTAACCGCCGGAATTCGCGCGCCGGTGAAATTTTTGTATCGCCACGGATTATAACAGAAAACTTTTATGAGTCCCGTCGCCGTCGTACTGATATTGCTTCTGGCCGCCGTCGTGCTCTTTGCGACGGAGCGCATCCCCATAGACATCGTCACGCTGATGCTCGTCGTGGCGCTCATCCTGACGGGCACGCTCACCGCCGGCGAGGCGTTCGCCGGCTTCGGCAACGACATCGTCATTACCATCTCCGGCCTCTTTATCCTGACGGGTGGGCTGGTCAAAACGGGCGTCATCGACGTGGTGGGCCGCCGCCTGCACAGGATAGCCGGCGGCAACGAGTTTCGCCTGACCGTGCTGATCATGGTGGTCGCCGCCGCCTGCGCCGCCGTGATGAAGAATACGACGACGACCGCCATGTTCGTGCCCGTCGTGCTCGGCATGGCGCAGCGCGCGCGCGTCGCTCCGTCGAAACTGATGATGCCGCTCGCCTTCGGCGCGATCCTCGGCGGAACCTGCACGCTGATAGGAACTTCGACCAATCTGGCCGTCGCGGGCGCGCTGCCGCGCTACCAGCCGCTCGCGCCCGCTTACAACCTGCAGCCCTTTACGATGTTCGAGCTCACGCCCGTGGGCGTGGCGATTGTCGCGGTCGGCATGCTCTACATGCTGCTCATCGGCCTTAGACTTTTGCCGAGGCGGGGCGGCGAAGACTCGCTCACGGAGCAATACCACATACGCGAGTACATGTCCGAAGTGATCGTCCTTGAAGATTCGCCACTGGTGGGGAAGACGCTCGCCGAAGCGAATCTGGGCGACGAGCTTGACCTCACGGTCGTCGGCATCATACGCGGCACTAAAGGGCGCATCGCGCCAAGCTCCGAACAGAAGATCGAGACGGAGGATTTGCTGCTCGTGCAGGGCCGCGTCGAAGACATCCTGCGCGTCAAGACCGAAGCGGGCATAGAGATCAAGGCCGACTTCAAATTGAGCGACCGCGTGCTTGAGGGAGAGAACGTAGAGCTTTTCGAGGCGACCGTGCTGCGCGGATCGGACTTTACCGGTCGCACGCTGAAAGGTTTGAAATTTCGCCAGCGTTACCAGTTGACGGTGCTGGCGATCAACCGTCACGGCGTCGCGCTCCTTTCGAAGATCAGCACTCTGCCCCTGCGCTTCGGCGATGTGCTGCTCCTGCAGGGCCGCCGCGAGCATGTCGAACGACTGGCCCTGGACGGCCAGATGCTCCTGCTCGAAGATGTCTCGGAGAGGCGCGGTCGCGCGGGGAAAAGACGCTGGGCGCTCGCGGCTTTCAGCGTCTTCCTTCTGCTCTCGATCACGCACCCATGGAATCTGCCGCTCTCCGCGTCGGTGCTCATAGGCGTGCTGATTCTGCTCGCGAGCGGCGCAGTCCGCACGCAGGAAATCTACGACATGATCGAATGGCGCTTGATCGTGCTCATCGCGGGCATGATCAGCTTCGGCGTCGCCATGGAGAAGACGCACGCCGATCAATACCTCGCAGACCTGATCGTCAAAGCCACCGGCAGCTTCGGCCCGCTGGCCGTCCTCGCCGGGTTCTTCATTATGACTGTAATCATCACGCAGCCCATGTCCAACCAGGCGGCGGCGCTCGTCATGCTGCCGATTGCCGTCAAGACGGCGCTCGCGCTCGGCCTCAATCCGCGCACCTTCGCCGTCACCGTCACCTACGCCGCATCATGCTCCTTCGTGACCCCGCTTGAGCCCGCCTGCGTGCTCATCTTTACGCCCGGGCGCTACCGCTTCTTCGATTTCGTCAAGGTCGGCACAATCCTGACCGTCGCCGTCTTCGCCATTGTCATGCTGCTCGTCCCCATCTTCTGGCCCCTGAAATAAGGTGAAAGGTAAAAGGCAGAAGTGAGGCGGAAATCGCATTTTATTAAAATGCTCCGATCCGCCCTTTTGCCTTTTTACTTTTGCCCTGTATAATGCGCGGGCTTTGAGGGATGCGCGGTTTCTGGCAGGAGGCCGCAGCGTCCGGCGAGCCTCGCCGATCAAATAAGATTAAATCATGGCAAATACGGTCAGGTGGAAAGAGCGCCGTCGCGGAGCGCGCCCAGCCGGGAATATTGTCCCGTCAACGCCGCTGCGCGCGCTGGCGGCTGGCATCACTCAGGCGGCTCGCACAGCCCTCGCAGAGCCCTACATGCTCACCGTCGAGCATCACGTCATACATTTGCGCCGCCTGCCCCAGCCCCTCGACGGCCTGCGTATAGTTCAACTCTCAGATCTTCATCACAGCCCGTTTACGGGAAGCAATCAGATTAAGCGCGCCATCGAGATGACCAATAGCCTTGAGCCGGACATAGTCGCCCTGACCGGCGACTACGTCTCGCACGAGCGCGAATACGCCGCCCCCTGCGCCGAGATGCTGGGCGCTTTGAGAGCGCGATACGGCGTCTACGCCGTGCTGGGCAATCACGACCACTGGACGGACGCGGCGCTCATCACAGACCTCTTTCGCCTCGCGGGCATTCGCATGCTGATCAACGAAGGCATGCGCTTTGAGCTTAACGGGGCGGCCTTCTGGCTGGCTGGCGTGGACGATACGATGGTCGGGCTCGAAGACCTCTCGCTGGCGCTGGCGGGCTCGCGGCAGGACGAGATGAAGCTGCTGCTGGCGCATAACCCCATTATCCTGCGCCGCGCCGCGCGAGCCGGCGTTGATCTGGTCCTGAGCGGTCATACGCACGGCGGTCAGGTCACACTACGCTCGGAGCGCAGCGCCTCTGGACGCCCGCGACGCCGCCTGCTCCGCGGGCTTGGCCGTCAGGGCGAGACGCAGATTTACGTGACGCGCGGGCTCGGCACAGTCGTTCTCCCCATACGCTATGGCTGCCCGCCCGAAGTCTCCCTCCTTGAACTGCGGCGGACGTAAATACAGTGACGAGTGACGAGCGGGAAGAAGGCTCTTCGTCCTATCACTCGTCCTTCATAGCTCGTCACTTGCCACTCGTCATTTGTTACTGCCTTTAAATGTCTTCCAGAATCGCTACGCTGCCCAATCTGCTCACCATGCTGCGCATGGTGATGATTCCTATCTTCGTCTCGCTGCTCTTTTACCAGCGTTTTTACTGGGCGCTGGCCGTCTTTATGATCGCGGGCGTGACGGACGGGCTCGACGGGCTGCTGGCGCGCCGCTTCGACCAGAAATCTCAACTGGGCACTATCCTCGACCCGATTGCCGATAAGCTTCTGCTCGTCACCTCCTTCATAGTCCTCTCGCTGCCCTCCATCAGCCCGCAGCAGGAGCCACCGAGCCACCTGCCCGTCCCCTTCTGGGTCACGACAGCCGTCATTAGCCGCGATGTCTTTATTCTGGTCGGCGCGGCGGCCATCAACATCGTGACCGGTTTCCGCAGCTTTCGTCCCTCTCTGCTCGGCAAGATCAACACAGTCGTCCAGATTCTCGCCGTCGTCTCTATCCTCATCGCCGCGGGCATCCCGTCCTACATCAGCGGCTACTACCTGCCCACAGTCTACGTGACGGTCTTCATGCTGGCCGTCCTCTCCGGCATACACTACGTCTTCTTCTCCACCAAGCTGCTCAACGAAGAGCGTCGCAACAACGAATAGAACCCCTCGGCGAGAGCCGGGGAGCGTTGTAATTCTTACTATTTCAACAGTTAGGGCGAGGCGGGAATCTGCAGGAATTCTTTAAATTAAAGTTGACAAAGAGGGACTCAAGTATTATATTAACGAAGCGTTCAACCCGTAATATTAACCGACCGCAGGGCCACCCGTCGGCGTTCGAGGGGAAGCCAAAGGGCGGGGGCTCTGAGAGGCGGCGGGCGCGTCTTCCACCGCTTGTGAGGGGGATTTTCCTTCGGGGGCGGTAATCAAAATCTGGAGAGTAATAGAGCAATGAGCAAGATTATAGGAATTGACTTAGGGACGACTAATTCAGTGGTGGCCGTGATGGAAGGCGGCGAGCCGACCGTCATCACCAACTCGGAAGGCGGTCGCACGACCCCCTCTGTGGTCGCTTTTGCCAAGGACGGCAATCGTCTGGTCGGGCAGGTCGCCAAGCGTCAGGCCGTCACCAATCCTGAAAACACGATCTATTCGATCAAGCGTTTCATGGGCCGTCGCTACAACGAAGTGACGGAAGAGATCAAACAAGTACCGTATAAAGTGAAGGGAGCCGGAAACGGCGACGTTCGCGTCGAGGCGGGCGGCAAGGAATGGAGTCCGCCCGAGATTTCGGCGATGATTCTGCAAAAGATGAAGCAGTCGGCTGAAGACTACCTCGGCCAGAAGGTCGATAAGGCCGTCATCACCGTCCCGGCCTACTTCAACGACGCGCAGCGTCAGGCCACCAAGGACGCCGGAAAGATCGCCGGCCTCGAAGTGATGCGTATCGTCAACGAGCCGACCGCCGCCGCGCTTGCCTACGGTCTGGACAAGAAGAAGGACGAGACCATCGCTGTGTTCGACTTCGGCGGAGGAACCTTCGACATCTCCATTCTGGAAGTCGGCGAGGGCGTCGTCGAAGTGAAATCCACCAACGGCGACACGCACCTCGGCGGCGACGACATAGACGAGCGCCTGATGGAGTGGATTACCGAAGAGTTCAAGAAAGATCAGGGCATCGACCTCTCGAACGACAAGATGGCCTTGCAGCGCCTGAAAGAGGCTGCCGAGAAGGCCAAGATCGAGTTGTCAACGGCGATGGAGACGGAGATCAACCTGCCCTTCATCACGGCGGACGCTTCCGGGCCGAAGCACCTCGTCATGAAACTGACGCGCTCGCGCTTCGAGCAGTTGATCGACCAGATACTTCAGCGCCTGAAATCGCCCGTCGAGCAGGCGATCAAGGACGCCGGCATCGGTGCGGACAAGGTTGACGAAGTCGTGCTGGTTGGCGGCTCAACGCGCATCCCGAAGGTGCAGGAGATAGTCAAGACCATCTTCGGCAAAGAGCCCAACAAGAGTGTCAACCCGGACGAGGTCGTGGCCGTCGGCGCAGCCGTACAGGCCGGTGTGCTTTCCGGCGAAAAGACGGACATACTGCTTCTGGATGTGACGCCCTTGAGCCTCGGCATAGAAACCCTCGGCGGCGTCTTTACAAAGCTGATCGAGCGCAACACGACCATCCCGACCCGCAAGTCGGAAGTCTTCTCGACCGCTTCGGACAACCAGACCTCCGTCGAGGTTCACGTCCTACAGGGCGAGCGACCGATGGCAGGCGACAACCGCACGCTCGGCAAGTTCCATCTGGTCGGAATTCCGCCCGCACCGCGCGGCATGCCGCAGGTCGAAGTCACTTTCGACATTGACGCCAACGGCATAGTCAACGTCTCGGCCAAGGACATGGGCACGGGACGCGAGCAGAAGATCACGATCACATCCTCTTCGGGGCTCTCCAAGGAGGAGATTGACAAGATGATGCGTGATGCCGAGTCTCACTCCGCCGAGGACGTTCGCAAGCGCGAGGAGATAGAGGCGCGCAATCGCCTTGACGGTCTACAGTATCAGGTGGAGAAGACCTACAACGAGAACAAGGATAAGGTCGATGCCGGGGCGGCTTCGGAGCTCGAATCGGCGCTCGCCGACGCCAAGAAGGCGACCGAAGAGGGCGGTGTCGAGCGCATGAACGAAGCCTTCAACCGCCTGCAAACCGCTTCGCACAAACTGGCCGAGGCCCTCTATCAGGGGAGCGCGGCGAGCGGCGGCGGCGGCGCTGGCGAACAGGCTTCGGCTGCGGGCGCATCCGGCAACGCTTCGCAGGGTACAACGGGCGGCGAAGACAACGTCATTGACGCCGAATATGTTGACGTAGACGAGAACAAGTAAGAGCGGGGGCCGGGTGTCAGGTGTCGGGGGCCGGTGAGAACATGTCTTGACCGGCCCCTGACACCCGGCCCCCGGCCCCTTTTTTTCAATGGCAAAGCAAGATTATTATCAGGTTCTGGGTGTTAAGCGCGACGCGAAGCCGGAAGAGATCAAGAAGGCGTATCGCAGGCTGGCACGCAAGCATCACCCGGACGTAAATCCGGGCGACAAGAGCGCCGAAGACCGTTTCAAGAAGATCACGGAGGCGCACGACGTGCTCTCCGATCCGAAGAAGCGCTCGGTCTACGACCGTTTCGGGCAATACTCAGACAATCTGGCCGACGCTGCGGCGCGCGGTGCGACGGGCAGCCCGGGAGGCGGCGCAGGCTCGGCAGGCCGTGGCCCTGCCGGCTTTGACTTTGAGGGTTTTGACTGGGGCACGGCTTCCGGCGCAGGCGGCGCTGGCGGCTCAAGCTTTCGCGACATCTTCGCAGACCTTTTCGGCGGGGGCACAAAGCCTGAGCGAGAACCGCCCAGGCCGCAGCCCGTGCGGGGCGCGGACATAGAGATGCCGCTCGCGCTCTCCTTTGAAGAAGCCATCACGGGCATGACCACCAACATCACCGTCAACCGCTCCGAGCAGTGTCCACGTTGTAACGGCGCGGGCGATACGGGTGGGCCTGTGGTTGTCTGTCCGACCTGTAGCGGCTCAGGGCAGGTGCAGCGCGCGGGCGGGCGCTTGCGCTTCGCGCAGGAGTGCCCGGACTGTGGCGGCACGGGCAAACGACGCCAGCCCTGTGCCGTGTGTAAGGGCGCAGGCGTTGTGTCCAAGACGGAGGTCGTCAAGGTGCGTATCCCCGCCGGGGTTGATACGGGCTCGCGCGTGCGCGTCCCCGGCAAAGGCGAAGGCGGAAGAATGGGCGCGCCCGCCGGCGATCTCTACATCATCACCAACGTCGGGCGTCACAAGTATTTCACGCGCAAGGGCGACAACATCTACGTCACTGTTCCTTTGACTGTGCCGGAGGCCGCGCTCGGCGCGAAGATAGAAGTGCCGACGGTCGAAGGCAAAGCGCAGTTGCGTATTCCGCCCGGCACACAGTCAGGCCAGAAATTCCGTCTGCGCGAGCGCGGCGCGCCCTCGCTTCGTAACTCGCAGGCGCGCGGCGATCAATTCGTCGAAGTGCAGGTCACACTGCCGAAAGTTATTTCGGAGGAGACCAAAGAACTCCTCAGACGCTTCGCGCAGCTCAACGAAGAGAACCCGCGCGTAGTGATGGGCTTAGAATAGGGGCCAGGGGTCGGGTGTCAGGGGCCGGAGAAAACCACGGCTTCACTGACCCCCGGCCCCCGACACCCGACCCCGGTTTTTATGAAACGCAAGGGACGCACATATACGATCAGCGCGGTGGCGGATCAGTACGATATTCACCCGCAGACTTTGCGTCTATACGAGCGCGAGGGGCTCTTAAAGCCTTCGCGCTCGGAAGGCAATACGCGGCTTTATACCGACACCGATCTCGAACGTCTTGAGGTCATCCTCTCTCTCACGCGCGACCTGGGGGTGAATCTGGCGGGCGTCGAGATTATCCTCAACATGCGCGAGAAGATGGACGCCATGCAGCAGGAGTTCGAGCGCTTCTTCCAGTACCTGCAAACGCACGCCGAAGAGTTTTCCCAGTTCACAGAGCCGCCGCCGCCAGAGGCCGGCGCGCTCGTGCCCGTGACGCGCAGCATCACCCTGCGCCGCCGCACCATCTCGCGCGGATAATTCAAATCTTGCCGCAACCGCGGACTGTGTTCTTTCGGCAGACCTGTGTTAAAGTTTGGCCTTCGAGCATGTTCCCCCGGAGCTTCGTTTCAGCACGCTTTGATCCTTTAACAAATTCGTTCAGGCCTTAGCCTTGCGCTTCTCCCCGGAGCAGCTAATGCCTAAAACTTTTTCGGCAATTGTACGCACGCCTCTCTCTCTGTTGGCCCATGCAGCGCTTTTCCCAGGAGGCGTTGCGGCCAGAAGGGCCTCCATGCATATGACAGGAGAGAGCGACTCGTTAAGTTATGAAAAGCCGCGCCTTACGCCTTCTCGTCGCCGCCCTGACGCTCTCCGCCGTGTGGTCTCTATGGCTGCCGGAGCGCGCCTCTGCACAAGACCTCGACAACGTGACGATCAGGGGACGCGTCACGGATGAGAATGGAGCGGTCGTGCCGGGCGCGAGCGTCGTCGCTGTGCTGGTGATGACCGGAGACGAGCGCACGGTCGAGACAGATGCCGAGGGACGCTACCGCATCATAGAGCTTGAGCCCGGCGTCTATACCGTGAGCGCTTCGTTTACGAATTTCGCGACGGAGCAGAAGACGGGCCTCGGCGTGGTGGCGGGGCAGAACGTCGAGCTGGATTTTACTCTGCGTCCGGCGGGAGTCGTCGCCGAGCAGACCGTGGTGAGCGAGGCGGACGCGCCCGCCGTGGATACGACGCGCACGGTCGTCGGCGGCACGGTGACGACCGAGGAGATTGAATCGCTGCCCGTCGGCTCGCGCTCGCCGCTCGATCTTATCTTCACGCTCGGCGGCGTTACCGAAGAGGCGCTTTCGACGCGCAACCTCGCGGAAGACAGTCCTGCTGCCGGGGCTACGGCCAACACGCCCGAAGAGGCCGGCTCATTCTCGCTTTCGGGCGGCCCGGCCTACTCTAACAACATCACTATCGACGGTCTGGATAACAACGACGACCGCGCGGCGCGCGAGCGTTTCCAGCCTTCGCTCGAAGCGATTCAGGAAGTGCAGGTCATCACCAACCAGTTCTCAGCCGAGTACGGGCGCGCTTCCGGTGGACGCATCAACATACGCACCCGTGGCGGCTCGAATAAATATAGCGGGCGCGCCTTCTACTTTTTCCGCAACGACATCTTCAACGCCAACACTTTCAGGAACAATGCGCTCGGCCTCCAACGGCTGCCCTTCGAGCAACACAACCCGGGCTTCACCTTGAGTGGGCCGCTCAATCTGCCGGAGGAAGTCTTCGGCCCGTTCGCCTACAGTGGGCGCGGTCGCACCTTCTTCTTCGCGGCCTACGAATTCGACACGCTCTTTGATAACGCGACCATTGACACCTTCGTGCCCACGGTGCAAAACCCTCTGTTCCCGCTGCCGGAGCCGAACATCCCCGGCTCAGTTAAGAAGGAGCGAGTCTCTGCTCCATCCGAGAGTGCGGAGGTCGCGCCCTTTATCTCGGGCCTGAGCACGCCGTCCCGAAATAATGTTTTCACGCTTCGCATAGATCATCGCTTCGGCGAGCTGCACAACGGCTCTGTGCTGTACCAGCTCGGGCGTTTATCCAACCTGCGCTCGTTCGGCGGCGGCGACCGCCTCGCCGAATCGCTGCAAGCCAGAACGACCGACACAGACGCCATCTCCTACTCCGACAACTATGTCTTTTCGCCGCGACTGGTCAATCAGGCTCGCATACAGTTTTCGCGCCTGAGCCCGGCGGTCGAAGCGCGCAGCGACGGCGCGGAGGCCAAGCCCGTCGTCATCATCAACATCTCCGTGCCGGAGACACTGACGGGCGGTTCGGACAGCCACACGCTCGTCGCCGGTTCCTCGACGACGGGCGCGACCGACCGCCGCGAAAATCGCTTTCAGTTTCAGGACACGCTCTCTTTCATCGCGGGCGCGCACTCTCTGAAATTCGGCGGCGACTTCCAGCGCATCAACTCGACCTTCATCGATCTCTCGGACGCTTCCGGCACTTTCAGCTTCGCGAGCGCCGGCGATTTTTTAGCGAACAAGCCGAGCCGCTTTCGTCAAAACTTTCAGACCGAGTCCTCGCAGCGCAACACCTACTTCGGCGTCTTCTTTCAGGATGAGTGGCGGCTACGCTCCAACCTGACCTTGAGCTACGGGCTGCGCTACGAGCGCGAGACGATCATCCGTGACACGAACAATTTCGGCCCCCGGCTGGCCGTCGCCTACGACCCTTTCAGCTCCGGCAAGACCGTCATACGCCTCGGCGCTGGCATCTTCTACAACCGCGCGCTGCTCCGCACCATAGATGATTTCACGCTGGGCCAGCAGCAGCGATTCTTCGACACGAACGATCTGCTCAACACGACGACCGGCAGAGTGATGACGACCGAGGAGCGGCGCGACTTTATCTCCAAAAACTTTCACTTCCCGCAGGTGCTTACGTCCGACTCGCCGCTCGTGGCTCAATTCGCCTCGCTCAACACGGGGTTCTCGCGCCGTCTTGACCCGGCCATACGCATCCCGGAAAGCTATCAGGTCAACGTCGGCTTCGAGCGCGAGATAGGCCGCTCACTGGTCTTCGAGGCCAACTACACTTTTAATCGCGGCATACACCTGTGGCGCGAAATCAACGCCAACGCGCCCGTGCTGCCGCACGGGTTCGCCGACCTGACGCAGTATCTTCTATCGCGCGACTTCCCGAATTTCCGCAGCGTCCCCGGCGGCCCGCGACCCATCTACGACGCTTCGACGGCGGGCGAACTGGTGCGCTTTACGCTCGCGCCGCCCTCGACCGACAATAACATCACACGCATCATCGAATTCGGCGTCCCCATCTCGGTCATGAACCTCAACACCGTCAACTCGACGACGGTGCTCAACTCATCGCTGGACGCTTTAAGCGACCTGCGGCCAGACCCCAGCCGCGGGCAGATAGAGCAGCTGGCCTCCATCGGCAACAGCTTCTATCACGGCCTGACGCTTGAGCTCAGGCGACGCTTTCGTTCGAGCAAGCGGGGCTTAGGCTTTTCCGTACGCACAGCCTACACGCTCTCGCGCCTGATTGACGACGGCATCGTCAATACTTCGAGCGCGCTGCGCGCCGGAGACTTTCGCGCCGAGCGCTCGCGCAGTCTGCTCGACCGTCGGCATCGCTTTGTTCTTTCGGGGACGTTCGACATGCCTTGGTGGCTTGGAAGTCTGCGGCTCTCGCCGATCTTTCGGCTGGCATCGGGCGCTCCCTTCAACATCTCTATCGGCGGCGACGACCGCAACCTCGACGACGTTGGCACAGACCGGCCCAACTTCAACGGCGACCTCTCGCTGTTGCGTTTCAGGAATCCGGGCGAGCCGCTGAACCCTGCTCTACTGAGCGCCTTCTCGCTCCCGGTGGTCGGGCAGCCGGGAGGAAATCTGCCGCGCAACGCCGGAATTGGGCCGGGGCTCTTCCTGCTCGATCTGAGCATCACGCGCGAATTTCGCTTCGGCAAAAACATGCGACTGCGCCCCGTCGTCGAGATAGACAACCTGCTCAACAAGACGGTCTTCAGCTTCGGCTCCGAATTCATAGGCTTCGACGCCCTGAGCCCATCGGCAACCCCCGCCGCCCGCCAGGCATTTATCGACAGCTTTCTCGTCCCGACGCGAACGCTTCGCCCGCGCACCATACGCATCGGCGTTCGCTACGATTTTTAAACGATATGCAGACATGCCCACGTTTGCGACGCCATGAAAATAGAGCGAGCAGAAACCGTTTTCTGCTCGCTCTAATACTAGAGCGGTTTGCAAATGAGTGTAGGGATGCAGCTCAGGTCAGTACCGCCTGCGGTAGCGGGCGGGTACTCAACATTGAAGACCCGCCCGCTACCGCAGGCGGTACTGACCTGTATGTCCAATCGAAAACCGCTCTAAGGGTCAGTATCGCCCGCCTTAAGCCTGGCGAGACTGCCCTGACGTAGCGTCCGTCCAGATCATGCCAGCACGGTCTTGCCTTCACTCGCCGGAAACGTATCAAGGAAAGCTTCAACGATGCGCGGGTCGAACTGTTTCGCGCTGTGGCGTTGGAGCTCCGCCGCCGCTTCGTTGTGACTGAGCGGCTTGCGGTATGGTCTCTGGGCCACCATCGCATCGTAAGTGTCCGCCACCTGCACGACGCGCGCCATCAGCGGAATATCTTCGCCGCCGAGTTTGTGCGGATAGCCCTTGCCGTCCCAACGCTCGTGGTGATGCTGCGTGCGTATGCGCAGCTCAGCCGGGAGGTTGAAGTAGGAAGCCAGCAGCGCCCCGAAGCTCGGGTGCATGTGCAGGATGAAGAGCTCTGTGCGCGTCGGCTTGCGCGGGCGATTGAGCACTGCTTCGGGCACGAGTATCTTCCCGACATCATGCAGCACGGCTGTATAGCAGAGTTTCTTCAGGCGCTCTTCATCAAAGCCGAAGGCGCAGCCGACCCTTCTCGATAGCCTTGAGACCCGCACGCTGTGATAGTAGGTTTCCGGGCGCGCACGTTTGAAGCGCTTGATGAGGCTTTCCGTGCCGTTGTCCCTGTAAAGATGGCCGAGCGACTTCAAATTAGCGAGAGTGCGTTGCAGATAGCTCGCCCAGCTTCCGTTGACCAATCGTATGGTAGCCGCTCCCGCTGACTCGAATGATATCTCGTCGTACATGCTTAGAGACTCCTCTGGTCAAAACCAGCCGAAAAAACTTTAAATTTGGAGGGGGAAAGCTCTGGCCGAGAAATCCTCACGCAAGCGAGAGTCGAAAAGCTTTTGTGAGTCGCACGCTTATTCACATGGCATCTAGTGTGCCACGTCTCACAGTCGGCACAAGCAGGCAGGACAGAGACGCGGCGGCAGGACACGCCATATTTGCGCCGAATGTATAAGGGCAAGTAGATCAAGAATTGCGAGAAGAAGCCTGAGAGATAGGTTAAACTCCCGCGCCGATTGCGGATTGAGCCGAGCGCCGCAGCAAAAATCCGCACCGGGTGATGCGTGTTTCCGATTTATACGATATGGTATTCGGGCGGCGCGAAACAACGCACAGCAGAGGGGAAGTATGGGTCGCTTCTGCCATTTATGCTAAACTCGCGCTCGCCCCGACGTTCTAACATCTTCCGACGGCCTCCTGCGCCGTGACGGGGCACATGAGCAATTCCTATAAAAATCAGGATCCGGAGGGCGAGATCGAAACGGCGCTGCTCGACGCCGAGTTGTTCATCAAATACAAAGCGCCGGAGCGAGCCATCGTTCGCTTACGGAGCGCTTTGGAGCGAAACCCGCGCTCACTGCAACTGAGGGAACGCCTGCGCGAGGTCGCCTCACAGAAGCACCCGGAGGAAGCCGCACGCCAGTGCCTTGCGCTCGCCAGCCTCTACGTAGAGCGTGAAGAGTTCGATGCGGCGCAGGATCGACTGCTTGAAGCCAAGCATCTGGACGCGCGCATCTCCATCGCATCCGGCCTTGAAGCCATCAGGCGAGCGCGCCGCCCGCACGGTCAGGTCTTCGAGCCGACTCCCGAGCCGGAGCGCCCGAGCGTGACGCTGGCCGGAGACCTCTCGGCCATCAGTATCTTCGACATCGTGCAGGTTCTTGAGAACTCGCGGCTGACCGGCGCGCTCTCCATCACGAGCGACCTTGAGGTGGGGCGCATCCTCTTCAACGAGGGACGCATCGTCGGCGCAGAAGCCAACAAGACAGAAGGGCCGGACGCCTTTCGGCGCATCGTCGAGTTGACCGGCGGGGCCTTCGAGTTTGAAAGATCGGCACAGGAATTTCCCGTCACCATCAACTCGTCCAGCAACACCAACCTTATCCTTGACTCATTACGAGAGATAGACGAAGAGAATCGCTGATGGCGAAGACGACGGGGCAAAGGGGAAACGCCTCGCCCGGCAACCGCGTAGGTTTTCGCCGCCGTCTTAATCTATCAGCACGCCCGTGCGCAGCGCTTCGGCGCGTTCAAAGGCGGCGAGCAGGCGCAGGTATTGCGCGTAATTACGGCTGCGCGAGTTGAGACGCTCTCGCTCTCGCTCGGAGACATCGTTGCGTAGGGTGAGGTCGAGGAAATCGTAGTAGTCGGCGGTCGCCGCGAAGGGAAACTCCCGCGTGTAGGTGGTATGCATGGCCGTCTCGGATTTGAAACCGGCGAGCATATCGAACAGGTGATCGGTGGTGAGGTGCGCGGCTTCGCGCGTGAGCTTGATGGGCAATCGAAGCTCGAAAAACCTGAGACCCTGCGCGGTCGTTACCCTTCGCAGATCCTTCGTCCCTTCGCCGTCGAAGGGCGATTCGGCATCCACCAGTATGCGCAGGAGTCTGGGCTGGTCTACGGGGTCGAGCGTATCCAGCATCAATTGCACGCGGTCGGCCAGAAACTTCTCGAACTGTGCTTCGATGGGGTAGCTGATGCGGCCAAGGCAGCCGACGGCTTCACCTTCGGCCCCCTCAAAGGGCAGGCAAGCAGGGCATGACCGGCACAGCGAAGTCTCCGCCTGCATCTGCTCTATCTCCGAGCGAGCGTCTTCGACGAAGCGCACCTTATCGGGCGTCGGCGCGGCGCTGTCGCCCGTCGTCAGGCGCGTGTGTATCTGGCTCAGGCGTCCCCATGCGCGCAGGTGCTCCTCCGTGTAGCGCTCGCGCAAAGGGCATGGATATTCAACGGCAAACTCTAAAGACAATGGCCTTACTCCCGGTCAAATTGCTCTGGCGTCCGAAGCCCGACGCTCTCTATTTCATTACTTGAAATCACTAACACACGAGCGTGCGCTAGAGCAAGCGGGGCGAATCTTCAGATGCAACAAAGGGCGCGGCGTCCGACATCATAAAGGCGGCTCTCAGTTCCTCGCCATTATATTTGACCTCCGCGCGCCGGAGGTGAAAAGATATGCCTGACTTGCCTGATAGAGAAGGCGGCGCTCGCACGCCCCAGCTACGAGTTTAAGGAGCATTGAAGACGATGAACCCCCACGTCCCGCCCGGCCCGAAACGCAAATTCCTTGGGTTGGATTTCATAGCCTTTCGCCGCGAGCCCATCAAATTCATTAACCGCCTGGCGCGAGACTACGGCGACATCTCCTATTTCAAGATGGGGCCACAGCACGTTTACTTCCTCAACCACCCGGACTACGTCAGGGACGTGCTCGTCACGCACCAGCAGAATTTCACGAAGGGACGAGCGCTGCAAAGGTCTAAGAGGCTGCTCGGCGAAGGCCTGCTGACGAGCGAAGGCGAGTTTCACCGTAGACAGCGCCGATTGGCCCAGCCGGCCTTTCATCGCCAGCAGATAGCCACTTACGGCGCGGCCATGACCGCTTACGCTGAGCGCATGCGCGACAGTTGGCGCGACGGCTCGACCATGAACGTCTCGCAGGAGATGATGCGCCTGACCTTAGCCATCGTCGGCAAGACGCTCTTCGATACAGATGTTGAGGAGGAGGCCGACGAGATCGGCGACGCGCTGACGACCATCGTGCATCTCTTCAACGCCATGATGCTCCCGTTCTCGGAGCTGCTGGAAAAGCTCCCGCTCCCGCAGAAGCGACGCTTTGAGCGAGCGAAGCAGAGGCTGGACATGACCATCTACCGCATGATCGAGGAGAGACGCCGTAGCGGTAAAGATCATGGAGACCTGCTGTCGATGCTCCTGCGCGCGCGCGACGAGGAAGGCGATGGCCGTGGGATGACGGACAAGCAGGTGCGCGACGAGGCGTTGACGATCTTCCTCGCGGGCCACGAGACGACCGCCAACGCATTGACGTGGACATGGTATCTGCTCTCGGAACACCCCGAAGTCGAAGCAAAGCTTCATGCCGAGATCGACAGAGTGCTCGAAGGAGGACGGATGCCGACCCTTGAGGATGTGCCGCAACTGCGATACACGGAGATGGTGCTGGCCGAATCCATGCGGCTCTACCCGCCCGCGTGGGCCATTGGCCGTCTCTCCATCAACGAGCACGAGATAGGCGGATACGTCATGCCTCCGCGCTCGCTGGTGCTGGTGAGCCCTTACGTCATGCACCGCGACGCGCGCTACTTCCCTGAGCCGGAACGCTTCGACCCGGAGCGCTGGACACCGCTTGCGCGCGAGTCTCGTCCGCAGTTCGCCTATTTCCCGTTCGGGGGCGGAGCGCGCCGCTGCATAGGCGAAGGCTTCGCATGGATGGAAGGCATCCTGCTCATCGCCACTCTGGCCGGGCGCTGGCGTCTGCGCCACGTCGCAGGCCACGCGGTCGCGCTCCACGCCGCCATCACCCTGCGCCCCAAGCACGGCATGATGATGACCTTGGAAAAAAGAAGCCAGCCGCCCGTCATCCAAGACGACCGGAGAAACGCCGACTACCCACAACTGGTCGCCACATAAAGAAAGGATGAAGGCGGAAGGCGGAAGGATGAAGTAAAAGCATTAAAGCCATTACAGCATTCTTTTCATCGTTGCCGCCTTCATCCTTCCGCCTTCCGCCTTCATCCTTTCTTTGCGGGGCTGCGGCTTGCTCGCCGGTTTGCCAAGCTGTTAATCTTTACTTCTTTGCATAGTGTGCGGGTGTACGCTTGTTGTAGTAGTGAGTAAGAAGCGGCGCATCGTTCGTGCGGTCTGACGAGAGGGGAAGCAGATGGCGATTAGTGAGGACTTGCTGGAAATACTTGCGTGCCCGGCATGCAAGTCCAGGGTTGAATTGAAGGGGAACGGAAGCGGCTTAAAGTGCGTGGAATGCCGACGCGTCTATCCGATACGCGATGACATTCCGGTCATGCTGATTGATGAAGCGACGATTGAGGATGAAGAGCCTGCGCGAAATTCCTGAGCCGCACGCGTTCCCGCTCGTCTCTGCGGTGCGGGGGACGAGCGCTGAAGCCGCGAAGCCTCAGCCGCTCGGGCCTGCGCGCTGGGACTGGGCAGAGGTGCGTCGCGTACTGGTCGTGCGGCTGCGCTCGATTGGCGATACGGTGCTGGCGACGCCTGCGCTTCATGCCCTGCGGCGTCATCTGCCGCACGCACGCATAGACGTGTTGCTCGAAGACTGGGTCGCGCCCGTGCTGGATGGTTTTTCGGAGGTGGACAACGTCATCACGATTGAGCGCGGGGCGAGCACCTTCGCGCGCGCACGCACGGCGCGGGAGCTTCGCGCCGCACGCTACGATGTGGCCTTCAATCTTCACGGCGGGACGACGGCGACGCTGCTGACCAGAGGCTCGGGCGCACGCCACAGGGTCGGCTACATGGATTACCAGTATGGCCGCCTGCACAATCACACAGTGCCTTCGCCCGTAGAGCTGTGGGGGAGAACGAGTGTTCATTCGGTCGAGCAGCAGTTAGGGCTGCTGGGCTGGACGGGTGTCCCCGTCAGCGATGGCCCGCCGACGCGCCTTGCCGTGACGGAGGCTGCCGCGCTGAGCGTAGACGCCAGACTCAGGGGCGCGGGCCTTGAGGAGAGCGCGCCGCTCGCGCTCATCCATCCGGCTGCCGCCTTTGCGACAAAACAATGGGCCGCTCGTAACTTCGCGCGCGTAGTCGAAAACTTACGCGAGCGCGGCATCAATTCCGTCGCCGTCGCAGGGCCGAACGAAGCTGCGGTGCTCGGAGAGCTTCGGCGTGAGACTTCCGTTCGCATTGATGCTTTCACAGACCTTTCGTTGCCGGAGGTGACGGCGCTCGCCGCGCGCTCCACTCTCTTTGTCGGCAATGACAGCGGCATAGCACACATGGCCGCTGCCGTTCGCACACCGGCAGTTGTCGTCTTCGGCTCTTCTAACCTTACACACTGGCGGCCATGGGCCAGCGCGCCCGCCGAGACTGTCCGCGAAGAGCTGCCCTGCCAGCCCTGTCCCGGCTATACCTGCGCGGAGTTTGACCAGCCCGAATGCATTCGCCGCGTCACAGTCGAGCGCGTAATCCAAGCCATTGATAGAGTGACGAGTGACAAGTGACGAGCAGGAAAAAGAAGGGCGAGAGCAGGTGTCTTTAACTTGTCGCTCGTCACCTGTCACTGAATTTATATGGAGCAACTGAGTCAGGAGCGTGCCGGTGAGATCGTGCGGGGCGTGCGCGCGCGTGCGGTCGTCGTGCTCGGCGATGTGATGCTGGACGAGTTTGTCTGGGGAGACGTGACGCGTATCTCGCCGGAGGCTCCTGTGCCCGTCGTGGAGGTGCGCCGCGAATCGGCGCATCTGGGCGGCGCGGCCAATGTGCTGGCGAATCTGGTGGCGCTCGGCGCACGCGCCTCTCTGGTCGGGGTGGTCGGGGACGACGCGGCGGGAGAGCGCCTGCGCGCTCGTCTGCGCGAGGCGAGCCCTTCGCAGACGGATGAGCTGCTCGTCGTTGATCGCAGCCGGCCCTCGACGGTTAAGACGCGCATCATCGCGCATAACCAGACGGTCGTGCGCGCAGACCGCGAGCGGCGCGCTCACGTTGACGCGCAAACGGAAGACCGCATCATACGCGTCTTGCGGAGCGCCATTAAAGAGGCGCACGCCTTTGTCGTTTCGGATTATGATAAGGGCGCGGTGACGCCGCGCATACTCGGTGAAATCTTGCCGCTCGCCTACGGGCGTGGCATTCCCGTGCTGGTCGATCCGAAGATTCGCAACTTCGACTCCTACCGCCCGGCGACACTGATTACGCCCAATCATCACGAGGCGCTGCGCCAGACCAATACGGAAGAGGACACGGACGCAGGCTTGAAACACGCCGCGCAGTTGATACGCGAGCGCCTCGGCTGCGACTCCGTGCTTATCACGCGCGGCGAGCGCGGCATGATGCTAATGGAAGGCGGGCACGAGCCCGTTTACGTTGAGACAGTGGCGCGTGAGGTTTACGACGTGACGGGCGCTGGCGATACTGTCATCGCGACGCTTGCGGCGGCTCTCGCGGCGGGAGCGTCAATGCTCGAAGCGGCCATCTTAGCCAACCACGCCGCCGGTATCGTCGTCGGCAAAGTCGGCACGGCCACGGCCAGCGGCGAAGAGCTTGTCGCTTCGATTCAACACGGCCAGTGAAGCGATTGGCCCAACAGTCTACTCTTTCTCTCTCTCTGTGAGATTTAATTACGATGAAGACGAGTCACCCCCAACTCGCCCTCGCATGTGCGCTGCTCTTGATGGCAGCGTCGGTTTCCTGTCAGAAGAAAGCCGAACCGGAAATCCTGAGCGTGGCGATGGCGCGCGCAGTAATAAACATGGCTGTCGCTCGAAGGCCGCCGCTCATGCTTGCGGGCAAAAGGGTTCTGCTGGTCGGCGACTCGATGGCCGCAGGTCTACAGCCCTCGCTGCAAAAGCGTGTCGAAGATGCGGGCGGGCGTTTCTTCGGCGAGCCGTGGCAAAGCTCCACCATCATCGGATGGGAGGGCACGGGACGGCTCACGCAGATGCTGGAGCTTCACCAGCCGGACATAGTCTTTATCTCGCTCGGCTCAAACGAGCTGGAGGCGCGCCGCCCCGAACAGCGCGCGCCGCTCATCAAGCGCATGGTCGAAGCGATTGGCCCAAGGCCCGCTTACTGGATTGGCCCGCCGAGCTGGAAGCCGGACAAAGGACTGCTGCGCGTCATAGAAGAGAATTTTCAGCCCAACCATTTTTACAACGCCAGCAACTTAAACGTGCCGCGCCAGCGCGACGGCAAACATCCGACGCTCGAAGGCTTCAATGAGTGGACGGAGCTTATCTGGAACTGGTACGAGGAAAAACAAAGGATGAGGGATGAAGGATGAAGGATGAAATAAAAGCAATTAAGAACAGGAAGCATTCTTTTCATCCTTCCGCCTTCCGCCTTCATCCTTGCTTTTCAAGGGGTCGTGCTTCGCGTTGGCTAAAACTTCTGCTGCTGCTGGTGTCGCTCGCCTGCGGAATGGTTTTTCCGGCGCGCGCGCAGGAGCAGGAGCAGGAGCAGCCGTCGCCGTCGCAACAGCGCGAGCGGAGGGTTACTTCCGCTCCGACCGTCACTACTACCACTGTTCCCGATACACCTTCCGCTGCTGCTGCTGCTTCGAGGACGACGAGCGCGGGAGCGCCGCGAACTCTCGAAGAGTTGCGCGCGCGCATAGAGGAAGTGCTGCGCCGCCCGGAGCTTGCTCCCGCTCAGGTGGCCGTGAAGGTAGTTTCGCTCGATAGTGGGCGCACGCTCTTTGAAGAGAACGCCGGCAAGCTGCTCGTGCCCGCCTCGAACATGAAGCTCTACACGGTGGCCGCCGCGCTCGACCGTCTCTCGCCTGACTTTCGTTTCAAGACCTCTGTCTACGCGATTGCCCCGCCCGATTCTTCGGGCACGGTGCGCGGCGATCTGGTCGTCTACGGGCGCGGCGACCCGACCTTTGCCGCCAGTCTCAATGGCGGCGATTATTTCAAAGCGATTGATAATCTGGCGGAGCGCATCGCGGCTTCGGGGCTCAAGCGCGTCGAAGGCGATCTGGTCGGCGACGAATCTTATTTCACGGGCGCGCCGCAGGGCTTCGGCTGGGAGTGGGCCGACCTGACGTGGTACAGCGGAGCGGAGGTGAGCGCCCTCTCCGTCAACGATAACGCGCTCGACCTGATCGTCAAGCCGGGCACGAGCGTCGGCTCTCCCTGTACGATCACGACCGGGCCTGCGACGCCGCTCGTCACGATCACTAACCGCACGACGACCAGCGCGCGCCGCTCAAAACGTGACCTCACGGTGTATCGTGGGCTCGGCGAAAACGTGATAGAGGTGAGCGGCAGCCTGCCCGTTGACGATCAGGGTTGGACGGCTGGCGTCGCCGTCTCTCGCCCGGCGCTGCTGTTCGTCTATATGCTGCGCGCATCGCTCGCCGCGCGCGGAGTCAACATCGCGGGCCGCTCGCGCACGGTTGATGCGCGCTCTCTCCCGGCTGCTACGCCCCGAACCGCGTCGCTCGTGGAGATTGCCATGACGGAGTCGCAGCCCCTGAGCGTCATCGCCGGGCTGGCGCTCAAGCCCAGCCAGAATCTTTACACCGAGCTGATCTTACGTGCTCTGGGCAGAGCGACGGCCACAGACCCGAAGCTTTCGAGCGAAGATGCCGGGATTGAAGCGATCAAAGCTTTTCTCAAAAGCGCGGGCGTTAATCAGAGCGAGGTGACATTTACGGACGGCTCCGGTCTCTCGCGTCGCGACATGGTGACGGCCAACGCGACGCTTCAACTGCTGACCTATATGAGCCGCCATCGCTACGGCGCTGCCTTTCGCGAGGCGCTGCCGGTGGCGGGCATCGACGGGACTCTCAAGAATCGGATGAAGGGAACACAGGCGGCGGGCAACGTGCGCGCCAAGACCGGCACGCTCTCGGCTGTCTCTTCGCTCTCCGGCTACGCGACGACCGCGGCGGGCGAGCGCCTTGTCTTTTCCATCATGCTCAACAATTCTCCCGAAAGCTTTCTCATGCTCAGAAACCATCTGGACACCATCGCCGTGATGCTCGCGGCATATAAAGGCAGTGACAAGTGACGAGCGAGAGTAAAGCATTAACTCGTCTCTCGCCTCTTATCACTCGTCGCTGCCTGCTTGTCACTCATCACTCATCACTGTTCTCTTATGCACTTTATAAAGTTTGAAGGCTTCGGTAATGACTACATCGTGTTCGAGGCGGAGCAGTTGGCCGGTGTCGAAGCGCTGAATGAGTTTGTGCGGGGTGTGTGCGAGCGCCATTATGGTGCTGGCGCTGACGGCATAATCGTCGTGAGCAGGGCGGAGTCTGTGGAGGCTGATTTCGTCGCGCGTATTTTCAATGCCGACGGAAGCGAGGCCGGGTTGTCGGGCAACGGGACGCGCTGCGCCGCGGCCTACCTTCATTACCGTGGGCTCTGGTCGAAGACGGACTTGCGTCTGGGCACGCTGACGGGCGTTAAGCTTTATCGTTTACGCGAGGTGATAAGTCGCGGCCACTACTGGTTCGATTCGGAGCTGGGCCAACCGCGTTTCGAGAGCGCCGCGATACCCATGCTCACGGACGATCCCATCGAGCGCGTCGTCGCTTACCCGCTCGTGGTTGATAGTGAGTCGTGGCCCATCACCGCGCTCAGCATAGGCAATCCACACTGCTGTATCTTCGTTGACGATTTCGCGGCTCTGGACTGGCGACGACTGGGCGGGTTGATCGAATCCCACCCTCAATTCCCGGAAAGAATCAATGTCACGTTCGTGCGCTTAATTGATCGCGCAAATATAGAAGTCCGTATCTGGGAGCGGGGCGTCGGCGAGACCTTTTCCTCCGGCACATGTTCCTCGGCGGCGGCGATAGCGTCAATCGTCAACGGGCTGACCGAGCGAAGCCTTACAGTCCACACGCCCGGCGGTGACATCGCGGTCGAGTGGCGAGAGGACGGCGAAGTCGTACTGACGGGCCGCGCCGATGTCGTCTATAGCGGCGAGTGGCTAAAAGCAAGGATGAAGGCGGAAGGATGAAGGATGAAGTAAAAGCTTTCAAGAATAGAAAGCTTTTACTTCAGCATTTCTTTCATCCTTCCGCCTTCATCCTTCATCCTTCATCCTTGCTTCTTGATCTCTTCAAGGACGGCTTTGCGGAGCAGGTCCGGGGGCAGAAGCCCCTGCGAGAGGATGAAGTCGTGGTACTTCTGCTGGTCGAAGCGCTTGCCCATCAGCTTCTCTGCCTCGGCGCGCAGCTCCATCAGGCGCGTGTAGCCGTAGAAGTAGGAGGTGGCCTGACCGGGCGAGCGGAAGGTGTAGCGCTCGACTTCCTGCGTCGCCATCGCGTCGGAGAGCACCACGTCCTCCTTGAGAAGGCGCAGCACCTGCTCGGGCGTCGTTTTGCCCATCTGTAGCTCCGGGTCTGAGAAGGCGCGGGCGGCTCGCATCAGGCGGTTTTGAAGCGAGATGAGCTGCCCGTCCAGAGGCATGAACGGCTTCATAATCGCTTCCGAATAGAGTCCCCATCCTTCGGCGTTCGTCGAGTTGAAGGCGAAGATGGCGCGGGCCGAGGAGACGCCTTTCTCGATGATCGAGGCGAACTGTAGCTCGTGGCCGGGACGCGCTTCGTGGGCCGAGAGCGTCCATGATGCCGCCTCGAAGGTGAAATCGTCGAACTGCTTCAATGCCTCGCCGGGCTTATTGCTGGGGACGCGAAGCGGCAGGACGAACGTGCCCAGCTCGCCCGTGTTGCCGAGCAGGCGCGGGGGGCGCATATTGGGCGCGGGCACGGCGGCGCTTTCGGCCTCGCTCGCCAGTCGTATACGAACGTCGCGCGCGGGCAGCGTCACCAGGTGCTCGCGGCGTATGATCTCTTCGATCTCCTTGATGCGCTTTTCGTAGAAGGGCAGGATGGCTTCACCGACGAGCTGGTCTTTCTTGAGCGCGCGAATCACGTCGCGGTAGTCCGTCGCGTTGATGCCTTTCTCACGAGCGACGCGCGGCGCAAGCTCCTGCATCTCCTTCTGAATCTGGTCGAAGGCGGCGTGCGCTTTGGCCGCCAGTTGCGCCGGCGGAATATCCACGCCGTACTGTTCGAGCGCGTAGGCGTATTCTTCAGCCGGCAGGCGAAAGTCGGTGCGCGCCTTGGGCAGCACATCCTTACGCACGAAATCGTTGTAGGCCGTGAGCTGCTCCCGTAGCTTCGCGTAAGCTTCCTGATAACCCTCTATCTTATATCTCTCGAACAACTCGCCTATGCCTTTGATAAAGAAATCAGCGTTGGCGAGGTCTTTCTCGACCTGAACCTTGGGAGGCCCGAGCAGTCCGGGCTTGTTTAATCGCTCGCGCGTGCGCGCTTCGGCCAGACGCGTGACCGGCTCGTAGCCCGCTTCCATCCCGGTGTAACGACGCAGGCGAATGAGCGCCGCCTTGCGCCTTTCAGGCGGGACTTGATCGTCGAGCAGGGCACGCAGGCCGCCGAAGACCAGCTGCGACATATTGATGTACGGAATATCGTATTTGTCGCCGATCTGGTTGCCGCGAATGCTGTCTTCCCCGGACTTGATGAGAATCTCCAGGTCTTGACGAACGAGCGGGTCTTTCTCTGTGGCGAGCCTTCCTTTGAGCACCTGAATGACTTCGCGCGTCGCCTGATTGGAGCGCTCGTTCAAGCCCGGCTTGAGGTCTATGATCTGCTCGTCAAAGCCGTTGACGCCGATGCGGGCCGCGCCCTCCGGACCGAAACGAGCCAGCACGGCCAGCAGCACCTGCGTATTCTCGTTGCTGCGCACGACCCATGCGGGAAGCGATTGCGTAGGTGTGGCGCTTCCAGCCACCTGCGACGATTCCGCATCGTGTAAATGTGCTGTCGCGCCCTGCTGAAGCGGCAGGGCGGTCAGGCATGAAAGCGCCAGAAACAGTATGAAAAGCTTTCTAGTGAGCATTGAGAGGGGGTTCTCCTTACAGATTGATTCGGCCCTGTCTTTTACGGAGGCTGCGCTTTTTTAGTTTCGTCAAAGAGGCGCGCCCGCTGGCTCATATCGTAACTCAGAACCTTTGCCTGTTCTCTTATATCCGTCTCGATCAGGAATAGTTCCAGAATTGACAGCGCAGTCGTCGGTGGGTGCGGCTCTTTCGCCGGAGGTGCTCGTGGCTGGACAGTCGGGGCGCGGCGTGCTAATCTCCTACTCGTAATTGAACTTAATAGAACAAGCGGACGATCAAGTTCGCTTGTTTTTTCTTTTGTGTAGCTCTTTCAGCGCACCGCATCAAGGATGCAAGCCCCCAACTCCGGCTGACTGTCACAAGACTCCTAGAGCCGGAGGTCGAGTCATAGGAAAGAACGGACTCGCGCGCCGCAGCGCTGAAAGGTTTCAACAACAACCTCGGACAGGAGACCCGATAGATGAAAATGTTCTTTGGCGAAGGCGCAGCCTTTGCAGCTACGCTTCTCGCAGCGTCAGTTCTTTTTTACGCCGCTCCCTTATTTGCCGAGACTTCGGCATCGCAGCAACCCACCTCGATACAGCAGGAAAAGAGAGAAAATAACGAGACCGCTTCGGCTGAACGTGTGCCCGAGGCCGACGCGCGACAGGCTCTTGAGCCAGCCGCGACCAACATAGTAGCGGCGGCGGGCAGCGCGCCAGCCGCGACCAACGACAAAGCGGTGGCGCTTTCAGAAAACGTCAAAACGGAAGCTTCGGCCCTTGTGCCCGCTGTGGCCGTCGCGCCGCCTCAGGCTTACGTCGCCACGGCTTACAGTCTGCCCGGACGAACCGCCAGCGGTATGCGCGTCGCGAAAGGCGTCATCGCCGCAGACCCGCGCGTTCTGCCCCTCGGCACACGCGTCAGGCTCGAAGCCGGGCCGTACAGCGGCGAATACGTCGTCGCCGACACGGGCTCGGCGGTCAGGGGACGCAAGATAGACGTTTGGGTTCCGAGTAATAATGAAGCCCGGCGTTTCGGTCGCCGCAATATCAAGCTCAGCGTGCTCAGCTACGGCGGCAGGCGCGCCAACATAAGAAGGCAGAAGTAAAAGGGTAAAAGGCAAAAGGGCAGGCCGCAAACCATTGTTTTATTAAAAGTGGTTTCCGGCCTGCCCTTTTGCCTTTTACCTTTTGCCCTTTTACTTTTATGATGCTGGCATCTCAAATGAGTGAAAAGAGAACGGATAATATTCCAGAGCCGTCGCCTCTGGTCGAGGTGCGACGCGGCGCGATCACCGAATCGCGCCACCGCGGGCACATCGCCGCCGTGGACTCCGACGGCCTTGTAGTCGCTCAACTCGGCGCACCGGAGACCTTGACCTACCTGCGCTCTTCGGCCAAGCCCTTTCAATCGCTGCCGCTCGTGGAATCGGGCGCGGCTGATAGCTTCGGCTTTACCGAACAGGAGATAGCCATCGCCTGTGCCTCGCACAACGGAGAGCAGATTCACACAGCGACCGTGGCCCGCATGCTACGCAAGATCGCTTTGGACGAGAGCGCTTTGAAGTGCGGCGTGCACGAGCCGTTCAGCGCCGAGGCCGCCGCGGCCTTGCGCTCGCGCAATGAGAAGCCCAATGTGCTTCACAACAACTGCTCGGGCAAGCACGCGGGAATGCTCGCCGTGGCGCTTCATCTGGGCGCGCCCGTAGAAACTTACGACGAGGCTGCCAATCCCGTGCAGTTGATGATCGGTCGCACGGTGGAGCAATTCTCGGGCGTGCCTCTGGAAGATATAGCCGTGGGCGTTGACGGGTGCGGCGCGCCCGTCTTCGGCGTGACGGTGCGCGCGATGGCTTTGATGTATGCGCGACTTGTCCTGCCGCCGGAAGATTGGCCCACGAAGAGGCGCGATGCCGCGCGTCGCATAGTCTCCGCCATGATCTCTAACCCGGAGATGATCGGCGGGCGCGCAGAGCGCCTTGACACGGTGCTGATGCGCGCGGCGCGCGGCGGCGTGGTCTCGAAAGTCGGCGCGGAGGGCGTCTACACGGCTGGCGTGCTGCCTTCTGCCAGATGGCCCAGAGGCCTCGGCCTCGCCTTCAAGATAGAGGACGGCGAAGACCGCCGCGCGCGCCCGACCGTCGTTATAGAGGCTCTCAAACAGTTGGACGTGCTGGATGAAGCGGCGCTCGCAGAGCTTGTCCCCTACGTGAGCTTCGCCATACGCAACCATCGCGGAGATGAGGTCGGAGAAGTCCGCGCCAATTTCGAGCTGCAATCGGCATAAGATGCTCCGAGGTACAGGGAAAGCTGATGTCCAATCCCGAATCAAAGATGTTTCCTCCGGCGGCGAGCGTGCCCGCCAGTTCGCCCGTGCTCAGGCGCGATGCCGGCGGGCAGCTCGACCTCAACTCCGTGGCCGATTGCATACAGTGGTTTCTGGACTATGACCAGCGCGTCGCCGTCATACGCCATCCGAAGGTCGAGGAGCTTTTTCAGTGGAAGCAGGAGCGCAGCCGGAGTCAGGGCGAGGCGGTCTTCGACTTCAACCGCGCCGAAGACCGCCTCGCCATAGGCATAATGCAGGCGCTTGCCATCTATTCGAGCGAGCCGTCGCTTCATGATTGGATCAGCCAGCTCCTGAACGCGCTCGACGAAGCCGCCAAAGAGAATGAAGAAACAGCCGCGGCCTATAAGCTTGAGATGGGCGAGGCCGTCTCCACCGTGCGCGAGGCCGAACGGATTCCCACCGAGCGCGGGCGGGCGGAGTTTCTCACCTCCTGCTGGCTGGAAGTCTTATGCACGGCGGAGGTACGCGTGTTGGGCTGGTTCTATCAGGAGCTTTACGGCCACGCTTACGCTCCGCGATAGTTAAGCGCGATTTAAAGAGGTGTCGCAGCCATACAGCCAGCAGTGCCCAGGGCCGCGGGCCGGGTTCTCGGCCACGTCGGAGCTGGCCCGAGACCTTGGGCGCTACTGACCTCCCTGTGTACTGCATCTTTGTCTTACGCGTAGTTGCGCCGCCACAGCCGATCTATGCTCCAAAGGCCTCCACCGGCCACGGCCAGATAAAGAAAGACGAAGCAATAGAGCACGGCCAGCTCGCCCTTATTCAACAGAGGCCAGAACCCGCCGGGCGCATGCGCCATAAAGTAGGCGACCGCCATCATGCCCGCAAGAATAAAAGCAACGGGCCGCGTGAACAGACCCAGCATGATGAGCAGCCCGCCGACCAATTCCAGAATTCCCGCCACACCGATCATCGACGCGAGCCGAGCCGGGCCGCCCGGCATCGGGGCCGGATAGCCCAAAAGCTTCTGTGCCCCGTGGGCCGCAAAGAGAAAACCCGTCACGATTCGCAGAACGCTGAGCAGTCGCGGCGTCCACTGCGCGTAGGTCGAATTAAGATCAGCCATATCGTTTCTCCAAATTTCGTCTGTGTATGTTTAAGTTTCAATGCGCCGCCGCGGCGGGACGGAAGGCGAATCAGTTTTGGGGTTTTCAATTCAGTCTCAAGTGACACCAAAGCCATAGGCCGCCATGCTGAGGCTGCCGTGAGTCCAGCCGCGATGCAGACTCGCTGCGCGCGGCTTATCGTCAGGCTGATGGGCGGCGCTGCCGCTTCCTCCTGCTGTGCCCATCGCCACGAAAAGCGGGAGCAAATGTTCTTCGGTTGGATGCGCCAGCGCACTGTAAGGTGCGAGGCGGCGATAGTCTATTAACTCTTCGTACGTGCCCTCTGTCAGTTGACGGTGAAGCCATTCGTCGAATTGCACGGCCCAGTCCGGCGGAGGCGAGCCTTCGCCTGCGATGCGAGACAGGTTATGCACAGCGCCGCCCGTCGCCAGGATCAGCACGCCTTCACCTCTGAGCGGCGCGAGCGCGCGCCCCACTTGAAGGTTCGCCGAAGGGCCGCCCTCTGCCTGCACGGAAAGCTGCGTGACGGGGATGTCCGCCTCCGGGTACATCAAGATCAGAGGAATCCACGCGCCGTGATCCAGCCCGCGACGTGGCGAAACCTGCGCTTCAATCCCCGCTTCGTCGAGCAGAGAGGCGGCGCGCGCCGCGAGTCCCGGCGCGCCCGGCGCATCGTACCTCATTCGGTACAGGGAAGCGGGAAAGCCGCCGAAGTCGTGTATCGTCTCCGGCTGCGGTGCGGCGCTCAACATCGGCACAGCCGTCGTCCAGTGAGCCGAGACGCAAAGGATAGAGCGCGGTCTTTCAATCCGTGCGCCGAGGCTTCGCAGGAACGTGACCGTGTCGTTGCGTTCGAGGGCGAGCGTCGGCGCGCCGTGGGAAACAAAAAGGCTTGGAAGATTTTCAGTATTCATAGACCTGCGCTCTCGTCTGCTCGCCGCTCAGGATGATTTTCCCATTCGACGTGGAACGACGGTCGAGTCCCTGATGTCGCGCTCCGCTCCTCTGCTCTGGGCCGAGTCGTTCGGGTCTGCCTGCTCCTCGAAACGATCATAAGCGGCGTGGCCCACGAGCGGTACGCCCTGCACCATGCGCGCCGCGAAGATGCCGCCCCAGACGGCTATGAACCCGACGACAACGCTGAGGACGACATTCAGCGTAGCGCGAACCATCTCGCCCTCTTCGATCAGGCGGGCCGTTTCATACTCGAAAGTCGAAAAGGTAGTATACGCGCCGACGAAGCCGACCGCGACGGCCAGCCGCAGGTGCGGGCTGACGGCGACTCGCTCGGTCACGAGCGTGAGGAAAAAGCCTATGATGAAAGAGCCTGTGATATTGATGACGAAGGTGGCGGTGGGAAAAGGCGCGGCTGTGCGCGCAAGCACAGAGCCGCCCAAATAAAAACGTAGCATTGCTCCCAGCGCCCCACCCAGAGCCACGGCTAAATATCTGGTCAAAGTCGTTTCCATGCCTTTCTCCTAAAGGCCGCCGCTTTTCCGCGGCGGGTGAAACGTGAAAGACTCCTTCTCACGCGGGACGGCTCAGGCAAGTGCCCGCGTGAGAAGGAGTCTTTTGACCTGCGAACCCCGGACCTTTTTCGCAATCGCAATCGAGGCAGCCATCGATAGAGCTTTGCAGCGACGGCTTCGGCCCATCGTCTTCGGAAACCTGTGGCTCAGGATTTCCGCTCAGCCTGCTCGCTCCCCAATGCCTGCTCCGCTTCCTTGACGCTTATCACCGCCGCGGGCTTGTGCGTTGCCATGTAAACGGCAGCCGCCAAGGCTGCTCCTATCAGCGGAGCGACAATAAATAACCAGAGCTGTGTGAGCGCCCATCCGCCGACGAAGACGGCTGGGCCAATCGAGCGCGCCGGGTTGACGGAGGTGTTTGTGACGGGAATTCCCACCAGATGTATCAGCGTCAGCACCAGCCCGATGGCGATGCCGGCAAAGCCGACCGGCGCTCTGATGTCTGTCGCGCCGAGCACCGTGAAGACCAGAAAGAATGTGAGCACTACTTCAACGATGAAGGCCGACATCAGATCGTACCGACCCGGAGAATGATCGCCATAACCGTTTGCGGCGAAGCCTGCTGCGGACGGGTCGTAGCCATTTGGCCCACCCTTGACGATGAGCAGCAACACGCCGGCAGCCACAATAGCGCCCAGGACCTGCGCCGCTATATAGCCCGGCGCATACTTCGCGTCCATCTTCTTGCTGATCACTATCCCGAGGGTCACGGCAGGGTTGATGTGGCAGCCCGAAATAGGGCCGATGGCGTAAACCATCGCGAGCAGCGAGAGGCCGAAGGCCAGCGAGACGCCCAGAAAACCAATCTTATCCCCCGCCAGAACAGCGCTCCCGCAACTGGCGAAAACCAGTACGAACGTGCCCACGAGCTCAGCTATGTATCTGTTCATCCGTTTGCCTCCTCTGGAATCAAACCGGTTTCTTCAAAGACAGGTTGCGCGTGGTATCTTTTGCTTGCGCGTCATCATACCTCAACACACATCTCGGGCTGAAAGTTTTCTGATCGCTTTGAATTAATCCGTGAGGGCGGCGTGAAGATATCGCAGAATCTGTTTACTATTATAAGCCACGGCCAAAGCGTTACAATCCAGTTGTTGGGACAAGTCGCGTGCGCTTCGTGAATATCATCTGGAAGGAGGGCCGGGTCGAGTATGACGACGGCTAAAAAGAGCGGAAGCAAAAAGGCTGGCAAGTCCGGCGGCGGCCATAAATCTCCGCCGAGCCCTGCAGACAGCGAGCGAAAGCGTAAAAGCAACACTCGCCGGAAAGAGGCTTCGCCTGACTCCGGAATGCCGAAGCTGAGCAAAACGGAGGTCGGGGGCGGCGAGCGCGGCGGACGGCTGCATTGATGTGATTTGGGAGACGGAGGGCACGCGAAACCCCTCTTGAGCATCATCGCTTCAAGACAAAAATCTTTCGGGAGGTAGAGATGGCGAACAAGAGTCGGAATAAGGCGAACCAGCCGCCCACGGGTCAGGGCAAGCAACAGAGCCCACGCTCGGGCGCGGCCCACAAGCTGGACAAGCGCTCGGAAGTGGCACAGGCTCAGCGTAACAGGCCGGACGAAAACATCGGGACGGCATCTGACGAAGCGGCTTCGGGGTCGGAGCTGGCGGAAAATAAGAATCCCAAACGACCCAAGGCGGGAAGATAAAAACAGTGACGAGTGACAAGTGGCAAGTGAAAACGTAAAAGTTTATCGTTCGCGGCGCGTCACTCTTCGATTGTCATTCGTCACTGTAACTCTGATGCTTGGTACTTTACTTAGCGGCCTGCTGGCCTGTTCTGCGAAGGATGACTCTGGCGGGGAAAGTTCACAGACCACAGCGCGCAGTTCATTGCTGGTGATCGCGCATCGCGGCGGCGCTGCCCTGTGGCCCGAGAATACGCTGTACGCCTTCGAGCGCGCACGCGACCTCGGCGTAGATGTTCTTGAGATGGACGTGCAGGTCACGTCGGACGGCGTGCTGGTCGTCATGCACGACGCTACGCTTGATCGGACGACGGACGGCCACGGGCCGGTTAATAAACTGAGCCTGAATGAGCTGAAAAAGCTGGATGCTGCCTTTCACTTTTCGCCTGACGGCGGGCACAGCTACCCTCTGCGCGGACGCGGAATCACCGTGCCCACCCTGCAGGAAGTCTTCAAAGCTCTGCCGGGCATGCGCTTCAACATAGAGCCCAAGCAGGCGCAGCCTTCGCTGGTCAAACCCCTCTGCCGTATGATTCGAGAAAGCGGGCTACAGAAGCAGGTGATGATCGGTTCCTTCAGCGCACAGGTTCTGGCGGAGTTCCGCGCAGAATGCCCGGAGGTCGACACGTCCGCAAGCCCTGTCGAAGTGGGCACGCTTTTGACGGCGAATACAACCGGGAATGAGCAGCAGCAACAGCAGCGCTCTCTGATCGCCAGGGCCGTACAAGTGCCGGAATCAATCGGCGGGCGCTCCGTTCTGACACGCGAGTTCATCAAAGCGGCACACGCGCGCCAGCTACAGGTTCACGTCTGGACGATCAACGATGAAGAGAGTATGAAGCGCCTGATAGAACTGGGCGTGGACGGCATCATGACCGATTACCCTGATCGGTTGATAGCATTGCTGAAGCTTAAGCCGAAAGGGCGTTGATATTCTCACACCTGAATCAACTGTGCGACGGCTAAGCATAATTACATCCGGGCTTGAAGGTTGATTGATTTTATGGACGACCACTTGCGCGCGCTCTTTCCCATTACGGAGCGCGCCATCTATTTGAATCATGCCGCCGTCTCGCCGCCGCCGCGCCCCGTGACCGAAGCCGTCATCGCACAACTGCGCGACGTGGCCGAGCATGGCTCGCTCAATTACCGTCGCTGGGTGGCCGTCAGGGAGCGAGCCAGAGCGCTCGCCGCAGGAATGATCGCCGCCAAGTCCTCTCAAATCGCCTTCATGCGTAACACCTCGGATGGACTATCCGTTATCGCCAATGGTTTAAGCTGGCGGCCCGGCGATAACGTCGTCACTTTCCGCCGCGAGTTTCCCTCAAACATCTACCCGTGGCTGCGGCTGCGCGAGGCATACGGCGTAGAGGTTCGCATGTGCGAAGAGCGCGACGGGCGCATTGATCTGGAAGAGCTGACGGGGCTGATTGATGAAAAAACGCGAGTCGTGGCGATCAGTCACGTCCAGTACGGCTCGGGCTTTCGCGCAGACCTTGAGCGCATAGGCCGCGCGGCGCGAAAGCGCGATGCGCTGCTCGTCGTTGACCTCATACAGGCGATGGGAGTCTTGCCGATTGATGTCGAGGCGGAGTTGATAGACGCCGCGGCGGGCGCATGCCACAAGTGGCTGCTCGTGCCCGAAGGCATAGGCTTACTCTATCTCTCTGACCGGACGCGCCAGCGAATCAGGCCGACGCTCGTTGGCTGGACGAGCGTGCCGCAGCCGGAGGACTACGGGAATTTCGCGCAAGAATGGCGCGAAGGCGCGCTTGCCTTGGAGACCGGAACACTGCCGACCTCGCTCCTGCACGGCCTCGAAGCGAGCCTGACCATTCTGACGCAGGCCGGGGTCGAGCGTATCGCAGCTCACCTCTCTGAATTGACCGACCAGCTGTGCGAAGGACTCAGGGGAAAGAGCGACTACGAGATTGTCAGCTCGCGGCGTGAGACTGAAAAGTCGCAGATCGTTTGCCTGCGCCACAAAGGCCATTGGAAGCCCCACGCGCTTTATTCTCATCTGAAACGGCAAAATATCATCGTTGCCCCGAGAGGTGATCGATTACGAGTCGCTCCCCATCTCTACAACACAGCCGCCGAGATAGAAACTCTGGTTAGCGCCTTGCCTTAAACCCGTACGCCGCCCCGAAAATCTAAGATTTACAGGGGCTGGACTCAATTATAACCGCCAGGGACTCACGCTGAAGGCGCAAATTAGACGGAAATAATCCCGATGTGAGCGGTTATGATGCATTAGTACACAGATTTGTAATAATAAAGTACAGCGGAGAGCTTCGCGCGAGGCACGTAAATTCATATGGAATCAGCTCGAAAGCCAAATTTCGACCTTGATTTTAAAGGGCTGGAAGAGATTTTTAGATTTTGACCGGCGGAATGGCCGAAAATGGCATGGTCATTGCTCTATAGGATTCTGGCAAATATAGAAGGGTACAAGAGGGTAATCGGGTCAGGCTCGGAGACGGCAGTGAGTGAAGGCTTTGGGGGAGGCGTTCTCTCACTTTGAAAAGCAGGCGGCGGCTCTTTCGGGGGAACGGGGTTGCTGCAAGCTATAGCGGTCAAAGGGCAACAGTTGCTGGGCTGCTGGTCGGCGTCCTGACGGGGCTTGGGGGAGCCTCACAGGAAGACCAGCAGCCCGCAATTTCTGGCAGTAATAAGGTAAATAAAGAGGCACGGTGAATGTACACCGTGCCTCTTTATTTTTTTGCCATCGGACGAATTAGAAGCCGGAAAGCATTTTCCTTTAACCTTCGCCTCCGCCCAGCAAGCGCGCCGGGTCGCGTTGCGCGCTCATGCCGTCGATATTCAGGCGCACCATATCGCCCGCATCCGAATAAGCTGTCGAGGCGACCTGTTGCGCGCGGCGATGACGAAAGACCAGGCCGCCGAAGATGCCGCCAATTGCCAGGCAGAGAAGAACGGAGAGGCCCGATGCTTTCAGCACGGAGACGATAATGTTGGCTGTCGTCTCCGTATACTGACGCTGCGCGCGCTCCAATGCGCGCGGGTTATTGCCCAGCCATTGCACCACCTGTTCGTAAGTGATCCCCTTGATCAACTGCGCCGCCGTCTGCTCGTCAGGCGCGTCGAAGACAAAGACGGAATAGTTGCCGACGCGCTGGTAGGCCGGGGCACTCTGCCCCTGCTCGCGCAACTCTTTAAGGCGCGCCTGTATGCGCGTGTCGTTATCCGTAGCAAGCTGGGGCGTGGTGTTTTCCAGGATCACCAGCCTCGCCGACCCATACTTGGCCGTCACGGCTTCCGCGCCGCCTCCGAACGAGACGGCATCCAGAATCGGCTGATTGCCCGCACCTGCCTTCAAGCCATCGAGCGTGGTCGCATACAGAGCACGCTCCTGTGCATGCTCCCAATCCGGCAGGTGCTTGACGAGTACCGGGATGTCACCTTCACCCTTATCGAGACCTTCCGCGTAGAGTCGCGCAAAGGCCAGTAACGCTTCATCGCTCACACGGCTGTCGGACTTGACCACGGAAACGAAAAACGGGCCTTTAAAGAAACGAATCTGATCCGGATAGATGACGCTCGCCGTCCCCACCACGCCCGTCCTGATTGACCTGTAGACCGGCGCATCACTGCTTTTTCCAGAGCCGTCGGCATCACTGGTTAAGAGAGCATAAGCCTCGGAATCCTTCGGCGTCTTGTTGACGGAGAGGCTCAGTCGCTCCCCTTTCGCGGAACTGTAAACCCGCCCGATAGTGGAAACTGACTGAAGCCCTTCAGCCGTGACGGGCGCTTTTTGCTTAGGGTCTGAGAGGAAAGGCTTGCCGGACGCGCGAAATTCGCCCACCTGATCGGGCAGAAGCTTTCCCGCCTCTTCGACCGTAAGGGTGGCAAAGATATTTGACGGCAGGAGCAGGAGCGAAATGAGCGCAAACGTAAATGGCAGCTTTAATAAGCGTGTAATTCGCAAAACGATACCTCTCTATACGAGCATGACAACTGTAACAGCTTTAGAAACCGTAAAGCATTAGATGTTCCGGGCAATCGCACCAGTTGCGTAAAAATATCGGGGAAACAGTAGTTTAGCTTGAGCGGCGGAGCTGACGCAAAAGCAGATCGGCGTGGTGGCGCGGGTCTGAGATGTTACGCAGGACGACGTTGCCGCCCTGCTCGCTCGCGTTATCAATAATCAGGTTGCCGTAGCCGAGCATTCTCTGCGCGATGGTGGCCGAGACCGTCACGTCCTGAATAGTTCGGAGCGGGATGTTGCGCGTCGTGCGCGCGATCAAGCCCTGATCGATCTCTATCTTGGAATCGGTCAGCGTGTAGCGGACGGTGTTGCGCCTGAGATGATAGAAAGCCGGGATGAGCAGCAGCGGCAAAGCCACCGGGACGGCGATCAGTGCCGAGACACCCAGATAGGCCAGCAGGATAGTCAGCAGCACCGCCCCCAGCATGGCGACCACATATCCGACCTTGATGAAGAGAAGCGTGGGCCGCGTGCTGAAAATCTGGCGCTCTATGTCGCTCACAGCCTCGTCGCGCATCAGCGAGCGCGGCGAGGCGACCGTAACGTGGGCCGCCGCCGTGCGCGTCATTTCCGGGTCGATGGCCGTCTGACCGCAGCCCGCGCAGAAACGCGCGCCGGCAGGAAGGTATGTGCCGCAGTTCGTGCAATGCATTGCTTGCTCTCCTTATTCGACGTGCGCGGCCAGGCGCACGCTCTCCAGTAGATTGGCCGGGTCGTAAGGAGTCGTGATAACGCTATGCGCGCCGAGCTCGAGCGCTTCGAGCCGGGCGCTCTCCATCTCCGACGGAAGGAGCAGGACGACGGGCAGCGTCAGACGCCCGCCACCCTGCTTGCGAAGTCGCCGCAGGGTTTCGACGCCGTTGATGCCGTTCAACTCGTAATCGAGCAGGAGCAGCTCAGGGCGTTCGATGCGAAGGAGGTCTAAAGCCTGCTGGCCGTCGAAGGCTGCGCGCGCTTCGTAGCCTGCCGCCCGCACGAGCGAATTCAGTTTCGTCATGCGCGTCGCGTCCGAAACAGTCAGCAGCAGGCGGCGCGGCATGATCGCTCCGCGCGAGCGTCTTTCAAGCTCGTGCGCGGCGGCCTCCGAAGCCAGACGGGCCGACTCGGTACTCCTCGTCTGTATCGGCTGCCGGTTAGGCGTTGCGTGGGCCGTTTCCGCTTCGCTTCGCACCTCTACCGCCGCCACGGCATCGTCATGCGTCGTCGTCGATCCCGTCTCCGCCGTGTCTGTGGGCTGATCGTCAGAGGCTTCCGTCTCCTCCGGTCTCCGTGCCTCGGTTGTAAAGATTTCGGGCGACTCGGCGGGCTCAGGCGCTCGCACATTTTGCGATGCTTCGTAGGTCATGATGCGCGCGTCCCGACGGCCCGTGCGAGCGAGCGATACAGCAGTCTCGGCTCTTTCGATCAGGCTCTCAACGTCGTCGCCGTCTTCTGGAAAAGAGGCCAGACCGATGGCTACGTCGCACTCTGGATATTCAGTCAGGAATTCGCCGCGCAGCTTGGAAAAAACCTCTGCGGCCTCGCCCGCACGCATGCGCGGCAGGTAGAAGAGCAGCGTCGTCGGCCCATAAAAGGCGACGGCATCAACCCGCCGCAGATTGAGCTTGAAAAAGCTGTGACCCTGCGACAGCGTGCGGTCGCGCAGGCTCTTATCAATCATACGCCCTGCGTCGTCGTGCGCCACGGGGTAGATGACGCCCAGCGTGCCGCACGGCACACCACCTCGCATGTCACCTCGCACGCTGTCGAGCAGCAGCATGAAATTGTCAATCTCAAGGCGCTGGTCTCCGGCGACGGGCGCGGCGCGGCGGTCAGCCTCGACGCGCCAGAAAAGAGCGTCAAGCCTTGCGAGGACTTCCACCGCCGGGGTGTTGAGCGAGAAGTAATCGTCCGCCCCGACGTAGATGGCCGCGTTGCGGATGGCGCGCTCGTCCTCGGCCCAGACGAAGACGAGCGGCAGAGAGTAGGTAGCCGGCTCTGCGCGCAGTTGACGAGCGAGGGCTATGCTGGCGTCCTCGCCGCTGATGCCGCCGCGATGCAGCTCTATGATCGCCACGTCTGGCGCAAACTCGCCTATAGCTTTGAGCGCTGCGTCGGTGGTCGTCGTCAGCGTCTCGTAGCCGTAGGCCGTCAGGTATTTCTGCAAAGTCGCGGCTGCCGCGTCCACCACGACGAGCGCACGGCGCGGGCGATCATCTACGACGGGCAGCGCGCCGCCGACTGAACCGGAGCTAGACAAGGAATGGGGGCCTCCTACCGTTGATAGTTACAAACAGGCAACGCGTCACGCTCATGGACGAGCGCGCTCGTGCGCCGTCAATCATACATAAATACCCTCTGCTCCGAAACAGGAAACAGGGCCGCTTCCTGCCCTTAGGCGAAGAAGCGGCCCTGCCGGGGGACGAAAATACCTGACTCTTCTACTGGTTGACGAGTTGAAGTCTGCCGTCCGGCAGGCGCACGGCGTAGACGTTACGCTCGTAGATGGAGAGCGGCGCTGAGGAGCGCTCGGTCTGAACCTCTGCGACCTGTGAAGGGGTAGCGACGCGGGCGTTGCGCGCCGTCTGCGGGTCACGCATCAGAGCATAGCGGCGCGTAATACGTCGCACGTACTCCTGCGTCTCACGATAAGGCGGAATCTGTCGCCCGTATTTTAAGACCGCGCCCTCGCCGGCGTTGTAACCAGCCAGCGCCAGCGCCACGTCGCCGTCGAAGGAATCGAGCAGGAAACGCATGTAGCGTGCGCCGCCCTCTATGTTCTGTCGCGGGTCGAAAATATCCGTGACGCCGAAACGCCTTGCCGTCCCCGGCATCAACTGCATCAGTCCGCGCGCGCCCTTGGGCGAGACGGCTTTCTGCTTGAATGAAGATTCCTGATGCATCGTCGCATAGAGCAGCACGGGGTCGACCCTGTGACGCACTCCCGCCTCGACGATATAAGAATCTATGCGCGCGTCGCCCGTCGTGAAGCCGTCCAGCGAACGGCTCGCCGCCATTCCCATCCCGCGCGGCTGCGTATAGACGAGCGACGAGGGGCGGTTAATCTTCACGGTCTCGGTCGAGCTTTTAAGGTGTGCCGTCTTGCGAACAGTCTCGGAGGGCGGAAGCGTTGATCTGGTCGGGACATCTGCGACCTTGACGCCGTTCGGCGTGTCGAAGTTATCGTAGCGATATCCGTTTTGGGCCAGAGCGGGCGCGGCGCACAATAGCGCCAGCAGACAGAAAAGGGGGAACTTTTTCATGCGATTCACTCAGGTTATGGAGGTTGGTGCGGCTCCGACGATGGAGCTAAGGGGCAGGCCGAACCGAATAATTTTCAGAAGACCGTTCTAACGATTTTCCAGCGCCCATGAAGAACGCCATGGAAATAATAGCATGGTGTTTAAAACATCACAACACATTTATGACACATGGCGTTATAACTTAAATCGTGTATTTAATACAACTTAACCCCGCCGGAAAGCCGGACGGGACGCTTAAGCCCTTTGAAATCAACAAAACCATTTTCGGTTTATGACCGGGACGCAAGCCCCTAAAGTTTGAGATCAAAGCTCGGACTTCGGGGCAAAAGGTCTGGATTTGAAGAAAAAAGCTCCGGGGTTACGAGTTCAGAACTCTATCTTTCGACCTTGAATACCCGCCCGAGACCTTTGGCTGTACTGACCCGAGTTACACGGAATCGCGAAGGGGGTTGACAGGGGGGGTATGATGTCAGGGCTTTACCTCACAACCCGAACGGCGTGCTCGAACAAGGGTGCGTCCTACTTATCTTTTAAGGAGAACAAAAAAATGAGAAGAATACTATTCCTCACGGCTACGCTCGCGGTGCTACTGCTGGCATTTTCCATGACGGCTTTGGCGCAGAACACGAACACCACGACGAACAGCAACGGCGCTGCCAATACCAACGCCAACAAGAAACGCGGCCCGGTATTCCGCGCGACCAAAGATCAGATCATGCAGGCTCAGGCCATACTCAAACAACGCGGCTTCTACGCGGGCGAGCAGACGGGCAAGCTCGACCCGGACACGCGCGAGGGCTTGAAGAAATATCAGGGCGCAGAGGGGTTAAAGGTGACGGGCACGCTCAATAAGATCACGCTCGAAAAGATGAACATCACGCTGACGGATAAGCAGAAGGCCATGTAAAAAAGCCTCGCCAGCAGCATAACTGTCAGGCACAAAAAGCAGGAGCGCCAGTGCCTCTACCTGTTAACAGGTAGAGGCACTGGCGCTCCTGCTTTTTGTGCCTGACAGTTATGC
>DASVWI010000005.1:0-3100 GCA_036389675.1 Pyrinomonadaceae bacterium
GCTAACCCCAGCCTCTCTCCGAACCTCGTCAAGATGATTCTGATGTACACGGCGCAGCCGCTTGCCGGCTACAACCAGTTCGAGCAGGGAGCGGGCGAATTGAACATCGAAGGCGCTGTCCGTCTGGCTAAGCTCGTGCGAGCTGATCTTTCTCAGACCACACCGGTCGGCGCTCCGCTGCTGACGACCCTCGTGCCGCCCGCGCCGCAGACGACGATAGCGGGGCAGACGTTCACATGGTCGCAGGGCATCATCCTGAACCGCACGTATGCGACCGGCTCGGAGTTGATCACGAAGTATCAGAAAATCTACGGCACGGGCTCGCTGCTCGGCGACGGAGCGTCTGTCTCGACGGGCGTCATTTTCGGTGATACGACGCAGGTATCGAGCGGCGTGATCTTCGGCGATCAGGTTAGAACGAGCAGCGGGGTGATCTTCGGCGACGGCACGGCCTTTATGAGCGTGAGCGTGCTGCTGGGCGACGGCGTGATCTTCGGTGACGGAGTGATTTTCGGCGACGGCGTTATTTTCGGTGACGGGGTGATCTTCGGCGATAGCGTGCTCAAGGCCGACGCCGTCACGCAGGCACAGTCAGCGACGACCAGCGGCGATGCTGTTTCGACCATCCCGCTGGAAGTTGATACCGGCGTGGACTACATAGGCTACTAGAGCTTGACCCCTCGGCCTGATCTCCGCGCGTGAGGAGTAAAAAGGATGCCCCAACCGATTAGACGAAAAAAGATGGTTGCAGCACCGCAACCGCTGTTAGAGCCGAGCCCCGGCTCAGCGGTCATCCAGCGATTGACGGACGAGCACGAACGGGAGGCTCTCGGCTTTCTGGCGTCGCGCTCCGTCGACGCTCTCTACATGACCGGCTTGATACATGACAACGGCATCGAGAGTCCTTTCAATCGCGGCACATTCTACGGCTATCGCGACCGATGGCACAGGCTTTCCGGCATCGCCCTGATCGGTCACGCGACGCTCGTCGAGACGCATGATGATGACGCGCTCGCAGCCTTCGCGCGATTGGCCCAAGCGGAGACCGAGGCCCACTTGATTATGGGCGATCAGGACAAGATCGGACGCTTCTGGAAATACTACAGTGCGGGCCGACACCACGAGCCGCGACTGATCTGCCGCGAGTTGTTGTTCGAGCAGCGCTGGCCGGTCGAGGCGCTTGAGCCTGTCGAAGGCTTGCGGCGGGCCACGCTCGCCGAGCTACAGCCCGTGATGGCCGCGCAGGCTCGCCTCGCCGAAGCCGAGAGCGGCATCAACCCGCTGGAGGTTGACCCGGAAGGCTTCCGCCTTCGCACGGCGCGCCGCGTAGAGCAGGGACGCGTCTGGGTCTGGATGCAGGGCGAGCGGCTGATCTTCAAAGTTGATGTCATGAGCGAGACGCCCGACGTGATCTATCTGGAAGGCGTGCACGTCCACACGCAGGAGCGTGGCAAGGGCTACGGGCTGCGCTGCATGTCGCAGCTCGGGCGGCAGCTTCTCTCTCGCGTCGGCTCTGTCTGCCTGCTCGTCAACGAGCGCAACAAGGACGCGCAAAAATTCTTCTTCAAGGCCGGGTACAAGCTGCGCGATTGCTACGACACTATCTTCTTGCAGTCACAAATGAACTGAAACGTTTTTCGGACACATGAGATTGAGGAGAAAGCTACAGATGAGCAGCAGGCAACGTTTGGTCAAACCCCTGATGTGGTCGGTCATTGCCGCAGGCGCGAGTGTGTGTCTCTTCTCGGCGTACCACTTGCCGGTCGCGCAGTTGGATGTGCTTTTCCTCTTGCTGGCCTTTTCGACCGTCGCCGTCACTTCCGGCATCGCCGTGCAGATGCCCGGCGTCAACGGGCGCATCACTCTCTCGGAGACCTTCATCTTCCTGACGATGCTGCTCTACGGCGGCGAGGCGGCGATCCTACTGGCGGCGGCGGACGGCATCCGCTCATCGCTGCTCATCAGCCGCAAGCCCATCACCATCTCTTATAACGCCGCGCTGCTCTCCCTTTCCACGTTTCTGACGGTCTGGGCCATACGCCTCTTCTTCGGCGACGTGGTCAACATCACGCACGGGGAATTCTCCGCGCCCTTCCTGCTGGCGGTCTGCGTGATGGGCTTTGTGCAGTATATCGGGAACTCTTTTCTGGCCGCCGTGGCGCAGGCGTGGAAGACAGACCAGTCGATCTGGCAAGTTTGGAGCAAGTACTGCCTGTGGGCTTCGATCACCTATTTCGCGGGCGCGTCCGCCGCGCTCTTTACGGCCAAGCTGATCGGCGTCGTCGGCTTCTACGCCATCATCGCCACCACGCCCATCATCGCCATCGTCTATCTGACCTACCGCACGTACCTGAAGAATCTGGAAGTGATGGCGGCGGCGGCCAAGGCGGAAGCGGCGGCGCAGGCCAAGACGGAAGCGGCAGCCGTGCAGGCCGAACAGGCCGAGCGCCACGTCGAAGAACTCAACCATTACATACAGGAGCAGGAGCGTATTCGCGAGCAGTACACGCAGATCGAGAAGATGTCCGCTCTGGGCGAGCTGGCCTCGGGCGTCGCGCACGATTTCAACAATACTCTCGCCGGCATTCTGGGCCGCGCCGAACTGCTGCTCGCAACCGATGACCCTGCGAAGATCGAGAGCGGCCTGCAAATCATCATCCAGACGGCCAAAGACGGAGCGAAGACCGTCAAGCGTATTCAGGACTTCGCACGCCAGCGCCGCGATCACGACTTCGCGCCCCTCGCCGTCGATCAACTGCTCTTCGATGTCAGCGAGATCACGCGCCCGCGCTGGAAAGATCGCGCCGAAGCCTCCAACGTCCACATCTCTCTTGAGCTTCAGATTCGCTCCAACGCACTCGTCATGGGCGACGGCTCGGAATTAAGAGAAGTGCTGGTCAACATGGTCTTCAACGCCGTCGATGCCATGCCGCGTGGCGGCACGCTCACGCTCTCCGCAGAAGAGATCGAGGGAGCTATTGAGATCGCCGTCTCTGACACGGGCATGGGGATGAGCGAAGAGGTGCGCTCCAGAATATTCGACCCGTTCTTTACGACGAAGGGGAAGGCCGGGCTGGGGTTGGGATTGGCTGTGAGCTAC
>DASVWI010000006.1:0-39402 GCA_036389675.1 Pyrinomonadaceae bacterium
GGTTGTCAGAGGCATTCTAGCCCAGGTAAGGTTCTTCGCGTTGCGTCGAATTAAACCACATGCTCCACCGCTTGTGCGGGTCCCCGTCAATTCCTTTGAGTTTCAGTCTTGCGACCGTACTCCCCAGGCGGAATGCTAAAAGCGTTAGCGACGGCACCCCGGGACTTTATAACCCGAGACACCAAGCATTCATCGTTTAAGGCCAGGACTACCGGGGTATCTAATCCCGTTCGCTCCCCTGGCTTTCGCGCCTCAGCGTCAGTGTCAGCCCAGCAACCCGCCTTCGCCGCAGGTGTTCCTCTCGATATCTACGCATTTCACCGCTACACCGAGAATTCCAGTAGCCCCTTCCGCACTCTAGCACGACAGTATCACTTGGCCGCTCCGGGTTAAGCCCGGAGATTTCACAAGTGACTTGTTGCGCCGCCTACGCGCCCTTTACGCCCAGTAAATCCGAACAACGCTTGCTCCCCCCGTATTACCGCGGCTGCTGGCACGGAGTTAGCCGGAGCTTACAAATGGTACCGTCATCATGGGGGGTATTATCCCCCACTTATTCTTCCCATTCTTGCGAAGTTTACATCCCGAGGGATTTCATCCTTCACGCGGCGTTGCTGGGTCAGGCTTTCGCCCATTGCCCAAAATTCCCGACTGCTGCCTCCCGTAGGAGTCTGACCCGTATGTCAGTGTCAGTGTGACCGACCGCCCTCTCAGGCCGGTTACAGATCGTTGCCTTGGTAGGCCATTACCCTACCAACTAGCTAATCTGCCGCAGGCTCCTCTTTAGGCGCGAGGTTCTTGCGAATCCCCCGCTTTAACAACTGTCTCGATGTCGAGCCGCTGCATTATGCGGTATTAGCAGCCGTTTCCGGCTGTTATTCCCCACCCGAAGGCAAATTACCTACGTGTTACTCACCCGTGCGCCACTCTACTTTCTCCCCGAAGGGAAATTTCGCGTTCGACTTGCATGTCTGAGGCACGCCGCCAGCGTTGATTCTGAGCCAGGATCAAACTCTCGTTAGAATGTTGATTCTGGAACATAATCTTATACTGGTTAAAAGTATCCGATTATGACTCTTCAAAAAGAGTTTTACGCGAACTTTATCGTTCAGCGTTCGACTCCTCAAAGTCATTAACATGGACACGCTCTATCTAGTTTTCAAAGATCGCTTCCAACTTTACCGAACCAGACTTAGTTGCGTCTCGGTTCTCTTTCGTTGCCCTACAGACGACTTTTTCTCGTCACAAGCAAAACGAGATACTAACTGAACCTCGTTGACCTGTCAAGCACTTTCTTTCCATCCTCAAAATCCGTTTTCAGGGATGAAACAACCGCTCCCTCGCAATACCTTCTGCTTGAGAGAAGCGGCTCCGTACCTGCTCTTTGTAGCTTGGATGTCAATCGCCGTGTTTCAGGCAAAGAGGCATTATAGACACCGTTCCGAATTTGTCAAGCGGGTAGTCGAATTTTTTCTCACCTTCTTTTTCGGGCTCTCGGTTGCTCGTTCGGCGCGGCGACTTTCAAGACGCCCCTGTCGTCTCTGTAGATGGTATAGGTGGCGTCCGTTATCTGGCCGCTGTCGTCCTGAATCTTCACGATGAAGGTTTTGTTATCGCCGCGTCCTTCGACGCGCAGGGGAAGAAACCCCTTCAGATCGGGGCTGCGATAGGCCGTGTAGTGTTCCTGGTTCGTCTTGTCATAGCCGAGCACGTAGACGCGGTCGAAGTCCGGCTCATCCAGCTTATGCGGCTCATTGGAGCTGCTCTTTTCGAGGATCACCCAGCTACCGGGTTTTATCTCCTTGCCTACGTCTTTATCTTTGGCAGCGGCGGCCTCGGCGCTCGCATCGTCATCCAGGCGATGCCAGGCGACGAATTCGCGGCCCGTGCGATAGAAGATGATATCGCTCGGAACTGTCAGCTCCACCTGCTTGCCATAAATCCACCCGGCGGGCGCAGGAGAGATTGAGGGCGCGAGCCTCACTTTGTACCAGAGCTCGTTTGTCTCTTCGGGCTCTTTGGGAGTATCGCGCTCTCTTCTGCCGGTGTTCTGTTGGGCGCTTCCGGCCTTGGGCACGTCGTCACTTTCGGGCGCTTCTTCCGCTTTCGGCTTGGGCACGCGTTTCCACCCGACGATCTCGAAGCTGGAGCCGCTCTCAAGCTTCATGAGGATATTATCGTTGCCGCTTCTGTCGGGGCCGAGACGCAGGTTTGTGCTGGCGCGCAGCTGCCCGGTGGCCTGCGCCGGCGTATCCTTATCCTCTTCGGCCAGCTTGCGCGCACGGTCCAGCACGTCCAGCGGCATGACGTTACGAGCTTCGATCCATCCTTCCGTGTTTTCCTCGTCATGAGCGCGCACGCGCAGCCAGCGTTCCTTTGTCTCTTCCACGGTGTCGGAATCGAGTATGTCCACCACGTCGCCGCGGTTGACTTCGACGAGGTCTGCGGCGACGACAGCCGTGGAGCTTCGCACCTGTGCGCGGCGCGCGATGACCACGCCCGTCTCGTCTTTTTTGGCGAGCGTGCTGCAAGCGGTCGCGATGGAGGCGACGGCGAGAAGCAGGATGAATTTAAGAGTCTGAATCTTTCGCTGTTGAATCACTTGAGTTCAATTTGCTCCAACTCAATTTATGGCTTGATATTATTCGATCTACCGTGCGAGATGTCCGGCGCGCGTCTGTGTATTATAACCGAATTTTCGCAATAAATCGCGCTGCTCGCTCTTCAACGAATCGGCGACGATGAGGCGCGTGCGTATGCCACGGCTGTCAACTTGCAGGCCGAAGGGTGTGATGGCCGTCGCCAGATCGAGAGCCCCTGAGTTCTCTACGTAGCGCCGCGTAAAATCTCGCATATCTGCGGGCTCGTTTAAAGCTGCGAGGACTGCGCGGTTGCCGTTCGCCCTCGCCTCCGGCGTTCGATAGCGACGAAAAAGCGCGCGATACACATCATCAAGAGAACGCTTGCCGCCCTGTTTTTGTCTCAACGTCAAATCGTAGAGGAATGCCACGAGCATGCCCTTGTTATAAATGAGCGCGGGCGAGCCCGTCCAGCGTCGCTCGGATTGAGCGATCAGAGAAAGTTTATCCTTATCGCTCGAAAACGCATAGGCGTCGAAGGCGCGCCCGATGGCGTTCAGAAAATCCTCGAAGGTCAGAAGATTCAGTCTCGCGGCAGCGCGCATAGCCTGATACATCGTGAAGCCTTCGTAGAACCAATCGTAATCACCGTCGAGCGCGACGGCGTTCGGAACCCAGAGATGAAACAACTCATGAGTGAGCGGCACGCTCAGGCGAGAGAGGGCCGCGACTTTCGAAGGCGCGCGTCCAGAGAGAAGCATCACGGTGCGCCCGCGCGTCTCGGCGCTCCAACGCTCAGCCCCCATGGGGCGCGGGTAAGGCGAGAGCGCCAGTATCGTGCGCCCCTCGGGCACGCCGCCGAATGTCTCCGCATGCTCTTTCAGGATGCTTGCAGCCATCTGCGCCGCGTCTTCATCCGTAAAGGCCCATTCGCCCGTCGTCACAAAGGTGAAGTCCATGGAAGCGGGCGAAGCGTGCCGCTCGCGCAGGTTCAGGCCGACGAAAAACACTGCGCGCTCCACGTCCCTGATCTCGTATCGTGCGGCTGTGCCCTTAGCCTCGGTCGTGCTTATGCTCCAACCGGGCGGAAGCGCTAGACGCAGGCTTGCGCTCGTAGTCTTACCGTTATTCGCGAGCGGCAGAAGATCACCGAGCATCAAAAATCCATGCTCGCCCGTCAGCCATGAGACGTAGGCTGCGTCTGTGCCTATCAACGGCGATTCCAGCTTCACCTCGTAGCTAAACCGCGTGGCCGGCCCTTCGGCCTTCCACTCTCCCGGCGCAAGCTTTCGCACAGGGACACTAACTCCTTGAGCATCGGCCAGCGTGAGATTCTCAATGCGCTCCCCAAGGCCGATGACGGACGCATAGACGTTGCGAAACGACCAGATGTCAGCCCCCGGCGTGCGCGCCCCTTCGACCCTTATACGCGGTGGCGAGGTCGAAACAAGACTGATCGATCCGTCTATTGATTGTGCTCTGGCATCCCCTCTGTAGCATGCCAGCAGCAACAGCGCAGAGACGCTTGCGCGCACTAAAAAAGAGACGAGCCGGCGTTTATTCCGGCGGGTCAAACGTCCTGACGAAGGGGTATGAAATATAGGGCCGGGCATCATCTGGTAATCTTAATTTTGGAGCGTCGGCGAGCTTAGCACGCTTGCGGGATACTCGTTTGACAGTGACGGGCTCAGGGGTTTAAATTTCATAAGAATTTAGCGGACTGTAGCATAAAGCTCTACGCAGTGACCAGCAACACCGAATCAAATCCAAGCCGCCGGCACACGCCTCCGACGCGCCTTCTGGCTTTTCTCCTGCTCGCCCTTATTACCTACGGCGCGACAGCCGAGACTGTGCACAGCCACGGCGGACTTCTTCTCGCTCGCCATATTGTCAGCGCAGAGATGCCTGCGGCGAGCGATACCGGTGAAGCCGACTCTTCTTCGCAACAGGCGCGCACGCTCAACGAGTGCGTCATCTGCCAGCTTCACCAGCATCTATCCAACACGCTTTTAAGTGCTCTGCCGTGGACGACTCCGCCACCGGCGCAGTTTACGCCCACGCGTGCAATCTCCATCTCCTATCTCTCGCCAACGTGTGCGCCGCGACGTGGCCGCGCTCCGCCTCCCGCCTCTCTATCGTAAGCCATATAGAAGTCGTCGCGCCGGAATACTCCAAGCGCGTAACGTTTCTTCGACACACAAGCTAGCGCCGACAGAAGTATCAACTTCGGTCTACATCACACGTTTGATGGCCGAGGGTTTACTCTGGCGACAGGCTTTCCGGCTCACAGTCATTCATAGAGAGGCAATCAGGATGCATTATCGTACTCATATTTACGCTCTCGCGCTCTTTCTATCGGTCTCGCTCGCGGGCGCGCTTGTGGCGAGCGCCCAGACACGCATAGGCACAATTCAAGGCACTGTCAAAGACCCGAACGGGGCGCTCGTCTCCGGCGCGAGCGTCACCCTTGCCCAGACCGTCACGGGTTATCGACAGACGACGCAAACGGACGCGCAGGGCAGCTTCAAACTCGTCAACATTCCCTTCAACAGTTATGTCGTGCGTGTGGAAGCCGAAGGCTTTCAGGCGACCGAGCAGCATGTTGACCTTGAGAGCGCCGTTCCATCCAGCCTTGATATCAAGCTCGCCGTCGGAGCGGCGACGGAGACAGTCACCGTTGAGGCCGATGACGAGCACGCAGAGCATGACAAAATCTCTACCGATACCGACATCACGCAATCGCTTATAGAGCATCAGGCCGGCGCAGCGCCTTCGCGCGGCATTGAATCTATCGTTGCCTCTGCGCCCGGCCTTGCCCCTGACGATAACGGACGCCTTCACCCGCGCGGCTCTGAATCACAGGTGCAGTACGTCGTCGACGGAGTTCCCATCACGGACAACCTGTCGGCCATCTTCTCGACCAGTCTGGACGCGCGCACGCTTCGCACCATCGAGGTCATGACGGGAGGGATACCGGCGGAGTTCGGGGATAAGCTCGGCGCGGTCGTCAACGTCAATACCCGTTCCGGCCTTGAAACCCCGACGCAGGGCGGTGTGACCTTCTCAGGAGGCAGTTTCTCAACCGGCGAGGTCGGCGCGGACTTTTCCACGCGCACGCGCAAGTTCGGCTTTCTCACGAACCTGACGGCCTCCACCACGCAACGCTTTCTTGACCCGGCGACCATCGAAAACTTTCACAACTTCGGGCGCACGGGCAAGGGCTTCTTTCGGCTGGACTACCAGTTCGACCAGAACAACTCTTTGCGCGGGACGTTCCTCTTCGGCGGCTCGAATTTCCAGATTCCCAACCGCCTTGAGCAGGAGATAGCGGGTCAGGATCAACGTCAAAGGCTACGCAACAGCTCGCAGTTCGTCACCTACGAGCATATCTTTTCGCCCAATGCGCTGGGCCAGTTCTCTTTCTTCAACCGCTACAACACGGCGCGGCTGACGAGCAATCCGGAGTCCACGCCGGTGGTCGCCGCGCAGGAGCGCGCGCTGCAAAACACGGGCGGCATCGCCTCCGTCTCGATCATACGCGGCACGCACAATATCAAGTTCGGAGGCCAGCTAACGTGGACGCCCGTGCGCGAGCAGTTCAGTTTCTATACGACAGACCCCTTCGACGATCTCGTTGACGAGAACGGCGCGATTGTTCCCAACCCGGTCAACAATTTCACCGCCGCGAACCCCTTCACCTTCAGCGGGCACAAGACCGGACGGATGGTGAGCCTTTACGCGCAGGATCAGTTCACGCTCTTTCGCAATCTCACCGTTTCCGCGGGGCTTCGCTACGATCACTACAAGCTCATCATCAGCGAAGGCGGATTGAGCCCGCGCCTGGCCTTAGGCTATTACATCGCGCGCACGCAAACGACGCTGCGCGCCTCTTACAATCGCTTTTTCCAGCCGCCGCCCGCCGAGAATCTTCTGCTCGCCAGCTCAAGCGAGGCCGCACTGCTCTCCCCTCTCGCCGTCCTTCAGGGCCAGTCGGGCGTGCGTCCCATTCTGCCCGATAAGCAGAACGTCTTTGAGGTCGGCGTGCAGCAGCAGCTCTCTCGCTTTCTGCGACTGAACGTGATGGCCTACCAAAAGCGGATTAAGAATTTCAGCGATAAGGATCAGTTCTTCGACACGGGCGTTATCTTCCCTATCTCTATCTCAGCGGGCCGCGTGACGGGGACTGAAGTAAGGCTTGAGTCCACTGACCTGCGCGGATTTCGCGGCTTCGTCTCCTACGCCAACGCGCGCGCCTACGGCGTCACGCCCATTAACGGCGGGCTGTTTCTGGGCGAAGCGGTCGAGAGCCTCGACGCGCCCGGCCTCATCTTCGCCAACGATCACGACCAGCGCAATTCTCTACAGTTTCAGTTGAGCTACACGCACCGCCGTTCGGGCATCTATGCCATTTTCGGCGGGCGCTACGATTCGGGCTATCCCGTGGACGTTGAGCCGGGCACGACCCTCGCGGATTTCACCGCCGAGGGGTTCGACCCGCGCCTTTACAACGAGATAGATTTCCAGCGCGGTCGCGTTCGCCCGCGCACGGTTCTCGACTTCTCCATCGGCGTAGACCTCTTACGCAAGGAGAGAACGACACTCAATCTGCAATTCGACGTGCAGAATCTGACCAACGAGCTCTATCTTTACAATTTCGAGTCGGTCTTTAGCGGCACGCACGTCGGCCCGCCGCGACTTTTGAGCGGGCGTCTGGGCCTGCGCTTCAAATAAATTTCGTGCCCGCGCGGCAAAAAAATCGAACCGTCCCGCCCCGCCCCGCGTACTCCTGTTTGTCACAGGTCAAAAGTGTGGGGCGGGGCGGGCCTTTTAAAGTCCCTCGCGTTGACAGCCGAAGCCGTGCGCCACTACAATGCGTTTCGTTCGTCTCGCCTCCTGTTTTTCAGGGAATTTGATTGTTTTCGACCCGAGGCATCAACCGTGAGTCTGGTCAAAATCATAGTCATTACCATCGCCTTAATCCTCAGCATATTGCTGTTCGGGCGCTTCCTGTTTTAGCCTCAGTTGGCGGCATGACCCTGCGTCGCGCAACGCTTCAACGGAATCACCCTTTGCCGCGCCCTGCTCGCCCTGCCCCTCTCTTTCCGTGCCCCGTATCCCTTTTTTACGCCTCCATTCTTCTTCTATTATTGGCCGCGCCGTCCACCCCTGTCCGAGCACAGCAGCCCGAGCCCCCCTCGGATGAGGACGAGGTGATCAGAGTTCGCACAGACCTGCTGACCGTGCCCTTCTTCGTGACGGACGCGCGTGGCCGACATGTCGGGGGTCTCACCCGCACGGATTTCACTGTTCGCGATGACGGGCAGCCTGTCAACGTGGAATACTTCGCGGCTGGGACGGAGCGGGTCGCGCTTCTCTTCGCTCTGGATGCTTCCGGCAGCGCACGCGACATCATTACTCATCAGCGCGAGACGGCGCTGGCGCTTTTTTCCAGATTCGGGCGAGGCTCGCGCGTCGCCGTCCTGCGCTTCGCGGAAAGGGGCGAGCTGGTCGTTCCCTTTACGACCGATTCACGCCAGCCCCGCGCGGGTTTCTCTTTTCCCGCAATTGAAGGGCAGCACACGGCCATCTTCGATGCCGCCGCCTCGGCCCTGCGCGCCTTCAAAGAGGGCGGCAATGATGCCGCCGAGCGTCGAATCGTCATCTTGTTCAGCGACGGATTGGATACGGCGAGCAGGACGAAAGCAGCAGCGGTCATTAAAGAGGCACGCGCCGAAGCCATCTCCTTCTACGTCATTCACCTTTTGTCGTTCACGGTGAGCGAGGGTCGTCTCGTCGCTCGTTCCGCCTCGAAGGGTTTCCGCCAACTGGCCGAAGCGACGGGGGGTGCTTATTTCAAGGTCGGCGATGCGAAGTCCGCGCTCGACCCGCGCGCCGAGTATGATCTGCGGCCCATCTTCACAGCGATTGAAGAAGACCTGCGCGCGCAATATGTCCTGGGTTATTATCCGGGCGAGAGCGCACGCGACGGTCGCCCTCATCGCATCGAAATCACCCCTGCCTCGCGCACACGCAAGCTTCTCGTCCGCCAACTGCGCGAGTCATACAATTTGAAAGCAGTGACGAGTGGCAAGTGACCAGTTAAAAGCTTTCTCTTGCCCGCCACTCGTCACTGAAATTAATATGTCTGAACAGAACACAGAAGGTCTTCGAGTGGTGAGGCGCGCTTTGCTGAGCGTGTCGGACAAAACCGGAATCGTCGAGTTCGCGCGCGGGTTGCTGAGCTTCGATGTCGAGATTATCAGCACGGGCGGGACTGGACGGACGCTGCGAGAAGCCGGCGTCTCCGTCAAAGACATCTCGGAAGTGACGGGCTTTCCAGAGATGATGGACGGTCGCGTCAAGACTCTTCACCCGCGCATACACGGCGGGCTGCTCGCCCTGCGTGATAGTGCGGAGCACCTGCAAGCGATGCGCGAGCATGGCATTGAGCCGATTGACATGGTCGTCGTCAATCTCTACCCGTTCGAGGAGACGGCCATGCGCGAGGGCGTGACGCTTGAGGAAGCCGTCGAGCAGATAGACATCGGCGGCCCGGCGATGATTCGCTCGGCGGCCAAGAACTGGCGTGATGTCGCGGTTATCGTTCACCCGGACACCTACGCCGAAATCCTCGACGAGATGAACCGTTACCACGGCGCGCTCACTCTTGAGCGGCGCACGCGACTGGCCGCCCGGGCCTTCCAGCGAACGTCGGCCTACGACACAGCCGTTTCCACTTATCTCACTGCTTCTCATCCTTCCGATATGGCCGCGAGTATTACAGCCGAAACGGGACAGGGCACGCTTCCATCTTCGTTTGAAATAAGCTTGAGCAAGATTACAGACCTGCGCTACGGCGAGAATCCTCATCAGGAGGCGGCGCTGTACGATTCGGGAGATGGGGAGGGCGTCGCTCGTGCCGAGTTGTTGTCCGGCAAAGAGATGTCCTTCAATAACTACGTTGACGCCGATGCCGCATGGCAGCTCGTCTGCGATTTCGATGGGACGGCGTGCGCTATCATCAAGCATACGAATCCGGCTGGCGTCGGCATGTGCCCGTCGGTCGAAGAAGCTTATCGTCGCGCGCTCGCCACCGACCCCGTCTCGGCCTTCGGCGGCATAGTCGCTTTCAATCGTGCGGTAGACGAAGCGGCGGCGCGCGCCGTCATAGAGATTTTCACCGAAGTCGTCATCGCGCCCGGTTATGAAGCGGCGGCGCTTGAAGTCCTACGCACGAAAAAGAACCTGCGCGTCATGCGCGTCGGCAGAACGGCACGCGCCGCGGGCTTGGAGTACAAGCAGCTCACGGGCGGGATGCTCATCCAGACGCGCGACACGCACCGTATGAGCGCCGCCGACCTGAAAGTCGTGACGGAGCGCCCGCCCTCGGATGAGGAAGTGCGCGCGCTGCTGTTCGCGTGGGCGGTCTGCAAGCACGTCAAGTCGAACGCCATCGTCTATGCGCGCAAGGGACAGACCTTAGGGGTCGGCGCAGGCCAGATGTCGCGCGTAGATTCCGTGAAGCTCGGGGCGATGCGCGCAGGGCTGCCGCTCGCAGGCTCTGTCCTCGCCTCCGATGCCTTCTTTCCCTTCCGCGACGGCGTTGACGAAGCGGCTCAGCACGGCATCACGGCCCTCATTCAACCGGGCGGCTCTGTTCGCGACCAGGAGGTCATCGCTGCGGCCAACGAGCGTGGGCTCGCGATGGTCTTCACGGGCGTGCGCCACTTTAAACATTGAAGCTTTCAGCCTTTGCTGCTAACGGCTGATTGCTGATCGCTGACGGCTTCCTTATAATCGTTCACATTCGCGTCAAGGGTGGCAGATCAGCCCGGTTTCCCCGAAAAGCTATCCGCGCTATTTTTCAGAGACAAGGAAATAAAGAGAATGGCAGATATTGGACCCGACTCGACCCAGAGCAGACAAGACTCAATCCGCTGTCGCTATTGCGGCCAACTGAACCAGCCGCGCTCGGAAGGCGGCGGCACGGCAAAGTGCGGGCGTTGTCGCCTGCCGCTGTCGGATAAGCCGCACAAAAAGTTTGCCGAGCTGGACAAGCATGAATATGTGCATCCGGCGGACAGCCGCGCGCTCGCGGCCCTGCGAACGATTCCCGGCATTGACTCGGCCTTGAAGAAGCTGCTCGAAGTGACGGGCGAATCGGCCATCCGCGTCATCTTTACGGCGAGCGCCGTCAAGGTCACGGCGAAACAATGCCCTGATCTATACGCGAAGCTACAGGTCGCCTGTACGACGCTCGGCGTTGACATGCCGGAGCTTTTCGTCCAGCAGAGCCCGGTCGTTAACGCCTTCACGGGCGGCGTCAAGCGCCCGGTCATAGTGCTGCATTCGTCGCTGATCGAGCGGCTCACGGATGAAGAAGTGCTGGCCGTGGTCGCGCACGAAGTGGGCCACATACATGCCGAGCATGTTCTCTACCTGACGGCGGCGCGTCTTATCGAAGCGCTGGCGAGCGCTGCCCTTGCCTCTGCCCCTGTGGCTGCCATCGTCACGCAGATCGTGACGGGCACGATGCGTGCGGCGCTGCTCGCATGGGCACGTCGCGCAGAGCTTTCATGCGACCGCGCGGCGCTGCTCGTCACACAAGACCCGCACGTCATCGGTCGCACGATGATGAAGCTGTGCGGCGGCACGTTCGCTTCCAAGGTCGATTACGAGGAGTTTCTGGCACAGGCGCGCGACTTCCAGAAAAACTACGACGAGAAAGCGCTGGATCGTTTCTGGGCCGACATCATCACTTCCGGAATGTCGCATCCCTTCCCGATCTGGCGCGTCTCGGAGATTCTCAAGTGGGTGGACAGCGGCGAGTATAAGCGCCTGATGGCGGACGAAGCACAAAGCGCGGCAGCTTAAAACGGGGGACGGGTGTCGGGGGTCGGCAGCTTCTTTAACCGACCCTCGCCCCCGACCCCTTTTCTCAAAGGAATCTCCCCATGTTGAAAGATAAATTCGGCATTATCTTTGGAGTCGCTAATAAGCGCTCGATAGCGTGGGCGACGGCGCAGGCCCTTCTGGAAGCTGGCGCGCGCCTTGCCTTTACTTATCAGGGCGAGCGCCTGAAGGAGAACGTCGAAGGCCTGACGCGTGACATAGAGGGCACGCTCGTCCTGCCCTGCGACGTGACCAAACCCGAGGAGGTCTCGGAAACCTTCCGTCGCATCGGCAGCGAGTTCGGGCGGCTGGATTTTCTCATTCACAGCATCGCCTATGCTCCGAAAGAGGCGCTGGAAGGCGAGTACGTCGACACGAAGCGCGAAGATTTTTTGACGGCGCTTGAAGTGAGCGCCTTTTCGCTCAACATCGTCACCCGCGCCGCCGCTCCCCTGATGACCGAAGGCGGGAGCGTCGTCTCTATGACCTACTACGGCGCGGAGAAGGTCGTCCCCAACTACAACGTCATGGGTGTGGCGAAGGCCGCGCTTGAGGCGAGCACGCGCTATCTGGCAGCCGATCTGGGCCAGCGCGGCATACGCGTCAATGCCATCAGCGCCGGGCCGATCAGCACTCTCTCGGCGCGCGGCGTGTCAAACCTCGGACTGATGCTGCGTCATCATGCGGAGCGTGCCCCCTTGCGCCGCAATGTCGAGGCGCGCGAGGTCGGAAACTGTGCGCTCTTCCTGTGCAGTCCCCTCTCTTCGGGGATTACGGGCGAAGTGATACACGTGGATTGCGGCTATAACATCATGGCGATGTAAGGGACTCCGGAATGTCGGAAAATAAGACCGAGGGCCAACCAGCCCCGCACGTCACACAGGACGAGCAGCTCCTTGAGACGCCGAAGCATGACGAGTTCACGCGCTCGGACACCTGGCGCGTGCTGCGTATTACGGGAGAGTTCATAGAGGGTTTCGACAACCTTGCGACCGTCACGCGCGCGGTCGCGCTTTTCGGCTCGGCGCGCACCTCGCCCGAAGACCCTCAATACAAGGCCGCGCAGGAGACGGCGGCGCTGCTCGCGCAGGCCGGCTTCGCCGTCATCACGGGCGGAGGCCCGGGCATCATGCAGGCGGCCAATCGCGGCGCGTTCGAGGCCGGCGGTCTCTCCATCGGCTGCAACATAGAGCTTCCCTTCGAGCAGCATGCCAATCCTTACCTGACGCGCTCGCTGACCTTCAAATACTTCTTCGTGCGTAAGACCATGTTCGTCAAATACAGCATGGCCTTCGTCATCTTTCCCGGCGGCTACGGCACGCTCGATGAGCTGTTCGAGGCGTTGACGCTCATCCAGACGCGCAAGATCAAAAACTTTCCGGTCATTCTCTTCGGCTCAGAATACTGGGGCGGGATGCTCAAGTGGATTCAGGACGTGATGTTGAAGGAAGGAAAGATTTCCGACGCCGACGTAGCGCTGCTTCATCTAACGGACTCGCCCTCGGAAGTGGTGGAGATTATCAACATGAGTCAGGACTCGCTTCGCAAGCTCGACCGGACGACCTCCGACGAATACACCAGCGAGTTGGGCTAGTGGCCGGAATTCGTCGCTGCATCCTTCGCATCCGCGGAAGTCTCTGGCGCGGACTCAGTCTGTACGTGGCGCTGCGGCTCGACCGTGGCGGTCAGCCATTCAAGGTAGGGCGCTGAAGCGGCTGCGATTGGCAGGGCGATGATCTCCGGCGTCTCGTAGCTGTGAAGGGCACGCACCTCTCGCTCCAGCTCCTCGAATCTCCCGCGCGTCGTCTTAGCCAGCAAGAGAAATTCCGGGTCGCGCTGAACGCTGCCCTTCCAATGATAGATCGACTCCATCTCTGGCATGATCTGGACGCAGGCGGCGAGCCGCGCTCCGACCAGCATCTCGGCCAGACGCGCGGCCTCCTCACGGCTTCCCGCCGTCATCAACACCACAATCGCGTCCGACGTATTCTCAGCCATCACAAACTCCGAAGGGATGAGGGATGAATAAGAAGCGATCACCCCTTCTTATTCATCTGTCATCGCTGCTGCTTTCATCGCTTTCCTCGGTCTCTTCATCTTCGTCCATGGTTGTGCCTGTGAGCGGAGTGGTATCGCTGCCGAAGAAGGCGCTGTAGAGTTCCTGCGCGCGGTCGTAGTCGCGCTCGTCCACAAGGACGACTGCGCCGGGAGAGGTTGAGGAGAGCAGCGGCGAAAAGGCGTCCATGCCGCCCGATTGGACGGCGGAGCGAATGCCGTTCTGCGTGAGTATGTCGTTGACCATCTCGGCTTCCGCCGGAGAGCCGACGTTGTGCAGCGGCACAAAGCGCGCCTCGCTGTGGTCGCGCACAGTGTTTTCCGCAGTCAAACGCTCGACCAGCTCCGTATCGTCGTCCGGGCAGCGCTCGATGCCCGGCTCATATTCGGATTCGCAAACAGGACAGAACATTTAAGAGTCTCCCGTAATGTATTCGTCGATGAAAGTGAAAAAACGTGCCGCCAGTGTAGCGCGCCCGTCCCGCCAAGCGCAACAAAGGGCCGGACGAGCGAATTTTTCAGACGCCCCTCAAAAAAAATTCTGTTCCGCATATTCCCTTTGGGCCAACTATCTGATATCTTCCGCGCCCGATCAAGGTAGCGTTTCGATCTCGCTGTGGCTTCAAACACCAGTTCTCCTATGACTCGGAGCGGAAGGACATTTCGATATGCGACCATCTTCAAACACTTCCCGACTGACATCCATCGCGGCGCTGCTGATGATGGCCTGCTTCCTGCTCGCCTGTAGCCTGACCAAGATGCTGGGCCAATCCAACATGTTCGAGGGCACAGCCGCGAAGGATGCCGCCGAAGCATTCAAAAAGAAGATCGGCGGGCCGGTCAAGGCCCTCAGTCTTGAGATGGAAAAGGACACTGCTACGCTGCGCGCGCAAGACCCTAATAACCGGGAGCACGTTGACGAATACAAGTACGTCCGAGGCTTAGTGACCGGGCCGAATCCGGTTCAGCTAAACTCACTTGAGAGGAATCTTGATAGCACGCTGTTCGATCTGGACACGGTGAACCTTGCGGCCACACCCGACCTTGTCAAAGCAGCCGTGAGCCGCACCAACCTCGAAGGCGGGAAAGTTACAAAGATGGTCATCGAGCGCAGTCTGGGTATGGTCAACGGGAGCTTGGTTAAGGGCGGAGAACTACAATGGACTGTCTCGGTTGAGGGGACGCGGGAGAATGCTTCGGTGCTGGCGGACGCCAAAGGCGAGGTGAAGGGCGTCGATCTTTCCCAGACGGCGCGCGCCGCCAACATCAACTTTTACGAAGGGAGCGCCATGCAGGAGGCCGCGCCCAAAATCAAGGAGGGCTTCGGAGGCGCGGTCAAAGTGCTCGAACTCATCATCTACGACAAGTATGTGTGGTTCAAAGCGCAAGACCCCAAAAAGCCGGGCGAGTTTAATCAATACAAGTATGACATCAACGGCCTGACGCGCTCGGGCGCGCTCGGCGACACACAGATGCGAATGACGCTCGGGCCTGCGAGCGAAAAATTGAAGCCCGAAGATTTCCTCTTCGATCTGGACGAGATTGACTTCTCGAAAACCTCGGAGCTCGGCGCGACCGCTCTGGACAAGCTGCAAATCGATAACGGCCACATCGCGCTCATGAAAGTATCAAGAGGCTCATGGGCCGACATGCGTACCGACCGCGACATCAAATGGGAAGTCAGCGTCTCAGGCGCTCGCCAGAAAAGCGGCTACGTCGTCTTCGACGCCAAAGGCAATCTCAAAAAGACAAAACCCGCAAAGTAGAGAACGACAGGGACGGACAGAGAGGGTCAGGATAAAAACTGAAAGCATTGATATATGAATGCTTCATCTCTTTTCTTTAGCCTGACCCTCCCTGTTTACTCTTTCATCCTTCATCCTTGCTCCTGGCCGTGGCGCTGACGGCGCGCTCGAACGGAATCTCATCGAAGTGCGTCATCTGTTTGAAGGCGCGGAAACGCTCGTTGATCTCTTCATGTGTGAGACGCTGCACGCGCTCCGTGCCGAACTCTTCGACGTTGAAGGAGGCCATCACAGAGCCGAAGATCATGGCGCGGCGCATAGCCCCTTCGTCCAGTTTCTCCTGGCTTGCAAGGTAGCCCATGAAGCCGCCGGCGAAAGTGTCGCCCGCGCCCGTCGGGTCGAAGACGGATTCGAGCGGATACGCGGGGATGGCGAAATATGTGTTGGATGTGATGAGGGCCGCGCCGTATTCGCCGCGCTTGACGATGAGCGCCTTCGGCCCCCACGTGAGAATCTCGCGCGCCGCGCGTATCAGGTTCGGCTCAGCCGTCAACTGGCGCGCCTCAGCGTCATTGATGATCACGACATCCACGCTCTTGATCGCTTCGAGCAGCGACTCGCGCGCAATCTCAATCCAGAGATTCATCGTATCGAGCGCGACCAGCTCCGCGCCCCTCACCTGCTCACGCACTTCGCGCTGAAGGTCTGGCTGGATGTTGCCGAGGAAGACCAGCCGCGAGCGGCGCGCTGCCTCGGAGAGCTTCGGCTTGAAGTCGGCGAAGACGTTCAGTTGTGTGTCGAGGGTATGCGCCGTGTTAAGGTCATACTCATAGCGGCCTCGCCAGAGGAATGTTTTGCCTTCTGGGATGCGCTCCAGATCGCTCGTGTCCACACCGTGACGAGCAAAAACCTCCTCTTCTTCGCGGCTGAAATCGCCGCCGACGACGCCGACCACACGCACGTTCGTAAAAAAGCTTGCCGAGATAGAAAAATGTGCCGCCGACCCTCCGAGCATCTTATCGCGCTTGCCGAAAGGGGTCTCGACGGCGTCGTACGCTACCGACCCGACTACGAGCAGGGACATGTTGTTTGATCGCTCCTCTTGAAAAGATAGTGAGCAGCAAAAAGCAGACCAACCGCCTTCTTACTGCTCACCGCTTAGCTGTCTTAACTATTTGCTTGCCTGTTTTGGCACGCCGAGATGGGCCAGCTCTTTTTCGGCCAGCTTGCGAAAGTCGCTGTCCGGGTAATCGCTGACGACACGCGAAAGATAATCGCGCGCATCCTCTCGGTACTTCTCAGCAGGAAGTTTTGGCGCTTGCTTGCCCTTGCTTTCGGACAGGTACAGGCTGCTCGCCCCGGCGTAATAGAGCACTTCGTCTATGCGCGAGAAGGTCGGATTGCCCGCGATAATCTCCTCGCAGCGATCAAGCGCCGCGACATACGCCTTGCGCAGCTTGAAATAGAGCCGCACGGCCTCAAGGCTCTTCATCGAATCCTTTTCCATGTCCGGGTCACGCATGGTCGAAGGGTCTGGGCCGCGCCCCGCCCCGCTCTGTGCCCGAAGCGAGCCCGGCGCGACGAAGCCCAAAACCAAGACCAGCGCACCAAGCATTAGAATCATTCTCTTCATATAAACCTCCGAAAGACAGTGACGAGTTAAAGAGTTTGCTTTTATGCCTGCTCGCCACTCGTCACTGATTTTAAGATCGCGTCCAGCTTCTTCTTTGTCTCCGCGGGCCAGAGGTCTGGCGCGGTGAAGATCGCATTCCTGAGGGCCGACTGGCATTTGCAGCCGCGCGGCTTATCATTCAGTTGCCTGACGGCCTCGCGCATGATGAGCTGTGCATTACGCACGTTCTTGTTCAGGTTTTCCACCACGGTCTCGACCGTAACGGCGTCGTGATCTTCGTGCCAGCAATCGTAATCGGTGACGAGCGCGAGCGTGGCGTAGCAGATTTCCGCTTCGCGCGCCAGCTTCGCCTCCTGCAGATTCGTCATGCCGATGATGTCCATCCCCCAAGCGCGGTAAACGTTGGATTCCGCCTTGGTCGAAAATGCCGGGCCTTCCATACACAGGTACGTCCCGCCGCGATGCGTCCGCACCTCAGCCGCGCCGCAGGCCGATTCCAACACATCTCCAAGCTCATCGCACACCGGATGAGCGAAAGTCAGGTGCGCGACGATGCCATCGCCGAAGAAGGTCGACTCGTGCGCGCGTGCGCGCGTGCGGTCGAAGAACTGATCGGGGATAACCATGTCGAGCGGCGCATACTTTTCCTGCAAGGAACCGACCGCCGAGGCGGAGAGTATGCGCTCCACTCCGAGCAGCTTCATCGCGTAGATGTTCGCACGAAACGGCAGCTCCGAAGGCGTCAGGCGATGGCCTCGTCCGTGGCGCGGCAGGAATGCCACGCGCACGCCTTCCAGCGTCCCCGTTATGAACACATCCGAAGGGCTGCCGAAAGGCGTGTCAACCCTGACCTCATCTATCTCTTTCAGCTCGGGCATCTGGTAGAGGCCGCTGCCCCCTATGATGCCTATTCGCGCTGTCGCCATATTTCCAACCTTTCGTCAACTAATCGCGGCTCAATGATCTTGGTAAACGACGGCACGCATTTTTCCGTCTTCTTCAATGACACGACAGAGCGGCGCTTCGGGGTCGTGATAAAAGAGGCAGAGCCAGTTTTCGCGCGCAGCCTGCGGCAGTAGACGGCGCTTGGCTTCGAGCGTCTCCACCGGATAGAGATCATAGCTCATGATCCACGGCAGCGGCACATGCGCTCGCATCGGCACCAGGTCATAGAAGCCGTAGAGCGTTTGACGCCCTCGCTCCAGTCGCAGGCATTGCATCGTCTCTGAATGGCCCACGACCCTCTCCATAACGAGACCGGGCACGACCTCGTAATCCGCCTCTTTCAGCTCCAACTGTCCGCTCTCCTGAACGGCCCGCCAGTTCTCCGCCATGTAACTGGCGCGGTCGCGCTCGTGCGGAGTCTCTGCGTGCGCGAACTCTTCGCGCGAAACGAAATAACGCGCGTTGGGAAACGTCGGCACTACCTGTCCGCTCGCCCGATCAAAGGTTGTGTTGCCGCCCGCGTGATCGAAATGCAGATGCGTATTGACGACGATGGTGATATCTTCCGGCCCCGTGCCCGTCATCTCGCGTAGTGTTTGGCCCAAGGGCCGCTCGCGCTCGATGCCGTAAATCTCCGCCTGTTTCTCAGACCACTTGTCCCCGATGCCGGTCTCGACGAGGATGCGTTCCCTGTCCGTCTCGATGAACAGGCAATTCATGTTCAGGCGAATGCGATTGTGCTCGTCAGGCGGGCAGACTTTCGACCAGAGCCTGCGCGGGATGACGCCGAACATCGCACCGCCGTCAAGACGAAACAACGCATCGGGCACAACCTCTACACGATAATCCCCAAAACGCATCCGGTTTTACTTCTGCCGCTCACGCTCACGCTCAAGCCTTCAGGGAGTCCGGCGCGTTCCCCCGCCCTGTGGCCTGGGCGCTGCCGGTTGCTGTGACGGCGTCTGCCTTGTGCCCGTGCCATCCTGTTGCGGTGTCGCCGGAGCAGGCCGCGTCCCAGAGCCCTGCGAAGAAGGAGGCGCGGACGGTGTGGCTGCTCCGTCCTCTTCAGGAAGCGTCATGCCCGGCGGGAGGCCCGGCATCTGCGGCATCTGCGGCGCGGCGACCGCGAAATTGTCCGCGACGCTGATGTTCGAGCGGGCGACGATCTCGTTAATGATCTTCTCTTCCTTCTCCTGCTCGACGGCGGCCTTGGCCTTTTCGCGCGCAGACTGTTGCGGCGGAGCCATGGGGTTATCTTCCGCCTCGCCCGAAGGGATAAGAATGTGGCGCGCGTGCAGCTGCTCTTCGGGCTGGCCCGCCTGCGAAGTGCCGTTGCGGCGCTCCTCTAATTTAATGATGTGATAGCCGAACTGCGTCTGGACGACATCGCTGATCTGGCCCGGCTGCAGCGCATAGGCCGCGTCCTCGAAAGCCTTGACCATACGCCCGCGCCCGAACCACCCGAGGTCGCCGCCCTTGTCTTTGTTGCTCGGGTCTGACGAATACTCTTTCGCCAGCGCATCGAAATTCTCACCGGCGCGCGCGCGCCGCACTATATCCTCGGCTGTCGAGCGCGCCTTCGCCGGGTCAAGCTCCGGGTGCTTGTTCAGATAGGCGTCAACCTCGGCGTCGGTCGCCTTCGTGCGGTCGGCCAGATTCTTCTGCGCGTACTCGACGGCCAGAGCGCGCGATTGCTGAAGCATGATCTGTAGCTTGACCTCCTGCTTCTGATCGACGCCGGCGGCGACGCCCTTACGCTCGGCGACGAAGACCTGGCCCAACTGCTGCCTGACCTGCTGAAGCTGTTCGGGCGGTATCTGCTGGCCCGCCATCATAGGATTCTTGGCGAGCACATCCTTGATGAACTGGTCGAACTTTTCCTGCTGTCCGGGCTCTTTGAAGTAATCTTCAATCTCCTTTTCGGAGACGAGCGACGAGGGCGGCGTGCCCGGCGACTTCTTCTGCTGCTCGTCCAGAAAGTTCTGCGCGATCACGACGGCGCGCATCAGCTCAAGCTGTCGCTTCATCTCCGGGCGGTCGGCGATGCCTGCGGCCCGCGCCTCTTCGGCGAGCGCGAGCATCTGCCTGATCTGCTTGGCGAGGTCTTTGCGCGCCTCTTCGCTCGAAGCGAACTGCATCTGGGCCTGCGGCGGCAAGCCCTTGACGATCATCGCCATATCATCCGAGGTCAGGTTGATGGCCGAGGAGCGCCGCGCCTGTACCTGCCACATGATTAAACCTGCTGCGAAAAGAATCGCCACCACGGCGGCTATCCACGCTTTCATAGTTGAAGTCAAAATATACGTCCTTTCAATGTTTGCTGGACGGCGCGTGCTCGACCAGTTCGAGGAGCACGCCCTGCGCCGATGATGGATGAATAAACGCTACCAGACAGCCGCCCGCGCCCACACGCGGCGTTTCGTCAATCAGCCTGAGCCCCTGCTCTTTTAAATGTTTGAGCGTCGCCCGTATATCGTCAACACGCACGGCGATGTGATGAATGCCCGCGCCCCGCTTCTCTAAAAACTTTGCGACCGGTGAAGCCTCGCTCAGGGGCTCAAGCAACTCCACGCGCGTCTCCCCGATGGGCAGCATCGCGACACGCACGCCCTGCTCCGCAACCTCCTCGGTCTCGACTACTTCGAGGCCCAGCGCATCGCGCCAGAAGCCGAGCGCTTCCGACAATTCACGCGTCGCAATGCCTAAATGGTCAATTTTCATAAAAGTGAAGCTGTAATCAGCAATCAATCTTTTCAGCTTTTAACTGATTACTCCGTTCATAATCTCTTCCACCGCTGAATAAGGATCGCGGCGCTTGGAGGCCACCTCTGCGGCGAGCGTATCAAGTCTTTCTGATGCGGAATCAGCGCTGAGGGTTCGCGCCAGAAGCCTCTCGCGCAGGAGTTCGAGGATACGCCAGCGGGCGATTGACTCACGGCGCGCGGCGCTCGACTCGGTCTTGCGCTGAAACTCGTGGTAGCTCTCAATGGCCGCAGCAAGCTCAGTAATCCCCTTATTCTCAATCGCCACGGTCTTGATGATGGGCGGATACCAGTCATCGGGGCGCGCCGCCAGAGACAAAAGCGCTTCCAGCTCCTTCTCCGTGCGAAGCACCCCTTCGCGGTCGGCCTTGTTGATAACGAAGATGTCGCCGATCTCCATGATGCCCGCCTTGATCGCCTGAATATCATCGCCCATGCCGGGCACAAGCACGACGACCGAGACATCCGCCGTCTTGACGATCTCCACTTCGTCCTGACCGACGCCGACGGTTTCGACGATGATCTTGGAGTAGCCGGCGGCATCGAGGATAGCCACGGCATCGACGGTGGAGCGAGCCAGCCCGCCCAGGTTTCCGCGCGTCGCCATCGAGCGAATGAAGACGCCGCGATCAAGCCCGAGGGTCTGCATGCGTATCCGGTCGCCGAGGATAGCGCCGCCCGAAAAGGGGCTCGAAGGGTCAACACAGATGATGCCGACGCGCTCTTCGTGCTGCCTGTAACAGAGCGCCAGCTTGTCAACGAGCGAGGACTTTCCAGCACCGGGCGAGCCCGTGATGCCGACCACGAGCCCGCGGCCCGTGCGCGGAAAGACGGCCTTCATCAACGCGGCAGCATCTTCAGAGCCGTCTTCGACCTTCGAGATGGCCCGCGCGACGGCGCGCATATCGCCCGCTAACAGCCGTTCGATTAACGTAGACATAAGAGAGCAGAAAAGAGTGACGGGGGACAGGCGACGAGCAAGAGTCTGAGCCAGGCTTTAACTCGTCACCTGTCACCTGTCACTGCTTTAACAGTTGCTTTGCGATGACGATGCGTTGAATCTCGGACGTGCCCTCGCCGATAGTGCAAAGCTTGGAATCGCGCCAGTATTTTTCGGGGGGATAATCCTTCGTGTAACCGTAGCCGCCGTGAATCTGTATCGCCTCCTCGCAGACACGGACGCTCATCTCCGAAGCGTAGAGCTTAGCCATGGAGGATTCCTTCGTCACACGCTTGCCCTGATCTTTGAGATAGGCGGCGCGGTACATCAAGAGGCGCGCGGCCTCGATCTGTGTAGCCATGTCGGCCAGCTTAAACTGTATGGCCTGAAATTCCGCGATGGGCTTGCCGAACTGCTCGCGCTCTCTGGCGTAACGAACGGCGGATTCGTATGCGCCCTGAGCGATGCCGACCGCGAGGGCCGCAATCGAGATGCGCCCGCCGTCCAGGACCTGCATCGCCTGTATGAAGCCCTCGCCTTCCGGGCCGAGCCTGTTCTCGTCCGGCACGTAGCAATCTTCAAAGACCACGCTCGCCGTCTCCGAAGCGCGCAAGCCCAGCTTATTCTCCTTCTTCGACGGCGCGAACCCCTGCATCCCCTTCTCGAAGATGAAGGCGGTGATTCCCTTGCTGCCGCGCGCACGGTCTGTCGAAGCCACGGCCACGCAGGTGTCTGCGTGAATCGCATGAGTGATGAAATTCTTTGAGCCGTTGACGATCCATCCGCCGTTCTGCCTGACAGCCGTGGAGCGTGTGCCCGAAGCGTCAGAACCTGCGCTCGGCTCGGTCAGCCCCCACGCGCCGAGGTGTTGCCCCTGAGCTAAGGGAACTAGATACTTGCGCTTCTGTTCCTCCGTGCCGAACGTGAAGATGTGGTTGGAGCACAGGGAATTGTGCGCCGCGACGGAGATGCCGACTGAGCCATCGACGCGCGAAAGCTCTTCGATGATCGAAGCGTATTCGATGTAGCCCAGCCCCGCGCCGCCGTACTCTTCGGGAAAGATAACGCCCATCAACCCCAGCTCGGCCAGCTTCGGAATCAGTTCTACGGGAAAATGCTGCGTTTCGTCCCACTCCATGACGTGCGGCGCAATCTCCGCCTCGGCAAACTCGCGCACGCTCATCCTGACCTGCTGCTGTTCTTCGCTTAACTCGAATTCCATAAAAACCCCTTAAGACGGTGACCAGTGACAAGTGAAAGGTGACGGGTAAAAGCGCCCTCGCTTATCACCTGTCACTCGTCGCTTGCCACTTCTTATTGTACCTTAATCCTTACGCCCGCCGTGACCGGCGGCGCGCCCTTTAGCCCTGCCTCTGGCTTCACCTTTAGCGGCGGCGCGCGGCGGCTGTCTGCGTTTCGGTTTTGTAAAGCGTGCGACTTCGGCGGGAGTAAGCATGCGCCATTGCTTGGGGGCCAGATGATCGTCGGAGAGAAACCCGATGCGGACGCGGCGCAGCTTTAAGACGGAGTGGCCGATGGCATCGAACATGCGCCTGATCTGCTGATTGCGTCCCTCGTGCAGGATTACCTCGAACCATGAGTTTGATTCCGATTCGTCGAATCTTTTGATCTCGGCGGGCGCTGTGCGCGTGCCGTCGTCGAGCTTTATCCCGCGTCGCAGGCGATCTATCGCCTCTTCGGGCGGCACGCCCTTGACCTTCACGGCGTAAACCTTCGCCACGCCGTTGCGCGCGGAGGTGATGAAGTTGGTGAACTCCCCGTCGTTTGTCAGAAGCAACAAGCCTTCGGTGTTGAAGTCCAGTCGCCCGACCGGATGAAGACGACCGAGGGAGGTGGGTATCAGCTCCGTCACAAGCGGGCGGCCTTCCGTGTCGGCGAGACTCGTCAGATAGCCGCGCGGTTTGTTGAGCAGCACATAGATTTTCTCGCGCGCCTCAAGCGCGGGATTGATCAGGCGACCGCGCACCTTGATGTGGTCGCGCGCAGGGTCTGCCTTGACCCCCGGCGTGGTGACGACTTTACCGTTGACGGTCACTTCGCCCGCCGCGATCATCTCCTCGGCATGACGACGCGAGGCGATCCCGGCGGCGGCTATTAATTTTTGTAAACGCTCTTCCATAAAAAGGTAAAAGTAAAAGGTAAAAGGCAAAAGTGAGGCGGAAACCAAAGTTTTAGATAAAAGCTCTTATCCTGATCTTTGCCTTTTACCTTTTGCCTCTCGCCTTATCTCAAGCTCCTCCCGCCAGGTCTTCAAAGTCCTCTATGCTTGGCAGCTCCGATAAATCCTTCAGGCCGAATTGAAGCAGGAACTCTTTGGACGTGCCGTACATCATGGGCCGCCCGATAGTCTCTTTGCGACCCTTGGCGATAATCAGGCGTTTGTCCAGCAGCGTCTTGATGGCGGAGGGCGACTGGACGCCGCGTATTTCCAGAATCTCTGGCACGGTGATCGGCTGTTTGTAGGCGATGACGGCGAGCGTTTCCAGAGAAGCGAGCGAGAGCTTGGCCGAGGGGCGCGATTTGAGAAAGGCGCGGACATGCTCGTGATGCTCTGCGCGCGTGGTGATCTGCCAGCCTCCGGCCACTTCGCGCAGTTGCAGCCCGCCGCCGCGACCGTTGAACTCTTTGGACAACTCTTCGACCGCGACTTCAACCCAGCCGCGATCTTCCTTGAGCACGTCGGCGAGCGCCTTGGCGCTGATCGGCTCTTCCGAGACGAAGATGAGCGCCTCGATGATCGCCATCATCTCTTCCATGCTGCGGACGTTGTGCGGGATCTCCATATCTTCGGCGGCGGCGGCAGCCTCCGCGCTCGCATCTCGCGGGCCAGACAAAACGCCGGACTTTGCCAGCGCCTCTTCGAGAGCATCCTCCGCATCGGCGTCATGGATGACGACGCCGTCTTCTTCCGCCTCGTCCGCCTCAATAAACGGCTCGTCCGGTTGGACATCGTCGGCGACGATTTCCGCTGCTTCTGTATCTTTAATCTCTTCGGTCATAGCTCTTTCGGAAAAGTTTAAGCGCTGGCAAGGGCGATGATCTCGCCGAAGGTTTCGCGCTGAATGAGTGAGATTTCGGTCGTCCGCACCAGCTCAAGGACGGAGAGAAAGGCCAGCACCAGCTCGCGGCGCGAGCGTGCGCGCTCGAAGAACTTGACGAGGTTCAGCTCGCCCGCCGACAACACCATATTACGCAGGCGCTCCAGCATCTCGGTCATCGTCACTTCGTCGCGCTCAATCTCCAGCATGACCTCTTCTTTGCGGCGCGCCAGTATCTGCTGAAAAACCTTGAGCAGGTCGAAGAGGCCGACCGAGACTTCCGGGTTCTGTTTATCCGTCTCAAGCTCTGCGCGCTTGAAGACGGCCTGCTCGACCGTGGCACGCGACCAGAGCATCTGCGCGGCGGCCTTGTACTTCTGGTGTTCGAGAAGCTGGTTGATCAACTCGCGGCGCGGGTCGTTCTCTTCGTCGGCGGTGATTTCGGCCAGTGGGTCGCGCGGCAGGAGCATACGCGACTTGATCTCGATGAGCGTGGCCGCCATCACTAAAAAATCGCCAGCGATGGCGATGTCCAGTTCCTGCATCAACTGTAGATAGCGTAGATATTCGTCGGTGATGCGCGCGACGGGAATATCGTAGATATCCACCTGTTCCTGTCGAATCAGGTAGAGCAGGAGGTCTAGCGGCCCAGTAAACTCGCCGAGGACGAGTTTCAGCGTGTCGCCGCCCGCGTCGGCCATGATTTCCGGGCGCGCACCCGCGACGCTCAGGGTCGGCTGCCCGTTCAAAGCACTGGACGCTTGTTCTGATGTCTCGTTCATAGTGTCTCCTGCTTTTCGGTAACTCGGCTCGACGCGGCTCCGGCCAGTCCGATGCGCGTCTTCACGTCCTCGAATATCGGGCGCGCCACCTCGCGCGCGCGATCACGCCCCTGCCCGAGGATTCGATCCAGCTCTTTGTCACTGAGGCCGTGCACGCGCTCCTGAAACGGCGCGAGGAATTCTATAGTCAGCTCCGCAAGCTCGCCCTTCAGCTGCGCGTATCCGAGGTCTGCGAAATGTGACTCGATCTCTTCGCGCCCCTTGCCGCTCAGGAGTTGATAGATGGTCAGTAGATTTGTGATCGCCGGGCGCGACTCGTCAAAGCGAATCTCCGTGCCCGAATCCGTCACGGCGCGTTTGAACTTACGCCTGATCGCGTCGGCGTCGTCCATCAGAAAGATACATCCGTGCGGGCTCTCGTCCGACTTGGACATCTTCTTCGCGGGGTTGTCCAGAGCCATGATGCGCGCGCCGACTTTGGGGATAAAGGGTTCGGGCACGCGGAACGTCTCGCCGTAGTCGCGATTGAACCGCTCGGCGATGTCGCGCGTCAGCTCAAGATGCTGCTTCTGATCTTCGCCGACGGGCACCAGATCGGTCTGGTAGAGCAGAATGTCCGCGATCATCAGCACCGGATAGTCGAAGAGGCCGACGAGCACGTTCTCGCGCTGCTTGCGCGCCTTCTCCTTGAACTGCGTCATGCGTTCAAGCTCAGACATGCGCGTCGCGCAGTTCAGTATCCACGCCAGTTCGGCATGCTCCGACACGTCCGACTGTATGAAGATGGTCGACACCTTCGGGTCGATCCCGGCGGCAAGGTAGATGCGCGCCAGCTCCCTCGTCTTCTGAGCGAGGCGCTGCGGGTCTTGGGGGGTGGTCAGAGCGTGCAGGTTGACGATGCAGAAGAAGCTCTCGTACTCGTGCTGCAACTCGACCCAGTTACGCAGCGCGCCGAGATAATTTCCCAGATGTAGCTCGCCGGTCGGCTGTGCGCCGCTGAAGATTCGCTTTCGCATGAAGTCACAATATGCCGGCGCACCGCTCACACGCGCCACCTCTCGCGGAGCAGCTCAAAGCCGTATGAGAAAGATGAGGAACGCCTCCACGGGACTGAAGATCAGGCGGAAAAAGCCTATATACATCAACCCCATCAGGATCAGAAAGCCGTATTGCTCCATGACGCTCAACATGGGCCGGAAGCTGGCCGGCAAAAAGGTCTCAAGAATCTTGCTTCCGTCGAGCGGAGGAAAGGGCAGCAGGTTAAAGACCGCCAGCGAGACGTTCATCAACAGCGAGAAGCCCAGAAACATATTCACAGGCTGGAGCATCGTATCCGAGATCGGGACTCCGGTGTACTGCAAAATTTTGATGATGATGAGGGTCACGATGGCAATCGTCAGATTAGCCATGATGCCCGCCGCCGAGACCATGACGTTGGCGAGGTCTTTGTTGCGCCAGCGGAGCGGGTTCACGGGCGTCGGCTTGCCCCACCCGATCAGGGGAATGGCGGCAGCCGCGCCTCCCATGTGGCCGAGGACGAAACCGGCAATCGGAATCAACAGTGTGCCGATGGGGTCTGTGTGCGCCAACGGATTGAGCGTGACGCGTCCCAAAAGCCGCGCCGTATCGTCGCCGAACTTATACGACATCCAGGCGTGCGCCGCCTCGTGGGCCGAAATCGCAAAGATCAGCACCACCATGTATATGACTAACTGTGCGATCAACTCAGGGCCAAACATTTCAGCATACGACCTATTACCAAAGAATTCCCGCAGAAGATGAAAAGTAGCACGCGCATTTCATTGATGTCAAAAAGCTTGAGCGATAAGCGGCCAGCCCCGAGCGGTTTTTCGTGACATCCGCTCGCGAGACGCTCGCGCCGCTCATGGCTTATGAGCCGAGCAGCGTTCCGTGGATGCCTATCGGCAGGCTATAGACAGCCTCGTTGGTCGCGACGACCATATCGCCCGCGGCGCTAAAGGCCAGCCCGACGACGTTCATTCCGGCGACGGCCATCTCCGCATCTCGCCCGCCCGGCGAGATGCGTATAATCCCGCGCCGCCCGCGCATGGATGCCGCCACGTAAAGATTGCCGTCACGATCAAAGGCAAGGCCCTGCGGTCGGCCCAGACCGTGATAAAAGACGCTCGCTTCGCCGTTCTGGTCGACGCGCATCACGGCGTCGTCGCTCGATACGGTCGGCCCTGTGACGTACAAAGCATCGTCCGGCCCGAAGGCCATGTGATAGGCCGAGACGGACGGCTCAAGCTGAGCCCAGGGCTTCTCTTCACCGATGCCGTTGACGCGATAGATCGTGCCGGAGCGGTCGCCGACGTACATGCGCCCTTCCCTATCAAAAGCGAGGCCGGTCGCCACTCCCAGATTACGCGCGAAGGCGACCGCGTCCTTAAAAGGCGTGACGCGATAGACCGTGCCGTCTAAGCGGCTGGTGACAAACATCTGGCCCGTTTTGTCGAAGGCGATGGCGGTCGGGTTGGTGATATCGCCGGAAAAATCGGCCATCTGGCCGCTCTGGTCAATGCGAAAGATGGAGACCGGGAAATGCTGGCCGCGCGAGCCCGAGCGCGTCACGTAGAGCGCGCCGTCGTCGGGGTCGAAGGCGGGACTGGTCACAGGGTGCAGGTCTTCGGCCAGCTTGCCGCCGAGGTTAAAGCGCGCCGCCTCGCTCTGCTGCCCGTCGCTTTCAAGCCGCACGTCTATCTCGCCGCGCCCATTGATTTCGGGGACGAGCGCGAGCGCCCGCCGCGTTGAAAGACCGACCAGATGTGCCCGCTCTCCGCCGAACAGGCAACCGCAAGACCTGAGGTTTCCGGTGTCCAGCCCTTCACATTCGACCGACACCTCGCCGCCGGGAATCCCCGCCGCCGGGTCAACGCGCACAATCCGTCCTGCTCTGCTCATCAACGCAACTCCCAAGCCTGAATCTCGCCGAATACTTTAGCTCGACATGATACGCCGTGCGCGCAAGTCATGTCTAATTTAGACCCCCCGGCCCTCACAATAAAATCTGCGGCTCATGCGTTTGCGATGCTTGCTCGCGCCTGCACTATGTTATAATTCCTGCCAGTCAAGCCGCTTTGCGATGCTACAGGTCAGGGCCGAAATGTTCCTTGTGACTTTCCGATGCCCCGGGCGCTGCTTGACTAACAAATCGCAATGCTCAAGCGACCAAGCGACTTAACTGCGCAGAGCAACATCAAAGCTTTCACCAGAGCGTCCGACGCCTACCGCTCGCTTCAATATTTTTGTAACTACCACTCGTCAGCAATCAACTGTCAGTCTCAGGCATCTAATTGGCGGCTCAATTTGAGCGCCGGCTTTACTGCCCGATACTGACGGCTGATTACTTATTTATTTTTTGGAGGGTTAGAGTTATCAGTAACGTACACGGAAATACACAGGGGCTGAAACAGAATCAACTGCGCCGGATAGAAAAACTTTACGACCGGCGAATCCAGCCGCACCAGATCGTGACGCCGGAGTTTGCGCGCCATCTGACGGAGCTATCGCACGAGACGCGCAGGCAGATCGGCGTGCTGGTTGATCGCAAGGGCTATATCGAATACGTGGTGGTCGGCGACGCCCGGCGCATAGAGCTGCCGGATTTGAAGCGCACGCGCGTGGCTGTAGATCGTTTTCGGGGGCTGCGCTGCGTTCACACGCACCTGCGCGGCGAGCATCTGACGCAGGACGACCTGACAGACCTTGCGCTGCTCAGGCTGGACTTGATGGTCGCGCTCGACGTTGACGAGCGGACGGGCTTGCCCGGCATGGTCAGAGCGGCGCATCTGCTGCCGACGACCGTTGCCGAACTTGACGCGAGCGACGGCGCGCCAGCACCCTACGCTTTCCTTGAGCCGCAGATTCCCTCGCAGCTCGACGTGGATTTTCTGGCGCTCATCAACTCGCTGGAAGAAGAGATGGCGCGTAATCGGCGCGCGACGCGGCGTGCCGAAGCACGCGACCGCACGATTCTTGTGGGCGTCACGACCGCCTCTCTGGCCGAGGCAGAGGAATCCATGGCGGAGCTTCAGGAGCTGGCCGCTTCGGCTGGCGTCCTCGTCCTCGATCAGATTATCCAGAGGCGTCCGGCCATTGACCCGCGCACGCTCCTTGGGCGCGGTAAGCTGGAAGAGCTGCTGGTGCGCGCGCTTCAACTTGGCGCTGACTTGATCGTCTTCGACCGCGAGCTGAGTCCGGCGCAGGTGCGCTCCCTTTCGGAAGCGACCGATCTGAAAGTGATTGACCGCGCGCAGCTCATTCTTGACATCTTCGCGCAGCGCGCGCAATCGCGCGAAGGCAAGATTCAGGTCGAGTTGGCCCAGTTGAAGTATTTGCTGCCGCGCCTCATTGCCGGGCACGACTCCGCTTTTTCGCGGCTGGCCGGAGGCATCGGCGGGCGCGGACCCGGCGAGACCAAGCTTGAGACGGATCGCCGCCGCGTGCGCGACCGCATCAACCGGCTTGAGAAAGAGATCGAGGCGCAGCGTCATCGCCGCCAGGAGCGTCGCAAGGGACGCGCGCGCCGCGAGTTTCCCATCATCTCCGTCGTCGGCTACACCAACGCCGGCAAATCAACCCTGCTCAACACGCTGACGGCGAGCCACGTTCATGCCGAGCAACGCATGTTCGCCACGCTCGACCCGACATCCAGACGCCTGCGGCTGCCGCGCGAGCAGGAGGTCATCGTCAACGACACGGTCGGCTTTATACGCGACCTGCCGCCCGACCTGCTCTCCGCTTTTCGCGCCACGCTCGAAGAGATCAGTGATAGCGACGTGCTCATCCATCTGGTTGACGCGTCCAATCCTCGCTGGCAGCAGCAGCTTGAATCGGTCGAAAGAATCCTGAGCGAGCTTGACTACGGGCGGATTCCACGCCTTCTGGTCTTTAATAAAGCCGACCTCGTGCCGGCAGAGACGCTGGAAGCGATGATTCGCCAGGCGTCGCAGAACGGCGCGCGCGAATGCATCAGCATCTCGGCCATGGACGCGCAGACCCTGCGCCCTATGCTTGAGAAGGCGGGCGCGATTCTCGCTCGTAATCTGGTCGAGCGGCCCGACGAGCATAATGAGCATGAGGCCGAGCCCCTCACCGAAGAAGACGAAGAATTCACAGCACAGAGCGCCAAATGAGCACCCGTCGTCCACGTTTCACCTCACCTATGAACAGGGCAAGCCATGCCGTGCTCGAATTCGTCACGCGCCCCCTGCAATGGCTTTCGCCTGACACGCGCTTCGCGCTCGGATTCGCACTGATCGTCATCACGACCGCGCTCCTGCTGCTCAACAGCTACTCGCGCGTTCCGGCGGAGTTTTACCGTGAGGGCGATGTGGTGCGCCGGACTGTGATTGCGCCGGAAGATATAGGGGGCGTGGATATCAAAGATTGGGTCGCGGAGAAAGAGCGCCTCCGACAGGCGGCCATCAATAATACTCCGCCCGTTTTCAACTTCGACCCGACGCGCTCGGAAAGCGCCGCGCAGAGCTTCCGCGCCGCGTGGGAAGACTTACAGCGTCAGGCCGGGGGACGCAATAGCAGTAGCAGCAGCGGCGGCGCTGGCAAGCGTGAACTCAAGTGGTCTGGCGAAGGCGTGACGGAAGAGTCGCGCGTCGAGATTGGTCAGGCTCTGGGGTCACGTCATCTGGATAACACCAGCGAGATGGAGCGCCTGATGGGGTTGTTGCGCGAGACGGGCGGGCGCTACATCTACGACGATCAGGACGCTGACAAACTCAAGGGTCAGATCATTCTGGTTGACATACGCAACGTGGGCGGGCCTACGACCATGACGCTGCCAGCCGACCGCACGGTCTCGCTCTCGGCGGCGCATGGCGACCTGAGCTTTCGCATTTCCCAGCTCGGCGGCTGGTCGCACGAGCAGCAGGCTGCGCTGGTGTCGGCAATGCTCCCGCTCGTCAAGCCTCATCTGGTCTTCGATCAGAAGGCGACGCAGATCGCGCAGGAGGCGGCGGCGAAAAACCTTGTCGCGCCGCCGATCTCGCTCAAGCGCAATCAGGTCGTCGCCCGCGAAGGCGATACTGTGACCGAGCCCATGCTCGTACAGTTTCGTGAGATACGCGAGTACGAGCGCATCGGAAGACCATGGCATCATCTCATCGGCCTTTTCTTCGTCGTCACGGCCATATACTGGGCGGCATGGAAGTTCGCCGAGCACCGCAGTATGACGGCCAATCTGACCCTCTCGGACAGAAAGGCTTTCACGCTCATCGGTCTCTCCGTGATCGTCGAGACGGTGATTATGCGTATCTGCTTCACGGTCTCCGAAAGCCTCGCCACGCAGAGCGTGCGGGCTCCGTATAACGACCCGACGATCTGGGAATTCGCTATCCCGTTTGCCGCCGCCGCATTGCTCGTCACCTTGCTGGTTGACACGCAACTGGCGCTCATCACGGCGCTCATCACGGCGCTCTTCGCGGGCCTGCTCGCGCCCGACGGAGTGCTCAAAGCCTTCTACGCGATGATCTCTTCGTCCGTCGCCATCTACGGCATAGGGCGCTACCGCGAGCGACAGTCCGTGACGCAGGCGGGCTTGATCGTCGGGGGCGCGAACGCCCTGATGGCCGTCGCGCTCATCGCCTACGCGCAGCAGGCGCTGACGCTCAACACCATTCTGCTCGCGGTCGGCTGCGGCATCGTGAGCGGACTCCTGACGGCGACTTTCACCGCCAGCGGCCTTCCCGTCAACGAATCACTGTTCGGCATTCTCACAGACGTTAAGCTGCTCGAATTGTCTAACGCAGACCTGCCCGTGCTGGGCCAACTGGCGTTGCGCGCGCCGGGAACCAACCAGCACTCGCACGCCGTGGGCCAACTGGCGGAAGAAGCCTGTCGCGCCATCGGAGCCAACCCCCTGCTGGCACGCATCGGCGCGCTCTATCACGACATAGGGAAGACCGCCGCGCCGGACATGTTCGTCGAGAATCAGCAGGGCGAGAACCCGCACGACCGCCTGCGCCCGACCCAGAGCGCGCGCATCATCACCTCGCACGTCACCTACGGCCTGAAGCTCGCAAAGGAGATAGGTCTGCCGAAACAGATCACAGACTTTATCCCGCAGCATCACGGCACGCGCACGCTGCACTTCTTTCTGCGTAAGGCGCAGGCACAGGCCGCGCCCGGCGAGGAGGTTGACGAGGCAGAGTTTCGTTATCCGGGGCCGAAGCCGCAGTTCAAGGAAGCGGCCATCATGATGATCGCGGATTCCTGCGAAGCGGCGGCGCGAAGCCTCTCCCATCCAGACCCGGAGAACATTCGTACCATCGTCACCAAGATAGTCGACGCCATCATCAGCGACGGCCAACTGGACGAAAGCAACCTGACGCTCAGCGAACTACGCACCATCCGCGAGGCGATCATCACCTCTCTGACGGCCATCTATCACGCCCGCATAGATTATCCGGGCTTCAACCCGCCTTCTCTGACGGGCGCACTGCCCACGCTGCCCGACGCCCGACTCGATACGGAAGAGCGCGGCGTCGGCTACACGCGAACTTCCGAGATACCGATCAATAAGGGCGGAGAGGTCGAGGACGAAGCCCTCACGCGCAAGACCGTCAAGCGTTAAGCCAGTCCTGATAAAACTCAATTTGAAAGAAGTATTCCGTAGCTCCTGCAAAGGGGGAGCTACTGCGTGCTGGTGCGCGCGCTTTCTCTCAGAATTTACCGCGCAGCTTGCCGTAGGTCGTCGAGAGGTCTTCGGGAATGACGCGGGTTTCGGCGATGGTCGACATGAAATTCGAGTCGCCCATCCAGCGCGGCATGATGTGCAGGTGTATGTGTTCGGCGACGCCCGCTCCGGCGGCGCGGCCCAGATTCATGCCGAGGTTGAAACCGTGCGGACTGTAGGTTTCGCGCAGCAGGCTCTGGCTGCGCTTGGTCAAGTCCATCAATTCGTCGGTCGTCTCTTTGGGGGCGGCGTCCAACTCACCCAGGTGAGCGTAAGGGATGATCAGTAGATGCCCGCTGATGTATGGATAGATGTTGAGGACGACGAAGTTGAACTCGCCGCGATGGAGGATGAAATTGCTCTCGTCCTCGGTCTCGGCCTGTAGCGCGCAGAAGATACAGGAGGGCTCGCGGCGCTTCTCCTCACTTGAGCCCGATTTGATGTAATCGTACCGCCATGGGCTCCACAGTATGTCCACGACCGCTTACCTCGAATGCCGCCAGCAAGCCCCACGCTTAGATGGTAGAAGGCGTATTGTCATCGCCCTCGCCGGTCGTACCGGTCGCATCAGGGGACGGCGCAGACGCCGCGTTTGTTGTAGCGCCCTCTTCATTAATCAGCTCTTTGAGTTCCTTGCCGGGCTTGAAGTAAGGGACGCGCTTGGCAGGGATGTTGACCGGGTCGCCGGTCTTGGGGTTTCTTCCACGGCGGGCTCCGCGCTCGCGCACGCGGAAACTGCCGAAGCCGCGCAACTCTATCTTCTGGCCCTGGTTTAAGGTTTCGATGATGCTCTCGAAAACGATCTCGACGAGCCGCTCCGCATCTTTCTTGGTCAACTCAGCCGCGCGCGCAACATCTTCAACCAGCTCCGCTTTCGTCATGCTGTCACCTCACTGTCGGACAAAGGCTATATCGCCGCAAAGGCCCTGATAGGCCCAGAACATAAAGCAAGCAAATTAGGGTGAGGAACCCGGGTCAGCCTACAGTAGCAGAAAGAGGCGAACTCCCGCAAGCGTATTGCAGCCAACATCTTACACGTCAGCCTCACGGGATATAAAAAGAGTGGCCGCGAGCCCTAAGCCTTCGGTCTAGAGCTTAGGGCTCGCGGCCACTCTTTTCCTGACCCGCAGCGTTGACGACCGCGAGCTATTGCTCGCCTTCGTCCTCTGTGGCGGGTCGTCTTAAACCAGCCAGCTCGCCCAGAGAGGCCATCCCCCCACCTGCTTCCGAAGAATATGTCTTCGTATCGATAATCGGCTCGTCGCGGCCCACGGCGCGCGCCGACAATCCTATCTTCTTCGACTCCGGGTCAATCCTCAGAATCTTGAAGTCCATCTCCTGACCAAGTTGAACCACATCCTCGGGCTTCTCCACACGGTCGTCCGAAAGCTCCGAGATATGACACAAGCCTTCCAGATTATCATCCAGCTCAACAAACGCGCCGAAGTTGGCGAAGCGCGCGATCTTACCCTTCACGACATCTCCCGGCTTGTGCGCCGTCACGAAACGCTCCCACGCATTGGGCTCAAGGTCTTTGATCGAGAGCGACAGCCGACGATTCTCCGTATCAATCGAGGTGATGACGGCATCGATCTCCTGCCCCTTCTTCAAGACTTCGCCCGGATGCTTGATGCGCTTTGACCACGAGATGTCGGAGACGTGAACGAGCCCATCAACTCCGTCCTCGACCTCTATGAACGCGCCGAAGTCCGTCAGGTTACGCACGCGCCCGTGCACGCGCGAGCCTATCTGGTAGCGATCCTTGAGGGTCTGCCAGGGGTTGGATTGAATCTGCTTCATGCCCAGACTGATGCGGCGCGCCTTGGGGTCAACGCTTAAAACTTCCACGTCCACCGTATCGCCCGGGTTGACGAGCTTGCTGGGATGCTTGACGCGCTTTGACCAGCTCATCTCAGAGACATGGACTAAGCCTTCCACTCCCGGCTCAAGCTCTATGAAAGCGCCGTAGTCGGTGACGCTCGCAACCTTGCCCGTCAGGCGTTTGCCGATGGTGAAGCGCTCTTCGATGCTCCCCCATGGGTCTGGCAACAATTGCTTGTAGCCCAGAGAGACGCGCTCGCGGTCGCGGTCGAATTTCAGCACCTTGACCTGAACAGAGTCTCCGACCTTGAACAGCTCCGCCGGGTTTTGCAGCCGTCCCCAGCTCATGTCCGTGACGTGCAGGAGGCCGTCTATGCCGCCCAGATCAACGAACGCGCCGTAGTCGGTCAGATTCTTGATCTGGCCCTCGACGATGATGTCCTCTTCGATCTGGTTGAGCGTCTCGCCCTTCTTGCCTTCGTTCTGCTCTTCGATCACGGCCTTGCGCGAAAGCACTACGTTGGAGCGCTTGCGGTTGAGCTTGATGACCTTGGCTTCGATCTCCTGATTGCGAAGGCTGTCGAGATTACGCACGGGGCGCGTATCGACCTGCGAGCCCGGAAGGAAAGCGGCGATGCCGTCAATGTCCACGCGCAGGCCGCCCTTGATGCGCTCTGTGATGCGCCCCTTAATCGGCGTGCCTTCGCTGTAAGCCTTTTCGAGTTCGTCCCACGCCTTCATGCGGACGGCATCGGCACGAGACAGCACGGGAAAGCCCTCGTTGGTCTCCATGCTCTTGACGAGCACGTCGACTTCGTCGCCGGGCTTGACCGTCATCTGGCCCGCGTCCATAAACTCTGCCTGCGGGACGATGCCTTCGGACTTGTATCCGAAATCAATGACGACGCCGCGCTCTGTGATACCGACGACCGTGCCGCGCACCACTTCGCCTTCCTGAAAGGCCGCCTGCTCCTGCTCAAACTGGTCGAGCATCGCGCCGAAATCCGATGGCGCTTCATCATCGTCATCATCATCGTCGGTCGCGCTCATTCTGGCTGAAGCGGCTGATGCCCCCCCTCCGCTGCTCATGGCAGGGCGCGCTGTTTCGTTCGTCGTAGACGGTGCGGCGGATTGTTCGCCGGTTTGTGTTTGGTTGTTGGTGGCCTCGCCGTCGGTCGGCTTGGGTTCTTCGGTAGACATGCAGACTCCTGTCAACTCCTAATTGCTTTTAGCGGCGCGTTTCAAGAGCGTATCGCGCCATACCCGGCGTGCGAGAGCGCCCCCTCTCGCAGCATTGAAGCTTGCGAGCAGTGCGTCAAGCGGCGACCTTGGCTTTTAAGTACTTGTGGCGATGAAGTCGGATGAGAACTCGAGGTGAGGATGGGAGCAGTTAAGAGTTGGAAAATGGTTAAGTTAGTTTCGATTTCCGTCGCGCCCGTAATCACCCGCTTGGTCCGACTTGTCGCCCGCCGCATTGACCGGGTAGAGCGGCAATGTACACGCCAAAATGATGGGCTGTCAAGGCGATAAGAGCTATTCGGGCGGAAGATATGGCCCAGAGCAGAAGACGAAAGCCACCTCCATGGGCATCACCGCGTGCCCGTTTGCTGATACGCCTTCGCCTTCTGCTTTTAGTCCGGGCGGATGCTAATTGCCTCCGCCGAATGAAGCGCCGACGCCTCGCTCGGCGATATAGATTCCGGCGGAATGCGAGCCGACGAAAAGTCTGTTCGCGCTGCGCGGGTCGAAAGCGAGCGCCCAGAATCGCTGGCTCGGAAGCCTTGAATCCTGCGGGTCAACTCTCAGCCACGTCACGCCCGCATCCACCGAGCGATAGAGCCCGCCGCCGTTCTCATAAGCGCTGCCCGCGAAAATCTCGTTTCCATCATGCGGATTAATCAGAATGCTGGCGTAATCGCCGTAAGGCAGATTGCCTCCTCGGCGCGTCCAGCTCTGGCCGCCATCGTGAGAGTAATAAAAGGTCTGCTTCGTGCCGACGTAGATGTAACTGGCGCGCGTTTGATCTTCTTCGATAGCACTGACTGGAGCGCTGGCAGGGATACCACTGACCTGCTCCCAGGTTGCGCCGCTGTCACGCGAGACCAGAACGCCGGATGTGGCCGTCCCGACCCAGATCGTGTTCGGGTTCTGCGCGCTCGTGGAAATACAGAGCGTGCGCGTATCGAGCCCGGTCGAGAAAGGAAGGCGCTCCCAACCCTGTGCAGGGTCATAACTACGCAGAAGCCCTGCGTTTGTCGCGGCCAGCATGCCCGGTCGCCCGTTGCGCTCGTCGTGCGTCAGCGCCAGCGCGTTGACGGCATCGGTCAGGAACATCGGCGGCTGCGGCAGCTTGCCCGCCGCCGTGCTCGTCTGCACTCCACCGGCCAGACCCAGCGCCGTCAGCGTCGCATCATCGAGAGTGCCCGTCACGTCAATGCCCTTGTCGGTTTGAAACTTTCTGAGTGCGGTGACGGTGCGCGTGCCGGCATTGCCGTCCGGCGTGCCGACGTTATAGCCAGCCGCGTTCAGCGCCTCCTGCGCCCGTTTGACCATATCATCCCCGCGTGCGGCAGATGCGGAGGCCGCACTGCTGCTGCTGCTGGTGTCGCGACCCGATGACGCCGCTGCTCTGCCCCGCCTTCCTCTGCCTTTAGGCTTAGGCGCGGGAGCGGGTTTAGGAGCGCCCAGAGCAGACCACGACGCGCCCCTGTCGAGCGAGCGGTAGACACCCAGATTCGTTCCTAGATAAATCATGTTCGGGTCGCGCTCGTCTTGCAGTATGGAATAACTGATCAGACGATTCGGCATATTACGCATCGAGGGCTGCCACGTTACGCCGCCGTCATTGCTGACGAAGAAGAAGCCGCCGCCGGTCGCCGTATTGATCGTCGTCGCGTAGATGCGGCCAGCCTTTTCACGGTCGGCGAGAATAGAGTTGGCGAAGCGCCCGCTGTAGCCGCCATTGCTCGGCGCGAAATTCTTCCCGCCATCGTTTGAGACCATCACGCCGTAGTTGTTCGTGCCGATGTAAATGGTCTGCGGGTTCTTCGGGTGAACCACAATCGAGTTGATCTCAAGCTGCTTTGACGTGGTCAGCATCCACGAATCGCCGCCGTTCGTTGAGCGCCAGAGCCCTTCGGTTGTTCCCGCATAGACGATGCCCGGGATCGAAGGATGTTGCAGAATGGCGCGCGTGCGCCTTGACTGTGAAGGAATCCCCTGCACCTTGCGCCATGTCGCGCCGCCGTTGCGCGTATCGTAAATCCCGCTACAGGCCGAAGCGATGACGTGGTCGGGGTTGCGCGGGTCAATGTTTATTGAAAAGACATCGGAGTCGTCAATCATCCCTGTCTTGATGATGTTCCACGTTCTTCCGCCGTCGTTCGATTTATAAGGCAAGTACCATGTGCCTGCGTAGATCGTATCCGTATTGCGCGGGTCGATGGCGAGCGATTCGATGGCCGTCGTGCCAAAGGGAGAAACAGCCGTCCAGCTTTCGCCCGAATCGGTTGAGCGGAAAACAGTCCGGTTCGTTCCTACCACGAGCACATCCGGATTCGACTTCGATTGCGTCATCGAATGCAACGCCTCGCCTTTCAGCTGGGTTGATTCGCGCCAGGTCAGGCCGCCGTCCGTCGTCTTGAAAAAACCGCCGGGGTCTTTATGACGATGCCCCGCCACGTAGATCGTTTTCGAGTCGCGCGGGTCAACGATAATATGATCGAGCACGAGCTTGGGACGATTGAAATTGAAGAGCAAGCGCCACTGCTGGCCGCCATCCATGGATGTATATAGTTGCCCGTCGAGCGTGCCAAAGTAGAAACGCTGCGGGTCACTGGGGTCGACTTCGAGGGCACGCACGTCGCCGCCCGTCGGCCCCGTGATGCGCCAATCCATCGCATACTGCGGCGACGCATCTGGATTACTATCACTGCGAGCAGCAGCAGCGGTAGCCTCAATCTGGCCGCGCGTCAGAGCGGGCGCGATGAGCGCAAAAAGAAGGAAAAGAAAAAGCGTGCGTTTAATCAATCTAATCATCAATAGTTTCATCGGGGTTTTTTCCTACTCAGGATTATGGGAGAGCATTGAGCATAGCAAAAGTTACATATTATCAACAGGCCTTACGGCTTCAACTCTAAGATGCCGCGCCTGATGGGAGCGGTTGTACCAAATTACGCCAGTCAGCACTGTAACGCAAAGAGAGAGCGGGCGATGTTTCGATTGAACCATCGCCCGCTCCCTGTCTAAGCCCGGCGCCTCTCTACTGCTGATGCGGGAGACGCGAGCGTGTTATTTACCTCGGTTACTCATCATCACGACCGCGACGACTCCTGCGCGTCGTCCTCCTCGTCGCTCTCGGCTCGCACGGCACCGTCGAGGCCGCATCCGCCGTCACCGCCGGCGCTCCCTGCGGTGTGATCCACAGCTCCACCGTCAGCTCCTCGCGGCATCCGCCGTCGATCGTGATGATTCGCGCC
>DASVWI010000007.1:0-54272 GCA_036389675.1 Pyrinomonadaceae bacterium
GCGAGTGGAGAACAATCTGTTTGAGGACATAGATGGAGGGAAGTGGGGAGGCAGCGGGATATTCGTGCAGGTGACGACGACGACGGGAGTGAGGATCGATCACAACACGGTGGTGCACAGCGGGAGCGCATTGTCGGCGTACGAGACGGTGAACAACGCAGGGCCGAGCAGCGGGTTTGTGATGACCAATAACATCATGCAGCACAACGCCTATGGTGTCGTGGGTCAGGGACAGGGAATAGGAACGCCCGCCTTCAACTGGTTCTTCCCGAATGGAACATTCAGACGAAACATATTAGTCGGGGCCGATGCGTCTCGGTATCCCATAGACAATTTCTATCCGGCGAAGATTGATGATATCGGGTTCGCTGATCGTGCTGCGGCAAACTATCAACTGGTATCGACGAGCCCCTACAAGTTTAGCTCAACGGATAGCAAAGACCCCGGATGTGATCTCGTCGCGCTGGCAGCGGCGATGACGAATCCGCCAGCCGCGCCTACACCAACTCCGACTCCCACACCGACGCCGACTCCAACTCCTACCCCTACACCAACTCCAACACCTGCTCCGACGCCGAAACCGGAGAGTGCGGCGTCAACGCTCGTCAAGGGTGCGCTGAATATGGCGACGACGCTGGCCGGTGTGACGAGCAGTACGGAGGCACAGATCAGTCCTCTGGTGGCGAGCATCGAACAGGCTCACGCAGCCTTTCTCGCCGAGGCGGGTAGCTTTGGCTCGTCGGCGAGCGAGATAGACAGGCTGCTGCGTGCGTCGCTCTATTTTGCGCGTGCGGCGATGGCGCTGGCGGTCAAACAATCCAGCGCCGGCGTGCAGAATCGCCTGCAAATAGTCGTCTACAGGCTTGATCAGGCGAAGGCATTGATGATACCCGGAACGTCGCAGACGGCGAGCATACAGACGGCGCATGCTGCGGGACTAAGCCCCGCGCTCGTCATCGGCAGCGCCGATACGCGCTCGGGCGCGAGCTACGCCCCCGTACTTGCCCCGTCGAGCCTCGGCGTTATTCTGGGCGACCCGTCGCAGAGCCCGCTCGCCATGCAGACAAGCAACGCCGCGCCGTCAGCCGACGGCTCGTTGCCGTACGAGCTGGCGGGAGTGAGCGTCACGTTCGGCGGCTATGCTGCTCCTTTGCTCTCCGTCTCTCCATCGCGCATCACTTTCGTCGTTCCGCAGGGCTATACCCCGGCGGCGGGGACGGGCAGTCAGGCCGAAGTCATCGTTACCTTGCAGGAGGGCTACGTCTCGCGCGGTACTGCCGGTGTGTTGACGATCGCTCCGGCTCTGTTCACGGTGGGCGGAACGGGAACGGGCGGCGCGCTCGCTTTGAATGCGGCCAACATGACGACGGGAACGTTCGATGTCACGACGCAGCAAAACATGAGTACGGACAAGCGTACGCGACTGGTCGTATACGCGACGGGCGTTAGCAGCGGCGCGGCCAATACGAAAACCACCAACGACATACGCACTGACGGCGGTACGATTATGAACCTCTCGGAATCGGTGACGGTCGAGGCGCGTACCGCTGGCGGGCGTGTGTACCAGCTTCCGGTCGAGTTTGCGGGCACAGCTGGTTCCGTCGCCGGGCTGGACCAACTCAACATCATCCTCATCCCGGAGTTGCGCGGGGCTGGCACGCTCGAACTAACCCTCATCGTGGGCGACCAGCGCAGCAACAGTGCCACCATCACCGTCCGCTGACGCGGGACGGGGATAGACAGGGCCGCAGAGAGAGAGCTAATACCGAGACCCTCCCGGCTTAAGCAGGCTTTGCTGAGCTTTCTTCGCCCGTAAATAATTGTATCGTCAGGGAAATCTTTTACTTGTCGGCTGAGCGTTATTGCGTTAAGCTTGAAAGTGGCGCATCCGGTGCGGGGCTGCGCGATAGGGCTTCGCATCCTGCATTAAATACTTACAACGCGCGCGCGCAAGGCTTTTCCTGCCACTGTAAAAAATTCGCCAATACGGTAAAGAGCAATGAGTGTTCCGGCCCCAAGACATCTCTGGAAACCTATCGTCATCATTGCTGCCCTCGGCTTTGTTTACGCGAGCGTGCTCGCGAAGCTCGGCCACGACTGGTGGGACGACGAGAACTATTCTCACGGGCTGCTGATCCCTTTCATCATCGGCTATATCCTCTGGATTGAGCGCGACCGCATAGGTCGCACGCCTGTGCGCCCTAGATTGTGGTGGGGCGGGGCGGCGGTCGTCTGTGCGCTTCTGGCGTTGTGGGCCGGGACGGCTGGCGCTGAGCTTTTCACGCAGCGTATGTCGCTCGTCCTGATGCTCGCCGGGATAGTCGTCTACTTCTGGGGTTTTCGTCTGCTGCGCTTTGCGTTTGTGCCGCTCGCGCTCCTCGTGCTGGCGATACCCATACCGACCATCATCTTTAACAAGATCGCTTTTCCCTTGCAGCTTTTCGCCTCGCGCTGCGCCGTGTGGGCCATGCGGCTGTTCGACATCCCGGTCCTGCGACAGGGCAACGTCATTGAACTGATGCCCCTGAATGCGACGACCCCCAAGCGTCTTGAGGTCGTCGAAGCCTGTAGCGGCATACGCTCGCTGATGACGCTCGTGACGCTGGCGGTCGTCTTCGCCTACTTCACTCATCCGAAAAGCGACGGCGGAGAAGGCGTTAGCGCCCTTCGCGCTTTAAAGAGCTATGGATTCTGGCGCTCGCTCATCCTTGTGCTGTCGGCTGTTCCGATAGCCATCCTGACCAACGCCCTGCGCGTCAGCGGCACGGGCGTCCTCGCACATTACTACGGCACGAAGGTGGCCGACGGCTTCTTCCATAGCTTTTCGGGCTGGGTCGTCTACATCGCCGCTTTCCTCCTGCTCTTCGCCGTCGGCTGGCTGCTGGATCGTTTCGGCACTCTGGGCAAAGGCGGCGGTCAGGGCGGCCAGACAAAAGAGGTTAAGAAGGAGCAGGCCGAAAGCTCGCGTGACGCGGCGAGTCTGCCGGCAGCGCCTCCCGTCGGCGTGGCCTCTGTGAAAGGAGCTGAGTAAGAACAGTTTTATGTCCGACTCGAAGACAAACAGCTTATGGCGCTTCGGCCTTTTGCTGGCGGTGCTTTTAACCGGCGGCATCATTATCAACGCGTGGGCGCTCGCAGGCGAGGCGCACGTCGAGCGACGGCTGCTGAAAGATTTCCCGACGCAGGTTGACGCGTGGCAGCGTCTGGGGGCGGACGAAGTGCTGGACGCGCGCACAGCCGATGTCCTGCGCGCCGATGATTTTCTCTCGCGCAGTTATGCGCGCGCAGATGGCCGTGTGGCCTCGCTCTATGTCGGCTACTTTGCGACACAGCGCACGGGAGCGACCTATCACAGTCCCCTGAACTGCCTGCCCGGCTCCGGGTGGACGATGAACGAGCCCGGCAGCATCAGGATTACTCCGGCGGACGGCTCAGCGCCTTTCGAGGCCAACCGCTACATCATTCAGAACGGCGACCAGAAACAGCTCCTCATCTACTGGTATCAGGGTCGCGGTCGCTACATCGCCAGCGAATACTGGGGCAAGATTTATACTGTGCTGGACAGCGTTCGCCGCCGCCGTTCCGATGGGGCCATCGTGCGCGTCATGGCTCCGGTGGGCAAATCCGAACAGGCTGCCCTTGACGCGGCCACATCCTTTGCCTCGCAGGTCACGCCGCTGCTTCCGGGCTACGTGCCCAACTAAGGCGGCTTTTCGGGAAGCAAGGCCGGATTCGGCCTTTATTTATGATGTGTGTCAGGTTTTTCTGGTAAGCTGCCAGAACACACAAAGCAACGACTGGCTTTTTGATATTTAACAGGCGCTCTTGCCTTCGTCGGCCCAAAGGCGGCATTGCCCGTCGCCCGTGGGCCGCGCGGGACAGATAGGGAGCGCATATTCGGCGGCCAAGACTTGCCAGAGCGACCATTGCCCGGTCGATCCGGCAAAGGAATGCCGTCAGGGAGTTCCAAACTAGAATGAGACATCAAGAGTGCCCACGGCCCCGCTATCTTTTAATCCTCCTCTGCGCGCTCGTCGTCGCCCTGCCGCTTGCGATGACCGGCTGCAAGAATTCCGAAGCCGCCAAGGGCGAACACATCCAGCGCGGCGAAGCTTTCCTCAAAGAGAAAAAGTTTCAGGAAGCCAGCATAGAGTTTCGCAACGCCATACAGATTGACGACACTCTGGCGGATGCCCACTGGGGACTGGCGCGGGCCTACGAGGGATTGGAGCGCTGGCAGGAAGCCTTCGAGGAGATGAAGCGCGCCGCCGACCTCGACCCCAACAATCTGGATGCTCGCGTTCGCATAGGCAACTACTACCTGCTCGGCAAACAGATCGGCGAAGCCGAGCGCTATGCCAAAGAGGTTCTACAGAAAGACCCCAACCACATAGAGGGCCATGTCCTTCTGGCCGGCGTGCTCTTCGCGCAGGAGAAGCGCGACGAGGCGCTCTCTGAGATTCGTCGCGCCATCGAGATCAATCCCAAGCGCGTCGAGTCTTACCTGAGCATGGCGCAGTTCTACATCACCATCAAGGATTCGGCCAAAGCCGAAGAGACGTTCCGTCACGCCCTCTCGGTCAACAACGCCTCGGCGCTGGCCCACACCGAGTACGGTAAATTCCTTGTCAACGCCAACCGCACGAACGAGGCCGAGACGGAGTTTCGCCGCGCCGTCGAGGCCGAGCCCACCAATCGCGACGCGCGACTGGCGCTCGCCACCTTCTTCGTCTACAGCAAGCAGATGGACAAGGCCGAGGAAGCCTACAAGGGGCTCGCCGAGCTTGATAAGGATAGACCTGAAGGCAGCGCCGCGCTCGCGGACTTCTACTCGTCGCAGGGTCGCCACGACGACGCCATCCGAATCTATCAGGAGATACTGGCGCGCTCGCCCGAATACGCGCGGGCTCATTACCGCATCGGCGAGATGATGCTCATGCGCGGCGACACGGCTGGCGCGTCCACTCAGGCTGATGAAGTGCTCAAGGCCAACCCGCGCGACATGCAGGCGCTCCTTTTGCGCGCACGCGTGCGCTTACAAACGGGTCAGCCCAAACAGATCAAGGACGCCATCGAAGACCTGAAGGAAGTCCTCAAGCAGGAGCCCAATTCGCGGGCCGGTCTCTACTTCATGTCCGAGGCCAGCTTCCGCGCCAATCAACTGGATCAGGCGCGCATCTATGCCGCAGACCTTGAGCGATATCATCCGGATTACCTGCCCGCCAAACTGATGCAGGCGCAGATCAGCCTCGCCTCCGGCGACAACAAAAACGCGCTCAACCGCTCGAACGAATTGCTGGAGCTTATTGGTAAGGCCGGGCCTGATCGTAACATCTCGCCGCAGCTGCTGGCGGAGTTGCGCCTCAAAGGTCTGACGACGAGGGGCTCGGCGCAGATGGCTCTGGGCAACGTCAAGGCCGCGCGCGCTGACATGGAGGCGGCGCGCGATCAGGCTCCGGGGATGCCCGGCGTCTACAGCAATCTGGCTATGGTCGCGCTCAAAGAGAATAAGACGGACGAGGCGATTGCGCTCTACGGGCGCGCGCTCGATATTGACAAAGTGAACTTCGATGCGCTAAATGGATTGATCAGCATCTACGTCAAACAAAACCAGTTGGATCAGGCGCACGCGCGCGTAGATCAGGCGCTCGGTGCTCAGCCGAACTTCGCTTCGCTCCACTACCTGAAGGCGCAGGTTTACAGTTTCGAGCGAAACAGCGCGGGAGCCGAAGCCGAGCTGCGTAAGACCATCGAGATCGAGCCCAATTATTTGCCCGCATACTTTGGACTAGGCGCGCTCTTTATCAACACGAACCAGCAGGAACGCGCCATCGCGGAGTATCGCAAGGTGCTTGAGAAGCGGCCCGACGATGCGAGCACCTACACCCTGATCGGCATGCTCGAAGAGAGCCGCCAGAATTACGACGGGGCGGCGGAGAGTTATCGCAAAGCTCTCGAGCATGACCCGAACGCGGCGATTGCCGCCAACAATCTGGCGTGGCTCTACGCCTCGCGCAATATGGGCAATCTGGACGAGGCCGTGCGCCTGGCCCAGGGCATCGTCCAGAAGTACCCGGAGCAGATCGGATTCGCCGACACGCTCGGCTGGGTCTACTATAAGAAGAACCTCTACGCCGCCGCCGTCGAGCAGTTGCAGAAGGTAGTCGCACGCGACCAGCAGAGCGCCACCTATCGTTATCATCTGGGCATGGCGCAGGCCGGCAACGGCGACAAGGCCGCGGCCAAACGCACGCTCACAGAGGCGCTGCGACTGGGCGAGGGCAAGAACTTTATCGAAGCCGAAGAAGCACGACAGGCTTTGGCGACGCTTTAGAACCAAAGGGGTAGCAGTACCTTTTTCCCGGTCGAGCCCTGAAGATGTGTGTTAGTGGCTTGCGCCGGTCTTACTTGAAAATTTAAGAGTTTCTTCGGTTCCGGTTCATGCCCGAACGCTTGCCCCGTTTCGTGCTTCGTGCCGGAAGCTACCGTAGATTATAGCTGTCACGAGTCACGCTCTCCTGCCTGAGCGATTCGTGGCCGCAAGTGTCGTCCCTTCACGCTCGAAGAGAAACGCTCAAGCGCCCGGTTTGCCCCACGGCCTGAGTTTCTCCCGAAAGGCGAAAGGGCGTTATCCGAGACGGAAATTTAAGGAGTGCCGTAACATGAGTGTCGAATTCCGGCAGCGCAATCCGGGCGAGTACGCGCGGATTATCTGGAAACGCAAGTGGCTCATTATCCTTCCGACCATCGCCATTGCGACCGCCATCGCACTGGTCGTCCTTCGCTTACCTGACGTTTACGAGTCCACGACACTGATCGTCGTTAAGCCGGCGACCATCGCCGCGCCGACTCTGCCCACGGTCTCCGAAGACGCGCTCACGCGCCAGCTCAACAATATCAATCAGGTCGTGACCAGCCGCAGCTCCCTTCAGCCCCTCGTCGAGCGCTACGGTCTGTATCAACAGGAGCGCCTGCGCAAGGAGCCGATGGAAGAGATCATCGAGAACATGCGTAAGGACATACGCGTCGAGGTCAACACCAGCCGCAACGACATCACCAACGGCTTCAACATCACCTATCGCGGGCGCGACCCGAAATCCACGCAGGCCGTGACCGCTGAGCTTGCGACCAAGTTCGTCAACGCGCAGACGGAGGCGACCGCGACCTCCTCCAAACAGACCATAGAGTTTTTTCAGACCCAGTTGGAGCAGGTCAAGCAGCAGTTGGATGACATAGACAAGCGACGGCTTGAGTACATGCAGAAGAATGTCAACAACCTGCCGTCTCAGATTCAATCCCTGATCGGGCAGCTTGCCGGGCTGCGCGAGCAACAGAAGGCGCTCATCACAGAGGTCGGTCGCCTGCGCGACCAGCGCACCGCTCTCAGCACGCAGCTCAACGCCCTTGAGCAGCAGTTCGAGATAGACAAACAGGAAGTCGAGGATGTCCGCACGGACATTAAGAGCACGCTCGCCTACGGTCAGCTCATCCAGCGCAAGGTCGCGCTCGAAGCCGAGATACAGAACATGAAGACGACGCTCAGGGAGGCGAACCCTGACGTGAAGGCCAAGCAGGCCGAGCTTGATTCCACCGTCAGAGAGATGGAGCGCATGGTCTCGGAAGCGCAGGCCAAGAACGAAGAGATCAAGCGTCGAATCTCCGAACGCCCGGACGCGCGCATCATCGGACTCAAGAGCGACATCCAGCGCATAGACGGAGAGATTAAGCGTCAGGAAGCGATACGCGCTCAGGGCGACGAGCAGATTGCCGATGTCAACCAGCGCATCAACAGCGTTCCGCCCGCCGAAGTCGCGCTCGAATCACTCAATCGGGAGTACCTGACGCAGAAGGCCAACTACGACGCGCTGCTCAAGAAATCGCAGGACGCGGAGCTGATCGCCAACGTCAATTCCAACGCGCAGAACGAGACCATTCAGGTGGTCGACCCGGCGAACCTGCCCGAGCGCCCCGTCGCGCCCAAGCGTCCGCTCTTGATGGCCGTCGGTCTGGGCATCGGTCTCGCCATGGGGCTGTTTCTGGCAGCCGTTTTTGAAGTCCCCAGACTTCTGACCATCCAGACGACGGACGACGCGGAACACTACACGGGCCTGCCCGTGCTGATCTCCGTGCCTGAGCTTTTGACGCCGCAGGAGGCGCGTCGCGTTCCTGTTCGCCGCAGGCTCGCCCTTGCAGCCGGAATCGTCGCGACCATTGCCAGCATCCCGGCGCTGGCGCTGCTGCTTCGGGCCACGCACGTCTTCGACAGGTTCCTCGGCTAACTCCGCAGGTTAAGGGAAAAGAGAGTGTATAGAGAATTCTACGGCTTGCAAGAGCTGCCATTCGCGCTGACGCCCGATCCGCGCTTCATCTACTTCACGCCTTCGCACAAAGAGGTGATGGCGAACCTGCATTACGGCATAGAGATGGGCAAGGGCCTGATCGTCGTGACGGGTGAAGTCGGGACGGGCAAGACGACCGTGCTCCGTTGGATGATGCAGCGGCTTGAGCGCACAGTGCTCGTGGCCTATATCTTCAACCCGCGCCTGACCGTGCCGGAGTTCTACCAGCACGTGACGACGCTGCTGGATGTCCAGCAGTGGGAGACCAAGTCGGAGCTTCTGATCGCGTTGGGCAGAACCCTGGAGTCGCGCCACTCGCGCGGGCTTCGCACGGTGCTGATCATTGACGAGGCGCAGGGTCTCACGCCTCATGTGCTGGAAGAGATACGCCTGCTCTCGAACTTCGAGTCGGATTCGGCCAAGCAGCTTCAGATCGTCCTGACGGGCCAGCCGGAGCTGCGCGACGTGCTTAATAATCCAGACCTCAGGCAGCTCAAGCAGCGCATCGCCCTGAGGTGCGAGATCAAGCCGCTGCCGAACGTCGAAGAGACGGGCCACTACATCTTCGCCCGCCTTCTGGTCGCGGGCGCTGAGCGCACGGACATCTTCTCGCCCGGCGCGATTGATTTTATCTTCCGCTGCTCCGAGGGCATTCCGCGCAACATCAACAACCTTTGCGACAACGCTCTCCTGACGGGCTACGCCGCCGGAGAGCACGTCATCGGTCGCGCCATCGTCGAAGAGGTCGCGGAGACTTTCGACATGCTGCCGCGCGCAGACCGTGGCCGCCAGATGGGTGAGGAGACGGAAGCCCCGGCGCGCATCTTTACCGCCGCCGGTCGCGCAGAGCTATGGGCCACGGGCACAGGCACGGCTAGTGCCGCGGACGTTCAAAGCGCCGCGCCCAAAAGCGTGCCGCCGCCGCAGCAACAGAGCGCGCCGCCCGCCGCTGCCGCCAGTCCTGCCCCGGTCGCGGAAAGACACACCGCCACGGAGCAGCCAGCGGAAGAAGATTTCGCAACACCCAGCGCCGAGGAGGTCGGCGCTGCCTTTCGTCGTTCAGGTCTCTTGAGGAATATGTGATGGGCAGAGTTTACGATGCAATGAAACGCGCCGGTGATAAAAACGGCGCTGGCAAGAAAAAAGCGGGCAGCGGCAAAACCGTCAGGAAGAAGAGCCAGCCCGCAGACGGCATGGAGCATCCCTGGGATGGCTCATCGCTCTTTAACGCGTCGCAGGCGGAAGCGGCGCATGGTTCAGCGTCCACTGCGCACACCGGAGAACGCGTCGGGTCGGCACTCCCCGGCGATAATCTTTCGCGTGCTGCTGGGGCAACTTTGGACGCTGCCGGGTCGGCGCGCGCTTCGGTGGAGTTTGTCTCTGAAGACATCTCCCCGGCGCGCGTCGAACCACACCTGATCGCCGTCACGCAGCCGCGCTCGGCCTATTGCGAGCAGTTTCGCTCGCTCCGCACGCGCGTGCTTCAGGCGGGCGAGCGTAAGAAGATGCAGGCTTTCGTCATCACGAGCGCAGGCGTCGCCGAAGGGAAGACACTGACGGCGATCAACCTCGCGTGGCTGTTGGCCCAGACGGACGGCGTCCGCGCCCTGCTCATCGACAGCGACCTGCGCCAGCCCTGCGCCACGGATTACTTCGGGATTGACGAGCGCGTAGGGCTCTCGGAAGTGCTGGCGGGCGAGGCGACGCTCGAAGAGTCGATCATTTGTTTAGAGCCCGCCGGGCTGCACCTGCTGCCGGGCGGGGCGGCGCGCGATGATGTCGCGGAATTGCTCTCAGGCCCGAAATTCGGGCGCGTCCTCTCCGAAGTGCGCCGCATGTTCGACTACATCATCATAGACGCCCCGCCGCTCGGCATCTTCACGGACGCCAACGTGCTCATCAATCGCGCTGACGGTGCGCTTCTGGTCGTGCGCGCCGGTAAGACTCGCTATGCGGCGGTTGATCGCCTGCTCGAACAGCTGCCGCGCGAGCGCATGCTCGGCGTCGTCTTGAATCGCGCCGACGAGCAGTTGGACGAAAGCTCTTACTATTACCAGCGGCGCTACTATCGCCGCAAAGACGCTCAGCTTCCGCCGGGCGCGAAGACCAGTATGAAGGACGGGGAGGAGGTTGCGGCGCTCTCTTGAAACTCCGGCGCATCAACGCACGCACCGTGCTGCTAATCATCGTCGAAGCGATGCTGCTTTTCGTCGCGATGATCACGGCTGTGTACGTGCGCCTCGGCGTCTTAGGCGCGGAGGAGCAACTCCTGCGCAGCTACGGGTTCTACAAGATTGCGCTCGCGACCTTCTTCTGCCTGAGCGCGTTCTATCTCTACGACCTTTACGATTACGTCGTGATGCGCGACCGCCGCGAGCTGGTCTTGCGCCTGATACAGGCGTTGGGGCTCGCTTGGGTCGCGCTCGCTCTGGTCATCTACGCCCTGCCGCAGATGTTGATCGGTCGCGGCGTCTCTTCCATCGCGCTGCCGCTGGCCCTCACCCTGATGGTCACGTGGCGGGTGACGATTCACTGGTTTCTGGGCCATCCCGACATCGGCGAGAGAGTGCTGATCGTCGGCTCGGGCGCGTCCGCCGTCGAGATAGCGCGCGAGGCGCTGGCGAGGCGCGATGTCGGTTATCGCATCATCGGCTTTGTGGACACGGACCCGGCGCTCGTCGGCAAGAGTCTGATCAACCCGCGCGTCATCGGGCTCACCTCGGAGCTTGACGTGCTGGTCAAGCGCGAGAACGTGGATCGCATCGTCGTCGCCCTCGGCGAGCGGCGCGGGCAGTTTCCGACCGATCAGCTTCTGGACTTGAGCCTCTCGGGCAACGTCTCGATAGAAGAATGCGCGTCGTTCTACGAGCGGCTGACGGGGCGCGTCCATCTGGACATGATGCGGCCAAGCTGGCTGATCTTTTCCGGACGCGGGCGGCAAAAGCGGCTGAGCGCCTTTACGCGCGCCGTCATGCACCGCAGCGTGGCGCTTATCGGCGCAATCCTTTCGCTCCCCTTCGCGCTCGTGACGGCGGTTCTCATCAAGCTGGAATCGCGTGGGCCGATTCTCTACAAGCAGGAGAGAGTCGGGAAGAACGGGCAGCCCTTCGTGTTGATGAAGTTTCGCTCGATGCGCGTCGACGCGGAGAAGAATGGGCCAACTTGGGCCAAGACGGACGACGACCGCGCGACGCGCGTCGGACGCATCATACGCAAGATTCGCGTGGACGAGATACCGCAGTTCTGGAATATCTTGAAGGGCGAGATGAGCTTCGTCGGCCCGCGCCCCGAGCGCCCGCACTTCGTCAAACAGCTCGCGCAGGAGATTCCTTACTACGAACAGCGACACCTGATCGCGCCCGGCCTGACAGGTTGGGCACAGATCAAATACCCTTACGGCTCTTCCATAGAGGACGCGCGGCAGAAGCTTCAGTACGATCTTTATTATATTAAGAATCAAACCCTTGGGCTCGACGCTGCCATTTTGTTCGAGACCGTCAAGACTATTCTTTTCGGTCGCGGCGCACGCTAATGCCAGCGCGCGCTCCGCGACCCCGTATGCTTTCTGGGAGGTACAGTCAGATGAAGTTACGATCAAAGCTCAACGCGCCGGCGCTTTTGCTGCTGCTGCTCTGCGCGATCACGGCAACGAGCGCCCTCGCGCAGGACACGCGGCCCGGAACTCAGACGCCGCAGGCTAATGGGCCTGCCGCGACGGCTGTGACGCCCGCGCCCGCCGAGAGACTTGAGCCGGACGATGTCACGACGACAACGACGACGGCTACGCCCGAGCCGAGCAGGACGACCGTCACCTCGATTGATGTCACGCCTGAGATGCAGGCGGGCCGCCGCGAAGAGATGTCAGAAGAAGAGGCGGCGATACTGCCCTACTACAACAACTATCTTTCGACCTTCAGGCTCGGCCCCGAAGACGTTATCTCCGTGACTGTCTTCGGGCAGGATCGTTATTCGCGCTCCGGCATCATCATCCCGCCCAACGGAAAGATCAACTATCCTTTGATTCCGGACGGCATCCTCGTCGCGGGCAAGACGACCGAACAGGTCGCCGCCGAGCTGACCAAGCACCTTGACGAATACATCATCGACCCGAAGATCACGGTCATGCTGGAAAAGGCACAGTCGGCGCGCTACAGCGTGCTGGGCGATGTCGGCACGCCCGGCATACGTATTATGACGCGACGTTTAAGCGTCTACGAGGCGCTGGCCGAAGCGGGCGGCGTCCTCGATACGGGTGACAAGAGCAAGGTCATGCTCCTCCGGCGACAGGCCGACGGCACGCTCCGCCCGAAGATCATCAACATCAAGAAGTATGAGCGCGGCGACGCCAGAGAGATGGACTACCTCGCCGCGGGCGATCAGGTCATCGTCCCCGGAAACCGCCTCAAGAAGTTCAAAGAGATCATGAACCTCCTTCCCATCGTCAGCTTCGCACGCATCTTCACCGGCGGGTGGTAGAAGAGAAAGGATGAAGGATGAGGGATGAAGGATGAAGTAAAAGCATTAAAGAGAGGGAAGCACTCAGCGAAGTCGTCTTTTCAGCATTCCTTTCATCCTTCCGCCTTCCGCCTTCATCCTTTTCTTTCGCTTGTCCTGATCGGATTGTGCGCGACGTATGCTGCTGCCTCAAGCGGCTGGTGCAGGCAGCAATCGGGCACGATGGCGTGGCTGCATGCCGTCTATTTTCTTGATCAGAACAGGGGATGGGCTGTCGGCGGCAAGGGCGCGCTTCTGTCTACGACGGATGGCGGAAAGACGTGGGCCTTGACGCGCAGCCCGACGGAGGATGCGCTGCGCGACATCTATTTCGCGGATGCAAAGAACGGCTGGCTGGTCTGCGAGCGAAGCATCTACCTGCTCAAGGAAAAGGACGAGCCGCGCACCTACCTGTTGAAGACGACCGATGGCGGCGCGACGTGGAGGTTCGTCAACGTAACGACCAGCGACGTGGATGCGCGCCTTGTGCGCGCTCTCTTCACGCGGGAAGGAAGCGGCTGGGCCTTTGGCGAGGCGGGCGCGCTCTACACCACACGCGACGCGGGAATGAACTGGGTGCGCCAACGCGTGCCGACACAGCATCTATTGCTCGGCGGCGCTTTCCTCAACGCCGAAGAGGGCTGGCTGGTCGGGGCGGGCGCGACCGTGCTACAGACTTCAGACGGCGGGCGCAACTGGCGCGCCGGAAAGGTCATGAGCCGCGCGCAGGTGCGCTTTACGGCTGTCTCTTTCGTTGACCGCCTGCGCGGCTGGGCCGTCGGCAGCGATGGCCGCGTGTTTGCGACCACGGACGGCGGTCGCAACTGGCGCGCGCAAGCTTCGGGAGTGTCGGCAGACCTCTACGATGTGAAATTCCTCGACGCGTCGGAAGGCTGGGCCGTCGGGGCCGAAGGCACTGTGATTCACACAACGGACGGCGGCCAGCAGTGGAACGCAGAGCCCAGCGGCACAATGCACCCGCTCGAAAGACTGTTCTTCGTCAACCGCGAGCGTGGCTGGGCCGTCGGCTTCGGCGGAACGATCATCAGTTACACCAGCACCGCCGCCACACAGAAAGCGCCGGAGCTGAGGGGGCAAAGGTAAACGCCGGCGAAAGATTTAGAGCAGGATTGCATGGCAGCAAGGGCAGGTCTGGGAAGCTATGCCGGATGACAAATCTTTAAATGGAAGCGCATGGGCCAACTGCGCCTTCGCGCGAGGCCGGGTCGGGCACATCTGCGCGAGCATAGTCATGGCGCTCGCCTTCTGCCTCGTCGTCCTGGCGCAGGACTCGCCGCAGGCGACAGAGCCCGCGCAGAAGACCAGGACTGATCGCATCGGCGTCCTGCGCGCGCAGATTGTTGAAGCGAAGGAGCAGGGCGAGCGCGCTCGTTTGCAGCGGACGCTGGTTGATTATCTGGTCGCCCTGAACCGTAAGAGCGAAGCGGTCGCGGAGTTGCGCGCCATGATGCGCGAGAATCGAGGCGATGCAGCGGCCCTTTACAACATCGGCAACGCGCTCGCGCGCTTAAATGAAGATGAGGCTGCCGTAGAGGCTTATCGTAAGGCGATTGACCGGCGCAAGGGCAAATACCCGCGCGCACTCAATAATCTGGGCGTCGTGCTCATCAGGCAAAAACGCTGGGACGAAGCCCTCGAAGCTCTACAGTCTGCGCTCAGGCAGGAGAACATGCGTTACGGCGAGGCGAGCTACAATCTGGGCCGTCTCTACGCGGCGCGTGGTGAGACGAAGCTTGCGCTCAGCGAATGGACGCGCACCGTCGCCGTGCAGCCGGATCATCTGGACGCCGTGATCGCTCTGGCGCGTGCCCTTGCCGCCGACGGAAACCCTGATCGCGCCATCGCCGTCATTGATGCGTACGTCGCGCGGCAGGGGCCGAACAAATCCCTGATCGAAACTCGTAATGAGATTGTCTCACGCAAAGCGCGGACGGAAATCAAAAGCCCCGGGCCGACACCCGAAGAAGTCGAAGCGCAAACCACTAAGCCCTGATTTCCTGTCCGAGCATGGCCGGAGCTTTAATTGAGCTTGAGGGTCAACCGGCTTTACGCACCTGCTGGCAGATGGCATCCGTCAAAATCGTCTTCCCCTGCTCCGTACAACGCGAGACGTTCTCTGTGCCCTTCAGGAATAGTATCCAGCTCGTGTTTGCGCGCCCGTAATCTCTGGTCAAACGCAAAGCCTTAAGCTCAGGACTAAAGACGAAGCCGTAAACCTCCGTCTTGGTCGAGCCCTGCGCGTCCCTGTAGGTGAGAGTGAGCTTGTCGCCCTGAATGCTGAATGTGCCGTTGTATTTATAGTTGAAGCTTGCCTGCGCCGACTGTATGCGTAGGTCTTGACTGAAGGACGTGCCCTTGTCGCTGAACCTGATCGTCCCGCTGACGGGTGAGACAGCGCCGCCGCCCTCGCCCGTATTCATAGCCAGATGATAAGACCACGTTGAAAAGAACATCGGGTTCAAACCGACAGACGCAGGGGCGGGCGAGGGCTTAGGCTTCGGCGCGGGAGAACTGCTGGCCGCAACTGCTGTCGTCGTATCGGCGGGCGCGCTCGTTGTCTCGGAGAGACTGCGGCGCGCAGGGCTTTGAGGCGCAGCGGCTGGCGGATTTCCCTGCGTAGCGGCTTGAGGCTGAGAACTTTGAGGCGCGGCAGCTTGCGGCGCGGCCAGTGGCTTCGCCGTGGCAGCGTTGGCCGTTGCGGCAGGTCTGGTCTGGAAAGGCATGGGCAGGTCCATGGCCGTGCCGAGCGGCCTCGTCAGGACGCCTGCGACCAACTCATCAAGCCCTGTCGCCGAACCGCCGTGCCGAAATTTGTAGAAGTCCGCCAACTGGTTTGTCCATTCCACCTTTTTCTTGGCATACGCCGGATTATCGCCGCTCAGGGCGACGGCGCGCGCGTAAGCATCGATCATGCGGTTTATCACAGGCGTTATCCTCGCCAGCGTCGCACGGCCCTCCGGTGAGGCGAGCTGCTTCGGCGTCTTAAAGCGCTTGCGGTAATCAGCCGCCAGCTCCTCATACTGGGCCTTCTCATAAGCGAGCGCGAGCAGGGCATAGGTCTGCGGGTCATACTTCTGAAACCCTTCGGATTGCGCGGCCATCGTCAGATAGCCGATAGCCTGATCAGGCTCCGTCTTCAACATGAAGATGCCGAGCGCGTATTCGAGCCAGCCCAGTATCTGCTCTTTCGTTTGCGGGAGAAAAGGCTTGTTGGGGTCAGGAACCGTCCCCTCGTGTATCAACTGCAAAGCTTTCTGAGCATAGACGCTCAGCTCCGCATTGTTGACCGGCATTCCGCTCGTCGCCATAAACAACCCTGACCATGAGACGATCAGAAGCGTCCGCAGATCATTGGGCTGTTCCACAAGAGCCTGCTTGCCGAGCGCGTAAGCCTCGCTGTATTTCCCATCAATAGCCAGTTGCCTCGCCTGCTGCCTGCGCGCGTCCTTCTCCGAGACCACTTCACCACCGCCCACGGCAGCAGCGGCGGCAGCGCTGACAGGAGGCGCTTGCTGCGGCGACGGCGACTGCTGTTGCACCGATTGCGCGCTCGCCGAAACAGCCAGCGCAAGCACACACACCAGTCCCGCCCCGCTAACACCTCTCGGAATAATCATTCTCAACTTCATCCGTCAATCACCAATCCGCGCGCGCGGCCCTTACTCCTGTTCTCCTTCTTCAACCTCCCGCTGACGCTCAGGCCGCATGTGCGGAAACAGAATCACATCCCGAATCGAACGCTTATTCGTCAGCAGCATCACCAGTCGATCAATCCCAATTCCAATCCCCGCAGCCGGAGGCATCCCGTAAGACAGCGCCCGAATATAATCCTCATCCAAGACCATCGCCTCCTCATCGCCCCGTTCCCGCTGCTTCATCTGCTCAAGAAATCGCTCCCGCTGTTCCACCGGGTCATTCAACTCCGAAAAGCCGTTCGCGCATTCCATGCCTGCGATGAAAAGCTCAAAGCGTTCTGCTATGGTCGGGTCAGTTGGCGAAGCTTTCGAGAGCGGCGAGATGGGTTTAGGAAAATCGGTAATGAAAGTCGGTTGATTTAAATTGGCTTCCGCCACTTCTCCGAATAAGTATTCGATGCCTTTGGCTATATCAATCTCTTCCAGTTCAGTTGAAATTAATCCCGCATCTTCTTTTGCCCTCTCCCATAATTCGCTAACAGGGTGGTCTGTAACCGAAGCGCTGTCCGTCCCAGTCGCTGAAGTTGCAGAAGAGTTTATTCGCTCGGTCAGGCTAACAAGTCGCCGCACTCTTATCGAATCATCAAGCCAGCTTTCGTCAAAGCTTACACCGTCTAAATTGCTCCAAGCAGGATGAGGATTCTGAGCGATTGCCTGCTTCATCGTTAATCTCTTGAAGTTCTGTGAGAAGTCAATTTCATGCTTGCCAAAGCGCGCGTGCGCGTGGCCTGTCACGGTGTAGGCGGTCGAGCGAATCATCTCTTCGCAGAAGTCCATCATGCCGTTTACGTCCATGTAGGCGCAGTAGAATTCGAGCATGGTGAATTCCGGGTTGTGGCGGGTGGAGATGCCTTCGTTTCGGAAATTGCGGTTGAGCTCGTAGACTTTTTCAAAGCCGCCGACGACGAGGCGCTTGAGGTAGAGCTCGGGGGCGATGCGTGCGTAGAGATCAATGTCGAGGGCGTTGTGATGGGTTTTGAAGGGACGTGCGGCTGCGCCGGTGGCGAGGGGCGTAAGCATCGGGGTTTCGACTTCGATGTAGCCGTGATCGTCAAGGAAGCGGCGCATCTCGCGTATGAGGTGGGCGCGGCGCTCGAATACTTCACGCGAGCTAAGCTCGCGTGAAGTATTCGGGTTCTCTGCATCCGGTTCGATCTCGACTCTGAGGCTTCCGGCGATGAGGTCGGCGTAGCGCTGGCGCTGGCGGATTTCGGGGTCACTGATGCCGTGCATCTTGTCTGGCATGGGCAGGAGCGCCTTGGCGAGGAATTGCAGATCGCGGACGTGGACGGAAAGCTCGCCCGTTTTGGTGACGAAGAGGAAGCCCGCGACGCCTATGAAGTCGCCGTGATCGAGGAGGTTGAAAAGCTCCCAGCCTTCTTCGATGGGCGAGCCGTCGTCGTTGCGAATGCCGCGCACGTCCGACTTGCGGACGTAAATCTGTAAGCGCTCGCGGCCATCGGAAAGGTGTACGAAGGCCGCTTTGCCCATCACGCGCGGCGGCGTCGCGATGCGACCCGATAGGCGAACCTCTATTTTGTTCAAATGCGCGTTGACCGGCTCCAGGGCTTCGGCAGTGGGCCGCCCTCCCGCCCTGACTGTCTCTGTCAACGCAGCGAATGATTCGTTGAATGATTCATCAGCGATGAGCTTCCTGAGCGTCTCCGGGCTGACAAGGGCAGTGATGGTGTCTTCGCTGCCGGTCGCGCGGCTGCGCTCGAACTTGTTCGGGTAGACGTTGCCGACCAGCTCGCGCAGTTTGTCCAGATGTTCGCGGCGCGCGCGCCGTTGGTCGTTATCTTCTGTGAATTGAGTGGTCATGAAGCAATCGTAAATGGTAAATGGAAAATGGTAAATGGCAAAAGGGCGTTCGTAGATTTAGCATTTATCGTTTACCATTAAAATAGATGAGCGGAAAAGTTGTTTCGACAAAAGAGCTGCGCGCCGAGCGTGAGCGTCTGCGCGCGGGCGGGCGGCGGCTGGTATTCACCAACGGCTGTTTCGATGTGCTGCACGTGGGCCATGTGCGTTATTTGACGAGGGCACGCGAGCTTGGCGACGCGCTCGTCGTCGCCGTCAACAGCGACCGGACGGTGCGCGAGCTGAAGGGCACGGGCCGTCCCATCGTCGGCCAGACGGAGCGGGCGGAGATGCTCGCGGCATTGCGGGCGGTCGATTATGTGACTATCTTCGATGAGTTGTCGCCGCGCTCCTTGATCGCAGATGTTTTGCCGGACGTGCTGGTTAAGGGCGGCGACTATGCGCTCGATGAGATTCACGGGCGCGAAGAGGTTGAAGCAGCGGGCGGGCGCGTGGTCGCTTTGCCGTTCGTCGAGGGCACATCAACCACGGGTATCATCGAACGAATCAAGGAAAGGATGAAGGATGAAGGATGAAGGATGAAATAAAAAGCTTTGTCTTTTTCATCCTTCATCCTTCATCCTTCATCCTTATAAAGCTATGAGCAGTACGGTTGAGACCAGATCGGTTGTGCAGGCGTTGTTGCGGCGCGTGACGGCGAGCGAAGAGTATGTGCGTCTGGCGAGAGAGATAGAGGGCGGGGCACACATCGTCTCTGTGAGCGGTTTGGCGGGTGGGCCTGCGCGTGCGCTGGCGCTGGCGGCCTTGCAGCGCGAGGTGGGGAAGTGTTTCGCGCTCGTGACGCAGGCTAATCGTGATCTGGAGGCGTGGGAGCGCGATGTCAGGTTCTGGTATTGCGCGCTGCGCGGACGCTCCGAGTGTGAGGATACTGTCTGGACGCTGCCGGCCTCGGAGAGCGACCCGTATGCCGGGGCATCGCCGCACCCTGAGACGCTGGAACAGCGTGCCCTGACGCTGTGGCGACTGGCGCGCGCTCCGCAGGATTTCGTGCTGCTGACGGCGCGCGCTCTGGCGCGTCGGACTGTGACGCCCGAGGAAGTGGCGCGGGCCGGGGCCGTCCTCAGGCGCGACGAAGACCAGTCGCCGGAAGAGCTGGTCGAGCGCCTGATCGCTTCCGGCTACGTGCGCGAAGAGCCTGTGGGCGCGGTGGGTGAATTCTCCATGCGCGGCGGAATTCTGGATGTCTGGTCGCCGGGCAGGAGCGCGCCCGTGCGCGTGGAGTTCTTCGGCGATACGGTCGAATCCCTCCGCCAGTTTGACCCCGAGACGCAACTCTCGACGGCGCAGTTGAAGGAGGTCGAGATTGCGCCGATGAGGGAGCTGGCGGTCAGAAGCGAGGACTTTCGCGAGTGGTCGGAGAGGGCACGCGAGCGCTGGGCGGACGAGCGTTATGCGCGCGCGCTTCGTGATCGCACGGTGTTTGCCGACGAGGGCGAAGCGTTCGGTGGCTGGGAATGGTTGATGGCGCTCGTCAGAGAAAGACGCGCCAGCATCTTCGATTATTTGAAAAGGGCTGTGCTGGTGGTGGATGAGCCGGGCGCGGTCGAGAACTATCTGGGCGGCGTCTATGACACGCTCGCGGCGCGGTATGCCGAGACGGAGGCCGCCGACGAGCTCGGCCTCAGACCCGAAGAGCTTTACCTGACGGCGGAAGAGCTGCGCGCTCGCCTTGCAGCTATGCAACGAGTTGAGCTGCGCGCGCTCGGTCGCTCCGCAGCCGTCCTCGATCAGCAGATCGCGCTCGAAGCCGAGCAGCCCGAAATCCAGCTCGGGCGGTCGCGCTCAAACGCTCAGCCGCTTTTTCTCTTTCCGGCGGTCGAGGTCGCAACCGAAGTCGAATGGATGGCCCAATCGGCGCGTCGCTATCACGGGCGTCTGCCGGAACTGGCGAGCGACCTGCTGCGCGCGCACGAGCAGAGGCAGGCGACGAGGCTCTTCGTCATGCCGAGCCCCGGTGTGGCCGAACGCGTCGCGGAGATTCTGGACGACTACAAGGTACGTGCGCGCGTGGCTCTGACGGACGAAGGCGGCACAGGAGCTTCGGATGCGGATGCCGTCAGTAGCAGCAGCGCCGTCGTCACGGTCGGCAGGATTTCGGGCGGGTTCGAGTTGCCCTCCGCGGGCCTGACCGTACACGTCGAGAGCGATCTTTTCGATGAGGCGAACGACGCGGCGCTTGAGCGAAGGCGCGCGCCCGCCGCCGATAACAGGCAGAGAGAAAAGGGTAAGAGGAAAAAGTCCAGGACGGCGGCCTTCCTCTCTGATTTCCGTGACCTGAAGGTGGATGATTACGTCGTCCACGTAGATCACGGCATCGCGCGCTTCGGCGGATTGCAGACTTTGGAGCTTGGGCCGGGGCGTCGCGGCGAGTTCATGCTGCTCTACTATGCTGAGGACGCCAAGCTCTACGTGCCGGTCGAGCGGCTCGATCTGGTGCAGCGTTATTCGAGCGCCGAAGGCAGCCAGCCGCAGCTTGATCGCCTCGGCGGCCTCGGCTGGCAGAAGACCAAGGCCAAGGCCAAGCGCGCGATGCGCGACATGGCCGACGAGCTTCTGCGTCTCTACGCCGAGCGCAAGCTGGTCGGAGGCTACGCCTTTGCCTCAGACTCGCCATGGCAGAGCGAGTTTGAGGAGGGCTTTGAGTACATGCTCACGCCCGATCAGGAGACGGCCATCGAGGACGTGAAGCACGATATGGAAGAGGCCGTGCCGATGGATCGCCTGTTGTGCGGCGATGTCGGCTACGGCAAGACGGAAGTCGCCATGCGCGCGGCCTTCAAGGCCGTGATGGAGAGCAAGCAGGTCGCCGTGCTGACGCCGACGACCGTTCTGGCCTACCAGCACTATGAGACTTTTCGCTCGCGCTTCGCGGCCTTCCCCGTAAAGATCGAGCTGCTCTCGCGCTTCCGCTCGCCGAAGGAACAGAAGGACGTGGCGAAGCGCATAGAGAATGGGGAGATTGACATAGTTATCGGCACGCATCGCCTGCTCTCCAAGGACGTGCGCTTTCGCGAGCTGGGGCTGGTCGTCGTGGACGAGGAGCAGCGCTTCGGCGTCGCGCATAAGGAGCGACTGAAGCAGTTGAAAAAACGGGTGGACGTGCTGACCCTTTCGGCGACGCCCATTCCGCGCACGCTCAATATGTCTCTGATGGGCTTGCGCGACATGTCCCTGATCGAGACTCCGCCGCGCGACCGCCTCGCCATTCAAACACAGGTCGCGCAGTTTTCCGAGCCCGTCATCAAGAGCGCCATCGAGCTTGAATTGCAGCGCGGCGGGCAGGTCTTCTTCATACACAACCGCGTCGAATCCATAGAGACCATCGCGGCGCTCATCCAGCGGCTCGTGCCGCAGGCCCGCCTTGCGGTCGGCCACGGGCAGATGAACGAGCGCGAGATGGAGCGAGTGATGCTGGATTTCGTTGATTATAAGTATGATGTTCTGGTGGCGACGACCATTATCGAGAACGGCATAGACATCCCGCGCGCCAACACGATCATCATAAACCGTGCCGATACGTACGGTCTTTCCCAGCTTTATCAACTGCGCGGGCGCGTCGGGCGCTCCAACCGCCGCGCCTATGCCTACTTGCTGATTCCATCCGAACAGGGTCTCTCGCCGATTGCGCGCCGCCGCTTGGCCGCCATACGCGAGTTTTCAGACCTCGGCGCGGGCTTTCGCATAGCGGCTCTCGACCTTGAGCTGCGCGGGGCCGGAAATCTTCTGGGCGGCGAGCAATCGGGCCACATGGACGCGCTCGGGTTCGATCTTTACACGCAAATGCTGGAGCGCACCGTGCTGGAATTGCGCGGCGAGGCCGTCGAAGACGAGACCAGCGTTTCGATCAATCTGGGTGTGGATGTCGCCATCCCCGAAGATTACATCTCGGACATGGGGCAGCGCCTGCGGACTTATAAACGCGTCTCAAGCGCGCGCGACGAGGAGACGCTCTCGATCATCCGCACGGAGATAGAGGATCGCTACGGGCGGCTGCCCCTTGCGGTCGAACGCCTCTTCGCATACGCGCGGCTGCGCCGCCTCGCCGAAGAGATAGGCGTCGTTTCGATTGATAAAACGGCGACGGGCATCGCCATTAAGCTGTCTGAAAAGGCACGCGTCGTGCCCGATAACCTGATGGCGATGATCAGAGAGCGCGCCGGCGCAAGCTTTACGCCGAGCGGCGTGCTGCGCCTTGAGCTGGGCGAGGAAGAGACCGATTACGTGCTTGAAACGGCGCGCCGCGTGTTGCTCGAAGTTCGCGCGGGGGATTAAAATTAAGAGTAATCAGTAGTCGGTAATCAGTCGGTCGGTAAAAGCTGATTACTGACTACTGATTACTGACCGCTTGTTATTTTTTAAGGAGTAGAAAAACTGTGAAGCTCAAATTCAGCGGCCTCTCGTGGGCTATCCTTTCAGCATTCATCTTAACGGCCTTCACCGTGCCCGTTTCCGTGTCGGCCCAGGAGGGTGAGCCGCAGGTTATCGATCAGGTCGTCGCGCAGGTCAACAACGATGTCATTACCCTTTCACGCGTCAGGCGCGAGCTGCGCGAAGCCATCAAGGCGCGCGTCCAGCAAGGCGTGTCCGAACAGCAGGCGACAGAAGATGTCACGCGCCGCCAGCCGGAGCTGATCGCCAGCCTGATTAACGAACAGCTTCTCCTGCAAAAGGGCAAGGAACTGGACTTGACCACCGAGACGGAGGCCGAAGTCAATCGCCGCATCCTTGATGAAGCGGGCCGACAGGGTATCAAGACCCTCGGCGAGCTTGAAGCCGCGATGCGGCAGGCCGGCCTTGACCCCGCCGAGGTTCGCTCCACACTTCGCACCGAGATCATGAAAAGCCTCGTCATCCAGCGCGAGGTCGATGCCAAGGTCTTCTACGGTCTGGGTCAGGATGAGGTCAAGAAGTACTACGAAGCGCATCGCGACCGCTTCCGCAAGCCCGAGAGCGTCACGATCTCGGAAATCTTCCTGAGCCTCGCCGGAAAACCGGAGGCCGAAGTGCGCGCTCGCGCCGCTCAGCTCGTCGCACAGATACGCGGCGGCGGCGACTTCAAGGCGCTGGCCGTCGCCCATTCCGAGCGCGAGGAGAATGGCGTGCGCGTCGGCGTGCAGACGGGAGGCAAAGTCGGAACTTTTGAAGTCCCGAGCCTGCGCGAGGACATCGCCAACGCCATCAAAAATACGGCGGTGGGCGGAGTGACCGATCCCATCCGCAGCGACGAGGGCTATCAAATCCTGCGCGTCGACGAGCGCGTTCCCGGCAGCGAAGCCACCTTCAACGAGAATCGCGTGCGCGAAGCCATCACGATTGAGCGCAGCGAACAGAATCGCAAAGATTATCTGCAAAAGCTGCGCGAGGAAGCCTACATCAAGATTTCGGAGGACTACCGCGCAAGCGTTGAGCCCCTGCTCCGCCTCACCCCGAAAGCGGCGGCATCCACCACCACCACAACCAAAAAGTCCGACATCAAGAAACCTTAAAGCAAGGATGAAGGCGGAAGGATGAAGGATGAAAGGAATGCTTTCTATTCTTGAAAGCTTTTACTTCCGCCTTCCGCCTTCCGCCTTCCGCCTTTTCTCTTATGCGTCTGGATCTGTTTCTCAAGGCGAGCCGGTTGTGCCTGCGTCGCAGCGTCGCTCAGGCGTTGTGCGAGGCGGGGGCTGTGCTGGTTAACGGCGCGGCTGCCAAGTCCTCGCGCACCGTTCATGCCGGTGACGAGATCAGCCTTCGCCGCCGCAATCGTTTGCTCACGGTACGCGTGCTGGCGCTTCCCCTCACTCGTCAAACTTCCAGACACGACGCCCCAGACCTTTACGAAATAGTCAGCGACATCCCTCTCTCAACCGGACTCTCGGAAGAACAGTTTTAAGCGCGCTTGCCTGCGGCCCTCCCGCTTCGGAGGAAATCCCCCTGCATTCGTCGTCTTTTTAGATAATCGGGCCAAAGCGCGTGGAATCCACTCCTTCACGGGCTGCGTCCGTTTTCAGAGCAGCGCCGGAAAATATTTGCGGGCGAAATTGTTTCAGAAACGGACGCCGTTTTTCGTGAGCGACCTGTTTTTGCATCAGTTCCACACTGGCATACGGGTTGCGAACACTTTTATTAAATTTTTCCTCACCGACACAAACAAGGGCAGTTCAACAGGGGTTTTGATGCACATGAATATACTGAGGAGCTTTTTTACAGACGATCTGGCGATAGACCTCGGCACTGTCAATACGCTGGTTTACGCTCCGGGCCGGGGCATCGTCTTGAATGAGCCGTCCGTGGTCGCGATACACAAGTACACCGGGGAGGTCTTGGCGACGGGCGCGGAGGCATTCAAGCTTCTGGGACGCGAGCCTCGTGATACGGAAGTTCATCGTCCGATTCGTGGCGGCACGATTGAGGATTTCGAGGTGACGGAGAAGATGCTCGCCGCTTTCATCAATCGCGTCCACGAGGGCCATCAAAAGCGCAGCCATCTGGTGATCGGCGTGCCGGGCTCGTCGACGGCGCTCGAACAGCGCTCGGTGCGCGACGCGGCGCACGATGCCAAGGCGACGCGCGTCGATCTGGTTGACGAGGGATTGGCCGCGGCCTTGGGCGCAGGGCTCGATTTCGATGAGGAGCGCGCGCACCTCATCGTCGACATCGGCGGCGGCACGACCAACATCGCCATCATCGCCTCGGCGGCAGTCATCTCTTCCGTCAGCCTGCGCGCGGCTGGCACTATTATGGACGAAGCGATACGCGATTACGTGCGCGCCAAGTACACCATGCAGATAGGTGAGCGCACCGCCGAAGAGGTTAAGAAAGAGCTGGGCACGGCCCGCGCTCCGCAGCCGGACGAAGCGTATCAGGAACGCTTTATGGAAGTGGTCGGCAAGGATTTGGCGGACGGCTCGGCCAAGGCCGTCGAGATTGGGAGTCTCGAAGTGTGCGAGGCGCTTGAGCCCGTCATCGCAGAGATCATCGCGGGCGTGCGCCGCGTCATCGAAGAGTCGCAGCCGGATGTCACCGCAGACATCTATCACACGGGAATCATCCTGACGGGCGGGGGCGCGCTCCTTGACGGCATAGGCGAGCGCTTGCAGCGCGAGCTGCGCCTTCATGTTGCGGTGGCCGAGGAGCCGCTGGCGTCCGTCGCGCTCGGGGCGGGACGCCTGCTCGCGCACCCGGAAAAACTACAACGCGTCTCGATTCGACAGGACGTGCCTGCCTGGCAAGCGTCCGAAGAGTTGATCGTCAACTGGTAAACGCTGTTCGACGACGACGAGCGCCAACGGAGTCCTTCGACGGGCCGCATGATCTGCATTTGTGTCATGCGGCCTCTAACATTTGTACAGGTCGCCGGAAACCCATGAAGCACCTTACAGTCAGAGCGGTCGCCCTCTTGCTGCTACAGCTTGGATGTGCCGGTGTATGGAATGGCGCGCCGCGTGCCCGAGCGCAGGATGTCGCGCCTCTCGATAGGGTGATGGAGCTGAACCGCAATAATGAGTGGGAGCAGGCGGCACAACTCGCGCAAAGTTTTCTGGACACGGGCGGCGCGCGCCCGCTCGCGGAGCGTTGTCAGGCTTACGCGAGCATAGCCTACTCGCAGACCCGCCTTGAGAGACTGACGCAGGCGCTGTCTACGCTCGCGACCTTTGATCGCACCTGCCGCCAGTTGCCGCCCGACAACTGGCTTCACGGTTTGGCCGCACGCATTCGTCAGGAGATCAGCGCCAGAACAGCGCCCGCCCGGCGAGCCTCGCTGATGTCGCCGCCGCTTCGCCCGCCGAGAGACGATTTCTGGCAGGTCGCAGACCCGGCCTCGCTCACCGCGCGTCTGCCCGAGCTTGAGCGCCACAAGCGTTTGTGCGAGCGAACCAACGCCGATGCGTGTCTGGTCGTTCATCGTGGGAAGATTATTCAGGAGTTGTACTCGGCGCGCTATCACGAGCCCACCACGGCTATGTCGAGCACGAAGTCCGTCACGGGCCTGCTGGTCGGGATGCTGATTGACGACGGCAAGATCAGGAGCATAGACGAGCCCGTCTGCACTTACATTTCCGAGTGGTGCGCCGGACGCAAAGCCAAAGTCACTCTGCGACACTTGCTGACGATGACTTCGGGTTTGCCGGAGCGGACGACGACCGGCGTGGGCTTTGCGGGCGACAAGAACTCTTTCGTCATCGCGCAGCCGGTTGAGCATGAGCCCGGAACCGTGTGGGCATACAGCAACGAGGGCGTGCAACTGCTCTCGCCCATTCTGGACAAAGCCGCGGGCGAGCCCATTCAGGACTACGCCCGCAAGCGTCTCTTCGAGCCTTTAGGGATGCGTCAGACGCGCTTTCGCGTGGACGAGAAGGGCCACGCGTGGACATACGCGGACATAGGGACGACCGCCAGGGATTTCGCGCGCATAGGTGTGCTGATGATGAACAAGGGCATGTGGGACAAGCGGCGAATCGTGAGCGAGGCTTGGGTGGAACAATCCACCAGAGTTTCACAAACGCTCAATCCGCGCTACGGGCTGCTCTGGTGGCTCTTCAGCAACCCGAAGGGTTACGGCTCGCAGGGCTATCTGGAAACGAACCTCTACGTCTTCCCCGAGCGAGACCTGATCGTCTTGCGTATGCAGACGAGACCCGGCCCACAACAGATGAACTACGAATGGGAAGCCCTCCCCCTCTTTAACCGCCTCGCCCCATAGCCGTCATACACACGCGCCACCGGGCAGGGGAATCCATCAGAAAATTTCAGGAAGATTTTTCTTTCTGCGCGACGACGGTTTCTTCCGAGGGCAGGCCCATCGCTTCGGCGGTCAATTCTCCGTCGGTCAGTTGAGAGATAACCCTTTCGGCTTCGACCTCGCTCTCACCGAGGACGGCGCGGCGCACTCGCTCGCGCTCCGTCGATGAAAGCTTGCGGAAGGTGCGGACTAAAGCGTCAGCTTCCTCATCCTCCACGGGCGCGGGCGTCATGAGCATGAGCGCGCCGACGTAGAGCGCAAGCGTAAAGAATGAGATGTAGCCTGTGGCGGGAGCGAAGCGCTCCGACTCAAGCATCCCGAGCGAAACGCCTTCCAGAAGCGTGCCCGCAAGGCGCTTGAGCCAACCGCCTTCAGGCGCGTAAAGCGCTGCCAGCAGCATGTGCTTGAGCACGAACGCCGTCCCAAAGAGCACCGCGAGGCTACGCAACAGGCGGCGCGCATCGAAGGATGAGAACTGGTTGTTCCAGAGCGTCCAGAGAAAGAATAAAGAGAAGAGCCAGAAGAGCAGGCCGCGCTCGGGCAGCACGGAATTGAAAGCCTGCGCCGAAGCGAAGAAGAGCGACAGTAGCGTCAGCGCGTGCGAGATGTTGACGAGCAGCGGATGCCCGCTCGCAATCCAGCGGCCCAGCTCTATCAGGTGGCCGCGCGTAAAGAGGGACAGGAGGAGCACGGCCAGAACGAGCGTGATGAGCGGAGGGGCGACGAAGACGAAAGCTCGCGTCTCCGCATCGACGCGCAGCCCGCCAAGGAGCGCCACCGTCAGGAAAAGCATCGGCAGCAGGATAAAGCGCACGAGCGCGTTGTTTTTTGACGTTCTGGTCGGCGTCATCCTTATTTACGCTCTCGCAACACCTTGAAGGGGTTGAGGTCGCCTAAGCCCCGCTCCGTGCCCTGCTCCAACTCGGCTTTGAGTTCCGCCGCCGTGTGCATACGCAGGTCAGGGTCGTCCACCGTGAGCGTTCCGTCGGGCACAAGCGCGATGGCACGATTGATGGCCTCTATCCCCTGCCTGAAAAGCGCGTCGTCGTTGTAGAGTCGCCCCCAGCCTTCGCGATAAAAAGCATAGGCGATGTAGAACTGCGTGCGCGCATCGCGCCGGGCCGGGTCGGCCCGCTCCCACTCGTCGCGCGCGGCGCGAAACTGCTCGCGCCTGAAGAGCATCAGCGCATTATCGAATCTACCCTGATCTATCTCGTACGTCCCGGCGGCGACCTGCGTATTGGTCGCCACGTCTTTGAGCGTGCGCGGCTCTGTGGCGTACACCCAGATGATGAACGCGCTGTAAATAACCGTCCACGCGATGCCGACGCTTTGGATAAGCCTGTGCTGCATTTGCTATAATTCCGATCTTCAGGAGAAGCTAGTGGAAGCGCGCCGCGCTTGTCAACAAACAGGCCGCCGCCGCGAGACTCAACGAGTGATTATCATATGATGGATGAAGAGAGACAGGAGCAGATCAACCAATTCAGGATGACCGCCGGGATGATGGGCGACACGGCGCTTGAGGCCATCAGCAAAGGCGATGCCGGAATGGCGCGCACGGCGGCAAGACAGGCCGCACAGTATGCGCGCCTCGCGGTTCAGTTGGAGACGGGCGAGATGCCCGGAGCGGAATCGAACAGGGACGGGCAGGATGAAAACAAGATTATTGTTTGACGAGTGTGTCTTTGCTCTTCTTCTGTCCTGACAATCTCTGTTAAGTCTTTTTACCGATGATGAAGCCTTTCAAGATACGCGACGTGGAGATTAAGCCTCCGCTCATCCTCTCGCCGATGGCGGGCGTGACGGACGTGTCGTTTCGCCGCCTGCTCAAACGGCGCGGCGGCATAGGGCTGACCGTCTCCGAGTTCATCTCCGTCGAGGGGCTGACGCGCCAGAATCCGAAATCGAAGCGACAGATGCGCTTTTACGAAGATGAGCGCCCGTTCAGTGTGCAGATTTTCGGCGGGCAGGCCGAGCGCATGCGAATGGCGGCGGAGATGGCCGAAGAGGTCGGCGCGGACATTCTGGACATCAACTGCGGATGCCCCGCGCCGAAGGTGGTCAAGCACGGCGGAGGCTCAGGGCTGCTGCGCGACCACGAGCGCCTTGAGACCATCCTCAAGGAGATCAAGAAGGCCATCACCATCCCCTTGACGATCAAGATACGCGCCGGGTACTACGACCACACGATCAACGCGGTCGAGACCGCGCGCCTTGCCGAAGCCTGCGGCGCAGAGCACATCGCGCTGCACGGGCGGACGAAGGAGCAGGGCTATAAGGGGCTCGCCAACTGGGAGCTGGTCAGGCAGGTGAAGGAGGCCGTCCGTGTGCCTGTCTCCGGCAGCGGCGATGTCGTCTCAATCGAGGGAGCCATGGCGCGCTGGCGGGAGACCAATTGCGACGGCATCCTGATCGGTCGCGGCGCGATGGCTAATCCCTGGATTTTCCGGCAGATCGAAGACACTCTGGCGGGCCGCGAAGTCTTTCAGCCCACGCACGAAGACAAGCGCGCCGTGCTGCTCGAATATTTCGACATGCTGCGCGAGGACATGCCGGAGATGGCGGCCATCGGAAAAATCAAACAGCTCGCCGGGCAATTCACGCGCGGCCTGCAGGGCGGCGCTCTCTTCCGCACTTCCATCTACCACTCGCATTCGGTCACGGAGATTCTGGACCGCATCTCCGAATACTTCGAGGCCATCGCCACGGGCCGTCCCTATTACGGCGAAGCAGGAGCAGCGCCGGAAGAGACCGAAGCGCCCGCGCTCGATTCATGCGAAGCCGCGACCGCTTCCTGAAGTCAAAAGAGGACGCACGATAGACAGGTCAGTACCGCCTGCGGTAGCGGGCGGGTGTTCGACGTTGAGTACCCGCCCGCTACCGCAGGCGGTACTGACCTGCTTTTATAAATCTGGAATCCAGAAAGAGCGCCCGCCGTTTGTCACCTTCTTTAAGCCCAGAGAGGGCAGCTCGGCTTCGGTCGTGCCGAGGAAGGTGAAGTGCGGGGCATCGGATGAGATGGTTTGAAACCAGCCGTGGCGGGCGAGGATTGAGCGCACGTTCTGGTTCTCGTGTTCTTTGACATCGAAGGCGAGCATGGAGAGATGCTGAGAGGTTCCGGGCGCGGCCACAGAGTAAAGAATCGATTTCGTAAAGTCCGTGTTGAAGTAGAGGCCGTCTTCTTCAAGGCGAAGGATTTCGGGAATCTGCTCGTTAGGGGTCAGCGAGCGGATGCGCGCGGCCTCCTGCTTATCGAGCCTTCCCGCGTTGGCCCAGTGCGTGAGCCCCGGGCCAACGCGGCTCTGCCAGAGCCTGACCGTCTCTTCGTAGCTGCGACGGGCCGCATCCGCGCCGCGCGGCGTGATGTCAAGCTTGGCGGCCTGCGCTTCGGTGCGGGCCTCCATCAAAGCGGTCATCGCCGGGGCTTGCAGCTCGACGTTAGTGCCGCCGATCTCGGCGCGCGTCGTCCTGACGCTTGATTGCCACTCTCTGACCGCCGCCTCGTCCGCGAAGACTATGACGGGCGGCGCGACGGCCCCGCCGCGCGCCACGAACACCGCGCCGTAATCGCTCAGCACACGCTTCCCGACAGCATCGCCTTCATCCGGCAGGACGAGCGCTGGCGGCACGCTCGCCGTAAATTTTTGATTAACCCCACCGCGCGGCGCTTTGGCGGCTTTATTCGCGTTGGACGCGTTGTTGCTGTTCTCCTGCTTACCGCAGGACGCGCCCAGAGCGAAGAGCGAGATTGCCAGTGCCGCCAGAAGGCGCTGCACGATCGCCCGCTGTGATTTCAAGCTTTGACTCGGCGCTGGTGGCGTTGGCTGCATTGATCTTTATGGTTGGAGAAAAGCGATGCGGGCCAATTCTCAGTAAGAGATAAAGGGGCTGAACACCCAGCCCGTCTGCGACCTGTCATAAAGCTGCACGTGCGTCCAGTTTGCCGTGACGCCTCCCCAGGAAGATTTGTTCTGGGAGACTCCTATGGCCCAGAGCTTCTGGCCGCGCATCAGCTTGTTGACTTTCGTCCCCGTCAGGCTCGGCGACCCGCGCAGGACGACGTTGTCATCATTGCAGTAGACGAGCGTTCCGGTAGCGGGCGGCGCGGACGATGGCGTCGTCGTTTGCGTCGGGCCGGTGGGCGGCGGCGACGGCCTCGGAGTTGGCCCACTGGCCGGCACGGACTTGACCTGCATGGTCGCGACCTGCGGCGTCCCCGGCGAAGGCGCGCCTTCCGTTACCTGAAACGGCCAGAACTTATGATTGCCCTCGTTCAGGTAATCACGCATCAGGGCGAGCGCATACTTGCCGCTCGCGAGCCCGTCGGGGATTCTGATCTGCTTCATCCCGCGCCGTCCGCCCTCTACGGGCGCGACCTGAAAATTCCAGTAGCGCACGCTGCCGCTCGGGTCGATCCCGTCCAGTTGCACCAGCTTCAAATCGGAGGTGGGAATATCCTGCGCCTCGGCGTAGAGGATGAGCGTCGGGCGGGCCTCGGCGCGCGGGAGCGTCGAGTCGCCCAGCATAGAGTCGCGTCCTTTGATCGCGTCTGTGAAGTCCATGCGGCGCAACTCCGTCAGCGCCTCCCCGCTGCGAATGAAGACGCCGAAATGATCCGGCAGTGGGCCGGCAGCCTCAGTGCCCGCGCCCGCCTCCTTGTCTCTCATGAGAAAGTAAGCGAGAAGACCCGTGCCAATCAGTGCGAGCACGATCAGACCGGCGACGAGCGGAAGCACGACGGGGTTGCGCTGTGGGGCGACGGTCGGGAGCGGAGCGGAGATAGGGCCGGTCGAAGGGGCGGCCCAGATGCGAGCCGTCTCGGCTGCGGCATCGCGATGAGAGGAAATCTCCGGGGGCGGCGTGCCGCGAAGGGTCGGCGCGCCGGCGTTGAGCGTGGCGGCGAGCGGTATCGCTTCGTGGCCGCAGTTGCGGCAGAACCGCTCGTTCAAAGGTATCTCTGTACCGCAGTTTGAGCAGATCATCTCTTTCACTCTTGGCCCAGCGGGGCGACTCTGTGCGAGGCGCGCTTACTCTACCTCAACTCTCTTGAGCATTTCCAGTCTGACCACCGGGCTCTAATCGAAGACGGGAATACTGCGTATCACAAAGGCGGCGCAGATGATGACAACAAGCTCCATGATAATCAGAAACGCGAGTATAAGCCCGGTCGCAACGATGATGCCGAGACCGGGAAACGCTATCGAGCCAACACCCTTCAGCCAGAGGCCGAGCACGCAGATGATCGCCACCAGCAGGATGACGGCGAGCAGTATCAATAACCCGAGCGCGATGTTCGCCATTGCTTTGCACCTCAGCGATTGATACCTAACGGCTGCAAGGGTCGCGGCGTAGTGCCCTCGAAGAACCAGCTTGCGCCGACCCTTAAGCGATGATGCCATGTCGGAAGGCGCGCAGTGTAGAGCGTGAAGCGCGCCTGTCGTGCGAGCGCTCCGCCGAAGGCCCGCCCACCGGCCAGCACGGCGGCGTGTTCCGTGCCGAGGCTCAAGGCTTCGCCGAGCTCCTCGAAATGTTTCGTCCGAAGCTCGCGCCCAGCCATCAGCGCCTTGATATTACCGGCGACCAGCCCCGCTTCCTGTAGAGCTAGCTGCGCCGTGCCGGCAAGCTGCGGGCTCGCGTCCTCGAAGAAAGCTATGTCGCCGAGCGCGAAGACCTCGCTGTGCCCGCGTAGCTGTAAGGTCGGCTCGACGAGCAGGAGTCCGCGCCGCTCCTTCTCGACCTTCAATTTTTCGACGAGCGGGTTCATGCGTACTCCGCCCGTCCAGACGACGGCGGCGGCTTCGACCGTGTCCTCGTTGCCGTCGTGCTCGAAGGTCATCCCCGTAGCCGTCACCTCGCGCACGCGCGTGCGCGTGTGAACTTCGACGCGCGACTCTCTGAGCGCATCCATGACAAAGGCGCGAATATCATCGCCCATGCCAGGCACTACCTTGTCGCCCATCTCGATGAGCATCACGCGCGGCTCGCCCTGAAGCGCCCGCCGCTTAAAGGCATCGTGCAGGAGGTCTGCCATCTTGGTTGAAAGCTCCACGCCGCTTGCGCCCGCACCGACGACCGCAAACGTCAGAGCGCGGCGCGCGTCCTGCGGCGCGGAGTCGGGCGGCACGCGGTCAAGCGCCTCGACCATACGCTGGCGCAGGGCGTCGGCGTGCGCGATCTTACGAAAGGGAATGGTGTGTTCTTCAGCGCCTTCGACGCCCGCGTAGTTGCTGATACCGCCGACGGCCAACACCAGCACGTCATAAGCGACCGGGCTCGTGCGTCCGGCTATCACGGCTTCGCGCGCTTCGAGGTCGATGTCTGTGACCTCGCCGCGAACAACCTTGACGCGCTCGTCCAGAAGCTCTTTATACTGCGGCGCGATGTGCCATGCCTCGACCTCGCCGCTCAGGTATTCATAGAGCATCGGCGTGAAGAGGAAGTGATCTTCCGTGCTGACGACCGTTACTTCGGCTGTGCCCGCCAAATCCAGCGCCGTGAAAACCCCTCCGAAGCCGCCGCCCACAATCAGTATGCGTGTTTGTTTCTTTGCCATATGCCGCTCTGGTTACCACCCGTCTCAATTCATGTCAGCCGCAGATGGTAGCAGATGATCGCCCCGCCATGCACTACTTCGGACTGGATTCCCGCATACAAAAATTCGTATCAATCTACAATGATTCGGGCATGAACATCCCCGCGCTTCGTTACGTCATCAGAGGAGACGAAACTTGTAGCCGCTCAGGTTGCCCCCGAAAACAATTATGAAAGTGAGCACGCATGATGCGTAGACCTTTGAAGCTCGCAGGGTTCTCAATGGCAATGCTCCTTTTCCTGCTGGCTTCCGCAGCGCAGGGCGGTGTGCAGGGCGAGATAGCCGCCGGGCAGATCATAGAGAAAGTGGCTTGCAGGACGGATGCCTCGCAAAGCTACGCGCTCTACCTTCCTTCGGGCTACACGCCGGAAAAGCATTGGCCCATCCTTTATGCTTTCGCGCCCGACGCCGTAGGCAGGATTCCCGTCGAGCGTTTTCAGGAAGCGGCGGAAAAGTACGGCTGGATCGTCGCCGCCTCACTGAACTCGCAGAACGGCTCGATACGACAATCTCTGGATGCGACGAAGGCCATGTGGGACGACACGCACGCGCGCTTTCGCGTTGACGAAAGGAGAGTCTACACGACGGGCTTTTCGGGCGGGGCGCGTGTCGCCGCGTGGGCCGCTTATCTCTGCGAGGGGTGCGTCGCCGGTGTCATAGGTCAGGGCGCAGGGTTTCACGAACAGATCACTCCCAGCGCGTCCACGCCGGCCTCGTCCATCCGCTTCATCTTCTACGGCACTATCGGGACTGATGATTTTAATTTCGGCGAGCTGCGAAATCTCGACGAGGCGCTCACGGCGATCAGGATTCCTCACAGGGTCGTGACGTTCGAGGGCGGGCACATGTGGGCTCCGAAGGAAGTATGCATGCGCGCCGTCGAATGGATGGAGCTTCAGGCGATCAAAGCGGGAAAGAGAGAAAGGAGCGAGCCGCTGCTGGAAGAACTCTGGAAGAGTGGCGTCACGAGCGCGCGCCGCGCCGAAGATGAGAAGAGAGTCTACGACGCATACCTAGCCTACACGGCGCTCGTAGAAGATTTCCGTGGCCTGCGCGACACAGCCGGGTTCGAGAATAAGGCTGCACGCCTACGGGAGACTCCCGAGGTCAGCAAGGCCATCAAAGAAGATAGAGATCAGATCAGACAACAACAGCGGCTTGATAAAGAACTGAGAGACTATCAGGAAAAACGTAAAGACCTTGAGACACGCGCGCAGGCCGCCGCCGATTTCCATAGAGTGCTGGGTGATTTAAGGAAGAAGGCAAGGGCGGCGGAAGACAGCTTCGAGCGTCGGGTTGCCCGCCGCACCCTCCACGGAGTGTTCGCCTTCTACTATGAGGGCGCGATGAGCATTATCCGCAGCCGGAAGAATTACGCCGCCGCCGTCTTTAATCTCGAAGCCGCCTCCGAGATTGCCGAGAATAATCCCAATATCATGTACGAGCTGGCGCGGGCCTACGCGCTCAACGGAGAGAAGAAGAGGGCGCTGGAAACTTTAAGGAGGGCGGTCGAAAAAGGTTTCACAGACGCGGCGCGGATGGACGCAAGTGTGGAGTTAGCGCCGCTGCGTAAAGAGCCGGAATACCAGAAAATCCTTGAAATTATCAGGCAGAAGCGCTAATTATCTGCCATTATGATCGAACTCTACTTCCTCTTCTATCGCATCCCAAAGATGATGAGCCAACTGGCGAGAGAGCGAAACCGAAGCGCCGTGGCGTGGAGTCTCATCGGCATCTTTTCATGGCTCGGCGCAGAGTTTATCGTCGCCGTCGGCCTCGGCGTCGCCTACGGCATAGGCGCGGCTATCTGGGACTGGCCCGAAGAGCTACCGGCGGGCTTTACGCTTTTCGTTTACGTTGCCTCCCTGGGCGCGGCCATCGGCGGGGTGACGCTGGCACGGCGCATTCTGGCGGCCAAATCCACCGATACCTCCTTCCCGCTGCCACCGCCGCCGCCCAGCTTTTAGCACGCCCCCCCGAGAGTGCATTATCCCCAAAGCCCGACCCCGGGCGCGGTGGCGTCGCTGGACAGTCCCGCAAGGGCCGTGTTAAATTGCAGTGTATTTTAACTTTAGCGGTTGTCGCCGGGAATCCGGCGGACATACTGCGGTCTGGGAGGGCCATCCGAAACAGTGTCGTTAGCAAAAGAAGATAAAGAGAGAATTGTCACGGAGTACCGCACGCACGAGGCGGACACCGGTTCACCACAGGTGCAGATTGCACTGCTCAGCCAGCGCATCAACGAGCTGACCGAGCATTTCAAGACGCATAAGAAGGATAACCATTCGCGGCGCGGCCTGCTCAAGATGGTCTCGCAGCGCAGGAGTCTGCTCGATTACCTGAAGAGCAAGGACATAGAGCGTTACCACGAGGTCGTCAGCCGTCTCGGCCTGCGTCGCTAAGTTTCAGGATGCAGATGCCGGACGGCAGGTCAGGTGACGGCCCTACGGGGGTCACGCTCAAAATAGTCAAAGACCAGCGAGAGAATTCTTCGATCTCGAAACAAAGCCCGCGTCCTCTCGAAGAGCTTGTGGCAGTGCCGAACGTGACGGCGATTACTGTAGGCAAGCGGACGCCGGGGCGAGCCCTGAGCATGGAAATCATGGCGGCGCAAGCTTCACGGCAATAGAGGCTTGCGCCGCCTTGATCTTATCCGACAGGGAAAACCTTTAACGGGCCGATCAATCGGGCGACGCCTCACGTAGCGCCGCCGGCAGCAGCAGCATAAGAGGCCCGGCCAGACACCACACCAAAAGCGCGGCGGATGAGACGACCGCGCGCCTGACCCCTTGGCTTAGAGGGGCCAGGATGAGTCGTTGTCCGAAGGAGACAAAAAACGTATGCCAGTCAGTAAATATCTTAAAGAATCGATCAAATTAGGCGATAGGGAGTTGACCGTCGAAACCGGTCGCGTCGCCAAGCAGGCCGATGGCTCGGTCGTCATACGCTACGGCGACACGATGATTCTGGTCGCCGCTGTCGCTGCCAATAGCCCGCGCGAGGGCATAGACTTTTTCCCGCTCACGGTTGAATATCGCGAAGCGAACTACGCCGCCGGTCGTATTCCTGGCAACTATTTCCGGCGCGAAGGACGCCCCAACGAGAAGGAAGTCCTGACCAGCCGCTTGATTGATCGCCCCTGCCGCCCGCTCTTCACCGAAGGTTTTCGCAACGAAACACAGGTCATCGCATCCGTCATCTCCGCTGACCCGGATAACGACCCGGACGTGATCGCCATTACCGGCGCATCCTGCGCGCTCTACATCTCGGACATTCCTTTCCCGACTCCGATTGCAGCCGTTCGCATAGGTCTGATCGAAGGCCGCTATATCATCAACCCGACCTACGACGAGCGGCGCGATTCGCGCCTGAACCTGATCGTCGCGGGCACGGAAGAGGCCATCGTGATGGTCGAAGCGGGCGCTCTGGAAGTCTCCGAAGAGATCATGGTCGAGGCGCTGATGCTCGCGCACAAGGAGATCAATCGGCTGTGCCGCTGGCAGAAGGAGCTTTACAAGGCGCTCGACGTGCAGAAGCGCGAAGTCACAGCGCCCGTCCTCAACGAAGAGATGATGGGCGAGATCGAAAGAAACTACACGGATCGCCTGCGCGCCGCGCTCGACACGACGCAGCAGGACAAGCGCACCAGCTACGCCGCCGTTGACGCCCTCAAGAAAGAGGTCGTCGAGTCCTACCCGGAAGATCAGACGGAGCAGCGCCTGATGGCGAAGAAAATCTTCGATCACTTGAAAGAGAAGATTTTCCGCGACGATATCCTCAACAAGCGTCGGCGTCCGGATAATCGACGCTTCTCGGAGATTCGACCCATCACCTGCGAGGTCGGCTGGCTGCCCAGAACGCACGGCTCGGCCCTCTTTACGCGCGGCGAGACGCAGGCGCTCGTCACCACCACATTGGGGACGAAAGACGACGAGCAGTTTATGGACGATCTGGAGAAGGGCGAGATCAAGCGCCGCTTTCTCCTGCATTACAACTTCCCGCAGTATTCCGTCGGCGAAGTGGGCCGCTTCGGCTCAAGCTCGCGCCGCGAGATAGGCCACGGCGCTCTGGCCCGTCGCGCCATCGAAGCAGTCCTGCCGGAAGAGTCGCGTTTCCCCTACACACTGCGTATCGTCTCGGACATCACGGAATCGAACGGTTCTTCATCTATGGCCTCTATCTGCGGCGGCATCCTCTCTCTGATGGATGCGGGCGTGCCCCTTAAAGCGCCGGTGGCGGGCGTCGCCATGGGCCTCGTGATGGAGGGCAACAAGTACGCCATTCTGTCGGACATAGCGGGCGCTGAAGACCACTACGGCGACATGGATTTCAAGGTCGCGGGCACGCGCGACGGCATCACTGCCCTTCAGATGGACATCAAGATCGGCGGCATCAACGCTCAGATCATGGCGGAGGCTCTGGAACAGGCCAGAAAAGGGCGCTTGCACATCCTTTCCGTGATGGAAAAGACGCTCAGTGAGCCGCGGGCCGACATCTCGCCCATCGCGCCGCGTATCATCCAGATCAAGATCAACCCGGATAAAATCCGCGACATCATCGGGCCGGGCGGCAAGATCATCCGTGCGATGGTGGAAGAGACCGGGGCTAAGATCGATGTCGAAGACGACGGAACGGTCTCGATAGCCAGCGCCGACGGCGCGGCTGCACAGGCCGCCATAGATCGCATCCGCGGGCTGACAGCCGAAGCCGAAATCGGTCAAACCTACCTCGGCACGGTCTCGCGGATCGTCGATTTCGGGGCGTTCGTCGAAATCTTTCCGGGCACGGACGGTCTCCTGCACATCTCTGAGATAGCCGACCGCAGGGTCAAGGACGTGCGCGACGAGTTGAAGGAAGGCCAGCAGATTCTGGTCAAGTGCATAGGCAAAGAGGGCAATAAAATCAAGCTCTCGCGCAAGGCCGTTTTGCGTGAGGAGCAGCAAAAGGCGGAGGCCGCCGGGGGGGGCGAGGGCGACTAACGAGGGCCTCGGGACTAAGCTTAAGAAAAAAATAGGGTTCGCGGTCGGCGGCGAGCCCTTTTTTTCTTGACACGAGGGTATGAAGGCGGGTTAAATTCAACACCCCGAAACTGGAATCCTGTCGGTATTAGGTGTCTTTCTCTAGCAAATGAAGGAAACCACATTCGGTTTTCCTCAAGTGAAGAGAAAATTTAGCGGTCGAGAAGCCTTAAATTGCTTTTCAATTATTGAATGTCATTAGATTTCAAGCATGGAAAAGCCGCGCTTTAGAAGGCAGCTTCCAGGTCGCAAGCCGGAAGGATTCATGCAGGAGCTCATAAAGATGAAGAACAGAGCTTTCCGCCCCGTCGCCGTCACGGTCAGCCTGCTGCTGATGTTAGCCGTCCCGGCACAAGCCAGCCCCGTACAGATTAACGAGGTTACCCAGGTCGTTTCGGCAAGCCAGCGCAGCGGGGGGCAGAACGCCAGCGTCTCGCTTCGCTTTCTGGCGCAGGACGACAACGCGACGGCTGGCAACGCTACCACATCAACCAGCGACAGTTCGGCCTCCGGCGATAGCTCTTCATCCGGCGTGACGACTTCTGTACAAGACCCGACGGGCGGCGCGGTTATTCAAACGGATGTCACCGAGGACATAGGCGTCGAGGAATGCGAGTGCGGCCCATTCGAAGTTCCGGTCGCAGGCTTCCCGAAATGGCCGTTTATTCCTCTGGTCGGCCTTGTCTGCCTCGTCCCTGACCTCTGCACCAAGTGCACCCCGAAACAGGGCGAGGACGCGAACTGCAAGCCTGTTACTATTACTGACTGTACGACGACAGGGACTTGCCCGCAGGTTCCCGAACCGGCCTCGCTTGTCCTGTTCGGCTCAGGCATGGCCGCTCTCGGCGCGAGCATGCGCCGCCGTCGCGCACAGGCCAAAGAAGCTCAGGCTCAAGAGGCCGCAGCAGCAAACATCAGTGGGAGCAAATGAAAATGCGTAGAGTAAATGTCAAATACATAGTCGCTCTCATATTTCTGCTTTCCTGCTTCACGGCGCAGGCCGAGGCAGCCGGCAAGAAAACGAAAAGGCCCAAGGACTACGGACGGGTCACGGTCACGACTCCGCCCACGGCCTACCCGCTTCTGATTGACGGCAGGGACTACGGCCTGACCTCGACGGAGCGCGATGTTGATAAAGCGCGTGCCATCGATCTGCCCGTCGGCAGCCACCTCGTCGAAGTCATCTTTTCGCCGACCAAGCGTTTCACGCAAACGGTCGTCGTCGAGGGCGGACAGCGCCACTGCTTCTGCCTCAACTACTCTAAGAACATCATCACGCAACCTTGCCCGACCAACCTGAGCGTCTCTGCACCGCGGCAGGTTAACGACGGCGACGTGATCACGTTTGCCTCCGATGTCAGCTACGGCGGCACTTCGGCGCTCAACTACACGTGGACTGTGAGCCCGGCTTCGGCCAGAATCGTCAGCGGTGCTGGCACGCCGACCATCTCTGTTGACACGACGGGCGTTGGTAATCAGAGCATCTCGGCCATTCTGGTCGTTGACGACGGCTCGGGCGTGCCGCAGTGCCGACAGTCGGCGCAGGCCGTCACCACGGTCGTCTTTACGCCGCCGCCAGTGCCGCGCCCGCGCCCCTTCGACGAGTTCCCGAACCTGGCTTTCGACGATCAGAAGGCGCGTCTGGATAATCTGGCAATACAGCTTGCGAACGAGCCCGGCTCGACCGGCTACATCATCGTCTACTCCGGACGCACGAGCCGCGCCGGTCAGGCGCAGCGACTGGGCGAGCGCGCACGCGACTACATGGTCAGGACGCGCGGCGTCGACTCAACGAGAATCACGATCGTCGACGGCGGCTATCGCGAGGCGGATGAGTTTGAAATCTGGATTATTCCGCAGGGCGCACAACCGCCGCAGGCGACGCCGACGCTGCAACCGAGTGATGCTCAGCCGGGCGCTGGCCCGCGCACCACTCCGCGTCGTCGACGCGGCGCACGCCGCGACGATGAGTAGGCAGTTATAAGAAGCGAATGAAAAGCGACAGGCGGAAGGAAATTGCCCTCCGCCTGTCGCTTTTTAACTTGTCACTGATAACGTGCTGTGGTAACTATCAAGCGCGTTCTCCCTTAAAGGTAAATCGATTCCCCCGAATCGCAACTGGTCTCTAAACTTCATGAAGGAGGAGTGGCTTTATGGGTGACGGTGATGGTGGCGGCAGCGCCGGAGTTGTGGCTGTGCTGGTGATCTTTGTGATCGTTGTGCTGGTTGTCCTCTTTATGTTCGGCGGTCGTTTGTTTGGGGGGAAGACCCAGGTTGATGTCAACGTGCCTGCGCCCACATCCAAATGAGATAATAAAGAGATTACACAAGGGCCGATTTTAGGCGAAGAGAGGAGCACGGAGCATGTGCTCCTCTCTTCTTTTCATTCTGCGGGTGCGGCTGTTACCATTGGGCACTAGAGAAGATCAACCCGCAAAGGAACGCGTAAAAGAGAGTGTCTGCACCGAACATCGAAACCATCGTCAGCCTTGCCAAGCGGCGCGGCTTTGTTTTTCCCTCGTCGGAGATTTACGGGGGGCTGGGCTCGGCCTGGGACTACGGCTCGCTCGGAACCGAGCTTGCCAACAACGTCAAGCAGGCATGGTGGCGCTGGATGGTTCACGAGCGCGACGATATGGAAGGCATCGATTCCTCCATCATACAGAATCGTCTGGTCTGGAAATATTCCGGCCACGAAGAGACCTTCAGCGACCCGCTCGTGGATTGCAGAGAGTGTAAGAGCCGCTTTCGGTCAGATAAGTTAGAGCATGAGTACAGGCAAACGAATCAAATACCGTGGAGTGTTGCCTTCGACCCAGCAACTCTCTTCGCGGGTAGCGATGCAATTAAATGTCCGAATTGTGGAAAATCGAATTGGACTGAACCTCGTCCTTTCAACTTGATGTTTCGCACCCAACTTGGGGCAACGGCAGGGGCAGCGGATGATTATGACGAGGGCACAGCTTATTTAGGGAATCTCGCATACCTTCGCCCAGAAACGGCGCAGGGCATCTTCATCAATTTCCTGAACGTGCAGACGACCATGCGGCGCAAGCTCCCCTTCGGCATCGCGCAGATCGGAAAATCTTTTCGCAATGAAGTGACGCCCGGCAATTTCATCTTTCGCACCAGAGAGTTTGAGCAGATGGAGATGGAATACTTCGTCCGCCCGGGCGAGGACGAAGTCGTGCATCAGGAGTGGATTGACAACTGCTTCAACTGGTATCTGGGCCTCGGCCTCTCAGCCGATAACCTGCGTCTCTACGAGCAGCCTAAAGAAGAGTTGGCCCACTACGCCAAGCGCACGGTTGATATTCATTATCGCTTCTTCCCCGAGCGCGATGAGGACGAACGGCAATGGGACGAATTGATGGGCATTGCCAACCGCACGGACTTTGATCTGAAGGCGCATTCGAAGAAGCCCGCCGACGAGGAGGGGAAGCGCTTCAACCCTGATTCGACCGAAGACCTCTCCTACTTTGACGAGGCGACGAAGGAGCGCTTTTATCCTTACGTCATAGAGCCGGCAGCCGGCGTCAATCGCTCCGTGCTGGCCTTCCTCATGGACGCTTATACGGAGAAGACCAACGAGAAGGGCGAGAAGCGCGTCATCCTGAGATTGCACCCCGAGCTGGCTCCGATCAAGGCGGCTATCCTGCCGCTCGCCAAGAACAAACCCGAGATCGTCGGCATGGCGAAGGCCATCAAGCGCTCGCTGCAACCGGTCGTGCGCGCCGTCTACGACGACACGGGCGGCATCGGAAAACTCTACGCGCGGCAGGACGAGATAGGCACGCCCTGCTGCGTCACAGTAGATCATCAATCGCTGGAAGACGAGGCCGTCACGGTGCGCGACCGTGATACATGGGAGCAGGAGCGCGTCAAGGTCTCCGACCTCCCGCAATATTTACTTTCGAGGTTAAAGGAACCGCTGGCAGGCAGATAAGCGCTCATCTGCTGCTCGTTAGCTCGTCAACGGTCACTGTCTTAAAATGCCAATCGTCAAAAAGCGTACCCAGCAGACCGAGTCTCGCCTCCTGCTCGAAGCGGACGAGCCCGTTGTGTTGCCGCCCGCCGAGGTCGAAGACACAGCCGTGATCGTGCAGTTCGAGAACGTCAAGCCTTTCGTGCCTGAGCTTCTGGACGCGCTGCGCGCGGGCACGACCGTCGAGACCGTGCCGGTGATGATGGACGGCTCGACCTTCGCCGTCCATGGTGCGACCCGCACTTTCTGGGTCAAGCTCTGGCACGCCGCACGCTCGGAGCGAGCGCGCATCGAGCGCGTGCAGATCATTAGCTGCCTGCCTTCGACGCGCGGCGTGCAGATAGTTGTCGAAGCGGACGACCGGCAGGCTGATGACGAGCTTGACGAAGATTATGCTGACGAGACGGAAGACTCCGGCGGCTCGTAGCCAGCCGCCAGCACCTCGCATTCTTTTCGATGTCAACCCACGTTCCTGAGAAAGTGACCAGGCTGGCGCGAGCCGCGCAAGCGGCGGGCGGACGTGCGCTTCTGGTCGGCGGCTGCGTGCGCGACCCGCTGTTGGGGCACGAGCCTAAGGATTGGGACGTAGAAGTCTACGGGCTTGAACCCATGCGCCTCAGGCGATTGCTCGATGAGTTTGGACGGGTGAACGCCGTCGGCGAAGCCTTCACCGTCTACAAAATAGGCGCAGATTTGGATGTCTCGCTGCCGCGCCGCGAGCGCAAGCTGGGACGCGGACATCGCGCCTTCGTCGTCGAGGGCGATCCCCTGATGACGATAGAGGAGGCCGCGCGGCGGCGCGATTTCACCATCAACGCGCTGCTTCAAGACCCGCTCACGGGAGAACTGATCGACCCCTTCAACGGGCGCGAAGACATAGAGCGAAAGACCCTGCGCGTGGTCTCCGACGAGACGTTCAGTGAGGACTCTCTGCGGGTGCTGCGTGCCGCGCAGTTCGCCGCCCGCTTCGAGTTCGATATAGAGCCGCGGACGGTCGAGTTGTGTCGCGGGATCGATCTCTCTGATCTTCCGCGCGAGCGCATCTGGGGCGAGATGGAAAAGCTACTGCTGCATGCTCGTCGTCCCTCGATAGGATTCCGCTGGCTCGTCGAGCTGGGCGCAATCGCTCAACTCTTCCCGGAGCTTCAGGCGCTCGTCGGTGTGCCGCAAGAACCGGCATGGCATCCCGAAGGGGATTGTGATATCCATACGTGGCTGACGGTTGATCGCGCGCGCGAGCAGATTGACGACCTGCCTTACGCCAAGCAGGTGACGGTCATGCTGGCGGCGCTCTGTCACGATCTGGGCAAGCCGGCGACAACTGAGTTTATAGAAGGGCGCTGGCGCTCGCGCGGGCATGATACGGCGGGCATTGGCCCAACGGAATCGCTCCTTGACCGGCTCAACATACACACGCTCGACGGTTATGATGTGCGCGCGCAGACAATCGCGCTCGTCCATTATCATTTGAAGCCGGGCGAGTTCTACCTCAAGCGCGAAGATCTCGGCGACGCCGCCTTTCGTCGGCTCGCGCGCAAGTGCGAGCTGGAGTTGCTCTACCGCGTGGCCCGCGCGGACACCTTAGGGCGCAACGCCGAATGGGTTCCGCGCGAGAAGTGGTCGGACGCCGTGCCGCAGGAATGGTTCATCGCGCGCGCGCGCGAGCTGGCCGTCGAAGAGCGCGCCCCGAAAAATCTTTTGATGGGCCGTCATCTGCTGGAGATGGGCCTGAAGCCCTCGCCCCTGATCGGCCAGATCGTTGATGCCGTTTACGAGATGCAGCTGGAAGGCCGCGTGCGCGACCTTGAAGAAGCGAAAGAGGCTGCCCGGAAAATCATCCGTGGGGAAAACCCATGACGGCGCGCGTCAACTTTTTGGGCGAGCATCAAGTCACTGACCTTTTGAAAAGGAGAAGATCGATGAGAAAGAGTCTCACAAAATCGTGCGCTTATCTTTGCCTCTCGCTCTGCCTGCTGGGGCTTATGCCGTCGCGCGCTTCCGCCTGGGGCGGCACGGGCCACCGCGCCGTCGCCGAGATAGCCATGTGGAGACTCCGACGACTGAGGGCCGCGAATGCGCTCAGACAGATCGAGCAGCTTTTAAAGTCCAAGCCGACCACCATCGATGAGGCGGCGGTCTGGCCCGACTCGATTCGCAGCACCGCCGGTTATGAGTACACGGGCAATCTGCACTTCGTCAGTATTCCGAAAGAGAAGGAGCGTTATGACCGGGCGACGCAGTGCAAGCCGACGGCAAAAGTTCCCGAAGGCGATTGCGTGATCGGAGGGCTCGAACATTTCAGAAAGGTGCTGGCAGACCCTTCTCAGAGCGCGGCGGCGCGACTCGATGCCCTGAGCTTCATCGTCCACTTCATCGGCGACCTGCATCAGCCGCTGCATACCACCGAAGATGTGACCTTCGCCAACTACGAGGGCAAGACGGGTGATCGCGGCGGCAATCTCAAGATCATCTTCTACCTCAACGAAGGCGTCTGGAACGACGCCTCCGAGACGAGCTGCGAGCGCGATGTAGAAGCCTGCTCCTACATAGATTTTCAGGGCGCGCGCCGCAAACGAAATCTGCATGCCGCGTGGGACTCTTACATCATCGAGACCATGCTGGGGACGCTGCGCGTGAAAGACGAAAAGAAACGTGGCAAGAACGAGGTCTTCAAGCTCAGGGAGCAGAGGTACGAGGAGCTGCTGGAACAGGCCATAGGCAGGCTGCCCGAGCGCGAGCTCGCGGCTATGGAAAGTGGCGAGCCATCTGCGTGGGCCGAAGAGGCTCATGCGCTTGCGACCGAATACGTTCACTGCCTGCCGCCGCCGCGGCGCAAACAGAACGTCGCGGACAAGCAGTTCTACGACCACTACTTCCTCAGTCAAAGTTATCAGGCCGCCAACATCAAGCGCATCGACGCTCAATTGATGAGAGCCGGCATCAGGCTCGCGGCATACCTGAAACAAATCTTCCCGGACACGCCCTGAGAGGATGAAGTGAAAGCTTATTGAAGAGTCCCGCGAGGGGCTGCGGAGTTTTCGCTTGTTATTGTAAGATGCTCGGTTGAAATCATCTCTAACCATCACGGTGAAAAATATCCGGCGTGCCGAGCGCGTGCGCCTGCTCCCGTTAATCCCATCTTTAAGGAAGAAGCTGACATGATTGAATTTGAATTGACCGAAGACCACAGGGCCATACGCCAGACCGTGCGCGACTTTGCACAGAAGGAGGTCGCGCCGCGTATTAAGGAGCTGGACGAGAAACAGCAGTTTGATCGCGCCATTCTGGATAAGATGGGCGAGCTTAACCTGCTCGGCGTCTGTATCCCGGAAGAATATGGCGGGGCTGGCTTCGATTACATCGCGCTCGGATTGGTCTGCGAAGAGCTGGAAGCCGTGGACACATCGCTTCGCGTCGTGATGAGCGTGCATACGGGCCTCAACAGCCTGACGCTTTATACGTGGGGCACTGAAGAGCAGAAGCAGAAGTACCTGATTCCGCAAGCTAAGGGTGAAAAGATTGCGACCTACGGTTTGACCGAGCCGGGGGCAGGCTCGGACGTGGTCGGCGCGCGCTCCGTCGCGCGGCGCGAAGGCGACGAGTATGTCTTGAGCGGCGAAAAGATGTGGATCAGCCTCGCAGACCTCGCCGACAACTTTCTTTTCTTCTGCTGGACGGACGAGGAGAAACGACGCAAGCGCGACCACACGGGGATGTCCTGCTTCATCGTCGAGCGCGGGATGAAGGGTTTTTCGTCGGGCACGATTCACGGCAAGATGGGCATACGCGCGGGCAACACGGGCTATTTCGCGCTCGACAACGTCAGAGTGCCCGCAGAGAATCTGGTCGGCGAAGAGGGCGAGGGCTTCAAGATAGCCATGTTCGCGCTGGAACAGGGACGCTTCACGGTCGCAGCGGGCGCGACCGGCGTCATACGCGCCTCGCGCGATGCTTCAATCGCTTATGCTCTGGAACGCGAGACGTTCGGGACAAAGATCGCCAACCACCAGCTCGTCAAGCAGAAGATCGCCGAGATGGAGGCGGATTACCAGATGTGCCATCTGCTGTGGCTGCGCTCCGGTTACCTGAAGAACACTGGCAGGCCCAACGCCAAGGAGACTTCGATGGCGAAATGGCAGGCGACCACGAGAAGCGAGAAAGCCGCGTCGATGGCGATAGAGGTACACGGCGCAAACGGCTACTCGAACGACTATCCGGTGGAGCGTTACCTGCGTAACTGCAAGGCCGCGATCATCTACGAAGGCACGCGCGACATACACACGCTGATGCAGGCGGACTGGGCCTTGGGGCTCAAGAAGGAGAAGACCGCGCGCAAGACGCTTCCGCCTTGGAAGGGATCGGAAGCGCGCGAGGAGGCCGTAGCGGCGAATTAAACGTAAAGCCCGGTCGGAATGAAGCGGGGCGCGCGCCCCCCGCTTTAATGTCCGAATGAGGTCAACCGAAAGCCAGCCGATTCAGTCTCAGGAGTCGGCTGGCTTTCGCTCGTGATAAAACCGAGCATGGGCAGGCTCGCGCGGAAAACCTGTCGTGGTCACAATCATTCGCCCAGCTGTGCTTTCCATTCATTATTCTCTTTGACGAACTTGAAAGACTCCCACTGTCCTGTCTTATCGTCTTTGACTTCGAGCGTGGCTCTGTCGCCCTCTATCTTTTCGTTTCGCGATTCGGGCAGCGTGGCCGGAACTTCCATCTTCTGGAACTGCTCGGCGAGCGCCGCATCGAGCGTTTTGTTCTCGGCCTTGGCCTGCGTCTCGAGGAGCGCCAACGTGTCTTTGGAGAGCGTGCGCTTGAAGCCCGCCACGTCCTTATTCTTAGAGGTCTCATAGAAAACCTTAAAAGCGTTCGTCGGGGTGGACAGCGAGTCGGCTGTCGTTGCCGCCGGTGTGGACGCTGTCGAGGCTGGCCTCGTATTGGAGGCGTTGGTATTGCTGGCCGTCCCGCCGCCGTTCGAGTTGCTGACCGTGCCTTTGCCGCACGCCGCCGCTAAGAGGAGGGCGAATGTGGCGAGCGTCATCTTGAGCGCAGTGCTTCGTCGTATCTTCATCTTTATCTCCTCGGAACCTATCTGAGCTGCCGGACACACAGAGAGAGGGAGCGCAGAGCGATTGAAAAATCGGCGCAGTATACAACAGGCCCGAGCGTTTACCCTAGACGTGTGCCCACCCTGATCTATTTGTTACGCCCGCGAACAAACCCTTGAGAATCACTTTCGCCTCTACAAATTCCGTGCCCGCTCTGCTACTATGACGGCGCATATCTTTCACCTGCAAGCGGTTCGAGTCAGTGGGCGCTGTCGCGGCGGGCCGGCTCGGAAACTTCATCATCAGGAGAAGCAAAAAATGGGGCACGAGTTGAGGACAGAGCGTGAGCTGTCGCTGGATTTCCTGCGCGTGTGCGAGGCGGCGGCCATCGCCTCGGCGCGCACGATGGGTCAGGGCGACCGTAAATACTCGGATCACGTCGCCGTCGAAGCGATGCGCGAAGTGATGGACACCGTGCCCATGCGCGGTCGCATCGTGATCGGCGAGGGCGAGCGCGACGAAGCCCCCATGCTCTACATCGGCGAAGAGGTCGGCGGCGGCTTTAAGGTCAACGATGCTCTGGGCGAAACCTTCCCGGAGGTGGACATCGCCGTTGACCCGCTCGAAGGCACTAACCTCTGCGCGCTCGGGGCCAACAACGCCATCGCCGTGCTGGCCGCAGCCGAGCGCGGCGGCCTTCTCAATGCCCCGGACATCTACATGGACAAGATCGTCGTCGGCCCGTCGTGTCGCGGCGCGATTGACATCGATGCGCCAACCAAGGACAACTTGAAGAACATCGCGCGCCGTCTGGGCCGCGACGTAGACGACCTGACGGTGATTACGCTCGAACGCTCGCGCCATAAGAAGCTGATCAGCGAAGTGCGCGAGGCGGGCGCGCGCATACGCCTCATCTCGGACGGCGATCTTTCGGCTGGCATCTCGGCTGCGGTGGCGGGCACGAACATACACGCGCTGATGGGCATAGGGGGCGCGCCCGAGGGCGTCATCACGGCGGCGGCCATGAAATGTCTGAACGGCGAGATTCAGGCCCGGCTGGTCTTTGACCACGAACGCCTCGGCGTCGATCAGGGTAAAGTGCCGGCAAAAGAAGAGGTCATCGAGCGTCTGCAGGAGATGGGCATCAAAGACCCCAATAAGATTTACGACACGAACGATCTGGCTCCCGGCAAGAAGATCATCTTCGCCGCAACCGGCGTCACCGACGGGGCGCTCCTGAAAGGCGTCCGCTTCTTCGGCACAGGCAAGCGCACACACTCGCTCGTGATGACGAGCGAGTCAAGGCACATACGCTTCGTTGACACGGTTCACGTCGAGGGCGGCCCCGACTCGGTGATACGATTTTAGATTTTGGACTGGCTCGCGAAGGAAGCTCGAAAGCCCTGATCCAGAGCTCAGGACGGACGAATCGTTAACCCAAAATCTAAGATTCAAAATGGAATGATGTTTGCTCCGACGGATTCTTATGTTCCGCAGTGCGCGTCGCGGTCGCGGGTCGGGCGCGAGCCGCTCGTGGTGTGGGCGATGGTGTCTTGCGTCGCGCTTGGCCTGCTCGGCTTGATTATCGGCGCGCCGCTTCTCATCGCACACGGATATCCAGCCTTAGGGCTTTCGATCTACGAGTTGTTCGGGCACGTCTGCCACCAAATCCCTGAGCGGTCTCTGCATCTGGAAGGCAACAAGCTGGCCGTGTGTTCGCGCTGCACGGGCATCTACGCCGGCTTCGCCTTGAGCGTGCTGCTCTATCCTCTGGCGCGCTCCCTGAGACGAGTCGATACGCCGCGCCGCCTGTGGCTGCTTCTGGCCGTGCTCCCGATTGGCGTTGACTGGGCGCTCGGATTCTTCGGCCTGTGGGCCAACACGCATCTCTCGCGCTTCATGACGGGCGCGCTCTTTAGCGCCGTCGCTGCCGTCTACGTCTTGCCGGGCCTCGTTGATCTTGGTCAGAGCCTCGCGCAGCGGCGTCGTCGCGGCGCGCCTTTACAGGAAGCTGATCAGGCGGCGAGCGCCGCACGGCCCGCGCCGCTTCAGAACACTGCGCCGAGCGATTACGGCTCGCCTTCAAGCCGCATTTAGAATCGAAGCTGACCGGCCAGCGTGCTTGTCGCCCCGGTCAACTATCGGCCTCGCGCCTGGCGCGCATACATCCTATGGGTTAAAATCTGCGTCTTAATGGACGGGCAGCGCGGAATGCTTTAGGCAGATTGCGCTGCTCGTTTTATTCGGCGGCGCGCCCCTGTTGCCCGCAGCCGGAATTGTTCCGGCACAAGGCCGAGCGCGCACAATCTTCCGATCAACGCTTTGGTCAGTTTTGCTCTTGAGTATTTTCACTATGCCTCTTCATGCTCCCGTAGCTCTCCTTCTGCTTTCGGACTGGTCCAATCAGGAAGTCTGGAAGGTCTATGAAAAGTACATGATGGACTCCATCTACAAGACTTGGGGCAACATCAGCCCGCTTTACAGTCTTGACAGCTTCGATTGGACAATCCTGATTCTCTATTTCAGCATCCTCAGCGTGCTGGCCGTCTACGGCGCTTACCGCATGAAGCAGGTGATAGACTTCTGGCGCTATCACAAGATTACTCCGAGGCCGAAAGCCTTTTGGAGCGACGCCGAATTGCCGCGCATCACCGTTCAGCTTCCGCTCTTCAACGAGATGTACGTGATCGAGCGGCTCTTAAAGGCCGTGACCGAGATTGATTACCCGCGCGAGCGATTTGAGATACAGGTCTTGGACGATTCGACGGACGAGACGGTACGGCTGGCGAGCGCCACCGTCGAAGCCTACGCGCGCAAAGGTTTTGATATTCATTACATTCATCGCACGGATCGCACGGGCTTTAAGGCGGGCGCGCTGGAAAACGGTCTGAAGACGGCGAAGGGCGAGCTGATCGCCATCTTCGATGCCGATTTCGTGCCGAAGCCAGATTGCCTGCTCAAGCTGGTTCACTACTTCACAGACCCTCTGGTCGGCTGCGCGCAGATGCGCTGGTCGCACATCAACGGCTCTTACAACCTGCTGACGCGCCTTCAGACCATCATGCTCGACGGCCACTTCGTCGTCGAGCAGACGGTGCGTAATCGCACGGGCGGCTTCTTCAACTTCAACGGCACTGCCGGCATCTGGCGTCGTCAGGCCATAGAGATGAGCGGCGGCTGGCAGCACGACACGCTCACCGAAGACACAGACCTCTCTTTCCGCGCGCAGTTGATGGGTTGGAAATTCGTCTATCTGTTGGAGGATGACGCGCCCTCGGAGATTCCGGTCGAGATCAATGCCTTTAAGGCGCAGCAGCGCCGCTGGGCCAAGGGAGTGATGCAGGTCGGCATCAAGCTCTATCGCCGCCTCTGGTCAGCGCCGCTGCCTTTGCGCGTCAAGCTGGAGATGTTCTTTCGACTGACGGGCAATATCAGCTACCCCCTGATGATCGTCGTCAGCTTTCTGCAATTCCCGCTCCTGCTCGTGCGCTACAATCAGGGCTTCTACCAGTTGATGGCCTTCGACGTGCCGCTGCTCTTCTTTTCGACCATCTCCGTGCTGCTCTTCTACGGCACGGGCGTGTGGTATCTGGACACGCGGCGTGTGCCGCGCCTGCTTCACCTGCCGCTGGTGATGGCGCTCGGCATCGGGCTGGCTTTCAGCAACGCCCGCGCCGTGCTGGAAGCGCTCGTCGGGATGAAGTCCGAGTTCGTACGCACGCCCAAGTATCAGGTCGAGCAAGCGAACGACGAGACATGGAAGCGCAAGAAGTATAAACGCAAGCGCGGCTGGCTTCCGCTGCTTGAGCTATCGTTTGCCCTCTATTTTCTGCTCGCCATGCTCTACGCCGTGCGGATGCACATGTGGGGGCCGCTCCCCTTTCTCTTTCTATTCTTCTTCGGCTACGGTTACATGGGCCTGATGAGTATCTTACAGACGGCGAGCGGCAAGCGCCTGCAATCCCTCTGGCGGCCTGTCATGCTCAGCCGTCGCACATAGACGAGACCGGCAAAAGAACAGCACGACTCGTGAGACTTAAAACCATCAGACCCTTTATTAAAATGAAGTTATCCCGTCTCGCGCCCGCTCTACTGCTCTGCGCTGCGCTTCTCCTGACGGCCCTCGCCGGGCCGAGCGCTTATTCAATCGCGCCCGATTTCTATGACGAGCCGGGCGTGCGCCTGCTCAATCAACCCGTCACCGAATACCGCGCGCGCAGGCAAAAGCTGCTCGGAGAGATCAAGGACGGCATAGTCGTCGTCCTCGGCAACGTCGAAGAGAGCATGGGGGTCGAGGCACGCTACCGGCAAAACAACTGGATGGCCTATCTGACGGGAGTACGCACGCCCGGCGCTGCCCTGCTGCTCGTGCCTCAGGGTTTGCCCTCGGCGGGTGGAGCGCGCGAGATCATCTTTATTCCGCAGCGCAACCTTGGGATGGAACGCTGGACGGGCGTGCAGCTCGCGCCCGGAGCCGAGGCCGCGCGCACCTTCGGAGCCGAGCGCGTCCTAGCTACAGATCAGCTCTGGCCGACGCTGAAAGAGGCCGCCGCGCTTCCCGCTTTCAAGAACGCGCAGGGCCAGAGCGCGATGAAGCTCTACACCATCGCACCGCGCCGCGCCGTCAACGGCTTTGTCAACGAGTATGAGTTCGTCGTGCGGGCACACAAGGAATTGCCCGGCGTCGAGTTGGAATCGCTGGCGAACAGCCTCTCGGAGATGCGTAAAAGAAAATCCGAGGCGGAAATCGCGTTGCTGCAAAAGGCCATAGACATCACCGGCGAAGCGCAGCGCGACATCATGGCTTCTCTGCGCCCGGGGCTCTACGAGTTCGAGGTGCAGGCCATTCTCGAAGCGGCCTTTACGCGCCATGGCGCGGAGCGGCCCGGCTTCCCCTCCATCGTCGGCAGCGGCATCTACTCGACCATCCTCCATTATCAGGAGAATCATAAGAAGATAGACGACGGCGATCTGGTCGTCTGCGACATAGGGGCGGAGTATTCGCTCTATACCGCCGACATCACGCGCACCTTTCCCGCCAACGGAAAATTCACGCCGCGCCAGCGCGCCATCTACCAGCTTGTACTGGATACGCAGTCGGCCATCGCGGCCCACTGGAAGCCGGGCATGACGCACGGCGACCTGCAAGGTTTCGCGCAGGACTACATGCGCCGAAGCCCCTTGCGCGCGCGCGACACGGACGGGCGCGAGTACACCATGGATCGATTCTTCATCCATAGCTTCGGCCATTACCTCGGCATGGACGTACACGATGTCGGCAACAACACCCTTCCCATGCAGCCCGGCGAAGTCTTCACCATCGAGCCCGGCATCTACATTCAGACGGAGAAGCTAGGCGTCCGCATCGAAGACGACTATCTGGTCACAACCGGCAACACCCTTCGCAAGCTCTCGGAAAAAATCCCTTCTGCGCCAGACGAGATAGAGAAAATCATGGCCGCCGGCAGACGCTGAAAGAGCATGGCAACGCCCGCGCATCTAATAGATAGAACAGGCAGCAAGGGAGGAGAGACATATGATCGCCGTACGTAGATCGAAAGATCGCGGCCACTTCAACTTCGGTTGGCTCAACACCTATCACACCTTCTCATTCGGTGACTATTACGACCCGCGCTTCATGGGATTCCGCGACCTGCGTGTCATCAACGAAGACTGGGTGCATCCCGGCAGAGGCTTTCCCACGCACCCGCACAGGGACATGGAGATCATCACCTACGTGCTGGAAGGCGCTCTGGAACACAGGGACAGCATGGGCAACGGGTCTGTGATTCGTCCCGGTGAGGTTCAGCGCATGAGCGCCGGAACAGGCATCACCCACAGCGAGAAAAACGGCTCGGCGGACGAGTCCGTGCATCTGCTTCAAATCTGGATTCTGCCTGATCGTGCGGGCATCAAGCCCGGCTACGAACAGAAGATGTTCGAGGATGCCGAGAAGCGAGGGCAGATGCGTCTGATCGCTTCCCATGATGGGCGCGACGGCTCGGTGACTATACATCAGGACGCCAGTCTCTACGCGACCCTGATTGAGCCGGGACAGGAGATTGTGCATGAGCTTCCCGCAGGGCGTTACGCGTGGCTACAGGTGGCGCGCGGGGCCGTTAAACTCAACGACCAACAACTGAATCAGGGCGACGGGGCAGCCATCAGCGAAGAACAAGCGCTCCGCATCGTCGGCGACGAGATGTCCGAGATATTGCTGTTTGATCTGGCGTAAGTTAAGGCGGGTCGGACGTGGATGTGAGAAGAGGGCTCTTTGCTCCTGTCGGGAGCAAAGAGCCCTCTTCCCGCTAAACCTATCGGAAGGGAGTGTGCTTTCTGAGCAGCCCCCTTAATTTCATACGAGCCTTGTGCAACTGCGATTTACTAGTGCCCACGCTGCACCCCAACATCCTTGCGATCTCCTCGTGCTCGTGCCCCTCCACGTCATGTAACACAAAGACCGTCCTGTATCCGGGC
>DASVWI010000008.1:0-381227 GCA_036389675.1 Pyrinomonadaceae bacterium
GGCGCGAATCATCACGATCGACGGCGGATGCCGCGAGGAGCTGACGGTGGAGCTGTGGATCACACCGCAGGGAGCGCCGGCGGTGACGGCGGATGCGGCCTCGACGGTGCCGTGCGAGCCGAGAGCGACGAGGAGGACGACCCGTAGGAGTCGTCGCGGTCGTGATGATGAATAACCTGTAGTTGGGTTAGCTTGCCTCTCTTGAAAATCGGAGGGCGAGCAATTTCCGAAGGCGGGCGCGTGTTGCTCCGGGTTGAGCAGACGTGCCCGCCTTCGCGTTACACTGTATCGAAGCCGGAAGTCCTAAAGGTGGGGCGCTAATTACTTATGAGTCTGAAAGAACGCATCATATCCGACCTGACGACAGCGATGAAGGCCAAGGACGCGGCGCGCACCTCCACGCTCCGCATGGTCAAGGCGTCGGTCATGAACCGCGAGATCGAAAAGGGCAGCGCGCTCGATGACGAGGAGCTGACCAAGGCGCTTCAGTCGCTCCTTAAGCAGCGGCGCGACTCCATAGAGCAGTACGAAAAGGCCGGGCGGCAGGAATTAGCCGATAAGGAGCGCGCAGAGATCGGCGTCATCGAGGCCTATCTTCCGCAGGCCGCCTCGCGCGAGGAGATCGAGCGGGCCGTCTCTGAGGCCATCGACGAAACCGGAGCTTCTTCGATGCGCGAGATGGGCACGGTGATGAAAGCTACGCAGGCGCGCCTCGCAGGCCGTAACGCCGATGGCCGCACGGTGAGCGACATCGTAAAGGCAAGGCTCGGCCAGCGGTAAACGGCCTCCCGCCATCGCCGTCAGAGTTTGCGGCGCAGATCGGCCTGGGCTGGGCCTTCTAAGCCGTCAGGGGCTTATCTGCCCGCCGCTCGCATGGGGAATCCGCAGCGCCTAAATCCCCGCCTCCCCTTCACGTGCCCGTCGCTTGCTTCTGCACTCCCCTTCTCGTATAATTCTCCGCTTGCTTGGAGCGCGGCGGTGTTGTCCGGTGGGTTCGCGCCCACTTTTTATTTTGTGCGAGAGAGTTTTTCCGGACGGAAGGGACGAGTCGGGTGGGTCAGGGTTCGATTGAAGATCGCGTGCGCGCGTTGGCAGAGCGCGTCTCGACGGATAACGGGCTGGAATTAGTCCACGCCGAGGTGGCAGGGCCGGAAGGCAAACCCATCCTGCGCGTCTACATTGACAAGCCGGAAGGCGTGACCCACGAGGATTGCGCGGCGGTGAGTTTGCATCTGGGCACGGTTCTGGATGTGGAAGACTTCATCCACTCGCCTTATACACTGGAAGTATCCTCGCCGGGGTTGGAGCGCGGCCTCTACAAGCGGGCAGACTACGAGCGTTTCACGGGCCGTCAAGCCAAGATCAGGACGAGAGTGGCCGTCAACGGCCAGCGCAACTTTCGCGGTCTCATCCGGAGCGTCGAAGGCGACCGCGTGATTTTTGAAGACAAGACGAGCGGGCGCGTTGAGCTTCCGCTCGAAGCCATCGCTAAAGCGAACCTTGAGATAGACGTGGAAGAAGAGTTCAGGCGCGCCCGCGAGCGTGAGATGGCCTCCGAGGCCGCAGGCCGCGACGGCCACAAGACACAGAGATAGATGTCGGATATCAGTCGAATCACTGCTGGCTACATCTGACATCCAGTATTCTGACATCTGGTTAATTATGAGCACATCCATCGCGAAAAACATTGACGACCTTTGCCAGGAAAAGGGCGTAGACCGCGAGATAGTCATCGAGGCGGTCAAGGAAGCTGTGCGCGCGGCGGCCAAGAAGCAGTTTCGCTCCGGCGAGGACATTCAGGTTGACTGGAATCCCGAGAGCGGCATAGAGCTTTCGGCCTCCAAAGTGGTCGTCGACGAAGTCACCAATCCGGCCACGGAGCTTTCCATTGAAGAGGCGCGCGAGATGGCGGGCGATGAGGTGGAGATCGGGGACGCGCTGTTGCTTCCGCTGCCGATGGAGGAACTCGGACGCATCGCCGCCCAGACGGCCAAGCAGATTCTCTTCCAGAAAGTGCGCGATGCCGAGCGCTCCAACATCTACGATCAGTACATAGACAAGATAGGTGATCTGGTCAACGGCTTCGTCAAGCGCTTCGAGCGCGGCAACATCATCGTCGACCTCGGGAACATGGAGGCGATACTGCCCCGCTCGCAGCAGTCGCGCGGTGAGCAGTGGAATCAGGGCGAGCGCATACGCGTCGTCATCAACAATGTCTCGAAGGAATCCAAGGGGCCGCAGGTTGAAGTCTCGCGCACTTCTCCTGAATTGTTGCGCCGCCTCTTTGAGATGGAAGTGCCTGAGATTTACGACGAGACGGTGATCATCAAATCCGCCGTGCGCGAGCCCGGCGAGCGTGCCAAGATAGCCGTTACCTCGAACGAGCGCGACGTTGACCCCGTCGGCGCGTGCGTCGGCATGAAGGGCTCGCGCGTGCAGGCGATCATACGTGAGCTGCGCGGCGAAAAGATCGACATCATCGAATGGTCTGACGAGCCTTCTGTCTTCGCCGCCAACGCTCTGTCTCCGGCCAAGGTCAATCAGGTTCGCATCACGGACATCGAGAATCGCCAGATGGAAGTGATCGTCAACGAAGACCAGCTTTCCTTAGCCATCGGCAAGCGCGGGCAGAACGTGCGGCTGGCAACCAAGCTCGTCGGCTGGAACATAGACATACGCAGCGAAGAAGAACTCAAGAAAGAGGTCGCGGAGCAGATGGGCGCGCTCATCGCTTCCGGCGGCGCTGTGCCCCTCTCGGCCATTGAGGGTGTGACGGCGCAGCAGGCCGAGGCGCTCGCCGCACACGACATCAACGATATAGACGCGCTCGCTGCGGTCTCGGTTGACGATCTGGTCGAATACCTGGATGTCAGTCTTGACGAGGCGGAAACGATCTTGAACGCGGCGCAGGCCGTCATCGCCGCCCGCGACAAGAGCAAGCAACAGGGCAGCGAAGAGGGCTCAGCCGAAGGGGAAGCCGGCGCAGATGAAGCTTTAGAGGCGCAGACGGAAACCCCTGAGACGGACGAAGAGCAGGCTGTTGAGACGGCTGGAGAAGAGACGGCGGAGAGCGAAGAAGCGACGACCGGCGAGACGGTCGAGCAGAATGCTTTCTCCGCGGAGCTTGACCCGACGATGGATGTGGGCGAGGTAGAGCCCAACGAAGAGATGATCGCGGAAGGTTACGACGAGGCCGTCGAGCAGGGCACGCCCTTTACAGCCGAGTCCGAGATTCTGGCACAGGAATCCGCCGACCCCGTCGCGCTCACAGAGGCCGATCCCATCTCCGAGGATGAGCTTCGGCTACAGGAGGCGGGGCGCGACCTCAGAGCCGATACGATCACGCCTGCGCCCGACATCACCTCTTCCGGCGCGGCCTATATAGAGGCCGCCGGTCAGGTCGGTGAGGATGACGCTCCCGTCGAGGAAGAGGCGACGTTCTCGCCTGTTGCAGATTTCGCTTCGGAGGCTTCCGCGCCCGAAGTGCAAACGACATCAGCCCCCGTACCGCAGTATCGTGAAGAGGCCGCGCCGGTCGAGGGCGAGACGGATGAGAAGCAGGATGCTTCCCCAGATGCGGCCCAGTAACTTGAGCGAGCGCGCACGCCGACTATGCGCGCATCGCTCCTCGCCCCCCTAATCCACCCGGTGGTATCAGCTCTCCTTCGAGAGCAGCGCTACCAAAGAAGGTTAGGGATGGCCGAGAGTCCTTAACCCTTTGAAGCGCCGACGCCGTTTTACCTTTTAAGCGTCGAAGAAGGAGTGCATGTCCGTTTCTACTTCCAAGGTTCGCCTGTACGACCTGGCTAAAGAACTGAAGCTCGATACCAAGCGTCTCATCGAAGAGGTGCGCCGCGAAGGTGTGGATGTCAGTGTGCCCTCGAACTCTATCTCCAAAGAGTTAGCCGACAAGATACGCAATAAGTATTTCCCGAAGAAGGAAGCGGTCGCGCCGCGCACCGTGCGTGTCGTCAAAAAGGCTGTCCGTCCCGCCGATGAAGCGCACCCCACGGCGGCGGAAGAGGAAGCCCCTGCCATCGTGCCCGAGACGACAACCCTCGGCGGCCCGACCACAGCAGCAGCAGCACCGGCGACAGAGCAGCCTTCAGCGCCCGCCTCAGATCAGGGGCAGGCCGCTCCAAGGCCCACCGGTGGCGCGACCACGACCGCACGTCTGGTTAAAAGGCCGCTCGGCCCGGCAATCCGCGCCGAGCAGCCCACAGCATCAGCGGATGCAGAGGCAGGTGCTCCCGCGCCGGAGGCGGCGGCTTCTTACCAGCAGGAGTCAGCGCCCGATACCGTACAGGTATCAGAGCCCATCGCCGCTACGGAACAGTCAATCCCGTATGCGGGCGAGCCGAACGGAGCAGGAGGCTTAACGGCTGTTGAGCCCGAAGCCAACCATGCTCCGCAAGCAGCAACGCCCGCGCCTGAGGCTACGAGCCCCGTCCAGCTTCCGCCGCCTCCTGCGAGGCAGGTGCGAGTGTTGCGACCGACGCAGGCGGCGATGAATGCCGGGATACGTCACGGCGAGCGCGCTCCCGTGCCGGTCGCGCCAGTGGTTCCGCAAGTGCCGCAGCCCAGCCCGCGCGAGCGGCGCGAGCGACAGGAGAGAGTCGAGCGGGGCGAGCGCCCGTCACGCGGCGGTGCGCCTAACGCGCGCGGCGGCGTCGGCGGCGAGCGCGCCGGGTTCGAGCCGAGCGGCACGCCCGGTGAAACGGCCACGCCGCAGACGGTCTATACGCCTCCGCCGAGTGATCGCCGCAGGGGTCGCTCGACACGCACCACAGCGCGCGGCAATCATAAAATGCACGAGGGCGGCAAGGGCCGCTTCGGTGATCGCGATTACATTCCGCCGCCGAAGACGCTCTCCCTGGAAGACCGCATCGCCGGTCGCCTCGACGTAGCCACGGTCGGCGGCGAGTTAAAGTCGGTTCGCATCGTCGAGGGCTCGACCGTCAAGGAGTTCGCGGAAAAGCTCGGCATCAAGCCCAAAGACATCGTCACATTGCTCTTGCAGCGCGGCGTGTTCGCCACCATCAACCAGCCTTTGAATGATGATGTCGCGGCAGACCTTGGCCGCAGGTTCGGTTACGAAGTGACCTTCGTGCCGTTTGAAGAGATGGTTGCCGAAGAGGAGTTTGAAGAGTTGATTGACACAGGCGCAGACGATGTCGAGCTGCCGCGCGACCCCGTTGTCACAGTGATGGGCCACGTGGATCACGGTAAGACTTCGCTGCTTGACGGGATACGCTCGACGGATGTCGCGGCGGGCGAAGCCGGCGGCATCACTCAGCACATAGGCGCGTCCCGCGTGGCCGTGCCCAATCCTGACAATCCTTCCGAGATGCGCCACGTCGTCTTTCTTGACACTCCCGGCCACGAGGCATTCACTCTGATGCGAGCGCGCGGCGCAAAGGCGACGGATGTGGTCGTGCTGGTCGTCGCGGCGGACGACGGCGTGATGCCGCAGACCATTGAAGCGATTGAGCACTCTCGCGCCGCAGGCGTGCCCATCATCGTCGCCATCAATAAGATCGACAGGCCCGATGCCAACCCTGATCGCGTCAGGCAGGAACTGGCGAATCAGGGCTTACAGCCCATCGAGTGGGGCGGCGATACGGAGATGGTTCCCGTCTCGGCCAAGCGGCGGGAGAATCTGGACACGCTGCTGGAAACCATCCTGCTCACGACCGACATTCTCAACCTGAAAGCGAGCCCGACGCGGCTGGCTTCGGGCGTCGTCCTTGAAGCCAAGCTTGATCGAGGGCGCGGCGCTGTCGCAACCGTGCTCGTGCAACAGGGCACGCTGCGAGTTCACGACCCCTTCATCGTCGGCCAGATCTTCGGCAAGGTGCGCGCCATGTTCAATGACAAGGGCGAGGCCATCAACGAGGCCGGGCCTTCAACTCCGGTCGAGGTGCTCGGCCTACAGGGTGTGCCGCAGGCCGGCGAATCCTTCCAGGTCGTCGCAGACATTACGCGTGCCCAGCAGATTTCCCATCACCGTCAGATGCTGACGCGCCAGAACACGCTGCTGCAAACCACCAAGCGCGGCATCGAAGCGCTCGGGCTGACAGAGGTGAAAGAGCTGCTCGTCGTCATCAAGGCGGACGTGCAGGGCTCCGTGGAGGTTTTGAAATCCACCCTGCAGAAGCTCTCGACAGATCAGGTGAAGGTCAAGGTGATACGCTCGGGCGTGGGCGCGATCACCGAGTCGGACGTGCTGCTGGCTTCGGCCACGCAGGCCGGGGCATCGCAGACGGCTGTGGTCATCATCGGCTTTAACGTGCGCCCGGAAGTTCGCGCCGCGGAGCTTGCGAAGCAGGAGGCCGTCGACATACGCCTCCACTCGATCATCTACAAGGTCGAGGAGGAGATACGCGCGGCGATGATCGGCATGCTCGAAGCGGTCGAGAAGGAGCGCATCCTTGGGAAGGCCGAAGTGCGCGAGGTCTTCCGCGTGCCGAAGGCCGGGGTGATCGCCGGCTGCATGGTCATAGACGGAACGATTCGGCGCAACGCCCGCGCCCGTCTCATACGCGACGGCATCGTCTCATGGGAGGGCGGCATCGCCAGCCTTCGTCGCTTCAAGGACGATGCTTCCGAAGTGCGCGAAGGATTCGAATGCGGCATCGGTCTGGAAAACTTCAACGACCTCAAGGTCGGCGACCAGATCGAAGCCTATATCATAGAGAAGGTCGCAGCCACGGAACTGTAAAAAGCAGTGGCGAGTGCCAAGTGGCAAGTGACGAGTTACAGCTTGTTCTTGCTCATCACTCGTCACTTGTCACTCGTCACTGTAGTTGATATGCGTCGCCCTGAGAGAGTTGCCGACATGCTGCGCGAGGAGATAGCGCAGATCGTCGGGTATGAATTGGAAGACCCGCGCCTGACGATGGTCACGGTGACGGACGTGCGCTTGTCCGAGAATCTGCGGGACGCGCGCGTCTACGTGCTCGTCGCGGGCGACGAAGAGGAGGCGGCCAAGGCGCTCACGGCGCTGCGCCACGCCGCACCTTATGTACGCAAGCAAGTGGGCTTCGCGCTCAGCCTGCGCCACACGCCCGAAATCCACTTCGTGCGTGATACGGTCGAGGAACAGGGCGCGCGCGTAGACCAACTGCTGGCGGAGATCGAACGTACAAGGGCGAGCGAGGAGAGCCGGATGCAGGACGCCCTCGAAGAGAGAAAGGATGAAGGCGGAAGGATGAAGGATGAAGGATGAAACGAAAGACATTAAGTCTTTACTTCATCCTTCATCCTTCATCCTTCATCCTTGTTTTTAACGATGCTTAGTCAAGTTGTTGAATTGATCGAGTCGAAGCGGCGCTTCGCCATCACTTCGCACGTGCGGCCCGACGGTGACAGCCTGGGCTCGTCGCTCGGTCTCTACTGGTTATTGCGCGGCCTCGATAAAGAGGTCGAAGTAATTATGCGCGACCCCGTGCCGCATACTTACCAGAAGCTTCCGGGCTCTGAGGACGTGCGCGTCACGCCCGCCATTGACCGCACCTACGACGCCGTCTTCGTCATCGAATGCTCAGACATTACGCGGCCCGGCCTGATTGACCTTGAGAAACAGTACGTCGTCAACATAGACCATCATGCGACGACCGCGCTCTTCGGCACGATCAACTGGATCGACTCGACGGCCTCGGCTGTCGGCGAGATGATCTACAACCTGTGCAAGGCGACGGGCGTGCGCGTCACGCGCGAGATAGCCGAATGCGTCTACACGGCGCTGATTACGGACACGGGCTCGTTTCATTACTCGAACACGACGGAGCGCACCTTCAAGGTCGCGTCGGAGCTGGTGCGGGCCGGCGTCAAACCGGCCAAGGTATCGGAGGCGGTCTTCGCCAGCTATCCCTGGAGCAAGATTGAGCTGTTGGGCGAAGTGCTTTCGACCGTGCGGCGCGACGAGACGGGCCGCGTCGCGTGGATGCGCCAGACCCTTGAGATGCAGGAGCGCGCGGGGGCGTCCGAAGAGGACGGCGACGGTTTCGTCAACTATCCTCTGACCTGCGACAAGGTCGAAGCGGTCGCCCTTTTGAAGGAGAAAGAGCCCGGCATCTATCGCACGAGCTTGCGCTCGAAGGGGGATGTCAACGTCGCGCGCATCGCAGAGCAGTTCGGCGGCGGAGGCCACCGCAACGCCGCCGGGTGTACGCTCAGGGGGGCGTGGGACGACGCCGAGAACACCATCGTCCGCATGCTCAGGGATGCCATCGAGCGACGAAACGGTGACATCGACACCACTGAAGACCCGCTTCGCTCACCCAGCCCCGGCGGAGGTAACGGTCGGGGCTCGGAGTTTAGAGGTTAGCAATCACGAAGGGTCTGCGACCCGGTCGAGCAGATGACCGTTCTTGAGCGCCGGGCTCTGCGACGAATTTCTCCATGTCCCTCAAAGAGAAGAGATATAAATGGCGGCGAGCCGATTATCAGGAGAGCACGCGCGGTCTCCTGATGGTTCACACGGGCAATGGTAAGGGAAAGACGACCTGTGCATTGGGCCTGATGATGCGCGCCGCCGGGCGCGGACTGAACTGCTGCATGATTCAGTTCATGAAATCACGCCACGACCGCTACGGCGAGCACGTCTCGGCGGAGACGCTCGGGATCGAAGTTCATACGATGGGCGACGGTTTTACGTGGGACACGAAGAACCCGGAGCAGGACAAACAGACGGCGCGCGAGACGTGGGCACTCTGCGTAGAGAAGATGCGAAGCCGCGACTACGACCTGCTGGTCTTCGACGAGCTGGTCTACGTGCTGAGCTACGGCATGCTGCCGGTCGCGGAAGTGGTCGAAGAGTTTCGCGCGGTGCGCGCCGATCAGCCCGCGATCCACATCGTCGTCACCGGACGCGATGCGCCCCCCGAGCTGATCGAAGCCGCAGACCTCGTCACGGAGATGACAGAGATCAAGCATCCGTTCAACGCAGGCATCCGCGCCCAGCAAGGCATAGAATTTTAAAGCAAGGACGAAGGCGGCAACGATGAAGGATGAAGTAAAAGCTTTCAAGACCCGTAATCTCTCATTTCACCCTTCCGCCTTCATCCTTCATCCTTTTTTATGTTATTCTCTGCGCCGTCCCTGTTCTATAGTTAACCATAAATGTATGAAGCATTATCACCGAAGCCCTGTGTGGCGATAGAGACCTATGCCCTGGTTTCGTAAGCCAAAGAATCAGAAGAGCGAGCCCGTACCTGTCGCAGAACGGCGCGTCAAAACCGAAAACGTCTTCGTCAAGTGCGAAGAATGCGACGCGCCCCTCTACAAACGCGACCTCGAAGAATCCCTTCAGGTTTGCCCGCACTGTAATTACCACTTCCGCCTCGACGCCCCGTCGCGCCTCGCTCAACTCTTCGACGACGGCGAGTATGAAGAGCTGGACGCCGAAGTAATCTCCATAGACCCGCTGGAATTTGTCGATACGAAGCCTTACACGAAGCGCCTTGAGCAGGCGCGCGAGGTGTCAGGCCTGCCGGAGGCGATCATCAGCGCGCGCGGGAAAGTGGGCGGCCACACGGTCTTTGCCGGGGCGATGGACATGCTCTTTATCGGCGGCTCGATGGGCTCAGCCGTCGGCGAGAAGATAACGCGGCTCATCGAAAGAGCGCTCAGAGAGCGCGCCGCCGTCATCATCTTCGCCGCTTCGGGCGGAGCGCGTATGCAGGAGGGCACGCTCTCCTTAATGCAGATGGCGAAAATATCCGCGGCGCTGGCGCAGCTGGACGAAGCGCGCCTGCCCTTCATATCCGTGCTCACAGACCCGACGACGGGCGGCGTCACCGCCAGCTTCGCCATGCTCGGCGATTGCATTATAGCCGAGCCCAAAGCCTTGATCGGGTTTGCCGGGCCGCGCGTCATCGAACAGACCATCCGCCAGAAGCTTCCCAAAGATTTTCAACGCTCGGAGTTCCTGCTCGACCACGGGATGCTCGACGCCATCGTTGACCGCCGCGAGATGCGCGCCTACATCATCAAGCTGCTCAACTTCATGATGAACCCCGAAATCCAGCGCGAGCAGGAAGACGACCTGAAGGCAGTCACGAGCGACGAGTGACAAGCGAGAAAAAGGCTTTGAGCTTATCCCTCGACGGCTGCCACTCGTGACTCATCGCTTTCTTTCTTCCTGCTCGTCACTGTTTTATGGATGAAGCGCTGCGGTATCTTTTGAGTCTGGGCCATGAGACGGTCGCCATCAAGCTCGGTTTACGCAACATCGAGCGCCTGCTCGAAGCTCTGGGGCAACCCGAGCGTGCTTTCCCTGCGGTACAGATAGCGGGGACGAACGGTAAGGGCTCGACCGCCGTCCTGCTCGAACGCATTTGCGGCGCTGCCGGTATTACGACCGGGCTCTACACTTCTCCGCACCTCGTCTCGATTACAGAGCGCATACGCACGAACGGTCTTGAGATTCAGGCGGAAGAGTTTGCTCGACTGATCGGCCTCGTGCGCGAGCAGGCCGAGCATCTCTTAGACGAGGGCGAGCTCGCCGCCCTGCCGACCTTCTTCGAGCACGTGACAGCCGCCGCGCTCGTCGCATTCAGCGAGGCCCGCGTCGGGCTTGCGATTCTTGAGACGGGTCTGGGGGGACGCCTCGACGCGACGACCGCCGCACGCGCGGGTCTGGTCGCGCTCACACCCATAGCGCTCGATCATCAGGACTATCTTGGCCCATCGATAGTTGAGATAGCGTCGGAGAAAGCGGCCATCGTTCGGCCCGGCGTGACGGCCATCGTCGCCCCACAGTCTCCCGAAGCGCTCGAAGTAATCCTCAAACAATGTGCGGCGAGCGATGTCACGCCGCGCCTTGTCCCTGATGATATGTTGGAGGTGCTGGGCACAGATGAAACGGGTCGGCTGCGAGCACGCATCAAGACAGCAACGGACTCTTATGAGAATGTCAGGGTGAATCTTCGCGGGCGTCATCAGTTGACGAATGTGGCGGTCGCCGTTCATATCGCCGAAGCCCTGCGCGAAAGCGGCTTCGACATCCCGCGCGCAGCCATCATCGAGGGCATCGAAACGGCGGAGCACAGGGGGCGTCTGGAATTGTGGGCGGGGCAGCCCTCCATCCTGTTTGACGGCGCGCACAACGAGGCGGGCGCGCGCGCGCTGCGCGCCTTTCTGGACGAGTTTGTCGCCGCCCCCGTCACACTCGTCTTCGGGGCGATGCGCGATAAACATCTCTCGGAGATTGCCGCTGCTCTCTTCCCTGCGGCCAGCCGATTAATCCTGACGCAGCCTGTAAGCCCACGCGCCGCCACGCCTGAAGAGCTGGAAAACCATGTGCCCCCGGGCATTGATTCGAGTAGAATCACGCTGGTCGCTTCGGCGGGCGAGGCCGTACGTTTGGCGCGCGCGCAGACATCGCCCGGCGGGCTAATCCTTATCACCGGCTCTCTCTATCTGGTCGGTGAGACACAGCGCGCGCTTAGAGAGCAGGCGGCGCACACACGTTCATCATCAGAGCTTTGAAAAAATTTATGGCTACACCCGAAATGGAAGCGCCGGAGCTGGTCAGCAGCGAAGAGATTTTTCGCGGTCGCATCTTCGACGTGACGGTTGACACGGTGCGCGAGCAAGGTCAGACCTACAAGCGCGAGGTTGTGCATCATCCGGGCAGCGCGGCGATTGTCGCCGTCTTCGACGACATGACGGTGGCGCTCGTGCGCCAGTATCGTCATGCGGTCGTGCGTTACCTGTTGGAGATTCCGGCTGGCACGCTCGCATCGCCCGAGCGACCGGAAGAGGGCGCGGCGCGTGAGCTGGAAGAAGAGCTGGGCGTCGTCGCAACGCAATTGGAAAAGCTCTCGGAGTTTTTCGTCTCGCCGGGCTTTGTCGAAGAAAAGATGTGGGTCTACCTTGCGACAGGGCTGAGCGAGACGGCGCAGCGACTGGAAGAGGACGAGATGCTGGAGATCGTGCGCGTGCCCTTCACGCGTGCCCTTGAGATGATCGAAGAAGGCGAGATCGAAGACGGCAAGACGATCATCGGCCTCATGCTGGCGGCCACACGGCTTGGAATTTCGCGGCCCGCGATTGAATAACCTTTCGGCCTCCGGTCGAAGATACAGTCGACGTTAATCGGCGCACGGATCATCAGCCTTGGCGCAAACAGGAGTCTACGCAGGAACGGAAAGAAGCGCGGCGCGCACGGATGTCGCCGAGGACATTCCGCCGACTCCGCCGCCGCGCCGCCCCACGCTCGTCAATTACCTTCACTCGGCCATCGCCATCCCGCTCATTTACCTCTACACGTTCGTCATGGGCAGCATCTCTTTGACGCTTTCGCTCTACGACCCGGCGGGGCGGCGTCAGCACTGGTGCGCGCAGTGGTGGTGTCGGATGATCGCGCGCACGACGGGCGCGCGCGTGCGCGTGTACGGTCTTGAGAATCTGAGCCCCGGCACATCCTACGTCTTTCTCTCTTCACATCAGAGCTACATGGACATTCCGGCGATGCTCGGCTACTTGCCCGTCCAGTTACGCATCGCCGCGAAGAAACCTCTCTTTAAGATTCCCTTTATGGGCTGGCATCTCTCGCGCGCGGGACACATCCCTGTCGACCGCAGCTCGACGCAGAACGCCGTCATGAGCATGCAAAGGGCCGCGCGTTACATACGCGGCGGCATCTGCGCCTTCGTCTTCCCGGAAGGCACGCGCTCTCCCGACGGCGCGCTGCACACGTTTAAGAAAGGCGGCTTCAAGCTGGCTATACAATCGGGCGCGCCCATCGTTCCCGTCACTATACTGGGCTCGCGGCAAGTCCTGCCGAAAGACTCGATCATCTTTCGGCCCGGCCCGGTAGACATGTACGTTGACAAGCCCATCCCCACCGCCGGGCTCAATGACGAAGATTTAGAACCACTGATGCAATCCGTACGCGCCACCATAGCCCGACACTTCAGAGAGCAAGCGAGAAAGAATTAGCGGGGGACAGACGGGATAAGAGAGGTCAGCACCGCCAAAGGTCTCGGGCGGTTAACCTGTGCTCGTGAGGCATTGCCCTGACGGCTTGCTGGGGTCTTCTTCTGATACAGCCAAAAGCTTGTAACACTCCGCACAGACTTTTTGTACAGTAACGCCGTGTTGCAAACATAGCCGGAAAAGCCTATTTGTTTGTGCAGGGCCGCTTCCAGGATCAAATTTGTAATTTAGCGGCATCTCTCTTACACTTCTCTTCATCGTGGATACATCTAAAGAAGCTTCTTTTGTGACCCCTCTGCCGCCTGATAGTTATTCGGCCTTTGATGCGGGGCTGGTCGTTGTGCCGGAGTCGAGTGCGGCTGAGCCTGACCCGGATAATCCGCCGTGGGGGGTGGCGACGGCCATGCTCGTGTGGGCGGGGAGCATTCTGCTGCTGGTCTTTATACCGAGCCTGATTATCCTCCCTTACATTCTCTACGGGCACAGCGGCGCGAGGATTGAGACCACCGGGCAGTTGATGAATGATCCGGTGGCGGTTCTGCTCAGCGTGCTTTCCACTGTTCCCGTGCATGTCCTGACGCTCGGGCTGGTGTGGGCCGTGGTGACGGGTCTGGGCAAGCGTCCCTTCTGGCGCACGCTCGGTTGGAGCTGGAGTAGTAATGTAGGGCCATGGACGAGCATCTGCGCGGCTGTGTTGGTGCTGGTGGCCGGTGGCGTGTTGACCTGGTGGGTGGGCGGAGAGCCCACGGAGATCGATCTGATCGTCTCAAGCTCGACCGCCGCGCGTATCTCGCTGGCGCTGCTGGCGACGCTGACCGCGCCGCTGGTTGAGGAGACGGTCTATCGCGGCCTTCTCTATTCGGCCTTCCAGAAGGTGACGGGCATAGCTTGGGCCATAGTCATCGTGGCGTTCCTCTTTACGCTCGTACACGTTTACCAGTACAGGCATAACCTCGGTGTGATCGCTGCGATCAGCATCTTCAGTCTCTCGCTGACCTTTATGCGCGCCTACAGTGGGCGTCTCCTGCCGTGCTACGTCATGCATCTGGTCTTCAATGGTCTTCAATCGCTGGTCATCGTCTTCGGGCCTTACATACAGCGCGGTGGCGGCGGCGAACAGAAGACAGCCATTATTCATACTCTCACGCAGCTTGCACGAAATCTGAGCTGAGGCATGGCTTACGAGGTTGTCGTCGTCGGCGGAGGCATCGGCGGGCTGACCACCGCTGCGCTTCTGTCCGCGCGCGGGCTGAACGTGTGCCTCTTCGAGAAAGAGTCGCGCGCGGGTGGATGCGCCGCAGCCTTCGAGAAGTTCGGCTACGCTTTTGAACAGACGGCCTCGCTTTACGCCTCATGGGAGCCCGGCGAGATTCACGAGCGCGTCTTCGCGGAGCTAAGGCACACGAGCCCGCCCGTAGCTCGACCCGTCACACCGGCTTACGTCGTGCGATTGCCTGACCACACTGATATACCCGTCGTCAAAGACGATGCGGAGTTCGAGTCTTCTTTGCGCGCGGCGTTCCCGGAATGCGCCGATGCGTGCGTCGAGTTCTACCGCGAGCTTGTGCCCGTCGCCGCAGCCTTAAGACGCGTCGCACGTCGCACCCCTGATCTACGCACGGCGAACAGGCTCAGGCGCGCGATGGCGACCATGCCGGAAGCCCGCATCGCATCTCGCCTGCTCGGGGCCATGAACCGCACGGCAGCCGAGTATCTGGAGGGGACATCAGCGCGCTTTCGCCGCTTTATAGATGTCCAGCTACAGATTTTCGCGCAGTGCGCGAGCCGCGAGTGCGCTTATCTCTACGCGGCTGTGGCGCTGATGCTGCCGCGCACAGTGATGTACTCGATTGAGGGCGGGGCTCAAGCTCTGGCCGACACTCTCGTCGAGGCCATAGTGAAAAGCGGCGGCACTGTTCGTTTGAACACGACCGTCCTGCGACTGGCCTATGATGCCGCGGGGCGAGTCAAAGGCGTTGACCTGTTGAGCGGCGAAAGGGTGGAGGCGACGCGCGCCGTCGTCAGCAATCTTCCGGTGTGGGACACCTACGGGAAACTCGTCGGCACGAATCGCACGCCGGAGGAGTGGCGGCTGCGCCTCAAGAAGCTGCGCGGCTGGGGTGCATACCTGCTCTACCTCGGAATGGAGGAGCGAGCCGCAGACGCGCTTCCAGCCGATCATGTGCTGGCCCTGACGGACTGGTGTGAGGGCGAAGAGTACGACGCCGAAAAGTCGCAGTTCATGTTCTCTTGCGCGCCCGTTTGGGACACGCGTGCCCCCGCGGGCAAACGCGCCGTCACGCTGAGCACCTTCACAGAGCCGACGCAGTGGTTCAGCTTCCACGAGGACGAAACGGAGCACGAGGAGCAGGATCAATCAAGGCTCGAACAGTGTTGGGAGCGCCTGCACCGCAGCATGCCCGAGCTTGGCGACTCGGTGGAAGTGATCGAGACGGCCACCCCGCGCACCTTTTACGAAACGACCAGACGAAAGCTAGGCATGGTCGGAGGCGTGGGCCAATCTCTGGACGCGTTCGGCATGAACTCCCTTTCGCACCGAACGCCCCTGCCGAATCTTTTCATGGTCGGCGACACAACCTTCCCCGGACAAGGCATCGCCGCCGTCACTCAATCCGGCCTCATCGTTGCAGACGAGATTGCCCCGACCAGAACAAAATAGTCCGACGCGACACAGCATAGCTATTAACATCCACTTGGGTTGAGAATATCTTCCCTCGCGTCTCATGCCTCGCTTCCCCGCTAATGAGACTCTTTCTTATTAGCCTCACGTTCGGCCCTCCCAAGGAGAATCAATCATGTTCGAGCTTCTCGCTTCCCTCGTTCCGGCGTTCGCTTTTGCTGCTCCCGGCGACCCGCCGCCCCCGGCCTCTCGGCTCAGGTGGCCCTAACTCAAGACCCAATCATTAATCACGGGAGGATAATCGCCTGCCGTTGAGTTTGCGTGACTGGAATTCCAGGGGGACGAGTCATGCGACCATGGCTCGCCCCTTTAATCGTTTGGGCGGGCTTCTATTCCGTCGGGCAAGAGAATAAATTCTGGAAACGCCCGAGCATTAGTGTTTTTATATTTATGAATTGTGATATAAGGGCTCCCCCTCATCCATCTTGCCAATCCCTTCAATGGGTTCCGACAGGGAGAAGTTTAATCATGCGTAACCTTACCAGGCTAACTGTCGCTTCATTCGTTTTAGCATTCTGCTGCCTGACCTCGACCGTGGTACGCGCAGACTCCTTCGTCATCACCAGCGGCTACATCTCTAACTCGGGTAACTCCATCGCTATCAGTGAGGGCACTTACAATTTCGCCGGTGCGGGCATTCAGGTGTTCGGCGGCGGCACAGAGATGGGACACCTCGATGCCTATAAATGTGCCCCATGTAGTCCTGCATTTGCTGCCGCTAATCATGTTAATGCGAGCGGGTTCTTCGTCAGGGGCGGTGGATTTGTGACCATTAACGGCACGACTTACCCGCCGGTTTATTTCACCGGAAAACTGAATGTGACCGGGCCGGAGCTTGTTTTTCCGAATTCGCTTCCGGCTTTTACCATCTATACCGTCACCGTCCCCTTCGAGATGACGGGCACTCTGGGCGGCGATACGGTTGCTCCTATCCCCGGCGGCCCGCCGAACATAGTATTCGATGTCACGTTGACGGGCCGGGGTCTCGCCACCTTTCAATTCTTCGTCGGAGATTCAGGCGTAACCACCACTTACACACTCATGAATGCCACATACAACTTTCAACCCGCCGCGGTGCCGGAACCGGCGACGCTCCTGCTGATGGGAGCAGGCTTGGCAGGAGTGGCCGCGAAAATTCGTAAGCGCCGCCGAATTTCCAAATAATCTCCGACTGTTTCTTAAGCAAATCTGAAAGATTCGGTCAGAAAGGCCTGTCTTGCGGTCAGAGTGACCAATACTGACCGGTCACTCTGACGTGTGGAAATCTCGCCATTTCTCTAAGCTCAATTATTTCAGCAGATGATTTCGCTCAACCCCATGGCATATCATTCGCAATACTCGCGGTGTGGACTCTCTCCATGTGGCAGAGCCCCCCTTCGACAGCATGAAAAATACAGGCAAGCAAAATTTGACAGGCCCGTTCATGTGGCTGATCATCACAGCCGGAGCGATAGCCTGCATTCTTTCCTTGAGAAGCTTGCCGCTTGAGCGCGTAGACATGCGCTTTCTCCTGCTGGCCGTCGTCACGCTCTGCTTCGGCTCGCGCCTGAGTGTCAAGATTCCGCGCGTGCAGGGTGAGATCACAGTCTCCGACACCTTCATCTTTCTGACGGTGCTGCTCTACGGCGGCGAGATGGCTATCCTGCTCGCAACCGCCGATGCGCTCTCCTCATCGCTGCGCTTCTGCAAGAATAAGACGACGATTCTGTTCAACTCGGCTGTAATGGCCTTTGCGACGGCGCTGACCGTGGCGACGTTGAACCTGCTGTTCGGTTCCCCGGCATCGCTGGTCAAGGGAGACTACTCCGCCGATTTCCTGCTGGCCGTCTGCGTGATGGGGTTCGTGCAGTATATCTCCAACTCGGGGTTGGCAGCCGTCAGGCAGGCACTCAAGGCTGGCGAGTCCATCTGGCAGATGTGGAGGAGGGGTTATCTCTGGACTTCCATCACCTACTTCACGGGGGCGTCGGCGGCGGCGATCATCGCCAAGGTCTTCGGCGGCATCGGCACTTACGCTTTCATCGTCACGACCCCGATCATCGCCGTCGTCTATTTCACCTATCGCACTTATCTGAAGAACGTCGAAGCCTCTCAGGAGCAGGCCGAGCAGGCGCAGCGTCACGTCATGGCGCTTCAGGCGAGCGAGGCTCGCTTCCGCAGCGCCTTCGAGCGCTTTCGCAGCGCCTTCGACTACGCCGCCATAGGCATGGCGCTGGTCGCTAAGAACGGGCGCTGGCTTCAGGTCAATCGCTCGCTCTGCGAAATCCTCGGCTACACGGAACAGGAACTGCTCTCGACACACTTTCAGGCCATCACGCACCCGACAGACCTCGCGCCCGCGATGGCTAACATCAACCAGTTGATCGAAGGCAAAGTCCCCACCTACCAGATGGAGAAGCGCTATTTTCATAAGCTGGGCCACGAGGTCTGGGTGATGTTGAGCGTCTCACTGGTCAAAGATGCCGAGACCAAATCGCAGCACTTCATTTTTCAGATTCAGGACATTACAGACCGCAAGCGCGCCGAAGACCGTCTGCTTCACGACGCCTTCCACGATGCTCTGACGGGTCTGCCCAACCGTGCCCTCTTCGTCGATCACCTGAAGCTGGCCGTGCAGCGCACGCGTCGGCGCGAGGACATGCTCTTCGCTGTCCTCTTCCTCGACCTTGATCGCTTCAAGGTCATCAACGACTCCCTGGGCCACATGGTCGGCGATCAACTCTTAGTCGGCATCGCGCGCCGCCTTGAGACGTGCCTGCGCCCGGGCGATACGATTGCGCGCCTCGGCGGCGACGAGTTCACAATCCTACTCGAAGACATTACGGACGAGGAAGAGGTCATAGAGGTCGCGCAGCGTCTACAGAAAGAGCTGACGCAGGCTTTCAATCTGAGCGGCCATGAAGTCTTTACCAGCGCGAGCATAGGCATTGCGCTCAGCACGACCGGCTTTGAAAAGCCTGAAGACCTGCTGCGCGACGCTGACACGGCGATGTATCGCGCCAAGTCCATGGGTAAGGCGCGCCACGAACTCTTCGACAAGGGGATGCACACGCGCGCGCTCACACAGTTGCAACTGGAAACGGATTTGCGCCGCGCCGTCGATCGTCAGGAGTTCATCATTCATTACCAGCCGATTGTCTCGCTGGCGAACTTCCGCCTCGCCGGCTTTGAAGCCCTCGTCAGATGGGAGCACCCGGAGCGCGGGCTCGTTCCCCCGACGGACTTCATACGCATCGCCGAAGAGACGGGGCTCATAGTCCCGTTGGGCCACTGGGTCTTGCGCGAGGCTTGCTACCAGATGCGCGAGTGGCAGAAGATCATCCCAGCCGATCCTCCGCTCTCGATCAGCGTCAACCTGTCGAGCAAGCAGTTCATGCAGCCGGATCTGATCGGTCAGGTCAAGGCCGTGCTCGAAGAGACGCAGATCGACCCGCGCAGCCTGAAATTAGAGATCACCGAAAGCGTGGTGATGGAAAACTTCGAAGCGGCCACGGAGATGCTTCAACAGCTACGCAATCTGGGAGTCGAGTTGAGCATAGATGATTTCGGCACTGGCTATTCCTCTCTGAGCTACCTGCACCGCTTCCCGATCAGCACGCTCAAGATCGACCGCTCCTTTGTCAGCAGCATGGCCGACAATAACGAGAATACGGAGATCGTCAGAACCATCGTGATGCTGGCGCGAAACTTAGGCATGAAGGTCGTCGCCGAAGGCGTGGAGACCAAGGAGCAGTTGGCCCAACTGCGGGCGCTCGAATGCGATTACGGGCAGGGCTACTTCTTCTCAAGGCCGACCGATGTGGACGCGACCGGCAAGCTCCTTATAGAAGTTGAAGACTATCTGATGTCGCCGAACTTCGACGGCCTCAAGCCCCTCGAATATGCGCTCGTGGCTTAGGATGAATAGTTGACGGCTAGTGAAGGGGGCTACATGCTGTCGCCCTCGCGGGGCTTATCACCAGCGTGCAAGATCGAGAGCGCCTTTAATATCCTTCTCTGTGCCGCGCATGATGGTTACGCCTTCGCCCTCAAGACGCACCAGCGTCACGTGCCCGTCTTCTCGCCAGATCGCTTCATTGAGACCGGGGGTCTTGTCCTGCCTCGCGTGGGCGCGTCGCCGCTGAAGATTATTGTAGGCGCGAAAGAACTCTGCGGCGTCTCCTTCGGTATCCCACACGGTTTTCCAGACGAAAAGCGGTGTGCCCTCCCGCTCGAAGAGATAGGCGCTGTCGCCGCCCCAGCCCGCCGCCGCGCGCCCTGCCTCCTGCTCGCTAACGCCCGCCATCAGCAGCCCGCGCATGCCTATCTCGCCGATGGGAGTTGAAACCGTGGTGCGCCAGCCCCGTCCGGTAAAGCCTGCTTCATCCAATCGCACGTCGCGCGGCGCTTCCCGCTGTAAATATTTTTCCGGGTGAAGAATCTGTTCGCTGGAGGCGGGCGGGCGCTGGAACAACTCGTCGACGGCGCGTTCTCCGCCGCGACGACGCACCGCCTCAACAAAGCGCGCGCCGTCTCTGTAACGAAAAATGAAGGTCTCGATCAGCAGCGGCGGAAAAAGTTTTCCCGCCTCCGAACGATACTGGCCGAAGCGCTCGCTCTCCTGCCGCGTGATGTCTTCGAGCGAGCGGCGACCGTAGGCGTCTCCATCTTCCGCTCGACGCTGCACGTTCATCGCGTCGCCTTCGATCACGGCGAACACGGCTTCCGTGCGGTCGAAGCTGTAAGGCCGCACGACCAGCAGCTTCATGAGATCGAAATGCTGATCCTGTAGCGCATGGACAAACTCGTGCGTTAACAGGGAATCGTCATTCGTCTTGTCCACGAGCAGTACCTGCTTGTCGAGCGGTGAATAGGTGGCGCTCGCGGAGACGGCCAGGAAGCCCGCGCCGAGCGATACCAGATCAGTCCCTTCGGGCAAGACCCCGCCCGCTGCCGCGAGGCGGCCCAGAGCGCGCAGCTCATCGCCGCCGAGCGTCTGCGCCATCTCGTTCGCACGCGTGCCGTATTCCCAACCGGAAAGCTCCGTCATTCCGACTTCCGTTTTCCAGTCAAGCTCACGCAGCCGCGCAGCTACAGAGGTCGCACGCGCGCGCATCTCCCGCAGCTTTGGCGTGAGCGGCCTGAGGGGAAGCGGCGGCAGGCTGCGCTCCACCGGCAAAGCCGTCGCCGGACTCGCGCTCATATTCCCCCCGCGCTTATTCCCGCACGAGATAACCAGCAAAGAGATGATAAAAATGAGAGCGGAACAAAGTATTATTCCCCGGCCCTGAACACCCATAACACAGCTTAGACGCACGAATCCCGCCCCGCGATGCCGTAAAAAGAAAGGATGAAGGCGGAAGGATGAAGGATGAAAGAAATGCTTCAATTTCGTTGATAGCTTTTACTTCATCCTTCCGCCTTCATCCTTCATCCTTAATCTATGCGCCACCATCGGCGGGCGAGCCATTCGGTTGAGAGCAGCAGCGGGATGATAAGGAAGAGGGGCCACCATGTTCGCAGCTCGAAGGTGCGGCGTACTCTCTCGGCGACGGTCGGAGACGCGTTGAGGCGCTCGAAGAGAGCGTTGAGTTGATCGGCGTCGAAGAGTTCCCCGCCGCCGGCGCGCGCTGTACGATGCAGCGTGTCGCGAGCCGCGCCCGTTTCGATTGGTGACGGCGCGACGACGGCGAAACGCTTTTCCACGCTCCCCGTCTCTCTGCCTGACAGGTAGTCGGCTTCAAGAGAAAACTGCCCGCGCGCGGGTGCGACAAAACGAGCGCGCCAGAGCCCCGCTTCCCTCTTGTCCGGGGCGAACAGAATCTCCTGCGGCTCAAGAGCGCTCGTCTCCGCCTCACCCGTCTCAACCGCCGCGAGCGATTGCAAACCAGCCTTAACCCTTTCGAGCTTCAAGGGGGCGAACGATGCGTCGCGCACGCGAATCTCCGCCGTCACCAGTTGGCCCACGGCGGGCGACTCTTTATCGAGAACAATCTCGACTTGAGGTTGTGTGCCCTCCGCCACCCACATCGTCAGGCCCTGCCACAGCGCGCCGAAAGGGCTGCTCGTGTCATCCTGTGCGCCGCTGGCGCTCGTTCTGATACGCCACGAATCGGCTGGCCCGAAGAGAAGCACGCGCCCTGCGCCGTAGCGCATCGCCGCCAACAGAGGCGCGCCACCTGTCCCAGACGCGCCCGACCGAGAGGCTGAGCCCAGCACGGTTGCGCCCGGACGCAAGCCACGCAAGCTGAATCCCTGCCCTGTCAGCACAGCCGCCAACTGGCCGTCGCTCGCATTCAGATAGCCTCGCAGAGCGCCCGCAGCGCCCGCCTCGGTGGGCACAAGGGCAAACTGCCCGCCCGTCTTCTCGGCTTCAAGCGGCGCGCCGCGCGAGACCTGCTGCGTCTCAGAGGCCAGACCGCGCGGATCAACATCCGTGGGCAGAAGCCCGTAGAGCTTTCCATTCGGCGCGGCGATTGAGCCGGCGAAGCTGTTGCCGCCGAGGACTACCAGACCGCCTCCGCGCCGCTCGACCCAACTGCTCAAGCGCGCGGCCTCCGTCGCCGACAGCATCGCGTTCGGAGTTGCGCCGACGATGATCGCATCGTAAGCGTTGAGACTTACTGCGCTCGCCAAGGCCGCGTGCAGCCTTGCTTCGGGCGAAGCTGCGACGTTATTCGTCTTACCCGCTTCGTTCATTCTGCCCGCCTCTGCGTCTGTGCCCCCGCCAGCATTCTCTTCGTTCTCCCTCTGGCTGGCGTTGGCCTGCGTCGCGCCGATGGCGGCGGCGCGGCTCACCTGTGCAAAGTAATCGAGCTCGAACAGTCCGGTCTGTTCAAGAGCGCGGCGAATGAACTTTGCTTCCCAGGTCGGCTCGCCCTCGAAGAAGAACACACGCAGGCGACGCTCTTCGACGTAGAGCGTTAAGGGGCGCGAGAGCAAAGACTGATCTTCGCTGCCCGCCGGTTCGACGCGCGCGACGTAGTCGGCCCAGCCCGCAACCTTCGGCACAACCTCAAGCGTGACCACCTGCCACTCGTCATCATTATTCCAACTGACGCGCGTTGAAGTCTCGACCTTGGCTGTGTCCGAGACTGTGACCAGAGATTCATGCCCGCGCATCCCCCGGCCATGAATCAGGCAGCGCAACGTGACCGGCACACCACGCCGAGGACTGCCCAACACCTCGACACTCCACAGAGCGACACTGGGGCGAGCCGCCTGTCGAAGATCGGTGACAACATAAAGGGGCGCGCCGCCCGCCGCGGCACTCGTCAACTCGACTTCGCGGCGCGCCTCCGCCGCGCTCAGAGCCGCATCCGTCAACAATATCGCGGCAGCAAAGCTCTCATTCGTTTGCCGTCTCAAACCCACGCCCACATTTGTTGCGACGACAGGCTCAAAGCCACGACCCCTGAGCGCCGCAACCGTCGACTCGACGGCGGCGTTATGAGCCTTCCCCTCCTGCGCGTAGCGCACCAGCACGCGACCGGGCGACGCGCTCTCGTAACCGAGACGGACTCCGGCCAGCGCCAGAATCAACAAGAGGAACGACGCGGCGCGCAGCGATACCAGCCGGAGGCGTATGCGGCGCGGCTGATCTCCGAGGCTATGCCGGTAGCGATTAAGAGCGAAGACCGAGACGGCCAGCGCGGCGACCACGAGCGCACGCCAAACATTACTGCCGTCCAGACTGAGATTGATTAGAGAGAAAATCATCAATGCCTACGTGCCGTCTTAAATAAGATTCAGGGCGCGCCGGTTGCGAGGCGTCGGAAATAATCTGCGGCGCGCTTGTCATCGACGGGCAACAGCGCGTCCGCATCACCGCTCGTGGCGCGCGTGCTGTGGTCAGCGATGGCGAATAGGTTCGAGGCCGCCTGTGTCAGCAGTGCGAGCGGACGGCTGATGCGCGCCGCGTACTCTTCCGCGCCGCCGCCCGACTCCAGACGAGCCAACTCCGTCTCCACTATGCGTAGTTGTCCGGTCGCTTCAGCAATCGTAGCCGTGTGATCGCCGCCGACGGAGGACAAGCGATCAGCCGCCTGCCTCGTCCTCTCCCGTGCGCGCCCTATGGCGCTTGAGCGCGCGGTGACGGGCACGTCCAGCGTTCCCTGTAGGTCGCCCAGCGCGGCATACGCGTCGGCGAGCGCCTCGCGCACAGTCGCCGCGTCTTTCGAGACGGCGCGGCGCGAGAGCCTTTCCAGACGCGTCTTAATCTCCGCCAGCTCGCCCGCATACCGCCGCTTGAGATCAATCGGCTTGCTCTGGGCCAAGACCGGCGGCACATAGCGCACGGCCAGTTGCGCTCGCTTCAAACGCAAGAGCGCCTCGCGCTCATAAACCAGAGCCTTCGTCGTATCCGTGCCCGCGAGCGCTTCCTCGGCATCCCACATCGCGCGTATGGCGTAGACCATGTCGCGCACGGACGAGGGCGAGCCGGACGGCGGTTCGGGAATACCGTGATCGTGCGGCGCTATGCGTTCGGCCACGGCTTCCTGCGCCTGCTCTTCAACGCTCGCGGGTGCTGTGCCCGTCGCCTCTTCATGTTCCTCGCCCGCGCCTTCTATCTTGATATAGTCGTTGAAGGAATTCTTAAACTCGCGCTGCTCGGCGGCGATTGTGTTAGCGCGTCGTTTGACCTCTTCGACGGGCAGGCGCGAGCGCTCGTTATGAAGTTTTTCGGTGTGGATGATGATCTGTCGCTGGCTGAGCAGGAAGCGCCCTATCTCGTTGGGGCGCAGGTCGCTCAGGTTGAGCCTGACACCTTCAGGCCCGGCGATGGCAATCGCCAGACTGGCAGAGCGCCCCGTGTTGCCGGGCGACGGATTGCGGTCGCGCGCCTCTATCCAGAAGACCAGCGTGTCGCCAGCGCGCACGTCCAGACGTGCCAGATCAATCGCGCCCGCGCCATGCCACTCGCGCCCGCTCGCCTGCACGACGCTGCCCTGCCCCAGCTCGCCGTTAGTGAATTTCGCCGCGTCGCCCTCGCCGCGGCTCTTGATATAACGCAGCGTCGCGCTCTGTAGCCCCAGATCATCGCGCGCCGTCCAGCGCACGCTGATCGGCCCGGAGGGCACTGCGCGGAGCAGTTGATCGCCGGCGGGCTCCGTGATACGCACTTCCGGAACGGCGTCGGCATAAACCTCTACGGCGCGTACGAGCGGCGGGGGCGCTTCTCTCTCATCGGCAACCACGCGCGTCTCAAAAGCGCCGCTCGCGTGGGCTATGAAAGCTCCAGTGAAGCGGCCTTCGCCGAGCGCGCGCATCGACTCGGTTGTGCCGCCAGTGCTCAGCGTCACGCCCTCGATTGGCCCAACGGCACGCAGGCTGACCTCTATCTGCGACCCCTTGAGGACGCGCAGCGGCGCATCGCCTGCGGCCTCTTCAGCGCTCAACCCCGAATAAGAGGGCGGCACGACCCGCACGCGAAAATCTTCTACAGTGACAGGGATGCTCGTGCCCGCCGCATTCGTCGCATCACCCGCTGCGTGCTTGACGGCGCGGGCGTCGTCCGGATAAAGCCACAGCACGCGCCCCCACTCGCGCGTGAACTGTGCCGGAGCGGCAAGACGCAACACCATCAGCAACGTGACGAGCAGCGCCAGAGCGCCCGCGCCAAACGTCGCCGGCCTCGCGCGAGCGACCGCCCTCTCATCAATCCTTGAGACTTCGACTTGCGCCTGCCTGTAGAGACGCGCCGCGATGTATGGCGCTCGCCCCTCGCCGCCGGTTTCGCCCTCCGCAAACGTCACCAGAACATTCTGCTCGCGGCCAGCGGCCCGCTCTATCTCACGAGCAATCTGTGCGAGCGTGCGCCGTTTCAGTAGATGCCTGACGGCATAGGCCAGCGATAGGAGGGCGGACAGAAAGATCGGAACGACTAAGACGATACGCGTCGCGCGCGATAATGGCCGCACGTAATCGGCAACGCCAAGCATGGACAGCAGCGCCAGCACGGAGGCAAGCGTGTATGCCGTTAAAGCGCACGCGCGCCATAGACGCCTGCGAAAGTGCAGACGCTCAAGCGCGCGGCGCACGCCGCCTTGCCGGTACGCGCCGCCAGTTTCGATAGCAATGGCCGGTGATGTTGCGCTCACGTTCGTGAAAGCTTGATCGAAAACAATTATTCAGTCTGCGCTCTGGAACAAGCTTGAAAAGAATGCTTCTCTTTCTTCACAGCTTTTACTTCATCCTTCATCCTTCCGCCTTCATCCTTTCTCTGACATGCCCGCGCATGGCGAGGAACAGTTCCGCGACGAGGATGATGAAGGCGGCGCAGAGGAAAAGCCGCCAGACATGGCCGCGCCGCTCTGCGGCATCGAGCCAATCTTTTTCCGCGACCGGCGCGATGGCAGCGCCCTCTTTTCCGGCCAGATAGCTTTTGATCTCCCCGGCGGTCGCGAGAGCGCGGGAGGATTCCGCGGCGGGAGCATTGAAGGCCAGAAACCTCTGCTGCCCCGCAAATTCCAGACGATATATTCCGGGCTCGCGAAAGACGCTCGATGTCAGCCGGGACAACTCGTGCGCCTCTGTACGACGCGTCTGCCCAGAGGGGTTCGTCACACTGACATCCGTTTCGGGGCGAACCCCGAGCCGCACGGGCTCGCCGATAATCCATGAGAGAGGGTCGCGCTCGCTAGCGGCGGCGCTCAGGACGGAGCTGGCGAGCGCCGGCAGCGCAGGCGAGAGGCCCAGCTCGCTCGCCTCGCGCTCGGGCGAAGTCCCCAGCAAAAGCAGCGAGCCCCTGCCAATCTCCGCGGACACGAAGGCAGGCGTGGCATCGCTCCAACGCGCAAGCGTAAATGCGCTCGCGCGCGGCGTGATCGCGTAGCCCGCGCGCACTCGCACAGAGCGCAGGGCCGAGAGGACGCCCTCGCCCATACCCCTGAGCGCTGGGGCATCGCTGTCCACAACTCCGAAGCTGTAGGCTTGCGTCGAAGCGATTCGCGCCAGAGAGGCGAAGGGCAGCGCGTTTCCATCCTCCGTGCGCGCGAGAGCGTTCCAGCTATCGGCGTCAACGTCGCGCGCGAGGCACAGCCAGACTGTTCCGCCCGCGCTCGCATATTCGCTCAGCAGACGCACTTCATCCACGCGCGCCGCACCATGCAGGACGTACACGACGAGCGCGTAAGGGTTGAGCTCAGCGGCGCTCTCCGGCAACTGCTTTCGCCAGTCCAGCGCGCCGGCATCCGTTTGCTCGGCGGTGGCCGCTTCCAGAGCCGCGCGTAAGTATGGCCCAGCGCCTCCCGCATCCGTTTCGACCAGCAAAGCGCGATGGCCGCGCGGCGGCGCGAAGGCGAAGAAGCGCCCGTCGTCCGCGTCGAAGTCGTCAGGCGCACCGGCCCTGACGACTCCCGTGAGCTGCCCGTTGCCCTGCGTGTGCCACTCTATATCGGGGCGCGCGCCGTCGCCCGCATCAATCGTCCATGCGCGAAGCGTGCCTGCCTGCCCGTCCGTGCCGGAAACGATCTCTGTCGCGGACAACACTATTCCTCCCGCGCTTCGCGTCACGGTCTCATCAATCAGGAAGGCGTTACGCTCGACCCGCGTGCCCACAGCGTAGGGCACGACGCGGGCGGCGTTGACGGCTTGCGACAACTTCAAGGCACGCGCCGCGAGCCCGCTCTGCTGAAAATCCGAGATGAGGTCTATTTCCGCCGTGCCCTTGCCCACCTGTTGAAGCATGGCGGCAGCGGCGGCAAGGCCGGCGCTGTAATCCGCAGCACCGCCCGTCGGCGCATAACCTTGCAGAGAGCGCGCCAGTGCATCACGATCAACGGTCGCTTCCGCCAGCACAGACGCATCGGAAGAGAAAGCTATAAGAGCGGCGCTCTCGCCCGCCTCAAGCTTATTAATGATCGAGCGCGCCTGCTCCATGGCCGCTTCCGCCCGCCCGCGCGTACTCATGCTGAGCGACGCGTCAATCAGGATGATGCGAGTATGACGGTCGCGCGCGCCGAAAGAGATGAAGGGGCGGGCCAGCGCGAGGATGATGAGCGCCAGCGCGGCCAGACGCAAAGCCAGCAGCAGCGGTTGGCGCACACGGCGCGGATACAGACGAAAGCTCGGCGTCTCGCGCAAAAATTTGAGAGACGGAAAATCCAGCCTCCTCGCGCGGCGTCTGACCAGCAGGTGAATCAGCACCGGCAGCGCCAAAAGCCCCAACCCGATCAATGTAAACGGAGCAAGAAACGACATATAAACTAAGGATGAAGGCGGAAGGCGGAAGGATGAAGTAAAAGCTATTAAGAACGAACAGCGTTCTTTTCATCCTTCACGTTGCCGCCTTCATCCTTTTTCTCCTATCACTTCCCTCTGGCTTGCCTGCGGCGCAGGTAGATGGCGAGCGCTTTGTCCAGAGGCTCGGAAGTGTCAAGCTCGGCGTAATCCGCGCCCGCGCGCTCGAATTCATGGCGGAAGAAGGAGCGCTGTTGCTCCACCTGTTCCCTGTAAGACCTGCGTACACGATCAGCATCGACCAGAAGCGTCTCGCCCGTCTCAAGGTCGCGAAACTCGCGCGTGCCGCGCTCGGGCAGAGACTTCTCCGCGCTGTCCAGCAGGTGAAAGACGATCACGTCGTGGCCGACGCGCCGCACGCGCGCCGTGGCGCTGACTATCTCCGGCCCGTCATCGTAGAGGTCGGAGATGATAACGGCCAGCCCGCGTCGTTTCCACTGCGCGGCCTCGCTCAGGACGGCTGGGCCAACGCGCGTCGTCCCAATCGCCTGCGCGCGCTCAAGCGCGGCCAGAATGGTACGCAGGTGTCGTTCTCCGCCGCGCGTGCGTAGGCGCTCCCTCACTTCGTCGTTGAAGCAGACCAGACCTACGCGGTCGTTCTGTTTGATCGTCAGGTAAGCCAGCGCCGCCGCCAGATAGCGCGCATACTCAAGCTTGCTCGTCTGGCGCGGCGTGTACCCGAGCGACCCGCTCGTGTCCAGCAACAGCCGCACGGGCGCGTTCGTCTCTTCCTCAAACTCTTTCACGTAGAGACGATCCGTGCGTGCATAGACGCGCCAGTCAATGCGCCGCGTCTCGTCGCCCGCGATATACGGGCGGTGCTCCGCGAACTCCTGAGAGAGCCCGCGATAAGGGCTCTTGTGTAAGCCTATGAGAAAGCCCTCGACGACCGTGCGCGCGACAAGGTCGAGCCGCCCGATGGAGGCCAGCACCTCCGGGTCAAGCAGACGATCAGTCAATGCCGGGTTGGACATAGCTCAAACAGAAGCGAGCCCGCAAATCGCTCACTTGATAAAATCAATCGTCAGATCAACGGTCAGCCTCTGATCGTCCAGCTTCGGCTTAGTGTCTATCTTTTTGGGCCTGTCGCCCCCGAGCATCTCCATCGTGAGCGCACCTTTCATAAAATCATCCAGATAAGAATCATCGTAGACATCGCCGGGCTGCAACTTCCATTTCCCTTTGAGGCGATTGATCGCGGCTTCGGAGAGACCCGTGATCATGAGCGAGCCCATACGATATTGAGCCCCCTCTTTGATCTCCACGCGATAGGAGACGCGCCGTCCGGTATCTTCAAACGAAGGCGTGGGCTTCAGACGCGCCCGCAGATAGCCCCTGCTCCCGTACGCACGCATCACTGATCTTATCCCCTTATCAATCTTCAAGCCGTTGGCAAGCTCGCCCGCCGTCATCCCGAGCGCAGCGTCCAACGCGGTGGCCGGCAGAGCCGAGTTGCCGTCCCACTCCGCCCTGTCCCACGAGTAAACAGGCCCTTCCTCAACCGCCATGGTCACGGAGACGCCGCCTTTGCACTTCCCCTCTGCCTCTGGCAAAGCCCTTGGCTCGTCGAAGCGCGCGCGCAGGTGTCCATGCTCGCGGTAGATTGGAATCAGGTTGGCCTTCGCAAACGCCAGCACGAAGCTCTGACGATATTCATCGCCCAGCAAAGGCTTTGAATTCTTCAGCAACTCATCTTCCCCGATGGCCGCGGCCCCCTTGTAATGGATGGCGCAGATGGGTATCTTCACGCCCTCGACGCTGAACACGTGCTCCATCTTCCCGCCCGTGTCCGAAAGCATGTACTCGACGTTCCCCTTAATCTTTCGCTCCTGTAACAACTGCTGCAAAGCTTTTGTGATGCCGCCCGCAGCGCTATCCGGCGCTGTCCCGTCATAGGCCGGGACTTGTCCGCGCACGACACTCCTTAACTCCTCATCGCTAAACCACACGAAGTTATCAAAGACGACCGGCGCTGCCTTCCCCTTATCTTCCTCGACCTTAAAAATCACCACGGCCTGATCGCCGTTAACACGCAAGCGGTAACTGAGGCCCTTGAACATCCCGCTCTCCAGCAGCCTCTGCGCGGCGGCATCCAGCATAGGGATATCAATCTCCTGCCCCGCCTTCAACCCGCTCGCCATCAGGGCCTCATCCTGCGTCCTGCTTTGCAACCCCGAGAACTCGATCTTGCTCAGGTGCGTCCCCTTCGCAATCTGACCCTGCTGCTGCTGCGCCAACACAGAAGACCCGGCCATCACAAAGACGGCCAGAAGGGCACAGGAAAAGAATCGAACGCTTCTCCTTACGCCGATCTCCCCGGACAAAAAATAGTATGGAAAGGTCATGAGGTCTCCTTTGCCTTCCTGAATTATTCAGACAACTTACACATCCCTGCCAGCATAAAACTCATCCTCCGTGTCAATCTACGGCACGCATCGCCTGTAATCTTCTTCTGATTGATGATTACTTCGCGTAGTATCCGCGACGGGTGCGGGCTGAGAGGTCTGGCCGCCCGGCGAGTCGCACGCTGACGGCGCGCCAAGAGCCGTCGCGTTGTTTATTCCGCGGACTATAGCCGATGCTGTAGACGGTGCTCAGATCATTCATCACCTGCTCGTAGACGCCCTTCAAATCTTCCAGCCGGCGCGCCTGATAGAGAACACCGCCGCTCTCATCCGCGAGTATCAGGAGCTGGTGGCGCGCGAGGAAAAAGGCTTGCGGCGTGGCGCGTCCCTGCTTCACCATCTCTTCTTCGGTGTCCAGATAGATGGGCAGCACAATCGAGCCCGAGCCCCTGACAACCTCCATCAGGTCGGCGAAGCTCATGAGAGAGCCGTCGCCGGGCACATCCGGCAAGGCGTTATCGACGCCGTCCGTCATGAGGACGACGGCACTGCGGCGCTGTAGGCCGCGAGACTCGCCCAGCACGCCCCGCAGCACGTAGCCCAGAGCGTCCCAGAAGTTTGTGCCACCCTGCGGCTTCGCGATCTTTTTAATCCGATTGATAAGCTCCTTATGATCGGTCATCAGCGGCGCGACGAGGCGCGGGGTGTCAGTGAAAGTTACGACGCTGATACGGTCGACGGGCCGCGCCGCTTCGACAAAGCGGCGTGCTGATTTACGCACCAGATCGAGCTTGTCGCTCGTCGAGCCGGAGAGGTCGAGCATCAATACCAGATCGAAAGGGGTCGAAGCCGCGGCGAAGAAACTTATCTCTTCGGGCACGCCGTTTTCAAAGACCGTGAAATCCTTCTGCTGCAACTGGCCGACCGAGCGCCCACGCTCTCGCGAGAAGACGCTGACTTGCAGGTTAACCAGATCGGCATCGATGCTGACCGTCTCGGGCTCATCCGGTTCCTGTAATGCGGGGGGAGAAGGCGCAGCGGTGGCCTGAGCGCGAACGGGTACGAGCGATGAGCAGGCGGCCAGCAGTAAGCAAAGGAAAGCACACCAGAGCCTGCCGGAGACTTTCAGCTTCACGCTCTCCGCCCAAGCACCTTTAGTTAGCATAGTAGCCGCGTTTGCCGCGTGCGACCGCGCCCTCGCGCGCGACCGCGATGCGTATGGCCCGCCATTTCCCATCGCGCACATTGTTCGTCGGACGATACCCAAGGCTGTAGAGCGTGCCGAGGTCTGCGACGACGCGCTCGTACGCGCCCGCGAGGTCTTCGAGTTTCTCCACTTCATAAAACATCCCGCCGCCAGCCTCCGACAACTCCTTCATGCGGTCGTGCGCGAGGTCGACTGTCTCCGGCTGCACGTCCAGATCGCTTAAGGCTTCATACTCCGTATCGAGCCACAGCGAATAGAAGACGCCGTCGAACTCCTGCACGCGTCCGAGCAGTTCCCTGTAATCAAGCGATGAGCCGTCGCCGGTCACGTTCGGCAGTGTGCTGTCCAGACCGTCGCTCATCAAGACGATGGCATTGCGTCGCGACTGCCCTGCGTCCTTTAAGACATCCTCCATGGTGAAGGCGATTGAATCATAGACTTTGGTGCTGCCCTGCGGCTCGACTATCGAATTGATGCGGTCGCGCAGCGCACCCCTGTCACTGGTCAGGCGCGAGACGACAAGGGGCGTGTTCGCGAAAGTCACGACGGCAATGCGATCGGCAGGTCTGGCGGCTGCGACAAAGCGCAGCGCCGCGTTGCGTATGATACTGACGACCTGTTTGGTCGAGCCTGAGAGGTCAATCAACAGCACCAGATTGAAGGGGGCTGAGGCGGAATCGAAATGCGAAATCTCCTGCTCCGCGCCGTCCTCGTAGAGCTTAAAATCCTTCTGCGTAAGGTCGGCCACGCCCCTGTTGCTCCCGCGATTAACAACGCTCACGTTCAGCGTCACCAGCTCAGTGTCAACGCGAACGATATCGCCTTCGTCCACCTCCTGTGGCCCGGTGGAGGGAGAAGCGGGCGTGCCCGCTCCCGCCGTGCCCGTATTTGCGTCGCCGAGCGACGGCGGACGCCGCCCGTCAATCTCACCGGTCTCATCTCGCGCCGCGCTCGTGTCGGTTGACCGGCGCGGCGGGGCGCTGCCGCCGGATAAGCTGCCGCCGGTTCGTTCCGCTCTAGCCGTGGTCGTCGAGGGCGAGAGCGTAATACTCCCATCGCGCGAGCGCAGCTCGGCGGTCTTGCTGCCAGCGCCGAGGGAAGCATGAAAGTCCCGCTCGCTTGAGCCTGTTGGGCCAACGGTCGGAAGCGTCGAGTCAATGCTGCCCGTGCGCGTCTCCGCCGTGATGTCGGCGTCCGGGGGCGCTTCCAACGAAATGTCGCCGGCAGTAGTTTGCACAGAGAGTGCAGTGGGGAGGCCGCGCACTGTGACCTCTGCGTCGGCGGTAATGATTTCCGCGCGTGCGCGCTCGGGAACGCGCAGCATCAAGTCCACGCGCGCGGACGCGGCGCGGCTCGCGGCCCGCACGAGGCCGATGCTGAGCAGGCTCTCCGTTCTCTGTATGACGACGGGCGAACGTGTCGGCGCTTTGCCCGCGATTCGCGCCGTGACTAAGACGTGTTGCTCGCTCCATACCTCTACGCTCACGCTGCCGCGACGATTCTCGACGCGCAGCCGGCCCTCCAGCGGAAGGTCTGCGCGCACGCCGTCGTCGACGGTCGTGCCCGCGACAACCTCACTGCCCTCTGATTGATCGGGCGGGCGGGCGGCTGTGGTGTTGGCGGCGGCGTCCGCCCTTCTTTGTTGAGAGCGGCGCGGTTTGGCGCGCGGCGCTGAAGGAGTGGTGCGCTGTCTGGCCTGCGTCCGTTTACGACCTGAGCGCGATTGTGCCGAAGCGAAGGCCGCGCCCGTCGGCGCACAGAGCAGGCTGCCGAGTAAGATCAGTATCAGAAGGGGAGAGAGAAATCTTTCGGGTCGGTAGTACAACATGATCCAATTTCTCCCTTTGACGCGTGGCGTGAGCCTCCCTCGGGCGCGCCGCGAGTTTCAGCGAACGTCTTCGGGCGTCGCACGTAGCAGCTCACTGATGATCGTTTCAGCGCCGATGCCCTCTGCTTCGGCGCGAAAGTTGGGGAGGATACGATGCCGCAGAACAGGATAAGCCACGCGGCGCACATCATCAAATCCGACGGCGACCCGCCCGTCCAGAAGCGCCGACGCCTTAGCTCCTAAAATGAGCGCCTGCCCGGCCCTTGGGCCTGCGCCCCACCTGACATGCTCGCTGGCATAAGGGGTGGCCTCCGGCGTGTTGGGGCGGCTGGCGCGCACCAGCCGCGCCGCAAAGTCCACTATGTTTGATGCGGCTGGCACGTCGCGCACGACTTCCTGTATGCGTAGCAGCTGTGCGCCGTCCAAAACTGGACGCACATCGGTCGTGCGGTTTGCCGTCGTCTGCGCGATGATCTGCCGCTCTTCATCAGCCTGCGGGTAATCGATACGTATCTCGAAGAGAAAGCGGTCGAGCTGTGCTTCGGGCAGATGATAAGTGCCCTCCTGCTCAATCGGGTTCTCGGTCGCCAGCACGAAGAAGGGACGCTCAAGACGGTAGCGCACGCCGCCCGCCGTCACCTGATTCTCCTGCATCGCTTCGAGCAGAGCGGCCTGCGTCTTCGGGGGGGCGCGGTTGATCTCGTCCGCCAGCACGATGTTGGCGAAGATTGGCCCACGGATAAAGCGCCCCTCGCGCCGACCGGTCGCGCGGTCTTCCTCTATCACTTCCGTGCCGGTGATGTCCGAAGGCATCAGGTCTGGTGTGAACTGTATGCGATTGAAGCGAAGGCTGAGAGCCTCAGCCAGTGTCTTGACGAGCAGGGTCTTGGCGAGTCCGGGCACGCCGCGCAGCAGGCAGTGTCCGCCCGCCGCGACCGAGATCATAATCTGGCGCACGACTTCGCGCTGACCGATGATGGCCTTTGCAATCTCTCCCTCAAGGCTTGCCACAGCCTCCTGCAAGGTGTCCAGTTGCGCCGCCTTTTCGCTCTCGTTAATCAATTGCATGAAAGAGTTCCGCCAGCTTCATCCTCATCTTTCGATGATATCGATCATCGAATCCTTATCATTCGCGGGCACGGCCTGCGGCGCTGATTGCCCGGCGGTTGGATTTGCTCCTGATGTCCCGCCGAAGTCTGCGAGGCGCAGGAGCAGGTTGTTCGGGTTCGAGGCGTAAGGCAGCGCGACATCTTTTTTGACAACGCCGCTGCGAATCATCTCCTCCAAAACGCTGTCGAAGGTCTGCATGCCCTCGTGCTCGCCCTGCTCCATCGCGTCGATGAGCGATTTGCCCTCGGCCTCCCCCTTCTCTATATACTCCTTCGTGCGCGTCGTTGATTTAAGGATTTCGACGGCGGCGGCGCGCCCGCGCTCGTCCGAGCGTGGGATGAGCCGCTGCGAGACGATATAGCGAAAGGATTGGGCCACACGCTTGCGTATCGCGGGCTCTTCGTTTTTCGGGAAGACGCCGATGATGCGGTCGACCGTCTTTGAAGCATCAATCGTGTGCAGAGTGGAAAGCACCAGGTGACCCGTCTCCGCCGCTTCGAGCGCGACCTCTATGGTCTCGCGGTCGCGCATCTCGCCGACGAGTATGACCTTCGGAGCCTGGCGCAGCGCCGCGCGCAGGGCGAGCGCGAAATCCGGCGTGTCGGAATGAAGCTCGCGCTGGTGGACGGTCGAATTCTTGTGCTGGTGCAGAAACTCTATAGGGTCTTCGATGGTCACGATGTGGTAATACTTCGTCTCGTTGATGAGGTCTATGATGGCGGCGAGCGTGGAGCTTTTGCCTGAGCCGGTCGGGCCGGTGACGAGCACGATTCCGTTTTTAAGCTCGGCGATGTCTCGCAACTGCGGCGGCAGGTCGAAGTCTTCAAAGCGCGGCGGGCGCGACGGGATGACGCGCATGACGATGGCATGCGTGCCGCGCTGCATAAAGATATTGACGCGAAAGCGCGAGAGTCCGGGCGCGCTGAAGGAGAGATCGGCGGAACCGTTTTTCTCAAGGTTAAGGGCGGCCTGCTGGTGATTGCCGAGGATCAGCTTGGCGATGCTCGCCGTGTGCGCGGGGGTCAGCATTTCCAGGCCCGGCGTCGCCACCGGTTGCAGCTTCCCCACCAGCTCGACCTGCGGCGGGCGTCCCGGCGAAAAGATCAGGTCGCTGACCTTGTCGGAAACACTCAACATGGCTTTGAGCGTGAGAAGAAGATTCGGCGGCGCTCCACTTACGGCAGTTGTCGCCCCCTGAGGATTGGTGGGTGGTGTACTCATAAAATCAGTGACAAGTGACGAGTGGCAAGTGACGAGCAGAGACAGGAGACGAGCCGCCGGCCTTCAAGCCTGCGGGTTTATCCTGTCACGCTTCACCTGTCACTCGTCACTGCTTTCCTAGTGTGTGAGCGCGTAGACGATGATATTGACGCCGAAGCGCGTGTTGTCCTTAGTGGAGAATCGTTTGTTCGTCCAATCGTAGTTCCACTCGCAGCCGTAGTCCTTGTTCGAGTAGAGGACGCCGATGCGCCCGTCGATCTCTATCGCCTTCAGGTAATCGTGCACAAGGTCGTCGCCCCAGCCGTTAAGCTCGTGTGAGGTGGCTGGCGGGCCTTCCTTGAACTCGAAGAATGAGCGATAGAGAGGATGCGAGTTCGGCAGTTTACGCATGGCATCCTCGGGGCGGTCAAGCACGGCCCTGATCTCTGTCTCGAACGTCCTGGCGAATGTTCCGTCCACGTCGTGGTTACAGTCGTCGACGAAGAGGAAACCGCCCTGCCGTAGATAGCGGCGAAGGTTGGCGCGCTCGGCGTCCGTGAAGCGCACGAGCTTATTGCCCGTCATGTATAGGAAAGGATAATCGCTGATGCTGGCCGAGCCGACATCCAGTATGCGCTCGTTCGGGTCAACGCGCACGGAGGTGTATTCGACCAGCGAGTTGAGCAGGTTGGAGGGCATCTTAGGGTCTGCGTCCCAGTTGCCGGAACCGTAGCGAAGGCGCGCGAAGGTGAATCCGCCGACGGAACTGAGCGGACGACGCGCCGCGGAAGCAACGGCGGCGGCGGCAGCGGGCGGGGCGGTGATTTTCGCCAGATTCGTGCCCGCCAGCGTCGTGACGGCTGCGCCCGTGGTCGCTGCAACCAGAGAGTGGCGGACAAATGTGCGACGATTCATCTTGGAATTCTCCGTTTATCTCTTAATTCGTTGAAAGCCTCGCCAAGGTTTCAGTATGGCTTCGTGACCGAAAATAAATCTCCTCAGCGAACAACCGCAACACAAAAAGCGTACATCAAAATGGATGCAAGACGGGGATGTCCCGTTCGTTCAAGCGGCGTCCCCAGACCTTGACGAAAGAGAGGCGCTAGAGGTTATGGCAACATACAGAGACCCTGTAAGATGCTTTGCTCCGTTGGAAGTAATTGAGCGCCTGCTGGAAATTCGAGCCGAAGCGGGTCATTCGCCCTCGCTGTTTCTCCTCTCGCCCGATGATTTGGTGGCGTATCTCGATGCATACGGTTTTGATGTCTACGCTTTTGCAGATTCCGAAGCTGCATTTCACTTCGGAGATTACCGCGCGCCGCTCGCGCCGGGTGGCGACCATGCGCATAATTCTTTGACGACGCACTAGGTTTTACAAACCATCAGTAGATTTCCAAAAGGCGGCGGGCGCGCGCTCAGAGAGTGTTGATGAGGCGCGCCCGTCCGTTTCCTTCAATAAATGGCCTTGATGATAAAAAAGGTCATGTCGTCGTGCGAGCCGCGCCCGTCCGTCCAACGAAGAATGTCCCGATAAAGAAGATCGATCAACTCTCTGGCGCTCGCATTCCGGCCCTCTCTCACGACCTGCTCCATGCGGTCGCGCCCGTATTCCTCGCCCGCCGCATTGAGCGCCTCCGTCACCCCATCCGTATAGAGGACAATGGTTTGTCCGGTATCAATCGGCAGGTAATACTCGTAATAGCGCGGCGACCTGAACATGCCGAGCGGAAGTCCGCCGTGTTCTATAAAGCGTGCCCTGCCGTCGGCGTTCATCAAGAGCGGCGGATTGTGCCCGGCATTGGTGTAGGCCAGCGTCTTGTTGGAAGCGTCCAGCACGCCGTAGAAAGCTGTCACAAACTGGTTACGCTCGATGGATTCCCAGAGCAGGTAGTTGACCTTAGTCATGGAGATGTGCGGCGCGTAGCCTATGTGTATGGCCGCCCGCAGACTGGCGCGCAGGAAAGCCATCAGCAGCGCCGCCGGGACGCCCTTGCCCGACACGTCCGCGATGACCAGCCCGATCTGGTCTTCGTAGATGCTGACCCAGTCGTAGTAATCCCCGGAAACTTCCTCGGTCGAGTAGTTGTAAGCGCAGATGTCGAAGCCTTCGAGCTTGGGGTCTGAGGCCGGAAGCAGCTCAAGCTGCACCTCGCGCGCGACTTCGAGCTGCCCCTGAAGCCGCTTCTTCTCCACCAGCTGCTCGTGCAGCATGACCTTCTCGATGATGATCGCGACCTGCGAGGCGAGCAGCAGCAGTATCTGCAAATCATCTTCCGTGTAAGCGTTGAGCTGATCGCTTTCGAGGTCGAAGACGCCTACGACCTCGTTGTTGGAGATGATGGGAGCGACCATCTCCGAGCGCGTCTCCTCGCGCGCGTTGACGTAGCGCGGGTCGTTGCGTACGTCCGGCGAGATGACGGGCTCGCTCGTCAGCGCCACATGACCGATGATACCTTCGCCCATCTTGAGCCGCAGGTCTTTGAGGTCGTCTATGTCGTAGCCGCGCACGGCCTCCGTGCGGAAAACGCAGGCCGACTCCGCGAGCTCGCCGTCGCGTGCGCGCCGCTTGTCGCACTTGATAACGTAGATGCCGGCAGCGTCGTATGGGATCAAAGAGTCGAGCGTGTCCATCACCATGTGCAGCACTTCCTGCAGGTCCAGAGAGCTGCTGATCTTCTTGGTGATGTCCAGAAGCAGACGCAGCTTGTCCGTGACCGTCAGGCCCTTCATCGGAGCTACAGCTTCTTTCATCGGCTCGACCATAATCCTTCTCTGAAACGTCTTGTGCGCGTTCCTTTTTTGATCCATGCATGGATGCCAAACCGCGCGCTAATGCATGATTATACCCGCTCGGTTAGGAAAGGGCTAAGCCTAAAGCTGGCCGTGGTGTTGAGGTCGAGGGCACGCTCTTCGGCCTCGACCGGCGAGCGGATTCTGAGCGCCCGGCTTGGGAGAGATACGACTTCTCGTACAAAAATTCATTGACTCGTCGCCCGATTTAGCGTAAAAGCTGCTTATCAATCCGATCCTTACCGGCATTGACGCCACTGGATGGACATTCGCCAGCGGCAGACCGGCCAGAACTCCGAAATGATTACAAACAGAGAGGCACCTGCCCCGGTTCCTATCTCATAATGTTAACCCCGCTTCGCGCGTTAACGGAGCCATGACCCTCTAAAGAAAGGTGTATCAATGAATACTTTCAAGTACTTCGCGCTCGTCACAGTTGTGCTCGCGTTCCTCGTCGGCGCTCCCCTTCTCACCACCCCGAGCTCGGCTGACAACGGGCCAAACCACAGGATTCGCAACCAGCATTTCGGCGTCTCCGGCGGTAATGTCAAAGACATCAGCCGTCGCTACTGTTGCAGCGGCACGCTTGGCTCGCTCGTTCAGGACACGAGCGGCGTCAACTATATTCTCAGTAACAACCACGTACTGGCAATCGGAGATAAAGCCGTGGCCGGCGATGACATCTCGCAACCGGGCTTGATTGACAGTAATTGTCAGATTGCCACCATCGTCGCTGACTTCACTGTCGCTCCGCAGCTTGGCAGTAACGTTGATGCGGCCATCGCGCAACTGAGAACGGGGCAGATGGACGCCACAGGCTACATCGAAGACATAGGCGTTCCCAGCAGCATCGTGCGTAACGCGGCGGTCGGCCTCGGCGTCGCCAAGAGCGGTCGCACCACCGGCTTTCAGACCGGCACGATCTCCTCGATCAACTCCAGCGTTACGGTCAAGTACACTACAGAGTGCGGCAGCAACAGGGGCACGAACGTTTCCTACACCAATCAGGTGGTCATCAACAGCTCGACGTTTAGCGCTGGCGGCGACTCCGGCTCGCTGATCGTCACAAACGATAGCTGCCACCAGCCGGTCGCGCTCCTCTTTGCCGGCAGCAGCACCACCACCATCGGCAACCCGATTGGTCAGGTGCTGTCCAAAGTCAGCACGGCGCTCGGCAAAAACATCAGCTTTGTCGGCACTACCTGCGGCACAGCCGGAGCGACGGCGGCAGGCGGTACGACTTCCGCCTCGGGAGACCAAATGCGTGAATTACCGGAACAGGCCGCCGAACGCGCGACACAGGCGATGGAGTCGCGCAAGAATGATCTGATGTCGCGTCCGTCGGTCATCGGCGTCGGCGTGGGCCAATCCGAGAGCAACCCGGATGAAGCCGTCATCGTCGTCTACGTTGATCGCACCACGGGCGTGAGGCCCACCTTGCCGAACACCATCAACGGCATTCGCGTCAAACGCGTCGAAACCGACCCGTTCGTCGCCTACTAAACGGCAGGGCGGAAGGCGGAAGGATGAAAAGAATGCTGTTCGTTCTTGAAAGCATTTACTTCATCCTTCATCCTTCCGCCTTCATCCTTTTTCTTCAAGCGCTGCTTCGGTCATGAGGGCAAACTCAAGGGCGGCTGACGGGCGGTTGCGGAAGAAATCGTTGACATCCGATGGCAATTCAAGGCGTGCGAGCTCAATCCCGCGTGCCCTGAACATCTCCTGATAGCGCAAGGTCGCGCGCAGGCCCGCCGCATCAGCATCCAGCGCAGCGACCACACGAAAACGCGCCAGCGGCGCGAGCCACTCCTCCCTGAATCCGCCCGCGCCGACAAGCCCGACAGCCGTGAACCTGTGCGCCAGAAGCGTGAGCGTATCCGTAAAGCCTTCCACCAGATAAACGACCTCGCCGCTCAACTGCCGGGCCAAAGCGTCCGCGTTGTAGAGAGAGGGCACGCCGCCGCGCATGTTGTGCCAGCGCGGCTCTACGCCCGCGGCGGTCGTGCGCGCCTGCAAGTAAACGGGCCGGCCCTCAACGTAGAACGGAAATAACAGTCGATGTCGATAAAAGGTCAGGTGCACCCGCGCGTTGAAGAGACCGCTCTGCTGCAACTCTTCGAGCGCAAAGCTGTCGAGCATGTGCCGCATCACGCGACGGTAAGAGCGGCGAGGGAAATAGACGACGCCCGCGCGCCTCATTGTTCCGGCATCGATCCCTCGCCGCGCCAGATAGCTTAACCCCTCCGTCTGATCTTCGCGGCGGCAGGCTTCCAGAAAACTCTCGCACACCGCGCCCATACGCTCTGGCGCGAGAGGGGCGAGCGCCTGCGCTTCCGGCTCATCCACATCCGGCGCGGCGCGAAAGGCCAATGAGCGCTGCCCGTCGTCGAGCCCAAGCTCTCGCGCCATCTCCCTGACCGCGCGCGCGAAAGAGGCCCCGTGCATCAGCTCGTAAAAACGAATCGCGTCGCCGCCTTCGTCGCGCGAAAAGCAATGAAAGAGACCGCGCACCAGATCGACCGAAAGGCTGGGATTTCCTTTACCGCTGTGCGCGTGCGATGGGATGTTACATTTCGTGTGAAGACGAGGGCCGGAGATGCGCGCGGCTTCCGGGCAGTAGTGTTGATAGAAGGAACGATAATCGAGGCGGCTCTTAATCTCTTCGCATAGCCGACGCAGCCGCTCTTTGTTTCGGCTCGGGTGCTCCATAGAAGCTAAAAGTAGAAAGGTAAAAGGCAAAAGTAAAGCTCACGCCGCCACTTTTGCCTTTTACCTTTCTACTTTTGCCTTACGCGCGAGCGAAGCGTCCGTAACCGTTCTGCTCGTAGCGTTGCCGCAACTCTTCCTCGTGTCGCGACTTGTACTCTGACCAGAGGCGCGACACCTTCATGCGATACTCGACCAGCTCGCGGCTGACGTTAAAATGCTGCGCGATCTCTTTAGAGGTTTTGCCCTTGAGCACAAAACGGCGCAGCGCCGCGAAAGGAACGAGCGCCGCCGCGCCGACGGCGTAAGCGGCCTCTTCATCGTCATCGTTGTAATCGCGAGAAACAGTCTTGCCCTGCTTGTTCTCGGCGATGATGTGTAAGCGATTCGCCTTGTGGCCCAGAAAGACGTGACAGACCTCTTCCATCAAGGTCGCGTTGTTGCGCTGCACCCCATGCTTAGGGTTGAGGATTACCAACCGCCAGCCGTTGGGCAGCGGTCGCGAGCACGTCCCGCCAGACCATGAGCCGGAGCCAGTGCCCAGCAGATGCTCGCGCGTCTCCGGCGAGAGCCCCTGTATCTTCTCAAAATCCACGACCATCAGCTTGGCGAAGTCCGCCAGATCAAAAGGGTCGAGCGGCTCGTCGTCGCGGCGCAGCCCTGCGAACTCGCGCAAGCCCATGGCGCGCAACTCGTAATACTGTCCCTTTTGTGTCGGGGGTAAGACCTGTTCGCTCACGCTTTCGATTATACCCTGCACTTCCCTTTATTTCACTTTTTCAGAGCGCGAATAAAGCCGATGGCAGGCAGCCAAAATGGCCGCGCTGCAAGATTACAACGCGGCCATTCGTCTCCCGTCTGAGAAGACTACACTCTTTTGAGGCTTGTAAAGCGCTGGCGCGCGCCTTACTTGCGACGCTTGCTGCGCGCGTCCTCGCCCGGATGGCTGAACTGCTGGTAAGCGACGCGGAACAACTCTGACAGCGCCTTGGCCGTGTCCGGCGTGAGATTGCGGTCGGCTCTTAAGTGAGCCTCGACGATCTCCGGCGTGGACTCGTGCGGGAAATAGACGACCGCAGCGTCCTCACCCTCCGCCTGACGCCCGCCCATGATGCGCTCCATAGGAACGTCGAGCCAGTTGGTCAGACGCGCGATGTTGTCTGCGTCCGGCTTGCCCGTGCCATTTTCTATGCGCGAGAGCGTAGAGGCTGAAACACCTGTTTCATCCGCAACGTCACGCAGGCTCAAGCCCTGCTCCTGCCGCTTGCGCTGAATTGCCCGTCCAAGCTCGACGGTATTTACTAAGTTCTTTGATTGTGCCACTTATGGCCTCCTTCCGGCGCGGACTCGATTGCCCTCAAGGGCCTCGCCGCGCCCATTTCACACCCAGACCATATCACAGGAAAATTTTAGATGCAAGACTTTGTTTTATACTTGCAACAAGACGGGAACAATGGTACACTGTTTCACGTATGAAACAGGAGAATGAAACGTCCTGTAGAAAACGAAGGAAATAAGAAGTGAGCGACTTTATCTGGGAGACATTCGACAGCCTGTTCAAGACGGTGCACGCCCATGGTCGTCGCGTGGAAGAACTCGAAGCACGCATCACGGACCTTGAGCAGCGTCTGAACGAACGCGGCGCGGCGACACAGAAGCCGCAGTCCACACAGCCCATCGCGGCCATTAATGAGATGCCCGCCGAGCGCGCGGCCTGAAGGATTTTTGGAGGTCAAGAGCCATGTCAGCCAACGTAGCAACAGCAACCACCGACAGGAAAGCAATCCTGCGCGACAAGCGCGCGCAAGGCATTGCCGCTATGGGATTGGTGACGCGTGAAGGCGACCGCTTTCGCGTGGCGACGCCGACCTTGCGCGGGCGCAAGTCCAGCTACGAGGTCTGGCGTGATGATACGGGAAAGGTTCGCTGCTCTTGCCTCGAATACGAGGAGCAGGCGAGCACTGACGCCTCGTTCCGCTGCGAGCACATTCTCGCGGTCAAGCATTCGCTTCTGGCGAAGAATACGGAAGCAGTCACCAAACAGCAGCCGGTCACCGAGCCTGTCGCTTCGACGGAGGCGGCAGCTGCAGCGCCAGTTGCTGTAGAGCCCAACACAAACACAAACGCATCCGAGAAGCGTGCGAGCAGGAAGGCTCTTAACGTAGCCGAACGGCTCGTCCGCTCCGAACGGGAGCGCGAAGAGATGGCGGAAGCCGCAACCGTGACGGAAAACACGGATGACGTTTCCAATATTCGAGCGCTCGCGAAGCACATAGACATTGAGGAGCATGAAATGAACAAGCAGAAAGAGAAGACCGCCATCGCTGAGATGACGGAGAACGAAATGATTGGTCAGATGACCGCGGTGGCGGACGGGGTCGCTCCCGTTGTTCCGCTGGCCTTCACCAACACGCTGCGCGCTTTGCGCCAGCAGTTTGACCCGAGCGTCGTCAAGACACGCGAGGGCTGGACAGACCGCTCCGGCAATACTCACATGGTCGAGTACGTCGAGTGGCACGCGGTCGCTGACATTCTTGATCGCGTCACGCCGACGTGGTCCCACTCGGTGCGCAACGTTACGCAGATCGGCGACATGGTTGCCGTCACAGCCGCGATTACGATTGACGGCGTGACGCGCGAAGGCGTCGGCACGGGCACAGCCGAGAGCGAGATGGGTATTAAGAAGGCAGAGCATGATGCTTTGAAGCGCGCTGCCGTGAAATTCGGCATCGCTCGCGAGCTTTACCAGCGGGAGACGGAAGTGATCGAGAAGGAGGGCGCTGCTCCCCAGGGCCAGTTCCCGCGCGATCCTCTCGCCAAGTCGATGACTGACCTCGTCACGCCGAAGCAGCTCGGCATGATTCGCGCTCTGGCGCGCGAGGCCGGTGTTGATGTCGAGGAAGAGTGCCAGACCGTGTTGCGCTGCAAGACGGACGAGCTGTCGAAGCGCGCCGCGTCCTCCTTCATAGACCATCTGAAGGGTCTACAGACGGAAGCGGGCCAGATGCGCCGCGCAAGCTAAGCGGGTGGTGAGCGGTGAGCAGTCTCGAAACAGCAGGGCTGCTCACTCTGCTTACTCTTGCAGCCTCGGGGAGGTACAAGGAAATGATGACGGAAGAACTATTCAAGGAGATGAAGCCTCTGACTTTGGAGCTTGAGTATGCCGAAGAGCCTGCGATTAAGCCTGAGCGTACGGGCGAAGCAGATGCTGCGGCGGCGGCGGACGAGCCGCGCTCCAAGAAAGAGCAGATCATAGAGCTTTACGAGAGTGGCACGACGGACATCGCGCAGATCGTGCGCCGCGTCGCCGCGCGCCCCTCATACGTCGCACAGGTCTTGCAGGGCGCAGGACTGATTACAGGTTACTTCGATCTTTACACGACGACGGCCCGCGAGCAGAACGTCTACTCGCGCTTCTTCCGCAACGTGCTCAGCTTCAAGACTATGGAAGCGGCGCGCGAAAGTGTGCAGAAGATAGATCGTCTTTACAACTATTTTGAGCGACTCGGCGACCGCGCCGGTCAGCATCAGGCGATGGTTCTGGCCCTGACGGGCAAGAATCGCGCGCGCTGGTCTGGCAAGCAGGAAGAGTCGGAAGTTTTCAGTGAGTGGCTCGCCGCGCATTAAGAGCCGAACAAGTATCAGAACAAACACATAGGGTCACCCCTCGCGCCAAGTCGAACAAGCAGGGTTGTCTTTGAAAGGAAAGGTGGGCTGGCGGGCAACCGCGCGGCTCACCTTTCTTTTTGTCCCTCGCCGTAAGTTTAACGCCTCGCATAAAACGGGTCTCGCCGGAGACCGTCATTCCATATTTGAGAACGAGGAGAAAACAATGGCTGAGCAAACAGCACACGCACACGCAGCACCCGCGACAGGAACCTTCTGCTGGAACGAACTGGCGACGACCAATCTCGAAGGGGCCAGGAAGTTCTACACGGAGCTTTTCGGTTGGAAGCTCAAAGAGTCTGAGGCCGCCGGGATGATCTACACCGAGATCGTCGCGGGTGGTCAGGAGGTGGGCGGCATGTACCAGATGGGGCCGGAGTACGGCGACGCTACTTCGCACTGGATGGCTTACGTCGCGGTTGATGACGTTGACGCCAAGGCGAAGCAGGTCGAAGAGCTTGGCGGGAAGGTCTGCGTGCAGCCGACAGACATCCCCAACGTCGGGCGCTTCTGCGTCATCAACGACCCGGCGGGCGCAACCCTCTCGCTGGTTAAATTGCAGGGCTCATAACTTCCCTGCCCCTCCTCAGTCAGTAGTAGCAGTCACCTCGCTTCGAAAAATCTATCCTCGCTCCGGTTTGGCTTCGCGGCCAGACGCCTGTGCTTCTCTTTCTTTATGAAGCACGCTTCGCGAATTGATGAGCGAAACCGTCTTTATCATTCGCGCTATACCGAAAGGAGCAGATTTATGAAAAAGCACGTCTCGCTGATCCTTCTACTGCTGGTTGCGCTCGGCATGGTCGCCGGCCTCCATGCCGCGACCAAAGCTACGGCCACAGAACAACAAACAATCGCCAGCCAGATCATCGCCCGCGAGAAAGCGTCTGTCGAGGCATGGCAGCGTAAGGATAAAGCTTTCTACGCGGACTTTCTGTCAGATGATGCGACCTACTTCAGCCCGATGAGCCCGTATCTGGATGTCGAGCCGAAGACCAACTTTCTGCCGAAGTTCGAGCAGTATGCGGAGATTTTCAAGTTCAACGATGTCCAGATGTACAACCCGCGCGTGCAGGTCTACGGCGACACAGCCATACTGACCTACAACAGTTCCGTATCAGGCACGATGGGCGGTCAGCCCATTAACTACACGGGCAAGATGACGACCGTTTACGTCAAGCAGGGCAATATATGGCGCGTCGTTCACGGGCACGAATCCATGAACCCCGCCGCCAAGTAAATCGAAGCATCAAGCACAAAGGAGACTATCGAATATGCCCAGAGTAATTCATTTCGAGGTGAGCGCGGACGACCCTGATCGCGCCAGTCAGTTTTACGAGAGCGTCTTTGGCTGGAACATACAGAAATGGGGAGGGCCGAAAGACTACAGGCTCATCTCTACGGGCGGCGACGACCAGCCCGGCATCAACGGCGGCATCTTCAAACGCGAGGGGCAGGTCAATTACGTCAACACTATTGATGTCCCGTCCGTCGACGAGTTCGTCGCCAAAGTTACGCAGCACGGCGGCAAGGAGGTCGTGCCGAAGACGACCATACCGGGCGTCGGCGACCTCGTTTACTGTCAGGACACGGAAGGTAATGTCTTCGGCATCCTTGAGCCGAGCAGCGAGCCGCAATAAGAGCGCGCGTAGGCGGTTTAGATAAAGCATGGGATGTCGAAATTCAGGAGCGCCTGACGAAACACCGGGAGCGTGAGAAGAAAGATTAACAGGGACGGGCCGCAGATGGTCAGGATAAAGATAATGCTTTGAAGCATTCATTGATGCTTTCGGGTTTTCATCCTGATAATCTCTGTCCATCCCTGTTCGATTCCGCCACGGGGGTTTTGTTAGAGACTCTAAATCATAAGGAGACTTTTCGATGAGCGCCAACGAGGGAATAATCGAGGCTATTAAGACGGGCGATGTCGCGAGGGTGCATGAGATGCTCGACGCCGACCCGCAGCTTGCAGGGTCGAGGAACGAGAACGGCGTGTCGGCGGTGTTGCTGGCGACCTACTATGGCCGCAACGAGATTGCCGACGCCTTGATAGAGAGGGGCGCGGCCCTTGATATCTTTGAAGCGGCGGCGGTCGGGCGCGCCGGTAGGGTCGAGGAAATCCTCGCAGCCCGGCCCGAGTTGGTGAACGAGTATGCGGACGACGGATTTACGCCGCTCGGTCTGGCCTCTTTCTTCTGCCAGGGGGCGGTCGCAAGTCTGCTGATCGAGCGTGGAGCCGATGTCAATGCCGCGTCCAGAAACGCGCAGCGCGTCGCCCCTCTACACTCGGCTGTGTCTCGCCGCCAGACCATGATCGCCGAAGCGCTGCTGGCCCATGGGGCTAACGTCAATGCGCGGCAGGAGTCGGGCGTGACGCCGCTGCATCAGGCGGCGCACAACGGGCAGGCCGAAATGGTCAGGCTGTTGTTGGCCCACGGCGCGGACGTTCAGGCCCGCATGGACGACGGGCAGACCCCTCTCTCCATGGCCCTTGAGACGGGCGATGAAGAAGTCGTGGCCTTATTGCGCGAGCATGAGGTGGCGGGCGCGAGTTGAGTTTTCGCGGCAGCCGCCCATGTGATATTTAGAGACCGTCGCGGCCTTTCGTGGCCGGGGCGGTCTCCTTTTATCTTTGAGCTTATATGCATGTCCTAACGGAGTTGCAGGTGGTAAACTGTTTTTTGATCGAGACGTGCGGGGGGGGAATAAAAGCATGCCGGCGAAGAATGAGGATTTGCACGGGAATGTCCCTGATAAAGCGGATGTCGTGCTGTTGTTGATCGATGTTATCAACGACCTTGAGTTTGAAGGCGGCGACGAGCTTTTGAAGCACGCGCTGCCGATAGCCCCCAGGATAGCCGCGCTCAAACGGCGGGCCAAGGATGAAGGGGTTCCCACCATTTATGTCAACGACAATTTCGGCAGGTGGCAATCGGACTTCAACAAACTGCTGAAGCACTGCCTCGAAGAGGACGTGCGCGGGAAGCCGTTCGTCCGACAATTGAAGCCCGACGAGGACGACTACTTCGTCCTCAAACCCAAGCACTCGGGTTTTTTCTCGACCACTCTGGACACGCTGCTCGATTACCTTCAGGCGAAGACGTTGATCCTGACGGGCCTCGCGGGCAACATCTGCGTCCTCTTCACAGCCAACGACGCCTACATGCGTGATTTTCATCTGGTCGTCCCTTCGGATTGCGTCGCCTCCAACACAGAGGAAGAAAACCGGCATGCGCTGGAACTGATGAAGACAGTGCTTAAGGCAGACACCAGAGAGTCCACGGAGTTTGACCTTGACGAGCTTAGACAGGCACACGGCGAGGAATCGAAACCACAGCCGCAGGCCCAGCAGTTCGCGCGCAAAAACTGAGGGGCAGTTATTGCTCCATCACTCAACCCCCGGATAAAGAACAGCAGGCTTTTCAATCATTCGATCATAGGAAGGAATCAGATGCGGCGCATACTTCGCGAAAACGGCCTTTCGATTGTGATGTTCAGCCTATTCCTCTTGTCCGTGGTGGGCCAGAGCATCATGGGCTTTCATGAGTACAACGACGATCAGAAAGATCACGGGCAGGCGAGCATAGGCTACGTCGAGTATCTGGGAAACGGTCACTTCGTCGAGGCGATCTTTGAGAACTGGGAGAGCGAGTTTCTACAGATGGGCGCTTACGTACTCCTGACAGCCTTTCTCTATCAGAAGGGGTCGCCCGAATCCAAGAAGCTTGACGAAAAGGAGGCTGTGGACAAAGAGCCATCCAAGGCCGGGCACAAGAAGAAAGATGCTCCTTGGCCGGTGCGGAGCGGCGGCTTTGTCCTCAAAGTTTACGAGAACTCGCTGAGCCTCGCGCTGTTCCTGCTCTTTCTTATCTCCTTCGCCCTGCACGCTGCGGGCGGCGCGCGGCTCTACAGTCACGAGCAGATGTTGCACGGCTCGCCCTCCGTCTCGACGCTGGAGTATATGGCAACCTCGCGGTTCTGGTTTGAATCTCTACAGAACTGGCAGAGCGAGTTCCTCTCGGTCTTCATGCTGGTCGTCCTCTCCATCTTCCTGCGCCAGAAGGGCTCGCCCGAATCCAAGCCCGTCGACAGCCCGCACAGTGAAACCGGAGGCGAATAAAAAAAGCGAAAGTAAAAAGGTAAAAGGCAAAAGTGAGAAAGCATTCAAGCTTCTTCACTTTTGCCTTTTACCTTTTTACTTTCGCCTTCCTGCTAAGGCTCTTTGCGTGCTGCCCGCTGGGCGTTGAGGGCCAGGTCGCGCGCGCGCGGGAGAGCATCAACGCCTTTGGCGACCTGCGGATCATCCGTGAGGATGAAGACGCGCGCCGCGATGGTGCTGCCGTAGGCTGCCGTCGTGATGTTGTATCGCATTTGAAGCTCAACGAAAGAGCGATTGCGGTCAACGATAGCCACCAGGGGCTTCCACGCCGGGTCAGTTGTAAGGAATTCCCTGAACGCTTTGTAGAGCGCATCCGTGACGGGGAAGTCCGTCGGCTGAAGCTCGCGGTTATAGTCAATCACGCGCTGCACTTTGTACTGGTCGAAGCCCTGTATGCGACCGTTGACCAGCTCGCGTGTGAAGAAGAAGAGCGGATTCAGAAGACGATTCTGCACGGTGCTGATCGTGCGCGGCTTGACCACTTCGTCGGGCGAGATGCCGCCGCCGCCATAGACGGCGCGCCCCGTATCTGTGCGGCTTTCCGGGCCTGAGGGCTTCGCCTGCTGAGCCTGCTGTTCCTGGCGCGTAGAACCGCCGCGTGTGTAGTAATCGTAGAAGCCGCCGTTTGAGTAGTCGCGCTGAATCAAGCGGCCCGACGGTGTGTAGTATTTGGCGGAGGTGAGCGTCAGCCCCGCCCCGTATTCGAGCGGCCAGATGCCCTGCACCAATCCCTTGCCGAAGCTGGTCTCGCCGACGATGAGCGCGCGATCGTGATCCTGCATCGCTCCCGCCACGATCTCCGAAGCGGATGCCGTGTTGCCGTTGACGAGGATAACGAGCGGCGTCGGGTCTGTTTGACCGTTATTGTTGGCGCGATAAGGGCGCTGGTCTGTGCGCCCTTTCTGCGTCAGGATAAGCTGGTCGCGCTGCAGGAATTTGCTCGCCACCCGCACGGCCTGATCGAGAAATCCGCCGGGGTTATTTCGCAGATCAAGCACGAGCGAGGTCATACCCTTCTCGCGCAAGGCTTCCAGCTTATCTTCCAGCTCGTCGGCGGTCGTATAGTTGAAGCCGCGCGTCATGTCTATGTAGGCGACGCCGGGCCTGAGGAAGTATGCGTCCGGGATGGAAGGCTGCGGTACGGCGTCGCGCGTAATCTCGACTGTTTCAAGGCGCGCGTTGGAGGCGCGCTCGACCGTAATCTTGACGACGGAGCCGCGCGGGCCGCGTATGCGGTCGCGCACGTCCAGAGAGGGCCTGCCGCTCATCTTCTCGCCGTTGACTTCGACGATGCGATCACCGAAGACCAGCCCGGCCTTCGCCGCGGGCGAACCCTCGAAGGTCGCAAGGATGTAGGTCTCCGTCTGCTCGCCGCGACGCTGGTTGCCGATGGATGCGCCGATGCCGAAGTATTCCGAGCGCTGGTCGGTCTTCATCTCATCGAACTCTTCGCGGTCGTAGTAGTTCGAGTGCGGGTCGAGCGAGCGGAGCATGCCTATGATCGACGACTTGAAGACGGCGTTATAGTCGAGCTTATTGCCGTCGATATAGTTTTCCTGAATGATCGTCAGGGCTTCGGCGAAGTCCTGCTCGGTGTTGGCCGTGGCATCAGAGGGCAGGCGTGTGGCGCGTGTGCGCCGTGGGATCGATGTCCCGGTCGAAGGCGTAGAAGGCTTGGACGGGCTGACGCTGCTGCCTTGATTCTGTGCCGAAACGAAAACGGGGAGCGAGATGGCGACGAAAAGTAACGTCGCGAGGGCAAGAGAAATTCTGTTCTTCACTGCTCTGAAGCCTCTTGGAAAAATAACAGGATTAAGGCGCGCTTAACGGGACGCGCGAACGCGACTTTTGGCGAGCGACCTCTACGAAAGCTTGAGAGGGTCGTCCCCATAAGCATAGTAACGGATGCGCCGTGCGCGAGCAAGGTTGTGTGTCGGGGCGAATAGTTTTACAGGGCCGCACACTCTTCCCTTGCTCATGCACACGCGCGGCGCGGCGCGAGCGGGTGTGAAAAATGGGCCGGCATCCTGTACAATGCGCGCGCCGCTTGCCGTCCCTTCGCCGGATTCGGCTCGCCCGGCGCGTTTCCCCTGATACTGACGACTGGGTAAAGACTATGGATAAAACAGAGAAACCTGATTCCACAGCCCCCGCGAAAAAGAGGAGCAGGAAGAGGTCTGGACAAACGGCAGACTCTTTTGAGGCGCAACTGCGCGCGACCATCAATGCCGTCGAGATGGCCCACGCCCTGACCTCGCCCCTCAAGCGCTCCATCGAAAACCTCCTGCGTCTGGCCGCACAATCGGTCGGCTCAGACGAAGCCAGCGTGCTCGTGCGCGACGGCAACGAGGGAGGCCTGCGCTTTCTGGTCGCCATCGGCGAGGTCGCGGACAAACTCTTAACGCTGCGTATTCCTCCCGGCAAGGGCATTGCCGGTTTTGTTTTTTCGAGCGGGCAGCCGATGGCCGTCGCCGACGTGGCGCAGGAAGAGACCTTCTACGCGGAGGTTGATCGCGCCGTGGGCTTTTCCACACAGACCATTCTCGCGACACCTTTGCGCGTTGAGGGCGAGATGGTCGGCGTGCTTGAGTTCGTCAACCGCGAAGGTGACCCGCCCTACAAGCCTTTCACTCCCGACGAGATGGATCAGGCCGCGCACTTTGCGGACGCGATTGCCACGCTCGTCGACGCACACGAATCCGCCGGGCTCATCGAGACGCTCTTCGAGCATTCGACGAAGGGCACGGCGGGCGCGCAGGAGGGAGCGGGGGCACAGAGCAGCAGCGGCGAGGGCCTGCGACAATGGCTCAGAGAGTTACAGGCCGCGCCCGAACACCGCGACCTCTTGCAGATGGCCGTCGCCCTGCGTGATGTCGCCAGTCGCGGCGATGCAGAGCGCGAGCTGTGCCGCGACGTGCTGGATGCCTTAGCGCGCTTTACAGAAAAACGCGCCGCCACCAGCACCGGCTATTCCGCCACGGGCTATTTCGGATTTTAATGGCTTTAGCTTAGAGGAGAGTTTCAGGATGGCGGAGTCTGAGGCGGCGGCGCTCGAAGCGGCAAGCGTGCTCGCGGATTTATGGGCGCCGATAACGCCGGACAAAATCTGGAAAGGACGCACAGGGCGGGGCGTGCGCGTCGCCGTCGTGGACAGCGGCGTGGACGGCCAGCACCCGTCGCTCGCGGATAAAGTCAAAGGCTCGGTCGAAGCGTATACCGAAGGAGGCCGCGTCAATTTTCGACCTTCAACATCGGGCGATCAGGCCGGTCACGGCACGGCCTGCGCCGGCATTATCACGTCGGTCGCGCCCGAGGTTGACCTCTACAGCATAAAGGTTCTGGGCGCGAACGCCGCGGGCTCCGGCGAGATGTTTCTGGCCGGTCTTGACTACGCCATCAAGCAACGGATGCAGGTCATCAACCTCTCGCTGGGGACGACGAAGCCGGACTACTTCGGGCCGCTGCATGATCTGATTGACCGCGCCTATCACGCGGGCTGTATCATCGTCGCGGCGGCCAACAACCTGCCGCAGCCCAGCTTCCCTTCCATCTTCTCCTCTTCCATCGTCTCAGTCATTAAGCGAGAGGGCGGCGACCCTTTCAATTTCGGCTATCGCTACGGCGAGGTAATAGAGCTGGTCGCGCCCGGCGTACAGGTGCGAACGACCTGGCCCGGCGGCGGCTATCGCCAACTGACAGGCAACAGCTTCGCGTGTCCCTACATCGTCGGCATCATCGCCCTCATCATGGAAGCCTACCCGGACCTGACGCCCTTTCAGGTCAAGACGATCCTCTACGCCATCGCCAAACAGAATCAGGCGAAGGCGAGTGGTGCTGGTTCGGCACAGCCGCAGGGTGGTTGATTAAACCGCGAAGAAGCATTTGCAGTGGAAGCGCCGTGAGACTGATGAAAGATCAGCTCACGGCGCTTCCACTTTAAAATCAACGTGAGGCGAGACCTGAGCCCCTGATCGCCCCGCAGTAGCGGCACGGTATCAACGAGGAACATGCGTGCTCCGGCGAAGCTTCAAACATTTATCCGGGCTCAGCTTGCGTTTGAGGTTACTTTGAAATCACCTTCACCGCTTCTCTCACATACGCATGGGCATTCCGGGCGGCGGTGCGCCGCGCATGCGTGCGCCGGGCGGTGGGCCACCCTGCTGCGGGCCGCCCGCCCCCGTGCGCGTGCGGAGCAGCGCCGGGTCAACGTTCTTCAGCTCGTAAAGGGTCTTGTAGAGCCCTTCGCGCTTGAGCAGCTCGTCGTGCGTGCCCTCGTCGGCGACGCGTCCATCCTTAAGCACGATGATGCGGTCGGAGACTGCGGCGACGAAGTTCAGGTCGTGGCTGATGACCAGACAGGTCTTGCGGTTTTCCGGCTGCTGCGCGTACTCGCGTATGACTGTGATTAATCGATTGCGCTGGTCTGCGTCCAGATTCTCCGTCGGCTCATCGAGCAGCAGCACTTCCGGACGGCGCAGGAGGCAGCGCGCCAAGGCGATCAGGCGCTTCTGTCCTCCCGAAGGTATCTGCACATCAACGATTGTGTCGTAGCCTTTAGGCATACGAGCCGGGTCAACGATTACGTCGTGTATGTGCGCGAGCCTGCAAGCCTCTTCGACCTCGGCGTCGCTCGCCCCCTCTTTGCCCAGCCGTACATTCTCGCGAATCGTGTCTTTGAGGAAGAAGGGAAACTGCGAGAGCTTTGAAACCTGCTCGCGCAGAGAGTTGAGCGTGACATCGGTAATGTCATTGCCCTCTAGCTTGATTGTGCCCGACTCCGGGTCCAGAAAGCGCAGGAGCAGATTCATCACGGTGGACTTGCCGCAGCCGATTGGCCCGACAAAGGAGACCGTCTCGCCCTCCTTGATCTGGAAGGAGAGCCCGTTCAGGACCTTCTGCGTCGGCGAATAGCCGAACGTGACTTTGTCGAACGCTATATCACCGTGAATCTCGCCCAGATTCTTAGCCCCCGGCTTCTCTTTCACACTCGGCTTCGTATCCAGCAGCTCGTAGGTAGAGACGACGTTTGGAACCTGCGATTGATACTGCGTGTAGGTGGCGATAAGGCGCTGGACGACGCCGAACATCTGCGGCGTCATCTGCACAAAGGCTATGACTGCGGCCAGCGTGAGGCCGAAGCGTGGGTGATAAATGATGCCGATGATCAGAACCAGCGCCGTGCTTAAGGCGATGAAGATTTGCGCGCCGCTATTGCTGAAGCCCATCCACGCCTGCATCATCGCGGAATTTCGGGCGGCCACTTTCGCCGCGCCGCTGAAGCGCTCGCTCCTGCGCCGCTGCGCGTTGAAGACCTGAATGTCAGAGATGCCGCTGATGGTCTCTTCCAATTCAGCGCCCAGCTCGCGCCCGCTCATCGCCATTCCCTTCGCCGCCTGCTGCATCTTCCGGCTCGTGTAGCGAAACATCAAAATCACCAGCGGCGCGAGCACGAACGAAACGAGCGTCATCTGCCAACTGAGCGCCAGCAGGTAAGAGAGCACGATGACGAGCACGATGACATCAACGAGCGGGTAGAGCATCACCTGCGTGAGCATGCGCTGCACGCCGGCGGCCTCCGACAGCACTCTCTGCATCAACGCTCCCGTCTGTCCTCCCGTAAAGAAATCCAGCGAGAGCGATTGGAGGTGATCGTAGATATCCTGCTGCATCCCGCGCAGGAGTCTCGCTTCCAGATGCGCGACGACCCACGCGCGCAGGAAACTCAAGAACTGCGAGAGCACAAGTGCGCTGGCCCAGACGATCAGAATCGTCCGCAAGGTCAAAGGGGTGGCTAGCCAGCCGAGACCATAATCGGCGAGCCAGCTCGTATCCGTCCGGCCAAACAACGGCGCGGACATCTCCCAGATGCTGCCCACGGCGGGCACAGCATTCACGCCCGCAGGCCGCGGCCCGGCCAGTGGGCCAAGGATTTGGAAGATCGAAGAGAAGGCGACGCTGACGACGAAAGGAAAGAGCGTGACCAGCAGGGAGAGAAGCATGGTCACGGCGGTGAGAGTTTTATGGTTCCCCAGTAATCTGATGGCGCGACCGAGGTAAGGGCGCGCGCTCATCATCCCCGGCGGTAGCCCATGCTTCCCCCCCGGACGCATAGCCATCCCGGGGGGAGGAGCGCCGCCCGGCGGCGCTCCTCCCGCAGGCGGGGTGGCAAGCGGTGGACCCGGGGGCAATCCGGCAGTCATGCCCGGTGGCGGAGACGGCTGCTGCTTGGACATTATCTTTTCCTTTTTGCCGATCAGGCGGGAAGAAGCAGAGGTCGGAGGCCAAACGCTTAGAGGTCAGCGGCAGGTCTTTAAAAGCTCCTGCGGCTGACTTCCAGCGCTGCGGCCTCCGAGCCTCTCTAACAGCAAAAGGTGGGAAAGAAGCCGTTTAGAGCTTGCTTTCCCACCTCGCAGGCGTTCGCGTCGATTAGCAGTACCACCAAACGTAAACGCAGTTTCCGTAGCCGTCGCATTCCCAGGCGTAACAGACATCCTGATTGCTGTAGGCCTGCACGTCGCCGCCCTGTGAACCGGCCTTGGCGACAGCCTGAGCGTCGTCCTTCGACCTGTTCTCTTTCTTCGGGAACATCTCGGCCAGCTTGTCGTTCGGGATTTTGTATTTCTCAAGCTCGGCATCCGGCACATCATACAAAGACACGTTGTTCTCTTTGTCGGGTTTGCTAACTATCGCCATGGCTTTTTGTATTCTCCTTTTAGGGGTTAAGAGGATTCGTCATCCTCACATTTGACAATTTTTGCTGGGGCCGCAGCGATCTCCTGAAAGCTACTGGCGAGCGGCCCGTTTACTCAATTTATGCTGCAATGTCCATAGCCCTCAGCGGTCGGGTTTGATTTAAGACATCCCCGGCGAAGTGCGCTTCCACCTCTCTCGGCTGATTGCTTTTCTCGGCTCAACATACAAACGCTTGACGTGACCTCAAAAGGTTTTTGCGACCGCCCGTTAAGATGAATTTTCCGAAGCGGCAACCTTCCCCGTCCAGACCAAACTGGCCTCCACACAGGAGGTGTGGACTGACGAGTCAAGTTTACGACTGCCGGATTCCGCGCCGTATCATGTTAAAGGAAGCGATGAGCACTCTCACTGCTGAATCAGCAGGCAGATTCTGTGCCCTCAGGCAACACGGTGCGTCGCCGCTGAAGAGGCATTGCGGCCATTTCTGGTTTTAGAGCGGGCGCTATCCTAGCAGCGAAGCCTCTCACGCGCAAGTCTTTTCTACACGAATTTCAAGACGCCGAAAGAGCAGGCCGCAGCCCGATTTTCATCCGGCGTTAACGCGCTGAAACAGTATCACTGGCGCTCGTCCAGACACTTCAACAAAATCTCTTTGAATTTCGGGTCGACGCCTCCGCCGAAGTGCGCGTAGCGCACCACTCCGCTGCGGTCAATGAGCGCCACCATCGGCAACCCCGTCGCGCCGTAAAGCTCCTGCGTGCGCTCGTCCTCCGAGACCCCGACGCGAAAAGCCAGCCCGTGCTCTCCGATCACTTTACGCATCAGCTCCAGCTCTTCTTCCTGCGAAGCGGCGGTCGCGCGGTAAGCCATGTAGTGGCGCGTCAGGGCGATGACTTCCAGACCACGCTCTCGATACTCCTCGTCCAGCTCACGCAGTTTCGGAAACATCTCGGCGCAGGGCTTGCACCATGTCGCCCAGAACTCAAGCAGGACGACGCGCCCGCGCAGATCACCGAGCGTCGTCGCCTCGCCATTGATCCACGTCTGGACGGAGATCTCAGGAGCGATGGAGCCCAGAATCTCTACCTGACGGGCGCGGTCGCGCAACTGCACGCGGCCACCGGCGGCGGCGCGCTTCTGCTCCGGCGTGCCGCCCGCCTGCACCAGCTGAAAAATTCTTTCGGCGAACTCGGCCTCCTCCCTGAGCAGAGAGCGCGCCTTCTCCGTTTCTTCGACGGCCAGATAAATTTCGGCGAGCGTGACGGCCACATCGACGCGCGTGCGAAACTCTATCTCGTAGGGCACGGAGCGCGCCTCAGCGAGCGCCGTCTCAAGGCTCAATGCTGCCGCGCGGTTATCGCCCCCTCGTCTGAGCGCGAAAGCAGCCGAGAGGTGCGCGGCGACACGCTCCTGTGGCTTCTGGGCGGCAGTCGGAGGCGTGCCCGTGGAAGTTTCCATAGCAGAATCCATATCGAGTTCTATTCCCCGGAATTTTTATGAAACGAGAGGGCACGTGCGCCCCTTTGGCTCACGCCGCCGGCGGCGGGCCTCCTTCTGATGTCGAGGCCGCGAGCGCCGCTTCCTCCGTATCGAAGATTTGAAAGGCTTTGTGAACATTGGTCATCTTCAGTAGGCCGCGAATCTGTTGCGGCACGTTGGTCAGGTGCAGATGAGCGTCATGGCGCGCCGACGTTACGAGCGATGTGACCAACTCTCCGATGCCGCTGCTGTCCACGCGGCGACACTGGGCCATGTTGATCAGGATGAGACGACGCCCTGCCTCAAGGTTTTTGCGTACCTTGTCCAGCACGCGCTCCGTACTGCTGGCGACCGTTAACTCGCCTATGATCTCTATGACGGCGGCGCTCCCATTCTCGCGCTCCGAGAGTTCCAGCTTATTAGTCGACATGGCTTTTGCTCCAATCTACACGGACGAGGGCGCAAATATACTCGAAACCTTCCGAGGCTGTCACGTATTGTCATCTTACGCCCCTCCCGCCGCAAAGGTTCTAAGAAAAGGCGGAAGGATGAAGGCGGAAGGATGAAAGAAGAGCTTCAACATCTTGAAAGCTTTTACTTCATCCTTCCGCCTTCCGCCTTCATCCTTTTTATTTAACCTTGCCTTCTCTCACCCTTCTGCTTTAATATCGACCGAGTCCCGCGGGCAGTCTTCAAAAAGTTTCAGTCACAACTTAAATCTACCAGGAAGCGCTTGCGCCTGAATGCCTGCGACCCCGACGAGCATGCCTGCAACCCCCGGATACTATCTACTTCACTGAAGAGGAAAAGATGGCTACAAAATTCATTTCCCCCATTTTCAGACTGCTGTTGCTGGCAGTCTGCGCTCTGGCGATAGCCGCAAACATTCAAGCCCAGTCCCAGGCGACCACGGGAGACATCGAGGGTCGCGTGCTCGACCCGCAGGAGGCCGTCGTGCCGAATGCCACCGTGACGGCCACCAACCAACAGACCGGCATAGAGAAGACCGCGACCAGTAATGAGGAAGGCGGCTACCGCTTCATACTTCTTCAGCCCGGCACTTATACCATACGCGCGACGGCGCAGGGGTTCGCGCAGACGGAGCTGCGCGACGTGACGGTGACGGTCGGCGGCAAGACTCCGCTCGACGTAGGGCTGACGGTCGGCGGAACCAGCGAATCCGTGACCGTGACAGGCGAAGCGCCCGTCGTCGAAACCTCGCGCACCTCTGTTTCAACGACCATTGACCAGCGCTCCATTGAAAACCTTCCGATCAACGGGCGCAACTATCAGGACTTCGCCACCCTGACGCCCGGCGTCGTGATTGACCGCACGCGCGGCGGCGACATTTCCGTCGGCGGCCAGAAGGGCACGCTCAATAATCTTCAGGTCGACGGTGTTGACAACAACAACACCTTCTTCGGTCAGGCTTTCGGACGCGGCGGGGTGCGTCCTCCATACCAGTTTTCGGAAGAGTCCGTGCAGGAGTTTCAGGTCAATCAGAACGGCTTCTCCGCCGAGTTCGGGCGCGCCGGGGGCGCTGTCATCAACGTCGTCACGCGCTCGGGGACGAACCAGTTTCACGGCGGGGGCTTCGAGTATTTCCGCGACGAATCCCTGAACGCAAACACGGCTGACACGAAAGCTTTGCAGGCACGTCAGGGCCGGCTCAACAAGCGCCCCAAGTCGCAGATCAACCAGTTCGGCGGGCGCATCGGTGGGCCTATCGTCAGAAACCGCGCCTTCTTCTTCTTCACCTATGACGGGCAGCGACAGGATTTGCCCAATATCGTCGACGCGCCCAATCTGTCTTTGCAGACCGCCGCCATTCAATCGCTGATTGCGCCGAAGATAGTTCCTTACTCTATCGGGCGCAATCAGGATGTGTTTCTGGGCAAGACGGACATCGCCATCAATCGGAACAATCAGCTCTCAATCCGCTTCAACCAGCAGAACTTTACGGGGCGCAACAACGAAAACGGCGGCGCGACGAGCGCCGAAGAGCATTCCGGCAATAGCATCGTTCACAGCACGACGCTCTCGGGTACGCTCGCGACGACCATCTCGCCCGTCCTCATCAACGAGTTTCGCTTTCAATTCGCGCGCGACAAAGAGCCGGGCGAGGCCAACAGCGACACTCCGGAAGCGGTCATCAACACCAACAGCGGCAACCTCAACATCGGTCGTAATAACTTCAGCCCGCGCGAGACGACGATCAAACGCGCCCAGTTCATAGACAACATCTCTTACATACGCGGTCGCAGCGCCTTCAAATTCGGCGTCGACTTCAACTTCGACCGCATCTTCAACTTCTTCCCCGGCCTCTTCAGCGGCTCCTACACTTTCAGGAACATCAGCATCCCCGCCGGCGGCGGATTCCCCGCAGCCGTCTACACCAGCGGTTACGACGCCTACGCGGCCAGCTTCAACGCCGCCGCCGCGCCTTCGGCCTTCACCTATTCTCAGGCGTTTGCCGGCGAAGGGACGACCGGGGCGACGACCTTTCCGAACAGCTCCGACTACGCCGCGTTCGCGCAGGATGACTGGCGCGTGACGACTAAGCTTACGCTCAATCTGGGCTTGCGCTACGATTTGCAGAAACTCTCATGCCCGTCCGTCCAGAATCCAGACCCGCTGCTTCTCAACAACGGTTTTGACACGAGCCGCTGCCCGAAAGACGGAAACAACTTTGCGCCGCGCGTCGGCTTCAGTTATGCGTTCGACGACAAGACGGTCGTGCGCGGAGGCTACGGCATCTTCTACGGTCGCACGACGGCCATCAATCTCGGCACGGCCCATTCCAATAACGGCATCAACGTCATCAACGTGACCTTGAACTCCGCGCAGATCATCGCCGCCGGCCTGCGCTTCCCCAACACTCTGACGGCGCTGCCGGCGGCCAGCCTGCCGAAGAATCTTTACCTCTTCGCGGAGAACTACAGCCAGCCCTACGTCGAGCAGGCGCGCATCGCCTTCGAGCGCGAGGTCTTGCCGAACTTAAGTCTTTCGATCACCTATATGTTCTTCAAGGGCGTGCATCTGACGCGCACGCGGGATGTCAATCTCGCGCCGCCCGTGCTGACCACGTTCACCGGGGCTCCCGACGGGCAGACATACGCCTTCGAGCGATTCCCGACGGCGCGTCCTATCTCTCGCGCCACGGGCATCACCTACAATCGCATCAGCCTGTTTGAGAGCAGCGCGAACTCGAAATATAACGGCATAGCGATTCAGGCCCAGCGCCGCTTCTCCAACGGATTTCAGTTTCTGGCCTCTTACACCTACGCGCACGCGCGCGACGATAAGCCAGATCAGACAGCCGTCGTGGTCGGCACTGACGATAGCAAGATCGTTCAGAACCAGCTCAACTTTCGACAGGACTACGGAGCATCCGACACAGACCTGCGCCACCGCTTCGTCTTCAGCCCCGTCTACGAATTGGGAACCTTTACCCGCAGCAACAACCCGGTCGTGCGCGCGCTGCTGAGCAACTATACCTTCAGCGGCATCGTGCAGCTTCAGTCGGGCTTCGCCTATTCGGCTTTTGTCAGCGGCGACCCGAACCGCGACGGCAACACCTCGAACGACCGCCTGCCGGGGACGGAGCGTAACAGCTTCTACACGCCTGCGACTTACCAGTTCGACGCGCGCATCACGCGCACCATTCACACCAGCGAGAAAACGCGCCTGCGTCTCATCCTCGAAGGCTTCAATATCTTTAACCGTGCGAACATTCTGACGGTCAACAACGCGATCTTCGCGGCGTCGGGCACGACTCTGGCCGGGCCTAACATCGCCACGCCGTTTCAGTCACCGCGCACCTTTCTGACGCCCAGACAGGTGCAGCTGGCCGTCAAGTTCGACTTCTAAATCTCAAGGCTCGCGGCCATTACGAGAAGCGGCGGGGGGATGAACCTCCCCGCCGCTTCTACTTTTATTTGCCGCTCCCGCGGCGACGCGGGCGTCAGGCCACTCTCTGTGCCGGGCGCGTGTACGCTTGACGGCTATTTCGGCGCGTCCGTAGAATGCTTTACGGCTTTCAGGAAAATGAACCGACTGGCCCATTCAGACGCTGCGACCGCGCGTACAGCGCGTGCAGCGCGAGCGCACGTGCCGCGCATCTGAGCATCGTTAGTTCTTGAAGCACGCGCAGGCGAGCGGTCAGATTCGCCGCCTGCGCCAGAATCGAAGGAGTTTGGCCCGAAATGAGTAATCCGTATAACCCACAGCCTGATCCCAACCAGCCCGAGCCGGTTGACGACCTGATCCTCCGCGACGACGAGTTTGAGCACGAGGATGCGACGGGCTCGCGCACGGCCTCTTCCGTGCGCGACATAGCATCGCGCATCCCCGAATCCCTGAGCGCCATCGGGCGCGACATCAGCCGCACGATAGAGCGCGCCATGTCGGCCAAGGATGACTACGTCGTGGCGGTCAAAGTCTCGCACGAAGCGCAGGAGAAGCTCGAACAACTGGTGCAGGCAGGGGTCTTTCGCAGCCGTGCGGAGGCCGCCGCGTTTCTGATTGACGAAGGCATCAAGACACAGTCGGCGCTCTTTGACCGTGTGCAGCAGAAGCTTTCCGAGATCGAGCGCCTGCGCGCAGAACTGCGCGGGATGGTGACCGAAGGGAAAACCGGGGTCTGAAAAGCAAAGGATGAAGGCGGCAACGATGAAGGATGAAAAGAATGCTGTTCATTCTTGAAAGCTTTTACTTCATCCTTCATCCTTCCGCCTTCATCCTTTCTTGCCTGGCTGCAACTCTTTGCTCTTCCCCCACGTATTAACGGCTCGTTTTGCCGTAATCCTCCGGTAAGAAGCTTGTGTGACGCGAGGCGGGCGCGCGCTCTCTCGGCCTTCGGAAGCGCCGGTTGTGCCGCCTCGCTCGCACGCTTGCGCCGGATCATTTCGCTTAAAGTTAAGAGGAATTTTAATGAGACGCCTATTCTGTCGGATAACCACCACGCTTCTCATCGTCATAGCGACGAGCGCCGCGACATCAACATTCACGGCGCTGGCGCAGAACGCGGCGCGTGCCGCGAGCCACAATAGTCAACCGAGGTCGAACGTGTCACAAACATTTCAGCTTCCGCGCACGCCGATTGAGCAGTTCACGCTCCCGAACGGCCTGCGCGTTGTCCTCAGCGAAGACCACACAGTGCCCGTCATCTCCGTCGCCGTCTACTACAACACAGGCTCGCGCAACGAGCGGCAGGGTCGCACGGGCTTCGCGCACCTCTTCGAGCACATGATGTTTCAGGGCTCAGAGAACGTCGGCAAGGCCCAGCACTTCCAGTACGTCTACAACAACGGCGGCACTCTAAACGGCTCCACCTCAACCGAGCGGACAAACTATTTCGAGACGATGCCGGCCAATCAACTGCCGCTCGCGCTCTGGCTTGAGAGCGACCGCATGCGCTCTCTGAAAATAACGAAGGATAATCTGGACAACCAGCGTCAGGCCGTGCAGGAAGAGAAGCGCCTTAATTTCGACAACAAGCCCTATATCAACGGCTTCCTGCGTATGGACGAGATGATCTTCAAAAATCCTGCCAATGCTCATTCGACCATCGGCTCGATGGAAGACCTGAACGCGGCGACCGTCGAAGACGTGGCGGAGTTCTTCCGCATCTACTACGCGCCGAACAACGCCGTGCTGACCATCGTCGGCGATTTCGACCCGAAGCAGGCGCGCTCTCTGGTCGAGAAATATTTCGGCACGATCAAGCGCCAGCCAGACCCGCCCCCGGCTGAGGTCAACGAGCCAAGGGAGGTCGCCGTCCTCAAGGACACCTATCAGGATAAGTTCGCGCCCACACCCGCCTTCATGCTCGGGTGGAAGATACCCGCTCGGCGCACGCCCGAATTTTATGCGCTCGCGCTCGCGGGCGAGTTGCTGGTCGGAGGGGAAAGCTCGCGGCTCTATCAAAAACTGGTCAAGGGCGACGAGTCTGTCATCAGCCTTCAGGGAGGCATAGACGAGCGGCGCGGGCCGTCCTCGCTGACGCTCTTTATGATACCGAAGCCGGGCAAGGAGCCCGCGCAGATTCGCCAGACCGTGCTCGCCGAGGTCAAGCGGCTCGCCACAGAAGGGCCGTCAAGTGAGGAGATGGAGAAACTACGTAACAGCCTGCGCAACGATGCCGTGCGCGAGCGCCAGTCTTCGCTGACGCGCGCGCAGCGGCTCGCAGAGTACGCGCTCTATGACGGCGACCCCAATCTCTTCAACACCGAGTTCGAGCGCTACATAAGCGTCACGCCGTCGCAGATCAAAGAGGCCGCCGCGCGTTTTCTGGACACGAACAACATCGCGGTGCTGGATATCGTTCCGGCGCGAGCGGCCAAACCCGCTGCCGCCGCCGGGCAAAGATCAGGCGACCCGCAGCAAGCGACTTCGCCTCCGCCGCAGATTCCGTCTAAACCTGCGGCGGAGCTTCCCACTTCTGCGAAAACGACCGCCGCGCCGGAGGGTCAGCAAACCGGCGCGGCAACCAATCAGCCCAAACCAACAGAGTCCGGCGCGCCGAGCGAACGCCCTTAATCAAGGAGAGTTACAGAAAAATGTTTCGCATCAATAAATGTTCTTTGACGTTCGCGCTTCTCCTGTCGAGCGCCTTCGCCTTACCTGTTTTCGCACAGCAGCAGCAGCAGTCGTCCCAATCACCAACTATGAATCAAACCGAAGAGTTTCGTCGCCAGCCGCCCGCGCCGCTTCCCGCCAAGGCGCTCAACATACCGACGCCTTACGAGACGACGCTCCCGAACGGCCTGCAACTGGTCATCGTCGAAGATCATCACCTGCCGCTCGTAAGCTTCCGACTGGCGTTTCGCACGGGCGCGGCTGACGACCCGGCGGACACGCCCGGCTTAACGGCTGTCATGACCGACATGCTCAACGAGGGGACGGAGACGCGTTCGAGCAAGCAGATCGCCGACGAGGTCGCGCGCATAGGCGCAAGCCTGAGCGCGGGCACGAGCTCCGATTACACGACTGTGTCGGCCTCCGCGCTCTCCATGTACGGCGATCAGATTCTGAGCCTGATGACGGACATCGCTCTGCATCCGACGTTTCCGGCGAGCGAGTTCGCGCTCATCAAGCAGAACCGTAAGCAGGGCCTGATACAGCAGCGCGCGCAGGCATCCTTTCTCGCCAGCGAAAGGCTCGCGCGAACCCTTTTCGGCCAGCATCCATACAGCCGCGTCGCGACGACGCCGGAAGCCCTCGACCTGATGACGCGCGAGAAGGTGATAGCCTTTCACCGCTCGATGTTCATTCCCAACAACGCCGTGATGATCGTCGTCGGCGATGTTAACCGCGACGCGATAACGAAAAGCATCACAGAGCTTTTCGGCACATGGGCCAAGGGCACAGCCGCGAGCCAGCAGTTTCCCCTGCCGCCGCCGCGCACCAGCCGCGCCATCTATCTGGTTGACCGCCCGGGCTCGGCTCAATCCAACATCATCATCGCCAACGCGGGCATCACGCGCACCAGCAACGACTATTTCCCTGTCTCAGTGATGCACACCGTGCTCGGCGCGACCGCGTCTGGCCGCCTCTTTATGAACCTGCGTGAAGCCAAGGGTTATACCTATGGCGCATATTCGAGTCTGGACGCGCGCCGCAGCGCAGGCCTGTTCGGCTCGACGGCTGAAGTCCGCACGCCCGTCACAGGCCCGTCGCTCAAGGAGTTCTTCTACGAGCTTGAACGCATTCGCACCGAATCGGTCTCGGAAACAGAGCTGAATAACGCCAAGTCTTATCTGACCGGCGTGTTTCCGATCAAGATGGAGACGCAGGGGAGCGTCGCAGACCAGCTGGTGCAGATGAAGATGCTGGGGCTGCCCGCCGACTACCTGCAAACCTACATTGCCCGCGTCAATGCCGTCACGGCCCGCGATGTGCAGCGCGTCGCGCAACAGTACATCACGCCCGACAAGGCGGCCATCGTCATCGTCGGCGACGCTGCCGCGATCATGGACCAGATCAAGCCCTACGCGCAGACGGTCGAAATCTACGACGCTTCCGGCATGCGTAAAGAGTTGGGCACAACCACAACGACGACGACCACGACGACAAACGGGAACAACTCGGAGGCCGCCCCGTTGCCCGGCGTCTGGGCGCTTGAGATTCAATCGCCCAACGGCCAGACTATCCCGGCGACGCTGACCATCACGCAGGAGAACGGCAGTCTGAGGGGCAAGGTGCAGACGCAGATGGGCGACGGCTCTCTGAGCGATGTCAAGAGGAGCGGCAATAATTTCGACGCCAAGCTCACCTTTGGCGCGCAGGGCCAGACGCTCGACGGCACTGTGACGGGCAATACGGAGAGCGACGACCGTATGAAGGGCACGATCACGCTACAGGTTCCGAATCTGCCGCCGCTTCCCTTCACCGGCACGCGCTCCAAACAGTAACCGAAAGCGTCAATCGTAAAGGTTAAATAAACAAAAAAAAGCCGCCCGGCGTGAACGCTCACGCCGGGCGGTTGAGTTACAGGAGGAATCGAAAGTTACTAAAACCGCTTTCCCCAAAACGGCTCTAAGCAGTAACCTCAAAATCTCTGATGCCTCGGCGCTGGCCGAAGGTTGCTCATGCCTGACTTTCGGTCTGGGCGAGCCCCCGCCCTGAGCTTTAGCGCTCGTATTGCAGCACGATTCCGTCGCCGCCCACGGCCCAGCCGTTCTTCTTATCCACGAAAAGCGCGTAGAGATTCTGCTTTGTTCGGCTCTCCTGCCGCACCCACGTACGACCTCCGTCACCTGAGCGCAGGATTGTGCCGCCGCGCCCGACAATCCAGCCCTCGTCCTCGCTGACGAACTGCACGCTCAGCAATGTGGAGCGTAAGGGCACGGTGACAGGGAACCAGTTCTCGCCGCCGTCCTCCGTGCGTAGGATTGTGGCACGCTCGCCGACGGCCCAGCCCGTGCGCTCGTTGCGAAAATCTACGTGATAGAGCGTCGCGTTCGTGCCGGAGCTTTGCACCAGCCAAGTGCGCCCGCCGTCCTCCGTGTGCAGTATTCTGCCCGAAGCGCCGACGACCCAACCGCGCTGGTCGCTCGTAAAGTCCACGTGAATCAGCTCCTCTCTGGAGGGCACGCGCTGGCGCAGCCAGGAAGCGCCGCCGTCCTCCGTATAGATCAGGAGGCTGTCAACGACCACGTCGCGGCGACTAACGGAGCCGACAATCCAGCCCTTCTTCTTGCCGGGAAACCTTATGCTGTAGAGTTCAAGCTCCGCGCCGTCGAACTCCTGCGTGGAGAAGCGCCTTATCTCTCGCCACTGCTCGCCGCCGTTGCGCGTGCTGAAGATGCGATTGCCCGCCAGCGCGTAGCCTTCATCCTTGCCGCGAAAGTAGATGTCGTTGATGGCTTCATTGGTTCCAATCGGCTGCTGTGACCAGCTTTTGCCCCCGTCTTCCGTGCGGCTCACGAAGCCGTTGTCGCCGGCTATCCACCCGCGCTTCTGGTCTGCGAAAAAGACGGCATTCAAATCCCTGCCTTCCTCTCCGCGGCGCTCTCGCGTCCAGCCCTCCTGCCCGCTGGCGGCGAGGGTTGAAGCCGCCATAAAAAAAAGCGCGGCCAAAATCAGCCGACACTTCCGCTGAAACTTCCCTTTCATTCTGATCAAGCTCTCCACTCAAGTATTCAGAGAAACGGGCGAGGGCCGCCCCGGTCGTTGATAGTTAGCTGTGGCACGCATCCGATGATTTTTTGCTGCCAGAGTTGTACACGAATTCCCGCCCATAACACAAGACAAGAGCCACGCGCCCGATCCCCTTTTGAGAGAGAGACGCGTGGCCCTTTTCAAGCGCCGAAGCGTTTTCTATTTCGTCGCCGCGTTGACGCGATAGACGCGGCCCTGATAGACGACCAGCACGCGCTCGCCGAGCGCGAAGTAGTCGGCGAGGCGCGGCTCCCGCTTGAGCAGCGCGAAGTAGTCATCGCTGCCAAAGGTGAGAACGGTCTCCGGCAGGCGCGCATCCCCCTTGAACTCCGCATCCGTCCAGACGCCGTCGCGAAGATAGAAGGTCTTGCCTCCGACGTTACGCATGCCGCCGTCCGCCCGCTGGTCGGATTCGACGCGTATGGTCTCCTGCTGTGCGCGGTCGCGCTTGCTCTGCTGCACGGCGACCGCGCCGGTCGTGGCCCTCGCGGCATCCATCGGCGGAGCAGAGGCAGCGGGCCGGTTGGCCGGGCCAGCCGAATCAGCCGCCGTAACATTGCCAGCACTCCGACCACTGCCGAGCGTAGTGACAGGTTGTCGTCGCTGAACGGGCAACTGATTAGTGCCCGTCACTTGCGAGGCTTCCTCACTCTCAAGCGCGAGGTATGAGGTGTAGGGCGTCACGATGCCGTAGCGCGTGCCCAGATCAACCACTTCGTCGCGCAGCTCTTTCTGCTCGCCGTTGGTGCGTATCTGCTCCATCAGCCAGCCGACGCGGCGCGTGGCCCAGAGGCGCGGCAGGAAATCGTTGCTCTCCGCCCGCAAGGGGAAACGCTGGTTGTCATAGTAAAGGGTCTGCGAGCGTGTGCCCGTGCGTCCCGTCAGGCCGAGCCGGACGTGGCTCAGGTCAGCCTGATTGTGATAACGACCGATCAGCGCGAGCTGCGTGCCCTTGAATATGTCGGGCAGGTTGCGCGGGTAAATGAGGTCTGTCTCGACGCCCCCCATGTCCAGCTTGAGGTCTGTCAGCACTGGATAGTTGATCTTGGCGAAGAAGGTCGAAGCCTTGACCTCTATGTCTTCGCGCGGCTCTATGTATTCGGCGACGCCGCCGTTGTCCGCCGCCAGCTTATCCAGAAGCGCCGTGTTGACATCATAGCCGACGCCGAAGGTGAAGAGGCGCACGCCGGGAACGTGAGCGCGCTCGACATTCTCTATGATGCGCTGCGTATTGGTTTCGCTGACGGTCGGCAGTCCGTCCGTCATAAAGACGATCATACGCGGGCGGTCGCCCACGGTGAACTGGCGGAAGGCTGCGACGAGCGAGTCGTTGATGTTGGTTCCGCCCGACGGCCTGAGCGAGTTGACGTACTGTATGCCGCGCTCTCTGCCTCGTTCGTCGGCGGCGATCAGTCCCCGCTCCATAAGGCGCTCCTCGCCCGCGAACGAGACGACGTTGAAGCGGTCGGTCGAGCGCAGACCCCGGATTCCGAAGATGAGCGCCGCCCGCGCCTTCTCCATCTTGCCCTGATCGGACATGGAGCCCGAAGTATCGAGCACGAAAAGAATATCCTTGGCCGCATACTCCTGCTCCGACAGCTCATCCTTCGGCGAGATGAGCAGCAGGAAATAGCCGTCCTTGCCCGTTTCGCGATAGGTCAGCAGAGTGACGCCGAAGTCCTCTTTGGAGAGTCCGTAAAATAGCTGGAAGTCCTGCGGCGTGCTGCCGCCCGGCGTTTCAAAAGAGACGAGCGCTCGCCCCTCGCCTTTGCGCGAGATGTCAATGGCGTGGCTCGGCGAATAGATGTTGCGTAAGGGCTCGCGGCTCTCAAGCTCGACGCGTGCCGAGATGGTTCCGATCTGCTGCGTATTGTGGCCCGTGCCGAGCGGGTAGCGATAGGAGACCGTGCCCGATTCGGCGCGCAAGACCTGCGTGTAGGTCAGCTCAAGTTTCTTATCCGAGTGCGGCGGGATGGGAAAGATGCTGGCCTGAAACAAGTCCTTTCCGGCATATTCCAGAAGGCCGGGGTCGCGCTTGCGCCTGACGATCTCGTCATAGATGCGGCGCGCCTCTTCGCGCGAGCGAACCTCTCCGACAAGGCGTCGATCACCGTCCCAGATGGCGAACTCGGCGATAGAGGCGGCTTCCGGGATGGGGAAAAAGTAAGTCCCTTCGAGGGTGGCGTCCGTGTCGTTGCGAAAAATCTGCTCGACGTGAGTGGTGGCGACCTGCGCGTTGATCTTCGTCTCGATCTTGATTGACTTGATGGGGAGCGCTGGCGGCAGGGTGATGGGGCGCGGCGGGCGCGGACAACGCTCGCAGGGGCCGGGCACGATCACGCCCTGCGCGCGCGCGCCCTCGGCCATCAGTATCATAAACAGTAGCAGGATCAGGTGTCTGGAAGCTCTGCTGATTCGCATTTTCGGTCTCTCCTCGGCTGCTTGTGATGCGCTGTGCGAGCACGCGCGTTCGCCTTGTAGAACGTCCCCACCCCGCTTTCTTGCGTATTCCGCTCAGGTATTTGCCGGACAAGCCGCTGAATGGGGGCGAATAAATGCGGCTCAAGGTCAAAGGAATGAACGGCGAAAATTATTGGTTGACACGCCAAACTCGCGGGTTTATCCTCTGCGCGTCTCTGGCAGGTGTTTTCTGATTCTCACTCTCTAACCAGCTTTTCGTCCTGTCCGGCTAACGAAGCTTAGAGCATCTTTAGCAACATGTAATTGATTTATCTCACAGGGGAACAGGCATGTCACCTCTCCCAGCTTCACTCGATGCCTTATCCAGAAGCACTCTGACCAGCTCTCCTTCCGGTCTCGATACGCACTTGTTGACGCTTCAGATTATGAAGGCTCTTCGACCACCTCATGCAAGGAGGAAGAGAAACATGAAGACGACGGCGCTCTGTTTTATTTTGACCCTGGCGGTGACGGTCTTGGCGGCAGCGGAGGCGAGGGCTGTCACACCTGTCCATATAAATTTTGACGGTCTAGCAAATAATACTGTGGTGACGAATCAATATTCGTCAGCGAACGTAATTTTCTCGACGAATAATATTTCCTATCCGGCCCATACGCAGAACACCTGCTCCTGCTACACCTCCTCTGCTCCCAACTTTATCTCGACCATCCCGAGCACGAACACCGAGGTCATACTGGACTTCATACAACCCGTCAACAATCTAACATTCTATATCATCGGCGTGAACGATTACGGAGTCTTCGCCAAAGCAGATGTCTACCAGAATGGGAGCAGCACCCCGCAAGCAACCATCTCTCTGAGCGGCTACTACAACACTTACCCCTTCTTCTATAACTTCAGCAGCTATACTAATATCACCAAACTGCGCTTTCACTCGATCACGGATACCGCGGGAATCGGTTTTGACGATTTCGACTTCGTCATACCGGATGTCCAGAAGGTTGAGATCAGCAACCCGCGCGTCGGCACTATCGCCAACAACTCGACGCAGAATGCGCTGCTCGGGGCTAACGTGGATTTGCAGGCGAAGATCACCCCGGCGGGGTTGACGGGCGGCACTTATCAATGGTTCATCGCAGCCCCTTATCAACTTGCGAGCGGCACGATCAACGATCCTTCGATCAGAATCTACTGGACGCAACCGGGGACTTATCAGGCACAGGTGACCTACACCCGCAACGGAGTCAGTGTCTCTTCCACGATTTACGTCAACGTCGTCCTGCCGACATTAAATAGTTTCACAGCCCAGCAGAATGAAGATTTGCTCGGGCCGGGCGGCTTCTGCGGGCCGGGTACATTTTTATGGTCGCTCGGATGCCGCGCGTTAACGGGCGGTGAGGGCATCAACTTCACGACAACGGTACAGATACCCTCGGCGTCATACCTGTCAGACCCCGCGCAAAGCGGCATCAAGTTCGTGCAGGCCATCAGCGCGATGCGCAAAGTGAGAAACTCCGGTCGAGACCCGAATATCATACGGAACGAGGGGCTGGTGCAGTGTCTTTACAGCCGCGCAAACGAAGGTGATGTGAACTCCGGCTGGAGGATTGACAACCGCCTCAACACCACCGGAGACCCGTATGAAAATTCCTCGGATGCAGTTCGCTACTTCTCACAAGGCAACACTTTGACCATCGTCACGCGGGATAGCCCGGCTCAGGGCTGGGATGATCTGGACGCCGTGAAGGTTGACGACCGCTTTCAAATGTACGTGGTCTATTTCGCCGGGGGCAGTCATCCGGGTGCGCCCATTTTTCAGAGACGTATCGGCAGTCTGACATGGAATTGGGGCGGTGAGGTCGTCTATGATTCCGTCAATCGGATTTCCAGCAACACGCCTTACAGGAAATTGTTGCCGCTCTATGCACAGCCGGGGTCGCGAAACAGGGACGCCGTCGTCTCAAACACGACCTATCAGGGCCTTAATTCGGACTTGAACTTTGGCCCGTGCCTCGGCGCTCCGGCCACCTCGTATAATCCGATAGACGGCTCAAGATTCTTCGTTCAGCAGTTGTACCTCGATGTGCTCAACCGCCAGGCTGATGCCAACTGGGATTACTGGACGAGCTACATCACACAATGCGCTTTCGACGGCGGGTGCATGAACGGCCATCGCATTACCGTCGCCAGAGGTTTCCTTGAGTCGGGTGAGTTCATACAGGCTCACCCGGCTCTGGCGGATGCGTCAACCCACGTACAGGAGTATGTGCGGCAGTGCTATCTCGTTTTCCTGTATCGCAACCCGGATGCGGGCGGGTACAACCATTATGTCGATTATTTGAATCAGACCGGTGACTATGACGGCGTGGTCAGCGCATTCATCAATTCGACCGAGTACCGGCAACGCTTCGGCCCGCCATGAGGTTTAATGCTGACCAGTGCTGATGATCTTGGCTAATCCGGGGGCGTACAGGATAATAGGTTCAGAGGTGAGCCTGAAAGGAAATGTCATGTTGCTACGTAATCTCTTCATCTCGGTCATGATGCTGATCGGTTGTGCGGCGGTGACTCCCTGCCAAGAGCAACAAAAGATAAGAATCAACGCTCAAGGCGAGTTGGTCATCTCCCCCGAGATGGCGGAGCGGGCGCGTCGTCGCCGCCAGATGTTGGATCAGCCCGACTTCCTCACCCTGAAGATCGTCGCGGCGGCTGCGGAGGGAGCGGGCGGAAGAGAGAAAGCAACGGAGCCGTACAGGGTTGGAGACAAGTTCAGATTTGAGCTTTTTGTGACCAGCTCGCTGACTGAGCCTTTTGAGATCAGCGTCAGTGCCGATCAAAACCGCCCGCAGTTGCTCAAAGACGGGCATCAAGTGCCCTATCACCAGAAGGCGGCGAAATTTATTAAAGACAATGAAAGGCTTCCTTATCTTTCGGCCCTGACGCTGCGTCTCAAGCCCGGAGAGCAGCAGACGCTAGGCATTATCGATCTGAAAGATTGGTACGAGCCTCTCGCACCCGGCCTTTATGAGTTGACGGTGCGGCATAGATTTCAGACGGGCGGAAAGTGGATTGACTTCCCTCAGGTAACCTTCGAGGTTGTGCCTGAGTAGAAGCTCAGGCTCGCGCGCGACATTGTCTTACGGGCACGCCGAGATGATCTGAGAATGGAGGGAGAGATGAAAAGACTAAAGATGATCTGCCTTCTGACGCTGCTGTTCGTCGGCGCTTCCGTGAGGTTGAGCGCGCAGGTCAGGTCACCTGAGCTATCGGACATCGGCGACGAGGTCGAGCGCTCGGTCAAGGAGAAGATGCCGAAGTGGAAACGCAACCCGGCCATCCCGATTGCCAACGACGAAGCTTCCGTTCCGATCTCCGAGCGCGAAAGCGTCCTCATAGATCAATGGATTTCCGACGACGCTGTGGTGAAAGTCACCATCTTGAAGCATTCATCTGCGGCGGAAGCGGCAGGGGAATTGCAGAAGTTCATCTCCGGCGTTAACGGCAAGGGCAGGCTACATAATATGGGCGACGAAGCCTACTCGTGGGGGATACGCGGCTCAATCGCCTTCAGGAGGGGCAGGCTCACGATCTATATCAGCGCCGTGGCCGGTAATGTCACCGATGAAGCGGCCTTAAGCAGAGAGTTTGCCCGGCATGTGGCCGCGACCCTGTCCAGGTTTTAAGCCCATGCAAACAGAGACAGCTCAGTAAAGCTCGCGCAGGCGCTTGTTGCGAATGGTCACGACGGATGTAAAGAGCGCGACGATAAGTCCCCCGGCGGCGAGCGTGCGGGGCGCGCCGAAGCGTTGAGCCGACGAGCCTGCCAGCAGATTGCCGATGGGCATCGCGCCGATGAAGGAGAGGATGAACATGCTCATGACGCGCCCGCGCATCTCGTCCGTGACCAGTTTCTGCAAGAGCGTGTTGGTGACGGCGACCGAGCACACAATCGAGAATCCCATCCCGAAAAGATAGACGAGAGAGACGTAGAGGCGCGTCGAGAATGAGAACCCGACCAGACACAGCCCGAAGGCCCATGCGCCGCCAAGCACAAACCATCCCTTATAACGAAAGTCGCCGAGGTAGGTGACGAAGAGCGCGCCGCAGAACGCGCCCGCCCCGGCCAGACCCATCATCAAGGCCAGCCCGGACTCGTTAAGATGAAGTATGTCGCGCGCAAAGAGGGGCACCATCGAAAGATAGGGCGCGCCGAACAGGCTCGTCACGGCTGAGATCATGAGCAGCATAAAGACGCGCGGGCGTTTACGCACGTAGCGCAGCCCCCCTATCAAGTCACGCCACAACGCACGCTTGTCCTTTAATGAATGTGCAGGGGTGTGTTGCCCCGCGCCGTCGAAGCGCACCATCACGAGCGCGGCGACGACAGCGATGTACGACACGCCGTTGGCGTAGAAGCATCCGGCCATGCCCAGCAGATTGAGAGCGAACCCGGCGAAGACAGGGCCGATGACGCGCGAGAGCTGAAACTGCGTCGAATTGAGCGCGATGGCGTTAGCCAAATCTTCGCGCCCGACCAGATCAATCGTGATCGCCTGATAGGACGGCCCGGCCAAAGCCATACAACAGCCCGTCCAAAACGTCAGCATCAGGATAATCCACACTTGCGAAGCATCGCCGCCTCCGCCCGTGCGAATCACTTTGGTCGCGATCAGCGTCGCTAAGGTAAAGGCCGACAGCCCCGCCGCGATCTGCGTATAGATCAACAAGCGCCTGCGATCAACCAGATCGGCGAAGACGCCCCCGGCCAATGTCAGAAACAGCCCCGGCGCGGTCGCCATAAAACCGTCCACGCCGAGCCAGAAGGGCGAGTTGGTCAGTTGCAGCACCAGCCACCCCTGCGCCACCGCCTGCATCCACGTCCCGACGTTGGAGAGAAACGCGCCCGCCCAGAACAGCCTGAAGTTGCGGTGCGAGAGCGCGCGGAACATTCCCCCCGCGGACTCAGGCTCGCGCGCCTTCGGCTCTGCCTCTTCAATTCGTGCAGCCATTAATCACACTCAACCACTTACCCAAAGAGGCGACACCCTAAGCCAAAGATGTCGCGCGGGCATTGCGAAAGGATGAAGGATGAAGGCGGCAACGATGAAGTAAATGCTTTTAAGACATTAAAGTATTTCTTTCATCCTTCATCCTTCATCCTTGCCCTTCGCCATGCGGAGAGGGGCGCGCCTGTGCCGCCGCGCCTCTCGGCTACGATCTCGGCCAGGATAGCGAGGGCGACTTCCTGCGGAGAGACCGCGCCTATGTCCAGCCCGATGGGCGCTCTTGTCTTTGCGAGCAATGATTCTTCCGCTCCCGCTTCGCGCAACCGCTCAAGCACGATACCTGTGCGACGCTTACTCCCGATCAGGCCCAGATAATCTGGCCGCGCGGAGATGGCCGCGCTCATGCATTCTTCATCCTCGTTGTGGCCGCGCGTGACGACGGCGATGGAGACGCCGCGCCCGCGCCCAGCACTCTCTCTGACGGCCTCGGCCCAGCCGGCGCTCGCATGAACAAGCTTGATCTCTTCGTCAGGGAAGCGCTGGCGCGTGAGGAAATCGGCGCGGTCATCTATTAAGGTAGCGCGGTAGCCGACCGCAAGGGCGAGGCGGGCGAGCGCCGCGCCGACATGGCCCGCCCCGCAGATGATCAGTTGCGGCTCCGGCTCTATGCGCTCAAAGAGAACGCGCGCCGCGCGCCACTTCACACCGACCTCGGCAAGCTCTTCGACTCGGAAAGTTTTCGCCTCTGCCCGCGAGGCCAGAAACTTCGGCGCGTGGCGAGCGACCGCCTCTTCGATCTCACTATCACCCAGACCGCCCGTGCGCGCGCCCGCCTCTTCGATAAGAAGCTTCGAGCCCACGCCGCTCGTCGCTTCCACAAGCGTCGCCAGAGCCGCAATCGAGCTTTCCTGCAACACACGAGTGATGGCTTGAGGAATCAAGGATAAAGGGTGCTGGTCTGACCGATCCGGCATGCACGGCACTTCAGCTTTTAAGGATTCCCGGCTGAACGCTTCGCGGACGCGGGCTTCAGCAGATGCAAAGCGATTCCGATCCGCCGCACGATCCACCAAGGCCCGACCAGCAGGTAGACTGGATTGCGAAAGAAGGCCGGCTGATTCCCCTCTATGGCGTGGCCTATGAACTGGAATATCCAGCCGACAACGAAGAGGGCCAGCGCCCCGCGCCAGTTGAACAGAAAGAGCGGCAGAGAGATGACGATCATCGGTATGCCGATGGTATGCGTCAAACGGTTCAAAGGATGCTGATGCTTCTCTTTATAGCTCTCGACGAAAGATGCAGGCATACTCACCTCCGAAAGAAAGGATGAAGGCGGCAACGCGTAAGGATGAAGTAAAAGCTATCAAGCCTTTACAGCATTCCTTTCATCCTTGCCGCCTTCATCCCTGCCTCTCCAGACATCTATAAAAATCTCCATCGTGCCGCCGCAGACCATGCCCTCTTCGCTGGCTTCGTCAGCCGTCAGTTGGAAATGGTGCAGGGCGGGCGCGCCCGTGCGCAACGCGTCGCGCGCTTCGGCCCAGACTTCGGCTTCGATGCAGCCGCCGCCGACCGTGCCCGCCACCTCGCCGTTTTCGAAGAAGAGCATCTTCGCCCCGCGCCGCTGCGGTGTGGAGCCGCGCGTGTGCGCCACGGTCGCCACCACGACGCGCTCGCCGCGCGCGTTCGCCTCCGAGATCAAACGATAAAGCTCGCCCTGCGTAATCGTGCCCATAAAATCAACGGGGAGTGCCCGCGGGCTGGGTCGTCGCCGGCACGGTTGTTTCCGTGTTGGATGTTCCTTCGACGTTGTTGCCATTGATGTCGGTTGAGCCTGCCTGCGACGCATTGCCCTGCGTCTCGTCGAGTCGCTGGCGTATGCGTTCGGCATCGGCGTCCGCGGTGGCGATGGCCGCTTCCAGCCGAGTCCGGCTCTGAGTCATTAGCTCAAGCTGCGAGCGGACTCTGGCGCGCTCGTTCTCCAGCGCGCGTCGTCGCGCGTCGCGCACCTCTTCCGGTCGGGTCGAGCCGCTGTTAGCCGTCTGGCGTTCGATGTTCTCAGGCCTGAGATCGAATTCCAGTTGATCGGCGCGCGATTGCAGATCTGCCTCCTTCGTCATCACGTCGCGCAACTGCGCGCGCAGCCCCTCGGCTCGCTGCTCTGCGCGCGAGAGCCTCTCAAGGTCAACCAGCGTCCGCTGCTGCTCCTCCATCTTGGTAAGCTTCTCCGTCAGGGTCGTGACCTGCCGCGACAGCCTGTTCATGCGGTTGCGCATAGAGTCATGCTCTTCCTCTATAGAACCGTTCGCGCCGGAACGCGTGCTCGTTCTGGCAGTACTGCCGCTGCTGCCGCCGGTCGTGCTTGCGCCGGTCGCCTGATCGTCGGCGGTCGAGATGATGGTCGGGTCTTCGGTCGTCGTGGTCGTAGTTGCGGGGCTGGTCGTCTGCCGCGTGACAGGATTCGTCACGCGTCGCGAGCGCCTGTTGCGGCGCTGCGCGCTGACTTCGACGGAATAGAGCCCGACGACTAACAGGACGACTAACACAAACAGGCGATGAATAATTGAACGACTAAGCATTACCGGCCTCCCATCTTAGCTGTCAAAGAGGAGTATCAACGTATGAATTTGAAGATGCCGCAACGATGACGCGGCGATACCCCCCCTGAAAGCTTACACGTCACGATTCCCCACGAGTTCCCCCATATCTTACGCCGTTCGCCCGGCGATGAGAACTTAACAGCGTTCTCTCACCCGGCTTGAATCTTGAAACTGATGTCCATGGCACGCGCCGAATGAGTGAGCGCCCCGATGCTGATCAGATCAACGCCCGCCTCCGCATATGCGCGGACATTTTCCAGACTGATGCCGCCGGATGATTCCAGCGTCACCTTCGGAGAAAGCTCGCGCGCGATGGCGACCAGTCGCGCGGTCTCTTCCGGCGACAGGTTGTCGAGCAGGATAATGTCTGCCCCCTCTTTGATCGCGTCACGCAGATCGCGCTCGGTGGAAACCTCCACCTCTATCTTATGCAGGTGGCCCACGCGCTCGCGTGCCTGCCCCACAGCCGCGCGCACGCCGCCCGCAAGCGCGATGTGATTGTCCTTGATCAGCACGCCGTCATCCAGCCCGAAGCGATGATTACGCCCGCCGCCCGACAGCACCGCGTACTTTTCCAGCATACGCAGCCCCGGCGTAGTCTTGCGCGTATCGACGATCTGCGCGCCCGTGCCCTCGACGGCCCGCACGTAGCTGCGCGTCAGCGTGGCTATGCCGGACAGACGCTGCATCAGGTTAAGCGCGAGACGCTCGCCCGCCAGGAGTACGTCGGCAAAGCCGCTCGTGCGCGCGATCACCTTTCCGGCTTCGAGCTCGTCGCCGTCGCTGGCGAAGGCTTCGATCTGCTGCTGCGAGTCCAGCGTTGAGAAGACCGCTTCGGCGGCTTCAAGGCCGGCGACGACCATCGGCTCTTTAGCCAGAAAGCGACCGCGCGCGCGCGCGTTACGCGTCACGGTCGCCTGCGTAGTAATATCGCCGCGCCCCAGGTCTTCGCTCAGGAACATGCCTATCTGATTAAAGAGCGCGCCTTCGTCCAGCCAGTTCATTTGAGCGCCTCCACCATCTGCGCGAGCGCCGTCACGCGCTGCGCTATATCGTTCAGGCGATCACGCACCTCTTTAACCTTTTCGGCGGGCGCGCGCTCGGAGAATTGCGGGTTGGCAAGCTGCGCTTCGAGCTTCGCCGCTTCCCTTTGCAACTTCTCGCGCTCGCGTCCCAATCGCTCGCGCTCCTGCGCGAAATCGATCAGGCCTTCGAGCGGCACGGCCACTTCCGCGCCTCCCGCAAGCACGGCCCGCGCGGACGCGCGCGGAACCTGCGCCAGCGAATCCACACGCCTGAACTTCTCGGCGCGCGTGAGCCGCCGAATCTGATCAACGCTCGCACCGGCGAAAAAGAGCGCGCCCAACCTCTCGTCGGCAGAGACGACCATAATCTCTATTGGCTGGCTCGGCTTGACGTTTAGTTCGGAGCGTATATTACGCACGCGCGAGATCAGATCAATGATCGCCTGCATCTCCCACTCGGCGCGCTCGTCTATCAACTCAATGCTTCCCTCGGGGTAAGCCGTGAGCATAATGGTCGGCTCGGCCTCGCGATAGGCTTCGTGCAACAACTCCCGTCCCACACCGGGCAAGCGTTGCCACAACTCTTCGGTGATGTAGGGCATGAAAGGGTGCAGGAGCCTGAGCGCCTGTTCGAGCACGGTCAGGAGACGGCTGCGCGCACGGTCGCGCTCGGGCGAAGCCTCGACAGCGGTCACGTCCGCCTTCGTCAGCTCTATGTACCAGTCGCAGAGATCGTCCCAGAAGAAATGGTAGAGCGTCTGGACGGCGGCGTAGAAATCGTATTCGGCCAGAGAGCGCCCGACGCTCTCAGCCGCTCGATTAAGACGCGAGACGATCCAGCGATCATGAAGAGCCCACCCGGCACGGTCGGCGTCAAAGCCCTCACCAACCTTCGCGCCTTCCGCGTTCATCAGGCAGAAGCGCGCGGCGTTCCAGATTTTGTTGGCGAAGTTGCGGAACGACTCGACCTGATTCTCGTTCCAGCGCGTGTCCGTGCTGCCGATGGAAGCCAGGGTCAGGCGCGTCGCGTCAACGCCGTACTTGTCGAAGACTTCGAGCGGGTCAACGCCGTTGCCCTTCGTCTTCGACATGCGCTGTCCGTGCTTGTCGAAGATCGTGCCCGTCACGAAGACATCCCCGAAGGGCGTCTCGCCGATGAACTTCATCCCCATCATCACCATGCGCGAGACCCACAGGAAAATGATATCGCGCGCCGTGACCAGCACGGACGTGGGATAAAAGGTCTTGAGGTCTGAGGTCTCATCCGGCCACCCCAGGGTGGAGAAAGGCCACAGGGCCGACGAGAACCATGTGTCCAGCACGTCCGGGTCTTGCGTCAATTCGTCCGTGCCAGCCGCGACCCTCGCCTCTTCTTCCGAGCGCGCCACGATCACGCGCCCATCCTTCGTGTACCACGCCGGAATCTGATGCCCCCACCAGAGCTGCCTTGAGAGCGTCCAGTCGCGCAGATTCTCAAGCCATTCCGCGTAGACCCTTTTGTAAGGCACGTCCGGGACGAAGCGCGGCAGCTTCTCGTCTGACAGCAGTTGGAGTGCGCGACCGCGCAGCTCGTCCATGCGGCAGAACCATTGTGTCGAGATCAAAGGCTCAATCACCGTCTTGCAGCGCTCGCATTTTGAGATCGAGAACTCGTAGTCGACAACCTTCTCCAACAGGCCCAGTTCTTCAAACCGTTCCACGACCAGCTCACGCGCCTTGTAGCGATCGAGACCGAAGAAGTCCGGCCCGGCCTCCTCCGTCATGCGCGCGAACTGGTCTATCACGACTATCTGCGGCAGCGAGTGGCGCTGGCCCAGCTCGTAGTCCGCAGGGTCGTGCGCCGGCGTGACCTTGACCGCGCCTGTGCCGAAGGCCGGGTCAACAAACTCGTCCGCGACGACGGGAATCTCACGTCCCGTGAGCGGCAGGACGAGCGTTGCGCCGACCAGTTCGCGGTAGCGCTCATCCTCCGGGTTGACGGCGACCGCCGTATCTCCGAGCATTGTTTCGGGCCGCGTCGTCGCCACGGTGATGCGCCGACCCTCACCATTTGAGCCCTTCAAGGGATACTGCAAATAATAGAGCTTGCCCGCCTGCGGCGTTTTCTCGACTTCGAGGTCGGAGAGCACCGTCTGATCGTTCGGACACCAGTTGACGATGCGGTCGCCGCGATAGATCAATCCCTCTTCGTATAGACGCACGAAGACTTCGCGCACGGCCCTTGAGAGGCCCTCGTCCATAGTGAAGCGCTCGCGCGACCAGTCAACGCTCGCGCCCTCGCGCCGCATCTGTCGCGTGATCTGCCCGCCCGATTCGTGCTTCCATTGCCAGACGCGCTCGATGAACTTTGCGCGCCCGAGGTCGTGGCGCGTCAGTCCCTCTTTCTTCAGCTCGCGGCTGACCATCAACTGTGTAGAGATGCCCGCGTGATCCGTGCCCGTCAGCCACAGCACCCGATGTCCGCACATCCTCTTATGGCGAGACAGCACGTCCATCAACGTGTGCTGAAGCGCGTGGCCCATGTGCAGGGAGCCCGTCACGTTCGGCGGCGGGATGACGATTGAGTAGATCGGAGCATCTGGGTCGCGGTTGGTTTCGGGCACAAAGCAGCCCTGTTCCTCCCAGCGACTGTAATGACGCTGCTCGGCCTCTTGAGGGTCGTATGTCTTCGGAATGTCCATTCTAGATCAGTAGCCAGTTGTCAGTTTTCAGTCACCGATTATTGTAAAGCAATCAGGCTGCATGATGAAGTTGGCACGTGTTAACTGTCGAAAACTACTGAAAGGGGCGCGCGGCATGCGGCCCATGACTCGGAGTCATAGGCCGCATGCCGCGCGCCCCTTTCAGGTGGCTGAAAATTTCCGGTTAAGGCGTCTGCGTTTTTTCGCGTTCGAGGTGACGCTTGATGATTAGCTCGGCCAGTTGCGGGACGACTTCCCAGGCGATATCTTCGATGACCCTTTCGGAAATCTGTTCGACGGCGCGGCGCGCAATCGCATCAATCACCTCAGGCGATAACTGGCTGAGAGTTATCTGCCCGGTCGGCTGCGCCTGTAATGCGGGCACGTCATGCGCGGGCTGGGCATCAGGCTGAGCGACCGTCCCCACGGCCTGCGGCTCGGGTATTTGCATCCGCTCTTCTTCGACGTGGGCGAAGTCCGCGCGCTGCTCTTCACCCGCGAGCTGCGCCTCGGCGAACCGTTCGACCTCGGGCGCGGCTCCCACCAGCTCTTCTTCGTATTCCTCGACCGTGCCGGTGTCCATCACGAACGCTTCGTCCTGAAGATCAAGGATAAAGTCGTCGGCCTCTTCCACTCTTCTGGACGGAAACACATCGTCGAGATCCAGAAGCGCATCATCGCTTAACGCAGCGCCAGACATACGCCCTCCCATCATCCGACCGCCTGAGGCGGCAACCGCCATGCTCGCGCTCTTCTCCGGCATAGGTGAGCCGGCGAGCGTCTCCTGCATCTGATCGTACCGGGATTCAACGCGTGTAGACTCCATCTCAGCAGGCGCGACGCTGGCGTTGACAGGTGCGGCGTCCACTCGCGGCGATTCCATTTCGTCAGCGCCGCTGCCGAACTTCTCAAGGGGCGCGCTTTCCGTCATCTCATCCTCCTGAAAATTGTCTTTGAGCGAGGCTTCCATGCGCGCAACGCCCTCTGGTCGTGGTTGTGTGAGTTCTGCTTCCGGTTGCTGATCAACGAACATCTGCTTCGGGAGTGGGGCCGTATTGGCCGTAGAGCGTTCCAAATCCTCCCGGCTCATGTCGCCCGCGGGCGGCGTGAAAGTAGGCGGCAACGTAAGCTCTTTGGTCGGCGCGTCCTCGTCTTCTTTGGACTCACGGCCACCGAGCAGCGCCCCCACCTTGCTGACGAGTTGTCGTATTGATTGAAAAGGCTTGGTCAAGTGATCATCCGCGCCGACTCTGCGCGCCTCCGCTTCATCGAACGGCTCGAAAGAGCCGACGAGGAGCATAACAGGGATGTGGCGAAACCGCTCGTCCCCTTTGATACGCTCGCACACCTCATAGCCGCTCATCCCCGGCATATGGATGTCCAGGAGCACGATATCGGGGCTTAGTTCTTCCAGTTTTTGGAGCGCCAGCCTGCCGTTGCCGACCGTAGTAACCGCCATGCCTTCATCGGCAAAGGTCAGGTCTACTACCTTCTGAATCGTGATCGAATCATCGGCCAGCAGTAGTTTGCGTCCGGCTACCAAAACCAGTCTCCTTATGTTTGAGGCGAACGCCACCCGGGAGCAGCCTGAGTAAATACATGGGATGGCGCGGGGCAAGAACCGCTTGGCCGACCTGTCCGGGGCAACAGCAGGCAGGCCGCTATTAGAAAGCTAACACCCGCCCCAAGCGCGCGTCAAGACTTTTATCGGCAAGGAAAGAAAGGGATTCCCATTTTGGATTTTAGATTTTGGATTGGCGCGCCTGCGCCACTTGAAGCTCGCGTCTGACATTCAAGGCTCACGAATCTTTAATCCAAAATCTAAAATCCAAAATGGAGTGGCTCTTAATTGCCCGTATTGCCGTGGCCGGCGACGTTGATGTCGTCGCCTGTGCCCGGCTCGCCGTCCGGCCCGGCTGAGAGTAAGCGGTAGCGATCACGCTCGCCTTCGTACAGGTAGGGACGATGCCAGGGGTCAAGCCGGACGACGCGCGCGAGGTAGCGCGGATTGAGTTGATCCACCAGCACGCCCGTCGAGTCCGCGACGACAAAGAAACCACGCTCGCGCCGGAAAGCGTCAAGCGCCGTCGCCAACATCTCAAGCTCGGAGCGAGCGCGCCGTGCCTTTTCCGTATTCACAGCATGCGCGATCTTCTCAAGGTCTCTCCAATCACCTTCGCCAGTCCTGAACTCTACCAGACGCCATCTATTATCGCTGCCCTTTTTGAAACGAAACTCCACCGTCACACGCGCGACGACGACCGTGGAGTTATAGAGCGACGAAATCTCTTTAACGCGCAAGGCATCGGACGGCAGCCGTATATCGGTCAGGCTCGCCAGTATCTCTCTCGCGTGCCCGCCGTCCAGAGCGCCCGTCACTCGCGCGGCGGCAATCATTCCGCCTTCGGCCCCCGCGTCGGCGACCGTCCCGCCGCCAGTCGCCTGCGCGATCAAGGTCAGGTCTTCCCAGCGGTCGCTGCCCGTCCTGATCTCGACGACGCGCCAACGCTCTTTATCATCGCTCTCAAAACGAAAAGCCGTCTCCACCTCCGCGAGCGCGACCGCATCCGTCGGCCCGGAAGGCGTGACGCTCAAGACTCTGACTGCTCCGGACGGCAATTCGCCGCCGCCCATACGCCTGATCAGATTTCGCGCCTCTTTCTCGCGCAACTCGCCCTTGGCCCAGGCACATTCGCTCGCCACCGAGAGAGAGACCACGCCCGCGCAAAGAAAGAGCGCCGCGCGTCCGAGCATGAAGAAGAAGCTGCTCTTCATAGAATCTTTTTGAGGATGGCTGACACCTTCACGGCGCTCTCACAAATCATACTTCGACGGCGCGGCCAGATTCCTCAGAGCGCACAGACAACTCTGCGGCCAGCGTGATCGCCGCGACCATGCTCGAATGCTCCGCCAACCCTTTGCCGGCGATGTCGAAGGCCGTGCCGTGATCGACCGAGGTGCGTATGAAGGGCAGGCCCAGCGTGATGTTGACGGCTTCGCCGAAGGACAGGCACTTGACGGGAATCATCGCCTGATCGTGATAGCAGGCGATGACGGCGTCGAACTCGCCGCGCGAGGCGCGCAGGAATACAGTGTCGGCTGAATAAGGCCCGCTGACATTCATGTCGCCCGCGCCGCGACAGGCTTCGACTGCGGGCAGAATCTCCGAAGCCTCCTCGACTCCAAAGAGCCCGCCCTCCGCGCCGTGCGGATTGAGGGCGGCCACGGCAATGCGCGGGCGCTCTATGCCCCAGCGCTTCAACTCGCGGTGGGCGAGGTTGATGACTTTCAACAGCCTGTCGCGCTCCACGAGCCGGATCGCCTCGATCAGAGGAACATGGGTTGATAAGAGGACGATACGCAGGTTCGAGGCAACAAACCCCATAGCGTAATCTTCCGTGCCCGTCAGGTGCGCGAGAAATTCCGTATGGCCCGGAAAACTGTAGCCGCCCAGAAAGAGGGCACGCTTGTTGATGGGGGCTGTGGCGATGGCATCAATGCTGCCGGCGGCACATAAACCAACGGCGGTCTCTATGTAGGCTGCGGCTGCCTTGCCGGCGATGCCCGATTCGATGCCGAGAGCGATGTGTCCGCCGACGTTGTCCAGATGGTAGATGACGGGGCCGCTCAGGCGCTCTGGCAGTTCCTCGTCAAAGCGCACGATATCGTAACCGCACTGTAGATCGAGCGTGCGAGCAGTGTGCGCCAGGAGTTGAGCGTCGCCGATGATCAGAGGAGTACAGACGCGCTGCACCTCCTGTTCGGCGACGGCCTTAAGGACGACCTCCGGCCCAATGCCTGCCGGGTCGCCCATCGTGATGCCGACGCGCGGCAGTCGGCTGCGCCTCGTGCTGCGCGTAACTGGCGAGGAGTTGTGCGGCAACTCTGTCATGGCTCAATTCAGCTCAACCTGCCCTTCAGCGGACGAAACCCGCTTGTGCCCGGTCACCTCGCTCCCTGCACGTTCGGAGTTGCCCGGGCTCTGACTGTAGCACGCGGCTATTCTTCCTCTCGCTCGTCGGCCTTGTACATGTACTTGACGTTGTGCTTGAGGACGAGGAGGTTCGGCGCAGACTTGCGATTGACTTTGAGCGCGCCACGATCATACCACTCTATCGTGCCCTCTATCTCCTCACCGTCCTGCAAGACGATAATCATCAGCGTGTGCGCGTCGATCTGTTTTTTGTAGTAGAAGATTTCCGCGTTCGTTTCGACGGGAGGGGGGACGCGCTTGCGCACCTGCACGGCGGCGGCAGCGGCGGCTGATGATTGTTGATTGGTTCGCGGCGAAGCGTGCGGTGCGCTCTCGCCACCGCCGCCGCCACCACCACCACTGCCCCCGGTGCGCGCCGCACCCCCGTTCACGCGGTCGCGCGGCGGCACAGACTCGCGCCCTTTTGCTTTCACATCTGCCAACGTAGTTCGGATTAATTTGCGGTTCACTGTGATCTCTTACCTCCACCAGTCAAGAAGGGATATGCATGGCTCATTTACGCCAGGGGACGCGAACGGCGGCACGAACGCGTCCTTAACACGAAGCCATTTCAGCTCTCGCAGGCTGCGGCCATTCAAGGAGAGAAGCATTAATTACCCGTAATGGAAATCCTGCAAGGAATGGGCGACATGCTACACGAGTAAAAGGAAAAAGGCAAAACGAAAAAGGCAAAAGTGAAGAAGGCTTGAGCGCCTTTCACTTTTGCCTTTTACCTTTTTCGATTTGCCTTCTTTAGTCCGCTTTCTTGCGTATGAAAGTCGGGACATCCAGATCATCGGTGCGCGACGGATTGACGGTCGGGCGCGTGAGATCATCGCCCGGCGTTCGCGTATAGCGCGGAGAGGTTGAGGGCATGTCGGCGTTCGCCCTGTTCTTGCCCGAGTCAGCGGACTCTTTATCGAAGCCCGTGGCGATGACAGTGATCTTCATCTCGTCGCGCAGGGACTCGTCAATCACCGCGCCGAAGATGATATTGGCATCCTCGTCTGCCGCCTCGCGTATGATCGAGCTGGCCTCGTTGACTTCGTAGAGAGTCAGATCAGGCCCGCCCGTGATATTGATGAGCACGCCCTTCGCCCCCTCTATCGTCGCCTCTTCGAGAAGCGGGCTCGATATGGCCTGCTGCGTGGCTTCCATCGCGCGATGCTCGCCGGAAGCGCGGCCCGCGCCCATCAGGGCGAGTCCCATTCCGGCCATGATCGCCTTCACGTCCGCGAAATCCAGATTGATCAGGCCGGGCACGGTGATCAAATCCGAGATGCCCTGCACGGCCTGCCTGAGCACGTCGTCCGCCACTTTGAAGGAATCCGCCAGCGAGACGTTGCGCTCGACCGTATGAAGCAGGCGTTCGTTCGGAATGGTGATGACCGTATCAACGCATTCGCGCAATTCGCGCAGGCCAAGCTCCGCCTGCTGCATCCTGCGCTTGCCCTCGAAGTGAAACGGCTTGGTGACGACGGCGACCGTCAAAGCGTTAAGCTCCGTGGCGAGCGAAGCGATAATGGGCGCTCCGCCCGTGCCCGTGCCGCCGCCCAGACCCGTCGTGACAAAAACCATGTCAGCGCCTTCCAGCACTTCGATGATCTTCTCCGTGTCTTCGAGCGCGGCGTTGCGTCCGATGTCAGGGTCAGCGCCAGCGCCCAGGCCCTTCGTCAATCGCCCGCCGAGTTGAATCTTGATCGGCGCACGCGAGCGCTTCAGGGCTTGCAGGTCAGTGTTGGCGACGAGAAACTCGATTCCCTCGATACCGGCCTCGATCATGCGATTGACAGCATTGCCGCCTCCGCCTCCGATGCCGATCACTTTGATCCGTGCGCCGGTGATTGGCGGATCATCATCAATGAAAATATTAATCCCGCTTCCCGGTTGGCGACCGTCCGGTGTCATATGTTTAATGTCCTCTCTGTGAGGAGCCCTTCTCAAGCTCCGAACTCTGTACGGCTGTTATCTTGGGCTGTTCGCGCCGGGGGCATCAATATATTGCGGACTACATCTTGTGCCGGCTGGCGCGGCAGCATACAACAACTTGTCAAAAAATACTACTGAAACGATTGCGAAATTTCGAGACGAAGTGCGTCAGGCGCGCGGTCGAGCCGCGACGCAGTCCGCCGGAGCGCGATTCGGCTGTTTGTGCGCGTTGCGCGACGAGCGCAAGCCCGGCGGCGGCGGCCCACGCGGGGCTCTGAATATCTTCGATGAGGCCGCCGAAGCGATCTCTCTCAGGGTAGCCGGGGCGCACCGGAGCATCAAAAACCTGTTCGGCGATCTCACACATTCCGTCCAGGAGCGCGCCGCCGCCCGTCAGCACTACGCCGCTGGAGAGTTGTCGCTCCCAGCCGCTCTCTTTGATCTCATCCGCAACGTGCATCAAGACCTCTTCGGCGCGCGGCTGAAGGATGTCGCATAGAATCTGTCGCGAGAGCTGGCGCGGAGGGCGTCCGCCCACGGAAGGAACCTCGACCAGCTCGCCGCGCTCCATATCGTTTAGTGAAGCGGACGAAGCGCAGCCGACCGTGCGCTTGATCTTCTCCGCTTCGGGAATCGGTGTACGCAGCCCGAAGGCTATGTCGTTCGTAAAGTGCGAGCCGCCGAGGGCGAAGACCGCCGTGTGCTGCACAGCGCCGCGCTGGTAGATCACCAGCCCTGTGGTCTCCGCGCCGATGTCAACGAGCGCCGCGCCAAATTCCTTATCGTCATCGGTCAGAGAGGCTTCGGCGGCGGCCAGTTGTTCGAGCACCATATCGGCGACGACGAGACCCGCGCGGTTGACAGCGTTAATAGCGTTCTGGCGAGCCGTGACGGGGCTCGTGACGATGTGAACCTTGACGGCGAGGCGCGCGCCTATCATGCCGACGGGATCGTTGATGCCGTCCTGATCGTCGACGATGAACTCCTGCGGCAGGCGATCAACTATCTCGCGCCCCGCCGGGAGCTGTATGGCACAGGCCGAATCAATTGCGCGGCGCACGTCGTCCGGCGTAATCTCGCGGTCGCGGCCTGAGACGGCGACAATCGCCTGTCCGTTGAAGCCCATGATGTGCGAGCCCGCCAGATTGATGACGACCTCTTCGGTCTCAAGGCCGCTCATGCGCTCGGCATCCTCGACGGCGCGCTTGATGGCGTCAACGGCGGCCTCAGGGTTGACGATGACGCCTTTGCGCAGGCCGCGCGCTTCCGCTTCGCCTATGCCGACGATATCGACGTGGCCGCTATCGCCCGCCTCGCCGACGATACACGTCACCTTGCTGGTCCCTATGTCAAGGCCGACCGTATGTGACGCGCGCTTAGCCATAAAGCTCCTCTCTCAAATTTCCGATGACAGATTTCAAATGCTTATCCTTGAGTCATCCAACGCGGCGCGGTCTGGTTTCGCTCTTCGCTCGATTGGATTCCTTCTCTTTCTTCTCGCGGGCTTTCTTATGCCGCTCGGCATCCTCTTTGCGCGCGGCCTGCTCTTTTGATTCTCTACTGCTGCTGCGGCTGGCAGACCGCTCTTCTCGCGGCTTGTCCGGCCCGGCAGGCTTGGGTTTCTCAACCTCCTGCTCAACTGACGCGGCGGACGAAGCAGCAGCGCCGCCGCCGCCGCAAGGCCCTGCTCCGGCGGCACGACCGACGATGACCTTTTTCGGCAAGACCTCAAGATAGTTGATAAATGGGCCGCAAGGGGTTTGTCGCTGCTCGTCCAGCACAGTCAGGGCGCGCCTGAGCCCGTCTCCCATCTTCTCAGAGCCAAGGCGAACTTCGATCTGCGAGTCCTCGCCCGTCAACTGTGCCCGCACATCGAGCAGGTTCTCAAGGTTGACTTCGCTGACGCGCTCGCTCAAGCCCATGGCCTCCCACTCGCGCAGCATCTCCTCATACTTTTGCATGCGCTCGCGGTTCGCCGCGCGCGGCGCGCTCGTGCCCGTCTCGTCCAGTCCGCGTATGAAAAAGGTCGGCATCTGGTCGGTCGGCAGCATAGCCCCGAGCATCACTGCCTCCTCGTCAACCCAGACGAGCTTCCCGGCTGAGGTGCGCGTTACGGCCAGCGGCACGCGCTCTGTGACGCGCACGCGCAGGCCGTCAGGCAGCACGCGCGAGACGACGGCGCTGCGAACCCAGGGCACTCTCTTCAACTCCTCGCTGATTTCGTCCAGATCGGCATCCCACACCCCCGGCCCGGCCACGGCGCGTCGCACAACCGCCCTGATATCGTCAGCGGACGCGCGCGTTGTGCTGTTGACCTCGACGTTGCGCGCTCGAAAGAAAGAGGCAGAGGCCGCCGCTCTGTAACCCGCGAAGATGAGCAAGCCGATGACGATGGCGAGCAGCGCTTTGCCGATGTGTGGAAAGTAGGCGAGAGCCTGTCGCAGACGGCTTCCGTCACGCGAGCGTGAAGCGGACGCGCCACGCTCACGACGCGCCGGGCGCTGCACTATGCCGCCCGCGCTCGCTTTGCCGGCCTGCGCGCCGCTGCCGCGGCCCGCTGTCGCTCTGGGTGTGATGACCTGTTCTCTCAAGGCTTCTCTTCCCTTTCGAGTTGCTTCGGCTCTTCACCTTCGGGCTCTGCTTCGGCGCGCCACACTTCCACCTCGTATTCCAGCTCAATGCCGTGCTCTGCGCGGACGCGCTGCCTGATCTCTTCCGCGAGCGCGAGCGCGTCCGAAGCCTGCGCGTTCTCGCCCTCGGTCACGATGAAGTTGGCGTGGATGGGCGAGACCAGAGCGCCGCCGCGCCGCTCTCCCTTCATACCCATCTCGTCAATGATCTTGCCCGTGCCGATGGGGCTGCCCGGGGGATTCTTGAAGAAGCAACCGGCGCTGCGCGAGCCATGCGGCTGCGTCGCCATGCGTTTGGCTTTAGCCTCTTTCATTCGCGCGCCGATCTTCTCCGGGTCGTCCGGCAGGAGACGCAGCGTTGCGCCCAGCAGTAGCTCGCCTTCGCGGAAAGAGGTGTGGCGATAATCCCACCTGACTTCGGAGCCCGGAACTTCGACCACGCTGCCCCCGCGTGCGACGCGGACTACTTCCGTCACCGTCCCTATCTCATGACCGTAAGCGCCCGCGTTCATCCACAACGCTCCGCCGACAGTGCCGGGGATGCCGCCGAGGCCCTCTATGCCGGACAAGCCGCGTCGCCCGGCGTCGACGCACAGGCGCGGCAGAGAGTAGCCGGCGCTGACAGAGACGCGCTCGCCGTCGAAATGCGCTTCGCCTTTCAATTCCCTCAAACTGACGACCACGTAATGATGATCGTGGTCGTCGGCAAGGATGTTGCTGCCTGAGCCGAGAGCACGCCATGCCACATCGCTTTCATCCAGAGCATGTACGACCTGCGCCGCCTGCTCCTCTGTCTCAGGCGAGATGACCCAGTCAATCGCGCCGCCGACACGCAGGCTGGTCAACTCGGCGAAGCGTCGCCCGCGCTCTGCGCGCACACCGAGCCGCGCCGCTATCTCTTCAATCGCACGGTCGCGCCGCTCAAAATTTAAAGCTTCCTTCTTCAACTGTTTCTTTGCTCGACTCATCAATGTTTCTGCTGTTTCAACCCTCTCACCTCAAACTCAAAGTGCGACGTTCCTTCATTCGCTCGCGCTACGCCCGCGCAGCAGTTCGAGCAACTGTTCGCCGGCGCGATAGACGGGGCCAGCGCCGAGCGTAATGACCAGATCACCTGCGCGCACCTGCTGGCTGAGCGCCTCCGCCGCCGCGTCCAGCGCGCCGATGTAGTGCGCGTTCTTATGGCCGTAGCGCTTGATGGCATCCGTCAACGCTTCGGAAGTGATGCCCTCAATCGGGTCTTCGCTCGCCGCGTAGATGTCTGCGACCAGCAGCACGTCGGCGTTATTGAAGGAGCGCGCAAACTCTTCCATCTGATCTTTGGTGCGGCTGAAGCGATGCGGCTGAAAGAGCACGACCATGCGACGCCCCGAAGAACCGATCTTGGCGGCGGCGAGCGTCGCCTTGATCTCGGTCGGATGATGCCCGTAATCGTCTATCACCAGCACGCCCGCTTCCTCGCCCTTGTTCTGAAACCTGCGCTCCGCGCCCGTGAACTCCCCGAGCCCGCTTGCTATCTGCCCGAAGGGGACTTCCAACTCAAGGCCGACGCAGATAGCCGCCAGCGAGTTATAGACGTTGTGAAGCCCTGGAACGCGCAGGGCGACCTCGCCTATGTCCTCATTCCCGCGCGAGACCGTGAAGCTTGAGCCGAATCCACCGTTGAAACGAATGCCGTGCGCTGAGATGTCCGCCTGCGCGCTTAAGCCATAAGTCACCCGGCGTCTTTTGACGCGCGGTATCACGGCCTGCACGTGCGGGTCGTCCAGACAAAGTATCGCCGCCCCGTAGAAGGGAACTTTGTTGACGAAATCCTCGAAGCTGTCGCGCACGTCCGTCATATCCTTGTAAGAATCCATGTGCTCGCGATCGATGTTGGTGACGACGGCAATCGTCGGCGACAGCATCAGAAACGAGCGGTCACTTTCATCCGCCTCGACGACCATCAAATCACCCTTGCCGAGCCGCGCGTTCGACCCGAACGCGTGAACCACGCCGCCGACCACAAAGGTCGGGTCAAGCTCGGCGTGTCCGAGCACGGTCGCCACCATGGAGGTCGTCGTCGTCTTCCCGTGCGAGCCCGCCACGGCAATCGAATGAGGCTTGAGCCGCATCAACTCCGCCAGCATCTCCGCGCGCGGGATGACGGGAATCGAGCGCTGGCGGGCTTCGATGATCTCCGGGTTGTCGTCGCGCACGGCGGTCGAGCGAACCACCACATGCGCGCCCCCGACGTTCTCTCCCCTGTGCCCTTCGTCAAACTCTATACCCAATGTTCGCAAGCGGTCGGTCACACTGGAGCTTTTCAAATCCGAGCCCGAGATGTGAAAGCCCAGATTGCACAGCACCTCCGCGATACCGGACATGCCGATGCCGCCGATGCCGACGAAATGCACATGTTGAATGCGACGAAACATATTAAAGTCAGTGACGAGCGACGAGTGACCAGTGACCAGTTAAAGAGAAGAACTTCTCCTTGCCCGTCACTCGCCACTTCTCACTTCTCACTGTTTTATCATCTTCTCCATCAAGTCAACTGTCGCCTGTGCCGCGTCGCCGCGTGCGAGGCGGCGGCTCTGTTCTTCCATTCGTGTCAGCTCGTTTGGCTCAGCGACGAGTCTTGTAATCTCGGCGGCCAGACGCTCGCCCGTCAATTCCTGTTGCAGTATCATGCGCGCCGCACCCGCCTCTTCGAGCGCCTCGGCGTTCTTGCGCTGGTGATCGTCGGCGGCGAAGGGGAACGGAACCATGATCGCCGCTTTGCCCGCCGCGACCAGCTCGGCGCTGGTCGTCGCCCCGGCACGGCAAACGATCAGGTCGGTCGCGGCAAACGAGGCGACCATATCATCTATGTAGCGCCGCACCTCGGCGCGCTCCTTCCAGCCCGCATCCTCGTATCCTTTACGCACCTGCTCGAAATCGGCCTCGCCCGTCTGGTGCGTGATGAAAAGAACCTCGCGGTGTGCCTGCAAATGCTTGAGCGCGTCAATCATCGCTTCGTTGATGGCGCGCGCGCCCTGCGAGCCGCCGAAGACGAGCACGGAAAATCGTGTCGCATCTCGTGCCCTGACGGGAATGTCAAAGAACTCGCGGCGGACGGGATTGCCCGTCACCACACCCTTGCCGCGAAAGAAGGGGAGCGCGGCTTCAAACGAGACGGTCGCGCGATCAACGAAGCGGGCCAGCACTCGATTAGTCCAGCCGGGCAGCGCGTTTGATTCCATGACGAGCGTCGGCACGCGCATCAGGGCCGCCGTCAACAGCACCGGCCCGGAAACGTAGCCGCCCGCGCCGACGACTATGTCTGGCCGGAACTCGCGGATGACGCGACGCGCCGCGACAAAGCTTTTCGGCAGGAGCAGCAGCCCGCGCAGGCGCGCCGCGAGGCTGACGTTCTTCAGCCCGGCGCTTTCAATGAGCGATAGATCAAACCCCGCCTTCGGCACGAGCCGCGCTTCGAGCCCGCGCTCAGTTCCAACGAACCTCACTTCGGAACTTGCATCGCGGCGCATGACCTCTTTCGCCACCGCGATGCCCGGATAGATGTGCCCGCCCGTTCCCCCGGCTGCAATCAAGACGCGCAAACGCATTCAGCTACGCGCTCCCTGCTTCCAGGCCACGGCGGAAGACCTCGGCGCTGCCGCCTTCGCAACCGTAGCGCGCGCGCTATCCGCCTGCTCAGGCGCGGTCAGTCCGGCCACGCTATTCGAGCCCGCGTACTGCGAGATGTTCAGCAGTATGCCGACGCTGACGAGCGTGGGCACGAGCGACGACCCGCCGTAGGAGATGAACGGCAGCGGAATCCCCTTCGTCGGCACGAGCGAGAGCACGACGCTGATGTTAAAGAGCGCCTGCGTGACGATGCCCGCCACGATGCCCAGACCGAGCAGCATCCCGAACCTGTCGGGCGCAAGCAGGGCCGCGCGCAATCCACGCCAGAGAAAGATTCCAAACACAATCACGACCATCAACGCGCCGAAGAGGCCCAGCTCTTCGCCGACCACCGCGAAGATAAAGTCCGAATGCGCGAAGGGGAGAAAGAACATCTTCTGCTTGCCCTGCGCGAAGCCCAGACCGTTAACGCCGCCAGAGCCGATGGCGATCAGCGATTGCACGACCTGAAAGCCTTTGTCCTGCGGGTCGGCCCATGGGTTCAGGAAAGTAATCATTCGCTGCAAGCGCCACGGCACGAAGATGAGCAATCCGATCAGGCCAACGAGCGCCGGCGCAGCCGCCATCCCCAGATGCAACAGTCTCGTGCCTGCCGTGTAGGCGATGACGACCGACACGACCATCAGCATCATCGCCGTCCCCAGATCCGGCTCAGCCACAACCAGCACGGCGAGCAGCCCCGTCACAGCCATCGCGGGCACGAAAGTCTTTAAGAAAGCGCCCTCCTCGCCCGCCCGCTTCTCGAAGAAGTAGGCGAGGAAAATGGTCAGCGCCAGCTTTGAGACTTCCGAGGGCTGAAGGGAGAACCCTGCGAACTTAATCCAGCGATGCGCGCCGTTAATGCGCGGGAACGCAAAGACGGCGACGAGCATCAGGATGGTTGCGGAAAGCAGCCCGTAGATAATCCAGCGATTACGCAGGAGCTGGTAATCGAAATGCATCGCGCCCAACATCGCTACGAAGCCGAAGAACGTCCACATCGCCTGCTTTTTGACGTAGTAATACTGGCTGCCGTTCTCCTGCGCCGCCAACATCGCCGACGCGCTGTAGACCATGACGATACCGAACAGCGCCAGCCCCGCCGTCGCCGCGAACAACCATTTATCAGCCTGTAACTTTCGAGCCATAAGAAAATAGTGACGAGCGACGAGCAGAAAGCTCTTAGCCTGTCGCCTGCGAGCTCTGGCTTAGTGCGCTCTCTTTCAATTCGCTGACCGCCTGCTTGAAAACACTCCCGCGATGCTCGAAGCTTTTGAACATGTCGAAGCTGGCGCACGCAGGAGCCAGAAGCACCGTGTCGCCTTCGTGCGCCGCCGCGTAAGCGCGAGAAACCGCGTCGCGCATATCACCGGCGCGCTCGCTCCCGGCCACGCCTCGCAGCTCGTCTTCAATCGTCGCGGCATCCTCGCCGATCAGGATGAGCCTACGCGCTTTCTCTCTGAGGAGCGGCGCGAGCGGCGCATACGGCGCTTGCTTGCCGCGCCCGCCGAGGATGACGACGATCTTGCCCGCCTCATCCGTGAACGCTTCGAGCGCCTTCAGGGTCGCGTCCACGCTCGTCGCCTTCGAGTCGTTGTAGAAACGCACACCGTTGATCTCCGCGACGCGCTCAAGGCGATGCTCGACGGGACGAAAGCGCCGAACAGTCTCGCGCATCGAATCGGGCGAAGCGCCGCAGGCGAGTCCGGCAGCCATAGCCGCCAACACATTCTCCACGTTATGCAGACCCCGCAGCTCTATCTCGTCACGCGTTATCAGCACGCGCTCGCCCTCGCTCGTGCGCGAGACAAGCTCGCGACCGCCGCGCAAATAGAGACCCTCTCGAAGCTCGCGCCGGACGCTGAACAGCGTCGTGTGCGCGCGCAGACCACTCGCCCATGATGAGACCGTTTCGTCGTCTGCGTTCAGGATGGCGATGTCGCCCGGCTCCTGGTTGCGAAAGATGCGGTGTTTGGCCGCCGCGTAATCCGTCAGGCTCTCGTAACGATCCATGTGATTCGGCGTGACGTTCAGGACGAGCGCGACCTGCGGGTGAAAGTCCACAATCGTCTCAAGCTGAAAGCTCGAAACTTCGGCGACCGTCCAGCCGTCGTCGCGTGAAGCGTCGATCATGGAGATGAGCGGCGTGCCTATGTTGCCGCCGACCTGAACGTGAAATCCTGCGTCCTTCAAAATCTCTCCGATCAGGGTGGTCGTGGTCGTCTTGCCGTTCGTGCCCGTGATGGCTACCATGCGCCCGCGCAGGTATCGCGCGGCCAGCTCGACTTCTCCGATCACCTCAGCCCCGGCGCGATCAGCGTAGCGAGCTGGGATAATCTTCGTCGGCACGCCCGGACTCAGCACGACCAGCTCAACCTGATCTAAGAGCCACATCGGCACGTCGCCCGGCAGACAACCGACCCCCAGCTCACTGAGCGCGAGCGCTTCTTCCGGCCATTCTTCGAGCGGCTTGCGATCATTGAGCGCCACGGTCGCCCCGCGCGCCGCGAGAAAACGCGCACACGCCACGCCGCTGCGCGCCGCGCCTATGACCAGAGCCTTTTTGCCTTTAACTTCCAAAATCTATTTACCCGGTCAGGTCAGTACCACCTGCGGTAGCGGGTGGGTGGTACTTCGACTTGAGACCCGCCCGCTACCGCAGGCGGTACTGACTGCACTCCTATCGCAGCTTCAAAGTCGAAAGGCTCAGCAGCGCGAAGAGAATGGCGAGGATCAGAAACCTGAACACTACTTTTGATTCGCGCCATCCCTGCAACTCGAAATGATGATGCAGCGGCGACATCTTGAAGATGCGCCGCCCCGTCATCTTGAAAGAGGCGACCTGTATCATCACCGACAATGCTTCGATGACGAACACGCCGCCGACCATCAGCAACACGAACTCCTGTTTGGTCAGCACGCCGATAGTCCCTATCGCCCCGCCTATGGCGAGGCTGCCGACATCCCCCATAAAGACTTCGGCGGGCGGCGCGTTGTACCAGAGAAAACCTAAAGAAGCTCCGGCCAGCGCGCCGCAGAAGACCGTCAACTCCCCGACCTCCGGGTTATGCGTGAGGCCGAGGTAGCCGGCGAAACGCAGGTCGCCGATCACGTAGGTGAGCCCGGTCAGCGCCGTCATCGCGATAAAGGTCACGCTGATAGCCAAGCCGTCGAGGCCGTCCGTCAGGTTCACGGCGTTGGATGAGCCGAGCAGCACGAAGACGATGAAGACCAGATAGAGCCATGGGCCTATGTAGCTGACGCCCGCCGGCTCGGACGTGAGCTTGAAGAAAGGTATGTTGACGTTCCAGGCGTATCTTCCAGAGAAGTAGAGCGCGGCCCATACTCCCAGAGAGATGCCCAGTTGCGCGGCCAGCTTCTGTTTGCCGGTCAGGCCGAGGCTGCGCTGCTTAGCCATCTTCGCGTAGTCATCGAAAAAGCCTATGGAGGCAAAGAGCGCGGTCGCGATCATCACGATCCAGACGTAGAGGCTCGAAAGTCTGGCCCACAACAGGGTCGAGATGATGACGGAAGCGATAATCAGCACGCCGCCCATCGTCGGCGTCCCGCGCTTAGCCATGTGGGCCTGCGGGCCTTCCTCGCGAATCTGCTGCCCGACGTTCCAGTTGCGAAGCGCCTGTATGACCTTGCCGCCGAAGACGAGCGAGATCAACAGCGCCGTGATCGAAGCGTAGGCCGTGCGAAACGTCACGTACTGAAAAACATTGAGCGCCTTGACGAGATAAGACTCACCGTCCTTGAGACGGTTATAGAGCAACTCGTAGAAGATGAAATAGATCATGTCTTCAGCGCATCAACGTTAATCAAAAAAGCGGATTCAAACAGGGATGGACAGGAGAGACAGGATAAAAACTGAAAGCAGGATGAATACTGAAAGCATTGCCTGACGGATTTGTCCCGGCTTCATTCTTTATCCTGTTTATCCCTGTCAATTCCGCCTCTCGTCTCCGCCGACCAGTGGGAAACGCTCACGCAGCAAAGAGACTATTTTGTCGGTTCTCACGCCGCGCGACCCCTTGACCAGCACCAGGTCGCCCTCTCGCAACTCGCCCGAGAGCGCGGCGGCGGCCTCTTCCGCCGACTCGAAAAATCTCGTCGCATCCTCGCTCATCCCGGCTTCGCGCGCGCCCCCTATAATCTCGCTTGCCATCCCGCGCACGCCCCACACCGAATCGATCTTCAAAAGCGCCATCTCGCGACCGGCGTCCTTATGAAGCTGTGCGCTCTCCGGCCCGAGCTCCAGCATCTCGCCTGCAATCACTATACGCCGTCGTGCCCCCGAGCCCGCCTCCGCTATGGTTCGCACCATCTGCGAGAGCGAGCGCGGATTGGAATTATAAGAGTCGTCCACGACGGTAAACCCTGCGGCGAAATCCAGCACCTCGCCGCGCATGTGCGGCGCAACGACGCTGCGAAGTGCGCTCGCTATCTCTTGCGCGCCGATCTCGAAACAGGTCGCGACCGCAGACGCGGCCAGCGCATTCATCAGGTTGTGGCGGCCCGGCATAGGCAACATGGCCTCCGCTTCACCGAGCGGTGTGCTCAGGATAAAGCGGCTCTGGCCCAGCTTCGTCGTCTCGATGGAGCGCGCCATCACGTCCGCGTCCTTCTCTATACCGAAAGTGAGCGTGCGCCCCTCGTGCAAAGAACGCATCGCGCTCACGCGCTCGTCGTCGGCGTTGAGGACGGCGACGCCGCCGGGCTTGAGCCCTTCGATCAATTCCGCCTTGGCACGGGCGATGGCCTCAATCGTGCCGAGGTACTCAAGATGCACGGGCGCGACCAGCAGTTCCACACCTATGTCCGGCGGCGTAATGCGGCAAAGGCGCGCAATCTCGTTCGTGGGCGAAGACATTCCCATCTCAAGCACGGCCACATCGTATTGCTCCGGACGGCGGCCACCCGTCACCATTTGCAGCACGGAGAGCGGCAGACCCAGACCATTGTTATAGTTGCGCTCGCTCTTGAGCACGCGCCGGCCACTTGCGCCGAGCAGGTGCGCCACCAGATCTTTGGTCGTCGTCTTACCGGCGCTGCCCGTGATCGCCACCACTGGCCGCGCCCATGCTTCGTAGACCGCGCGCGCGAGCGTCTGCAAAGCGGCTATGCAATCGTCGACGATGAGCAGCCGGGGCCGCAAAGTCGCTAAGGCAGTATCACTCTCGACGCGGTCGCGGCGCGCCACTGCCGCTATCGCTCCCCGCCCGAAGGCTTCCGGGATAAATTCGTGCGCGTCGTGAAACGTGCCGTTGAAACCCGCGCGCTCGTAATCGGCCTGCGAGAGAGCGAAGAACAGCTCGCCCGCCGATATCGCACGCGAGTCAATCGAAAAGTCCTTGATCTCCTTATCAAGCAACTCCTGTTCGAGGCGCTCTGTCTGCGCGCCCATAAGGTTCGCCGCAGTCCTGATGTTCACGCTCTAACGGTCTCTTCCTCCGTACTGAATCTTGCGCGTGGCGACGGGCGACGGTCAACCTACGGCATCGCCCCGTCCTCTATCCAATCTACATGCGAGTCGGCTTCAATGGAAATCGTCGCGGCGTCCAGAGAGAGGCGCTCGCCGTCGCCCGACTGCCTGAGAGGAGCGCACGCCGGCGTTTGCGGCTCGGCGGCGGCGTCGCTCGCGGCGGCCCGCTGCATGGCGCGCGCGTGGCGCAGGCGCATGCGGCAGGCGTTGATTCTTCCTCCCATATCCATTTTGGATTTCAGATTTTGGATCTCGGAGTCACTCCTCGTCATCCTGAATCTTCAAATCCGCCTTATCAAGTCACGCAAGTCGCGCCAATCCAAAATCTAAAATCCGAAATCAATACGGACGACCTGTCCGGACGAGACCTCTTCGCCAGCCGCGGGATTCTGCCCCACGGCATGGCCCGCGCCGCGCGCCTCCAATTGCAGGCCCAGTTGCGCGCAGATGCGCGCCGCGTCGCGTAAACTGTGCCCGCGTAAATCCGGCATCAATACGGCGCGGCGCGTCGAAGCCACATAGACCACCTCGCTCATACCCGTCCGCGCATCCACCGCCGCGACCTGCGGCAAAGTGGCGCGGCGCGACGCGTTCTCGCGCTCGATCTCCTGTCGCACCTCGGCCAGCGCGGCGCTCGCCCGCCCGCCCTGCGCTATCAGGTCGTTGACCGGAGAGGTCATTAGATTCGTGTCCGGCGCGACGCTCAGCGCGGGCAAAACCTGCTCGGCAATCTCTCGAAAGACGGGCGCGGCCACGTCGCCGCCGTGGTAAGCGCCGACCGGCTCGTCTATCACCACGATGATGACGACCGAGGGATTTTCTACGGGCGCGAACCCGACGAAGGAGCCTATAAACTTAGTCTTTGAATAAGCCTTCGTCGCGGGATCGATCTTCTGTGCAGTGCCCGTCTTGCCCGCCGCCGTGTAGCCGTTGAGCTTCGCCTGCTTGGCAGTGCCGTTGACGGTCACGCCTTCGAGCATGCCGCGCAAGACGCGCGCCGTCTGCTGGCTGACCACGCGATGCTGTTCCGGGTTTGCCTGAAAGACGATTGCGCCTTCGGCGTCGCGTATCTCCCGCACCAGATGAGGCTGAATCCTCATGCCGTCGTTGGCGAGCGCGCCGAAGGCCGCCGCCATCTGCAAAGGCGTGACGCCGACTTCCTGACCGATGGCGAGTGAGCCCATAGAGGAGGGCTGCCAGCGCTCGACCGCGCGCAGGAGACCGGCGGTCTCACCCGGCAGCTCCACGCCCGTGCGCGAGCCGAAGCCGAAGCGCTTCATCATGTCGTACATCGCATCGTCGCCGACCCTGAGGCCCAGCTTGATCGCCGCGACGTTGGAAGATTTCGCCAGCGCCTCGGCAATCGTCAGCGACCCGAAAGCTTTGTGATCGTGGACGACGCGGCCCGCGACCGTGATCGCGCCCATCTGGCAATCAATGTGATCTTCCGGCTTGACCAGACCCTTTTCGATGGCCGCCGAATAGGCGACGATCTTGAAGGTCGAGCCGGGCTCGTAAATATTTTGCAGCGCCTGATTGAGGCGCGCCTCCGCCGTCGCGCTGCGAGCGTCGTTCGGGTCAAACGTCGGCGCATTCGCCAGCGCCAGTATCTCTCCCGTGTGCGGGTCAAGCACGATGGCCGTGCCGGATTTGGCATGTGCCCTCTGGACGGCTCCCGCGAGCGCCTGCTCCGTTCTGAACTGTATGACCTGATCGATGGTGAGAACGACCGCCTGCCCGGGACGCGCGCCCGTCTCAAAGCTTGAGTAGGCGCGGCGGTGAGCGTCCGTCTCGACAAAGACGCGGCCCGCTTCGCCGCGCACGCGGTCGTCGTAAACCTGCTCGACGCCGGCGAGGCCCACTTCGTCGAGCCCGACGAAGCCGAGCACATGCGCCGCGAGCTGTCCGTTCGGATAACGGCGCTTGGGCTCTTTAAGCGAATAGAGGCCAGCGAGCCCGAGCGCGTTGATCTTCTCTGCCTGCTCGTGCTCAAGCTTGCGCGCCACCCACACGAACTTTCGTTTCTGCTGCTTCGCTTCACTCAAGCGCGCACCGAGCGTCTTCGCATCCGTGCCTACGAGCGGAGCCAGCCGCGCGCCTGTCCCCATGGGGTCGCTGATCTCGTAGGGCACGATGAAGAACGATTCGGTATCGACGCTGCGCGCCAGCTCCTTCCCTTCACGGTCAAGCACGAGCCCGCGAAAAGGGCTTGTCTCTAAGGAGTCCTGCTGCTGCATGCGCGCGCGCTCACGCAGCCAGTCGTGTTGCGCCGTTTGCAGATAGACGATACGCACAGAGATGGCGAGCATCCAGAAGACCAGCACGGAAGCGATGACTAACACGCGGCGGCGCGAGGTATCAGGGCGGGCTTTGGATGAAGCGGCGGAACGCGGGCGCATCTTTTATGATCTATCTTCTCTTCGGTCGGATTCATGCGCGTGGGGGAACTTGACCGCTCGCGCATGAGGGGAAACAAAGCAAAGTGTCGGCGAGGGGGAGAGAGTGCCGAAGCCAAAGTCGCGCCGGGCGCGCGCCGCAAACCCGAGCATTATTATGGACGCTATCAACGATGCAGCGATGCCGACGGGTTGACGAATGCCGGGGCCGTCGTCGCCACGCTCGCCGTCGAACTGCTCTGGGCCACGCCGATCTGTCCCGGCTCGGCCTGCCGCATGCCCAGCTGTTGCGCCGCCCGCTCAAGACGTTCCGGGGCGGTCGCCTGTTCGCGCGCCAGCACAAGCCTGCGCTGTTCCTCTAAAAGCCGCGCACGCTCCCTTCGCAGCTCCTCCGTTCGGTAGCCGTAGTGGACGGCGGAGAAGTGCTGCCCGGCGGCGTAGACGAAACCACACGTCAGTGTGAGCCCACACAGCAGCAGCAACCCCAGACGCAGGAGCGCAGCGCGGTCGCGCTCTCGATGGACAGTATGGTTTGGTTGATTGAGCGGCAATCTTCTCATGACAATGTCTCAGCCTTGGAACAGTTGCGGATCAGGTCGGTCGGGAGCAAGGCCCCCGGCGGTGTGTTCTTCAAATTCTCAAAACTCAAGCGCTAGAGCTTACGAGCCGCTCGCAGCTTGGCGCTGCGCGCGCGCGTATTCTCTTCCGTTTCCGACGGGTCTGGCACGACGGGGCGACGTGTCAGGATTTCAACGGCGCGTCGCGCTCCGCACGAACAGACGGGCGAGCGCGGTGGGCACTCGCATTGCCCGGCCAGACGGCGCAAAGCTCTCTTGACGATGCGATCCTCCAGCGAGTGGAAGCTGATCGCAACGAAGCGCCCTTCGGCCTGTAAAAGATCGACCGCCGTCTCGACGAATTCGCCGAGGCCCTCAAGCTCTCTATTGACGGCGATACGCAAAGCCTGAAAAGTGCGGGTCGCCGGATGAATGTGTTCATGGCGGTGGCGCGGGCCGGCGGCGCGTGCGACCAGCTCGGCCAGCTCGCTCGTCCTGCCGATGGGCTCGCCCCTCTCACGCCTTTCAACAATCCATCTGGCGATGCGACGCGAGCGCCGCTCTTCACCATACTCAAAGATCAGTCGCGCAATCTCTTCTTCCGGCAGGCGCGCCAGCAGCTCAGCCGCCGTCTCTTCGTCGCCCCCGCTGTTCATACGCATGTCAAGCGGCGCATCATGCCGGAAGCTGAAGCCTCTTTCGGGCACGTCCAGCTGAAGCGAGGAGACGCCCAGGTCTACCAGCACACCGCTTAAGTGTGGCTCAGCGGCCTCCTCGATGACTCGCGCGATGTCGCGAAAGTCTGCGTGGAAGCCGCGAAAGCGCGGGCCGAATCGCGCGAGGCGCTCGGTGGCACTCATGAGCGCCTCGCGGTCGCGGTCTATGCCGATCACACGCGTGTCGGCGGATGCTTCGAGAATCGCCTCGCTGTGACCCCCAAGCCCGAGCGTGCCGTCTACAAAAAGACCGCCCCGCCCGGCATCCAGCCATTCAATCGTCTCTCGAAGCAACACGGGGCGATGGGGCGCGCCCATGCCCCCCATGAGCGCAACCATCACCACCGCCCCGTGATCTCAAAGAACTGTGCTGAGTGACGAGTGACGAGTGACCAGCCGTAGATGAGCAGCGAACAAGTGGTATCTCTTTTTAACTCGTCACTTGTCACTTGCCGCTCGTCACTGCCTTTCAAATTCCCAGCCGGGCAATCGCTGCCTCGTCCTCTTCCGTATAAGGATCGGAGAGGAGGCGCTGCTGGAACCGTTCCAGCTCCCAGACCTCTATATATGTCAAGTAGCCCAGGACGGCGACATCACCTATGACTCCGGCGCTCTTGCGCAGCAGCGGGTGAATCAGCACGCGGCCCTGACTGTCCAGCTCCGATTGCTGGCCGTAGTAGTTAGTTCGGTCAAGGAACTTGCGCCGCGCCGGGTCCATGGAGGGCAGAAGCGCCAGCCGCTGCTCGATTGATTCCCATTCGGGCAGAGGGTATATTCTGACGCTCTCGCCCGTCAGGCTCGTCACATACAGCCCCGTCCCGTGCTTCTCTTCCACCAGCCGCCGGAACGGTGTCGGCACTTTCAAACGCCCCTTCGGGTCTATCCGCGCTGTGTAATTTCCTCTTAACATAGAGCTTCGGCGGATGGGACGAGACCGGGGGTGCTTAAAACTTCGAGTAAAACTTTAATGATCGGAGACAAGCTGCTCATAAAAGCCCACTTCCGACCACTTTTTTCCACCCGCGGCGAATAGTACGCCCGTCTGCGGGGGCTGTCAAGAGTAAAAAACAGTATCAAACACATAATTCTTAAGCACGATATGGTGTACTGATCGGCGCGTCGGGCTTTAAAGTCTGGATTTTTCTCCGATGACCCGGACGCATGGGGCTGTCCACCCTCTGGCCCTTCGTAGCCAAGCGGGGGAGCATCATGTATAGTCTGCCGGGACGTTTCAATCAACTCTTTCCTGGGCTTCGGAGCAGACTCGAACCCTTATGGGCTTAGGCGGACTACTCCTTTTCGGCGCTTTGGCGGCGCTGGCTAACCTCTTCGGCGGGCTATTGCTTGCCTCATCCGACAGGCATCGTTCGGACGACCGTTTTCTCAAATACCTGGTGGCGCTCGGCGCAGGGTTTATGCTGGCGGCGATTTTCATCGAAATCCTGCCGGAAACGATCAGTATCTGGACTGAGGGGCGGCGCGGCGAGGGCGCGGCGCAGGCCGTGATGGGTGCGATGACTCTGCTTTTGGCGGGTTATCTTCTGATACAGCTTTTCGAGCACACCATCGCGCCCCACTTTCATTTCGGGGCCGAGACGCACCCCGAATCGGTCTTGCGTCCGTCGGCGGCCTATACTGCTATCGGCGGGCTACTGATTCACACCTTCTTCGACGGCGTTTCGATTGCGGCGGCCTTCCTCGTCAACTTCAAGACCGGCCTGCTGGTCTTCATCGCCATACTCCTGCACAAAGTCCCCGAAGGATTTACCGTCGCTTCGATCATGCTGGCCTCGGGCCGCTCGTCGCGCAAGGCCGCGATTGCCACTTTAGCCATCGGGGCGGCGACCTTCGCAGGGGTCATGAGCGTGGCGCTCCTCAGAACCAGGATTGAATCGGCTGTGGCTTACGCACTGCCCTTCTCGGCGGGTGTGACGCTCTATGTCGCCGCCAGCGACCTGATCCCGGAAGTGAATCATAAGGAGGAGAAGAACCCGACCGTCTCCATAGTGGTCTTCGGGGGCGTCGCTTTCTTCTACCTTTTGCACCGTCTGATAGAAGGATGAGGCAAGAGGGTTGAAGAGGATGCTGGCCGGAAGCCACGCCGCCCTCTTCCCTTACGGACGCTTCGGCAGGTTGGATTGAGCGCCGGCAGTTGGTATGATTAGAGCATTGACCCGACAAATTCGCACATACGCTTTTCTTTCGGCTCTTCTGGGGCTGGCCTGTCTGCTTTCGTGGGCAGCGCCTTCGTGCGCGGCGCAAACCGTTCAGTCGCCCATCCCACAGCCCAGCCCGCTCTCGCCCGTCGTGGATTACGCTAATGTCTTAGACGCTGCGACGAAGAAGCGGCTGGAAAATATTCTCAAGAACCTGTCTGAAAATCCGAAGGCCAACGTGGAGATGGCCGTCGTGACGGTTAAAACGACGGGCGGTCAGGATGTCTTCGACTATTCGCTGGCGGTCATGCGCGGCTGGGGCATAGGCTCGGAGAGATCGCAGAAGGGCGGAGTCCTGCTGCTCGTCGCCGTCGATGATCGCAAGTATCACACGCAGATCAGCAGGCACTTGGAAGGCGACATCCCCGATAGCGTGGCCGGAGAGATTCAACGCACCTATCTGGTCCCGGCCCTGCGCGCGGGCGACTACAACAAAGGCATATCGGACACGGTTTCGGCCTTCGTCGCGACGCTCGCGGAGAAGCGCGGCTTTAGCATCGAAGGCATAGATCAACGCTATGCTTATCAAGCTCCCCGGCGCACCGGCACTGGTAATACAAGAGGGGGTACTTCAGGCTGTATGACGTTCTTTATTATTCTCATCGTCGTGATCGTTTTGTTAGCCAGTCGTGGAGGTCGTGGCGGTGGCGGCGGGTGTTTGAACATGCTACTTCTGGGCTCGCTTTTGAACAGCGGAAGCCGCGGGTCGAGCGGTTGGAGCAGCGGCGGCTTCGGGGGCGGGAGCGGCTGGGGCGGCGGCGGAGGCGGCGGTGACTGGGGTGGTTTCAGCGGCGGCGGCGGTGATGCCGGCGGCGGCGGCGCGGGCGGCAGCTGGTAAATAGAAAAGAGGTCAACTGAAGATGGCTAATCAGCCCACGGCAGAGACGTTCAAACATTTGATTGACGACCTGCGCTCGACGCACGGCGACAATCTGGCGTCCGTAGTCCTCTACGGCTCGGCGGCGGCTGGCGATGCGGTGCGCGCGCGCTCGGATTACAACCTGCTCATCGCGCTCAACCGTATCACGCCCGAAGACCTCAGGTTGTCTCAAGCGCCCGTGCGCGAATGGCAGCGCCTTGGCAATCCCCTGCCCGTCTATTTCACCATCGGGGAATTGAACAACGCCGCCGATGTGTTTCCGATTGAGTTTCGGCAGATGGAGCGCGCGCGCAAGGTGCTCTATGGCCGCGACCCCTTCGAGTTTGTGGAGCTTTCGGACGCGAACCTGCGCCATCAGACCGAGTACGAGTTGCGAAGCAAGCTGATTCAGTTGCGCCGCCTCTATATTCCCGCCTCCACTTCGACCGAGAGGCTGGCGGCGTTGATGAAGGACAGTCTGGCGAGCTTCGCCGCGCTGTTTCGCGCCGTCCTGATGTTGAAGGGCACGGAGCCGCCCATCAGTAAGCAGGAGACCGTGCGTGCCATCGTCCGTCTGCTGGGTCTCGACGGGGAGCCCTTCGAGCGTATTTTCGAGTTGCGCGAGTTGGGCCGAGCGCCTTTGACTGACACAGAAGCCAACGATCTCTTCGCGGCTTATCTGGCGCAGATCGAGCGCGTGATCGATATTGTCGACCAGTTATAACCAAAGGCAGGAATCCTAAAATGTAAGCGAACGCTCTCCCGTGGTCGCCATTTGCCCCATGCGATATTAAAGGGTTTACGAATAAGGAGAATTGAACGATGAATAAGAGAAGAATGTTGTTAGTGGCCCTCGCACTTTTCGTCACTGTGGCGGGAAGTGGGTGCGGCTATAACACGCTTCAAAGTAAGCAGCAGAACGTCAAAGCGAAGTGGGCGGGCGTTGAGAATCAGCTCCAGCGTCGCGCAGACCTGATCCCTAATCTGGTGGCCGCGGCGCAATCGGCGGGCGTGCAGGAGCAGGAAGTCTTCGGGCAGATAGCGGAGGCGCGCTCGCGGCTTTTGAATGCGACGAGCGCCCAGCCGCAGGGCGAGGCCGGCGACAAGACGCCCGAACAGAAGCAGGCCGTCATCGACGCCAACAATAGTTTCGGCGGAACCATCGGTCGTCTGTTGTCTTTGCAGGAGAACTATCCAGTGCTGCAATCGAACCAGAATTTCCTGAAGTTGCAGGACGAGCTGACGGGGACGGAGAATCGGATTGCGACCTCTCGCGGCGACTACAACACGGCTGTGCAGGATTACAACACGACGCGCGGCAGTTTCCCGACCGTCATCGCGGCGAAGATTTACGGCTTCAAAGAGGAGCCCTACTTCAAGGCCGAAGAGGGCGCACGTCAGGTTCCCAGATTCGACCCCAACACTCTACGCAGGAATCAGGCCAACACCAGCAATACCGCCACAAGGTAGTAAGAGCAATGACGAGTGGCAAGCGACGAGTTAAGAGCAATCGCTTTTAACTCGTCGCTTGCCACTCGTTTTTTAGAATCCGCGCGAGCTGCACATGGCGCAGTGGTCGCAGGGTTTGCCGCCGGGTTCAAGGTTGCAGGTCTTCTCGCGCTCGAAGTAATCAACCAGTTCCGAGACGGCGGCCTCTTCCACGCCGAAGCGTTCCTGGCTCGGATGCGCGGTCGCCGGGACGTACATGCCGCTCAGCCATGGCGAGCGAATGATGGGAGTCTGCGCGCTGGTCGAAGAAGGCGTGCCCTCCTGCCCGTATCTGTCTTGCTGCTGCTGCTGTCTGCCTTGACGGGTCGCGCCCCGCATCTCGTCGCCTGACGCTATCTCTTCGCGCGTGAGATGCGATTCGATGTGCGCGAGCTTTTGCTGTAGCTCGCTGAGGCCAGCGCGCATGGCGGCCAGCTCCTGACTAACTTCTGTGCCCTCGACCGTGTTGGCCGAAGGGGTCATTTCACCCCTGTCCTGTGAGATGCGACGCGCGATGCGTTCGGCGAGTTGCCGCGCCTGATCTTCCTGACTACTCATCGCGCTCCCTCCAAGGGCTCGTCCTTGTGCAAGTCCACGTAATCCACGACGCCCACGATGGCCGAGTCAATGGCCGCACCGGCCTCGCCGGTCGCCGCCGTAGACGCGCCCCAGCCTTCCTGCACGATCAGGACAGTGTCACCGACGCCGGAGTCCACGGAATCCAGCGCCAATAGACTGAGCCCCGTCTCCTCGCCTTCGGGCGTGATCTGCTGGCAGAGCATGACGCGCGCCGCTCTGTAACGCGGGTTCTTCTGCGTCGCGACGATGTTGCCGACGATACGTGCGAGAATCATTCCCGGCTTCTCCCGTTCGTCACGTGTGCTTCGGAGTCAACGATGCCGATGATGGTACAGTCGGTCGGCGTATCCTCGCGCTTGAAAGGAAAGCTGGCCTCTTTGCCGCGACACCAGAAGACCAGCTCGCCCTCACCCGCTCCGATGGCGTCGAGCGCGACCATGGGCTTGCCCTGCGGTTTGAGATAAGCGTCGAGCGATTGGATAACCAGAAGCTTACGCCCCTCAAGCGAATCGTTCTTGACGGTGGCGACGACTGTCCCTATGACGCGAGCAAGCTGCATATTGGCAATTCAGGTTCAGGTCAGTACCGCCTAAGGTCTCGGGCGGGTATCACTCGCCCGAATACCCGCCCGAGACCTTAGGCGGTACTGACCTGCGTTAGCTGATCAATCGTCTGTGATATCGACGGTGTCTATGACGCCGACGATGGCCGCGTCAATGGGCGTGTCCTTCATGCCCTGCGCGAGGCGTGCGCTTGAGCCTGAGACGACGAGCACGCGCTCGTGAAAGCCCGCGCCGACCGTATCGACGGCGACGACGTAACCGCTCGTGTCCGTCCCGTCCACGTTGACCGGGCGCACGATGAGCAGCTTTTTCCCCGACAGCCGTTCGTCCTTCTGCGTTGCGACGACCGTGCCTAAGATTCGCCCGATGATCATCTGCCGCCGTTGTCGCTGCCGATGGGCAAGGCATCGTCCACGCTGCCGTGCGGGCGCGGGATGACATGCACGCTGACCAGCTCGCCGACTCTTCGCGCGGCAGCCGCACCGGCATCGGTCGCGGCCTTCACAGCCGCCACGTCGCCGCGCACAATCGCCGTCACAAAGCCCGCTCCGATCTTCTCGTAGCCGACGAGCGTGACGTTAGCCGCTTTGACCATCGCGTCCGCCGCTTCGATCATCGCCACCAACCCCTTCGTTTCAACCATGCCGAGTGCTTCTTGAGGCATTCAAATATGCTCCTTAATCAGAATAGATGCCGGATGTCAGATATTAGCTAAAGCCTGTGCCCATACGCCAGCACGTAACATCCGACAGCTGTATTTACATTCTTCCGAGTTGCGCGGCCTGGGCCAATAGCTCGACCAGCTCGTCGCGCGTTAAGGCGATCTTGCCCGCGCCGTTCGTAGATGCTCTCTGAGCGCCGCCGCTGTTAGTGCCGCCACCGCTGCTGCTGGCCGCGGGCGGGCGCTCGCCCGTCGGGCAAGTGATGCGCGTCTCGTGCAGGTAGCCGCAAGCCTGACAGCGCGCTCTTTCGTCCAGATAGCCCGCAGCCTCGCGCACGTTGATGAGCTTCTCTATGGCGTCTGGCGAAAGATTCTTTGGCCCGCCGAGCAGGCGCGAGAGGATAGAGATTTTGGCCGTGTGCTCTAAAGTTTCCAGTCGATCAAAGGCTTGCCACACGTCCGCGCCGTATGCGACCGCGCCGTGATTAGCCATCAGGAGGGCGTTGTGGTGAAGGACTAGCGGGCGCATGGCCTCCGTCAGCTCCTTAGTCGAGGGCGTGCCGTACTCGGCCAGCGGGACGCAGCCCAGAGTCAGAATCACTTCCGAAAGGATCGGCTGATCTATCGCGAGTCCTGCGACGGCGAAGGCCGAGCCGTGCGGAGGATGCGCGTGACAGACGGCTTTAATGTCGGGTCGCTCGCGATAGATGAGCAGGTGCATCTCAAGCTCGCTCGAAGCTCGCTTGTCCGAGAGCGCGCGCCCTTCGAGGTCTGTCAGGGCGAGCGAGTCTTCCGTCATGCGCCCCTTGGAGGTCATCGTCGGCGTCGCCACTATCCGCCCGTCGTCCAGACGCACGCTCACGTTGCCGTCCGAAGAGACGACGTAGCTGCGTTCGTACATCAGGCGACCGACACGAACGATCTCGCGTCGCGCATCTTGCTCATTCAAGGCGTTGGCTTTCAGTGCTGCCGCTGTCTGGACTAAAAGGTGTATCTTCTCACTTCGGTCACGGTGTAGGGCTTGCCGTTGATCGTCGCCGGATTGAAGGCCGTCCCCTCGACCACGCGCTCGGCCTCTTCGGTCAAACCGTCCGGCAGCGTCGTGATATGGTCTACGACCGTGGCCTTGCCGTCTGCGCCGAACCTGACGAGCAGCTCGACCGTGCCCCTCGTATGATTGCGCTGCGCCGTCTCGGTCGGGCGCGCGATGGGCTCGAAGGTAACGACGACCGGCGTCGACTGTGCGGCGACCACGGCGCGATTACGCATGCCGCAGCTGTGGCGGCTCGTGACCGTCGTGGCCGAGAGCCTTGCCGAGCGCTCGTCGCGCGGCGTCGTCGAGCTGCTAAAGATGCTGCCGAGGCCGGAGCCGACCAGCAGGGTCAGGGTAAAGGGTAGCGCTCTTTTCAGAAGGCAAAAAAACATCACAGTTACTCCTTATTCTTTTCTCTCTTACAATTCATGCTCTTCGCGCTGCGCCATCTCTTCGTAGGGAAGAATGCCGCGCGGGTTAGTGACACAAGTGATCTGCGGGCGCGCCAGAAAATAAGACAGGCTCTCCAGACTGATTGTCAAGTCGACCGTTTTGACCTTGACGCCAAGGCGCGCGTGCAGGCGCACGGGCGCGAAATTGAGCACGGCCTTAACGCCCGCCGCCATGATCTGGTTCAGGACTCTCTGGGCGACGCGCGCCGGGACGGCGATGACGGCGACATCTATCTCCTCGTCGCGCACGACGCGCGCAATCTTCTTCACGTCCGAGACGACAATCGCGCTCTCGCCGATGGGCCGCCCGATCTTCTCCCTATCGTTATCAAAGAGGGCCACGACCGTAAAGTTGGACTTACTGAACCCGGTGTAGTTGGCGAGCGCCGTCCCCAATCGGCCCGCCCCGACAATCCCTACGCGGTGTGCCCTGTCCAGCCCCAGTATCTTCGTAATATGCTCGCGCAGTTCTTCGACAAAATAGCCGACGCCGCGCACGCCGAACTCACCGAAGTATGCCAAATCTTTTCTGATCTGCGCCGAATTGAGGCTGAACTGGTCGGCCAGCGCCTGCGACGAGATCGTCCTGATGCCAGCCGCCGCCAGCAGATTCAAACAACGCAGGTACACGCTCAGGCGATTGGTCGTCAGCTCCGATATTTTCTCCGACTTCATCCCTCGAAATTCCTTCTTCACCCTCAGTATAGCCCCAATCCCGTCCCCGGTGGTAGGGCTTCGCGCCCCCTCCTGCAAACCTCCTGTAAAAAAGCACGCGCGATTTGTAAAAAGAGACGACGCGCGCATCAACTCTTTGTCTGGAAACGGCGGGCGGCGTAAACTCAGTCTTGAGAGAGTATCGAAGAAAGGGGGGATGGATTATGACCAGACGAGTCATCCCGTATCCCGGCGAAGACGGCTGTGTGATTGCCGAAGCTCCGAGTTTGCCCGGCTGCGTCAGTCAGGGAACGACCCGCGCCGAGGCCCTGACGAACATAGGCGAAGCCGTCGCTTTGCACCTCGAAGTTTTAAGAGAGCGAGGCGAGCCCGTACCGGATGATAATGTCGAGATGATCGAGGTCGCTGTGGGAGCAAGCTGCCAGTAGTCTTTGTAAATTTTCAAATCTTTTCATCGAAGCCTTGTAGACTCTCTCGCGTTGCCGAACGTCTCTTGAATCAATTACAATTCCGTGTTGAAAAGCGAAGGCGCTCCCGAAATCTCTTCTTCGATCTGAGACTTTTTCCGTAGGCAAATGATTGCACATCTATCGGGCACTCTGCTCTCTAAACAGGCTAATACTGTCATCATCGAGGTTGGCGGCGTCGGCTATGAGGTGACTATTCCGCTCTCCACTTTTTACGATCTGGAGGAGGTCGCCTCAACGGTTCAGCTACGCATCTACACGCACGTGCGCGAGGATGCGCTGCAACTCTTCGGCTTTAAGACGGCGCGCGAGCGCGAGCTTTTCCTGCGGCTCATCTCCGTGAGCGGCATCGGCCCGAAGCTCGGCATCACGATGCTGTCGGGGATGAGCGCCGACGAGATCATCGCTTCGATCCGCTCCAATAATCTGGCGCGGCTGACTTCCATACCGGGCGTCGGCAAGAAGACCGCCGAGCGCCTCGTGATCGAGCTGCGGGACAAGATCGCCGCGCTCTCGTCGCCCGCCCTCGAAGAGGAGTTTGCGACGCGGGCCGGCGGCGGTGGCGCGACGCAATCCGAAGACGCGATGCGCGACGACGCGCTTTCGGCGCTCATCAATCTGGGCTATCAGAAGGCGGCGGCTGAGAAAGCGCTCGCCGCTGCGATTCAGGAAGACGGCGACCTGTCCGTCGAGATCATCCTGCGCCGCAGCCTGCGCCAACTCGCCAGAGGATAAGGGTAAGGATGAAGGCGGAAGGCGGAAGGATGAAGTAAAAGCACTCAAGGCCCTTGAAGCTTTTGTTTCATCCTTCATCCTTCATCCTTCATCCTTTATCTACCATGACTGACGAACCGGAACGTGCGAATACGCGTGATGCGACTGTGATGGACGAGGAGCGAGAGTTCGAGCTGTCTTTGCGCCCGACGCGGCTCGCCGAGTATATAGGGCAGCGGAGGGCGACCGAGAATCTGAGGATTTTCATCAAGGCCGCGCTGCGCCGTAAAGAGGCGCTCGATCATGTGCTTTTGACAGGCCCGCCTGGTCTGGGCAAGACCACGCTCGCCAATATCGTCGCTAACGAGATGGGCGCGGAGCTGCGCTCGACAGCCGGGCCTGTGATTGAAAAGTCGGGCGATCTGGCCGCTCTCCTGACCAATTTGCAGGAAGGCGACGTGCTGTTTATAGACGAGATACACCGCCTCAATCCGGCCATTGAAGAGGTGCTGTACCCTGCGATGGAGGACTACCAGCTGGACCTGATGATCGGTCAGGGCACGGCGGCTCGCTCCATCAAGCTTGAACTGCCAAAGTTCACTCTGGTCGGCGCGACCACGCGCGCAGGGCTCATCACAGCCCCCTTGCGCGGGCGCTTCGGCATAGTCTTTCATCTGGACTTCTACAACCACGACGATCTGGAAGTGATCGTCAAACGCTCGGCGGATATTCTCAAGGTAGTGATTGACGACGGCGGGGCGCGCGAGATTGCGCGGCGCGCGCGCGGTACACCGCGCATCGTCAACCGGCTGCTGCGGCGCGTGCGCGATTACGCGGAGGTGGATTACGAAGGGCACATCACGCAGGCGATTGCCGGCGATGCGCTCGACCGTATGGAGGTTGACACCTACGGCCTTGACGAGATTGACCGTAAGCTGCTGCTGACGATCATCGAAAAGTTCGCCGGCGGCCCCGTCGGACTGGGAACCATCTCGGCTTCGATTCACGAAGAGAAGGACTCCATCGAAGAGATCATCGAGCCTTACCTGATTCAGATAGGCTTTCTCAACCGGACGCCGCGCGGTCGCATGGTGACGCGCCTCGCCTACGAACACTTCGGCATCAACTTTCGCCCGCCCGACAGACCCGGTCTCTTCGATTCCTGACCGGCAGCGCTTTCGCATAAAATGTGTCGGCTGTAAGCTATCCCGAGGTCAGTTATGAAGCAATCGCCGCGCTCAAATGTATTAACGACGCTCGCGCTCTTTGCGCTCATAGCGCTCGCGCCCGTGGCCGCCTTGGCGCAAAAAGAGCGCGGCAGCCGCACGGCACAGCGCGGCAACAGCAAACCCACCGCCGAAACCAAAGACGCAGACCGTGCGCGCCGCCGACAGGAGGCCGTCAACCTGCTGCGCGAGACGGCAGACCGCGCGCGCTCCTTTGACGATCTCTTCTACCGCTCGCACATTCAACTGCTTGCCGCCGACGCCCTCTGGAAACACGACCAGCAGCAAGCCAGAGTGATCTTTCGCCGCGCGTGGGAAGCAGCCACGGCCTCTGACAAAGCCGCACAGGAAGAGTTGGAGCGGCGCGAAGGCCCAAGCTCCGAGGCGGCCAAAGGCTTTGTCATGGACGCACGCCACGAGGTCATATTGAAGGCGGCGGCGCGCGACCCTTCCATGGCCGAAGCCTTCCTGAAAGACTACTGGAAAGAGAGGAAAGAGCGAGAGACGACGCAAAGCCCGCAGCCTCCTCGCACGCTCTGGGGACAACTGAGCGAGGCCGATGCCGAGCGTCTGGGTTTGGCGCAAGACCTCCTTGCGCGCGGAGAATCAAACGGCGCGGCCCAGCTCGCAGCGCCGCTCATCAGTCGCGGCGTCCGCGCCGACATCATCACTTTCATCATCCACCTGCGCGAGCAGAGCGTGGCTGCATCAGACCGTCTCTACGCACAGCTATTGGCACAGGCCCGCGCCGATGCAAGCGCCGACGCCAACTCGGTGCTCCTGCTCTCCTCGCCCGTCATCTCGCCCGATATGCTGGTACAGGTCAGCGAGGACGGCTCGTTGCAGCTTCGTCCTCTTCCTCCGCCGAAGCGCGCGGAGAGATCTGAGGCTCCGCCGCTCATCTCAGGGGCTCTGCGTAACACGTTCTATCAAACGGCTGCCGACTTGCTGTTGCGCCCACGCGCGGCGTCCGGCGCAGGAGGCGTGCAGAGACAGCAACTGGTGGCGCTCTATCTGGCGACGGGGCGATTGCTGCCCTTCTTCGAGCGAGAAGCTCCGCAGTACGCGCCGGAACTGCGCGCGCGCGAGCAGGCACTTGCCGGCGACATAGAACAGAGCCGTCGCGACCTGCTCGCTTCGCATCTGGACACGGAGAGAGAAGCGTCGGAACACGCCGGCGACCCGCTGCGCTCGTGGCTTGAGAAGCTGGAGCGTGCCGCCGCCGATACACAGCGCAACGATACCGAGCGCGACGCTCTGCGGCTCGGGATGGTGCGCGTGGCTGTGCGAAACAGGTTGTGGGATCGCGCGCGCCGCGCCGCCGCCGACATAGCGAAGACGGAGTCGCGCCGCGCCGCGCTGACCTTCATCGCCGTCAGCCAGATAGCAGACCTCGCGCACACCTACGCCGACCCGAAAGAGACCGATTACGAAAGCATCGTTAAGTTTCTGAACGGCGCGGATGTCCCACCGCTCGCCAGCGTGTGGGGTTATGCTGAGGCCGCCCGCGTCGCCGCGCGCAGTAGCGAGTCGAGCGCCGCCGCGCTTTCGTTGCTCAACGAGGCCGAGCGCGAGGCCGGGCGCGTTGAGCCGAGAACGCGCCAGCGCGTCGCCGCCTACGTGATTGTCGCCGACGCGGCGACGCGTCTGGACAAACAGCGCGCGTGGACGCTTCTCTACGAGGCCGTCAAGGCCGCCAACGCCGTGGAGGATTTCGCGGGCGACGAAGTATCAATCGACATCACGGCGACCGAAGGCTCGACCGAGGATGACCCGGACTACTTCGTCATTACCAGCGAGGCGTTTCGTTTGGATAAGATTTTTGCGACAATGGCCCAACTGGACTGGACGAAAGCCCTTGCCGACGCGCGTGCCCTTGAAGGCCGCGTGCCGCAAGCCTTCGTCCACATCGCCATCGCACGCGCAGCGCTTGAAAAGCAAGGATGAAGGATGAAGGCGGAAGGATGAAATAAGAGCTTCAACATCTTGAATGCTTTTCTTTTATCCTTCCGCCTTCATCCTTCATCCTTCATCCTTTACCTTATGAGGCGTTTTCCATCCTTTTCGCGGCAGTCGTTCGGCGTGCGTAATCGCGCGCCGTGGCTGACTATAATCAACCACACCTTACATAAGTTTCACGACAATGATCTGTTCACCTCCGCCGCCGCGATGAGCTACTTCGGATTGCTGACGCTTTTTCCGGCGCTGCTGTTGCTGCTGGCTTTGAGCAACAGGCTGGCGGCGGGGACGAAGATGCTGAGCGAGATGCTGGCGAGAATCGTGCAGGTCTACCCGGGCTCCGGCAACTTCCTGCGCGAGACCGTCAACTCGCTGTCGGATTTGAGCACGGGCGTCATCATCACCTGCTTCGTCGTCGTGCTGTGGGCGGGCTCATGGGTGTTCGCCGTCATCGAGCGCGCGCTCAATCGCATCTGGAATACGACCTCGCGCGACTTTCTGCACGGGCGCGCCGTCATGGTCGGGATGATCGGCATCGTCGGGCTGTTGCTCTCGGTCTCCGTGCTGGCGACATCCTTGCTGGTATTTCTGCAACAACTGGCCTCGCGCCTTTCGCCCCGGCAGCTTGAGCGCTACGTGTGGCTCGCGACCATCGGCAGCGCCTTCTGGCAATTCGTCTTTGTGCTTGTGAGCATCCTCGTCACCATAGTGTTGTTCGTGCTGGTCTATCGCTTTATGCCCAACGCGCAGGTGAGCCTTCGCGACACTTTGCCGGGAGCGGTCGCGGGCGGGCTGCTCTGGGAGTTGTCCAAGTACGGCTTCGCCTGGAGTCTGCACTACTTTCACTACGATCAGATATACGGCTCTGTCGGCGCGGTCGTCGCCGTCCTGACCTGGGGCTACTTCTCAAGCCTCATCTTACTGTTCGGCGCACAACTGACCGCCGTATTTCATTACGAGCATCCGGCTGAGCCCGTCAAAGCCTCAGCCGCCGACGCCGCCATAGCGCCACTGCCATAGAGAAAGGATGAAGGCGGAAGGATGAAGGATGAAGTAAAAGCTATCAAGATTTAAGAAGCATTTCTTTCAGCATTTCTTTCATCCTTCATCCTTCATCCTTCATCCTTGCTTTGCCGATGCGTATAGAGGAGTTTGATTACCATCTGCCGGAGGAGTTGATCGCGCAGCATCCGCTTGAGAGAAGGGATGCGGCGCGGATGCTCGTGCTCGATAGAGAGGGGCGGCGGTGGCGCGATTCTCAGTTCGCGGAGCTACCGTCATACATACGCGCCGGCGACGTGGTCGTTGTCAATAACACGCGCGTCTTTCCGGCACGCCTGAGGGGAGCGCGCGAGCCTTCGGGCGGACGCGTCGAGCTGTTTCTGGTGCGCGAGCGCGAGCCCCTGGTGTGGGAGACGCTGGCGCGCCCGGCTCGCAGATTACAGGAGGGCACGCGCGCGACGTTCGGCGATGGCCGTTTACGCGCTGAAGTTATCGAAGCGCACGAGGACGGACGCCGCGTCGTGCGCTTCACCTGCGACGGGCCGCTCGATGGGCTGCTCGAAGAGTTGGGACAGACGCCTCTTCCGCCCTACATCAAGCGCGACGAGCGTGCTTCTCTTTCGGAAGACCGCGAGCGATACCAGACCGTCTACGCGCGCCGGCGTGGTGCGATTGCCGCGCCGACCGCCGGCCTGCATTTCACCCCGCGCGTGCTGGAAGAACTCAAGGCGGGCGGCGCTTCAATCGTCGAGATAACGCTGCACGTCGGCTACGGAACGTTCGAGCCTGTGCGCGCCAGCGACCTCAGTGAGCATAGCGTCTCGCCCGAACAATACGAGATCAGCCCGGGCGCGGCTCAGGCGATCAATCATGCGCGCGCAGGTCTCGGACGCATTCTGGCAGTTGGCACAACCACCACGCGCGCTTTAGAATCTGCTGTGGACGAAGCCGGACTTGTGAAGGCCGGAGCGGGTCTCGCCAGATTGACGATCACGCCCCCTTACAGGTTTCGCGCCGTGGATGCGCTCCTGACAAACTTTCACCTGCCGCGCTCGTCCCTGCTCGTGCTCGTCAGCGCATTTGCCGGACACGAGCTCACGCTCGACGCTTATCGTCACGCCGTCTCTGAAAGCTATCGCTTTTACAGCTATGGCGATTGCATGTTAATAATGTAGTTGGGGAGCAGGAAGCTCCCCCCGGCTCGTCACTTATCGACTCGTCACTGTTCTCTTATGGCCGTACTGAAAAAGATTCGCTCAAGATGGTGGTCGCAGGGGGAAGGCAGCGGCACGCTCGGTGAAGGATACGACGCGCTCCCCTCCAGGCCGCTCGTCGAGCTGCGATACGACGTGCGACCACTGACCGTCACACAGCTGGACGAATGCTGGCGCTTGGACCAACGCTGCTTCATAGACGGCGAAGCCTACAGCCGCGAAACTTTCGAGTACCTGCTGACCGCGCCCGAAACCGTCTCTTACCGCGCCGTGACGCAGGCCGGATTGATGGTCGGCTTCATCGTCGGCCTCGTCGAGCCTGATCACACGGGCCACGTCACCACTCTGGGCGTCGCCGCAGAACATCGCCGCCGCGGAATCGCGCGCCGCATGATGCATAAAGTTGAAGACGGCTTTCGCCGCCGCAACGTCCGTATCATTCGACTGGAAGTGCGCGCCATCAACACCGGCGCGCAACACCTCTACAGCGACCTCGGCTACACGGTCACACAACGCCTGCCGCGCTACTACTCGAACGGCGGCGACGGATTGCTCATGATCAAATCACTGGAGTAGAACAAGTAAAAAGGTAAAAGGCAAAAGTAAGAGAGGCACTCAAGCCTTCTTCACCTTTGCCTTTTACCTTTTTACTTTTTCCTGCCCTTAGCTCTTCCTTAATTCCGTCAGCACCTGTTTGGCTACGGCCTTGAGAGTGTCGAAGACGCCGACGCCGGTTGAGGCCACGGCTTCAACGACCGGCTCGCCCTTGCGTTGCAGCTCGGCCCCGAGGTCTGACACCGGAATGATGTTCGGCAAATCGCGCTTGTTGAGCTGCAATACGTAGGGCAGGTTCATCAGATCGTAGCCCTGCGTACGCAGGTTCTCTTCAAGGTTGTAGAGCGATTCGATGTTGGCGTCCATGCGCTCTTCCTGCGAGTCCGCGACGAAGACCACGCCGTCGACGCCCTTCAGGATGAGCTTGCGCGAAGCGTCGTAGAAGACCTGGCCGGGCACTGTGTAGAGGTGAAAGCGCGTCTTAAAACCGCGCACAGTGCCAAGCTCCAAAGGCATGAAGTCGAAAAAGAGGGTGCGATCGGTTTCGGTTGCGAGGCTGATCAGCTTGCCTTTGGATGCCGGAGCGGTCGAGTCGAAGATATATTGCAGGTTCGTCGTCTTACCACAGAGTCCCGGGCCGTAGTAAACGATCTTGCAGTTGATTTCGCGCGAAGCGTAGTTGATGAACGTCATAGAAGTAAGTCGAAAGGCAATTTCAATTAAATAGGCTGTCAATATCCTCGTCCGTGATCTCAGCAAAGATCGAGGTCTCTTCAGCCGATTTTCTGGCCTCGCGGACGACATCTTCAAAAATGGCAGCCAGTTCGGATGAAACCTGCTTGACGCGCAGCTTGACCAACCCGAGACTCGAATGATCGTCAAAGACGACGACCAGCAGGGCACGACCGATGACGCAGATGTGTATGCTCTCGCGCTCGCCCTCGTGCGAGAGCGTCGGGAACTCTTTCTCGCCTATCAGGCGGGCCATGCCGCCCGTCGCGGCGACGTTCCCGGCGGCGAGCGAGGCCAGACTGGTTGTGTCAAGATTACTCACGTCCCCGTCAACGGCTATTTCCTGCCCGTCCTTGTCTATTAAGAAAGCCACACGGGCCGATGAGTCCAGACGCAGCTTCATCAGGACGGCCTTGATCTGCCGATACTGCGGCTCACGCATTACGATGGGAGTGTCTGCCATTAGTACAGCTTTCTATACCGGTTTGGTGGGCGAGGCGGGTGGGTCACAAGCTCTCGTGTGCCCGTCCGGTGAGAATCTAAACCGAAGTAACAGAAGGTTTTCGCCCGCCTGCGAGAATCGCGCTCGGCCTCTTCGCGGCCCCTCCTGAGGAGAGCGTGCCCACGAATCCTTTGGCACTCTAACATAGCGCGTCAAGTGACTTCAACTGTTTTTCTCTGTTGGCCGCAGGCTTCAAATGGTCAAACATAGCTTCCCGTGTGCCCGCAAACCCTCGTCTTACGTTGAATTTAGGCGGCAAGCTATGTTAAGCTGTGGGCAGTTTTTTAGGGCGGCCCGAATGGTTGGGTCGCCCTTTGAGAAGTCGGGGGCTTCGCATGAGCGATCCTATCGTAAAGGGTGTGAAACGGTCTCCCTCACGCCCAACCTCGCGCCACACTTCCACAGTCTCTTCGTCGAAGAACCGTTCACTGGCTGGCAAGTCCGCAAAACCAAAGCCAATGGTGAAGCGTTCGTCGGCGGATAAAGCCCCTGCGCGTAAAGCCACCAATTCCGGCAAACCCGTCTCTTCAAAGAACAAAGCGGGCAAGAGCGCCCCGACGACGCGCAAAAAGCCTGCGGCCTCCGCAGCCAAAAAGGCCGCCCCGGCTAAGGCTGTGGCGCGCAAAACCGCGACACCGGCAAAGCCGCAAAAGAAGGCTGCCACCACGGCTGCGAAACCCAAAGCACCGCAAAAGAAGCTTGCGAAGCCCACGAGCGTACAGCAGCAGCAGCGTCGTCCGGCTACGCCGCCTCCTGCCCCTACGCCTCCGCGCCAGCCGACGCGAGATGAAGCGGCGGCCCTCAAAGCCTTCGAGAGGGCTCATAAAGAGTTTGTGCGCGGTCGTTTTGCTGATGCGCGCTCGCTCTTTCGCGCTCTGGTGGAAAAGCACGCTGGCGTTTCGGAAGTGACGGCGCGGGCACGCACTTATCTGGCTATCGCGGAGGCCCGGCTGCGTACTGAATCCACACTGCCGCGCGACGCGGATTCGCTTTACGACAGGGGCGTGATAGAGCTCAACAGGGGCGAGTATGTGGCGGCGCAGGAGATGTTCGAGCGTGCGCTCAAGCGCGAGCCCGAAGCGGCTCACATTCATTATGGGCTGGCGGCGACGCGCGCGCGCCTCGGCGCGATTGACTCTGCGCTCGAATCCCTCGGGCGTGCCCTTGACCTGCAACCGAGCCTGCGCGTTCGCGCCCAGCACGATCAGGACTTGACTGTCCTGCGAAACGATCCTGATTTCGAGCGACTGGTCTTCGCTCCTCGTTTCTGAGAGGATACCTTTCTCCCATGGGGCCACGGCGCGCGGCCCCCTGTCCACCTCCTCATCTCTTTAATAATGCTTTGAAAGCCCACGTCTTTTAGGTATGATTTCGTTGTCTGCGCGTGGCCGGGGGCGCGAACCATCAAGGAGTAGAGATCAGTTGCCTATAGCGGAAACGAGTCGTGGATTGGAGCTGGTCGCCATCGGCGGCGGCACTGGTCTCTCAGCACTGCTGGCCGGATTGAAACAGCTCGTCGGCCCAAACAACGTGGGGGGCGCATGGCTCGAAACGCTTTCGGCCATCGTCACCGTCTCGGACGACGGCGGAAGCTCCGGGCGCTTACGCGAAGAGTTGCAGATGCTCCCGCCGGGCGACATACGCAACTGCATGATCGCGCTCTCCGAAGACTCTACCCTTCTCTCCAGACTATTTCGTTATCGCTTTCGCGGCTCGGGCGAGCTTGGCGGGCATAGCTTCGGCAATCTCTTTCTGGCCGCGCTCACCGAGATCACGGGCGACTTCGTCGAGGCCGTGCGGTTGTCGTCCGAAGTCCTCGCGAGCAAGGGGCACATCTATCCGGCGACGATCAACGATGTGCGCCTCGTCGCTCAGTTGGAGGACGGCACGGAGGTGCGCGGCGAGACACAGATCACGGCTTCGCGCTCGCCCATCCATCGCTTGCGCCTTGAGCCCGAACAGTGCCTTCCCCTTCCCGAAGCATTGGTGCGGATACGCTCGGCTGATGTCATCACCATCGGGCCGGGCTCGCTCTACACGAGCATTCTTCCAAACCTTCTGGTGGCGCGCGTGGCTGAGGCCATCGGAGAGACCCCCGCCATCAAAATCTACATCTGCAATCTGATGACTCAGCCGGGCGAGACAGACGGCTACACCGCGCGCCAGCATCTTGAAACGATCAAGAAGTATGCGCCCCAGATTACGTTCGACTACGTCATCGCCAACAGCCGCCCCGTTACTGCTGAGCAGGCCGCCCGCTATGCCGCCGACGGCGCTTACCAGATAGGCATGCACGATCACATGCTGGAAAAAGCTTTCGGTGACGAGGCGTTGATCGTGCGCGCAGACCTGCTGGAAGAAGGCGAGAAAGTTCGTCACGATTCCGGGAAGCTGGCGCGCGTCGTCGCCGCCTGCTGCGAGTTGGGGCGCATGCAGCAAAGGGCCGTCATCGCCTGAGTTCCACATCCTATGGAGAAACAACCTCAGATCACTTTGCAGGAAGCGCCCGCTCCGCTGGACGTGCTTGTGCTGGCCGCAGGTCTCGGCACGCGGATGCGCTCGCGCACGGCCAAGGTGCTGCATAAGCTCGGCGGTCGCCCCTTAGTCGCGCACGTCTGCCGCACGGCGACGGCGCTCTCCCCGACCCTGCGCCACATTTACGTGATCGTCGGTCATCAGGCCGAGAAGGTTAAAGAGGCTGTTCAGGCCGAGCTCGGCGAGAACGGCGCGCGCTTTATCATGCAGACGGAGCAGCGCGGGACTGGCGACGCCGTGATGGCCGCACGCTCGGCTTTGCAGGGCGCGGACTCGACCCTCTTAGTCCTTTCGGGCGACGTGCCCTTGATAGACGCGCAAACACTGGGGGCGCTGCTTCACCAGCATCGCACTCATCGCGGTCATGGTGCGGCCTGCACGCTCCTGTCCGTTCGCCTCGACGACCCCTCGGGCTACGGGCGAGTCGTGCGCGATGAAGAGGGACGCTTTGAAAAGATAGTCGAGCAAAAGGACGCCACCTCTGCCGAGAAACAGATCAAGGAGATCAACGCCGGCATCTATTGCTTTGAGACGCGAGCGCTCTTTGCGGCGCTTGAGCGCGTGCAGCCTACTAACGCGCAGGGCGAGTATTACCTGACTGACGTGCCCGGCATACTGCGCGCCGACGGCGAGAATGTCGGCGTCTATCTTCATTCCAACCCGCGCGAAGTCTCCGGCATCAACACGCGCGCGGAGCTGGCCGAATTCGAGGCCATCATTCGCCGCCGCACGCTGCGTCAATTGATGGAGGGCGGCGTGACCTTTATCGACCCGTCACACACCTACGTCAGCCCGGAGGCCAAGATCGGGCGCGACTGTGTTATCTACCCGGACGTACACATCGAAGGCGAAACCGTTATCGGCGACGATTGCGAGATACGTTCCGGCACGCGCATCACCAATTCGGTGATCGGCAACGGCGTACAGATCAAAGATCATTGCGTGATCGTTGACAGCCGCGTCAGTCACAACTGCTCAGTCGGCCCATTCGCGCACCTGCGTATGCAGACGCAGATGGAGGAAGGCTCGGCGGTCGGCAACTTCGTCGAGATGAAGAAATCGACCCTCGGTCGCAAATCGAAATCCATGCACCTGACTTACCTGGGCGATGCGACCATCGGGGAAAAGACGAACATCGGCGCGGGCACGATCACCTGCAACTACGACGGCAAGAACAAGCACGCGACCGTCATCGAGGACGAGGTCAAGATCGGCTCGGACACCATGCTCGTTGCGCCCGTACGCGTCGGCATGGGCGCTGTCACCGCCGCCGGTTCGGTCGTGACCAAAGACGTGCCGCCGGACACGCTCGTCGCCGGTGTTCCGGCGGTAGTCAAAAAGCATCTCGGCGAGTCGGAGCTGAAGGGAACGGAAACGCCGCAGGAAGAGACCGTCTCAACCAAATAAGGGGAAGCGCGTGGGCGTTAGACTCTCCCCTTCCTTCAATTTATAGATTTCATCTTCATCGCAAAGGAACTTTCATTATGTGTGGGATTGTTGGTTACGTCGGCAATAAGCAGGTAGTCCCGGTCATCATCGATGGCCTGCGCAAGCTTGAGTATCGTGGTTACGACTCGGCAGGCATAGCCGTCGTTGACGAGGATCACGATCTTGAGGTGCGCCGCGCCGAGGGCAAACTACGCAATCTGGAAGAGGCGATACGCCTTCACCCTCTGGACGGCACATACGGGATAGGCCACACGCGCTGGGCCACGCACGGCAGGCCCACGGAGGAGAACGCGCACCCGCACCGCGACTGCACGGGCCGCATCGTCGTCGTCCATAACGGCATCATCGAAAACTACCTGCAACTGAAAGAGCGATTGCGAACACGTGACCACCGTTTCGTGACGGAGACGGACACGGAGGTCGTCGCCCACCTGATCGAAGAATACCTGCACGAAGGCGACTCGTTTGAAACGGCTGTGCGCCGCACCGTCGGCGACCTCAAAGGCATCTTCGCGCTCTCGATTATCTCGGCGGACGAGCCGGATATGATCATCGCCGTGCGGCAAGGGCCGCCCGTCGTCATCGGCCTCGGCGACGGCGAGTATTTCGTCGCCTCGGACATCCCGCCCATCCTGCAACACACGCGCGACATCTTCTTTCTGGGCGACGGTGAGATAGCGGTGCTGACGCGCGACGCCGTGCGCGTCACGGACTTCGAGGGCAACGGTGTTGAGCCCGTCCAGCAGCGCATCACATGGGATCCGATCATGGCTGAGAAGGGCGGCTTCAAGCATTTCATGCTCAAGGAGATTTACGAGCAGCCGCGCGCCGTTCGCGATACGGTTCAGGGCCGCATCTCTCTGGACTCCGGCAAGGTATTCCTTGACGAGATGAAGAACATCACGCCCGCCGATTTCAAGCGTTTCACTTCGATCAAGATCGCCGCCTGCGGCACATCATGGCACGCGGGTCTGGCCGGAAAGTACATGATCGAGCAACTGGCGCGCGTCTCGGCAGAGGTGGATTACGCCTCGGAGTTTCGCTATCGCGACCCGGTTCTGGATGAAAACACGCTGCTTCTGGTCATCTCTCAATCGGGCGAGACGGCAGACACCATCGCCGCCCTGCGCGAAGCCAAAGAGCACGGCGCGAAAGTGCTGGCAATCTGCAACGTGCAGGGCTCTATGATTATGCGCGAGGCGGACGGGACGATTCTGACGCACGCCGGGCCGGAGATCGGCGTCGCCTCAACCAAGGCTTTCACGTCGCAGATGATCGCGCTCTATCTTTTCGCGCTCTACATGGGCGAGCTGCGCGGGACGCTCTCGCAGGAGCAGTCCAAAGATCACGCGCGGCAACTGGCGGAGCTTCCCGTCAAGATCGAGCACCTGCTCAACAACGCCGACGACATAGAGAATCTGGCGAAAGAGTTTTTCCGCTCGACGGATTTCCTTTACCTCGGGCGCGGCATCAACTTCCCCGTCGCGCTCGAAGGCGCGCTCAAGCTCAAAGAGATTTCATACATCCACGCCGAAGGCTACCCGGCGGGCGAGATGAAGCATGGGCCAAACGCGCTGATCGACGAGCGCCTGCCCGTAGTCGTCGTCAACACGCGCGAGGAAGGCAACCACGCTTCGGAGCTGCGCTATGAGAAGACGCATTCCAACATCGTCGAAGTAAAGGCGCGCGAAGGCGTCGTCATCTCCGTCCTGACCGAAGGCGACCAGATGTCTTCGGTCTCCTCCGACCACATCCTTGAGATTCCGGCATCGAGCGACCTGCTTTCGCCCATCCTCGCCGTCATCCCGTTGCAGCTTCTGGCCTATCACATCGCTGTGCGGCGCGGCTGCGACGTAGATCAACCGCGCAATCTTGCCAAGTCCGTGACCGTTGAATAGCTTCCCCGGTTTGTCTTAAAAAAGGGCGTACATATAACAGCAAGCTAAGTGCTGTTATATGTACGCCCTTTTTGTCTTCTTTAAAGGGGAGACCCAACGAATCACTTCGAGAGCTCTTTTTCGAGATAGATCATTTGCCCGACGTGGTGATGGAAATGGGCCGCGCATCTGAGGAAGATGCTGAAACGATCTTTGACCGAGTCGGCAGCGCCGGTCGCCTCGTATTCTTTCGACCAGTCTTCGGCGCTTTGAGCTTCAAGTGTCGCGACCACCATGTCCACGGTTTCGTCGAGCCGCCTTAGTGTCTCCGCTTTCGACGGGGGCGCTTGCTCCGTAAATTCACGTTCGCGCTCACGCACGTATCCAGTGCCCGCTATCTGCGCGCCGACGTAGTAATTGAGATTGCCGATGAGATGCAGCGTCAAATGCCCAAAGCTGTTTCCGTAAGGATAAGGCTTTGTCCAGAACTGCTCCTCCGAGAGATTCTCGGAAAGTTCTCGGACGCGCAGGGCAAAGTCCCTGTAAGAATGAATAAGGCCACTGGCAACTGTCCGGTCTAGCTTGTCCATTTCAGGTCTCACCTCCGATTTGTATGAGCGCCCGTAGAATCGAGTCCGCCGCCGGGCATGATCGCAGAACTCGATGCGGAACGGGCTACTTCGACAGGCTGAGTCGCGCGTTCGGGTAGTCAATCGTCACGGCAAACTCTTTAAGAAAATTATAGCCGATAATTCCGACAAAGCTTGCTCCCGTCGCCTCGTTGAGCATGGTGAAAGAGTCTGCGATGACGACCTGTAGATTCCGAATTTCAGCCTTGCCCACGGCCAGAGAGATGAGATTGCCCACCGATGCTTCGACCTGATGCCCCCCGCCCGTCGTCATCGGCGGGATCGGCACGCTTTCTAGCTTGAGACTCTCCGCGAGCGTCGGCGAGATCATCGTCGTCGAGCAGCCAGTGTCGAGCGCGAACTCGTAAAGCTCTCCTCCATTAATAATCACTTGAACGAGCACGAGCGGCTTCGAGGGGCTCGCCAGCTTGAAAGAGACTTCATCTAACGCGGCGGCCCCGACCGTCTCATACAGACCTTGACGCAGGCGAAGCGTCTTCTGTCCGTAATTGATCGTGACACGGAAATCTTTGAGAAAGTTATAGCCGACATCGCCGTCGATTTTCGCCCCGACCGCTCTGCCCACGTCCGCCAAATCCATGATCGCCACCTGCACGTCATCGACTCTGGCCGCGCCGACCGCCAGCGAGCGGACTTTACCGACCGGAAGCGTCAACGCCCCACCGGCAACACGTCCCTCTTTCGTTTCCGTGGCTTCGATGCCCAGCCTGCGGGCAAGCTCCGCCGACAGCAGAGACGTTCCGGCCCCCGTATCCAGAATAAAATCATAAGGCCCTTCGTCGTTAACCTGAACGGGAACGAGGATGAGCGGCTGCGCGCCTCCGGCCAATCGAAAACCAACTTCAACAGGCATGGCGGGTTCTCCCTAAGGGCGAAGATGGTTAAGGCTCGCTCCCTTCTACGCAACGTGTGCGCGAAAAGTTATCGGGCTACTCCAGAGAGCGTGTGCCCACGGTTTTCGCCTCAGCCCCCTAAGGGGATTTGCGCTTCCTAGCCTCGCTTTGAGTCTTTCGGCAGGGTCTCGACCAGATGATCGAAGGCGAGCCAGATGCTCCAGCTATGATGGTAGAAGGCTACGGGGAAGACGAGTGCGACGACGAAAAGAATGGTCAGCACCGTTTGATAGTGTGAGCCGATGAAAGGCATTGAGATGAGGTATAGGACGAGGATGAAGAGTTCCGTCGTCACGACGTTGATGGAGATGGCCCCGACAAAGAAGCCCTCCTCGCGTTTGAAGTGAGACCCGCATGAGGGGCACTCGTCCCTTATTTTGAACGGGCTCTGAGCGATGGAGGACTGGCCGCAGGCCGGACACCTCAGTCTCAGGCAACGCAGCAGCGTGATTAAGGGGCGACGCTCGACGGCCACATTTTGCTCCCGCTCTCCGCAGCTTCGCAGAAAGTCGATCCTCAGCCGAGAATCTGCTTGAGATGATGTTTCATGTGAACGACGTAATCTTCGACCAGAAACCCGAGGGTCACGCTCTCGGAATCTTCAAAGCGGCAGAGAGCCTGAAGCCGCTCCTCCGGTATGCGCGACGCGACGTGCAGGAGGTGAAGGTTAAAGCTCTTCCACAACAACAGCAGCTCCGCCCAGGACTCGCTCGCGTAGTCCTGATGTTTGACCCATGCCGACTGCTCGTAACGAATAAGCAACAGGTCGTCCGTGAATTGAGCCCTCACAAAGCGATGATGATTGTTCGAGGCCGAGTCGATCAGATGGCCCAGCACCTCTTTCCTGGACCACTTGCCGACAGCCGTGGGCACGCGGCTTTCCGCTTCCGAAATCTCGGTCATCCGGTCGTAAGAAGTCCTGATTGTGCGCTCGAAATCTTCCATTAAGCTCTGCATCGTTTAGTTCCTCGCAGTGGAAATCACCACCCGGTCAACCGGCGCGCGTGCCGTTTGGCACAACACTTTCGGGCACGGCCAGCACAGGAGTCACACCGTCGGCGTACCCTATGTCGAAGAGCATCCCTTCGGAGACTTCGCCCATCATCCGCCTCGGCTCAAGGTTGACGACAAACAGCGCCTGCCGTCCCCTCATCTCATCCGGGTTCGCGCGCTCTCTTTTGAGCCCCGCCAGTATCCTTCTTTTGTGGTCGCCAAAATCAACGGTGAGCCTGACCAGTTTGTCAGACCCCCTGACATCCTCCACCGCCTCGATTGTGCCCACGCGAATATCAATCCTTTCCAGCACGTCCGCCGATATGGCCGGCTTAACGGGCACAGCTTTCGTAAGCTTCGTCGTCATCTTCAATCCTCTCCCGGCCCGCATGATAAAAGCTCAAGCGGTTCTCACGCAATCCATCGCGTGTGCTCTCTGTGCGCCTTGAGCTTAAGCCTCGATCTGCGATATATCAATCCTCGTAAACCGGCGATAAAGGGATGCAATCGGAGTGCTGAACCGACCGAGAGTGAAAATCTGCTGTATCAGTGACGCGGCGGAAGCGCGCATGGCTATCCGGCACGGCGCTTCCGCCCTCGGGCTCGTCTCGGCGATGCCGAGCGGCCCCGGCGTCATCACGGAACAATCAATCACGGAGATCGCGCGGGTCGTGCCGCCGCCCGTGGCAACTTTTCTGCTGACCTGTAAACAGGACGCCGCTTCGATCATCGCACAGCAGCGGCGATGTCGTGTTAATACCATCCAACTATGCGACAGCGTGGAGGCGGAGGTTTATGATGAGCTGCGCCGTGCGCTGCCGGGCGTATCGCTCGTTCAGGTGATACACGTCGCGGGCCGCGAAGCTCTCGACGAGGCGGCGTCCGTTTCAGGCAAAGTTGATGCACTGCTGCTCGATTCGGGAAACCAGAAGCTCGCCGTCAAAGAGCTGGGCGGCACGGGTCGCAGGCACGACTGGGGCATCAGCCGCGCCATCGTCGAGTCGGTTGACGTGCCCGTCTTCTTAGCCGGTGGCCTCGACCCGGCCAACGTGGCCGAGGCCATCGAAACTGTTCGCCCCTTCGGGCTGGACGTGTGCAGCGGGGTGCGAACCCATGGCAAGCTGGACGAAGATAAATTGGAACGCTTCTTCGCCGGCGTCAGTTGAAGGTGGAAATTATGAATACTGTAAGCTTGAACCATTTTAATATCACAGCCCCCTCGGAGCTGCTTGAGAAGGTTCGTGATTTTTACGTGGAGGTTTTGGGGCTGACGGTTGGGGAGAGGCCGGATTTCAGGCGCAGAGGCTTCTGGCTCTACGCCGAAGAGAAGCCGATTGTTCATCTGACGGTCTGCGACGGCGACGATGCAAGGGCCGATGGTCAGGCCGGCCAGAGCTTCTTAGACCATGTGGCCTTCTCCTGCAAGGGGCTGTCCGCGCTGATCGAGCGTCTCAAGCGCCTGCGTATCCCCTACGAGGTGTCCGAGGTTGGCTCGCTCGGGCAGGTGCAGGTCTTTGTTCGTGACCCGGCGAGGGTGGGCGTCGAGCTAAACTTCGTCAACGAGTCTCTGGCCTGAGGCCGCCCGCATGAGAGCGGTCTTTAACGGCTCTGCGAATAAACTCCTTTGAGAATAAACTGCCCGCAGAGGATAATGGGGCATCCCCGGATTGCTGACTCACAAACATTTTGGAGGTCTGTCATGAAAAAACAATCGTGGGTTGCGATTTCCCTTCTGCTCTCGCTCTTTGCGTCGGCCATCGGGCAGCAGCAGCAGCAAACTCCGGCTGGAGCGCAACAGGCCACGCCTCCAACAGTTACTCAAACCCCACCCGTCACGCAGAAGGATGAGGTGGTTCGCATCAATGTCAACCTCGTACAGGTCGATGCTGTCGTGACGGATAATAATGGGAAGCAGGTGACTGACCTCAGCGCTGACGACTTTGAGATTTATGAAGACGAGAAGCCGAGGCAGATAGTGAACTTCTCCTACGTCTCAAAGCAGATGCTGAGGGGGACGCCCGCCGCCGCGAAGCCCGCACCGGCAGTTGCCGCAGCTAAGAACGGGCCGCCTCCGCCGCCCGCGCCGCCCGTTCGCCTGCGTCCTGAGCAGGTGCGCCGGGCCATCGCGCTCGTCGTCGATGATCTGGGCCTCTCGTTTGAAAGCTCGCATTACGTGCGCGACGCGTTGCGAAAGTTCGTCGACGAACAGATGCTGCCGGGCGATCTGGTGGCAATCATACGCACGGGTGCTGGTATGGGCGCGTTGCAGCAGTTCACCTCGGACAAGCGGCAGCTCTATGCCGCCATCGAGCGCGTGCGTTTTAACCTCAGCAGTCGAAGCTTCAGCGCCTTTGCGCCCATCGGTAACGAGACGAGAATCAAGGTTCCGGTGGCGCAGGGCTCGGACGGAAACGTCAGATTCGGGGCAGACCTGCTTGCTTCTTTGATCAAGCAGCCGGGCAAGGAAGCCAACGACTATCGTGAAGAGATTTTTTCGGTCGGCACACTGGGCGCGCTCAACTTCATCGTGCGCGGCCTGAAAGATTTGCCGGGCCGCAAGTCGGTCGTCTTATTCTCCGACGGCTTCAAGATGTATAACGCCGAGAACACCGGCAACCAGCGAATAATAGATTCTTTGCAGCGGCTGACCGATCTGGCGAACCGCGCCTCCGTTGTTTTTTACACGATAGACCCGCGCGGCCTGCAAACTTTGAACATGACGGCTGCCGATAATCTCTCCGGCCCGCTGGCGGCGGGCAATCCGAAGGACATGAATACTTTAGGCGATTTAAGCCCGGTGCAATTCATGGCCGATGTCGAAAGGGGTATTTCGGATCGGCGTAAAGAGTTTTTTGAATCACAACAAGGGCTCAACTATCTGGCCCAGCAGACGGGCGGCTTCCTCGTCAAAAACAACAACGACATCAGCGGGGCTGTGCGCCGCGTGCTCAACGACGAGGGCTACTACCTGATCGGCTATCGCCCGGATGAAACGACCTTCAAAGCAGACGGGAGCGGCAACCGTTTTCACAATCTCAAGGTGAGGGTTAAGCGCCCGGGCCTGCACGTCCGCACGCGCAAGGGCTTTTACGGCGTCACTGATGCTGAAGCGCGTCCCGTGCGCCGCACCGCCACCGAGCAGTTATATGCCGCTCTGACTTCGCCTTTTTCATCCGGCGATGTCCGCCTGCGAATGACTTCGCTTTTCGGCTATGACCCGCAGAAAGGCTCCTTCGCGCAATCGCTGCTGCACATAGACGGACACGATCTCACCTTCGCGGAAGAAACGGAGGGAACCTTCAAGGGCTTCTACAAGACGCGCATAGACATCATGGCGATGACCTTCGGCGACAACGGCGTCGTCGTCGATCAGGATGATAAAGTTTACACCATACGCGTGCCCCCACAGGATTATCAGCGCACGGTCGCGCAGGGGATAACCTACAGCGTCAGCCTGCCGATCAAAAAGGCCGGGGCTTACCAGCTACGCATAGCCGTGCGCGACACTGTGACGCAGCGCGTGGGCTCGGCCAACCAGCTCATCGAAATCCCTGATGTCAAGAAGGGCCGACTGATGCTTTCCGGCATTACCATGCGCGGCGTAAATCCTTCGAGCCTCGCTGCGGTGACGGCTGGCGAAGCCGTGACCACGCCCGCCGGGCCGATAGTCAGTCAAGCTCAGAAGGCCGACGAAGGCGACCCTCAATCGGGACGCGCGATCAGAAAACTGCGTCGGGGCATGGCGATGGAGTACGCCTATTTCATCTACAACGCGCGGACGGATAAGGGGACGCGCCGCCCGCAGCTGGAGACACAACTGCGGCTGTTCAGGGACGGGCAGCAGGTCTATACGGGAAAGGTTCGTGAATATAATGGAGCGCAGCAGGCAGACCCGCGCCAACTGGTCGCCGGTGGCTCTATGCTGCTCGGGCGAGAGATGGAGCCCGGCGAATACGTCTTGCAGATCGTCGTCACGGACAAGCTCGCCAAAGAGGAGAGATACCGCACCGCCACACAATGGATCGATTTCGATATCGTCAGGTGAAAGGCGCTCTACGATGCTTTGCCGCCGAGGGCTACAGGCCGGTATGGTTGGTGAGATCAAACCTTGATTGGCGACCTGCTCGTAATCAGCGACTTTTTCGACGCCGCGACGCGCGAGGAGATTTTAGCGGAGATGCGGCAGGCGGGCGGCGGCCCGGCGACCGTTTATGGCCGGGAGGCCGATAAGGGCGCTGTCGAAGCGAGCGTGCGGCGCGTCGCCCGCCTTGCCATTGCAGAGGAGACACGCGAGCGCGTGCGGCGAAAATTGCTCGACCACATGAGAGCGCTGGCGGAGCATTTCGCGGTCGGCCTGAGCGAATGCGAAGAGCCGCAGTTCCTGCGCTACAGGACGGGCGACTTCTTCGTCGCTCATCAGGACGGCAACACGCCTCTCATCTTCGACGATTCGCGCGCGCGCAGAATCTCCGTCGTGATCTTCCTCAGCCCGTCGTCTGTAGAGCCTGTGCCCGGCACGTACGGAGGCGGCGCGCTCGTGCTCCACGGGCGATACCCGGACATAGAGCTACGCCTTCCCGTAACGGCAGAGCCGGGTGCGCTCGTCGCCTTTCGCGCGGAGACGACGCACGAGGTGACGCCCCTGCTGCACGGCGAGCGATACACCATCGTTTCGTGGTACAGGTGAAAGAAGAGTTCAGTGCGCCACGACTCGCAAGTCTTTGAAGACGGCCTTGCGCTCGCCTGCGGTTAAGGCCACGATATCTATCTCGTCATTCGTGAACGGGTCGGAAACGGCGTGCAGCAGCGCCAGCAGGCAGTGGTCGGCGTTGCCTTCAAGCTCGGCGGGCGACGGCAGTATGTTCGAGGGCAGATCGAAGGCCGCGACCGGCGGCAGACCGCCGCGCACTTCCCTGATCGTCTGCATCCCGACGGTTCGCCATTGCGGAGTGTTGATCTGATGTCCGGCGCGAACCTTAGCGCTGTAGCCGGGCGGCAGTCGCAAAGGCTTGTCCCCGCTCCTTCTCGCCAGCAATAACATCACCTGCACCTCGCGCGCAGGCGTTCGCCCGCGCGTGTGTACCATCACGTAGACGCGATTGACGGCTATGCCGTTTGCCGGATCAGTGGTCACTACCCTGAGGCTGTCGTCGTGCTTGATTTCGTCCACGAACTGGTAAAAGTCAATCTGGTTGGTCGGCGTCTGGTAAGCGCCCGTCCTCGACGGAGCATCGAGCTTGATATCGGGGCTCTGGCCGAGCTTCACCTTCTTTCCCGGTCGCGTCGGGTCTGGTGTGCCCTCAACGCTCGTGCGTCTTCCCGTATCGAGCTGCGTATCGCGCAGGTAGAGCTGGACGGCGGGCGCTCCCGGGCCGTCCAGATCATATTCATAGACGCCGCGCCCGTGCGTGGCCGCCCAGAGCAGCCTGCGCTCAGGGTGTAGCGCGAGGTCAAGCACGGCGGCATCCGGCAACCCCTCGGAGAAGGTCTCCCAGTGTTCGCCGCCGTCCGTCGAGCGCCAGATGCCTATGTCAGCGCCCGTGTAGAGGTGTGTCGGGTGCGCGGGGTCAACGACGATGGCGTTGTGTTGAATGTCCAGCAGGCTCTGGTCTGAGCCGGGCACAGGGCCGCCGCGTCCCTGCCACGCTTCACCGTCATAGTGCCAGACGTGGCGGTAATCGCCGCGCCCGCCGAGCGTCAGGTAGATGGACGCGCCGCTCTGGTCGGCGGCGTCTACGACGATGCAGGTGATTGGCCCACCGCTCGGCAAAGGCGCGGCGTCAATTCTCGTGCGCGTCCAACGTGTTCCCGTCTTATCGTAGCGATAGACTTCGCCGAGCGTCGTGCCGCCGTAGATGCGACTGGCCGAGGCGAAGACGAGCGAGAGAAAATTGTTTTCCGTCTCCTCGTTCGAGCCGGGCAGAGCGTCTGTGCTTTCGTCGTCCGCAACGTCAGTATCGTTCGAGGGCAACGAGCGCCAGCGGCTGCCGAAGCTATTGCTCAGCCAGAGGCGTCGTCCGCCGAAGGCCACAGTCTCGGCTTCCGCCGGAGCGTCCGTGTTGCGCGGCGTTCCCACCAGCGGGGAATAGAACTCGCCTTTGTCCACGTGGCCTTTCGGCAGGCCGGCGTCCTCCCATGAATCATAGCTTTGCCCGCCGTCGCCGGCCCTCTGCATATAGCCGTTGATATACGTCCGAAGCACGCGCAGCGGCTCGTTCCAGTTGATGACGCCGTAGCCGCCGTCGCCCCAGCACGAATGCAGCCAGACTTCCTCGCCCGTGTAGCGACTCGTGCCGTTGTCCTGCGTGCCGCAGAAGAGGAAGGCTTCCTCCGTCGGATGCATCGTCAGGTGATTCATAGTGAGCGTCGAGAGGCCGACGTTGCGGGAGTCGAAGCTGGCCGCGCCCGTCGCGTTCTTCGTGTAGAAGACGCCGCCGTCGCAGCCGACCCAGAGGCGATTGGAATCACCGGGCGTAAATTCCAGCGCGTGAATATCCGCGTGGACGTTTGCGCCGATGTAACGGGCCACCATCTTGTAGGTGAGCCTGCGGCCAGAGCCATGACTTGTGACGAGGCAGGCGTAGACGGAGCTGGGCATGATGTCCTCCACATCCTTGCTTGAGCCGCCCAGATAGATGCGGTTGATGTTATTGGGATCAACCGCTATCGCCAGATCGTACCAGCCCTGCCCGTCTTCATCAGGGTCACTGCCGAAGAGGTCAGAGGGTGTATCCCTGACCTCGCGCCACCTGTCGTCGCCCCTGTCCAGCCGCCACACGCCGAGCAGGTGAGCTGTCTGTAGATTCGCCACGAGCGCGTAGACGACATTCGGATTGTCTGGCTGGACGGCGAGCCCTATGCGCCCGACATCGTCGCGAGGGAAATCAGCGCCGACGGTTATCCACCTGTTGCCGTCCGTTGACATCAGGACATTGCCGTCACGCCGCGCCGCGTAGTAGGTCGTCAGGTTCGTGTTCGGGTTACGCGCGACGACGACGCTGCTGAAGTTGCCGGACTGTTTTTCGGCCCAGTGATAACCGCCCCGACCGTCAGGCTCGCGACGGTAGAGCCCGACTTCGGTTGCGCCGACCACGCGCTCGCGGTCGGAGGGGTCAACGGCGAGGCGGTAAAAGCCTGTGCCCGCAAGCTCGGCGGCTGTGCCCGGCGCGGTCGGCTCTGTGATCCAGTTCTCCCCGCCGTCGTCGCTGCGAATCGGGCCGACGCCGAAGTAGGCATCGCCGCCGCCCTCGCCCGTGCCGACGTAGACTCGATCGGGATCAAGCGGGTCAAGGGCGATAGCGCCGCAAGCCAGCGAATCCGAGGCCACGGTCGTCGGGTTCAAGTCCCACGCATCCATGGTCGAGCGCCACGTGTGGCCGCCGTCATCCGAGCGCCACACGCCGCCGTTGGCGCTGGCGACGTAAACGCGCAGGCCGCCGGGCGCGATAGCCAGCCCGGCCACGCGTCCGCTCGTCGCCGGTCGATTGACGGCCTGTCCCTGCCGCAGCACCGATGGCCCAATGGGAATCCAGCTCCTGGCCGGGAGAGGCGCGCCTGCCGCCTGTTCTCCTGCCACGAAGGCGCTCACGTGACGAGGGGACTGAGGCAGGCGGCCCGGCGGCGACATCCGAGCGCCTTCAGCGTTCGCTCGTCGTCCCTGTTGCTGTTGCTGCTGGCGCTGGCGATAAAGGGCCGTGATACGTAAACGAAAATCTGGCGGTAAGATGCCGCCTGCGTTTTCGAGAGCGCTCATCTCGGCTGGGCTCACATCTATGTTGGCGGCTGCGAGCGGGCCTCCTTTGGCCGGGGCTTCGGGCAGGTGCGCTGCGGGAGGCGTCGGCTGCGAGTCTGCGGAGCGCAGGACGGCGTAGCGTTGTTTCAAAAAGGAGCGCTGGCGATCAAAGGGATTGGAGTTAGCCTCTGCTGACTTTCCTTCTGGCCGCTCGCGGCGGCCCTTTGAAGACGGTTTGTTTGATGACATGACGGATTGCTCCTTCTTATGCAGGCAGGGATTCTTCGTCGGAGAGGATTTTACGACGCGGACAAAATGATATGAGAGGCGGAACAACTATGCAGGCACGTAAAAACTGTGCCTGAGCGAGGCGCGTTCCACTTTGGTCAGACCGTTCGCGTCCGGCTCATTTTTCCCTTTGTCGTCGGCGGTACTGCGCTAAGAGCTTCCGCCGCTCATCATGCTTGCGCGGCGCGGCGGCGGCGTTGTCCTGTTCGTCTTCCGCGTCTTCCTGTTTCGTCGAAGGCTGCGTGTTCGCCTCCGCTCCCGGGTCATCGTGCGGGCGCAGGATGGCCGCACGCTGTCGCATGAAAGAGCGCTGGCGCTCGGCTGGATTTTCCGGCTCTCTTTTCGGATGCCCCTCGGATTGCCCCTCATCGTCGGACGGCGCATCTTTCTCATTCATTGCGAACACGCTCCCTTCGCCCCGGCGCGAAAGACAATCTTCGCGACGCGCTCAAACCTCTATCCGCAGCAGCGACAGCACGCCCATCATCAGGCAGAGCGAGAGCGCGCCGTAGCGTAGAACATTTTGCGGGAGACGCTTACACAGGCCAGCGCCGAGCGTGAGCGCGAGCAGGCCCTTGGTCATAAGCGCAAAGGTTGCGCCCGTCCAGACCATCAGCGGCGCATGATAGCGCGCGGCGAGCGTGGCGGCGGCGATCTGGCCCACGTCGCCCCATTCGGAAAAGAAGATGGCGGCGAACGAGACCGGCACGGCGCGCGACCACCTGTGAGCGCTTTCGTCGCGGCGCGGCGCACCTTCCGGCCTTTTCATCCAGATGATGAAGCCGGTCGCAAAGAACGTGGCGGCGCTCATTCCCGTCACGAGCGCCGACGGCAATTCGGCGACGGCCCGGCCAAGTAAGACAGCCGCCAGCATCTTTCCCGAGAAGGCCAGCGTTATACCGCACAGCACGGGCAAAATGTGAAAGCGAACCGTCAGCGTGCTGATCGTATAGAGATTCTTGTCGCCGACCAGCTCGGCCAGAAAGATCGTTCCGTATGTCGCGAGCAGTAAGGAGAAACTCATAAGATACACAAGGGAAAGTGTCGGTGAAGATGAGTGGCTCTCAGCTTGCGAGACGGCGCGCCGAAAGCGCCCGTAAGGAGAGCCGCAGGCTCAAAGAAAATCCCGGCGGCGCGCAGTATATCAAGGGCCGGGTCTTAATATCCATAAAAAGTTTCGCGTAGGCGGAGCAAGGATGAAGGCTGAAGGATGAAAGCGATGGTGTCACGGCTTGAGAGCTTTTACTTCCGCCTTCCTCCTTCCGCCTTCATCCTTTCTCTTATGCTATGCTTTCGGCGCAGGTGGAAGCATGCAGAGTCGAAGCAGATTGATGGCGGAGGTGCTGGCCGGCGCATGGCGCGCGGCTCTTCCGCTGCGGCTTGAAATCTCCGCCCGACAGCTTGATGATTTGACACCGTTGCTCCTCGAATCGGGAGTCGCGGCGCTCGCGTGGCGACGCCTGCAACATTCTGACGCGCGGGCCTCAGAGGCAACTGCTCAATTAGAGCAGGCTTACCGCCTGCATACTTTGCAGGCTGCCGTTCATGAGCGCGCCATTCGACGCGTGCTGACACGCCTTCGGGCCGCCGGGATAGAGCCGGTACTGGTTAAGGGATGGGCCATCGCCCGAATGTACGCCGAGCCGGGGCTCAGACCATACGGAGACATAGACCTGTGCGTTCATCCCGTACAGTATGAGGCTGCGAAAGTCGCGCTCAGCGACGAAGCCTTGAAGAGATACGATGTGGACTTGCACAGAGGGTTTATCAAGCTGGACGAGCGTGGCTGGGATGAGCTGCACTCGCGCTCGCAGCTCTTTAAGCTGGACGACGCGGAGGTACGAACGCCGGGGCCGGAAGATCATTTACGCATTCTCTGCTTTCACTTCCTGCGCGAAGGAGCTTGGCGTCCGCTGTGGCTGTGCGACATAGCCGTCGCGCTCGAACACCTTGGGCCAACAAAATTTGATTGGGAGTTGATGATGGGAGCCAGTCGGAAGCGGCGCGACTGGTACGCCTGCGCGATTATTCTAGCGCACCGTTTGCTGGGAGCCGTCGTCGAAGGCGTGCCCGCATGGGTCATGGCGAAACGTCTGCCGGGCTGGTTTGTGCCGACAGTCCTCAGGGAATGGGAACGGCGCTCTATGCGTAGTAGATACAGGTCGCCGATGACGCGGGCGCGCCACGTCCCGATCGAGACTCTAAAGAATTTGCGATACCATTGGCCCAACGCAATCGAAGGGACAATCGGCGTCCGCGGCCCTTTCAACGACCTGCCGCGGCTGCCCTTTCAGGCCGGCAACTGCATCCTGCGCACGGCGGATTTCCTGCTGCGTCTTCCGAAAACGCAGGGCCGCTCTTAATCGCTCGTCAAGGGCCGGACGCTCCTGCTCCGGCTGTCAAAAACATTTGATTGACTTACCGATTTTGGATGGCTTATTCTTGCGCGGTCAATCAACCTTGGACATATCAATCCACTGCAATCAGGCCGGGCCATCTTTAGCCATCTTTCCGACAAGGAGAATCCCCACAGTGAAGAGAGCAGAGCACTCAGCACCGAGAGCGCGCCATGCTCAACTCGTCGTCAAAGAACTGACGGATGAGACGCTCGTTTACGACGAGGAGACGCACGAGGCTCACTGCCTGAACCAGACCGCGGCCTTCGTCTGGAAGCACTGCAATGGGCACATGAGCGCTGCGGAAATGGCCCGGCAGCTTGAAAGGCTCAGAGGGACGCCCGTGTCAGAGCAGGTGGTGTGGCTCGCATTGCGACAACTGGCGAAGTCTCGCCTGTTGGAAGGGCCGTTGGAGAGGCCATCGACGGAAGGAAAGATTTCACGGCGAGCGTTGATGCGCACGCTGGGAGTTGCGGCAGCCGCAAGCGTTCCTCTGGTGACTTCGATTGTTGCTCCGACAGCCGTTTCGGCGGCGACAATCGTTTGCGGCAAGGCCGGCGATCCTTGTACCACATCCACCGACTGTTGTTCGGGACTATTCTGTTGCGAAGGGGCGCTCAGTAATTTTTGTTGTAACGATTGATTTGAATTGTAGATAAAGATTTTATTTTCTTTCTCGGAGATTCTCAATTGAACAGAACCGAACAGCCGTTACCGAGAGCGCGCCGCGCCAATCTCGTCGTCAAAGAACTGACGGATGAGACGCTCGTTTACGACGAGGAGACGCACGAGGCTCACTGCCTGAACCAGACCGCGGCCTTCGTCTGGAAGCACTGCGATGGGCGCACAAGCGTCGCACGGCTTGGACGGCTGCTCAATCAGGAGACGAAGACAGCGAGACCGGAGCAGGTGGTCTGGTCCGCTATTGAACAGTTGGAGAGATCGCACCTGCTGGAAAGTCCCGTGCGGAGACCGGCTGACGTGCCGCGTATGTCCAGACGAGAGTTGATGAGAGGATTAGGGATTGCGGCAGCCGTCGCCGTCCCGCTGGTCACGTCTATCGTCGCGCCGACAGCCGCCGAGGCCGCTTCTATCGCCTGTTCGCCCGCTGGCGGGCCTTGCACGTCCGATGCCAATTGCTGTGCGCCCGCTCGCTGCAACGTCGGAGCGGGGACTTGTTTCAATCCCTGAGCCACAAAGGCAACGCTTCAAATTGTCAGCCATAAATTTACCGAGGTTCAAGTGGACGACCACTTGAATGGAGAAGATTGACCGCCTGGGCTGGGCGGCTGGCTTCTCTTTCATCTCTTACGGAAGGCGCATCGGTGTTCGCACCAACGACCCCGCGATACTGGGCTGCCTGCAAAGACATCTTCCGCCCGGGTGGAAGCCCTCGTCTTCGCCCGTCGTCGAGCGGCTCTACTCGCTCATCGTCGGTGGGCCTTCGTCGCGCCCGAATGTTCGCCGCCTCAATCTACTGTACGGCGACACCACAAGACTCGCACGCTCCGCCGAGATTGACGAGGTACTTTTGACTTTTGAATCGAACCTGCGCCTCTTCGTGGCCGAGGCGGCGCGGCGCAGGCTATTTATCCATGCCGGTGTGGTCGGCTGGCGCGGGCGGGCGATTCTGATTCCCGGTCAAAGCATGAGCGGCAAGACGAGCCTCGTCCTTGCGCTGGTGCGTGCCGGTGCAACCTACTACTCTGACGAGTACGCCGTACTGGACGAGCGTGGCCGCGTTCATCCTTTTCCCAAAACCCTCTCCATTCGAGAGCATAGCCACTACAGGCAGACGGAATACCCGGTCGAGACGTTCGGCGGTCGCCGTGGGGTCAAGCCCTTGCCCGTCGGTCTGGTGCTCGTCAGCCCCTACAGGGCCGGAGCGCGCTGGCGTCCACAGCCGGTCTCCGCCGGTCAGGGTATCCTTGAGCTTTTATCTCACACCATCTCGGCGCGGCGGCAACCTGAAAAAGCCCTCGTCGTCCTTCAACGCGCATTGGCCGACGCCTCCATCATCAAAGGAGCGCGCGGCGAAGCACATCAAGTCGCCAACTCCATCTTAGAAAGGATGAAGGATGAAGGATGAAAGGAATGCTGTTCGTTCTTGAATGCTTTTACTTCATCCTTCCGCCTTCCGCCTTCCGCCTTGCTCTTGGATTCGACCAGCCAGACCCTCGTGTGTTTAAATATCTCTTCAGAGGGAATTCATAATGCGGCATCAAAATACGCTCGATGCGGCGCAGACGGCGCTGGTCATCATAGACATGCAGGAGGCTTTTCGCGCCTCGATCTCGGACTTCGCCGAGATGGCTGCGCGCATCGCGCTCGTGGCTCACGCGGCGCAGCTCCTGCACATTCCCATAATCGTCACGGAACAATATCCGAAGGGGCTCGGCCACACGGCCAGCGAGATTAAGGCCGTCTTGCCCGCCTCGCTTTCGGTCATCGAAAAGACCGCTTTTAGCGCGTGCGGCGCTCACGAGTTCGAGAGAGAGCTTGAGCGCGCCGGGGCGCGTCAGGTTCTGGTCTGCGGCATAGAGGCGCACATCTGCGTTAACCAGACGACGCATGACCTGCTGTCGCGCGGGCATCAGGTACACCTGCTCACGGATTGCATCACGGCCCGCGCGGCCCAGAACAAACAGCTCGCACTCCTTAAGATGCAACAGAGCGGGGCGCTTCCCTCCTCCACGGAAATGGCCCTCTTCGAGCTGCTGCGCGACGCGCAACATGAACAATTCAAGGCTATTCAGAAGTTAATAAAGTAATCAGTGGTCAGCTCTCAGCTCAAAGCGATGAGAGACCGACAACCGGCTACTGAATTATCGATCACATTTATTATGGACTTTCTTTCGCAGCTTAATCCGCAACAGCGCGAGGCCGTTATGCAGACGGACGGGCCGCTGCTTATTCTGGCGGGCGCTGGCTCAGGCAAGACGCGCGTGATCACCTATCGCATCGCTTACCTGATTGACGAGCACAACGTCCCGCCGCACAATATCCTCGCCGTCACATTTACCAATAAGGCGGCGCAGGAGATGCGCCAGCGCGTCGAGCGACTCCTGAGCGATTCAAAACTCACCAGCGCCCCGCTGATCTCGACCTTCCACAGCCTGTGCGTGCGAATCCTACGCCAGCACATAGAAGCGCTCGGGGAGGGCTACACGCGCTCCTTCACCATCAACGATCAGGACGACTCCGTGCGGCTGGTCAAGGCCTGCATCAAAGACTTGGGCTACGACGACAAGCAACTGGGCCAACGCGCCGTACAGGGCGCGATCAGCGGCGCGAAGAATCGCAACGGCGACGATGCCGCCTCCTACGCCGCCCGCGTCGAATACGGCGACGAGAAACGCGCCGCGATTGCGCGCGTCTTCCGCCTCTACGAAGAAAGATTGCGTAATAACAACGCGCTCGACTTCGATGATCTGCTGATCAAAACCGTCCAGCTGCTGCGCCGCGTGCAGGAGGTGCGCGAGAAGTACAACGAGAAGTTCCGCTACATCCTCGTCGACGAGTATCAGGACACCAACGCGCTTCAGTTCGCGCTGATACGCTTTCTGACGGAGAAGCAGCAGAACATCTGTGTGGTGGGCGACGACGATCAAAGCGTCTATCGCTGGCGCGGGGCGGACATCAGCAACATTCTCAACTTCGAGCAGCATTACCCCGACACGAAGGTGATACGTCTCGAACAGAACTATCGCTCGACGCAGAACATCCTCGATGCGGCGGGCGCGGTCGTTCGAAACAACACCGAGCGGAAGGGCAAGGAGCTCTGGACGGCCAACCCGTCGGGCGAGCGCATACGTTATTATCAGGCGTTTGATTCCGAGGCGGAGGCGCGCTTCGTCGCCGCCAAGATCGAGGAGCATCGCCGCACTGAGCCGGACATACGCGCCGCCGTCCTCTACCGCACCAACGCGCAATCGCGCGTCTTCGAGGAATCGCTGCGCCGCATCGGTCTCCCTTACAACATAGTCGGCGGCTTCTCCTTCTACGAGCGAGCAGAGGTGCGCGACATCATCTCCTATCTGAAACTCGCGCTCAACCCACGCGATTCCATCGCGTTGCAGAGGGTCATCAACACCCCGACGCGTGGCCTCGGCAAGCAGACCTTAGACGAGATTGCGCGCCGCGCGAAGGACTACGCCGTCTCTCACTGGGAGACGATTGCGATCATGACCGATAAGGGCGAGGGCTTGAGCCCGCGCACCGTCTCCGCGCTCAGGAACTTCCAGCACATCATTACGGAGCTGGTGAAGGTTGCGACCAATACCGCCGGTTCGGAAACGCCCGTCTCAGATGTGGTCAAGGCGGCGATTCTGGACACGGGATACGCCAACTCTCTGAAGGCGGAGAACTCCGACGAGGCCGAAGCGAGGCTGGAGAACTTGCAGGAACTGGTCAACGCCGCCGTGGACTACGACAAGCAGGAGCAGGACGGTCTGCGCGATTTCATAGATCACGCGGCGCTCGTCTCCGACGCCGACCAGTACAAACGCGACGCGCCCGTCACGCTGATGACGATGCACTCGGCCAAGGGGCTTGAGTTTCCCTTAGTCTTCATCGTTGGCATGGAAGACGGGCTCTTTCCTCATTCGCGTGCGGCGACAGACCCGGCTGAGCTGGAAGAGGAGCGGCGGCTCTGCTACGTGGGGATTACGCGGGCGGAGCGTTTTCTCTACGTGACGCACGCGATGAAGCGCAGGGTCTACGGCGAGGAGATGGCCGCCGAGCCCTCGCAGTTCTTAAACGAGATGCCGCTCGATTTGATGGAAGACCTCTCGCGTGGCCCTTCCTGGCTCTCCTTTGCGCGCAACTCTTCGACGCTTGAGAACAGGCACGCCGCGCGCGCTCTGAGGGGCGAGAGCCGTGAAGCGCGCGAGCGCACCAAATACACAGGCAAGACCTACGACAGCGCCGACTCCATCGCAGAGTTTTTCCGCCAGCGCAGCCAGCAGTTGGGCCAATCGCCACCCGGTAAACAGAACACGCCCACCATAGAGCGTCGCGCGCCCACAACCGGCGCGATCAAAGCGTCGCGTCCCGCTTCCAATCCCTCGCCCGCACAGGGCGACTTTACGCCGGGCTCGCACGTGCGTCATCCGAAATACGGTCGCGGGCTGGTGCTCAGGCGCGAAGGCACGGGTGATTCCGTCAAGCTCACCGTCAGCTTTCCCGGCTTCGGCCAGAAGAAGCTGATCGAGAAGTATGCCGGTCTTGAGAAGGCTTAATCAGCCCCATTGGATAGGCGTGGAATTTTTGAGCGGCACACGAGTAAAATCGTTTTATGAGCGATCAGGCTGATACCCTGCCAACTACGCAAAACATACTCGACCAGATGCGCGCGGGGTTTGAAGCCATCCGGCATCAGCTTTCACAGATGGATATTCGGCTTGACCGTATTGAAAGCTTCGCGCATCAAACGCGCTCCGAAGTATTAGCATTGCGCGCAGATATTAAAGAGCTTCGGACAAGTCTGAAAGAGCCGGTGAGTTAAGAACCTGAAATTTTACGAGTTTACCGGGTGGCCCCGGCAAAGCAGGGAGGCAGCCTCGACTCGCTGCTTGCGGGGTCTTGTTGATTCCTTCTCTTTTCCTCAATCCAGTTTGATAACGATCTCGTGCAGGATGTTCATCACGCGCTCGTCTATCTCCACGCCTGTCTCATCGTAGGCGTCAGAGAGTTGGGCCAGGGCGTTGGCGAGGCCGTGACGGCTCTCTATGCCGATGCTGGTCTCAAGCGCCTGTAATAGAAGCCGGGAGACTTCGCCCTCGCGCTCCGTGCCCGCGTAGCTTCGCGCAATCTCTATGAGGGCCAGCGTTTTGTCGTTGGCCCAGGGAATTCCCTCAGCGGTTCGCGTGGCTTCGGACAATACGGAGAATGCGCGATCCTGCTGGCCGTCTTTAAGGAATGCGCCGGCGACGGTGGTGAAGGCGACCGAGGCGACGGAGGGGTCTTCGATTAAGCGTGCGGCGTGGAGAGCCTGATCAATGTTTCCGGCCCTGATGAAGGCTTTCGCGACTTCCATCAGCGCGGCGTTTCTTTCGCGGTCAGACTCTATCCGCTTAGCCGTCCGCGTCGCCTCGTCTAACATCGCGGCCTCGGCGTATTGCACGGCTATGTCAGACAGCGCGCGGTACTTGGATGCGGGGTATGCGTCTCTCTGGTAAAACTCCTCTGCCTCGACCAGTTCGAGAGAGTGGGCGAGCACTTGCCGTGCTTCGTCGCCGCAACCGGCCTTCAGATGCTCGGAAGCGATGACGGTATGGGCGGCGGCGGCCTGAAACGAATCATCGACGAGCGCGGCCATCTCCGCGGCACGCTCGTGCAGGCCGATGCGTGCGAACCCGACGCTCACCTGTGCCGTCGAGTTGTCCCTGTAGATATGATGCTCGACAGTTTCGGCCAGCCGCGCGGCTCTTTGTAAAACCTCTTCCGCTTTGTCCTGCTCCTCCGCCTCCGCGTATCTCGTGCCGATAATAATCAGCATGCTCACCCTGTCTTCCACAAGCTCTATTGCTTCAGCCTTGACGAGCGCCTCGGCCAATAACGCCGATGCTTCCTCCTGTCGCCCGGCCTTCGTATGAATGGCGGCAATCTCCGTCAGCGCGTAGGCGGCTGAGCCCTGATACTCGATTGTCTTGACGATCTCAAGAGCTTGATCATAGTGGCCCGCCCCCGCACATTTGACCGCTATCTCTGCCAGAGCGTATGAAGCGTCGTCCAGCCTGCGGGCGATTTCCGCCCCGCCCGCACAGTCGCCCGCCGCCGCGCGCCTGACGGCCATCTGCGCCGTCGCTTCCGCCTGAAAGCTAGTGTCCTCGATGGTCTCAAGCAGCTGAAAAGCGTATTCGCTCTCGCCCGCTTCAAAGGACTTGACGGTGATGTGGGCGAGCGCTCGGTCTCTGGTGTAAGGGTCTGTGATGGTTTCGGCCAGTGCGACGGCGAAATCAAATTGCCCCGCGTCGGCATAGCGCGCGGCGGCGCTCGCCATCGTTTCAGCGTGCCCTTCCACGTTATCAATCGTCTCGGCGACGCGCGTGGCGCACGCCAGCAGGTCTTGTTCGGCCAGTTCGTCGTCAATCAGGTATTGGGTCATGGCTCAGAATATTTCGTGGTTGAAGTTTGCTGGATGCACGCCTGATCGGCCCACCATGAGAGAGAGTGTCGTCAATCCTGTAAAAAGCCGCTGCGAAAAAGGGGCTGGCCCGCGAGGCTCGTGTAGAAGCCGTAAAAGGCCAGAGCGATGTAGACCATCAGCGCCACGACGTAGTCCCCGGCGTACCATGCCGAAAGCTCCGTCGTGATGGGAAGGAAAACCCACGCGTGAAAGAAAAAGAGCGTGGCAATGGAGGCCAGCAGGCCGTAGCGATACATACAGGTGATGTAGAGCACGGTGCTGGTCAGGACGAATATCAATCGGACTGACGGCTTATCGCTCGTCCCCAGACTGATGGCGGAGAAATGGATGAGCCAGAGAAAGATGGCCGCCAGCCATTTCCGTCGCAGAGTCATGTAGAGCAGCACGAGCAGGAATAAGAAGACGAAGCCGAGGAAAAGCGAGGAGGTGAACAGCCATGCCAGACTGGTCATGGAGTAGCGTATGCCGAGCAGGTGCAGGTTATCCCAGAAGGGTTTGCTGGGCGGCATGCCCAACCATTTCGGGATGAGGTCGATGCAATAGTGACTCAAGACCATGGCCGTGCCGAAAAGCGCGCCGATCAAAACGTCGCGTCCGACCAGCGGGTCGCGGAAGCCTCCGGCCAGCAGGCGATTCCATCCGATGATGCCTTCCGGCCAGCGCCGCCGGACAAACGGCTCAAGCGCGATATACATGACCCACAGGAAGCCCGCCTGAAAGAGGGCGGACTTGAGGTGTTCGAGGAACAATAGAATTTCGTCCACAGTCCAGACGTGATGCGCGTCGAAGAGCCAGACCAGCATGCGTAGCGTAAAGAAGAAGAGCGCCAGCCGGAGCGCTCCCCTGCGGTCGCCACGCCCGAGCCGCAGGCTTCTGACCGCGAGCAGCACGCTCCCCACCAGCACGGTCATAAATATAGTGAAGATGATGGCGGTCAGGATTTTGTCCCTCGTGGTCTCCTGCCTTTGTTCCTGTCGCGCGGGCCTGTCCCAGGGGTTGATGATCTCAAAGTAAACGGGGCGTCCATGATAAGAGGCGGCCTCGACATGTATCTTAACGTCAGGGCTTGCCGGGTAGACTCCGTCCCACGCCGCGCGCACATCATACGCATGCGGCGGAGACCAGACGGACGCAACCTCACGAAAGCTCGCCTGATCCAATCCAGCCTCGGCAAAGAGCGCAGACCAGTTCGGGGCGGTCGGGCGTTCTTCCTGCTGTTGCGGCGGCGGCGCTTCCTTTTGTGGCGGAACCACAGAGAAGCGGCGCAGGCTTCCCTGTGTATCCAGATATATGTCCAGCATCCCCGTGATGGTCTGCGGCGGGTCGTACGACGAAACAGAATTACTACCGGAGGCGACAATGTAGCGCGGGCTCTGGCGATACCAGAAGTAGACCGCCGTCGGCTGTCCCGTACGCAGCTTGTCCCAGCGCGTGCGCGACTGGTCATGCTCCGCCACGTAATCCAGATAATCCCTGTCAGGATAGAGCCCGTAGGCGCTGTCGGCAGGCGCGTCTGTATAACCCAGCTTCCTTGCCACTTCACGCGCGCGCTCCCTTAGCACCTCCGGCGACTTCTCAAGCGGAACCATGCGGTACAGGGCTGTCTGGCTTGAAAGAAAAGAGCCGACGGCCAGCATGACCAGCACGCCGGCCAGCAAGGCGACGGCGACCACGGGCTTGAGCGCTCCCTCTTTGGGCGCGGCGGCGACCATCTCGGGCGAAGGCGTCTCGCCAGCCGCGAGCGCAGCCGCGAGCGGGTCTCCGCCCGGCAATGCCGCTGCGACCTGAAGCGCCGAAGCGGGTCTCTCAGCGGGATCTTTCTCCAGACAGCGCAGGATTACCCGCTCGACCAGAGGGTCTATGTCCCTGACGTGATTCGACGGGCTGCTCGGCATCGTTCCCGCCCGGCGCAGCTCCACCAGCTCGACGAGCGACGTGGCCTCGAACGCACGCTTGCCCGTGAAGACTTCGTAGAGCACCAGCCCCAGCGAATAGATGTCGCTGCGCGGCGTCAGCTCCTCCCCGTTTAATTGTTCGGGAGCCATGTAGGCCGGCGTGCCCGCGCGCACCTCGTCGTCCGCGAACTCTTCCGTGAGTCCCGCCAGCCCGAAATCCAGAATGCGAACATTACCGTCGCCGTCGATCATCACGTTGGCGGGTTTAAGGTCGCGGTGCAGCACTCCGTTTTCATGTGCGGCGGAGAGACCGGCGCAGAGCTGCCGCGCGATCTCGATGGCCTTGTCCGAGGGCAGGCGACCGATGCGCCGCAGGAGCGACGACAGCTCCTCGCCCTTGATGTATTCCATTGAGAGGAACTGCTGGCCGTCAACTTCGCCGATGTCGTAGACGCGGCAGACGTTGCGATGCGAGACATGTCGCGCGACCCTGACTTCCCTGTGAAAGCGCGCCAGCGTCGCCCCGTCCGCCGAGAGACCTTCGGGAAGAAACTTGAGCGCGACCGATTGGCTGAGCTTCAGATCATCGGCGCGATAGACCTCGCCCATCCCGCCGCGACCGAGCAGCCCGACGATTCGATAACGCTCGGCCAGAATAGTCCCCGGCACGAACCGCGCGTTATCAATCGAGTGAGAAGAAAGACTGGAGCGCGACTTCGGGGCAGCTTGACTGCCGCGGGCCGACGAATCTTTTTTGACGGAAGCTTTGGCGGGCACACCCGTGAGCCGCCGCGTGGGCATGAAGGAATCTTCGAGCGCAGTCCCACAAGACGGGCATGACTGCCTCTCATCGGGGATGACCTTTGAGCAGGAGGGGCACTTAATCATGGGCGGCGGATTGTATCACCTTATTCAGCCGGTGAGTATATGGCCTCTGGCCCACGCGACTGCGGCTCTTGAATTTGTGGCGGGACGCGCGCGACCCGCCCGCCCGCGGGCTTAACGGCGCGCGGGTCGCAGCACTATTCCACTGCCCGGTGAGACCTCGTCCGCCAGATAGGCTTTGCCCGCTATCTTAGCTCTCGGCCCAAGCGCCGGTAAGACGGTCGGGTTACCGGGATAGGCCCGACCGTTGAAGCGAAGCGCCGCGTAATAGCCGCGCGTAATCCCACCGCCCGACACGTAGAAGATCAAATCGTTCCAGCCCTTCGTCCTCTGCGCGCTGACGATGACAGGGGTTCTCGTCACAGTGATGGTTGAGACGAGACGATAGCCGCCCCTTTCCGGTTGGAGGATGAGAGTATTGCACCCGCCCGTCCCGCAGATCGATGGGCCAACCAGATGAACTATCGCCTCGAAATTTCCGTCCGAGTTCAAATCAACCCGGTTGTAGTAGTAGCGAATCTCCTGCTCAGAGCTATGCTCGCCGAGCGCCCTGACAATCGCCTTCTCTATCTCGGGGTCGGGCGCGGTCTCCGAGTTGATTTTCGGAACTCCTCTCAAAGCGTTTCGTCCCTGAGCATCTTTAGCCGTCGCGGGCCGAGCCGCCTGAAGCATCAACGCCGCCAGGGCGACCGCCAGCAGACCTCTCATCATTCGTGCCCCCTGCTTTTGATTTAGCAAGCTGCTCATCTCTCTCTCCTGCCTATCTGGTCAACTCGTCCGCCACTTCGCCAGCGCCGTAGACTTTACGCAGCGCCTCTATCATCGCGCGCGAGTCCACGCAGACGGAGCGGTTCTGCGTCTCGTCGTAGACGTAATCGCCTATGAGCGATTGAATATTGCCGTCAAAGAGCAGCCCGACGATCTGCGCGTCTCTGTTGATGACGGGCGAGCCGCTGTTGCCGCCGGTCGAATCCAGCGCGGCGACGAAGTTGAAGGGCATCTTCAGATCGAGAGCAGACTTTTTGTCCAGCCAGCGCTCGGGCAGACGAAACGGAATCTGATTGTTATGCTCGGCGGCGCGACGGTAGAGCCCGCCGAAGTCCACGAACGCCGGGATACGCTTGCCGTTCTCCTCGTAACCCTTGATTGGCCCAAAGGCGAGGCGCAGCGTGAAGGTCGCGTCCGGGTACATCTTCGTCCCGTTGATCTCGAAGAGAGCGCGCGAGATTTTGGCGTAGCTGTCGCGCTCGACTCCTTCAACCTCGTCCACATAACGCTTGCGCACGGCGCGGGCGTCCGCGTCGACCGAGCGCGCCAGCACGATCATAGGGTCTGTCGAGTCGCTGATGGCTTTGACTCCACCGGCGGCCAGTTGCCTGCGATACTCAACGTCCCTGAGCTTCGTGCCATCGACAAGCTCGGCGGCGCGCGCTTCGGGCGATTTACCACCGAGAGCCTTACGCACAAGGGGGTTGTTCGCCCCAAGCTCGTCGCGCATAAAGGCGAGGGATGCCGCGAGCTTCGCCTTCTCGAAGTCGTTATAGATGGGAGCGGGCGAGTAAAGCGAAAGCTCAAGGGTTTCGCGCGAGGCGTCGGTAAAGTCCGGCAGGCGCTCCTCGTTCGGCTTGGTGTTCTCCTCTGCGAGGCGAACGAGCTTGCGCGCGAGGTCGAAGAGCGTTGATTGAAAACCCGCCGTCCGATAGCCCGTGGTGCTTTCCAGAAACCTTCTTTCGCGCTCGTAAGAGGCGAGCGCTTTGCGCGCGCGGGCGACCGCCGCCCACGCGTCTGCGTACATCTCGCGCTTCTTCGGGTCGGAGGCGATCAGGCGACGCAAGGCCTCTTCCTCTTTGACCTTCTTCGCCATGATGCTCTTATCAGACAAGCCTTCCTGTTGGCCGCGCCAGAGCTTGAGCGCGTTTTCTATGCTCAGGACTTCCGGTTCGGCCCGGCGCGCCTGCTCCTCACCCTGCGCGCCATACTTTCTGAGAGCCGCCAGACGATTGTTGTACCACTTGAGCTGGAACGGAAGGCCGACATCGCGCAGGAATTCAAGGTGCGCGACCGTGTCGAGTCGTCCCGTCGAGCCCGGATTGCCAGAGATGAAGACCAGCTCGTTCTCGCGCGCACCCTGCTTTGACCACGCGAAATAGTTTTCCACCTTCAGGGGACGGCCACCCTCGTAGACGCGAAACAGCGCCATGTCCAGATTGTAGCGAGGGTACTCGAAGTTATCCGTGTCGCCGCCGAAGAAACCGATGGCCGCTTCGGGCGCAAAGACCAGCCGCACGTCCGTATATTTTTTGTAGCGATAGAGATTGTACTGCCCGCCCTGATAGAGCGTGACGACATCCGAGCGCAGGCCCGTCGCCTTGTTCGATTCGTCCTCGATGGCCTTGAGCTCGCTGTCGCGCGCGGCGTTGGCCTCGGCGGCAGACATGCCCGGCTTGACCGCACGGTTTATGCGCTCCGTGACATCCTCTATGCTGACGAGCAGGTTAAGCTCAAGGTCTGGAGCTTTGGCCTCTTCGGCCCGCGTGCGCGCGAGGAAACCGTCGCGCATGTAATCCTTCTCGCCACTGCTCAGCTTCCCGAGCGTGTCCTCCGCGATGTGATGGTTGGTCAGGACGAGCCCGTCGGCGGAGACGAACGAGCCGGAGCCTCCGTTATTGAAGCGCACCGAAGAGAGCTGCACCTTCCTGAGCCACGCGTCGGTGACGACGAAGCCGTAACGCCGTTTCAACTCTTCCTTCGGCACGTTGTTGAAAGGCCACATGCCTTCGTCGGCGCGCGCCCTAAGCCGTAGGGTCGGTATGATAAGGAGCGCGAGGGCTGCCAGCGCGCACAAGTATTTCCCTGATCTCATGGTTATCCTCATAAAATGGATTTTAAAATTCAGCGGGAGCAGTTTAGACTACTTTGGCGGAGATTGGGATGCCTGAGCGCTTGCTGGCCGGGCATGTATAATGCCGTTCGGGTTTAAGAGGGGGCGGGGACGCGAGCCGCCGGAATAAAGTTTATGGATAATGAGGAGATTGCCGAAAGATTCAACCGGCTGGCGAACCTGATGGAGATTCGCGGCGATGATCGCTTTCGCATACGCTCCTACCGCAACGCAGCCGAAGTGATCGAGACGTGGCCGACCCCGCTCAAGCGCATCGCCGCGGAAGACGGCGTGAAAGGCTTGCAGGCGATCCCCGGCATCGGCAAAGCCATCAGCGGCAAGATTACAGAGCTGCTCGACAAGGGGACGTTCGAGGCCTGGGAGAAGCTCGTCGCGGAGACGCCCGAAACCGTCTTAGACCTGCTCAGGGTGAGCGGCATAGGGTTGAAGACCGCCGGTTCGCTGCACCAGCAATTCAAGATTTCATCGCTCGACGATCTGAAGAAGTTCGTCGCAGGCGGGGGGCTTGAGATGGTTGACGGGATAGGCGAGAAGAGCGCAGAAAGAATCAGGGAGAGTCTCGCGCGTCTCTGAAGAAAGAGGTAGAGCGAGGGCCTCCTCTGGCAGACAATTATGGCCCACGCTCCGGCACGCGCGGGCCTTTAATCAGGTAGTATCCGGCTAAAGAACGAATCCAGATGAGTGAGCGAAGAATATCAGAGCGCGTGCGGGTGCATCTCAATGCGCGCTGGGAAGGCGTGCTGGCCCGCCGCGAAGGCGTCATCAGCGACATCAGCTCGACAGGCTGCTTTATCCTGACCTCCGACGAGGTGGAGCGGGGCGAGCTTGTGCGCCTTGAGATCGAGACCCCGACCGAAGGCTGGATATATCTCTGGGGCGAGGTGGTCTACCTGATCGAAGAGATGGGGTTCGCCGTGCGCTTCACCGGCGCGAGCGAGAGCGAACAGACGATGCTCGCCCTCCTGATAGACTACTACCGCCCGGAAGAGTCCGAGTCGACCGGCAAGGAAAGTTAACCATTAATCCAAAATTGATATGACTGAAATCTTCGTCAGCACGGATGTCGAGACCGATGGGCCGATTCCCGGCCCATACTCCATGCTCAGTCTGGGCTCGGCAGCCTTTCTCGCGGACAAAACGCTGGTCTCGACCTTTTACGCCAACCTTGAGCTGCTGCCCGGCGCGGGCCAAAACCCTGACACGATGAAGTGGTGGAAGACGCAGCCGCGCGCATGGGAGGCCGCAAGGGAAAATCCGCAGCCGCCGGAAACCGTCATGCACAATTACGTCGCGTGGCTCAATGCCCTGCCGGGCCAGCCCGTCTTCGTCGCCTACCCCGTCGCCTTCGACTACATGTTCGTGCAGTGGTATCTGATCAATTTTACGGGCGAGAGCCCCTTCTCTTATGTCGCGCTCGATATCAAGACGCTGGCGTGGGCGCTCCTTAAGACGGATTTTCGAGAGACGACGAAAGCAATCATGCCCGCCCGCTGGTTCGACGAGCAGCCCGAGCTTGTGCATCATGCTCTGGAGGACGCCCTCGATCAGGGAAAGCTCTTCTGCAATATGCTGGCCGAACACAGGAAGGAAGGGTGAACGATCAATCGCAGGGGGTCGTTTGAGGTTTCTCTGCCCCCTCGCTTTATTTGCTCTCTCTCATCACTCCTGCCGAATCCTCTCCGGCAAAAACAACGAAATGATATAGGCGGGTATCAGATTCCATATGATCCCTGCGCCCAGCACCACGAGCCAGCGCAGTAAGCTGCCCGGCCCGTGCTCGCCGGCGATGAGCATCTCGGGAAGCAGGGCCGTGAAATAGAAGAAGACGAGCAGCAAGGCTAAGGCTTCATTACAGCAACCGCCTGCCGTGAGCCAGACAAAAGCGATTTTCAAAACTTCCAGACATACGGCGATCAGCCCGATTCGCTTCAGATCCCTACGCTGTGCGGCCAGCGGTAAGATGATCACGAGCGCGATCAGGAGAAGGATGATGACCATTTAAGGGAAGCTCGCGTCCGTGCCCGTTTGTGGTCAAGCGCCGCTTGAGGCGATCATGGTCGCCCCTTCGGCCTGCCGCTTGACGATGACGAGCGTGATGTCGTCAGCCGCCGCCGTGCCTTCGGCGAATTTTGTGAGCGCGGCCTCGATGCGGTCGCGTATGCCTGCGGCTGAGGCATCGAGGTTTCGCATGACCGTGTCGCTCAGCCGTTTGAGACCGAACTCCTCGCCCTGCGGATTGCCCGCCTCCGAAACTCCGTCCGAATAGATGACCAGCACGTCGCCCGGCTGCAACTGCGTGCGGCCTTCGCGAAAGATGGCATCGCGCTTGATGCCGAGCGGCAATCCGCCCGAGGAGAGCTGCTCGACCGTGCCCGCCTGATGAACGATGAGCGGCGGATTATGGCCGGCGTTGAGAAACGAGAGCGCGCCCGTGCGCGGGTCAAGCTCTGCGTAAAAGAGCGTGACGAAGCGGTTGGACGGGATATTTTCGGCGAGGTAGCGATTGACGGCGCTGATCGTCTCAACAAGAGAATCGTGCGAGGCGGCCTGCGCGTGAACAGCCGCGTGCAGCGAAGACATCAGGAGCGCGGCGGCTGTTCCCTTGCCCGACACGTCGCCGAGCGTAATGATCATGCGACCGTCCTCGCGCTCGATGAAATCGTAGTAGTCGCCGCCGATCTCATAGCAGGGAAAGCTGATGCCCTGTAGCTCGTAGCCCTCGACCTGCGGCGCGGAGCTGGGCTGAAAGCGCTGCTGTATCTCGCTCGCCAGTTGCAGCTCATGCTCAAGGCGCTCGCGGTCTATCTGCTCCTCCAAGAGGCGCGCGTTCTCCACGCGTATCGCCGCGACGGAGGCAAGCGTCGTTAAGACCTTCAAGTGGTCTTCGGTAAAACGTCCTTCGGCGAGCGGCGAATCGGCGTAGATGATGCCGAAAACTTTTTCGCCGACGCCTAAGGGCACGGCCAGCACAGAGTGTATGCCTTGCAGCGTCGTCGTGCTGCTCATAAAGCGCGGGTCTTGCTGCACGTCCGAGGTGAGCACGCTCTTTCCCTTGACGACCACCTCGTCCATGATCGTGCGACTGACGCGAATCTCGCCGACATCTCCCTCACGGTCGCGCAGGCGCGCCACGCTGACCTTCAAATCAGCGCTCCCCTCGTCGCGCATCATGATCAGGCAACGATCTGCGGGCACGGCCTCGAAGACGAGCGCGGCGATCTGTTGCAGCGTTTCGCTAAGCGTCGCGGAAGCAAGCAACGTGACGCCCACCTTGCTGATCAGCGCGAGCAGATCGCTCTGCTTATCCATGCGCTGCTGTTTGGGCCGTTCGGGGTCGGGCTGCGTGCGCGCGCCCTCGATGGCTTCGAGCAAGCCCGAGGTGGTGCGGTCGGCAGAGTTCAGGGCGATGGTCGCTTCCATCTCCGGCTGCGACGTATGATCGGTGATCATCGTCGCGCCCATCAGCCCAGACCTGTCCTCGAAGATGATCTCGGTCTCGCCGATCTGGATTCTCCCGCCGGGCGTGAGCGAGATTGCGCCGCTCACGGGTGCGCCGTTGTAGATCGTGCCGTTGGCCGAGCCTAAATCCTGAAGGATATATCCGTCGCCCTCTTTGCGAACTTCGGCGTGGACGCGCGAGGCGAAAGGGTCGGGGATGCAGAGGTCGTTGCGGGCGGAGCGTCCGATGGTGATGCGCAGGCGGCCCAGCGGAAAAGTGTCCGGGCTATGGTCTGGATACTTGATGATCAATTCCGGCATCGTCTTAATCTGGGATTCAAAGGTCTCGCGGCCTGTAGATCATACTGGTCGGCCCGCGTGTTAATTATGTTGAGCTTCAATTCCGGTCTATCGCTTTTAATCCGAAACACCTCAAAGCGTAACGTATTTATGGTCTGGATTGTTTCTTCTTGCGGCGCTCATACTCTTTGCCCAGCAGTTGCGCCGAGCGGCTCGCCTGACCGCTATGAGGCCCGGCGGTCGCGCGCAGAAAATAGTTGAGCGCGGCCCTCAATTCGCCGTCGCTGAGCGTCTTTGCGTCGCGTCCTTCCGGGTAATACTCCGAGCCCAGATAATAATAGGCGTCGGGCACGGCGGGCACAGCCCGACGAAACTCTTCGAGCGCAGCGCGACGGTCTGTGGCCCACAGCTGGACTCCGCGCTGGTAGCGCTCGGTGGGCGAAAGCGCCGGAGGCGTTGGCGGCTGCGGCGTCTTCGGCCTTGCGTCTGGAGAGGGCACGGGCTGCGGCTGAGCAGCAGGCGAGACGGACGCCAGAGCGGGCGACGCTGGCCCGGAAGGATGCGCCGCCGCTTCCTTCTCTCTTGTCGTCATGGGCGCTTGAGCGGGCGAGCTTGCAGTGGGCGGAGACTCTACGGTCGAAGGCTCGCTTTGCGGCTCGCCGGTTTGAGCGGCGACCGGCGGCGGCTCTTCGCTTGAAGGGGCGCTTGCGCTGCTCTCAACGGAAGCTTTCGGTCTACGCATGTAGATGACGGCCAGCACACCCGCGCCGAGCGCTACGCACAGGAGAACAGCCGCGGCCCATCGCCACTTAAAGCCTGAGCGTTCCTTTGATAAAGCCTGAGCGGGAGGCGCGCCGCTGCCAACTGTCTCGGTATGCGGCGCACCGCCGCTTTCCGCTTGAGCCGCGACGCCGCTCTCTGTTTGGGGCAAGCCGGCGCTCTCGCTGTGCTCGGGTTTGAGGCCGGAAGTTACAGGCGCAGCCTGTGAAGAGTCGTCCCCGTCGGCCACGAGCGCCGGAGTAGCAGAGAGGCTATCGCCATCGCGGCCACTGGTGAGACCATGGCTGTCGCCGCCGCCGTCGCGCGTGACGCTATCGCCATGGTCACGCGCTATGCGACGGAGCAGTTCGTCCATCTCCGCGCGTTTGATTCTCGAAGTGCCTTCGCCGAGGCGCTGCGACTCTTCAGCCGCGAGCCCGTCTGTAGCGCGTCCTTCGTCTGCGAGCGGAACTGTCTGTGCGACCGGCGAGACCTGCGGGGCGGTATCCTGCCCGCCGCTCGCCTTGAGCGGTGCGCCACAACGGCGACAGAAACGCGCTTCAGGCGCGCCTGTCGCTCCGCAACCTGGACATTTCGCTGGCATCCCTTTGTCTCTTCAATCTGCGAGGACTTCAGTGAACAGCTGAGCGCGTGCGGCGGGCCGTCTCACGCACTACGACCGTTCCGGCGATCAAATCGTGCAGCGCGCGCCCGTTGCCGTTAAAAGCTGCGAGGAGGAATCCCACCCCGAGCGTGAGGAGAGAGATCGGATACCCGATCAGATGCCGTATGAGCGAGCGGCCCGCCCCCATCAACTGCCCGTCGCTTCGCACAATTCGCAACCCGGTCGCCCACTTGCCAACAGACTGCCCGCGCCACGCCGGCAGGAGCGCGAAATTGAGCACCGCCACGCCGAGCGCGATTAAGATTCCGGTCGTCTCGGTCGCATCGCCGGAGGAGCGCCCGCCGCCGCCCATCATGCGCGCCAGCAGCGTGCTAAACGCCACGATCCCCATCAGGATAACGTAATCGATCAGCAGCGCGCCGCAGCGCAGAGAGAACGGCGCGCGGTATCTTTCCAGATACGCATGCACGGCGGCACGCGTCGTCGCTTCGGTCTGAACCAGTGGTGTAGTTTCTATTCGAGCAGTCATTTCAATTTTGGATCTTAGATTCTGGATTCACGCTTTGTCCGTCTTGAATTCTGGAAGCCTTGGCTCTCGGCCCGCGGCGCTCACCGATCCAAAATCTAAAATGGGCTTCATCCTACCAGAAAATGGAGCGTGGTTTCGCCCAGACGCAGCTTGTCTCCACTCTTTAAAGCGCGCGGCTGGCGCGGCGCGAGCCGCAGGTCGTCGTTGATGACCGTGCCGTTGACGGAGTTCAAATCCTCTATGAGAAAGACCTCGCCATCGCGCCAGATGCGCGCGTGGCGACGCGAAACCTTCGTTTCCGGGTCGAAACGCGAGAGGTCAACTTCCGGGAAGATGTTCGAGTGCGGGTCTGAGCGCCCGACCAGATTGCTCTCTTTCTGCAACGGGAACTGAGCCGCTTCCAGCTCGGTCGTGCCCGCGACAACGAGTTTCGCCGTCGAGCGCGCCGTCCTGAGCGCAGCGCTTGAGCCGACTCCCGCCAAAGGTTGACGCGCGCCGCAGTGCGCGCAGAATACATCATCGGCGGCGATGCGTCCTCCGCAGAAACCGCAAAAGACCATCTCGGTCTGAATCGTTTCGCCGCCCAACTGCTGACCCGACGGCGCGCCGTAACTGACCTCGCCCGTCTTGAGCCTCTCAAGATGATGCACGAGGGTATCGCGCATCTCAGCCGCCGAGCGAAAACGCGCCTCCGGCTTATGCTCGACGGCGCGCATCAGTATGCGCTCCATCTCGACGGTGAGGGCGGGGTTGATCTGGCGCGGGCGCGGGTTCTTGGTAAAGTCAAAGATCAGGAGCGGATTGTCCTGCGGGTCTGAGCCCGTCAGTAGATGAAACATCGTCGCGCCCAGCGAGTAGAGGTCTGAGCGCGGCTCGACCTTGCCGCTGAAAAGCTCCGGCGGCGCATAGCCCATCGTGCCGACAGCCGTGACGCCCTTCTCCTGCTTCGTCACCCAGCGGGCGATGCCGAAATCAATCAGCATCACGCGGCCCGAGTTTCCGTCAATCATCAGGTTCGCCGGCTTCAGGTCGCGGTAGATGATCTGCTTGGGCTGGCTGTGCAGGTAATCCAGCACGTCCGCGACCTGTATGGCCCATGTGGTGACGGTTCGCTCGTCGATTCGACCGCCCGGGGCGTTCCTGAGTCGCGCGGCGATGTCTCCGCCCGAGATGTACTTCATGACGAGGTAGAAGCGCCCGGCTCCGTCGTCATAAAAGTAGTCGTAGATGGTCGGAATCGAAGAATGCTCAAGCGAGGTCAGCAGCAGCGACTCGCGTTTGAAATCATTGATCGCCTTGTCATGCTGCGAGCTGTCTATGTGCGACTCGATCATCTCTTTGACGGCGCGCGGCGCATCGCCGAGGTTACGATCTTTGGCGAGATAGACCGCGCCCATGCCGCCGCCGCCGATTCTTCGCACGATCTCATAACGCCCGTTCAGGACTGTGCCGGGCTCAAGCTGCTTGCTGGCCGTGGGCTGGCGACCTCCGGTCGAGCCGGAACGGGCCGTCGGCGGAGAATCATGGCTGCTGCTGCTGCTGCTCTCTCTGCGTATCTCGCCGGTGGATTTCTGCCGCGCCCCTTCGGGCTCGCGTTTGGCTTCCTCCGGGGCAATCGTGTCGTCCAGTTGCGACTCGCCCAGAATGGGCGCTGACGGTGTGGCCGCGCCTGCCTGCGTCGCCGCAGGCGAGGGCTCAGGCTCGTCGGCTGCCGTGTCCCAGGGGTCATGCTCTTTGACCGGGAAGGGAGTGCCGACGACCGTCGCCGCGCCCATATCGTTTGCGGCAGGCGCAGACGTAGCGGCGCGCTGCTGCTGCTGCGGCGCGCCGCAGTTGCCGCAAAATGGATCGTCCGGCGCAAGACTCGCGCCGCATTGATGGCAGACAGACATCTCTCGATGACTCGTCGTCAGGGGCTACAGGATTGAATAACTCGAAAGCCCTCGCGGGGCTCTACGGCTTCTGCGCGCGCGCTCCGGCGTTTCGGAGCCGAAAGCGCATGCGTCTCTCTCTTATTTAACGATATGAAAACGCAAAAATGTCTTACCGACGATGATCTCGTCGCCGTCGTGCAGAGGCTGCCGGTCGCCCGGCAAGAGCCGCCGCCCGCGATTGATAAATGTACCGTTGGTCGAGCCCAAATCTTCTATGAAATACTTATCATGGCGGCGCATGATGCGCGCGTGGCGGCGCGAGACTTTCGCTTCCGGGTCGTCTGCATCCAGATCAACGTCCGGGAAGATGCCGCCGTCTGCATCCCAGCGACCGATCTGCGATTCATCGTCGCTTAAGGGAAACTGCTTGCCCGCCGAGCGCCCGCGCTCGATGACCAGCTTGGCGTGTGCCCCGTCCATCAGCGCGATAGACCCGGACGAAACAGCATAGGCCGACGCACTCTGCGTGGCGCTCTGCTCCGTGCCGTTGGGGATTGGGCCGTTGGCATCGCCGAGGCCACGGCCAGCCGTGCCGCCGCCCGTGTCGCCCGTCCCCCCGCCCTTTTTCTCAGTCGCGGAACGAACCAAAGGAGCGCCGCATTCATCACAATACTGCGCCCCGTCTATATTTTCCGTATTACACCTCTCGCAGGTGATCATAAGATTAACCCAACGCTCGTCCGGTACTTGAGAAAGCGTCGAACATGCCCGACAGGTCTTACGCGCGGGGGCGCAAGAGCGGCCCCCGACGCGAGAAGGCTCACATTGTAACGCGAAATGAAAACAGTCGCCAACCGCAGTTTTAGAACAACGGCGTTCGATGCCGTTTGCGAGCAGGCGTCGAAGGCTTCATCCTGTAGCTTCGGATTTCCGATTATGGGATTTCAATGTTTATAATTGAAACTGCGCGCGCATTTTCTACGTAAAAGTTACGCTGGCGCGAGATTCGATACGAACTTTAGGAAGAATCCGCACTGAATTTTGTTATCTAGTTCCCGACTAGACTATTGAACCCCTAATCAGAAGGACTGGTATCGAGATGGCCTTAAGCCGTAGAAAGAAAATTATTATCCTGGTGTCTGCCGTAGCGCTGCTCGGATTGATCGTCATCATCAGCGTTTTTGCGAGCCGCAAGGACGAGCCCGAAGTGACCACCGTTAAAATCGAGGTGCGCCCTGAACTGCGTCAGACCGTCACGGCTTCGGGCGAAGTGCGCCCCATTCAGTTCGTCAATATGACAAGCGAGGTGGCCGGACGCATCGAGGAGATTTTCGTCAAGGAAGGCGACCTCGTGACCAAGGGCCAGCCGCTCGTCAGGCTTGACCCGACGCAGCTACAGTCGAACCAGCAGGCGCAGGCCGCCGCCGCGCAGGCCGCCATCTCCGACGTCCAGAACGCGCGCCAGCAGGTGCTCGCCGCCGAGAATCAGGTCGCGCAGGCGCAGCAGGCGCTGACGGTCGCCGAAGCTTCCGTCTCATCTGCCCGCCAGCAGGTCATCTCCTCGCAAACCAACGTTGACCGCGCGCAGGTTGACCTCAACACGGCGCAGCGCGAACTGAAGCGCACGACAGAGCTGGTGGAATCCGGCGTCGCTTCGCGCTCGGAATACGACGCCGCGCGCGACCGCCTCGAACAGGCTCAGGTCGCACTACGCACGGCGCAGGCAAATCTACAGACGCAGAATATCGCCGTGCAGGAAGCGATTGCGCGCGCCAACCAGCAGAGAGTCGCGGTAAGGGATGCGCGCATCGGCGTGCAGCGGGCAGCATCGAGCGTGGCGTCGAGCGAATCCAGAGCCAATCAACAGGCGGCGCTGCAACGCGGACAGTCTAGCCAGCTGGCTAAGGCCACGCAGCTTGCGCCGATCACGGGCGTCATCGCCGACGTGCCCTCCAAAGTCGGCACATTCGCCGTCGCGGGGCTTTCCACCACCTCGCTCTTGACCATCGCCGACATGTCCACGGTCAACGTCGAAGTGAAAGTTGACGAGACCGAGATATCGAAGGTCGAGGTGGGCCAACCGGCGAAGATCAAGGTTGACGCCTTCGCCGACCGCGAGATCGTCGGCGTGGTCAAGCAGAAGACGCCGCTCGCTCTTGGCAAGTCTGCGACGCAGAGCGGCTTACAGACGCAGATCAATGTGCAGGAGGCGAAGGAGTTTCGCGTCGTCGTCGAGCTGCAAAACATGCCGGACGATGTCCGCAACGCTTTGAAGCCGGGCATGAGCGCCACGGCCACCATCACCACGCAGGTGAAGAACAACGTGATCGCCGTCCCGCTTCAGGCCATCGTCGAGAAATCGCCGACGACGCCCGCAGCAGCAGGAGGATCGCCCGCGCCTGCCCCGACGGCAGCGCCCACGGAGAAACCCAAGGACATCAAGGGCGTTTACATCCTGCAAGGCAACAAGGTCAAGTTCGTGGAGGTGACGACGGGCATCACGGGCGAATCGGACATCGAAATCCTGAACGGCGTGCAGGCCAACATGGAAGTCATTACGGGGCCGAGCCGCGTGCTCAAGGCGCTCAAGGAAAATCAGACCGTCAAGCGACAGGTGAAGAAACCGGGCGACAACTCGAACTCCAGCGAGGGTAAATAGTAATGAGCGACGCAGCACTGACCGTATCCGGCGCGGAGATAGAGGAAGGCGTACTGGCGCGCGGCGACCTGCTTGCGAGGGATGCCGTCCCCGCCGCGCTGATCTCCATGCGAAACATCTGGAAGACCTACGTGATGGGCTCGGAAGAAGTGCATGCGCTGCACGGCGTCTCGTTCGACGTGCAGAAGGGCGAGTACGTAGCGATCATCGGCCCGTCGGGCTCCGGCAAGTCGACGCTGATGAATCTGATCGGCTGTCTCGACACGCCCTCGCAGGGAGAATACTGGATCAACAGCAAGCTCGTCTCCGAGATGGACGACGACGAGCTGGCGCGCATACGCAATCAGGAAGTCGGCTTCGTCTTTCAGACCTTCAACCTTTTGGCGCGCGCCACGAGCCTTCATAACGTCGAGCTGCCGCTCATCTACGCCGGGATGAGCTCAGCCGAGCGCCACGAGCGCGCCAAGCAATCACTAACAGCCGTAGACCTCGCCGACCGCATGATGCACAAGCCGAACGAGCTTTCGGGCGGACAGCGCCAGCGCGTCGCCATCGCCCGCGCGCTCGTCAATCACCCTTCAATCCTGCTGGCGGACGAGCCGACGGGCGCGCTCGACACGGCCACCAGCTACGAGATCATGAACCTCTTCGAGAAGCTGCACGCCGAAGGCAACACGATCATCGTCGTCACGCATGAGCCGGACATCGCCGCCCGCGCGCATCGCGTCATCTCAATCCGCGACGGGCTGATCGAGAAGGACGAGCGAATCAGATAAAAGCAGTAGCAAGTGACGAGTGGCAGGTGACGAGCGAGAGGTTTGATCTTGTCACTCTTCGCTTCTCACTCGTCACTGTTTTTTTATGCGCCTGCGTATCTCATCCCTGTGGGAATCCTTTCGCGTCGCGGTGGCCTCACTGCGGGCCAACAAGCTGCGAACCGCACTCACTCTGGTCGGCATCGTCGTCGGCGTCTCAGCCGTCATCGCCGTCGTCACCATCATCAAGGGGCTCGACCAAACGGTCGCCTCGACCTTCTCTTCGCAGGGCTCGACCGTCTTTACGGTCTCCAAGCGACCGCAGATCATCACCTCGCGCGAAGACTTCATCAAATTCAACAAGCACAAGGATGTCACGCAGGCGGACGCCGACGCCGTCGCGCGTCTCTGTACGACGTGCTGGCGCACGGGCACGACCGCCAACGCCAGAGAGCTGATCAAGCACAATGATCAGAAGTCCGACAACGTTCCGCTGCAGGGCGTGTCGCTCTCGATGTTCCTGATTAACGATATCAACGTTCAGGCGGGGCGCATCTGGACTGAGACGGAGCACAGTTCGGCGCGCGACGTGTGCGTCATCGGCACAGACATCATCGAGAATCTTTTCAACGGCGCGCAGCCCGAGCGCGTCGTCGGGCAGGAGATACGCATCGCCGGTCGCCCCTTCCAGATCGTCGGCGTGGCGGAAACGAAGGGGAAGGTCTTCGGGTTCTCGCGCGACAACGTCATCTACCTTCCCCACCCGACCTACGTGAAGATGTACGGCTCTCACGGTTCGCTCGTCGTCTTCATTCAAGCCCCTTCGGCGGAGCAGCTCACGGAAGTGCAGGATCAGGTGCGCGCCATCATGCGTAATCGTCGCGGCAAGACTTTTAAGGACGAGGAAGACGGCTTCGCTCTTGAGACGCAGGACGTATTCCTTGACCTCTACGGCAAGGCGACCTCCAACATCTACATCGTGACCATCGGCGTGGCGGCGATATCGCTCGTGGTCGGCGGCATAGTGGTGATGAACATCATGCTCGTCTCCGTCACCGAGCGCACCAAGGAGATCGGCATACGCAAGGCCATCGGCGCGCGTCGCAAGGACATTCTCCAGCAGTTTTTGATAGAGGCGGTGGCGGTTTCGGCCATCGGCGGCGCGATCGGCGTCATCACCGGCTTCGGCCTCGCTTACATACTCTCTTTCCTGATGGGCTTTCCGCTCCTGATCAGCCCCGTTTCGGCTGTCTTAGGCGTCGGCGTCTCATCAATGGTCGGCATCATCAGCGGCCTGTGGCCCGCCTGGCGCGCGGCCCGCCTCGACCCGATTGAGGCGCTGAGGGCCGAGTGATGCGTGGGCGGGCGAAACGCTGCTTCAAAGGAGCGGCGCTCATACTGGGAGCGCTCCTGCTCGTCTTCGGCCTTGAGCTGGCGCGCGAGCGCTTCCTTTACTGGCGCATTGCGCGCAGGCTTGAGAGCACACACGCGCAGCTCAGGACGGGGATGACGAAAACGGAGGTGAAATCGATAGCGGGCGAGCCCGAAGAGATTGCCGAGCGTAGACCGGACGAGTACTGGACATGGTCGTCGCGCGGGCACGAGGGGCCGTTGTGGAGGCGCATGGGCATGGCGAGCACGAAGGGCCACTATGACTTGATCGTTCGTTTCGACGGCGAGGACCGTATCACGAAGATATTCGGCGGGGTGAATTGAGAAGAGGCAGAGCGTTATGACTTTCGATGATGTCAGAGAATCGGCGGCGATGGCCGTTGACACGATGCGCTCAAACAAGCTGCGTTCTTCGCTGACCATTCTGGGCGTCTCGGTCGGCGTGCTCACGGTCATCTTCATGGTCTCGATCATACAGGGATTAAACCGCGCCTTCGCCGAGCAGATCGAATCCTTAGGCTCTAACACCATCTTCGTCTCGAAGTTCGACCCCTCTTTCGGACGCCCGCCCGGACAGGAAGAATTGCATCGCAAGGATTTGACGATGGAGGATGCGGAGGCACTCAGGCGCGAAGCTCCTTCGGTCGTCGGCGTCTCTCCGATTCACCGCATGATCGCTTCGACCGCGCGCTACAATGATAAGCAGTCGGACACGCCCATCCTTTTTGGCGTCACGCCCTATTACGAGTTTGTGCATTCGCAGAACGTCGGGCGCGGGCGCTTCATCCTCGACATAGACATGGAGGCGCGCTCCAACGTCTGCATCCTCGGCGTGGATGTCGTGCGTGCCCTCTTTCCCTTTGAAGACCCGATTGATAAGGAGCTGAAGATCAACGGCAACTCCTATCGCATCATCGGCGTGATGGAGCCTTTGGGCAACTTCTTCGGCCAGTCGCGCGACAACTCCATCTTCATACCGATCACGACTTTCGATAAGTATTACCCCGACCTGCCCGCGCCGCAGGTCGTCTTCTTCATCATCGTCCGCCCGCGCTCGCGCGCCTACGTCAAATCGGCCATGGGCGAGATAGAGGATATACTGCGGCGGCGGCGCGTGCCCGCATCTGCGCCCAACAACTTCGGTATCTCTTCGCAGGACTCGCTTCTGGACATCTACAATCAATTGACGGGCGCGACGGCCCTCGTGCTGACAGCCGTTTCGTTCGTCGCGCTCATGATCGGCGGCATAGGCGTGATGAACATCATGCTCGTCTCCGTCACGGAGCGCACCAAGGAGATCGGCATACGCAAAGCCGTCGGGGCGACGCGCGGCAATATCCTGTCGCAATTTCTGATTGAGGCTGTCGCGCTGACGGCCATCGGCGGCATCATGGGGCTCATCGTCGGCGAGATTGCAAGCTTTCTGATGAACAGATACTCTCCGCTTCCGGCCTACGTGCCGTTCTGGGCCATCGCCGTCGGCCTCGGCATCTCGGCGGCGGTCGGGATAATTTTCGGCCTCTGGCCCGCGTGGAAAGCCGCCCGCCTTGACCCCATAGAGGCGCTGCGCTGGGAATAAGCACGCCGGACGAGGTATTATCAAGCCCGGCCATTACGCACAAACTTATCCCCTGCGCGACGCATCTCAATACTTGCCCCCCGTTTGCAACCATAACCCGTATTCATACGTAGTAGACCCGAACCGTGAAACTTATAGAGACATTAAAACTGGCGCTCGCCGCCATTTGGGCACATAAGCTGCGCTCTGTGCTGACCCTGCTCGGGATGATTATCGGCGTGACGGCGGTGGTCGTGGTCGTCTCCGTCATACAGGGCTTCAACGCCTACTTCGACGAGAAGATCGCCGGCATCGGCTCTAAATCCTTCAGCATTCGCCGCTTCGCCTTCGAGGATTTCAAGGACACGGACACCATCGCCGCCGCCCAGAGGCGTAATAAGGATTTGACTCTCGAAGAGCTTGATTACCTGAAAGCACGCGCGACGCTGATCGGCAAGATCGGCGCGAAGGCACTCGCCACGCGCCGACAGGTCAGGCGCGGCACGGAGGTGCTCGAAGAAGTTGCGGTTGACGGCGCAACGCCCGTCATCGGCGACATCGAAAACGTGGACATCGCCGAAGGGCGATACTTCTCTGAAACGGAAGCGGAGGCGGCGATGCGCGTCGCCTACATCGGGGCCGACATCGCTAATAAGCTTTTTCCATCGGGGCGGGCCGTCGGCGGCGAGCTGGTCATACAGGGCTTGCCTTACCGCGTCATCGGTGTCGCGACGGCCAAAGGCACGATCTTCGGCCAGCCGCAGGACACCTTCATCACGATTCCGCTCAAGACCTACGCGAAAAGCTTTGGCCCACTGATCAACCAGCGCTCGCTCTACATCGTGGCGACCTCCAAGACAGACCAGACTTTCGGTGACGCGGTCGAGGAGGCGCGTTTCCTTCTGCGCACGCGCCGACGCCTCGGGCCGAACGAGAAGGATAATTTCGGCATCATCACGCCGGACGCCATCACAGGCATACGCGACCGCATTCTCGGAACAGTCTCGATTGTCGCCGTGGCCGTGCCCGCCATCGCGCTCATCATCGGCGGCATAGTCATCATGAATATCATGCTCGTCTCTGTGACGGAGCGCACCAAGGAGATTGGCATACGCAAATCACTGGGCGCGCGGCGCGGCGATATTCTCAAGCAGTTCATGGTCGAAGCGATTACGCTCTCGGCCATCGGAGGGATGGTCGGCGTCACTCTCGCATGGATTATCGGGCGCATCCTGACCGTGGTGTTTTTCCCGACGTACCTGTCGATCATCGCCGTCATCATCGCCGTCACTTCGTCGGGCGTCATAGGCGTGCTGTCGGGAATCTTCCCTGCATGGAAGGCAGCCCGCCTCGACCCGATTGAGGCGCTCAGGGCTGATTAAGCCATCAGTCGTCAGTAGTAACAACTGACGACTGGCAACCGGTTGCTCTTATGAAACTGATACGCAGTGACATCTACGAAAATCTACTGATGGCGCTCTCGACCTTGCGCACCAATAAGCTGCGCTCGTTTCTCACGGTGGTCGGCGTCGTGATCGGTGTGTGGACGGTGATGGCGATTGCCTCGATCATCAGCGGCATTGATACTGCCGTCAGAAAAGAGGTCGAGTCGTTCGGCACGCGCTCGATCTTTATCGCCAAGTTTCAACCGGGCATACGCATCGGTCGCCTCTCGCGCGAAGAGAGGATGCGTAAAGAGCTGACCTTCGACGACGCGATGGCTATCGCCAGCCTTCCTGCCGTCGAGGTCTCCGTTCCCTTTCTGGATGTCACCAACAACTTCTTCGGCCAGAAGATTTTGGTGACGGCAAACGGCAAAACGAGCGCGGCTGTCTCCTTGCAGGGCACGCTGCCCGAGTTTGAGAAGGCCGGCACTGAGATCGTCACCGAAGGGCGCTTCTTCTCGCAGTTCGAGAACGACCAGAACGAGAAGGTCTGCGTCATCGGCGGAAGCGTCGGCGAAAACTTTTTCCCCTTCACCTCTCCCGTGGACAAGACGATAGAGATCGGCGGCGAGGAGTTTCGCATCGTCGGCATGCTGGAAAAGCGCGAGACCTTTCTCTCAAGCAATGACGAGAACAATGTCATCTACATGCCGTTCGGGGTGGTGCGTAAGATCAAGCCGAACGCCGACGACGTTTATATTATGGCGGTCGCGCGTCCGGGCATGATGGACGAGGCCAAAGATCAGATCACAGACCTGTTGCGCGTGCGCCGGCAGGTTCCCTTCGGCAAGCCGGACAACTTCGGGATGGCTTCAGCCGAAACCATCATCGAGCAGTTTCGCGCGATCACCTTCGGCGTCGCCATCGCCATGATCGTCATCTCCTCCGTGGGCTTGATGGTCGGCGGCATAGGCGTGATGAATATCATGCTCGTCTCTGTGACCGAGCGCACGCGGGAGATTGGCGTACGCAAGGCCATCGGGGCACGACGCGCCGATATTCTCTGGCAATTCCTGATTGAAGCGATGACGCTGACCGGGATGGGCGGCCTGATCGGACTCCTGCTCGGGTGGCTGACGACGCTTCTGATACGCCTGCTCGTGCCCTCCTACGTTCCGCTCTGGGCTCCCATCGGAGGCTTCGTCGCCAGCGTCGGCATCGGTCTCATCTTCGGCCTCTGGCCCGCATGGAAAGCGGCACGTCTTGACCCGATTGAATCACTGCGCTACGAGTAGGAGACTCTCATAAACCGGAATCGTTCGGCTGTCCAACCCTGTCAATTCCTTCTCCTATCCGATGACAGTCCCTGTGGCGGCGGCGAGCGCGATTTTGATTACTATCCCAATGAGCCAGAGCCCTATGACGATTCCCCATGCCGCGCCCGAAGAGAGGCGTGCGACCTTGCGTAAGCCGAGCGCCGCCAGAAACAGCCCGTAAAAGATAAAGATATCGAAGGAGCCGAGCAGGGCCGCCAGCACGGGCGTCGCCTTCGGGTCGACCAGTATGCCCAGATTGGCGCGAGCGAGGCTGCGCCCCGGCTGCATCGTCGCCAGCTCATCCTGCGACTTCAGAAACAGCAGGATGAAGCTCACCAGTATCGTCAGCAGGTTGGGCGCGAAGCTCGCATAGGCCCAGACCGATAGAGATTGCCAGTAACTAATGGAGCGCCCCATCAGCATGACTCCCAGCAGATAGATCGCCGCTCCGAGGCCATAGATAATCACCACGGCGATTATCGGAGAGACATAGTTGATGGCCTTCAGGACGGGATTCTGATAGAAGCCGACGGCCCTCTCCTTATCCTCTGGCGACATCTGGTCTGCGCGCGGCGAGTTTTCGATGGCCGCCCGCATGACATTCTCATAACCGGCGCGCTGAAAAAAGGCGAAGGTAAAGACGCAGGTGAGTATGGCCGTGATCAATGTGGCGGCGATAAAGCGTGGGTGAGCGCGCAGAGACTCGAAAGTGCGTCCGGGCTCAAAGAAGATGCCGGTCAAAGTCTCGACCGTTGACATCTTTGGCCCGTCAGGCTGGGGTGGCTGAGTGGCGGCATAGGCATGGGGCGTGAGATTATCCATGTTCGGATTGCTCATTGTCTTTGTCCTCTTTTGGCTTGAGATTTACCGGGACGGCGGGTACGGATTCTCCGCCCGAGCTACAGAGCTGTTTATCATGAAGCCCACCTGATACGCGTGAACCGTCAACGGAGTTTCAGCGCGACGGCATCTCCGGCACGCTCCCTGTATCCACGCTCATCTCATGTCGACTGTGCTTCTCTTTACCGTCAGGGGCTTTCTTGACGCGGCAGGCGTTTCCGCCGCGATGCGAAACAGACCCGCCACGTTATAACCGCCGTAGGCGGAAGCCCTCATCGTCAGCCGGTAGTAGAACTTCTTATCGCCATTCTCACCGTAGAGGTAGATGTTCATCGCCTCCTGCCCGGGCACGGGCTCATACTCTGTCGCCGTCACCACACGCGGAAAGGTCTTCGGGTGCATCTCCGCGACAAGGTTGATGAACTGATCTTCGCTCAGCTTGCGCTGCATGCCTTCGGAGAGCAGGCCGTATGCCACCGGTTGATTAAGATCAATGAATGATTCCTTGGCAAAGCTGACCGCGGCCAGTGCTGCCATGTCCGGGTCTGGGCTCGCCGTGCGCTTCGGAAGCTTTGGGTCGCAGCCCGACGTTATGACGCAGAGAAGGATTGTCAGGATATATTTTCGCATCAGCCGCGATAAGCTCGGCGAAAGTCTTCACGGATTTCCGAGCCTGACCGTCAACATTTTCCGCGCCTTGATGATTGTCTCAGGCGGCTGTCGGCGCGTCCGCCCAACCGGGCACGCGTATGCAGGCGACCGTGTGACCGGGCGAGATTTCGCGCAGGTCCGGGTCGATCTGCGCGCACTCTGGAATCGCCATTGGGCAGCGCGTGCGAAAACGACACCCCGAAGGCGGGTTGATGGGCGTCGGCACGTCGCCTTCGAGCACTATGCGCTCGCGCTTGCGGAGCGGGTCGGGAACGGGTATCGCCGACAGCAGGGCCTGCGTGTAAGGGTGCAGCGGCTGGCTGTAAAGATCGACGCTGCTCGCCACCTCGACGATGCGCCCCAGGTACATCACGGCGACGCGCGTCGAGATATGCTCGACCACCGCCAGACCGTGAGAGATAAAGAGATAGGTGAGGCCGAACTCCTGCTGTAAGTCTTGCAGTAGATTAACGACCTGCGCCTGCACAGAGACATCAAGGGCCGAGACGGGCTCGTCCGCGACGATCAACTTCGGATGCAGCGCGAGCGCGCGGGCGACTCCGATGCGCTGGCGCTGCCCGCCGGAAAACTCGTGCGGGTAGCGATTCATATAGGCCGGGTCGAGCCCCACTTTCCTGAGCAGCTCACTGACGCGCTCGCGCCTCTCCTCCTTATTTCCTATCCCGTGAACGACCAGCGGCTCTGAGACTATATCGCGCACGCTCATGCGCGGGTTGAGCGACGCGTAAGGGTCCTGGAAGATGATCTGCATCTGCTGGCGCAGCTCTCGCAGCTCGCGGCGTCCCATCGCCAGCACGTTGCGGTCATCGAAGAAGACTTCACCGGAAGTCGGCTCGATCAGTCTGAGCAAACAACGTCCGACGGTCGATTTCCCGCAACCCGATTCACCGACGAGCCCAAGGGTCTCGCCGCGCAGGATTTCAAAGGTCACGCCGTCCACCGCGCGCACCACGTCATCGCTGCCCTCGACGGCGAAATGCTTGACCAGACGGCGCACGCGCACAAACTCCCCGCCCCCCTCTGTCGCACCCGCAGGGCGCGCCGACGCCGCCTCACGATCAGGCACGCTCGCCGCTCCCGGTCGGAGATCGAAGTTCAAATTCTGATCGGAGCTCACTTTCGGTCTATCCCTTGTTAATTCTGCTCTGGCTTTGCTTCGGCCTGATGGTCGGCTGTAACAGCCGCCGCAAGGTCGAAGAGGACGCAGCGCACTTTAACATTATTCTCAAGCTCGTAGAGCGGGATTACACCTTCTGCGGTGCAGCGCGGCATGCGGTAGGTGCAGCGCGGCGCGAAGTGGCAGCCGTCCGGCAACTCCGTCGGGCTCGGCACGACGCCTTCTATCGTTTCAAGGCGCGCGGCCTTGGCGACGTGCGCCGCCGTCAGCTTGGGCACAGAGCGCAGCAGCCCCTCCGTGTAAGGATGCTTTGGCCGCGCGAATAATTCTTCGACAGGGGATTCTTCAACAATGCGTCCCGTATACATCACGGCCACACGGTCTGCGACCTCCGCCACCACCCCCAGATCATGCGTGATCAGAAGCACGCCGAGCTCGCGCGTGCGTCGCAGCTCGTTGAGCAGTTCCAGAATCTGCGCCTGTATAGTCACGTCGAGCGCGGTCGTCGGCTCGTCCGCGATCAATAGCTTCGGGTCGCAGGCCAGCGCCATGGCGATCATCACGCGCTGTCGCATTCCGCCCGACAACTGGTGCGGGTAATCGTCCACGCGCCGCGACGGGTCAGGGATGGCGACCTCGCGCATCGCCTCAATCGTCGCCTCGCGCGCAGCCTTGCGTGAGAGCTTGCGATGAAGACGGAGCGCCTCGGCGATCTGCTCGCCGACCGTATAGACAGGGTTGAGCGAGGTCATGGGGTCTTGGAAGATCATCGCGATGTCGTCGCCGCGAATCTCACGCATGCGTTCTTCGGAGGCCGCGAGCAGGTTCTCTCCGTTGAAGCTGATCTCGCCCGCGACCGTTTTTCCCGGCGGCGCGATGAGCCGCATCAGGGAGAGCGCCGTGATCGATTTTCCGCAGCCGGATTCCCCGACCAGCGCCAGAAGCTCGCCCTCGTCAATATGAAACGTCACGCCGTCCACCGCACGCACCAGCCCGGCGCGCGTCGGAAAATGCGTCTGCAAATTTTTGACTTCCAGCAGGTGCGTCATAGCAACGGAATTCAGATTGTAAGCGAAATCGCAGGGAACGGCGAGTGTATTGGAGAGGAAAGCAGGTCAGTACCGCCTAAGGTCTCGGGCGGGTAGTCGCGGCATGACCCGCCCGAGACCCTTGGCGGTACTGACCTATCTTATCCTGTTAATTGATCTCCGCTTTAGACATCTTTCTGCGCGTCAGTAGATAAGCCAGCATCCCGAAGAAGAAGATGCCGACATAATCAAAGAAAAGATCGCCCAGATCAAAGGTTCTGTACTTTACAAATATCTGCGAAAACTCTTCGAGCGTGACGATGACGGCGACGATCAGGCTGCCCTTCAGTATCTCTACCTTCCAGACCCTCACCCAACGGCAGGAGAGCGCCATGTTGAGCAGGAAGGAGAGCGTCCCCATCAAGATCAGATGGCCCAGCTTGTCGCCGTAAGGCAATTCGCGCACGCGCCGAAAGAGCGGCTGGAATCTTTTCTGATCGGCCAGAAAGACGATCACGCTCAGGAGTAGAAAATATAGACCCGTCAACCATTTCATAAGCTTTCAAGTGGAATCGTTCCGTAAGATACGCTTCTTCCCGGCGCTTGCGCTGCGTTTTCGCACGAAATCAGTACATTTCAACGTTCCGCAAGTCTTCTCTCACCCTCCGCAAGTAATCTTTACCACTCCGCGAATAAAGTTTCGCACCCCGCAAGTCAATTTTCACCCGCCGCAAATGAATTGACGTGCTCCGCAACTAAACTTTTGCGCTCCGCAACTCTTTTTTCACTGCCGACAGGTCAATTCTCACACCCGACGAATAAACTTTCGCGCCCGACAACTAAACTTTCACACTCCGCAACCCTTCTCGCACGCTCCGCAGGTCTTCTCTCACTGCCGACAAGCCTTCTCGCACACTCCACCAGTAAACTTTCACACTCGACGAGCAATCTTTCGCGCTCCGCGAGTCGATTTGCACGCCCCGGCGGGTGATACTCAGGCAAATTCCCTCAAATTGTCAGGGCTTCGCGGTATTCGCCCCAAACGAGGCGGAGGCGATGGCTGATCTCGCCGACTGTGGTGTGTGCTTCGACGCAGGCGAGGATGCGCGGCAGCAGGTTTTCCGTGCCGCGCGCGGCCTCTTCCAGCCTGACGAGCGCGACGGCGACCGCTTCGTTGTCCCGGCGGGCACGAAGGCTGCGAAGACGCTCGACCTGTGCCCGTTCTATGTCCGGGTCAACTCGCATGACGGGCACGCTCGACTCTTCTTCGATCTGGAAACGATTGACGCCGACGACCGTTTGCTCCTGCCGCTCGACCGCGCGCTGGTAAGCGTAGGCCGCCTCCTGAATCTCACGCTGGACGTAGCCGCTTTCGATGGCGCGCAAGACGCCTCCCATCGCGTCTATCTTCTCAAGATAAACGCGAGCGCGGCGCTCTATCTCGTCCGTCAGATGCTCTATGGCGTAAGAGCCCGCGAGCGGGTCGACGGTGTCTGCGACGCCGGATTCGTGCGCTATCACCTGCTGCGTACGCAGGGCGACGCGCGCCGCGCCTTCGGTCGGCAGCGAGAGCGCTTCGTCCATGGCGTTCGTGTGCAAAGACTGCGTGCCGCCGAGCACTGCGGCGAGCGCCTGTATGGTAGTGCGGACGACGTTGACCTCCGCCTGTTGCGCCGTCAGGGTTGAGCCGGCTGTCTGCGTGTGAAAGCGCAGCATCATAGAGCGCGGGTCGCGTGCCTGAAAACGCTCGCGCATGACACGCGCCCAGAGGCGACGCGCGGCGCGGAACTTTGCCACCTCTTCGAGCAGGTTATTGTGCGCGTTGAAGAAGAAGGAGAGGCGCGGCGCGAACTCGTCCACCTTGAGCCCGGCGGCGAGCGCTGCTTCCACGTATGCGATGGCGTCGGCGATGGTGAATGCGACCTCCTGCACGGCGGTCGAACCGGCCTCGCGTATGTGATAGCCGCTGATCGAGATCATATTCCAGTTAGGGACTTCGCGCGCGCAGAACTCGAAGGTGTCAGTCACCAGACGCAGGGATGGCGCGGGCGGATAGATGTACGTGCCGCGCGCTATGTACTCCTTCAGTATGTCGTTCTGGATTGTGCCGTTGACGCGCTCCACCGCTACACCCTGTTGACGGGCTACGGCCAGATATAGACAGAGCAGGGTGGAGGCCGTCGCGTTGATCGTCATAGAGGTCGAGACGGTGTCCAGAGGTATGCCGTCCATCAGGCGCTGCATGTCCTCTACGGAATCAATGGCGACTCCGACCTTGCCGACTTCGCCCGCCGCGAGCGGGTCGTCCGAGTCCAATCCTATCTGCGTCGGCAGATCAAAGGCGACCGAGAGCCCGGTCGTCCCCTGCGCGAGCAGATACTTGTAGCGCGCGTTTGATTCCTCAGCCGTCGCATAACCGGCATACTGCCGCATCGTCCATAAACGCCCGCGATACATGTTGCGGCGTATCCCGCGCGTGTACGGATACTCGCCCGGCGCGCCCAGCTCGCGCTCGTAGTCAACCGCTTCCGTATTCGACGGATTGAAATCGTTGGGCAGCTCTATGCCGGAAGATGTCTCGAAGCGCTCCTGACGCTCGGCGCGTGTGTTGGTTGCCATACGAGTAAAGATCCCTGCTCAAACGAGGTCAAGTGTTCGGCGTTTCAATGAAGTGAGCGAAAGCCTAACATAGCGGGCTCGGGGCAGGCAATTACCCGCTCCCGCAAACGGTTGACGCGCGCCGCACGCGTCGCTTAGCATCAGGGCCGACGAACGAGAACCGCTATCAACTTGATCGGCCAGGAAAGCATCGGGTCTATTTTGGATATCAACGATGAAGCCAAGGAGATCGTCCACGAGCTGGGCTCCGCCATCAACTCTGCGGTCGAGAACTCTTCGCAGGTGGCCGAAGCCATAGAGCGCCTGCGCGAGGCCGGCTACGAGATGGAGCTGACGCTGCGCCTTGAGATCGGCCTGCGCCCGCACGACGAAGACGGCGAAATCAGGGCTGAGGGCGAGCTTGAGCTGACCGACGAAGATATGCGGACGCTGCGCCGCATGAAGATTCGCATTGACGAGGGCGAATGACCGTCGCCCTCTTCCTCTGAAAGATGACGAATTCCACCCGCCCGATCAACACTCTGCTCTTCGACTGGGACGGCACGCTCAACGACTCCGCGCTCGCGGGCTTCAACGCCTTTCAGAAAAGCCTGGACGAGCTCGGCGTCCCGTTCACGCAGGCCTTCTACGAGTCAAACTACTCTCCGAACTGGTACATGATGTATGAAAGCTTGCGGCTGCCGCCGGAGCAGTGGCAGCGCGCCGACGATCTGTGGATGCATCACTACGGAGAAGCTCCCGCACAACTGGTAGCGGGCGCACACTCGACCGTCATAGAGCTTCAACGCAGAGGCTACCGGCTGGGCATCGTCACCAGCGGCAGCCAGCGCCGCGTCACGCGCGAGCTGGAAGAGATAGGGCTCTCTCAAGTCTTTCAGGTCGTCGTCTGCAACGAACACATCCGGAACAAAAAGCCGCACCCCGAAGGCTTGAACGAGGCCATGCACAGAATCGCCTCTCGCCCCGAAGAATGCTCCTACATTGGCGACGCCCCAGAAGATATACAGATGGGCAAAAGCGCCGGCGTGCATACGGTCGCAGTCCGCAGCACCTACCCTACCAGCCGAAACCTCCTGAGCATAGGCCCGGACATTTGCCTTGATTCAATCTCCGAGCTTCTGTTGCACTTTCACTGAATGACGGAGATTGTCATTGCCAATCATGGGCGGAAGTTGAAGGAGTTGCCGACAGCATGAGTCTCAGAGACGTACTATCACATCCACGGGTGAAGGCTCTTATCATTACCACCTATTTGATGGTGGCGTGTCTGTTCCCCATCTTAATTTTGATGAATAAAATCCCGGAAGCCAAAATAGAGAGGATAGGGAGCGCTCTACTACTTCTGGGCTTCGGATTGTCGTGGCTCCCGAACAGGCGATAACCCAGGCAACACTGATTTAAGACGCTATCGCCGCAGCCCCCATCGCTTTGATTAGATGTAAGCGATATGTTATCTTGTCTGGCTTTCAAACCCGCCAAACTTTCGCCTTATTGGCTTAATTAGAGGAGCTATTTAATAAAGTTATGAGTACGACTTACGGAGACGCGAGTTCGATTGGTCAACATGTGGGCCGGGTGGTGCAGATTATCGGCCCCGTCGTTGACGTGGAATTTGACGAGGGACATTTGCCGCCGATCTACGAGGCGCTGCGTGTCACCTCCGAAGGTTTCGACGTACCAACGGAAGTTGATGTCATCTGCGAAGTGCAGCAGCACCTCGGCGAAGGACGCGTGCGCGCCGTCTCCATGCTGCCGACGGACGGCATGGTGCGCGGCATGAAGGCCATTGACACCGGCGGGCCTATCACCGTGCCGGTCGGCGAAGGCACGCTCGGACGCGTCCTTAACGTCATCGGCGAGCCCGTTGACAGCCTCGGCGCGGTCAAGGCGACGACTCGCTATCCGATTCATCGCCACGCGCCGGACTTTGACGAGCAGGCGACCGAATTGCAGATGTTCGAGACCGGCATCAAGGTCATTGACCTGATTCAGCCCTTCCTGCGCGGCGGCAAGATAGGCCTGTTCGGCGGCGCTGGCGTCGGCAAGACCGTCCTCATCATGGAGCTGATCAACAATATCGCCAAGGCGCGCTCGGGCTTCTCGGTCTTCGCCGGAGTCGGAGAGCGCACGCGCGAGGGCAACGACCTGCTGCGCGAGATGGTCGAATCCAAGGTCATCAACTTCGGCGATGCTTTTTACAAGAACATGGAGGAGACGGGCGCTTTCGACATGTCCAAGGTGGACATGAAGGCCATCGAGGAATCGAAGGTGGCGCTCATCTACGGGCAGATGACCGAGCCGCCCGGCGCTCGCCTGCGCGTCGCTCTTTCGGGTCTCACGGTCGCCGAATACTTCCGCGATCAGGGCTTGGACGTGCTGCTCTTCATTGACAACATCTTCCGCTTTACGCAGGCAGGCTCGGAAGTCTCCGCGCTCCTTGGCCGCATGCCTTCCGCAGTCGGCTATCAGCCGAACCTCGCCACCGAGATGGGCGAGATGCAGGAGCGCATCACTTCGACCAAGACGGGCGCGATCACTTCGATTCAGGCCGTTTATGTTCCGGCGGACGATTACACAGACCCCGCACCGGCGACCACCTTCGCGCACCTCGACGCCGTGACCGCGCTCTCGCGCCAGATCGTCGAGCTGGGGATTTATCCGGCGGTTGACCCGCTCACTTCCTCTTCGCGCATTCTCGACCCGCGCATCGTCGGCGAGGAACATTACCGTACGGCGCAGGACGTTAAGCAAATCCTGCAACGTTACAAAGACTTGCAGGACATCATCGCCATTCTCGGTCTGGACGAATTGTCGGACGAAGACAAGCTGGTCGTCTCGCGCGCGCGCAAGATTCAGCGCTTCTTCTCGCAGCCCTTCTTCGTCGCCGCGCAGTTCACAGGGTTAGAAGGCAAGTACGTCAAGCTCGAAGACACGATCAAGGGCTTCCGCGAGATCATCGACGGTAAACATGACGACCTGCCCGAACAGGCTTTCTACCTCGTCGGCACGATTGAAGAAGCCATCGACAGGGCCAAGCAGATCGCAGCAGCTTAAGGAAAGGATGAAGGATGAAGGATGAAGGATGAAAAGGGTTGAGTGAATAGCGCGTCGAGCCTGTTGCTTGATTTTGCTTTTCTTTCATCCTTCATCCTTCCGCCTTCATCCTTGCTTTTTATGGCGGATAAGATTCAACTTGAGGTCGTGACGCCGGAGCGTCGTGTGTTGTCTGAGGCTGTGGATGTCGTTTACGTTCCCGGCCTGAGCGGCGAGCTGGGTATCCTGCCGGGCCACGTCCCGCTCATCTCGCAGCTGCAAACGGGCGTGCTCACCTACGGGCAGGGCGGGGCGACGCACAGGCTGCACGTCTCGGGCGGGTTTGTCGAAGTGAATGCCGACCGCGTTTCGGTGCTGGCGGAGATAGCCGAGCGGCCCGAAGAGATTGACGCGGCCCGCGCACGGCTCGCGCGCGAGCACGCCGAAAAGACCCTGAGCGCATGGAGCGGCACGGAAGAAGATTTCGAGATCGCGCGCGTCAGGCTCGAACGCTCCATGGTGCGATTGCAACTGTCCACGGGAGCGACGAACCTCAACCCTTAAGCTTTCGCGTCACTTGATAAAGTCGGAAAGCGGCCCGCCGACTCTGAACGCTGCGAACAACGCTCAGAGTCGACGGGCCGCTTTCACTTGCTGCATGAGTGGCCGCGCCGGGGCGCGACCGCTTCATCGAGAGGCGCAGATAAGGCCAGCCTGCTCTACGCTCGGAGACGGCACTGCTCGCCCGCGCTTTAAGCGACGCTCATCCAGATGATTATAGAGACAGCAATCCTTCCACGCGTCGCACGCCGGGCAGGTCTGCAACACTCAGTCGCCGCATCTCTCGGCGCACTTGTTATACTGATTGTTCGCCACCTCCCGGCATCTCTCGCGGCTCGCGTCCGGCAGTTGCGAACACCTGTCCAAAGTCTTGTCGAGTCTTTCCTTACAATCGTCTATGCAGCCGACGACGGGCGCGGCGATGTTTCGCATCGCACGCGTCCGCGCTGTAATGGCGATTCCGCAGGCAATCAATAATAGAAGCAATACTATAGGTAAAAGGGGACGTTGGCTGAGTCTCATCTGCTTTCTCCTTCACGATCTGAGCCGGATACTCCCTGAGGGCCGACCCTGTGTAAGTTTTGTGTTTTCCCTGTTCGACTACTGCGTGTGATGTGATCTGAAGCGGCTGTGACGGTTCGGGATGTCGTTCGGAATCACTTCCAGGGGATCGCATTATCTTTTTATTCTCGCCCGGAGTCAATCTTTTCTTGTCAGGATGCGTGAAACATGGTGTTTCATGCTTGAAACACCAGCCCAGGCGCGGTATAATGGACATCTCTTGAGGGGGAAGTTTTTCAACCAGATAAGCAGGGGTTTAATCGAATGTCACAAGCGGTCACCCAACAGGATATGACAGATGCGCCGCGCCCCATCGCGGGCGAAGCGACGCCGGAGGATGTGCAGGCGGAGCCGTCTTTGCGCCCGCGCAGCCTCGCGGAGTATATAGGCCAGACGAAGATCACGAGCAATCTCAAGATCTTTTTGAAGGCGGCCCTGGCGCGTCGCGAAGCGCTCGACCACGTGCTTTTCTGCGGCCCGCCGGGCCTCGGCAAAACGACGCTCGCCAACATCATCGCCGCCGAGATGGGCGCTGCTTTAAAGAGCGTCAGCGCCCCGGCCATCGAGCGTGGCGGCGATCTGGCCGCGCTCCTGACCAATTTGCAGGAAGGCGAAGTCCTCTTTATAGACGAGATTCATCGCCTGCGCCCGCAGATAGAAGAGGTGCTGTACCCTGCGATGGAGGACTACCAGCTGGACCTGATGATCGGTCAGGGCACGGCGGCTCGCTCCATCAAGCTCGAACTGCCAAAGTTCACTCTGGTCGGCGCGACCACGCGCGCCGGAATGCTGACAGCCCCCTTGCGCGGTCGCTTCGGCATAGTGCAGCACCTGGACTTCTATTCGCAGCAGGACTTGGAAGTCATCATCCACCGCTCGGCAGAGATACTGGGCGTTGAGATTGAGGCCACAGGAGCGAGCGAGATAGGGAAACGCGCGCGCGGCACACCGCGCATCGCCAACCGCCTTCTGCGCCGCGTGCGCGATTACGCCGAAGTTCTGAGCGACGGGCGTATCACGCAGGCGGTCGCGCGTCGTGCGCTGGACGAGATGGAGGTTGACCGCTTCGGTCTCGACGAGGTTGATCGCAAGCTCTTGAGCGTCATCATAGAGAAGTTCGACGGTGGGCCGGTCGGGGTCGGCACTATCTCGGCCTCAATCAGTGAGGAGCGCGAGTCCATAGAGGAGATCATCGAGCCCTACCTGATACAGATAGGCTTTCTCAATCGGACGCCGCGCGGTCGCGTCGCCACCCGCGCCGCCTACAAGCACATGGGCATCGCGATGAGGAGAAAAGAGGCCGACGCGCTCGCAAGCTGAGGGCCGATGCCGGAGGCGAGCGATGCACATCCGGCTTAACTTCTATTCACATCATTACAGGTTTCGGTCAGTAACATTTTGATGCTGATCGAAAAAGACCGGGAGCGACAAGGCTGGAACGGATCGGGAGCCGAACCAGCCGAAGTCGCTCTCGGCATGTAAAAGCAAGGATGAAGGATGAAGGCGGAAGGATGAAGTAAAAGCTTTCAAGACAGTAAAGACATTACAGCATTTCTTTCATCCTTCATCCTTCATCCTTCATCCTTATTCTTGATGGCTTGGCGCATTTCGCTGACGGCGCGTTCGAGGCCGACGAAGATGGCGCGCGAGACTATGTTGTGTCCGATGTTGAATTCGGTGATTTCGCTGATGGCGGCGACAGCGCCGACGTTGCGGTAGGTGAGCCCGTGTCCGGCGGCGACGCGCAGGCCGTACTGCGAGGCGAGCGTCGCGGCCTCGCGCAACCTTCGCAGCTCCTGCGCGGCCTGCATCATTCCTTCCGTATGAGCGGAGCGCGGCGGCAGCGTGGCTTCCGCGTAGACGGCTGTGCATAGCTCAACCTGCTGTGCGCCGATCTCATGCGCGGTCTCTATCTGTTGCGGGTCTGGGTCTATGAAAAGGCTGGTGGTGATGCCGGCTTCGCGCAGGCGTGCGACCGCCGCGCGCACCATGGAGAGATGAGCGCGCACGTCGAGGCCGCCCTCGGTCGTAATCTCGTTCGGATTTTCGGCCACCAGCGTGACGGCGTCCGGCATTATGTCCAGAGCAATTCCCAGCATCTCTTCCGTCGCCGCCATCTCGATGTTCAGATAGGTCGTCAGCGACCGGCGCAGAGCGTGCAGATCGTTATCCTGTATGTGGCGACGGTCGCCGCGCAGGTGTACGGTGATGCCGTCGGCCCCTGCCTGCTCGCAGGCGACGGCGGCGGCGATGATGCTCGGCTCAGGCGCGCGCCGGGCCTGCCTGACGGTTGCGACGTGATCTATGTTGACGTTGAGTTTTGCTGTCATAGCCAGAGATCCTTGATGCTGATGAAATGGTCATCGATTGTTTTTACGGGCTTCGCCGCCGCCCGTTGCTAAAGCTCCGGTGCGGCGCTGACGGCTTCGTGCAAGTCACGTGACGCTGAAACTTCAAGCGCGCTCTTTTCGGCCAGCCTGTGTTCTTTCTCCCGTTGCGCGCGTATGGCGGCAATCGCCTGATCATAGAGGCCGCGCCGCACACCGCGCCGAACGGCGCGGACTTCGCCGAGCAGCCGCGGGGTGTCGCGCCAGACGCTCAGCTTGCTGCCCTCGTTATGATCCCAGCGCACGGGTATCTCCCGCAGGCGAAGTCCGGCCAGATGCGCGACGTAAAGATACTCCACGTCGAAGCCGAAGCGCTCGATGGCGGCGGCCTCGGCCAGCGGTCGGCAGACGCTCATGCGAAAGGCTTTGAAGCCGCACTGCGTATCCCAGAACGGCAGGCCCGTCGCGAGCCTCACGATGAGATTGATGACGCGCCCGCCCTGCTCTCGCCGCCACGGCTGATGAACGCCGATCAGGCTGCGGTCGAGAGCGCGCGAGCCGAAGGTCAAATCGTAATCGCCGCGCTCTATTGGGCCAACGAGTTTCGGTATCTCTGTGATCGGCGTTGAGAGGTCTGCGTCCGTGAAGAGGGCAATGGGGGCGCTCGCCGCCAGAAGGCCCGCGCGCACGGCATGACCCTTCCCGCGATTGGGCCGGACGGGGATGAGCAGAGCGTTGACGCGCCCCGAATTGGCGAGACTGCGTTCGGCCACCTGGGCTGTATCGTCGCTTGAGCCGTCGTCGACGACGATCAGCTCGCTCGTCGTGTCCAGCTCGTTAAGGTACTCAAGGATTGTCGCCAGCGACTTACCCAGTCTGACAGCTTCGTTATAGGCCGGGACAATAATCGAAATTGATGAAGGCATTCCTTAATTCTCTAATCTACGTAGTTTCGCTTCGATGAGGTGGGCCAGGGAAACGCTAAAGCCCCTTAAAACCCCGGCTCCGAGCGCCGAATATAACATAAGCGGCGCGCCCGACTTCAGGCTTTCGGCTGTGAGCGCGCCGGTGTGCTATATTCTAAGCTGGCCGCGCCCGGCCCTGACGGGCTTCCGGCAATCGGATTTTGACGAAGCGTTTGCGGAGCATAGCATGAGCAGGAAGTTCGGTATAGTTGCAGCCACGATCATTATCGCGGCGACACTCGTCGGCGGCAGTATCGGCGGAGCGTCGTCGCGACGCCGCAAGGTTTCTCCGCAAGCGCCGACGGCGAGCGCGGAGAATATAGAGGGCGACTACGGCGATGCGATCGCGATGATCTCGGACAACTATGCGGGCGAGATAGATTACGAAAAGGCCACGCAGGCAGCCATTCAGGGCATGCTCTCGACGCTCGACCCGCACTCCATGTTTTTCTCGCGCACGGAATATACGAAGCTCAAGGAAGATCAGGACTCGCGCTTCTACGGCATCGGCGTCACCATCCTGCAACACCGCGACGGCGTCTATGTGCAATCGGTCGTGCCGAACACGCCCGCCTGGGCCGCGGGTCTTCGCTACGGCGACCGCATCGTGGAAGTTGACGGCAAGGACGCGCGCAACTGGACGAGCCAGCAGGTCTCCAACAACGTGCGCGGCGAGCGCGGCGAGGCCGTCAAGCTCAAGATCGAGCGCGCCGGCTCGCAGACTCCGTTCTATTTCACCATCTACCGCGAAGCCGTCCCGCTTCCCTCCATACGCAACTCTTTTATGATTCGTCCCGGCACGGGCTACATCGGTCTGACGGGCGGTTTCCAGCACACCACGGGCGACGAGCTGCACACGGCCATCAACACGCTGCGAGGGCAGGGCATGCGCCAGATCGTGCTCGACCTGCGGGGCAATCCCGGCGGGCTGCTCGATCAGGCGATTGATGTCGCGAGTGAGTTTCTGCCGCGCGGGCAGGTCGTCGTCTCCGTGCGCGGGCGCGAGTATAACCAGCCGATACTTTATCGCTCCAACGGCAACGAGACGGAGGACTACCCGCTGGTCGTGCTCATCAATCGCAACTCTGCCTCGGCCTCGGAGATCGTCGCCGGGGCGATTCAGGATCACGGGCGCGGACTCGTCGTCGGCGAAACCAGCTTCGGCAAGGCGCTCGTCCAGCGCGTCTTCAATCTGCCGAACGGCACGGGCCTGACCTTAACGACGGCCAAGTACTACACGCCTTACGGGCGCTCGATTCAACGCGACTACTCGAACGGCTCGCTCTACGACTACTACGTGCGCCACGACGCCGACGAGCCTGCCCAACCGGCGCGTCCGGTTGCGCCGACGCAGCAGCCGACGCCCGCCCTCGCTCCGACTCCGCCGCCGCACCCGCCGACCGGGCCGGCAGTGAAGACCGCCGCCGGGCGCATCTTTTACGGTGGCGGCGGCATCACGCCCGACATTGAAGCCCGCCTCCCGCTGCAATCGCCGCTACGCACGCGCATCATCGAAGCCGCCTTCTTTTTCACGCGCGAGCTGGCCGCAGGAAAGATCGAGGGACTTGAGAGCTATCGTGTCGAGAAGATGGAGACGGGCCGCGCGCCGCGTCCCACGGATTTCCCCATCACTGACCGTCTGGTGGAAGCGTTTCGCGGCTACCTGCAGCGCGACCCGACCTTCGGCATCCTGCCCACGCAGATCGATAGCGAGCTGGAGTTCGCGCGCCTGCGCCTGCGCGACGAGATCATCACAGCAGCCTTCGGCGGCGACGCCGGCAACCGCGTCCTTATCGAGAGCGACCCGCAAACCCTTCGTGCCCTCGAAGCCTTCCCCGACGCCAAGCGCCTCGCCGAAAGCACCCGCAACGGCTCATCTCAAAGCTAAAAGCAAGGATGAAGGATGAAGGATGAAAGGAATGCTTCAATGTCTTGAATGCTTTACTTCATCCTTCATCCTTCCGCCTTCATCCTTTCTTCAATCCAGTGCGCGTACGATGAGGCATTTGAGGTAGTAGGTTTCGGGCACGCCGACGAGGACGGGGTGATCGCGGGCCTGCATTCTTTTTTCGACAAGCTGTATGCGACGGCGCGCGTCTCTGGCCGCATCCGTGACCACTTCGACGAACATCTGCTCCGACATATGATAGGAGCAGGTGCAGGTGATGAGCGCGCCGCCCGCGTTCAGCAGCTTGAGCGCACGCAGGTTGATCTCTTTATAGCCGCGCACGGCCTTGCCTATGCTCGCGCGATTCTTGGCGAAGGCGGGCGGGTCGAGCACGATGGTGTCGAAGCGCTCGCCGGTGCGCTCCATCTCGCGCAGCGCGTCGAAGACGTTGGCCTCGCGGAATTCGACGTGGGACGTGCCGTTCACTTCCGCGTTGCGGCGTGCGGCCTCGACCGCTTCCGCCGAAACGTCCAGCCCGAGGACGCTTTCGCAGGCGGGCGCAAGCTGAAGCGCGAAAGCGCCGTTGAAGGTGAAGCAATCGAGCGCGCGCCCGTGAGCGACGGCACGCGCGGCTGTGCGATTCTCGCGTTGATCCAGAAACGAGCCGGTCTTTTGCCCGCCGAGCGGAGAGACCATAAAGCGCACTCCGTCCTGCTCTATCTCCAACTCGGCGGGCACATCACCGTAGAGTAGCCCGGCGCGTAGCTCTAACCCTTCAAGCTCTCTGACCCTGACATCGTTGCGCTCTATGATGGCGCGCGGCGCAAACTCTTCCGCGAGCAGTTCGGTCAGCATCCCCTTCAGCGCGTCCATCCCCTGCGAGAGCGTCTGCATCACCATCACGTTCGCGTAAACGTCCACGATCAGCGAGGAGAGGAGGTCGCCCTCCGAATAGACAAGGCGGTAAGCGTTCGTCCCCTTCGCATAAACGGTGCGGCGCGCGGCGGCCTCGCGCAGGCGCGTGCGCCACCACTCGCGGTCGATGCGCTCGTCCGTGAGCGAGAGCAGCCGCAGAGAGATTTCCGAGCGGTCACTGTAAAGCGCCCTGCCCACGTGCCGCCTGCGCTCGTCAAGGACGTGGACGATTGCGCCGCCCCCGGCGCTCGTCGCGTCGCGCACATCGCTGCGATAAATCCATAAATGCCCGGCGCGTGCGCGCTCCGCCCCGCGTTGTGTGACTGTAACGTTTGCTTCCATGAAAAAGAGGCGACACCAAAAGATTAAGATTTCTTCTCATATTTGTGCCGCAGCCGCCCTTGTGCGGGCTCGGCATGAGAAGGTAAGCTATCAACTGATCTTCGCACCAAACAAAAGTTCTTTGCAACAACATACATGAGGGAGAGGAGGACTCTATCTATGCCTGAAGTCGGAGACATGGCCCCGGATTTCGAGCTGGGCAGCCATTTGGAGAAGGGCAGGAAGGTCAAGCTCTCGGATTTTCGTGGCAAGCAGAACGTCGTTCTGGCGTTCTACCCGCTGGCGTGGACGCCCGTTTGAACGGCGCAGATGCCTGCGTACGAGGCTGACCTCGAACGCTTCAAAGGCTACGATGCCCAGGTCCTGGGCATCTCTGTGGACAGCGTCCCGTGCAACACTGCCTGGGCCAAATCCTTAGGCGGCTTGTCATACGATCTGTTGAGCGACTTTCATCCCAAGGGGGAAGTAGCCAAAGCATACGGCGCGTGGCGCGAGGCCGACGGAATTTCGGAACGCGCGCTCTTTATCGTTGACAAGGAGGGTCGGCTGGCTTACGTGGACATACACAACATCGCCGACCAACCCGATAACGAAGACCTGTTTGAAGTGCTCCGCAAGTTGTAGGAGAGCGCTGTTCGGACAAGATGACTGGCGGGCGGGCCAATGCCGTGGATGCTTTTGAGGAAGCCGCTCCGGTTTTGGCCCGCCAGCCTTTCGGAAGTAAAGCCCATGACACTTTCAAGAAAATGCGTGCCGTTCACGCCCTTCGACCGCGAGTTGTCGCGTAGCACTATCAGTATCGTCACGGCGGGCGGCGTTCACCTACGCGATCAGGAGGCGTTCAATATCGCCGACGAGCTTGGCGATCTAACCTTCCGCATCATTCCGCAGGATGTCGATTCGTCCGACCTGATGGTCACGCACCATCACTACGATCACACGGACGCCGACTCTGACATCAACGTCGTCTTCCCCATCGACGTGCTGCGCGACTTAGAAACAGAAGGCTTCATCGGCGGCATCGCGAAAAAACATGTGGGCTACATGGGCTACACGATGCAGTTGAAGGCGATGTACGAAGGGACAGCCGCCGAGATAGCCAACGAGATAGACAAGGGCTCGCGCGCCGACGCCGTCATCCTCACCGGAGGTTGACCCAACGTCTGTCACCGCACGGTCGTGGCGGTTCAGCGCGAGATAGAGATGCGAGGCGTGCCGACAGTGCTCATCACTGTGAGCCCGGAAGTCTCGGCGCAGATGCGCCCGCCCCGCGCGCTCTACCCGAAAGGGTTTAAGATCGGCAACAGCACGGGCCGCCCACATATGCGCGAGCTTCAGCGGCAGGTGCTGCGCGACGCGCTCGCGCTCCTGACCGAGAACACTCGGCCCGGCTCCATCATCACACGCGAATACCCGGACTACGGCGAGCAATACGAGCCACCAAAGGTTAAGACGAGCGGCAAGTGATGAGCAGGAACGAGACGGTGACGGTTAGCAACTCGAGCCTTTAACTTGCCACACGTCACTCATCACTGCATTTAAAGTATGTATAAAACAATCGGTATTGTGACGGGCGGGGGCGATGCGCCGGGCCTGAATGCGGTCATACGGGCGGTGGTGAAGACCGCCATCGGCGAATACGACATGCGCGTCGTCGGCATAGAGGACAGCTTCGAGGGGCTGCTGGGCGAGACAGTGACGCGCGAATTGAAGGCGGCGGACGTGCGCGGGCTCCTGCCTCGCGGCGGCACAATCCTCGGCACGCGCAACCGCGGAGGCTTCGTCGAGCGACACCCGGACGGGAGCGTCAGCAAACCCGAAGAGATTTACAAGGAAGCGCTCTCGAACCTCGAACGCCTCGGCATAGACGCGCTGGTCGTCCTCGGCGGTGAAGGCACGCTCGCCATCGCCGCGGAGTTCAACCGGCTGGGCTTCCCCCTCATCGGCGTGCCCAAGACCATTGACAACGATCTGGCCTGCACGGAATTGACCTTCGGCTTTATCACCGCACTCGACATCGCGACCGAAGCGCTTGACCGCCTTCACACGACTGCCGAATCGCACGACCGCGTGATGATTCTCGAAGTGATGGGACGCCACACCGGATGGATCGCGCTTCATTCCGGCATCGCCGGCGGCGCTGACGTGATACTGATTCCCGAAATCCCTTTTTCGATGGAATCGGTCGCTGCCAAAGTGCGCGAGCGCGATGCCTGCGACTCGCAGTTCAGCATCATCGTCGCCGCCGAAGGCGCTATGGAGACGGGCGGCGGAGCAATCTATCAGGAGAAGGGCGACGCCACTCGCTCAGGCCGTCTGGGCGGGATAGGCGATCATTGCCGCCGCTCGCTTGAAGATTTGACGGGCAAGGAGACTCGCTGCGTGGTGCTCGGCCACCTGCAGCGCGGCGGGACGCCGAACGCCTTTGACCGCATGCTGGCGACGAACTTCGGCGCGTGCGCCGTGCGTGCCCTCGCCGAGGGCCAACGCGGCGTGATGGTCGCTCTTCAGGCCGCAGACATTATTACAGTCCCGCTTGAGGAAGCCATCGCCAACCTCAAGACCGTGCCGCCCGCCAGCCAGCTCGTTCGCACGGCGCGCGCGACCGGCATCTCCTTCGGCGCGCCCGACGAAGCCTCTCATCACCGCCACAGCCGCGCCTGAGAGTGCTATACTCTGTGAGCGACGGCGGGCAGCATATAATTCTTAGCCGAGCCGGACACACATCTTCAATGGTACGCCAACTGAAAGCGGGGACACGAGTTGACACAAGATATCAAGCAACGCCTCCAGGGCGAATTGGAGGAGCTGGAATCGGAGCTGCGCGTACACCTGCCGAAGGAGATCAAGCGCGCACTGGAATTCGGCGACCTGCGCGAGAATGCCGAATACCGTGCCGCGCTCGACCGCCAGAACGTCGTCAAGGCGCGCATCAGTCAGCTCCGCCAGCGCCTCAGCGAAATCTCCTCGATAGACCTCTCGAAAGTCCCGCACGGCAAGGCCGCCTACGGCTCGACCCTTGTGCTCTATGACCCTGAGCGCGACGAGGAGTTGACCTACCGGCTGGTGACGGCGGAGGAGAGCGACCCGCAGGCCGGACTGATTTCCACCACTTCGCCCGTGGGCCGCAGCCTGATGGGCAAGGAAGAAGGCGACGAGGTCGTAGTGCGTACGCCCGCCGGGGCGCGTCACTTCGAGATCAAGCGGCTGGCGACCGTCCACGATGCAATCGCGGAGACGAAGGACGAGGGGTGAGCGATTGGTCGCCGGAGTGGGCCGCCGACCGCAATCTCTTGACAGCTCTTCCGCGCCTCCCTATGATGCTTTGCTTGAAAACGGGCTTGCCGATTTCGCACTCGGCGGCCCGTCTGTTGTAGAGGAGAAAGAGTAAAAGGTGTTCGGGGCAAGCATTGGACGCGGCGCGCAACGCATCATCAGCGCGATGGTGCGCTGGATTGCCTACGGCGGTATCGACCCGAACTACCTCACCGTCATCGGCGTCGCGATCAACACGGGGTGCGGTCTGCTCTTCGGTTTCGGCCATTTCTTCTGGGCCGGTATTATCCTGATCGTCGCCAACCTCTTTGACATGCTGGATGGGCAGGTGGCACGGCTTTCGGGGCGCGTGACGCGCTTCGGCGGCTTTCTGGACTCCTCGCTCGATCGTCTCTCCGACATGGTGGTCTTCGTCGGGCTGATGGTCTTCTACGCGCGCGATACGCAATTTCATTCGACCCTCAACGTCTTTCTGGCCGGTGCGGGGATGATGGGTTCTGTGATGGTCAGCTACACGAGCGCGCGCGCGGAGAGCCTGATTCCCAAGTGCGATGTCGGATTCCTGCGTCGCCCGGAGCGGGTGGTGCTCTTGATCATCGGCGCGCTCACCACTCATCCCGGCTCGCAGAATCTGTTCACGAACCGCATGCCGGCGGTGCTCTGGATTCTGGCCGTCGGCTCCTACTGGACATTTGCTCATCGCATGTATCACACGTGGCGCGAAGTCAATAAAGCTGACGATGCCAAGCGCAAAGAGGCGACGGAAAAGGCTATTGCCGCATCCAATACCGGGCCTGAGCGAAGACCCGAGCCGGGACTGGTGCGCTGAAAGAGTTCTCCGACAAAAGCGCTCGTGAAAATTTTACAGGTTACGAAGGTTCTCCCATTCAGTTATCCGAGGTAAACGACATTGACTGTCTGCCCCTGTTGCGGTTTTAAATTTGAAGGCGATCTGATGGAAGGATGCCACTCGTGCGGCGCGCGTGCCGTCGGCGGCCCCCTTGCCCGACCCGAATTCGAGTTGCCGGCCTACGGGCGCGGCGTGCTGGTCGGAGCGATGGGCCTCGCCCTGCTCATTTCCTTCATGCTCAGCACTCTTTTCGCGCTCCTTGAGCAGACGCCTGTGAGCATCGGTTTCTGGCCTCTGGTCTCAGCCGCAGAGACGGCAGCGTGGCGCTTGAAATGGTTCGCAGTTCCCTTCTCAATCATCGCGTTGTGGGGCGGCGCTCTCATCTATCGAAGCATACGGCAGGAGAAGATCAGGTTTGCCGGTCAGGATTTCGCGCGCTGCGGGCTGGCCGCCTCTGCGCTCGTCCTTGTGATGATCGCGACCTTCATCGGGCTCACAGTGCCTGAGCGCCTGCGCCAGCGGCAAAGAGGCATCGAGGCGGCGGTCGAGGCTCAAGGGTACACGCTGCAAAGGGCGCTTCTCGAATACCGCGCGCAGTACAAGACGTATCCTACGACTTTTAAGGATTTGCAGGACGGACTGGCGGACACAGACGGCTCCATCGCCGTCGCGCTCTCCAACATTGACCCGAGCACTTATAAGCCGAGCGCCAACCTGGCGGACGCCTCGACGGCCAAGCCGCGCCGCCTGCGTGGCGCTGCCTTGCGCCGCGCCTCGACCAACAACTCCACGGACGATGCCGTCAACGAAAGAATCTCTTTCACCAACTACGAAGTGCGCCTGCCGGGCGCTGACAAGATCGCCAACACGGATGACGACTGGTTGATGCGCGACGGCGTCTTTGTCAGGCCGTCGAAATCGGCGGGCGGCCCTTCCGGCTCATCCTCCGGCGAATCCCTGCCGTGAGTCGTCCGTCCCTATGTCATTTCTCAATCGTTTCCGGCGCAGGAAAGATGACCCGGAGGGGGCACGGCGCGCTCGTCTTCTGCGCGCCGGTCGCATCGCCGAGGGCACTATCGTAGACATCGGCGGCGAGACCGACTCCGGCTCCTTCACACAAATTTTCTATCGCTACGAGATCAGCGGCGTCGAGTACGAGTCATCGCAGTCGCTCTCGCTCGAACAGCAGCAGCGCCAGACGGACTACTCGCCCGGCGCGCGCATTACCGTTCGCTACGATCCACATCAGCCCGGTAATTCCGTAGTGGCTTAAAAGCAGTGACGAGTTATCAGCCGGGGGCAAAGCTTTTAACTCGTCACTTGCCGCTCGTCATCGTCTTTCTTATGTTTAGTAAAATCCTGATTGCCAATCGTGGCGAGATTGCCGTGCGTATTATACGCGCGTGTCGTGACCTGCGTGTCTCGCCGGTGGCCGTCTTTTCCGATGCCGATAGTGATGCGCTGCACGTGCGTATGGCTGACGAGGCTTACCGCGTCGGGCCTGCCCCGTCGGTCGAGAGCTATCTAAGCGGCGAGCGTATTATTGATGCGGCGCTGCGCTCGGGGGCCGAAGCGGTTCACCCGGGCTATGGCTTTCTGGCCGAGAATGCGGAGTTTGCGCGCGCGGTGGTGCATGCCGGTCTGACCTTTATCGGGCCGACGGCGGAAGCGATGGAGCTGATGGGCTCGAAGACCAGCGCGCGCCGGGTAGCCATCAGCGCCGGTGTGCCGGTTGTGCCGGGCACGACCGAGCCTCTCGGGTCGCTGGAGGAAGCGCGCGCGACAGCCGCCGAGTTGGGCTATCCGGTGATGTTCAAGGCTTCGGCGGGCGGCGGCGGTAAAGGCATGCGGCTCGTCCTTTCGGAGACGGATTTGCGCTCGGCCTTCGAGACGGCGCAATCGGAGGCAGCAGCCGCCTTCGGCGATTCCGAAATCTATCTCGAAAAGGCCATCGAGCGACCGCGCCACATAGAGATACAGGTCTTTGCAGACACCCACGGAAACGTCGTGCACCTCGGCGAGCGCGAGTGCTCCATCCAGCGACGCCATCAGAAAGTGATCGAGGAATGCCCTTCGCCGATTGGTGATGCTGACCTGAGACGGCGTATGGGAGAGGCGGCAACTCTGGTCACACGCGCCGTCGACTACGTGGGCGCGGGCACAGTCGAGTGCCTGGTCTCCGATGCGACGCGCGACTTCTATTTTCTTGAGATGAACACGCGCCTTCAGGTCGAGCATCCGGTCACGGAGATGGTCACGGGCATCGATCTGGTGCGCGAGCAGCTCACGGTTGCGTGCGGAGAGCGGCTCTCCTTCACGCAGGAAGATGTGCAGTGGCACGGGCACGCCATAGAGTGTCGCGTGTACGCCGAAGACCCCGAGCAGAACTTTATGCCAGCGCCCGGACGCATCAACTCTCTGCGCGTCCCCGTTGGCCCGGGCATACGCGACGACGGCGGCATCACGGCCAACACGGAAGTCTCCATCTACTACGACCCTATGATCTCGAAGCTGGCCGCGTGGGGACGCACACGCCATGAGGCGATTGATCGCCTGCGCCGCGCGCTGGACGAATACACTGTCGGCGGTATCAAGACCACGCTCCCCTTCTTCCGCGAAGTCGTGCGCGATGCGGAGTTCATAGAAGGACGCCTCGACACGGGCTTCATCGAACGCTTCTTCGCGCGCCGACAGGAGTCGGGCGTAGAGTCGCAGGCAGAAGAGTCAGCCGAAGCGGACACGCAGCGCCGCGACATGGCGATTATCGCCGCCGCGCTCGACTACGCAGAGCGCCGCAAAGAGACTCCGGCCAATCATCAGCCGCGCGCGCAGGAGACGAGCCACTGGAAGCTGAACGGTCGCGCCGCGCTGTTTCGTTCAAGGGACATATAATAAAGATGAATTTAACGGCGGAGATCGGAAGCGAAAAGCACGCGCTTGACTTCAAGCGTGACGGCGAGCGTGTGGTCGCGGAGATTGATGGCCGCCGCTATGAGCTTGAGGCGAGCGTGCCCGAACGGGGCGTCTATCTTTTGATCGCGGAGGGTCGTGTCTACGAGTGCCGCGTGGAGAGGGAGGCGGCGCAGTCTTCGCTCGTGCATGTTCATACGGGCAATCAGGCTTACGCCGTCAGGCTGGTTGATCCTAAACGCCTGCGCGCGGGGCAGAGCGCGGGCGCGCAGGCCGACGGGGCGGCGCAGGTCTCGGCGGTGATGCCGGGCAAGATCGTCCGCGTGCTGGTTGAGCTGGGAGATTCTATCGAGGCCGGTCAGGGCATCGTCGTCGTCGAGGCGATGAAGATGCAGAACGAGCTGAAGTCGCCGCGCGCCGGGCGTGTCGTGGAGTTACAGGCTGCGCCGGGCGCGACCGTCAACGCGGGCGATGTGCTGGCTGTCATCGAATAAACCTTTTGAGCCGCATGAAGGACGAGACGAGCAATACGGATGCGGGCACGCAGAAGCGTCCGCTCATCTCAGAGCCTGACGGGCTGCGTATTCTTTTATGGGACATCGACGGGACGCTACTGCGCTCGGCGCGCACGGGCATGTTCAGGGACTACACCGCGCCCGCGATTGAAAGCGTTTTCGGAACGGCGGGACGACTGGCAGAATTGAGCGTCTCCGGCATGACGGACTTGCAGATCGTGGCGGAAGCTTTGCGCGATGAGGGATTCACGCCGCGGCAGATACGCGAGCGTCTTGACGAGCTGCGCGCGATCTACATGCGAGAGATGGAGCGCGTCACGAGTGAGAGTAAGCATCTCTTTCATCTCTTGCCGGGAGTGCGCGAGGCGCTCGAAGCGGCGGAGGCAAACCCGCGCTACCGCTCGGCGCTTCTGACGGGCAATCTTGAGCCCGCCGCCCACTTGAAGATGCGCCTCGTCGGTCTCTCACACTTCTTTCAACTGCCCGGCGCGTTCGGCGACGATTCGCACGACCGCCGCGACCTGCCCGCGCTCGCGCGTGAGCGCATCAATCAACACCTGGGCCTTCGGCTGGAGCCTTCTCAATTCATCGTCATCGGCGATACGCCCAACGACATAGCCTGCGCCAAACATTTCGGCGCGCGCGCCGTCGCCGTCTGCACGGGTCGTCTCTACACGGCGGAAGACCTGCGTGCCCACGAACCGGACGCGCTGCTCCCCGATCTCTCGGACACGGCGCTCGTCCTCAGCACATTCGACGCGCTTTGATTGAAATCGGCCTTGCGCCTTCGGAATCATGGCTGCTTCCTTTTGGCTCGACCCGGTTTTCTTTGGAAACTAACGTATCTCTTAATGAAACTCGGTTGTTTCTAGAGGAAACAGTTGTGTTTACAGAGGAAGCGGGCGGGTGTCTAAAGGAGATTGGGATGTTTCTAATGGAAACCGGCTTGATTCCTGATGAAGCGTGCCCGATTCTAAATGATGATGGCCTGCTTGCGTTGTCGCATAGCTGTCCTACTTAGCTTCTCTGAAAGCCTTTGATGATGTCGCGTGTGGCGAGGCGAAGGATAACGGGGCGGCCCTGCGGGCTGGTGGTCGGCGAAGAGGTCGTGAGCAGGCGATCAATGAGCCAGCGCATCTTTTCCGGCGCAAGAGGCGTGTTGCTCTTGATGGCCGCACGACGCGCGAGCGTCGCCGCTATACGCTCGCTCAGGGTTGTGCGTGCCGCCCCGCGTTTCTCGGCATCCACCGTTTCCAGCACTTCCGCCAGCATATTTCGCGCCTCGCCTATGGGAAGGTCGGCGGGCACGGCCTTAATCGCGACCGTGCGCCCGGAGAGACGCATGAGGCTAAAACCGTAAGCCTCAAGCTCCGCGGCGGCCACGTCGAACATGGCTGCCTGCGCCGGGGTCAGATCGAAGGTTTCGGGCATCAGCAGGTTCTGCGACTCAACGGCGCGCGTGGCTTCCCTGTTGTGATACTTGTCAAAGAGTATGCGCTCGTGCGCGATATGCTGGTCGATCAACAGTAGCCCTTCTGCATCCGTGGCGACGATGAAGGAGTCCTCAAGCTGTCCGAGCGGGCGAATGTTCGCCGACAGGGATTCGACCGGAACGACGCGCACCAGCCCGGCGGCGGAGGTAAGCGGCGGAAGCGCGCTTCGCGGCGCGTGCGTCGCCGCAGACCGGGCAGACTCCTGCTCGTATGCGCCCTGCCCCGCGTTCACCTCGACCGGCGCGGCGCGCATGCTCGGCGCATCGCTCTCCTCCTGCGTCTTCTCGGCGCTCTGCGCGCCTGAGCGCGTCGCTGTCTGTGCCTGCCTGCCAGCATCATCCTCATCATCATCATCGCTCGCACGCGCCGGAAGAGTTGAGACGGGCGATGGCTCGTCCTCCGGTTTGAGCGTGTGCAGAAATTCGATTGTGCCCTGCTGCGGCGACGACGCTGGATTGAAGACGGGCCTGAAGGGTGTGCTGTGAGCGATTGGGCCTGTAGTTTCGTTTGGAAGCCGGGGGGAGGATGCGCCGTCATTCTCACTTGAGACGGCCTGCTCTACTGAATCGACGTTTGCCCTTTCCTCGTCGGCGTCAGCGCCCATCTCTCTCCGGGCATCTGCGGCGCGCACGTAGCCTGCGCTGGCGAGCGTGGCGCGAACGGCTTCGCGAACCGCGTCGGCGACGGCGGCGGCGCGGCGAAAGCGCACCTCCGTTTTGGCCGGATGGACGTTGACATCCACCTCTTCGAGCGGGACTTCGAGAAACAGTAGCGCCGCCGGATAGACTCCCTGCGGCAAGACTGCGCGGTAGCCCTCCGAGAGAGCGCGTCCGATGAGAGGGTCGCGCACGTAGCGCCCGTTGATGAAGAGATACTGCGCGTCGCGCGAGGTTCGTCTCTCACGCGGCGCGGAGACGAACCCGCGCACGCGCGCCACCTGCTCAAGGCCTCCGCCGACCTCTAAGAGATTAGAGATGAAATCCGCGCCGAAGATTTGATAGGCACGCTCGCGTAAATCCGCAGCCGGGCTGGCGCGCAGAGTCTCGCGTCCGTTATTGGTCAGAGTGAAAGCAATCTCGGGGTGCGCGAGCGCGTAGTGCGTCACGAGGTTCATGAGGTGAAAGCTCTCGGTCGCCTCAGAGCGGAGGAATTTGCGCCGGGCCGGAACATTGAAGAAGAGGTCGCGGACGGTGAGGGTCGTCCCGCGCGGGTGCGCCGCCGCCTTCACGTCGCGTATGCGCCCGCCTTCGATCAGCACACGCGTCGCCGCCTCGGCCTCCTCCGTCTTCGTCAACAACTCGACGCGCGCCACGGACGCAATCGAAGCCAGAGCCTCGCCGCGAAATCCCAGCGTGCCGATAGAGAAGAGGTCTTGCGCGGTGCTGATCTTAGAGGTCGCGTGACGCTCGAAGGCGAGCAAAGCGTCATCGCGCGTCATCCCTTCTCCGTCATCCGAGACGCGCAGCAGGCGGCGTCCGCCCGCTTCCGCGTCAACATGGATGCGCCGCGCGCCAGCATCGATCGCGTTCTCGACCAGCTCCTTAACGACAGAGGCGGGGCGCTCGACGACCTCGCCCGCCGCGATCTGGTTAGCCAGTTGATCCGAAAGAACGTGGATTTTGGACATGGACAAGGGATCGGGGGTCAGGGGTCGGTGAAAACCTGCTTCGCTGACCCCAGCCCTTCAAAGGTAAACTATCTGATGATCGGAAGAGCCCAGATTGATCGCATCGTAAATCCACTGGATGACATAGCGGCCATGACGTGAGACGAGCGACGTGACGTTGAGATGGCGCTCCTGCAAGCTTTTCTGCGGATAGAGGGCGGCCAGCGCTCGCTCCAACTGGCGATGAGCGGCGCGGTCGCGCTGCATCTGTGCCCGGTGAAAGCGTGTGCGAAGGCCCTCAAGCTGGTAATTGATCTTGCGTCTTCCGGTCTCAAGCGCTTCGGCGAGCGTCGGGTCGATCGCGTGCAACTGCTGATGTAGCGCGTCCAGCTCTCGCTTGACGGACTCCTCAGTATGATTGAAGGCTTGCGCCGTCTCGGCTCCCAGATGCTGCTCCACGACGCGCGCAATCACCCCGTCCAGCCCCTCGAAGAGGTCCGTCAGCTTGAGGCCGTAGCGTTCGAGCGTGCGGCTCGTCCGGCGCTCCACCACTGTCATGCTGGCGCGATGAAGGATGGGCGTGGCGGGACGACCCAGCACGCGATAGACCTCCGCGGTCTGCGCGAAATAAGCTATCTCGGCGGCCCCGCCGAAATAAGCGACCGTCGGCAGCAGGTAATCCTGCACGACGGCGCGCAGCGTGACGTTCGGGCTGAAGCGCTGCGGCTCGCGCTCCGCCCACTCTGCCAACTCTTCCGCCGTGTACTCCGCATCGCGCAGAGTCTTGGCCTGATAGCGCCCGTCATCTTTTCGCACCACGGCATGACGCGCGCCGTCCTCCGTGTGTAGAAAGAGCGGGAAAGAGTTTTCGGAGGCCATCACCTGCGCGTGATAACCAGCCGTCTCAAGCTCGCGGCTGCGCGTCTCGACGGCCAGCGCCATCTCGTGGGCTTTGCGCGCCGCGCGGGCGTAGAGCGGCGCGGCCAAAGTCTTCAATCCCACGTCGAGCGGGTCAAGCAGCACCAGCCCGTAGCAGCCGACGAGCGCCGTCATCATGCGCGCGAACGCTTCCCCGTAGCTGTGGCCGGGCCGCCAAGCGGCGCGCAACAGCTCGCCGACTTCGGGCGTAAACTCCGTGTCGGGCAGAATCTCCAGCATGCGCTTGATGGTTTCCTCTATGGACTCATCGAGCAAGACCGTGCCGACCGGCGTGCCTTCACGATGAATGGTCGCGGGAACCTCCACGCTCGCCAGCCGGCAATCGCAGCCGATAAACTCCGCCGTCGCGACCTCGACGAAGTCATGATCTTCGGTCGCGATCCAGAAGACGGGCACAGCCGCCGTGCCGCGCTGCTGTAAACAGCCCGCGAGCTTGACCGCCGAGAGGGCTTTATAGATGGTGTAGAGTGGGCCGGTGAAGAGGCCAGCCTGCTGGCCGGACACGACCGCGACGCAATCCTCTGCGCGCAACCGCTCGATGTTGGCGAGCGTTTCTTTGGTCGCGCCCCAGCCGCGATTCATCTCTTCGAGAGCATCGCAGAGCGCCTTGCGATCAGTCGAGTATGAGTCGAGAACTTCGGGCACACGCTCGGCCAGCTCGTGATGAAAGCGCACGGCGGAAGGATAAAAGCGTCGGAGGCTGACGGGGTCGCGAAGGTAATCAAGGAACAGAGCGGTCTGATGCGGGATCGCAGAAAACGGCAGCGTCTCGACGCGCAGACCGGCCTCTTCGGGCGTGCTGTAACATGCTGCTTCCTTAGTGCTCACGATGTGGGTGCTCCTGCCAGCCGGAATTGATCTTCTCCCGCCATACCTTCAACCGGGCGCGCCGCCTCTTCGAGCAGACCGCCTATCTCAATGCGCGCCTCCTCGCCCGGCGACTCAAGCGGCGCACGCACCCCGCCACCTTTGTAACCGAGCAGGTCGAGCGCGACTTTGAGTCCGCCAATACCATAACGCGTCGTGACGGCGCGCGCCAGCGGCGTGAGCCTGCGCTGCAAATCGAGCGCGCGCTCGTGCTCTCCGGCGCGAACCGCCGCGAAGATCGCAATCGAGAGGCGCGCCGCCACGCACCCGACCGCCAGAATCGCACCGCGCGCGCCCGCCGCGAGCGCCGCATACAGCAGCGGGCCGTTGCCCGTCAGGACGGCGAAATCTTCCGGGACGAGGCGCAGCATCTCCGCCAGATTGAGTATGTCTGAGGAGCTGTCCTTAATGCCAATGATGTTCTCGTGCTCGCTCAGGCGCGCGACCGTCTCGGGCACAATCGAGATGCCCGTCAGGTCTGGCATATTGTAGAGCACAACCGGCACGGGCGAAGCATCAGCGACCGACAGGTAATGGCCCACAAGCGCACTTTGCGTCATCGCCCTGCGATAAAAGTGTGGAGTGATGACGAGCATGCTGTCCGCGCCCGCTTCGGCAAAGCGTCGCACCTCGTTGATGGTCGCGCGCGTGCTCTCCTGTCCCGCGCCGGCGATCAGGGCCAGATGCCGAGGGATAGAGGCGCGCGCCGCTTCGATCACTGCGAGGCACTCGCGCTCTTCCAGATGCACGCGCTCGCCCGTCGAGCCGAGCGCCACGTACCCGCGCACGCCCGTCTCATTCCACCGCTCTATATTCGAGCGCAGGGCGGGCGCGTCCACCTCGCCCGCCGCGTCGAACGGCGTGGTAAAGGGAAGGAGAATGCCGCGTAGCTTCTCGGCGGAGAATCCTGCGGCAAGCCCCGGCGTTTCATCTGTCTGATCGTGCGGTTTCAAGACGGGACATTATAGCGAGCGATGAAGAGAGCATGCAATGACAGCACGCACCGTCCCTTCGGCTTGACGGATGCGATTCAATCCCGCAATCATGTCACTCACGAGGATATTCAAAAGAGGCATGGAAGAGAAGCTGGAACGACTTGACCTACTGATTATCGGCGCAGGCCCGGCGGGGCTCTCGGCGGCGGACGCAGCCGCGCGCGAAGGCTTGAACTACTTAGTCATCGAGCGCGGCCTCATCGCCGACACCATCTATCGCTACCCTGTCGGGCGCACGGTCTTCTCGACGCCCAATGAGTTGGAGATGCGCGAGGGAGCGCTCGCTCCCTGCCGCGAAAAGCCTACGCGCGAGGAGCTGCTCTCACACTACGTGCGGTTTGCGCTCGACCAAAACCTGCGTATCAATACGGAAGAGGAGGCGCGTGCGATAGAGGGGGCCGTGCCCGAAGGCTTCGTCGTTCACACGACGCGAGCCAGCTACAGGGCCGCGCGCATCATCTTCGCCATCGGCGCGATGGCTTATCCCAGACGCCTCAACGTCCCCGGCGAAGAATTACTGAAAGTCCACCACAGGTTCGTCGAGCCCTATCCTTACGTGCGGAAAGAGGCGATGGTCATCGGCGGCGGAAACAGCGCGGCTGAGGCTGCGCTCTTTCTCGCCGAAGAGGGCGCGCGCACGACTCTCTGCATCTGGCGCGCCGACTGGGAGAATCGCGATCCCAAAAAGAATGCTATCAAGCACTGGGTGCGAACGCCTCTGGAAAGAGAGATTGAGCTCGGCCACCTGCGCCTCTGCTTCTTCAAAGAGGTCGAGGAGATCACCGATGGTGCTGTCCGCGTCAGAACCGACGAGGGGCAAACCCTCACCATAACCAACGACGTGGTCTTCGTGCTGATCGGAAGCGATGCCGATCTGAGGCTGCTGCGCGAGGCGGGCGTCGAGCTGACGCGCTCGGGTCTGGCCGAAGTTCCCGTCTATGATCAGGAAACCTTCGAGACCAACGTGCGCGGCCTCTACGTCGTAGGCCATTTCACACACGCCCGCCACATCAAGGACGCCATCGCCGTCCCGCGCCGCATCGTGCCCCTCATCGCGCAATCTTTGCGCGCCGCCGTCTGAGACTCGGCCATCAGCGCCGAGCCCGTGGCAGAGTCTTCGTGAGGTCGGCTCAAACAGATAATCGTTGACATTTAAGGCCAAGAAGAATAATGTGGCGACGTTTTACCCGTTCGGAAACTTGCCGGTAAGCTCCTGGCGCAGTGGCGAGCCTCATAATGACGCTATCCTGGCTGATAGCGTTTTCAAGCGGTATTTTTCGTTAAATTTTTCGTCTTAACAATTTACTACCTGCATGGTTGTGGAGATACCCGGCAGCTAGTTTTCTTTTCACGGGGACGGGATCGCGCTCCCTTGTCCGCTCACAGATAATTTGCATGCTCGATTGATTAAGGAGAAGAGACCATGGCTAATGAAGATGCTGTCAAAGCTGCGATGAGCGATCCGAAAAAGCAATCGCGCATTGCTAAATTCCTGACCACGCTGGCCGGACAAAACTTCACGCCCATTCTCAATGCCATCAACGGCGGCGATCAGGATTTCACCCAGCAACTCGCTCAAGTGCAGGCGAACGTGGCTAAAGTTAACCAGTTGCAGCAGCAGGTTAATGATCGCCAGCAACAGATCGACACCCTGACAACTCAGATCAATCAACTCCGAAGCAAAGTCACCGATCACGAGAAGACCATCTCTGAGCTTGAAGCGAAAATCCCGAACGAGAACCCCTTTTAGCCTCGAAGATGTGATGAATCTAATTCCGCCCCGCTCTTGCAGGGAAATGGTTGGCAGATCGTGATCTTTTCGGCTTCAGGAGAAAAATTCAATGATTCAACGATGGATGCTTCACCGGACACTGGCCCTCGGCGCGCTGCTCCTGTTTCTGACGACGGCGGCTCAGGCTCAGGACGCGCCGACCTTATCCACCCCGATCCCCTCGACTGCGACTTTCAGAATTGCCCCGTCGCCCATACAGGCGGACGGCAGCAAGTTTCTTCTCCTCGTTGATCTGGGCGGCGGGGCCACGTTGAAATACGTAGCCCGGCGGGAAGACCTACAGACGCGGCTGAGAAAGCAGTTCGATCTGGTCGTCGCCGCGAACAAAAGAGAGCACGCGGCCAACAGGGCCTTGCTCAACGGGGCCGACGAGGTGGAACAGGAGACAAGGGATTTACAGAGGACGCAAAGAGAGTTGCAGCAACAGCTCACGGACTCTTCGCAGACCGTCATGCTCATGCTGGGGAAGGTGCAGCCCAGACCGACCCCGACCCCCGCACCATCGCCATCGCCAGCACCGTCGCCCGCGCCAGCACCCGCCGCCGTCGAAGCTATCGCCAAGGGAAGCGAGGTTGCCGCTAACCCGTCACGCGTGGCCGCCATTGAAGCGTCCGGCCCACATTCTGCCGAAGATGTTGTGGCGCGAACAGACCCGGAGCAACAGGGGCTGCTGAGCCTTCCGTTCGACCCGACTAATATTACCGTCACGCTTAATAAAGCGGCGAGCGCAGCCGATGGCAGCAAGCTTGACTTGTCGGTTCTCGTCGGGGGGATGCCTCTGCATTACACGGCCAACCGCGAGGATTGGGCGATATTTCAATCCAACGGCTTGAGTTTTGCTCAAGCCGCGGGGGACGAGATCAGGGCCGAGGGCGAGACGATCAGAGCGTTGGTCGCGCGGCTTGAAGAGAGAAGGAATCTAGTCTCGGCCAACGTCGCCGATCTGCAGGAGGGACTTCGTATCTCGAAGCAGAACACGGACATGCTGGCGCTGATTATAAAGTCGCAGAAGCGCAGCAAGTGGGAGCGCATTATCGAGCAGATTCCTTCAATCGCGGGAATCATCGCGCTCGCCATCACCAGCCGCTGAGCGGCTGACGGGTTAATCCATACTGGTCGATGCGGCTGCGCGCTCACGACGCGCGACGCCGGTTTGGTAGGCCGCTTCTTCAACGTCTCGTGCGACGGCTTCCGCGACCCGCTTGTCGAAAACAGAGGGGACGACGTAGTCGGCGTGCAGCTCGTTCTCGGAGATAATGCCGGCGATGGCGTGGGCGGCGGCGACCTTCATCTCTTCGTTGATGCGAGAGGCGCGGCACTGCAAAGCGCCGCGAAAGATTCCCGGAAAACAGAGAACGTTATTGATCTGGTTAGGGTAGTCAGACCTGCCCGTCGCCATCACGGCGACGTGCGCGGCGGCATCCTCAGGCATAATCTCGGGCGTCGGGTTAGCCATCGCAAAGACGATTGGGTCTGCCGCCATCTGCTTCAAATCTTCCACGGTGATGACGCCCGGCACCGATAGGCCCAGGAAGACATCCGCCCCCTTGATGACATCGTGAATAGTGCCCCTCTCGTTGTTGGGATTGCTGTTCTGCGCGTACCATTCCTTGACCCAGTTCATGTGCTCGCCGCGCCCGCGATAGAGAGCGCCGAGCTGGTCGCAGCCGATGATGTTACGCACGCCCGCCGTCATGATGATCTTCGAGCAGGCAACGCCCGCCGCGCCCACTCCGTTGACGACCACCTTGATGTCTTCCATGCGCTTGCCCGTGATCTTCAGAGCGTTGATGAGCGCGGCGAGGACGACGACAGCCGTGCCGTGCTGGTCGTCGTGAAAGACCGGGATGTCCAGCTCTTCCTTGAGCCTGTCTTCGATCTCAAAACAGCGCGGCGCTGAGATGTCTTCGAGGTTGATTCCGCCAAACGCCGTCGAGATGGCCTTCACCGTGCGGACAATCTCGTCCGGGTCTTTCGTCGAGAGACAGATGGGAAACGCGTCCACCCCGGCGAACTCTTTAAAGAGCATCGCCTTGCCTTCCATGACCGGCATCGCCGCCGCAGGGCCTATGTCGCCCAGGCCCAGCACAGCCGTCCCGTCCGTGACGACCGCGACCGTGTTCTTCTTGATCGTTAAGGTGAAAGCTTTTTCCGGGTCGCGATGAATGGCTTCGCAGACGCGCGCCACGCCCGGCGTGTAGGCCATCGACAGATCGTCGCGCGTCTTCAAGGGAGCCTTCAGCGCGATCTCTATCTTGCCGCCGATGTGCATGAGGAAAGTGCGGTCGGAGACGTTGACGATTTCAACGCCGTCTATGTCGCGCACGGCCCTGACGATCTCGTCGGCGTGCTCTATGGATGCGGCGTTGACGCTGATGTCGCGCACGACCGAATCCTTCCCGACGCTGACGATGTCAATCGCGCCGATGTCGCCCCCGGCGCGACCGATGGCGGTCGTCAACTCTCCGAGCGAACCCGTGCGGCTCGCCAACTTGACACGCAAAGTCAGACTGTTGCTGGCGCTAGGTGTGTTTGGCATGTTGAGTTTCGGGCGAAAATCCTTTCGCGTTTTCGTTCAATCTAAGGGGACGGTAAAGCGCACTCTAACGCTAAAGGAGCGCAACGCGCAAGAGAGGCAAAAGGATTCTACTGCCCGCTCAGGAGGGTTTCAAACGCCGTGCAAAATCGATAGAGCGTGCGGCAGCGTTATGGCAGATTGCCAAAGATGGCGCTCGATTCGGCAGCTTGCAAGCTCGCCCGTGAGCGTGATTGGCCCAAATGGCGCTAATACGGGGTGAATCTCGCGTGGCATGTCAATTGATTGGGACAAAGAGCAGCAGAGGGGACGCCGGGGCTTCCCAGAATGGCAAGCACGCTTCAGAAGGGGGAGCGCCCGAGGCGAACACTCTTTAACCAACAAAGGAGACGCCATGAACATCATCGTCGTCACATATCTGACCTATCTTGCGATCAGCATTGCTCTCACCGTCTGGGTGGCGCAGACGCTCTTCAAGAACGGCAGGGTTTTTCTCGTAGATGTCTTTCGGGGGAACGAGGCGCTGGCCGACTCGGTGAATCATCTGCTGGTCGTCGGCTTCTATCTCATCAATCTGGGATACGTCAGCCTCGCGCTCAAGCTCGGTTACAATCTTGAGAGCATGACGGAGGGCATAGAGGCGCTCTCGTGGAAGGTCGGCATGGTGCTGGTCGTCCTCGGCGGGATGCACTTCTTCAACCTCTACGTCTTCAGCCGCATTCGCCAGCGAGGAAGCTCTGACGAGGCTCGCACCTACAGTGAGCCCGGCGCTTACATAGAAGCCGAGGAGTAAACAGAAGACGCCGAGACGGGAATCGAGTGCGCGGGAGAAGACTTTGCGAAGTGCGGCTGCGTTGGCCCACCGAGGTCTTCTCCCGCACACGCTTTCAAGCGTCGCCCTCATGCTCTTTAAGCAGACGACCGATCTTCTTCAACGCTTCGCCGTCCACGCCCAGCTTTTCCGCCAGTCGAAGCGAACGCCTGCCGAGCAATCTATAGACCTCAAGCGCATCTTCGATATTTGCTCCACCGAGCGCATCCACATGTCTACGCATCGTCGCGGCATCGGCGCGCGCAAACGTCCCTGTCAGGGCGTGGGCCGTGTCTCGCGCCGAGAGGTTCGCCAGCGTGCTCTCCATCAGCGGCAGCAGCACAGACTGTGCCCGCTTCTCGGTGAGGCCGCAATCCTTAAGCATCTCCACGGCGATGTCTAAGAGCGCGACCATGTGGCCCGAGGCCATCAGAGCCGCCGCGTGATACAGCGCCTTGTCACGACTGTTGACGGAAAAGCTTTCGCCTCCGAGGTCGCGCACGACCCCTCTCGCAACGCGCACGGCTGAGCGCGTGCCTTCTATCGCATAGAACCCGCCGCGCAATCTCTCTGCGCCCTGTAAGGGGTCGCTGACGGAAATGAGCGGGTGCATAGAGCCGGTTTGATAGCCCACTCCCTCAAGCGGCGACAACACGTCGGAAGAGAGAGCGCCGCTACAGTGCAGCGCCGCGCGGCCCTCGGCTTGAGCGCCTCTCTTCTCGTGGCTTGCGGCGAGATGCGCGGCGGTGTGCGCTATCTGGTCGTCGGGCGTAGTAATAAACAGTAGATCGCTCGGCGGGAGCGAGTCTGCTTGAGTTGCGGAGAGGGCTCGCGTGTGTGCGGCGATCTGTGCGGCGGCGCGGCGCGCGTGGGCCAACCGGCGGGCCATAACCGCTTCAACGCGATAGCCGCGCCCCGTAAGTGCAAGGGCGAGCGCTGTGCCGAGTCTGCCCGCGCCGATGATTGAGATGGTTGGTTTACGCTGATTGAAACTTGACGGCTTAAGATTGCGCTGCGCTTTTGTGCGTCTCTCAGTCGGCATTTCTTCCGCTCTCACTGGCGAAATCCAGAAGCGCCGCAGCGCTGCCCGGCATCTTGTCCAGCCACCCGTCGGCGTGTCGTCCGTCCGTCTTGTCCCGTATTATCTGCCCGCTCGCGTCCAGAGGTAAAGCGATGCGCGAGGGCGCTAAGGAGATAAAGGGCAGGGCGCGCTCAATCAGCCGCGTGTCGGCCCAGTTGAAAGAGTCTGGCAACACGCCTTCGGTGAAAGCGTTGGCAAGGCGCTCAAGGCGCGCCGCCATTTCCTGACCGCCTTTGTGGCGGGCGAGCACTTTGAGCGCGTGCGCGAGCGGCTCTCTCCAGATCAGAAGCGTCTGGCGGTGCGCTTCGCAGCCGCGCCCGACGACATCGGCCAGCGATATCACGATGAGCTGCGGCGAGACGGGATCGGTCAAACGAAACGAGCAATCGCATGCGGGCCGCTCGGCCAGAAGCTGACGCACGGGCAACTGGCAGCGCATACGCCGCGCCCTGTCGATCAATTTCGTGGCCTCTTCCCAGTAGGCCAGATTGACTATGGGGAGATGCGAGAGGGCCTCGAATTCTTTCCACTCGTCGCCGCGCATCAATTCCTCTATGGCCTGCTGGTTGGCGTTTGTCGCTGTGGCACGCGCGTGCGCCGCCGCGTAATGTTCCACGTAGCGAGCCTGAAACTCGCGCCAGAGCAGGTTGAAGCGTTGCACGGAATCGTGGTCGAAGAGAGTATGCACGTCGTCGGCGATGTCTAAAAGCTCGCGGTGCGCGCTCTCTATCTCCTCTTCGGTCGTCGGCTCGGCGGTTGCCAGATAGGTGCGCGCCACCTCGCGCTCCTCCAACCCTTCCGTGAAGCCCGTCAACTGGGCCAACTGCTTTTGATGATGCTCAAAGCCCTGCTCGGAATCGCCGAAAGCATCCGCGATGCGCTGCAAGCCTTCTTCGAGCGTGATGTTATCGGCGAGGAGCGCCAGCACGGATTCGGCTGCGGCCTCAAAGCTCTTACGCACGGCAACGGCCAGTCCCCAGGCGGTCGTCGTCAGGCCGTCGTCAGGCAAAGCGTCGAACTTTTCCAAAAGCCTGCGCTCGCGCCACTCGTCCAGCCACGCAGAGAGCGCGCCGCGCACGCCTTCGCGCGCTTCAGGTTTAGCGATAGAGCCCAGCTTCGGCTGCCCCGTCAACAGTCTGGCCCATGCCGTGAGTTGTTCTGCACCATGAAGCAGAGAGGCGGCGCGGGCCACGCCTGCAAGCTCGTCCCAGCGCAGGGTGTGATCCAGCGTGCGATGCGTGATGCGGTCATTCGTGGCAGTGACAAGCTCAAGGCGGCGCTGCGCGACGAGCGCGGCCAGGATCAAGTGCTGCGCCTCGCGCAGGAGGCCGTAAGGCTTTCGTCTCAGTTGACCGTAGATATGCTCAAGCGGCACGACGCCGCCGTCGGCCTCGTCCGTCATCGCGATTACTTCGCGCACCCACGGCTGCTTCAAAGCCTGATCGCCGACTTCGAGCGTGTACAGATCACCGCGCAGGCTCGCCAGCCCGAGCGGCTCGGCAAACAGACGCGCCAGCTCCTGAACTCTGGCCTCGCTCTGATTCGCTCCGCCGAACAGGCCGCCGACAAGCTGTGCGACCTCGCTTTCGCCAAGCTGTGCGGCGAAACGCGGGTGCTGCGGAAAGCTTGACTCGATCAAAGGCATGAGCGCAGGCTCAAGCGCCTGTGCCAGCGTGGAGGCTGTGCGCGCCTCGTCCGTGAAGGCATGGGCCTGCCCCCCGCCTGTCAGGAGCGTGCCCTCGTCAATGTAGATGCGTATCCAGATGTTCTCGGCGAGCGCGACCAGCTTGCGCTCGACGGCGCGCGCCGTTTCGCCGAACTCGCTGAAGAGCGCGTCGGTTGCCCGCAGCACGATGAGGCGGCTGAGGCTCTCCGTCTCCTCGGCGGAGAGGGTGGCGGGCCGCCAGACCATCAAGGGCCACGACGCCTGAGCATGATTGCCGCCCTGAGTCATCTCGCCTGCGCCGGAGGCGGCCTCGGATTCGGGCATGGGCCAATGTATCTGAACTTCCCAATCACAGGCGGTCGCTTCCGTTTGCGTCGCCTCCTGAGCGTAGGCCTCAGGCGCGGCCTTGGGGCTTTTCCAGAACAGGCGGCCCGGACGCGGCGTGCCGTGCCATTCCAGATCGAAGTTGGGGGCCACTATCGGCTCGTTGCCGCCATCTATGTGCGGCCAGTCTGTGAAGCGTGTCCGCGCCAATGATCGTAACAGCGCGTTGATCTTAGCCTCGCCCGGAGCCATTTGCTCAAGGGCTTCGGCCAGAGCGCCCTCGAAGGCGCAACCCTTGCCGACGATGAAACGATAGCGAGTCTCTTCCTCGTCCTCGATTGCCTGAAGAGAACCCTGCGGCGCGGATTTGGCAAAGAGCGCGAGCGTCTCCTCTATCTGCTTGATAACGGCTTCGGGCTGCGCCTTATCGTAAAGGAGCATCGCCGCGCCCAGCTCGCGCGCCGTCGTGCCGCGCCCGTCGAGCGAGATGACGAAGAGCCCTTTCAGTATGAGCTTGGCCTGCAAGCGGCGCATGACCGGAAGCGAGTTGACGGTGTGCGTCGCCAGATGGTCAAAGGCGACGAAGCTGTCCTTCAAATCGTCTGCCTTGCGTAGCTCGTATTCCGTGCGGTCGAACACTTCATCGAGCAGAACCAGCGAGAGGGCCGGGCGGTTGGCCGCGCGCGCGACGGCTTCGGCGGCGAACGGCAGAAAAGCGAACTTCGGCGCGTAGAGCCGCACGGCATGCGCTATCTCGGCCACCAGCGGATGCACCGGATAAATCTCTGTAAAGCGCGTCTCGCTCCAGTTGAAGCCCGGAACGGCTGAGCGCAGCGTCATGTAAAAATCGTGCAGCGCCGCACGCGCCCGCGCGGACTTGCGGAAGAGGTAGAGGTCTGCGATGCGATAGAGATGTTCCGGGTCCAGGTAATCAATCTGAAAAGTGCCGGAGAGCGCGATATTTGCCCCGTCAGCCCCCTCTATGTCGTCGTCGAGCGCGAGCGCGACCAGAATCGGCAGACTTTTGGAGGCCTGGGCCAAGTCGCTCAGTAGCGGCCCGTCGTCGCGCCGCACGCGGTCTTCGCGCCCGAGCGCCGTATCGATGATGAGCAGCATCGGCCCGTCGCTCATGTTGGAGGCCAGAGCGAGCATGCGCGCGGGCTCGTCTCTCCACTCCACTTCTGTGCCGCCGAAGGTCGTGGCGAAAGCGGCGCACACCTCCTCCATCAGGGTCGGGCGCGTCCCGCGCTCTATGCGCGCGATCTTATAGCGGCGATTCAGTAGCCGCCCGGCGCTACTGGTGATGTGCGCTTCCTCAACGCGGGAGCGCAGGTCGGGATAGCCGGCGAGGGCGGCAAAAACCGCGAGCGTATGGCTCTTGCCGACGCCTCGCATGCCCGCCAGAGCGCGCGCCGCGCCGTTGCCCTGTCGCCCAAGGTCGGCGAGCGCGTCCAGCCAGCGGCCAAGCAGGTCAGAGGTGGCATCCGTAAAACGGTATGCGGCCAGCGCCCGCACGGGGTCGTTCTGGTAATTCTGAACCTCATCGAATGCCTGTGGCTCTACGAAATCCTTGATCTTATCGGGCGCGCGTTTCATAAATTATGGCGGATGACCCCTGAAGGCGGGCTGAACACTTGAGCTGTACGGTGAGGCGGGTGGGAATCCCTTTATGACTGTAACACGCCGGGCGGAGCGGGCGCAATATATAGCTTTTTATGTCCCGTCTGCGGCATAATGGGCCTTAAGGACGAAAGGGACAAACCCGTCGACAGCGAGCAGCGACGCGCGCCTGAGGCTTAAAAAGGGGCTGGCGCGGGGATGACAGGCCCGGAAGGGGGCACAACCCTGCGGGCTTTCCGACGCATCAAAGCTTCGCGTGCCCCGAAAAGCCAAAGCGGTCATAACCTAAAGACACAAAACGCTTCTGGGCCACGTCTCCTTTGTTGACGAGATAAAAATTTTTCGCCGCATCTTTCAGGATGCGGTTCAAGCCCGAAGGGGTGGGACGCCTCATCACGAGCGACCTGCTTCAAACGGCATAGCTTTTAGCAAGTTTGTGGAGGCTTTTCGACATGAGTAGTCGCTTCTCCCGTGCCCTGACCGCATTTGTGCTCGCCAACTCCGTTTGGGCGGGCAGCATCGCCGTTATGGCTGGGCAACAGCCGCAATCGCAGGAACCACCCAAGAGAGCCGAGCAAAAAGAGAGCACGCCGAAGCCTGCCACACAGCAGGCGGCGCGCCCGCTCTCGACCAATGAAGACCCGACCAAGATCGGCAAGCGCAAGATCAACAGCGGCCCCATCGCCAGCATGAGCGGCTCGCTCGAAAGCGAAGTCGCCCTGGGCCGCCAGTTGGCCGCCGAGGTTGATCGTCAGGCGAAATTCATTGAAGACCCGGAGATCACCGAATACATCAATCGCGTCGGCCAGAACATAGTGCTTCACTCCGACGCCAAAGTTCCCTTCACCATCAAGGTCATTGATTCGGACGAAGTAAACGCCTTTGCGCTTCCCGGCGGCTTCTTTTACGTCAATAAGGGCTTAATCCTTGCCGCCGACAACGAGGCGGAGCTGGCGGGCGTGATGGCGCACGAGATAGCGCACGTCGCCGCTCGGCACGCGGTCGAGAATCAGGCCAAAGCCAATTTGATGGAGATAGGCGCTCTCGCCGGCTCGATCTTTCTGGGCGGTATTCCGGGCCTGATCTTCCAGAACACGGCTGGCCTCGGCCTGCTCGCGGCCTTCATGAAGTTTAGTCGCGGCGCGGAAGAGGAAGCCGACAAGCTTGGCGTGCAGTATCTCTACGCCGCCGGTTACGACCCGAACGCGATGGCGACCATGTTCGAGAAGCTCTCGGCCCAGAACAAGAAGAAGCCGGGCTTTTTCGCCAAGGTCTTTGCGAGCCACCCGCAGACGCCTGATCGCCGCCAGGCAGCGCTCACTTTAGTCTCGCGTTTCCCCGAGCGTGAGGAGTACGTCGTCAGCACGTCCGAGTTTCAGCGCATCAAAGGGAAATTGATGCGACTCTCCAACTCAAGGGCGACGACCGCAGGCGATCTGGGAGGCAAGGACGGCGACCAGACGCCGGGACGCCCGACCCTGAAGCGACGCCAGCCCGCGCCAGATGACACGACCGCGCCCTCAGACAGCGGAAGCGATCCGCAGAGCGCCCCGTCGGATTCGAGGCCCTCTGACCCGCCGAAGCTCAAGCGCAAGGACGGCACGACGCCTTCAGCGCCCGCGACGCAGCCCGGCACGAGTTCGACCCCCTGAAAGGGAGAGGCCGGCAGTAACAAGCATGAGAGAGGCTCGGCAGAGCGGCCTGTTCGCTGCTCCGCCGGGCCTCTCTCGGTCTGCTGGGACGAGCGCGAACAGGCAGAGGGCCGGGTAGTTGCCCGGTTTAACTTGACATTTTTCGGGCCGTTTCGGTATTCTACCCGTTCGCGTTTTAGACGCTTAAAGCAGAGAGAGTTATCTATGTCAACATACTTTCCGAGCGGCACCGGGCTCGCTGAAAATCGCAAATGGTACGTCGTTGATGCGACGGGGCAGACAGTCGGGCGGCTGGCTACAGAAGTGGCGAGCGTGCTCACGGGCAAGCGCAGTCCGCAGTGGACGCCCTTTATGGACATGGGCGACCACGTCATCGTCATTAACGCCCGCAAGGCCGTGTTTAAGGGCTCGAAGGCGGAGCAGAAGGTTTATCGCCGCCATACGCTCTATCCGGGCGGATTGCGCGAGGTCTCCGTCAAGGATCAGTTTGCCAAGCATCCTGAGCGCGTGATTGAGCTGGCGGTCAAAGGCATGCTGCCCAAGAATAAGCTGGGCAAGGCGATGGCTAAGAAATTGAAGGTCTACGCCGACGCCGAACACCCGCACGCCGCGCAGCAACCGCAACCCCTCGCCATCACGACACGCTCCGATCAGGAATAAATCAAAGATTTTAGAGGACAGAAAAAGCTGTGGCTGAAACACAATATTACGGAACGGGACGGCGCAAGACTTCGACGGCGCGCGTCTACCTGCGACCGGGCGCGGGCGAAGTCCAGATCAATCGCAAGTCATTTGAGCAATACTTCCCCAACGAAACGCTGCGCATGATTATTCGCCAGCCCTTGCAGCTGACGGAGACGACCAACAAGTTCGACATCCTCGTCAACGTCGCGGGGGGCGGCCCCGCCGGACAGGCCGGAGCAATCCGCCACGGCATCACGCGCGCTTTGATGGAATTCAACACGGACTTGCGCCCGGCCCTGAAGCAGGCGGGGCTCGTCACACGCGACCCGCGCATCAAGGAACGCAAGAAGTACGGGCAGAAGGGCGCACGCAAGCGCTTCCAGTTCTCCAAGCGGTAATCATAGTAATGAGTGATGAGAGGGGTGCTATTGCTCATCACTCATTACTTTTCTCAGTCCATTGTCGCAAGCCTTGATTGGTTGTCGCCCCGCGAGGGGAGATGAGTTTGACGGTTGCGGCGAGTACATTAAACCAACACTTACGAAGGAGATTCTCTTTTGGCTTCGGTTACGATGAAAGAATTGCTGGAGGCCGGCGTACACTTCGGCCACCAGGTACGGCGCTGGAACCCGAAAATGAAGGAATACATTTTCGGTGAGCGCAATGGCATCTACATTATCGATCTACAGAAGACGCAGCGCATGTTCCGCGACGCCATCCAGTTCGTCACGAATCTGGTCGGCGAAGATCGCGGCAAGACTGTGCTCTTTGTCGGAACCAAGCGGCAGGCGCAGGACGCCATCCGCGAAGAGGCCGTGCGCGCCGGTCAGTACTACATCAACCAGCGCTGGCTCGGCGGACTCCTGACGAACTTTCAGACCGTTCAGAAATCCATCAAGCGCCTGAAAGACCTCGAAGCGATGCACGAGGACGGTCGCTACGAGAAGATGACCAAGAAGGAGCGCATCAAGCTCGACCGCGAGCGCGAGAGCCTTGAGAAGAACCTTTCCGGCATCAAGAACATGACGCGCCTGCCCGACGCGGTCTTTATCATCGACGTGCGTAAGGAAGAGATAGCCGTGGCGGAAGCCAATCGCCTCGGCATCCCCGTGGTCGCGGTCGTTGACACCAACTGCTCGCCAGAAGGGATTGACTACGTCATCCCCGGCAACGACGACGCGTTGCGCGCCGTTCGTCTCTTCGCTTCACGCATAGCGGATGCCGTGCTGGAAGGCCAGCAGATGGTGACGGAGGGCTCGACCGAGGCGGAGAGCGCGGCGGAAGACGAGGCGACGGGTGAGGATGGCCGCGCGCGTCGGCGTCGCAGCGCCAGCGCCGATAACACTTCGTCCGTCACGACGAGCATCGATCCCGGTCGCGAGGCCGAAAACGTCACGGACATGGGAGCCGGTGCGCCCTCGACCGAGACGCAGGTGTCGGTTCCCGGCAATCAGGGCTTCGGCACGACGGGCCAGCAGCCCGACAGCGTCGGCGATCACCCGCAGGCGGGCACGCATGCGCCCGTTCGCGGAGCTGATGGCGCGGGCAACGATGCCGAGTCGCGTCCCCAATCTTCTGCCGAGCAGGAGAAGGGCGCAGAGAGCGTCGGCGTGGCGAGCTAAAGATACAGAGACAAGATTTTTCAGTTTACGGCGAGCGCAGCCTCCGAGAGCGGATGAACCGCTGGGCTGCGCAATCTTTTGTGAAAGAGTGATCAGCGCTCAGTAATCGGCGATCAGTCAAAAGCATTACTGATTGCTGACCACTGATTATTTATCAAGGAGATTTAAGAGATGGCAGAGATTACGGCGAGCGCAGTCATGTCGCTACGCAAGATAACAGGCGCAGGCATGATGGAATGCAAGAACGCGCTCACTGAGGCAGGCGGTAATGAAGAGCAGGCGGTGGAGCTTCTGCGCAAGCGCGGTCTGGCGTCAGCCAAGAAGAAGGAAGGGCGCATCGCCGCCGAGGGCGCGGTCGGCTCCTACATACACATGGGCGGCAAGGTCGGCGTGCTGGTCGAGATCAATTGCGAGACCGATTTCGTCGCGCGCGGTGAAGAGTTTCAGCAGTTGATCAAGGACGTGGCGATGCACATCGCCGCCGCCGAGCCGCGCTACGTCTCGCGCGCGGAGGTTCCTGCGGACGCGCTCGACAAGGAGCGCGAGATAGCACGGGCTCAGGCCAAAAACGACCCGAAGAACGCCAACAAGCCCGAGCAGGTGATTGACAAAATCGTCGAGGGCCGCTTGAACAAGTATTACGAAGAGGCAGTGCTGCTCGATCAGCCGTTCGTCAAAGACCCGGCCAAGACGGTCGGCGATCTGGTCACGGAGAAGATAGCCGCCATCAAGGAGAACATCACCATCCGCCGATTCACGCGCTACAAGATGGGCGAGGGGTTGGAGAAGCGCGCCGACGACTTCGGCAGCGAAGTGGCCGCGCTCGCCGGGGGCGATCAATAACAAAGTCCGCGCGGAGGCCCGCGTCTCTCAAGACCGTTTCGGATTTGAGAGACGCTGGCCTCCTCCGAGACCTCTGATATTTATGACGACTCAAGCGGAGACAGCACCAACAGGCGAGCGTGCCCCGGCCTTCCGGCGCATCCTGCTGAAGATTTCCGGCGAGGCCCTGATGGGCTCGCAGAACTACGGCATAGACGTTGAGGTCGCGCGCGCCGTGGCCGAAGAGATCAAGGCCGTGCGAGAGCTCGGCGTCGAGGTGGCGGTCGTCGTCGGCGGGGGCAATATCTTTCGCGGCGTCTCGAAAAGCGCGGGCAACATGAACCGCTCCAGCGCCGATTACATAGGGATGCTGGCGACGATCATGAACGGGGTCGTGTTGCAGGACGCGCTGGAAAAGGTGGACGTTTACACGCGCGTCATGTCGGCCATAGACATCCCCCAACTGGCGGAGCCTTTCATTCGCCGCCGCGCCATTCGTCATCTCGAAAAGGGCCGCGTCGTGATCTTCGCCGCCGGCACAGGCAATCCGTACTTTACAACTGATTCGGCTGCCGCCCTGCGTGCCCTTGAGATCAAGGCCGATGTTATCCTGAAGGCCACCAAGGTTGAAGGCATCTATAACGCAGACCCGATGACCGACCCTTCGGCGACGCGCTATGATTGCATCACGTATCAGGAAGTGCTCGAACAGCAGTTGAAGGTGATGGACGCTTCGGCCATCTCGCTTTGCATGGACAACAATCTGCCCATCGTCGTCTTCAACATGAGAACGTCCGGCAATATCATGCGCGTCGTGATGGGCGACGCGGAGATCGGCACGCGCGTCTGCGTTGAAAGACCCTGACAGCAGGGGTCGGGTATCAGGGGATCTCAGGGCCAGCATCGGCTTTGAATGCCCCCGCCCCCCGAACCCCCGACACCGGACTTGGAGCTGATATGAACGAGAAGGATGTTGTTAAAGAGACTCGCCCGCGTATGGAGGCGGCCATTGATGATGTGCGGCGCAAGCTGGCGACCGTGCGGACTGGGCGCGCTGCCGTCAACCTGCTCGATTCCGTGATGGTGGAATACTACGGCACGCCGACGCCGCTCAGCCAGATGGCCTCCGTGCATGTGCCGGAGCCGCAGATGCTCACCGTCCAGCCGTGGGATTTGACGCAGCTCGGCGCAATCGAGAAGGCCATACGCGCCGCCGATCTGGGCCTCAATCCGTCCAACGACGGGAAGCTCGTGCGTATTCCGATTCCGCCCCTGACCGAAGAGCGCCGCAAGCAGCTCGCCAAGCAGGTACATGAGATAGCCGAAGAGCATCGCACGGCGGTGCGCCAGATTCGCCGCGACGCCAACGACCGTTTGAAGAAGATGCTCAAGGACAAGGAGATCTCTGAGGATGCGGAGCGCGACGGGCTCGCAGAGGTGCAGAAGCTGACCAACACTTACATAGGCAAGATTGATGAGCTCGCCAACACCAAAGAGCAGGAACTCCTGACGGTCTAATTCAAGTAAACAGACAAAAGGTAAAAGGCAAAAGTGAGAAAGCACCCGAGGCTTCTTCACTTTTGCCTTTTACCTTTTTACTTTGGCCTTATTTGGTCGGGATGGCGAACACGTCCTCGCCCAGCGGCTCGTTGATCTTTACGGTCTTGACCTTGTACTCGGCGAAGAAAGCGCCCTGCGGCATCTCAAGCCGCTGCGAGAAAGCGTAGGGGATGAGCACGCCGTCCGTTTCCTTGAGCGAGGTATGCTCGACGCCGAAGGTGTAGCCCTCGTAGGGAATGATGTAGGTGATAACGCGGCCCGTGGAGGCGTCCACGTAGAAGTCCGTGGCGTTGCCTTCCGCGTCGCTGATGCGGAAGGCGCGTTGCTTCTTCTTGTCGGGCAGCGCCGTCACGCTGTAGCCGGGCTGCTCGAACTTCGTGAGCAGGTTCAGGCCGAACCGGGAGGGCGGCGGAAGCGAGACGCCGCGTATGGAGCTGTAGCCCTGCTGCCCATCGTAGATTTGGCGAAAGTTGAAGGCGGGCGACTGTATCTCGACGCGAACGCGGTCTCCCGCCGTCACGATGACGAACTTGCCCGGAAGCGACTGCGCCGAGTTTGGCCCGTAGAGATCAACCGTGCCGATCAGAACGACGCTCTTTAAGTTGCGGAACTTCTCGCCGCCCTGTGCCATGAGCGCCGCGCGCGCCAGATCAATCGGCGAGGTCGTCTGTGTGATTGTTACAGCACCGCTCGCAGGGGTCGTCGTGGTGGCGGTCGCGCTCGTCTGAGGCTTAGCGGTCGTCTGCCCGCCCTGCTGCGCCAGCGCGTTCGCTAAAGAACACAAGACGAGAGAGGCCGTGATAATTACGGACACCAATCTCTTTTTCATAACGCTTGTTCCTTCCGAAGCTCAGAGTCAGCCTTAAAATTTGAGTAAGGAGACGCGCACCCTTTGTTCGTCTTAGAAGGTGAAACGCAGTTGCGCCTGTATTCGCCTGTTGCCAGCACCAGCGCTTCCGGCTGGGCCACCGCCACCGCCGCCGCCACCTCCGAACCCGCCGAATCCCGCCGCGAGTCCCGTCGATTCACCGAAGAGGGCCGAAGAAAGATTCCCCACGGGTGGGCCAAGATTCGTGTGATTGAAGATGTTCTGAAAGTTAAGAGAAAAGGTCAAGCTATAACGCTTCTCGGAAGCGCCGCCGCCGAGGCCGCCCGGCCCAAGTCCCGGTATGCCTCCGAGACCTACGCCGCCCCTTCGTCCGCCACCACCGCCGCCGCCGCCGCTCTGACCGCCGCGGCCTCCGCCTCCGCCGCCGCCTCCGCGTCCGCCCTGCCCCGCACGATCATCACCCGTGCCCGATGGCGCTGACGACGCGCCTCTTGAGGGCAATTCGCCGAAGCTCCAGGTACGGCTCACGCGCAGGTTGACGGAGAGGAAGGCCGGGCCTTCGCCGTAGTTGCGCGGGATGATCTGCTGTCCAGGCTGTGGATTGAGATCGAATGCGCCGTAGCGCGTCTGGAGGACGCTCGCGCGGCTAAGGTCTGTGGCAAACGCCGGTCGCTCTGTGAACAGGCGGTCGCCGTTTGTGTCGCGCCCCGTAGTGATATTGAAGGGGCGGCCAGAGGTGGCGATGATGAACGGGTTGAGGGTGATCTTGTACCATGGCAGGTTGACCGTCCCGGCAAGCGTGAAGCGATGTCGTATATCGGTTGAGCCGCGCCCCATCTCATTGCTCAGATCGTAGGAGTCTGCGGGGAAGAGATTGCCCCCCTGCCCGTCGGTATCATTGATGATCTTCGCCAGCACGTAGCTTGAGAAGACGGAGATGGTTCTGTTGAGGCGGTTGTTGACGCCTATGAAGAACTGGTTCATGCGGAAGTTGCCGCTCGATTCGTACTGGTAGATTTCCCCCACATCGCCGAAGGGGCGCACGCCGCTTCCGGGCACGCCCGGCAGGAATGTTCCCGGCAGCGGTGCATTGATGTCGCGCGCGCGAACCACATGACGTATCCGCATAAAGAACCCACCGGCGAACATCGTGAACCTGTAAGGCAGCTGGCGCTCGACCTGTAGGCCGAAGGTGTAGACGGTCGGCGCTTGCAGGTCTTCGGCCACACGCCACGTCACAAGCTGCCGCGAAGCCGAGAGAGTGCCGAGCGGCGGCACAGCCGGGAAAGCGTCAAGGGTGACAGGGTCTGTGATGATGAACTGAAGCTGGTTGGCTCCGTTGAAGCGGTTGGCTTGCAGCGTGGAGCTTTCATTAAAGCGGTTGTAGAAGATGCCTGCGCCGCCGCGAACAACCGTTTTCGGCGGGCGCGTGCTGCCAGCGCCTCCGCCCGGCGACCAAGCGAAGGCGACGCGCGGCGCGAAGTTATAATGGCTTCCGATATTATTCTGCGCTTCGTAGCGCAGACCTAAGGAGAGCGTCAATTCGGGGCGCACGCGCCAGTCGTCCTGCACGAAGCCGCCGAAGTCCATCTGGCTGACGCTGGCCTCGGCGTTGCCGGAGTTGATGCGGAACTGCGTCGCGCCTCCGCCGAGCGCGCGTATCTGAGCCGGGGTAAACCCCTGTCCCTGAAAGAAGAGCGTGCGGCGATAACGCTCTATGCTGGTCAGCGCGACGAGGACGGGCAGGCCGTTGGCGTCAAGCACTGGCCGGTTGCTCGCGTCCAGTTGTGGGCCAACTGCGCCCGCGAAGGTGTACGTGCCGCCGAAGTTCTGAGGGTTGATGTCCGTGATGCTGACGCCTCGCAGGCGCACGCCCGCCTTCAGGGAGTGATGGCCCACAGACCATGAAGTGTAGTTCTGCAACTCCCAGCGATTCTCCGTATTGAAGGTGAGCCCGATCTGCGAGCCGCCGCCCGTGAATGCTTCCTGCACGCTGACGGTCGGGATGCTGTTGTCTCCCTGCTGCTCGGCGCGCTGGTGTATGAACTGAAAGCGCGTCTCGTTGATGACGGACGCGGAGAGCACAGCCGTCTCCGTCAGTTGAAAGGTCTGCTGCGTGGAGGAAGAGTTAAACGCTCGCTCGGGCAGCGAGAATCCGCCGACGCCTCCGTTCTCCGTGTCCGTGTGGTTGTAGGTGTAGCGCGCGACAATCGTATTGTTTCGATTTAACTGGTAGTCGAGGCGCGGGCTGAAGGTCGTGAAACGGCGCGGGACGACGACCGCCAGACCGAACGGCGTAATGTTCAGAAGAGGGTCCAGGATGGTCGCGTTGACGACATCATTGTCATTGACCTCGCGCCGCTCGAAGTCCAGAAAGTAGGAGGACTTTTTCGCTACGATTGGCCCACTGAGGTTACCGCCGTACTGGCGAAGCTGAAACGCCGGGCGGTTGGGCGCAAACGGATTGCGCGAGTTCAGGCTCTCGTCGTTGAAGTTGATAAAGGCGCTGCCGCGCAGCTTGTCCGTGCCGGGCCTCGTCAGTATGTCTATGCGGCTGCCGCCGGGCTGGTCGTTCTCGGCGGCGAAAGGGTTCTGGTTGATGCGAATCTCGCGTATGGCATCCTTCGGCGGAAGACGCCCGCCCGTAAAACCGTCTATGAAAATCTGCCCGCCGTTCGGCCCGGCAGAAGGCCCGGCCAGCGCCTGCAAGGCCGCGGCCAGCTCGTCCGGGTCATCCGGCAGCGCGTCGAGGTCTTTGCCGGTCAGGAGAACCTGATCGGCATTATTGGTCGGCTCGGTCGAAAGCGGCGTCTCCGAAGGCACGGTGACGTTCTGCTCCTCTATGGTCACGCTCAGGGTGACGTTGAGCGGCTCGCGTCGCCCGGCGACCAGCTGCACCTCCGTGTCCTGAAAGACGGCGAACCCCGCAGCCGCGACGCGCACGGTGTATTTGCCGGGCACAAGCCCGCTCAGCACATAGTTGCCTTCCCCGTTCGTCGTCGTGCTACGCTCAGCGCCGCCGGCGTCCGTCGCCGTGACGCTTGCGCCGACGATGACTGCGCCCAGCTCGTCCACCACCTGACCGCGCAGCGAAGCGGTCGCCTGCTGCTGCGCGAAGCCCTGGACGACGCACAGGGCCAGCAACAACGTCAGGCCGAGGATTCTTTCGATTGGTCTTTGCAATAAATACATAATTCAATTTTGGATTTTAGATTCTGGATTTTAGATTAACGCTTCGTCCGTCTTGAATCTTGGGATCAGGCTTTCAAGCTCGCTTGCCCGCCAATCCGAAGTCTAAAATCCAAAATGCTCTATGGCAGCCCGATGCCGAAATTAATGGCGGGGCCGGGATTGGCTGCGCCGGGGTTTGGACTCGTCTGAGCCGACGCAGCCGCAGCCTGTCTGGCCTGCATCATGTTCAGCAGAGCATCCACGCCCGAGACGAGCGCGATGGCCGTCACGCGCGACGCGACAGCGCCCGTCGTGCTTGAGACGATGATCGTATCGCCCGTCTTCAGCTCACCGATAGTGATCGGAGGCAGGCGGTCGAGGATTTCCTGAAAATCGAAGCCGCTGCCCGTGCGCGGGCGACCAGTGCCGCCGCCTGCACCTGACCCGTCTCCTCCGCCGCCTGTGCCCTGCGGCCTCTGTCCGCCAGCCGCGCCGCTTGGCCCAGCGCCGCCACCGCCGCCCTGCATACGCTGGGCCATCATGGCGGCCATCTCGGGCGGAAGGCTACGCACGAGTGTGTCCGGCCTGACGACGATGGTGACGGGCTGTTTGGTCAAAAGGTCATTGATCTTAATCTCGCTCTGCTCGGCGTTGACGGCTGTGACCGTCCCGCCGACGGTGCGGAATGAGCCGGAGACAATCTCTTCGGGCGTGAAGCGCGTGCCGTCGGGGCTTCTTTCGCCGAGAGCACGAAGCTGGTCGCCGATCTTCAACTCATTGAAGGAGCTGCGCCGCGCGTCGCTGAACTTGATGGAATCGGGCGCGTAGCGGCGGAAGTTGACGCTCTCAGCCGAAGCGTTGACGATGATGGGACGCACGCCCTCGCGCGTGCGCGTCGAGATTGTGACCTCTTTGGTTTCGGGGTTCAGTGCGGTGATGACGCCGAGTATGCCGCGCCTGCGCCATTCCGCGCGATCATGCTCCTGCTTCTGCGCGATGTCGGCTTTGGTCATGACGATCAGAAAACGGGCCGGCACTGTCTTGAGGTCGTCCGATGTCTTGCCGCGCGCAAACACGCGGTCGCCCACGCCGACATCCGCGAGCGTGATCTTCGTGGCCTTCTCTAGCGTCTTTTCGCCGGGCGGCAGTCGCATGTAGCTCGTCGCGCTGTTGAGGACGACGCTGACGGTCGTGCCCGCGTCCGTCCTGACGCTCATTTGCATGGCTGTTCGGTCAAGGGCCGTCACTTCGCCGATGACGCCGTTTGGTGTGACGCCGGCATCCGCCGAAGACTGAGCCGCAGGCGCGGGCTGCGGCGTCTGCCCCTGAGCGGCTTGAAGAACGGCAAATGCGGCCAGCGCGAGGGGAAACAGCAGCTTCTTCATCTTCTTCAATCCTCGGAAATTCTTTTTTGCGGAGATGTGAGCGCCGGGTCAGCGTAAAAACCGGCGCGGCGAAAGTCTTTCAGTGCCGCCAACGAACGGGGCGCGCGAAAAGTCTTACGCGCCGCCCGGATTGAAGGTTCTTTATTAATCCAGCGGTGGCGCTCAAGCTGGTCTAATAAAGCATTCCCGTTTATCGCCCCGTGCCCGTTAAGCCTGACAGGTATTAAGACGCACGAGGCGTTCGTAAAGTTACTTAAACTTACGGCCCTACGGCTGAGGGGATTCGCTTAAGCGGTCGGCGCTCGCTTCCAGCCGACGCGATAACGAGCCGTCAGCGCAAGCCCAAGGCTGGTCACCAGCAGCCCCGCCACCAGCAGCGGCCACACGTAAGGTAAGGAGAGCATGACGGCCCAGAAGGCTGCGCCCAGCAGCAGCGCCACAGATTCCGAGTGTTGACGGCTGGGCCAGATAAGGCGCTGCAACCACTTGCCGGTCGCCGCGTGAATGACGACGCGCCCGAACAGGTACGCGACCATGAGAAAGAGGACGGCTGTGATGACTATCAGGACGCTCACCATGGTCGGCAGCACTCGCAAGGAGAGAGGCACGCCGAGCGAGACGACGACTGCGCCTAAGAATCCTATGACGGCGACGCGCACGTTCGTCAATTGCAGCCGGGCCGCCGCGCGACCGACAGCGCCGGGCGTGGCGGCGGTCAGCGCCAGCGAGACGATGAACCAGAAGAGGACGGCCAGCACTCTCATCCCCGCATAGAGCAGCGACCATCGCGGCGTCAGCAGCGTCGAAGGATCACGCATCACTTCGCGCAACTCCTCCTCATAGCCCGCGATCATCACGGTCGTGCTCTGCGGGTTGCGACCCGGCGCGCTCTTGCCGTGATGATACGCGCCGCCGATGACGATCACATCGCCGCCGATAAAGGAGCCCTCGCGCTGGATGACGGAGCCCCCGATGGTCGCCACGTCGCCCTCGACACGGCCCGTGACGATGACATCTCCGCCGAAAGCCATCACGCCGTGCTCGACGCGCCCGCGTATCTCGACCGATTGGCCCAGACCGAAGACATCGCCGCTCGCCTGCCCGTCAACGATGAGCGGCGCGACGCCGTCCTCGCCGGCAGTCGCCGAGCCCTCTGCCAACACCAGCAGCACGGCCCCGTCCGCCTGCGCGCCAGAGGCCGCCGACACAAGCAGCAGCAATAGCAGAGCCAGAGCCATTTTCCATACGCCGCTCAGGGTGGCGTATAAATCCTGACTGCTTTGAAGCGAGAGCTGGTTCACAGTAATAGTTTGTCTGGAGAGAGACGCGGCACACCCGAAGGCGACCGGGGCACGTCAGGCCTTTTCAGGTTATACGCGCGCGGTGGTAATTGATAATCAGTCTGGGAAGCAAAGCGAGCGCCGCGATGAGCAGCAGGCAGCCGAGGAATCCGAGCGGGCGCGACTCGAAGAGCAGGTGTCCGCCGACGCGCGAGATAATAGCCAGACCCGCGCCGACGTTGTAAAGCGTGTGCAGGAGGAAACCGATGACGGTCGTCACGGGTTTGGTCATCGCCTGCAAGGGCGCGACGACCGCTTCGTTGAGCGCCACCGCCCCCCCGATCAGGAGAGCTGAGACGACCAGTAGCCCCGCGCACAGCAACAACGCGCGCTTATGCTCCGAGCGGGCGCGAAGCCCCCGCATGTCCGACTGCGCGTGCGCCGCGACGACCTGCGCGAAGTCCTCAGGAGGCGAGGGCAATGTGCGCTCGCCACCGAGCGCGAAGTCCAGCGCGCAGAGAAGTCTCTTTTGCTCGCGCAGAGTCCCGGCACAGTTCGAGCAGTCTTTGATGTGCTGCTCGAAAGAGGAGCGCGCCGCACCGTCCAGCTCACCGTCAAGGTAAGCGGCGATGTCTTCCACCCTGCACGTAAGGCTACTGCCGGCGGCGCTCGTCACAATCTTTCATTCCCTTCAGACGCTTGTAATGCCTCTTTGCAAAAACTGCTGGCGCATCACCTCCCGCGCGCGGAAGAGGCGATTCTTGACCGTGCCGAGCGGCAGGCCCGTCACCTCCGCAATCTCGTCGTAGCTGAGATCGTGCGAGTGGCGCAGCACGACAAGTTCCCTGTAGGCCGGCGAGAGTTGATCGACCACCAATTCAATTTCGGCGCGGCGCTCGCGGCGCTCGCTCTCCTGCTCGGGCGTCGGCTTAGTGCTCTCAATCGGCAGCTCGTAAGGCGTGCCGTCGGCCTCGCTCGTCAAAGACTGCTCGCGCGTCGAGTGACGCCTGAGATGATCGACGGCGGCATTATGCGCGATCTTGTAAATCCAGGTCGAGAATTTGTATTCGGGGCGGTAGCGAGAGAGCGAGCCGTAAACCTTGATGAAGACTTCCTGCGTCAGGTCGAGCGCCGCGTCGTAATCGCCGACCATGCGATAGACGTAAGCCGCGATGGGTCTTTGATAGCGACGCACAAGCTCCTCGAACCCGTCCTCGCGCCCCTGTATGGCGCGCGTGACCAGATCGCCATCCGTGACGGCGCTCATACTCAATGCGATGGAGGATGCGATCAGACTCATGATGCTCAGGTTTTACGCTTTTGAAATCAGGAAAGTTTCAAAGCGGGGGCCGGGGGTCGGGGCCGGGGAAAACCAAAAGTCGGTCGCACCTTCTTCGCTGGCCCCTGACCCCCGACCCCCGCTCTACTTCCATGCCAGTGTGGCGAGCCCGGCGGGCGCGGCTATCTCATCGAAATCAAGGTCTTGACCGGGGAGCGAGAGGCCGACATCCTGCGCTCCGAGCGGGCGCAGCTCGTCGCCCAGCGTCTCCCGTATCAGTTCGCTCACGTGGTGTTTGTCGAAGCCTTCGCCCAGCACGAGCAGTTGCTCTATGCTTCGCAGCTGCCCTTCCGTCTCATCCTCTGTTGAAGCGATGCGGTCACGATAAAAGAGCAGCAGACGATAAAGCTCGTCGTCGCGGTCTTCCATATCGCAGAGGACGGAGCGGACGACCAGAGGCCGTCCCTGTCGCATCACCACCACGGTAAAGCCCTCGGCGTGAGAGCTGACGAGCAGGGCATCTCGCCCGGCGCTCATCCGAACCAGCCAGCGCGATTCGCCGACGTGGCGCGGCAGTATCAGGCCCGGACGCCAGCCGAGCGAGGCAAAGACGCTCTCGTATTCCGCCAGCACGACCTCGCGCACGCCGACCGCCAGATAACGCGCGCGCCCCTGCGGGTCGGCGGGCAGTTTCTCGCGCGCCACGCGCAGCTCTTCGAGCGGAGCGCCGAACCCGCGCTCTATCTTCCAGCGCAAGACCTCTTCCAACTCCGAGCGTGAGCCGGGCGTGCTTTCGAGGTAGAGAATAACGGTGCGTGTGGAGGCTTCGGGCAGCGTCACAGACCACTTGCGCTGGCGCGCAAGCCCCGCGCCCGTCATGGCCTCTTCCAGAGCATGGGCCAACTCTTTCGGGTCGGCGATGTTGCTCTCATCGAAGCCGGGAGTGAGGAGCGCCTCCGGCAGGGAGACGGTGGCGGCACGCCGAATCGCGAATCCGTCGCGACGGCGATGCTCAAGGTGAACCACTGCGGCGCTCCTGCTCTCAAGCCCGACGGCTGCCGGGGGCAAGCGCGGCGCGATCAATTTATTTAAAGGAAGCATTCGATTTTAGATTTTGGATTAAGGCTTCGTCCGTCCTGATCTCTGGAATGCAGCCGCTCAACTTTCGCAGGCGCGCCAATCTAAAATCTAAAATTGAGTCACCATTCGCTGTAGGGTCTGCCGTCGCTTCCCGTATCGGTCGAGGTGCTGTGAACATCCGTGATGCCCTGCGCGCCTTCGGTCGAGTTGGGGTCGTCGCCCGTCACGACGTTCCAGGTCTTCTCGCCCGTGATGGGGTCTTCTGGAATCTCTCGCAGGTAGCCGGAGCTGACCAGATCATCGAGGGTCTGCGGCAACTGCCCCTTGTCGGCTGCGTACTGGTCAATCAATTTCCGCATCTGGAAGAGATCGTCGCGCAGCACTGTCTCGCGTGCGTGAAGTACGCTCTTCTGATACTGCGGCAGCGCGATGGAGGCCAGTATGATGATGATCGAGATGACGATCATCAGCTCAAGCAACGTAAAGCCGCGCGCACCGCGACGGAAGGAGAAAGGTGAAAGGTGAAAAGAAAAAGGACGACGCTCGGCAGCAGCAGCAACGCCTGCCGCCATCCAGTTTTGCCCTTCGCCTTTTGCCTTTTGCCTTATCATCTTACCACTCATTGTACTTCTCCCCGTTGAGCGCCGTCGCTGAGGATTTGGAGCGCACGTCAAAGACGTTTTCGCCGCCGCTGCAAGTCGAAGAGTCCGCCGACTCGTAAGACGAGCGTAAGCACCAGCTGGCATCGCCGGTCACGGGGTCTACGGGGATAGCGCGCAGGTAAACCTTCTTCTTCGTAGAGGTCTGCCCCCCGACCTCTGTGGCGGTGGTGTCCGAGCCGGTTAAGCCAGCGCCGCCGAGTTGTCCCTGCGGCGCGCGCGGGATGACATTGACGCCGTTGACGAGAGTATCCAGATCGGGGGGATAACGGTCGGGGTTATCCACGCCGAAGATCGTGCAATCGCTGATGACAACCTTGCTGCGCGGGTCAATGAACATCTGCGCCGCCGCTGCCGCCCCGCCTTGCCCCGCCTGCCCGGGGTTGGGGACGGGGGCGGTCGTGGCCGTCGCGCCCACGCACTGCATCCCGACCGTGTCGCGATGAAACTCCTCTATGGCCGAACGCATCTCTCGCAGCGCCTCGCGCAGGCGCTGCTCGCGCTGACGCTTGACGGAGACCTTGACGAGCGGGATTACTCCGAGCGTCAGAATCACCAGCACCGTCAGCGTCATCACCAGCTCGATGAGCGTAAAGCCACGCTCGCAGCGGGAGAAGGCGAGAGGAGAAAGGCGGAAGGTAAATGCGCGAAGACGAGGGCGATGCCGTTGCTGCCCGGCGTCATCCTTTCGCACTCTACCTTTTTCCTTCTGCCTCATCATTACTGCTTCACCACTAGACGGCCCGGCGCGACGCTTAGCTTCACGCTCCGCCCGTCCGCCGAATTGATGTACATGTTGCCCTGATCGAACGTGATCTTACCTTCGCCGCCCGCGAGCGCTTCGATGTCCAGATAGAGAAGCACATGCGAGCCCGAGCCGAGCGGCGCGTCCGGCAAAGGCGAGACGGAGATCAGCACCATCCCGTTGGGGTCAACCGACTGCATAATGGTCGGCAATGCGCCCTGAGCGGTGGCGAGCCCCTTGGTGATGCCGCGCACGGCGATGGTGCGCGCATCAAAACGCACGGCCAGCAGCGCCGTCCCCAGCGGTGCGTTGGTCGTCAAAAGCAGTGCGAGGCGCTGCTTCTCGCCAACGCGCATCTCCTGCTTCTCAGACATCAGACGCAACTCGGCGGCGGGCACGGTCGCTGGATTCACAGCCGCCCTGGCATTCTCCACAACAGCGGGCGCGGCAGGCGTCGCTGTCTGCGCGCTCTTTACCATCGGCGGCGGCGCATCCATCGCGTTGAGCGCGCCTCCGACCTGCTGAGCATTGCCTTCGGTGATGCTCGGGGTTGCGGTCGTTTGACCCAGCATGGCCTTCAGCTTCTCCGCCACGTCGACGTTGCCCGGCAATGCCAGAGACTGCACGGCGGGCGCGGGCGAACTGTTCGCAACAGTTCCAGCGGGAGCGACGGCGTTCGAGAGACCGGCGGCAACAGCGGAGGTTCCACTTGTCGCGGTGGCCGCAGGGATGTTAACGGGCGTCGGCACAGCAGCGGCAGTATTGGAGGCGCTGCTCATCGTCGCGTTGTTAGAGGCCGCCGTGTTGGTCGAAGCCGTCGGCGGAGCAGCGCCGGCTTCCGACAAGGCTCTGGGCGCTGGCACGTAAGCGGGCAGTTCCGCCTCGGGCGGCAGCTGGACGACGACATTGGTTGGAGCGCGGTTGACGCGGCGCGCCGTGGCTGTGGCGAGCTGCTGCTCCTCGCGGTCGGCATCCTGTAACAGAGCTTCGAGCGAGCCGGTGGTCGGCGTTTGCAGCGTGCCGCTGGGGCGCTGCTCCTCGTCGCGCGGCGTGACGGCGGGCGCGCGCAGGACGCGCGGCGTGACGGCGATGACGACATCCGTTTGCGAAGTGTCACGACGCGGCGTGCTGAACAGGCGACCGAAGACGGGTATGAGCCCGAGCAGCGGAATGCCCGAGCGACCCTGCGATTGTTTATCCTGCGCCACGCTCGCCAGCATCATCGTGCGGTTGTTCTGAATACGCGCCGTGCCGCTGATGGTGCGCTCCGTAAAGGTCGGCGTCAGGCTGCCGGGGTTGAGCACGTCCTTCGACTCGATGGACATCTTGACCTGCACGTCCAGATTGGGAAAGACCTGCGGAGTGAACTTCAGGGTCAAACCCGTCGGCTCGTAGTTGAAGACGGGGAAGCCGCCGCCAAAGCCGACGCCCGTGTTGACGCCTGTTCCCCCGCCCGTTCCCGGGGTCGGGTTGGTGGTGGTCGTGCCGAAGGGGAAAGTCTGCGCCGTCTGGACGGGCACGCGCTGTCCTATGCGGGCGGAGGATTCCTCGCCGTTGAAGGCGTGAATCTGTGTCGAGGCCAGAAGCTTCGTTCTATCCTTGCGCTGTAGGGCGCTGATGACGGAGGACGGGATGACGAGGGCCGCGCCCGCCGCCGTCGGCACGCCCGTGAAGGCCGTCGAGCGATCACCGAGGAATGCCGAGAGGCCGCGTTGCAGACCGCCGAGGTTAAGGAGCGCCGTGTCAGTGCCGAGCTGGTTGCCGAAGGCCAGCAGGTCTGTGCGCGAGACCTCGTAGATGTTCACGTCCATCACGACTTCGGCGCGGTCTTTATCGATGCTCGCGATCAGCTCGCCGATCAGGCGGACGTTCTCGGACGTGTCGCGGATGGTCAGGCTGTTGGTGGACTTGTCGGCGATGACGATGGTTTGCGGGCGTCCCTGCTGCGGCGGAATCGCCGCCTGAATCAGGTTGCGCGCGTCGGTCGGGTCGACGTTTGAAAGATAGAACGTGCGGATGACGAGCTGCTGATATTGCGGTCGGCGCGTCTGGTCTGCGACGAGTATGGTGCGGCGGCTCAGCTTTTGAAAGAAGAGTCCTTCCTGCAGGAAGACGTAATCGAGAGCCTGAGCGGTCGTCACTTCGCGCAGGTTGATCTCGATGTTGCGCGGCTGGCGAAACGACTGGCTGTCGAAGATGACGTTGATATTGAGCTGATCGGCGAGGCTGCGGATGAAGCTCTTGAGATCGCCGCTGTAGTTGATGACGCGAAGCTGCACCGTGCCTGTCGGAAGCGACGAGGAGTCCTGCTGCTGCGCGCCACGATTAGCCGGGGTTGCGCCGCCGTTCTGGTAGGAAACGGCAGAGACTTTGGCGGGTGTGCCCGTCCCGTTCTGACGGTCGCGTCCGCCTTCCGGCTCGACGCCCTCCTTCTCGTTCTGCAACCTGAGCATGCGCTCCATCTCGGAGAGCGCGAGCTGGTTGACGGGGTCGTAGCCGTAAGCCTGTCGAAAGGCGTTGTAAGCTCCGATGTAGTCATGCTGCTCGGCCAGCGAGCGGCCCTGTATCATGAACTGCTGCGAAGCATTGAACATGGCGCGCCGGTAGTGTAGCTGGTACTCCATGTTTGCCGGGTCGGCGGCCACCGCCAGCGAATACTCCTGCGCGGCGCGATCCCATTGCTGGGCGGCCTCGTACTGAAGTCCCTGCTTATAGTTCTTCTCGCCCTTTTTGGCGAAAGCCGTGATCGGCGTCAGGAGCAAACAGAAAGTGACGAGAAGTGCCGCAAGGGAACGCGCACTGGTGGATGTCTTCATCTGAAAAGCCTCTCTTTTAATCTACCGGAATCGGCGGTGGCGGCCATGCCCCTCTGAGCTTGAGCCGCGCCTTGACGGCCTGCGGCTCTCTCGAATTTACACGCTCTCTGGAAAGCGCAGTTCCTGAAAACAAACAAGCGGCGGGCCGCAGCGGTCAGGACAAGCGCTCATCTTAACAGCTTAACGGTCTACCCTTTAATCTCTTCAACGAAGGTCACGCGGTTGATCTCGTGCAAGGTCGAAGTGCCCGCAAAGACTTTTTGCAGCGCGGATTCGCGCAGACCCGTCAGTCCTTCGCTCTCCGCCGCGCGACGCACCTCCGAGCCCGGACGCCTCTCGACGATCATCTCGCGTATGTTGTCCGTTAAATCCAGCAGCTCGTGAATCGCGGTGCGTCCGCGATAGCCCGTATGGTTGCAGGCGTCGCAGCCGACGCTCATATAAAAGACGCGGTCTTTCTGCTCCTCGGGCCTGAGGCCCGATTCCATCAACTCTTCATCCGACGGGCGGTGCGGGCGCTTGCAGACCGGGCAGAGCATGCGTACCAATCGCTGTGCAAGCACGCAGTTCAAGCTTGAGACGAAATTATACGGCTCGACGCCCATATTGAGAAAGCGCCCGATCACGTCTATGACGTTGTTGGCGTGGACGGTGGTGAAGACAAGGTGGCCGGTCAAGGCGGACTGGATGGCGATCTGAGCGGTCTCCGTATCGCGTATCTCGCCGACCATGATCTTATCGGGGTCGTGGCGCAGGATGGAGCGAAGCCCGCGCGCGAAGGTCAGCCCCTTCTTCTCGTTGACGGGAATCTGCGTGATGCCGTGCAACTGGTATTCGACGGGGTCTTCGATGGTGATGATCTTGTCTTCTTCGTTCCTGATCTCGTTCAAGGCGGCGTAGAGCGTGGTCGTCTTGCCGGAGCCGGTCGGCCCGGTGACGAGCACCATGCCGTAGGGCTCTGCGATGTAGCGGCGAAACTTTCTCACATCCTCTTCGGCGAACCCGACGACGTTCAAGTCCAGATTGCGGAAGGATTCGTTGATCTGCTCTTTATCGAGAATACGAATAACGGCATCCTCGCCGTGCACGGTCGGCATGATCGAGACGCGAAAGTCGACGTTGCGTCCCTTGTAGCGCACGCGAAAGCGCCCGTCCTGCGGCACGCGGCGCTCGGCTATGTCCAGCTCGGACATGACCTTGATGCGCGAGATCAAAGTTTGGTGGTACGCCAGATCAATCGGGTCGACCTTCTGGTAGAGCGCGCCGTCGATGCGATACTTGACCTGCACTTCGGTGTCGCGCGTCTCGATGTGAATGTCGGAGGCGCGCGATTCCATGGCGTTGAAGATGATCGTGTCGACCAGCTTGATGATCGGCGACATGTCGGAATCCGTCGCCAGACGGTCAAGGTCTAAGACCTCCTCGCCCGCCTCCGTCTCTTTGACGAGCGAGATGCGAAAGTTCGACGCGGCCTCTTGCAGGACGCGCTGCGTGGCGTCGCCTTTGCGAAGCACAACGTCAATCGCGCCGGCGGTGGCGACGTGCGGAACGATGCGCGCGTGCAGGGCGCTCGCCAGCTCGTCCAGCTTTTCCAGGTCTGTCGGGTCGGCCATGGCGACGTGCAGGCGCTTGCCCTCGCGGCGCAACGGCACGAACTGGTTACGCACCATCAGCTCGACGGGAAATTCGCTGACGAGCGTGTAATCAATCGGGGAGTCGCCTTCGGGGGGCAGCAAGTCCACGTAAGGCAGACGGTAGCGACGCGCGAGTAAGCGCGCCTCTCTCACTTCGGGCGGGTCGTTCTCAGACTGAACGGGCAGCATCTCATCGCGCGAGATGGGCTGCGTGGTGTCGCCAAAGGAGGTGATCGTTTGCGAGTATTCTTCCGATGCCTGTTTCATAGCAATTCCAAATCTATGGGCTGAAGAGAGGTCAGTACCGCCTGCTTAAGCCGGGCGCGTTCTCAAAGCGTCGCTGAGACCGAGCCCGAGACCTTTGCCGCTACCGACCGTATGATCTATCTACTGCATACCAGTATCAGCTTTCAAATCTCAGACAAGAGCGCTTTACCTCGCGCCGGGGGTGTTTGAGATAGATTGAATAATGGGGAGATAGATAGAGAGTAGAATGATGATGACGACGCCGCCCATCAAGACCAGAATCGCAGGCTCCAGCGTCGTCGTCAACTGTTCGAGCCTCACCTCCGCCTCCGCATCATAAAAGGTGGAAACTTCGTCCAGCATCTCCCTGAGGCTCCCGGAGCGCTCCCCGATTCCGATCATATCAAGGGCCAACTCCGGAACCCAGCCCGCCGATTCCAAACTCTCGGTAAAGGAGCGGCCCTCGCGTATCATCGGCAGGATGTCGGAGCTGCGACGCCTGAGCTCGCGGTTCGTGATTGATTCGGCGGCGATCTCCCATGATTCGACCAGGGTGATGCCGCCCGCCAGAAGTGTGGCGAGCGAGCGCGTCGCCTGTGCGACGGACAACTGTTGCAGGAGACGCCCGACCAGTGGAATCCTCAGCAGCGTTCGGTCTATCGTGAGTTGTCCGCCGGGCGTGCGCGACCAGAGCACGAGCGCCACCGTGGTGACAAACAGAAGCGGGCCGAACCAGAAGATATTCCCCGAAACCCACCCGGAAATGCCGACGACAATCTGCGTCAGCAGCGGCAGCTTATTATTGCCGAACCCTGCGAACAGATCGGACATGCGCGGCACGACGTAGATAGTCAGAAACGCGACCATGCCCCCTGAGGCCATCAGTAGAAAGGCCGGGTAGGCGAGCGCCCCGCGAATCTTGCGCCGCAGGCCCACGTTGCGCCGCATGTAGGCCACATAGCGCGCCAGCACTTCATCGAGCGCGCCCGAACGCTCGCCCGCCAGTATAGAGGCCGTGTAGATGCGCGGGAAGATCGGCCCCTGCGCGGCGAACGCCGCCGAAAGAGCCATCCCGCCGCGAATCTTATCCTCGACATCCCCGAGCACGTCGCGCAGGCCCGAAGAAGTCGCGCGCTTCCTCAGCATGGAGATGGCTTGCAGGATGGGAATACCGGCGCGCACCAGCGCCGAGAGCTGCTGGTTGAAAAGCAGAAAATCGTTGGCTTTGACGCGCGCCTGTGCGCCCTTGCCGCCCCTGCGCGTCAGCGACGCCACGCCGGAAGTCTTCGGCGGGGTGACGGCGAAAACCCTGAAGCCCTCGCTTTCCAGACGCGTGCGCGCCTCCTGCACGCCCACCGCTTCAATGGTACGCGTCACGACCTCGCCCGCAGGCGTCCCCAAACGACAAATGAATTCGGCCATTGCTATTGAATCAATTGGAAAACGACGATCGCGTGCTAGAGCTTTTCGAGCCGGGGGATAGACACGATGAAAATTATATCACGCGCCCGCGCGAGCCTGCGACCACCCGTCGGCCCGTAAGCGCATCATAATCACGCCGACGGAAGCGGAAAGTTGCAAGCAAAAACAGATAGAGGGTAGATGCCGTTAAAACGAAACCAGTCTTACTGGCATCCGACATCCGGCAGCTATCTTGCGCGCCCGTGCGGCTGTGTCTTACAATACTTGAGAGCATCGCTGATTTTTTCTGGAAGTGGCGAGCGGTAGTCTCCCCAAGCGCCGGATTGTTCGCTTCGAGCAAAACAATAAAATATGCCGACCTCGATCCCGGGAATTTCCAGCGGGACGAACGGCCATCTAGGTCTGTATTCTTCTCTAAACCTTGACTATCCAGTTCTTGAGTTGAAAGAGGAACAGGGGGTTATATGAAAGTAGAGCGCCGCCGCCATTTGCTTCCAGTCGCGCTTGTCTCCTGTCTCGTCCTCGCACTAGTTGCACTCCTCTGCGCGCATCAAACCCGCGCGCAGCAGCCGCAGAACCCGACCACCCCCACGCCTAAGCGCCCTGCTACAGGGAACGACGACGGGACGGTCGTTATCAATGCCGATCTGATTACGCTGACCGTGACGGTCACGGATGCTTACGGGCGATACGTCTCCGGGCTTGAGAAAAAGCATTTCACCGTCTTCGACGATAAGGTCGAGCAGGAGATAGCCTTCTTCAGCGACGACGACGCGCCCGTCTCGGTCGGCGTCATCTTCGATGTCTCGGGCTCGATGAGCGGCGAAAAGATCAGGAAGGCGCGCGAGGCCCTGGGGCGCTTTATCCAGACGAGCCACAACTCGGACGAGTATTTCCTGATCGGCTTCAACAACCGCGCGCAGCTTCTCTTAGACCGCACGCGCGACGGCAACGCCGTCCTCAACAAGCTCACCTTTATCGACCCGAAATCAAATACGGCGCTCTACGACGCCTGCTATCTGGGCGTGGAAAAGGTCTCGCGCGGGACGCACCCGAAGCGGGCGCTGCTTTTGATCAGCGACGGGCAGGATAATGATTCGCGCTACACCTTCAGCGAGGTGCGTCGTCTGCTGAAGGAGTCGGACGTGGTGCTCTATTCGATAGGCATCCTCGGCGGAGGCGACCCCGGAAGCACGCTCGGCGTCGAAGGCCAGTCCATCTTGGACGAGCTGTCGTCGGTCTCCGGCGGCAAGGCTTTCTTTCCGAACACAGCGCCCGAGATGGACGAAATCTTTGAAAAGATCGCGCTTGAGCTGCGCCACCAGTATTCGATAGGGTATCGCCCGGCCAACTTCTCGAACGACGGCAAGTGGCATAAGATCAAGGTCAAGGTGCAGCCGCCGCGCGGGCTGCCGCGCCTCTCGATCCGCAGCCGCGAGGGCTACTACGCGATCACCAACCCGCGTAAAGGCGGTTAATCTCTCGTGCCGAAGGGCGGCAACGCGCGCACCCCTGTTGTGCATCTTTGTAAGTGTGCGCGCGCAACCGTTCGTGCGACCCGTTTTGCCCCGGCCACGCGAGCCGCTTCCCGCAGCGGCTTATTGATCGAGTGCGAAGTGCCCCGTCACTCCCCTCCTCTCTCTACGGTCGGGCGTGCGGGGCACTCTATTTAAGAACAGATATTAGATGTCAGCCGCCGGTCAGAGCGAACGTGATTTGACAGGCATCTGACATCAGACTTTCGAGGAAACGATAAGTAATGAGATATCCCCAAGCATGGAGGGCTGCCCTCTCGGCGCGTCGCCAACTTGCCTTCTTCGCCGCCTTCGCCCTGATGATGGCGCTCGTCGTCTTCTCTCAGGTCGGTCAGGCACAGTCGCAGGACGGGCGTCCGCGTCGCACCACGCAGCAACAGCCCGCGCCGCAACAGCAGAAGCCCAAGCCGACGCCGACGCCCGCGCAGCCTTCGTCTCAGCCGCATGTTCCTGTGATTGAAGAAGCACCGCCGGAGATGGCCGACCCCGTCGGGCAGGAGATAGATGAAGGTGATCGCGTCGTCGTCGACACCAATCTGGTTAACCTGAGCGTGCGCGTCATTGATCGCAACAATCGCCCGATCAGCGGCGTCCGTCAGGAAGATTTCAAAGTTTATGAGGACGGCGTTCTTCAGCCCATACAGTTCTTCTCGACCGAAGAGATACCGATCAGCTACGGGCTGGCGGTCGACAACTCCGGCTCCATGCGCTCGCAGATAGACAAGGTCATTGAGGCCGGAAAGATTCTCATCAACACCAACAAGCCCGGCGATGAAACTTTCCTCGTACGCTTTATTGACAGCGAGAAGATAGAGACGATGCAGGATTTCACAGCCGATAAGGAGCGGCTCTTTGACGGGCTCGACAGTATGTACATCGAAGGCGGGCAGACGGCCATCGTTGACGCCGTCTATCTGGCCGCCGAACGGGTCGCCACCTATAAAAAGGGCAATGATCTCAATGATCGACGGCGGCGCGCGCTGGTCGTCGTCACGGACGGCGAAGACCGCAGCAGCTATTACCGGCTAGACCAGCTCTTCGCCAAGCTGCGCGAGGAGGACGTGCAGATTTTCGTCATAGGCTTCGTCAACGAGCTTGATAAAGAAGGCAGTATTATTCGTAAAAGCCCGAAGGACAAGGCCGTCGACCTGATCAATCGGCTCGCCAAGGAGACCGGAGGGCGCGCCTTCTTCCCGACTTCGCTGTCGGAATTGAATGATATCGCGCGCGAGATTTCCAACGACCTGCGTACGCAGTACATCCTCAGCTATTCGCCGACCAACAGCGCGCGCGACAATACTTTCCGGCAGATACGCGTCTCCGTCACGACCCCGCCCGGCAGTGATAAGCGCATCGCCTTGACGCGCTCGGGCCGCACGGCGTCGCCGCAGGGTGTAGCCCCACAGCCGCAGCCGCGCACTGGCAACAACACGACGCCCACGCGACAGGGCACGGGCGCGCGCCGCACTCCTTAAGAACCGAAAACACCCGAGCGCTTCTCGGTAAGCTTGAAACCCCGGCCCGACTGTTCGATAGTTGGGCCGGGGTTTTCAGCTCTTGCGGTTAGAGAGAGGAGTTCAAGGAGCGATGGACGATGCGTTTGCGAAGACGGTGGCCTTCATTCGTCATGGCGAGACGCCGCTACACGTTGGCGCGAACAGGTTCTGCGGCGACCTTGACCCGGAGCTGACGGCTAAGGGCCGGGAGCAGGCCGCGCGCGCAGGCTTGTTGCTGCCGCACATCATGCCAAAGGTCGATGCGGCATGGACCAGCCCGCGCCTGCGCGCGAGACTGACGGCGAGCATTGTGCTTCCACATGCGGACTGGCAGGTCTTTGAAGACGTGCGCGAGTTGGCCTTCGGGGAGTGGGAAGGATTGACCAAGGAAGAGGCGGCGGCCAGAACGCCCGACGCTTATCGCGCATGGGAGGAGGATGCTTACCGCAACGGCCCACCCGGGGGCGAGAGCGGCCTTCGGGCACAACCCAGAATCGATAGCCTCATAGATCAAATCACATCCACGCCCGCCGAGCACATCCTACTCGTCTCGCACATCACTTACCTTCGCCTGCTCATCGCACTGCTGCTTGAGATCCCACTCTCCGAAGCCCGCAAAAGGCTCGACGTGCAACAGGGCACAATCGGCCTGCTGGAAATTTCGGCCCGCAAGGCCCGGCTGACAGCCTTGAATCTGAGGATGATAAAGTAGATGCCGGATTTCGGATGCCGGTAAAAGCATTTCGCCAATACCTGACATCCGGCATCTGACACCTGCTTTCCCCTCACTTCGCCGGTTCAATCGAGATCAGATAAGTGATGAAGGCTATGAAGGCGAGCGCGGCGACGAGGAAGAAGATCACCACCGGGTCTAGGTGAAATGCGCTCCGGGTGCTCTCGTCGTCCTCGCTTCTCAAGCCTCGGGGAAGTTTCAAAGCGCCCGTGTCGATGGAAAGCGCATCATCGCGCTTCGCACCGCTGGCGTCTCCGGCTTGCTCTTCAGGCGGAGCGAGCTGCTCGGCGCGCTCTTCCGCTTCGCGGCTGGAGGTCTTGACCGGATTATGCTCGCGGCGGGATTCATTCTTCACAGCCATTTTACTTTTCTCAGGTAGATGTAGAGCCCTACGCCGACGACCACCATCGACAGAAGCGCGAAAGTGTAGCCGTACTTCCAGGAAAGCTCGGGCATGTGCGTGAAGTTCATCCCGTAGATGCCCGCGATCAGCGTCACGGACATCAGAATCGTCGCAATCGAGGTCAGGCGCTTCATCACCATATTCATGCGATTGCCCTGAATCGAAAGATAAGCGTCCATCGTCGAGCCGAGCAGGTCGCGCAGCGTATCGATGCTGTCGGCGACGCGTATGATGTGGTCAAAGACATCCTGAAAGTAGACGTGCGTCTCGCGCGCGAAGATGGGCTGCTCGCGCCGCAGCAGAGTGTTGAAGACATCCCGGAGCGGCGTGATCGAGCGACGCAGGTAGAGCAACTGCTTTTTGATGCGAAATATCTCTTCGATTGACGCGGACTGAAACTCTTCAAAAATCTGATCCTCAAGGTCGTCCATGCGGTCGCTCAGGATGTCCAGCAGCGGCATGTAGTCGTCGACGATGGCGTCGATCAGCAGGTAAGCGAGCATCCCTGCGCCGTGCTCTGCGCGGTCAGTCCATTCTTCCCACAGGCGGCGCGCGGTTTCGACGGCGCGAATGGGCCGGGTGTGAACCGTGACCAGATAGTTTGCGCCGAGGAAGATGTTCAGCTCGCGCAATTCCAGATGATCGTGCGGGCCGACCAGCTCCGCCTCATAGAGCACGATGAAATAGTAGCCGGGATACTCTTCGACCTTCGGGCGCTGGTGCGTCTTCTGGCAATCTTCTATCGATAGGTGATGGAATTTAAATTCTTCGGCCAGCTCAATGAAGTCCTGGCTCGTCGGGTCGTTGACATCCGCCCAGACGACGTTTTGCTTGCCCATGCAAAGCTGGTTGATCTCGGAGGCCGGAAAGTTCTTGCTGAACTTTTTGGCCGCGCTGTCCAGACAAACAGTCGTAATCAAGCGGGTCGCTTCCCTTCCTTCGCCAAAGTTTTCTGAGTATAACGATTGCGGCCCGCCTTTGGAACAACCCGGGCCGTGGCCCGAGCCTCACGGCCTTTAAACTCTTTGCTTGACTTGAGCCGCCCAAAAGCATTAACTTCGCGTCTTTATCAGGCACGGTTAGGCTCTTAAGCAGTCAGGGAAGCCGATCTCGTCCGCACCGCCCCGAGCATATTTTGACGGCCTCAACAGAGCAATCGACGGCCAGCGGCGCGGGACGCACAAACAATCAAACTTAATTCAACCCCCCGCCTCGAAAGCGGTATTCAACTGAAGAGGTGTTTGATGATCTCTGGAAAACATAACGGAAACGGGAATGGGCACGCGCCCGCCGCCGCCGCCGAGCCCACCCCCCGGGAAGCCACAGCGCCGCCTGCTGACGGCGGAAAGCTGATCGTCCTGACAGCGCCGCTGACGGAAACCATCGACCACGCGGGCTACTTTATCCAGATGGCTATGGCTAGCCTGCCCATCTGGATGGAAGGCGTGCTGAATCGCAAGTACCCAAAGTGGCGCGAGGTCGAATATAACGATGACCAATCGGCGCGCTACATGCCAGCCGGAGTCAGGCTCGTCGAGACATCCCTGCTTCGCGAGTACAGGCCCGAAGACATCGTCGCCTGCTACCCGCACGATCTGGACAAGTTCGTTGGCCCACGCACGCGCATCGTTGCCGTCTCAACGCACAACCCCCTGGGCGTCACCTTCGCCGCCGGCGTTTACACCTCCATCTTCGGCTCGTCCAGAATGCCGATCAACTCGCACTATTCCAGAGAGCTCTTCGCGAGAATCAAAGCCAACCCCTATCGCGACAACTTCAAGGTCATAGTCGGAGGCTCAGGCGGCTGGCAGATTACACAGACGGGGCTCTTCGAGGAGTTGAGCGTGGACTGCGTCGTGGAGGGCCGCGCAGAGTCCAGCGACGTGATGGAGCTTTTCCGCAAAGTGATAGCGGGTGAAGAGATTGCACAGCAGATCGAAGTCAAGCACCCGACGACGCGCGACAAGATACTCTTTCCCGACGCGCGCACGACCTTCGGCGTGGTCGAGATGACGACGGGCTGCGGGCGGCGCTGCCAGTTCTGCGTCCCGGACTTAAACCCGCAGATTGATCTTCCGAAAGAGAAGATCATGGGGGCGGTGAGGGCCAACGTCCGCGAGGGCAACAAGCAGATATCGCTCGCCACCGAGGACATGTTCATCTGGGGACAGGTTCACACGGACACGCCCTTTTATTTCCCCAACCGCGAAGCCCTGCTCGATCTCTACGGCGAGATAGTCAACACGCCGGGCGTAGAGCAGCACGTCCTGAGCCACTCGACCATCGCTCCGGCGGTCGTTGACCCGCTCCTTATCAAAAAGCTCTCCGAGCTATTGCTGCCCAAGAGCCCGATTCACTTCCCTTACCTGAGCAGCCACCCGGAGAAGAAGGCGCTCGCCCCCCTGATCGGTCTTGAGACCGGCTCCGTCAGGATGGCGAAGCAGATCATGGCGAGCAAGGGCGTGCCCTTTCACATAGAGGATTGGCCCAGCGTCGTCCTCGAAGGCCTGCGCGTCCTTAACGAGAACAACTGGTTTCCGGCGATGACCTTAATCGTCGGCAATCCCGGCGAAACCGACGAGGATGTGGAGGCGACGCTTGATCTCATCTACGAGATGGAGCGCCGCAAGCTCTTCGCTTTCCTCATCCCGTCCATCTTCACCCCTCTGCATGACACGCGCATGGAGAAGAAGAAGGGCGTCACGGAGACCAAACAGCTCACTCCCTTGCAATGGCAGCTGATGATGAAGTGCTGGAAGATGAACCTGCGGCCCGGCCAGTATAGCTGGTGGGGGCCGACCGCATGGCGAGTCGGCTCTATCGGGATGTGGCTCTACAAGCTGCGCAAGCTCAACGGGCCAAACTTCACCTACCCGCTCTTTATGTTCTCCGGGGCTATCTCGGAAAAGGCCCTGCACCGCATGGGCAAGATCTACATGGGCAAGCCGCTTCAGACGAAGAATCGCAAAGAGCTGATCGCCACGCTCAAGCCTTCGCAGTGGCAATACCTGCGCGCCGACAACGGCGACCTGCCCGAAGGCTACACGCCGCCGGAGCATCCGGCGAAGATGTCGCACCCGCTCCCGGTGGTCTCGGCCCTGAATCTGGGCGCTTGAGTCGCCGACACGCTCGGCACTTCAAAATAAAGAGGAACGACGAAGGCTAAAGGCCGTCATCGTTCCTCTTCGGCTTTTCTACGCCGGCTATTTTTTGCCGGGAACAGAACCGCTGATCTTCCTGCGCGTCGTCTCGCCGGTACGCAGCACCGGGATGCCCTGATCGACCTCAGCATGCGGGCGCGGGATGACGTGCGTGGCGACCACTGTGCCGACGCGCGAGGCGGCAGCCGCTCCGGCATCCACGGCGCTCCTGACCGCCGCCACATCGCCCCGCACAATCGCCGTCACGAGCCCCGCGTCAATCTTCTCATAGCCGACGAGCGTGACGTTGGCGGACTTGACCATCGCATCCGCCGCCTCGATCATCGCCACCAGTCCCATGCATTCCACCATGCCGAGTGCTTCCATGCTTATCCTCATCCTCTCAAATAATTGGTTTCGAATACGCGCTAATTTCTCAGTGAATGGATCGGCGCGGGGATGCGCCCCCCCCGGCGTATGAACGTGTCGCTTGAAAAGGCGTTGACGGGCATGACGGGTGCGCTTCCCAGGAGCCCGCCGAACTCCACCATCTCGCCCACCTCGCGGCCCGGCACGGGGATGATGCGCACGGCTGTCGTCTTGTTATTCATCACGCCGACGGCCATCTCGTCGGCGATGATCGCGCTGATGGTCTCGGCTGAGGTTTTGCCCGGCACGGCGACCATGTCTATGCCGACCGAGCACACGCTCGTCCATGCCTCCAGTTTATCAAGGGAGAGCGCGCCCACGCGCGCCGCTTCAATCATGTTCGCGTCTTCCGAGACGGGTATGAACGCGCCGCTCATACCGCCGACAGAGGCCGAGGCCATCGCGCCGCCCTTCTTCACGGCGTCGGTCAGAAGGGCCAGAGCGGCTGTCGTGCCGTGCGTGCCTGCGCGCTCGAACCCCATGCCCTCGATGATGGCTGCGACGGAATCTCCGGGCACTGGCGTGGGCGCAAGACTCAGATCGATGATGCCGAAGGGAATCCCTAAGCGACGCGCCGCTTCGCGCCCGACGAGCTCACCGGCGCGCGAGAGCTTAAACGAGAGCTTCTTGATAATCTCCGCCAGCTCGTGCAGCGGCAAATCCTCAGGGGCATGATGCACGGCATGATTGACCACGCCCGGCCCCGAGACGCCGACGTTGATGACCGCCTCAGGCTCGCCCACGCCATGAAACGCGCCAGCCATAAAGGGATTGTCCTCGACGGCGTTGGCGAAGCAGACGAACTTGGCGCACGCCAACCCGCCGCTGTCGCGCGTGCGCTCGGCCATCTCTTTAATCAAGTGGCCCGTGCGCCTGACGGCATCCATATTGATACCGGAGCGCGTCGTCGCCACATTGAGCGATGAGCAGAGGCGAGCGGTCGTCGCCAGCGCCTCGGGAATCGAATCCAGAAAAGAGTTTTCAGAGCGCGTCCATCCCTTATGAACCAGCGCGGAGTAGCCGCCGATGAAATCCACGCCGACCTCTCCGGCGGCTTCGTCTATGGCGTGGGCCAACAGCAACAGGTCTTCGCGACCCCGCGCATTCTCGGCGATCATGGAGGCTGGAGTGATCGAGATTCTCTTGTTGGCGATACGCAGGCCCACCTCGTCGCCGATCTCGTTGACGGTCGCAACCAGACGCGCCGCGACGCGCCCTATCTTCTCGCGCACGCGCGCAGCCGTCCTCTCTACGGAATCGCTCACGCAATCGCGCAGAGAAAGGCCGAGCGTGACGGTGCGTACGTCCAGATGCTCCATCTCCGTCATACGCACGGTCTGCAAGATTTCCGCCTGTGTGTATTCCATAAGGACTGAGCGAAAGAGAGAGCGCCTTCCTATTTGAGGATTTGACTGAGCAGGACAAGGCCCAGCGAGAGCAGTATGAGCAGGGCTGCTATCAGCACGAAACGCAGGCCCGGATCATCCGCCGCCTCATCGAGCACGACCGTCGAAGCGCGCCGCATCTTCTCAACGCGCGGGGCTATCTTGCCCTCCACGGCGTCCCGCGCCGCGACCTTCACGCGATGCCTGCGCGTCGGCTCGGCGTCTGTCGTCTCTACTGCCGGGGCTGCTGCCGCAGCACTCGTCACGACTTCAGCCTGCCCGTCCCTTTCATTCGTCGAAACGATGTTGGCAGGCACGACCTCTTCACGCGCTGCAAGGCCCGCCGCATCGACAGTCTCCACAGCCGTCACAGGCGTCTCCGGCGAAGATGCTTCCGGCGCACTGGCCGACGGCACGACATCTTCACGGCCCGACGAGGCCTCCTGCATTTCGACCGGGGGGGCGGCGTTCCCTTCCTCCGGGCTGCCGACGACAGCACCGCATTGCGGGCAGAACCCCGCGCGGCTGCGAACAGCAGCGCCACACGATTTGCACCGACGTGATATTTCAGGCTCCATAAAGACAGGGGCTTAGGGGTCGTGGGCCGGGGGTCAGGGAAGACCGTTTCAACCGCCCCCCGACCCCTAGAACCCCTCTTTTCATATTCTGTGCATGGCGTTGAAGAGGTCTTCGCGTTGGGCGTAGATGTGAACGCTGAGGCGCTCGCCCTCTTTGCGAAAACGCTCCTTGAGCGCCGTGGCCGATTCACGCGCGCGCGCTATGTCGGCGATGATGACCATCGCGAACTTACCCTGTACAACTGTCTGATTGATGTCAACGATACTGCACTGTGCGTCGGCCAGCACCTGCGAGACAGCGGCGACGATGCCCGGATGATCTACTCCGAAGACGGAGATGACCAGACGCTCAGCCGAGCCCTCGCGACGTGCCTCTCGCTCTCGCGCGCTCGTCGTGCCCCTTGCCGCGCCGCCCCCGTTATCGCCGAGAGCCGGCTCGACCGCGCGGTACACGTCCGTCACCAGCTGCTCGACCGTCTGCTCATCGGCGCTCGCGCCGAGCCGTCCGTAAACGGCGCGCGTAATCCTGTAAATCAATTCTTCGTTTGCCATCGTTCAATTCACGTACGAAGCTCGCGCGAGGCGCGGCGTATCTCTTCGGATTCGGCGTCCTGTAAGTCCATCCGGTCGACGATGGCGACGACCGCCGCTTCAATGGACATGTCCTGATTGCCGATGGCTGTGCGCGCAGCCTTGCCGTAAGCACACATCACGATTTCGCCCGCGCCTGCGCCGAGGCGGTCTGCGACGACGACGATGTTTTTCGTCGGCTCTTTATCCAGATCATACGGATGCACGATCAAAAAACGGACGCCCTCCAAATCGGGCGTCTTCTTGGTAGACCAGACCGTGCCGACGACTTTGCCTAAAAACATAGGTCAGGGGTTGAGGCCGGCGGTCGGGTGATCGATCGGAGCTTTTTGACTAGCCCCTATCCCCCGACACCCGGCCCGCTCTTTTCATCCTTTCGCGAACACCTCTGCCGGGTCGCCCATGTCGCGCGCGGCGGGCGTGATGATCGTCTTGGAGTTGATGTAAATCTTTTCGCCCTTCTGGATGGCGCGGCGCACGTCGTCTTCGCTGACGAAATCCGTGGCCTTATGACCGTTGCCGCTTGCCGCCTGCACTACTGCGCCGCCGTTTGAAGGCGCGGCTGGCGCGCTCGCTTTGGCGGACGGTGGCGGAGCGCTCCCGGATGCCTGTGCGCTCGTAGCCTGTGCTGCGGTCGAGCCGTTTCCGCCATTCTGTGCGTCGGCGGCCTGAGGCGCGGCTGAAGGCTGCGGCGCAGCCTGTGATCTGTCGTACATAGTGCCCGCCTCGGTATCTATCACTGGCTGATAGTTCGCTGGCGCTGTGGAAGCATGGAGCGGCTGCTGTTGCCCGGTTGTAGACTGATCGGGGCGACGGCCCGCCAGAAAGCGATCAACGATGGCGGCTATCTCTTCACGACCGATGTTGCGCGGCGCAGCGCCTCCCACAGAGGCGGACGGTTGTTGAGTCTCCGGGCCAGCGCTTCTTGCAAAGATGGGCTGCGCCGCCTCGGCGCTCTGCTGCTCGGCCTTGACGGCGGGGCGCGCGCTCTTGACCGGGCGGGTCTCGAACGCCACGCGCTTGATGTCCATCAGGTGCAGAGGCGAGACGTTGTCCGAAGTGACGTTGCCGCCCCACGAGCCGCAGCCAAGGGTCATCGAGGGCGGGAGCGCTGTCGAGAATCCGATAGCTCCGTGCGTGGTCGGCGTATTGACGGTGACGCGCGAGGCAGGCATCTCGTTGCCGTAGCGTATGGCCGCCTCGCGCGAGCGCGTGTGAATGCCTGCGGTGTGGCCCATGCCGCCGTAGCTCAGAACTTCAAAACAGCGCGCAGCCCCGCGCTCGACGCCGTCCTCGACGTAGAAGGCGAGTATGGGCGAGAGCTTCTCCATGGAGAGCGGGTGCTCGCGCCCGACGCCGCCCACATCAGCCATCAGGCAGCGCGTGCCCGGCGGAACACTCAGGCCGGCCATCTTCGCTATGACCTCGACGGACTTGCCGACGATGCCCGGATTCAGTGAACGCTGCGGCGTGGCGACGACCTTCGCCAATTGGTCTGCTTCCGCCGCCGAAAGGAAATGACCGCCCTGCGCTTTGAACTGCTCGCGCACCTCCCTTTCGATGGGAGCATCGCAGACGACCGCCTGCTCCGAAGCGCAGATCGTTCCGTTGTCAAAGGTCTTGCCGGTCAGAATGTCCTGCACGGCCTTCGCCACGTCGGCTGTCCTCTCGACGAAGACAGGGACGTTGCCCGGGCCGACGCCGAAGGCTGGCTTGCCGGAAGAGTAAGCTGCGCGCACCAACCCTATACCGCCCGTCGCAAGGATGACGGCGGTCTGCTTGTGCTTCATCAAGGCTTCCGTGCCCTCGATGGTGGCGGTCGTCATGCACCCGATGGCGTCCGCCGGCAAGCCTTCCCTGATCGCGGCTTCCTTGACGACTTTGACCGCCTCGTTGATACATCGCGCCGCCGAAGGATGCGGCGAAAGCACTATGGCGTTGCGCGATTTGGTGGCGATCAGGCATTTGAAGATCGCCGTCGAGGTGGGGTTCGTGGAAGGGATGATGCCGCAGACGACGCCGCGCGGGCTGGCGATCTCCACCACGTCTTTCGATTCGGAGACGACGCCGACCGTGCGGACGTTGCGAAAGTAGTTCCAGACATCTTCGGAGGCGAAACGATTCTTCTCGCGCTTGTCGTCCGGGATACCCATGCCCGTCTCTTCGACGGCCATCGCGCCGAGCCGCGCAGACTCCTTAAGGGCCGCCCTCGCCATCGCTTCGCAGATGCGATCAATCTTGGCCTGATCGAATCGCGCTAACTCGACCTGCGCGCGATGCGCCGCTTCGATCAGATCGCGCGCCTGCTGTACCGATACGAGGTCTTTATCAACTGACATGACGCAACCTCCAAGCTATTTTTGATTTTGAATTTTGGATCTTGGATTACAGAGCGGATTGAATGAGATTGACCGGTCGTCTTTCAATCCGAAATCCAAAATCTAAAACCCAGAATCACTTGGCTCGCTCTTTATTGTTCTCGCGCGTCCCCGTGGACAGGGAGCGGCCCTGATCGCCTTCGCCGAGCTGGCCGCGCTCGCCCGCGCCGACGGCGCGCTCGTCCGGGCTAAAGCCCGTGCGACCGTTCGTGGGCAGCACGCGCTCGACCTCTCCGTGCGGGCGAGGGATGACGTGTACGCTGATCAGCTCGCCGACTCTTCGTGCGGCTGCCGCCCCGGCGTCCGTCGCGGCTTTGACCGCGCCGACATCGCCGCGCACGAAGATCGTCACATAACCGGCGCCGATATATTCTTTTCCTAAAAGCGTTACGTTGGCGGCCTTGACCATCGCGTCGGCGGCCTCGACGGCTCCGACAAAGCCTTTGGTCTCAACCATTCCGAGTGCTTCGAGAGGCATCAGTTTTAATCCTCACTTTTCCTATGGTAGAAGTTAAAACGTGTATTCCGGGTTGATCGTACGCTCCATCCTAGTCCTGTGCGCGAGAAGAATCAAGAGACGCGCAAACTTTTGTAGCACAAAAGTTTGACAACGTTTCCCGGCAAACGCTATAGTTCGCGCCAAAGGCACTTTGCCCGCAGCGTAAAAGTCCAGCCAATAAGGGTTTGCTGTGGAACGACTGAGAGAGCATTGAGGTTTTCTGCGAAGACTCGGAGCGCCATGAGGCTAAGCCCCCCTGATCAACGACTGAGGTTGGACGCAGATTGGTGATGGCAGCATCTTTTGGAGAACAGTTGCGGCTCGCCCGCGAGGCGCGCGGTATCTCTCTGCGCGAAATCTCCGAGCAGACTCGCATCTCCATGCGTTATCTGGAAGCGATAGAGGCCAATGATTTCAAGCGCCTTCCGGGCGGCATCTTCAATCGAAGCTTCATCAAAGCCTACGCGCGCTACATCGGCTACGACGAGAAGCAGGCCATAGAGGCTTACACGCACGCGTTGCGCGAGCAGGGCGACACCTCCGAAGAGCCCGCGAACACGCCCTATAAATCTCACGTCTACACGGACGGCAGCTCCACGCGCTCGCCCATCGTCACGCTCCTTTTGACGATCCTGATTTTGACCATTCTCTCGCTCGGCGTCTACGCCGCGCTCCACTGGTATCAACGCCGGCAGGAGACGCGTCCCGCAGGCAACACGACGCAAACCAATAACGCTCAGCCTGCTCAGACAGCCGCAAGTCAGGGCGCGTCAACGGCAGTGCCTTCCGCGACTCAAACCAATAACGCGACAGCCGCGACGAGCGGCTTCCAGATTCAAATCAAGGCCGTCGGCGAACAGGTCTGGCTGCGCGTCTACGTGGACGACGCGAGCCCGAAATCGGCCTTCGCGGGCAATCTGCAAACGGACGAGACGAAGGAGTTCACCCCGGAGCGCGGCCTGAAGATACAGTGCTCGAAGGACAAAGCCGCCTCGCTGGCGATAACTATCAACGGTCGTCCGGCGAAACTGCCCCTGAACATGAAGGGCTCGCTCGCCGAGATGAGCGTGAGCAAGGACGATTACGAACGGTTTCTGCAATAACCACTCTCGTGCAGTGCAGGCCATGCGCGCAGATGATAAAGGTCTGCCCTGCGCACCTGATGACAAGGACGATAAGACTCCTATGCGCCCGCTTCAATCGCGGGCGATTTCATTTTATACTTGGCGCAACCGAAGGATGAAGGATGAAAGCAATTAACAGAGAGGATGAAAAGAATGCCTTTACTTCATCCTTCATCCTTCCGCCTTCATCCTTGCTTTTAGAGGAGTAATTATGATCACGCCCAATCTTCCTGAAGGTCTCACGTTCGATGATGTTCTGCTGGTTCCGGCACGCAGCGATGTCCTGCCCGCCGAGACTGACACCTCTACGCAGTTTACGCGAGGCATTCGCTTGCAGATTCCGCTCTGCTCTTCCGCCATGGACACGGTCACGGAAGCGTCGCTCGCCATCGCTCTGGCGCAGCAGGGCGGCATCGGCGTTATTCACAAGAATCTATCCATCGCCCGGCAGGCAGAGGAGGTGGACAAGGTGAAGCGCTCTGAGTCGGGCATGATCGTCGACCCCGTGACGATACGGCCAGACCGTCCCGTGCGCGAAGCCCTCGCCGTGATGGAGCGTTATAAGATCAGCGGTGTTCCGGTCGTGGACGAGGACGGCCACCTCGTCGGCATCATCACCAACCGCGACCTGCGCTTCGAGACGCGTTTCGACATCCCCGTCTCAGACGTGATGACCCGCCAGCCGCTCGTCACAGTGCCGGTCGGGACGACGCTCGAACAGGCCAAGGCCGTGCTCCAAAAGCATCGCATCGAAAAGCTGCTGGTCATCGACGGCGACAAACATATCAAGGGATTGATCACCGTCAAAGACATACAGAAGGCGATCAAGTATCCGACGGCTGCGAAGGATGACCTGGGCCGACTCCGTGTCGCCGCCGCCATCGGCGCGACCGGCGATTTCCGCGAGCGAGCGGATGAACTCGTCCGCGCACGCGTCGATTGCCTCGTGGTTGATACCGCGCACGGCCACTCCACGCGCGTCATAGAGGCCGTGCGCGAGATCAAGCGCCGCTACAGCGACACGCAGTTGATCGCGGGCAACGTCGCCACGACCGATGCGACGCGCGAGCTGATTGACGCCGGTGTGGACGCCGTTAAGGTCGGCATAGGGCCGGGCTCGATCTGCACGACGCGAGTCGTGACGGGCGCGGGCGTCCCGCAGATCACGGCCATACAGGAGTGCGTCGAGGCGGCGAGAGATAGCAATGTCCCGCTGATCTCCGACGGCGGCGTGAAATTCTCGGGCGATGTCGCGAAAGCGATTGCGGCGGGCGCTGACGTGGTCATGATCGGCTCGCTCTTTGCCGGAACCGAAGAAGCGCCCGGCGAAGTCATCCTCTTTCAGGGCCGCTCCTTTAAGACCTATCGCGGGATGGGCTCCATCGGCGCGATGCGCGAAGGCTCGCGCGACCGCTACAGTCAGGAGCAGATCGACATCGAATCAAAGCTCGTCCCCGAAGGCATAGAGGGGCGCGTTCCCTACAAGGGCACGATGTCCGACATGGTCACGCAACTCATCGGCGGCCTGCGCGCCGGGATGGGCTACACGGGCTGCCGCACCATCAAAGAGTTTCAGGAAAAGACGCGCTTCGTCCGTATCAGCGCCGCCGGCCTGCGCGAATCCCACGTCCACGACGTAATCATCACGAAGGAAGCGCCCAACTACCGCCTTGAATAGAAAGGATGAAGGATGAAGGCGGCAACGATGAAGTAAAAGCAGTGTTAGATGAAGCATTCCATTAACCTGAGCTATTGTTTCATCCTTCATCCTTCCGCCTTCATCCTTGCTCTCAAAAGTATGTTCAGGAAAGTGTTGGTGTTGTCGGCCTCTGCCGGGGCGGGCCACATGCGGGCGGCGGATGCCGTTGAGCGCGCGATTGTGGAGACGGGGGCGAGCCTTGAGGTGCGCCACGTGGATACGCTCGCCTACACGAACAAGCTGTTTCGTCATCTCTACTCGAAGGCTTATCTTGAGATGGTCAATAAGACGCCGGAGGTCTTAGGCTGGCTCTACGATCATCTGGACAAGCCCTGGAAGAACGAGCGACGACGGCTCGCGCTCGACAAGCTCAACACGCGTCCCTTCGTCAGGATGCTCAAAGAGTATCAGCCGGAGATCATCGTCTGCACACACTTTCTGCCGGCAGAGATCATCTCATGGCTGAGGGCCAAAGAGAGGATCACGAGCCGTCAGGCGATAGTCGTGACGGATTTCGATGTCCACGCGATGTGGCTGTGTCATCACTACGAGCACTACTTCGTGGCCCTCGAAGAGACGCGCGTACACATGGAGAAGCTCGGCATCCCGAAGGAGAAGCTCACCGTCTCGGGCATTCCCATCGACCCGGTCTTCGCCCTGGAGAAAGATAAGCGCGCGATGCGCGACAAGCATCAGCTCAGGCAGGACGTGCTGACGATTCTACTTTCAGCCGGGGGCTTCGGCGTCGGCCCGATGGAGCACATCATTCAATCCCTTACAGAGATGCGTGGCCCGGTTCAGGTCGTCGCGCTGTGCGGTCGTAACGCGGAGCTGAAAGAGCGTATTGAGGGGTTGGCACGGGGGTTTGCGCCGGGCGCGCGCGTCTCGATCAGGCCCGTGGGCTTTACGAAGGAGATGGACGAGTACATGTCCGCCTCGGACATTCTGCTCGGCAAGCCCGGCGGGCTGACCACGAGTGAGGCGCTCGCCAAAGGTCTGGTCTTCGTCATCGTCAACCCGATTCCCGGACAGGAAGAGCGCAACTCCGATCACCTGCTGGAAGACGGCGTCGCGATTCGCTGCAATAACCTGCCGGCGCTCGCCTACAAGATTGACCGGCTCGTTGCCGACCCGTCGCGCTTTAGCGCGATGCAATCAAACGCGCGCCGCCTCGCACGCCCCAACGCCGCGCGCGAGATCGTCTCAAGGCTACTGACGCTCAAAAGCAAGGATGAAGGATGAAGGCGGAAGGATGAAGTAAAATCTTTCGAGACATTACAGCATTCAAGAATGAACAGCATTCCTTTCATCCTTCGCCCTGTGTCTTCCCGAGTTGTTTGTCATGTAGTCGCATGAAGATGGCGAGCGTGATGATTGCGCCGACGAGTGCGAGGAACATGTCCCAGTGTGAATCCCAGATGTCGCCCTGCGTGCCGAGGAACTTGTCGCCGAGCTCGGGAGTGACCAGCACGGCCACCCACCATTCTATGAACTCGTAGAACGCGCCGATGGCGAGTACGATGGCCGCCGTCAGAAAAGCCATCCAGCGGCGCGAGGTCTCGACGAAGCGCAGTAGAATCTCCCTGATCGGGATCGCCATCAGAAAGCCGAGCATGAAATGGGCGACGCGGTCGTAGTGGTTGCGCGAAAGATGAAACTCGTCGCGCAGCCAGTTAAAGGGTGGGGTCAGCGCGTAGGTGTAGTGCCCGCCGTAGGATTGAACGAAGAGATAAAAGAAGAGCAGGTAATAGGAGAGGCGCGTGAACTTGAAGTAGCGATAGGTCGCGAGAAGCACGACGAGCATCGAGACGGGAAAGAAGTTTTCCATAGCCCAGTCGGCGCGGTCGTAGGGGCGAATCGCCAGCGCCGTAAAGCCCGCCAGATAAATGGCGAGCAAGACCAGCAGCTCACGCCGCGTGGGAATTTGCGACTCATGCTTCGTCATAGTAACGTCCCTTTGTGGGCAGTATTTATCCGACACCTGTGGGCCAAGCGCTCGCCGGAGGCGCTCGAACCGAAACGCGCGCGTCCATTATAGAGTAAACCACGGGCTTTAAGACTTAAGGGCATGCGATTTGCGGTTCACGCTTGAAACCTTATGACCGAGCGCACAGTCGTCTTGATCTCGAATCCGAACGCGGGACGCGGAGGCCGTCATCGCGCGCGGGAGGTCGCGCGCTTCCGCGAGCTGCTGGGCGAGCGCGGCGTCGAAGTCGAGGTCTTAAGCACGAGCGGCCCCGGCGAGGCGTCGCTTCTGGCCCAAAGCGCAGCCGAGCGCGGCGTGCGCGAAGTGATCATTTCGGGCGGCGACGGGACGATCAACGAGGCTCTGCAAGGCTTGGTCGGCACGGACGTGCGAATCGGTATCTGGCCGCGCGGCACGGCCAACGTGTTGGCGCACGAGCTCAATCTTCCCTCACGTGTAGACAGGGCGGTCGAGGTGATCGCGCGCGGGCTGTCGCGTCCCATATACGTCGGGCGCGCAAACATAGAAGCGACGGGCGAGCATCGTTACTTCCTCCTGATGGCAGGCGTCGGGCTCGACGCCTCAATAGTTGAAGCCGTGCGCCCGCGCTTGAAGCGGCGCATCGGCAAAGGAGCGTTCTGGTATTCGGGCATGGGCCATCTGCTGCGCTGGCAACCGGTGCCCTTTCGGATAGAGGTTAACGAAGAAGTTTTCGAGGGAACGTTTGCGGCCATAGGCAAAGCGCCGCATTACGGCGGCGGCCTTTCGATCACGCCCCGCGCTCGGCTCGACAAGCCGGAGTTCGAGGTTTGCGTCATCAACTCTCGCAGCCGTCTACGCTACCTTCGCCTGCTCTCGCTCGCCATGCGCGCAGGCGTGCGTCCCGGCACGCACGGCATCTTCTTCAAGCGCGGCACACGCGTCAGGGCCACGGGCGATGTCCTCGTACAGGTTGACGGCGAAATCATCGGACGCCCGCCCATGACCTTCGACATCATGCCCGACCCAATCGAAGTCATCACACCGCAAACGCAAGGATGAAGGACGAAGGCGGAAGGATGAAGTAAAAGCTTTCAAGACATGAAAGTCATTAAAGCATTCCTTTCATCCTTCATCCTTCATCCTTGTTTTTTTATTTCGTCCACGCGGCGCGAAGGGCGCGCGCCTGTGGCGAGGCGTCTCTTAATTCTTCGATGCGGTATTCGTCTGGCCGTGGGCTTGTTTGCGTCTCACGCGTGCTGTTAACGGCGCGCGCGCGCCCGCCACGCGTCGCGCGTACGAGGTGCAGGCCGACCGTTGCGAGCGCTTGATCGTAAGGCGGGGTCTCCACGCCGCGCACGTAGCGCTGAAAGAGGTCGCGTAAGTCTTTGCCCGCGACCTCTGATGCCGCGCGCTCGAAATCTTCGTTGGTGTAGCCGCGCCCGCGAAGATAGTAAGTCGCCGCCGGGCTCTCAAGGTAAAACCTTCTGTACATGAGTCGCATCACGTCGTCGAGCGAGGCGCGCCCCTCGGTCTCGCGCCGTATCAGCAGGTCAAGCACGAGGCCCAGAACTTCGCCCTTCGTGTAATAACTAACGGAGGTGTTAGCCAGATTGGTGAGCTGCGTGTACGTCCCGCCGTCCAGAAAGGGGGCGGAGACGGAGGAATCTTCGGCGCTCATCAGACGGCTGCCGGGCGCGTTCTCAACCTCGGCGATCTGGCGCGACAGTGTCTCCAAAAACTCGGCCTCAGTCCAGATTCCGGCGCGGCGTTGCATCAGGTGTCCGTAGTAGTTCGTGATGCCCTCGGCGATCCACAGGCTGCGCGTGCTCAGAGGGCGCGTAAAATCCCATGGGCCAAGCTCGACTGGGCGCAGCCGCTTGACGTTCCAGACGTGAAAGAATTCGTGGGCCACACCGTCGAGCGCCTCTTCGAGCATCCCCTGATCGGCGAGAGAGCCCGGGAGGATGATCTGCGTCGAGGTCAGATGCTCCATCCCGTCGCCGGACTGGCCGTCGGCGGCGAAATGCAGCAGAAACGTATAGGAGTCGAATTCCGGCTCGCCCCACATGGCCGTCTCCGCCCGCACGATGCGCTCGATCTCGCGCACGAGCAGACTTCGCTTTCCACCCTCCGCGCCGAGCGAATGCACCACGACCCGATACGTCTTGCCGCCGACCTCGAATTGCTCCATCGTCCAGTTAGGCCCGATCTCCATCGGCGTATCAATCAGCAGGTCGTAGTTCGGAAATTGCCAATCGCGCTGGCTCAGGCTCTCCATTCGCCCGTTGACGATGCGCCATCCCGGCGGCGGGTCAATATGCAGGCGCACGGGGTCGGGCTTATGTCCGACGATGTACATAAAGACCGAGCCGCCGTTGTAGTTCGCATGCCGCTCGTTGAGCTGCGAGAAAGTGCCCGACAGATTGTCGCCGAAGACCTTGTAACTGACGATCACTCTTTTATTGCCGCGCGTCTCGACGCGCCATGTCTGATCGTCCAGCCTTGAGACGGGCAAAGGGGTTTCAATACAGATTTGGGTGTCGGGGCAGGCGGACGGCGTCGGCAGGGCCGTAAACTCCTGCACGTTGACGGCGAAGTTGAAGACCGCATAGCGACCGGGCGACCATCGCGGCATCTGAAAATCGAGGTGATCATCCGCCGCCGCCGCTCCCAGCTCGACTTCGATCTTGACCTCGAAGAGATGCGAAGCCGGGCGCGTCATAGAGAGGCGATAGTTAATGGCGGCGAGCGGTGTCTCTTTGGGCGACGCAATCGCGACGACGCAGCATAGAAGGATGAGCGCCACCGAGAGGGCCGCGCGTCTGACCGCTAACGGGTAGCGAGGCATCATAGGCAGGATTCGCTCCACTGGTTTACGAAAACAATCATCATGGATGGTTTGGGAGACGCGCCGGATTATCCAATCTTATTCCCGAGGTTGTCAAAAATGGAATTAAACCATTTTGGATTTCGGATTAACGCTTCATCCGTCTTGAATTTCGGATGCGACCTTTCAAGCTCACATGCCTGCCGCTCCAACATCCAAAATCCAAAATGGCTTGACGCTCCGGCCCGGCGTCCGTTAGCTTGTTGGCCTTCATTAGAACTGAAGCGATCATCTTTTCCGAAACATTCGATATGAGCACAACCGAACGACTCTACTATAGAGATTCGCACCTGACCGAGTTTGAGGCGCGCGTTCAATCGGTCACAGAGAGCGTCAGCGGGTGGTGCGCCGTCACACTCGACCGCACGGCGTTTTACCCCACGGGCGGCGGTCAGCCGAGCGATACGGGGCTGCTGGATAGCGCGCCCGTCGTCGAGTGCATAGATCAGGAGGACGGGAGCGTGCTTCACGTCATACAGGGACGTGCCCCGCAGGTTGGCGCGACCGTCAAGGGACGCGTGGATTGGGAGCGCCGCCTAGATCATATTCAACAGCACACGGGCCAGCACATTCTCTCGCAGGCATTCATCGCTCTCTACGGGGCGGAGACGCGCAGCTTCCGCATGATGGATGAGGCGTCAGAGATAGACCTCGCGCTCCAGGACCCGACGGACGAGCGTATAGAGAAGGCCATCGGGCTGGCTAACAGCATCATCTGGGAAGACAGGCCCGTTCAGGTCAGGCTCGTCACGGCGGAAGAGGCCGCAGAGCTTCCCCTTCGGAAAGACTCCGAGCGCGCGGGCGAGCTTCGCATCATAGAGATTGAGGACTTCGACCTGAGCCCCTGCGGCGGCACGCACGCACAGCGCACGGGCGAGGTCGGACTGATCGCCACGCGCCATTGGGAGCGAGCAAAGGGTCTGGTCAGAATCGAGTTCGTCGCTGGCCGCCGCGCGCTGGCAGATTACGCCCGCGCCAACAAGACGGCGCGCCGCGTCGCTTCCCTCTTCAGCATCGCGCGCGACGAAGCGCCTCTGGCGGTCGCTCGCCTGCTCGAAGAGAATAAACAACTCTCGCGGCGCATCCGCACGCTGGAGGAAGCGGCGGCGCGTACTGAAGGCGATGAGCTTGTCAGAACTGCTTTGCCCGGCCCGAACAACGGCCTGCGTCTCATCGCACGCACATTCGACGGGCGTGAGGCCGAAGCCCTGAAACACCTTGCGCTGGCCGTCGTCTCTCACCCGCAGACAATCGCGCTGCTCGGCTCGCGCGACGGCGCAACAGCACGCCTCGTCTTCGCCCGCTCGACGGATGCTCCCGGCGACATGAACGCGCTGATGCGCGAGGCTTGCTCTCTGCTCGACGGGCGCGGCGGCGGTCGCCCCGACATGGCGCAGGGCGGCGGCCACAATGTCCATAAACTCGACGAGGCGATAGCCGCAGCAGCCCGCCTACTCGCACCGAACCAATAAAAGGCAGGCTTATGCGCGGGCCGAACAAGCTCCCCCGAGCCACTGCGGATGTCGCCTCAAGGCTCTGCTAACATCCCGTCTAAATCAACACGGGTGCTTGACAGAAGCCCCACTGGCTCTCTAATATTTCCTTCCAGTTGAGAGGCGTGGGGCAGTAGCTCAGTTTGGCAGAGCGCCGCGTTCGCAATGCGGAGGTCAGGAGTTCGACCCTCCTCTGCTCCACCAATCATTTCAATAAGTTAGGGGCAGCTCATTGGCTGCCCCTAAGTCGTTTGAGTCACTACTATACAGAGGTGCTGGTCATTCAATTACACACTTGAGCCTTTTGTTGAATAACGGAGAGGTGTAGACACAAATCCCACCCGAGAAGCGATGAGGGCTGGCGCTCATCCTTTATGACACATCGCAACCTGCGACGACCATTTAACGCCATTGGAAGCCTGAAGGGTAGTGCAGCGTGAAGCCCACAAAACAATCGTTCTGTGAAATCGACTTATGCACTAAATATAGTCGTTAGTCGGAAGTTTTGGTTGCAACGACTACAGGGATCAGGGTTTCGCAAACCACTTTTGACCAAGCAGGTTTGAGCGAAATCTAACCTTCAACGTTTGTTAAAGAAGCAGATTGACATAATTCTGCTTGAAACTCTGATCATTGCCGAAGAGTTTGGAGAATGGGAAGAGTCTAAGCGCCGGATTGATCTACTTGGCCTGGATAAAGACGCTAATCTTTTTGTCCTTGAGCTGAAAAGAACTGAAGACGGCGGACACATGGAACTGCAAGCCATTCGCTATGCCGCGATGGTCTCAACCATGACCTTTGACCGCGCCGTTGACATCTTCTCGCGCTACCTGGCTCAAAACGGAATCAACGACGATGCCAGAACTGCAATTCTGGATTTTCTTGGGCGTGAAGAACCCGATGAAGATTCGGTTCTGAAATTGACACGGTAGGGGTCAGCGGTTCAAATCCGCGCGCGCCTACCATTTTTATGTCCTTTTTCAGCTTCAGTTAGCTGCTGCCTTCCTTTCCTCCACGATACCCTGTCGGTGTACACCAATGTTGGATAAATCAGGAATTAGGAAAGATTAAGTATCGTTTTGTTTCTAATGTGTTATAAGCTTGTCGAGAGGTATATCCTGCCCTTACCGAATTTGAAAAAGGTCGTGCGATAAATCTTAATTCCGCTCATCCCGATAACCCATAGTTGATTCGCCATTGAGCCAATTATATTAATGTCGAAGAATCTTCTCACTAAGTTCCCCGGGCGATTTATCCTTCTGACCGCCTCCATCGCCTTCGCCTCCCTACTACTAACACTGCGCACCGCACCGCCGGACCGCGCACACGCCCCCAGCCGCGGTGTCGCGCCCGGGGGTGGCGTAGCGGTCGAGCCGGCGGCCGAGGCGCGCGGCGCGGTCACTCAGGCCGTGCCCGACGCCGCCCACGAGCCTTTCAGCAAGTTCGTCGGCGACGAGCCCGGCGCGGGCGTGGGCGAAGATCTGGCGCGCCTGACGCCGACCGAGGCAGTGGCCGGCGGGGAGGGCGAGGAAGAGGAGTGGGAAGGGCCGAAGCAGGACGGGCCGGACGACGCAGAGCGCTGGCGCATGCTCTCGCTGGTGGACGAGCACGGGCGCATCCCCGACGGCGCGCTGGTGCGCGCCTGGGAGGAGGCCAGGCGCATGCCCGTGGACACGCGCGCGTGGCCCTCGGCCAAGCAGCCCGCGAAGAAGTGGGACTCGGTGGACGTGGGGGGCATACAGCCTGCCGGCTGGACATGGCTCGGGCCTGGCAACGTGGGCGGGCGCATACGATCCATAGTGATTCACCCCACAGATACGCAGACGATGTGGGTCGGGAGCGTCAGCGGCGGCATCTGGAAGACCACGAACGGCGGCGCGAGCTGGGTCGCGCTCGACGACTTCATGGCTAACCTGGCCGTGAGCACTATGGTGATAGACCCCAACGACCCGAACACGCTCTACGCCGGGACAGGTGAGGGCTTCAGCAACAGCGGCTCACGGCGCGGCGCTGGCGTCTTCAAGACGACCGACGGCGGCGCCACCTGGGCGCAGCTCCCCTCCACGGCAAACATCAACTGGCTCTTGGTCAACCGCATCACCATAAGCCCCGACGGCCAGGTAATACTCGCAGGGACCGCTACAGGCATCTGGCGCAGTACGGACGGCGGCGCCAACTGGAGCCAGAGGAGCACTATTAGAACGCTCGACCTCAACTTCGACCCGACGAACGGGAGCAAGGCCATCGCCTCTGGAACGGCCGGCGCAGGCGCGCGTTACTCGACTGACGGGGGCTTGAGCTGGACACTCGCCACGGGTCTGCCCACGACTGGGCGCATAGAGGTGGCGTACGCACGTAGCAACACTTCCGTAGTTTATGCGGGCGTGGAGATCAACTCCGGCGAGGTCTGGCGCTCTAGCGACGGGGGGCAGACCTATTCGCTCGTCAACACCGGCACCAACTACCTGGGCACGCAGGGCTGGCACAACAACATCGTCTGGGTGGACCCGACCAACCCAAACATAGTCATCGTCGGAGGCATAGAGCTCTGGCGCAGCACCAACGGCGGGGTGAACTTCACCAGGATCAGCAACTCCGGGAGCACGCCCGGGACTTCCGCACACGCGGACAATCACATGATAGTAGAGTCGCCTCTGTTCAACGGCGCCTCGAATAAGACCGTCTTCTTCGGCAATGATGGCGGTATTTATCGCGCGAGCGACGTGTACACTGTTGGCAACAACCCTCCGTCATACACTGCTGGTTGGCAGGAGCTTAACAACAACCTGGGCATCACGCAGTTCTACGGCGGCGCTGGTAACGCAACGACCGGCTACATCGTCGGCGGCACACAAGACAACGGCACGCAACGCTACACCGGCGGCACGGAGGGTTGGAACATGACGGCTGGCTCGGACGGCGGCTGGTGCGCGGCTGACCAGGCGGACCCGAACTATTTCTACGGCGAGACTCAGTGGATGGGAATACACCGTAGCACCAACGGGGGAGTGAGCTCGTCACTAATCACTAACCCGTCACTTTCTACCGGACTAACGGACGCCGTTTCGAACGTCCCCAACTTCATCTCCCCCTTCATACTAGACCCGAACAACTCGAACACGCTGCTGGCTGGCGGTCCCAACCTCTGGCGCAGCACGAACGCTAAGGCCACTCCCCCTTCGTCCGTGAGCTGGTCGATTATCAAGACCACCATCGGCTCCAACATCAGCGCCATCGCCGTCGCCAGGGGCAACTCTGACATCATCTGGGTGGGGCACAACAATGGGAACGTTTACTACACCACGAATGGTACATCCGCTTCGCCCACCTGGACACAGGTCGACACGGGCGCTCCCGGACTCCCGGACCGCATGGTCACGCGCCTGATCATAGACCCTACGAACTCCAGCCGCGTCTACGCGACCTTCGGCGGCTTCCTAAACAATAACGTCTGGCGCACAGACAACAGCGGGGCTACGTGGACGGGCATAATGGGCAACCTGCCGTCGCTCCCCGTGCGTACCATAGCCGTCTGGGACAAGAACCCCAGCTTCCTGTACGTAGGCACTGAGGTGGGTGTCTATGCCAGCGCAGACGGCGGGGCGAGCTGGTCTGGAACCAACGACGGGCCGAACAACTGCTCTGTGGACGAGCTCTTCTGGATGGGCGACAAGCTGGTGGCCGCCACGCACGGCCGCGGCATGTTCTCAATAAATCTGGCCGTGAACGGGGCACCTTCCGTCAGCATAACCAGTCCCGCGACTGGCGCACGTTTCGCCCCCCCCGCGACCGTACAAATCACCGCCACGGCCAGCGACCCGGACGGCTCCGTCGCCAAGGTAGAGTTCTTCGCCAACGGGAACCTAATAGGCACCGTGTTCGGCGCGCCTTACCAGGTCACGTTGACCAACGCGCCCTCCGGCGCCTACTCGATCACGGCCAGGGCGACCGACGACGCCGGCAACACTATGACTTCAAGTGGCGTCAACATCGGCGTCACGCCCGTGAACGACAACTTCGCCGGCGCGCAGCTGCTCGGCGGCTGTTTCGGCAGCCTCACCGCCGCGACCGGCGGCGCCACCACGGAGTCGGGCGAGCCCTCGCACGACCCGGGCGGGAGCACCGGAGGCGGGTCCGTCTGGTACCAGTGGATCGCGCCATCGAGCGGCAGTGTGACCATTAACACCACGGGCGGCGTGACTGACTTCGACACGGTGCTGGCCGTCTACACGGGTAACAGCGTGGGCGGGCTACAGGTGATTCAAAAGAACGATGACGTGCAGAGCGGCGTGATAAGAAGCAGCGCCGTGACCTTCAACGCCCTGGCCGGCACGACCTACAAGATAGCCGTGGACGGGTGGGCGGGCGAGACGGGCAACTTCGTGCTCAACTGGTCTCAGCCTGACTGTGTGGTGGCGACGCCGACCGTGCAGCTCAGCCAGCCAACCTACAGCGTGGCCGAGGGCGGGTCCTTCGCCACTGTGACGGTGACGCGCACGGGAGACCCCTCCCCAGCCGTGACGGTCAAGTACCAGACCTCTGACTCCACGGATGTTAACTTCCAGTGCAACCCCGCGACAGCCGGGCAGGCGACGGGGCAGGCTTCCAGAAAGTGCGACTATCACCTGGCCTCTGGGCGATTGCGCTTCGCAGCTGGCGAGACGAGTAAGCAGATAATATTGAGTATCGTGGACGACGTGTACGTGGAGGGGACAGAGACTTTCACGCTCATCTTGAGCGGCGCGACGGGCGCGTCGCTCGGGTCCAGCAGCACATCCACTATCAGCATCACGGACAACGACGCGGGCGGCGCCGCCAACCCCATAGACGGGACAGCCTTTTACGTGCGCCAGCTTTACGTGGACCTTCTCAACCGTGAGCCAGATGCAGGCGGGTGGAACGGCTGGACATCGCGCATAGACCTCTGCGGGCAGGCGGGCCAGCCTCCGCCCCCGTGCGACCGCGTAACAGTAGGCGGAGACGGGTTCCTGCGCTCGGGCGAATTCTTCGACCGACAGTTCTTCGTGCTGAGGCTCTACTGGACAGCCTTCGGGCGGATACTGCTCTACGACGAGGTGGGCGACCTGGCCTACGTCAGCGGGTTCCTTACTGCCGCGGACCTGGAGCTGAACAAGCAGGAACTCGTGGCGGAGATAATGTCCAGAAATGAGTTCACCAATAAGTACGGGGGTCTTGGCGACGCGGCCTACGTGGACGCCCTGCTTCAGACTGCAGCCTTCACCGTTCCACAATCCGTGAGGGATGGCTGGGTCACTGCCCTGGGCTCGAACTCAAAGACCCGCGCGCAGGTCTTCCGCGAAATTTCCGAGCGCACGGAGGTCGGGGACAAATACCTGAAGGAAGCACAGGTCGTCTCTGCATACTACGGGTTCTTCACACGCAACCCGGACGGAGCATATTTTAACTACCTGGAGAGATTGAACAGCGGGGAGATTAACCTCGGGGACCTAGCCAACGCCTTCATCAACGCGGCCGAGTACAGGCAGAGGTTCGGGCCTTAATAAGCTAAATACCCAAACGTGGCCGGTATCAATTTGTCCGCATTTTGTCCGACTGTCTAAAGCTTCTGTGCGTTCTACAGTTTCGCTTCTCTGGCCGCACAGTCAAATTGTTAAGGTTTTGATGGTCTGGACGGTGGTGAAGGCCGTTTGTCCCACCTTGACACGGTAGGGGTCCGCGGTTCAAATCCAAAAGTGAACATATATTTTTATGAATTGGACTGTGGGGAGATTTATGGGCACTACCTGCATGTACAAGGCTGGGCAAGAGCCTGATCGCTCGTCTGAATTAACTTTAGTTCGGGTCTAGTCACTGGCACTCCCCTTTGATCAGAAAAACCACTTTCTCTGGCCTTTGACTTCGCCTCTCACCACAGTGTCAAAGCTGGTGACAATATAGTGACAAAACAGGTTAGCAACGGACAGTTAAAGCTTCATCAGGATGCACTGAGATGCGGCTTGCGTCCGTATAAAAGATCATGGTTTGTTATGCGGTTACACTCATTGCACAGTTGAGTTGCCGCGTTCGCAATGCGGAGGTCAGGGGTTCGACCCCCCTCTGCTCCACCAACAATTTTAAGAGTGAATGGCAGGCCGGGTAGCCTGCCATTTTTCTTTGCTCGCGGTTTTGATCGAATTCCGACCGGTCAAAGATCGGCTCGGCTAGCTTTCAACAGGCTCGCGCACGGGGACGCATCCTACTCATTGCCTGTCTCAGCACTACGTGCTAGCTCCCCTTCCAGCCTTACGAGGCGGTTGCTCTCCGATAGGAAATTTTCACGAAAGGCAAGCTGACCGTCACGGACGAGGCTGCGCCCACGCGCGATCACATCCCTGATCTCCAGAGAGTCGCGGCGCAGCACGAGCGCGTCCGCATGGCGGCCAACTTCAAGGTGTCCCTTGTGGACGAGTTTGAGGACGGCGGCTGTGTTCGTGGTAACGAGGGCGAGTGCCTGTTCGAGCGGAAAATCGTGTTCGAGGACGCAAGCGCGAATCTGCTCAAAGAGGCTTCGGGGGCTGTTTATCGAAGCGTCTGACGAGACGGTCAGGCGTGCCGGATTGCCGCCATTGTCCAGATAGAAGCGCAGCCACTTCGGCAAGTCTCGCTCGACCGTGTCGATGTCAACGTATGAGCCGCGCGCGGCGAGCTCGATGGCCTCACGCATCAATTCTTCGTTGCGTTCGACGTGCGTCGGGTAGATGAGGGCGGGATTGATCTCGAAGTCGTCGATCAGGGTGCGTAGCAGTTTGAGCCGCGCCTTTTCATCTCCGACGTGGAAATGTGTGACGCCGCACTTGCGGCTGAGCAGGCCGCCGACGTATGCGTCCCGGACGAGTTTTGAGAGTTCGAGCGGGTCTCCGTCGGTCGCACGCGCATCCGCGATGGCGACCTCGCCCGCGCCGATCACTTCCGAGATGAAGAGAATATCCTCGCGGACAGAGTTCATGAGGGTGACGGGCGGCACGTTGTAGCCGCCCGACCAGATGTAAGCCGTGAGTCCCTGTTCGTTCAACCCTTTGGCTTTGGCGAGCAGCGCAGGCATAGTCCTGGTCGTCGTGTCGACGCCGAGACAACCGACGACCGTCGTGATTCCCGCCGTGGCGAGCTCGCTCGCATAGATTTCCGGTGTCTGTGTGCTGAAGCCACGCTCTCCGCTCCCGCCGAGCAAGTGTTGATGCGGGTCTATGAGGCCGGGAGTGATGAGGCAACCGCTCGCATCAATAATTTCCGGTTCGAGCCCGAGCGCTGTGAGGGCGCTCCTGTCAACCCTGCCGATCTTCGCGATACGGTCGCCCAGAATCAATAGGTCGCGCACTCCGAGCGGAGCGGGCGCGTAGATTTCCCCATTCTCGATGAGCGTCAGCATTAAGGTCTCTTATCCGGTCGCCATGCTGAGCTGCGGGGCGAGCTCTCCGATGCTCGCGACCGGGACAGCCCCGTGGCGCGCGAGCACTTCGAGGACGGGTTCGAGCTGGTCGTAGAAGAGGACGATCACATCGCCGTGCTTCATCTCGCTTAACTCCTGCGAGAAAGCCTGAACTTCGTCGAGCACCGTCAGGCATTCACGCTCCGGCGATGTCTCGCCGACGGTACGGCAGAGCAACCGGGCCACTTCGCCCCTTTGTCTGCCGCGCAGGTCTTTGTCTTCCTTGATAATGATGCGATTGAATCCTTTCGCGGCGATGCGCCCGGACTCTTCGATGAGGCGGTCGTCCCTATCACCCGGGACGCCTAGAATAGCCGTCACGCGCCGCCCATCCCACTGGGCGGCCATATAGCTGACGGCCTCGAAAGCGGCAGGGTTATGACCATAATCGACTATCACGTAGCCCGCGCCGACCTGATAAAGATTAGCGCGACCGGGATTGTGTTCGTCGTTGCGGAAACTCTTCAAGGCGGTGGCCGCGTTCTCTCTCGTCACGCCGTAGGCGCGGGCCGCGGCGATGGCGGCGAGCACGTTGGCGACCTGGAAGTGCGCCGTGCCGCTCATCGTCACCGGGATGGTGGAGACTTCGACGACCCGAAACTCCTCACGCCCCATCGATTCGATAATCCAACCGTCCCTCACGAAAAAGGCAGCCCCTCCGATGTCCAGATATTTTCTGATCAGCAGGTGATTATCGCTGAGCGAGAAGTAGACGAACTGTTTGTTGATGCGTCTTATGCGCTCGTTCTTGATCAGCCTGACGCACTGCTCGTCGTCGGCGTTGAGGATCAGCGTGCCGCCTTCGCGTACGCGCTCCGCGATGAGCGATTTGATATGCACAAGGTCTTCGATGTCGCGGATGCCGTCCTGCCCTATGTGATCTTCTCTGATGTTCGTGATGACGGAGATGTCCGACCAGTCGTAGCCGAGTCCGCGGCGCGTGATGCCGCCGCGCGCCGTCTCAAGCACGGCGATCTCGACCGTCGGGTCGGAGAGCACGACGCGCGCCGAGTGCGGGCCGGTCGTGTCACCGCGCGCCACCCGCTCGTGGCCGATGTGTATGCCGTCGGTGGTCGTCATGCCCACGCACCAGCTCATCTCCTGAAGCATGTGACCGATCATGCGCGTCACCGTGGTCTTGCCGTTCGTGCCTGTGACGGAGATGATGGGGATGCGCCCGTCCTCGCCCTGCGGATAGAGCATGTCGATGATCGCGCCGCCGACATCGCGCGGTTGCCCGTGCGTCGGATGAGTGTGCATACGAAGCCCCGGCGCGGCGTTGGCTTCGATAAAGCCGTTGCCTTTCTGTAAAGGCTGCGAGATGTCCGTCGCGACCAGATCGAGGCCGCAGATGTCCAGTCCGACGACGCGCGCGGCGCGCTCGCATTGCCGGCGGATGTCGGGATGGACGAGGTCTGTCACGTCGGTCGCCGTGCCGCCCGTCGAGAGGTTTCCTGTCTCACGCAGAAGGACATGCTCGCCTGACGCGGGCACGTGCTCTAAACTTAGATTCCGTTTACGCAGGCAGCAAAGCATCACCTGATCGACGATGATCTTCGTCAAAGCATTATCGTGTCCGTCGCCGCGCAGGGGGTCGCGATTAGCTATTTCGATCAGCTCACTCAGGTTGTGAATGCCGTCGCCCGTGACGTGGCAGGGCAATCGCTCGCTGGCTGCCACCAGCTTGCCGTCCACGACCATCACGCGGTAATCGCGCCCCGTCAGTTGTTCTTCGACGATGACATCATGCGAGTGCTCCTGCGCGATCAGGAATGCTTCCGAGACCTCCGCCGGAGTCATAAGATTAAGAGAGACGCCCTTGCCCTGATGGCCGTCCATCGGTTTGACGACGACCGGCGCGCCCAGATCGAGCAGGGCGGAGACGGCCTCGTCCGCCGTCTCCACTATGCGCCCGCGCGGCACTGGAAGATCGGCCTGCTCTAAAATCGTCTTGGTCAATTCCTTGTCGCCCGCGACCTCGACGGCGATGCCGCTCGTCTGATTGGTCATGGCGGCCTGTATGAACTTGCGATTCTTGCCGTAGCCGAGCTGCACGAGGCTGTCGTTATTGACTCGGAACACGGGGATGTCGCGCCTGCGCGCAGCCCCAACGATGGCGCGCGTGCTTGGGCCAAGTTCCGTGCGCGCGATGAGGCGGCGCGCTTCCTCCAGCTTATCTTCCAGCGGGTACGGATCATTTCGGACGAGCGCGTCAACCAGTTCGACCGCCACGCCCAGCAGGAAACGCATCCCGCGCTCGGCCTTGTAGGCGACGACGACGTTGTAGTAGCCCGGCTCGTCCGCGTAGAGCGTTTTGCCGTAATAGACGGGAACGTTCGCCAGCTCCGACAATTCGAGCGCGACGTGTTCGACTACGTGGCCGAAGTACGTCCCGCCCACCAGTCGCTCTATAAACCCGCCCGGTCGCCCTTTGCTGCAACCGTGTTCTCGCAGGCCCGGCAGGAGCGCCAGCAGCCGCTCGATAAAGCCCGGAATCTGATTGCTCTCCGTCTCGGCCAGTGTTCCCAGATGGAGTCTCATCACCAGCACGGGCTTGTGATTGTAAATGTTCGGGCCTGCCAGCGTCCTGATCTTGTCAACCCTCATGATCGTTTCCCCTTGTCAGCTATCAATCGTCGCCCGCCGTCGCCGTCTGCGAGCGCTTCCCGGAACTTCCCTTCGTACTTTTCTTACCAGCCCTGGAACTCTTCTTCGTGACCGAAGGCGTCCGGGGCTTTCCCGTGCGCCTGACGCGCGTCGAGCCAATCTCTTTGCGCGAGTGATCTTCTATAATGGGCCGGCGCTCGTGCATGTTGAAGCGATGCCCGGCGGTGAGCACGTGCAGCTTGATGTTGAAGAGCGCGAGCCCCTCGTCCTCTTTGAGGTCGGGAACATTCGTGTAAGTCAGCTCGCCCGCATCAATGATTGTGACCGCGCCTCTGCCGATGACCTCGAAGATGCCGTCCTTGGCGACCAGCGCCGTGTCCTCGTCAATGCCGAGCCCGAGCGCGTGCGGGTAGTGTGCGACCGCCGAGATGAGGCGTCCGTGACGACCACGCTGCGAGAAATGCGTATCAATGACCGCGCCCATGAGGAACTCCACGCCCGGCCCGAGCTGCAGATTTTCCAGACGCGGGTTCTCTTCCGCAGGGCCGCGCACGAACATCGAGCCGGACATCATGGCCGCGCCCGCGCTCGTGCCAGCGATGACCACACCCTTCCTGTACAATTCGTGGAGCAGCAGATCCATCTCGCTCCCGCCGATGAGAGAAGTGACGTGAAGCTGGTCGCCGCCCGTGAAAAAAACGCCGGTCGCCTGTTCAAGCGCGGCGAGCGATTTCGGCTCGCTCGCATCCTGACGCGTCGAGACATCAACGACCTCGACGCTCCTCGCGCCGAGCCTTTTAAAAACAGAGATATATTCCGCCCCCGCCTCTAAGGGCTTGTCGGTCGCCGCCGTCATGACGATGATGCGGGCCTTGCCGTCCCCGGCCAGCCGGACAAACTCCCTGAGGATGGTGCAATCTCCCTCCTTGTCCTCGCCGCCCCCTATGATGAACAGCAGCCCTCTCGGTTTCGCTAAACGCATCAAACTCTCCTGATCAAATCATCTTCACGTGCGGTTATGCAGGCCCATAAATTTGAAGGGTCGCGCCTTTATCCGGCCACGGATGAAGACCTCTTCAGGAGGCCGGTCCGAGCCGATTACACGTCAGGGGGATTCGCTAAATTATAGGAATTCAGTTGAGAGTGTCCGTACGCTACCGGACAGGTTTTCTCACAATTCAGTGCCGGGATGCTCCCGGCGCTTTGCGATTGTGATGGACTGAGGAGGCTTGCGAGAATTCCCAGCGCCCGGACGCGAAACTCTTTGGACGCCGATTGCCGCAAGTTTTTTCGGACAGGGATGTGGTGCGCGCTTGAATTGGCCTCCCGGCTATTTCCCGTGGAGGTCGGCGAGGCCGACTGTGAGTCCCGTGAAGACGCCGACGCGGGGTGCGTCAGGGTTGAGCCCGAAGCGCAGACCGGCATCGAAGATCAAACGCTTGTTGACCCTGTAGGTCAACGCTCCGAGCGCATACAATCCTTTGGGCTGAACATCATCCTTGGTCTGCCCTGAGAGCTCTCCCTGCAAGCCGAAGCCGTTCTCAAACTCGCCGGAGAAAGAGAGCGCACCCTGACCGCCGGTGATCCATCCATCAGCATCCTCCCGGCCTACGACCAGCAGCGCGCCGTTCAAGTCCATATCGACCTCTCCGAACTTCCTGCTGATCAGGGCGAGGAACTTGTGATCGAAGCGGCCAGTCCCGAGTGCTTTTCCCTCGCTCGCCGTCGGCACTTTGACGTAGTAGGCGAAAGCCAGCGCAGGGTGTTCTTCCGTCTCCTTGAGCGCCACAACCTGTAAGCCGAGCCGGGCGTCGCCGACGCCCGTCATACGCACGCCCGTCTCGTCGGTCTGCGATTTGACGGCGTCTAGGCTAGCCTCCAGCAGTAGACGATCAGTTGCGGCAAAGCGTAAAGTGAGCGGCGTGGTCTGTTCCGAATGAAACTCTTCCGAGCGAAAGTTTACGTCATAACCCAATTCGAGCTGAAGCACGCCCGCCTGCTGAATCTCCGCGGGATTGGCTACGCTCGGTCTGGAAGGCTTGATGAATTCTTCCTCCTCAGGCGATGACTGTGTGGAAGCCTGAGCAGTCAGACGGTCTGTGACGGGAATGGCTCTTATCGCCTGCTGAGCCTGGGCCGTGAAAGCATTGATGAGAAAAAGCGATAAGGCGGCGACGTGAATAGCGAGCCTCTTATTCATTTGAAACCCTCCCCGGCTGGAAACTGTTGGGGTTTTATGAAAATTCAACCCATAAGTCAAGAGGGCTGTCAGCTATACATTTATCACTGCCCGCATCGGCGCGCTCTGGACGGCATAGTGACAAATATATATCCGGCGAAATTAACGGCCTCTTCGTGATTAAGTATAGACAATGAGAAAAGCTACGTTTGGCGAGCGTCTGCGCTACGCATTTGATAAGAGTTTGTCGGGCGGCACGATTTCCCTGATCGGCTGGCTCGGTCTGGCTTCGCTGCTGATCGTTCTCGCGGCGACGGCGATACTACTGTTGACGGGAATCGCGCCCGACGCCGCCGAAGGGCAAGACCCGCAGGCTTTCAGCCTCGCCGAAGCGTTGTGGCAGAGCCTTATGCGCTCGCTCGACCCGGGCACGCTCGCGGGCGATACGGGTTGGAAGTATCGCGTCCTGATGCTCACCGTCACAGTCGGCGGCATCTTTATCGTCAGCCTGCTTATCAGCGTTCTCTCAAGCGGCCTGCAATCGAAGCTTGAAGAGCTACGCAAGGGGCGCTCGTTTGTTGTCGAAGAAAATCACACCCTGATCCTTGGCTGGTCTTCGCGGATTTTCCTGATCATTTCCGAGCTGGTCATCGCCAACGAAAACCAGAAGAAGCCGCGCATAGTGATTCTCGCCGACCGTGACAAAGTCGAGATGGAGGAAGAGATTCGGGCCAAGGTCGGCGACACGAAAAACTCCCTCGTCGTTTGCCGCTCGGGCAACACGATTGATCTCGTCGACCTCGAAATCGTCAACCCGCACGCCGCCAAATCGATCATTATCCTTTCGCCCAGCGATACGGAGGATGCGGACGCGCAGGTCATCAAAATGATACTGGCGATTACGAACAACCCTAACCGTCGCCCGGAGCCGTATCACATCGTCGCTGAGATACGCGACGAGAAGAATATGGAAGTCGCACGCATCGTCGGGCAGGACGAAGCGCGGCTGATTCTCTCCGGCGACATCATCGCGCGCATCACCGTCCAAACCTGCCTGCAAGTCGGCCTGAGCATAGTTTACACGGAGCTTCTGGACTACGACGGCGACGAGATTTACTTACAGGAAGAGCCGCAGCTCGTCGGCAAGACATTCGGCGAGGCGTTGTTCGCCTACGAGCATTGTGCCGTGATGGGTCTCAGGCTGGCGGCGGGCGGCGTCAAAGTTAATCCGCCGATGAACACACCGATTCAGGCGGGCGACAAAATCATCACCATCGCCGAAGACGATGACAAGGTCATCTTCTCCGGTTTCGCGCACGTCCGCGTTGACGAAAGCGCGATTCGCGAAGCATCGGACGACGACGCGCGCCCCGAGAGAATTCTCATCCTCGGCTGGAACAAGCGCGGCGCAACGATTGTGCGCGAGCTCGATAATTACATCGCCGACGGCTCGTTTCTCAAGATCGTCGCCGACATGCCCGAAGCCGAGATCGCGCAAAGCGGCATCAGTGAAAACCTGCAACGCCTCACGATAGAGTTTGAGACGGGCGATACGACCGACCGGAAAATGCTGGACTCGCTCGACCTGACTTCCTTTCAGCACATCATACTGCTTTGCTACGCCGAACAACTCGACGCGCAGGCGGCGGATGCGAAGACCATGATTACGCTGCTGCACCTGCGCGACATCGAACAGAAAAAGGGCGAGGCTTTCAGCGTCGTCAGCGAGATGATCGACGTGCGAAACCGCGCTCTGGCGGCGGTCGCCAAAGCGGATGATTTCATCGTCAGCGACGAATTGACCGGATTGCTCCTGACGCAGGTTTCGGAGAACGCCGAACTGCTGGACGTGTTTCAGGATTTGTTTCAGGCGGAGGGCTCGGAGATTTATCTCAAGCCGGCGAGGAATTACGTTGCGCTCGAAAGGGAGGTCAATTTTTACACCGTCACGGCATCGGCACGCAGGCGCGGCGAGATCGCCATCGGCTATCGCCTGGAGCGATACGCCAGCGACGCCAGCCGCGCTTACGGCGTGCGCGTCAATCCGCCCAAGTCCGAGATGATAACCTTTCAAAGCGACGACAAAATCATCGTGCTGGCGGAAGACTGAGCGCCGTCTGCGCTCGGCCTGAATCGTCTAATCAGTGTCAGCTTCGACCGCGTCTCGAAGCTCCTGAAACAGACGCGCCAAATCCTTCGGCTGGTAATGAGCGTTGAGGCCGCTCGGGTTCGGTAAAACCCAGATGCGAGCGCTGCTCATCCTCTCATCCTGTAAACCAAGCTTCGCTTTGGGACGCCCGAACGCTGTTCTATACGCTCCGACTCCGAGCACGGCGATGTATCTCGGACGGTAACGCCTCACCTTGGCCTCAAGCGAGCGCCCGCCCGCGACAAACTCTTCTGCCGAGAGCTCGTCCGCCGTAGCGGTCGCGCGCCGAACCATGTTCGTGATTCCGTATCCGCTCGCGAGCAGCAATCTTTCCTCGAAGGGAGACAGCAACCGCTCAGTGAACCCGGCGGCATAGAGCGCCGGCCAGAACCTGTTACCGGGACGCGCGAAGTGGCAGCCCACGGCGGCGGTGTAGAGCCCCGGGTTGATACCGCAGAACAACACGCGCAACCCCGGCGCGATAACATCCGGCACAGTCTTTCCGTGTGCAGCCAGAAGCTCCTCTTTCGTCGGCTTGCGCGTACTCGATGACATGGGCCTTTGAAGCGTCGATTATTTTCTGACGGGTGATAAACGGGAGTTCCGCCATGGAGGTGTGCCACGGACGAGTCATGTTATAGCTTAGGCATAGAGTTCGCAAGGATACCGGCAGGAGGAATCATCATTAGTTATGAGCGTAGATACAAGGGTCAAGAAAATCCGACTCGGCGACGATTTGCCGGTCTACTGCGGGCGGTGCAAAGGGGAACGTATTCATCAGGTCGTTGCCCTAAATCCGAACGGCGTGCCCGCGACGGTCATTTGCAGAACATGCAGAGGTCAGCATCGCTATCATGTAAAAGGACAGGCGCGCGCCGCGGCGGCGGGCGGAGCGGTCAGGAAGCCCAGCGGCAGGGATGCCGATTCGACGCGGCACGCGCCGCCAAAATCCGTCCGCCCGTACATCCCGCAGGAAACTTATCGCGAAGGAGAGTGGATAGAGCATCAGAAGTTCGGACAGGGTGAAGTGACCGGCGCGCGCGAAGGCAAGATCGAGGTCAGATTCCCGTCCGGAACGCGCCTGCTGCTACAGTCCATTTGACGCTCAATTATAAGAATGAGAGACGAGCGGAAGGGAGAATATTTCATACCCCCTAAGCTTCACTACAAAAGAATGAGAAGCCCGCCTTTGATATAATCGCCACAGCTTTGAGGGCAAGGATGAGCGATGAGTGATCTTTTGGCGGCGCGCTCGCAGATGGCGATGTCGCTGGCTTTTCATATCGTTTTCGCGGCCATCGGAATCGCGATGCCCCTGTTGATGGTGGTATCCGAATTCTTTTACTTACGCACGCGCGAAGAGATTTACCTCACGCTCGCCAAACGCTGGGCCAAGGGGACGGCCATCCTTTTCGCCGTCGGCGCTGTCTCCGGCACTGTCCTCTCCTTTGAGCTCGGACTCCTGTGGCCGCGTTTTATGGGCTGGGCGGGCGCGATCATCGGCATGCCTTTCTCGCTCGAAGGCTTTGCGTTTTTCACCGAAGCCATCTTCCTCGGCATCTATCTCTACGGCTGGCAGCGTGTGCCGCCGCGCGCGCATCTTCTGGCGGGCGTGCTCGTGGCCGTGAGCGGCGCACTCTCCGGCATCTTCGTCGTCATCGCCAACGCATGGATGAATAGCCCCACAGGGTTTGAGATAGTAGGCGGTCAGCCGGTCAACATCGACCCGGTCGCCGCGATGCTCAATCCGATGGCGCTCTCGCAAACCCTGCACATGACGATCGCCGCCTATGCGGCGACGGGTTTCGCCGTCTCCGGCATACATGCTTACCTGCTGCGTGATCGCACTAACCCTTTTCACCGCCGCGCTCTCGCCATCGCGCTGACGGTTGGAGGCATAGCGGCTCTGCTTCAACCCTTGAGCGGGGACTTGAGCGCGCGTGCCGTCGCGCTTAATCAACCCGCCAAGCTTGCCGCGCTCGAAGGACAGTTCAAGACGGAGGCGGGCGCGCCCTTACGCATTGGCGGCATCCCCGACGAAGAAAGAGGGGAGACGCGCTATGCGATTGAGATTCCGCGCGGGCTGAGCTTTCTGGCCTTTCATGACACGCGGGCGACCGTTAAAGGTCTCGAAGCCTTTCCGCGCGACCATTGGCCCAACACGCGCATCGTCCACTTTGCATTTCAGGCAATGGTCGCTCTGGGCATGTTGATGATGGGCACAGCGTTGTGGGGCGCTTATGGTTGGTGGCGCAGGCGCGCATTGCCCGACGGCAAGTGGTTTCTTCGTACTCTCATGCTGCTCGCGCCCGCCGGCATGATCGCCATCGAGGCGGGCTGGACTGTCACAGAGGTCGGGCGGCAGCCCTGGATTATTCAGGGCGTCATGCGGACCAGCGAAGCGGTCACGCCCATGCCCGGCCTCGTCGTGCCCTTCATCACTTTCACACTGCTTTACATATTCCTCGCCGTCATCGTCGTCTGGCTACTCCTCAGGCAGGTAGCGGCGAGCCCACGCATCGCCGAAACCGAAAAGATCGAACCCAGAGAGGAAGAATCCCGCTTTGTCGCTTGAGCTTATCGTCGCCGGAGCAATGATCGTCTCGCTGACCTTTTACGCGCTTCTGGGCGGCGCTGATTACGGAGGCGGCGTCTGGGATTTACTGGCGCGTGGGCCAAAGGCCAAAGCCGAGCGTGCCCTGATAGCCGATGCCATAGGCCCGGTATGGGAAGCCAACCACGTCTGGCTCATACTCGTCGTCGTCATACTCTTCACAGCTTTCCCGCCAGCCTTCGCCGTCATCGCCACGGCGCTGCATATCCCCCTGACGCTGCTGCTGATCGGCATTGTGCTGCGCGGCTCCGCCTTCACCTTTCGCACCTACGACGCCGAGCGCGACAGCGTTCAGCAGCGTTGGAGCTACATCTTTTCCATAGCGAGCATCATCACGCCCGTGCTCCTTGGCATCATCCTCGGCAGCATAGCCTCCGGGCAGATCACCGTCGAGAACGGCGTCGTCACCTCAGGCTTCCTACGCCCATGGCTCGCACCCTTTCCCATCGCCGTCGGCTTCTTCGCCCTCGCGCTCTTCGCCTTCCTGGCAGCCGTCTATCTAACCCTTGAGACCAGAGATTTCGACTTACAGGAAAGCTTCCGCCGTCGCGCTCTCATTTCGGGCACAGCCGTCGGCGCATTGGCCCTCACAGTCTTTCTGCTCTCAGGAACCGGCGCGCCAAAGGTGCGCGCCGGGCTCTCAGCTTCCCCCTGGGCCTTACCCCTTCACATCATCACGGCCCTCTTCGCCATCACCACCTTCTGGTCTCTGTGGAAACGCGCTTACAAACTCGCGCGCCTATGCGCCGCCGCACAGCTAACCCTCATACTCTGGGGATGGGCTCTCGCACAATTCCCCTTCATCGTCGAGCCCGACATAACCATCTCCTCCGCCGCCGCCCCACCCCCCACCCTGCGCTTCCTCCTCGCCGCCTTAGCCATCGGCGCACTCCTCCTCTTCCCCTCCTTCTACTACCTCTTCCGAATCTTTAAAGGCGACACCCCACCCACCGCCCTCCCCGAAACCTCCGACCCCACCACCAGCAGCACACTCAACGCCAACGCCGACGCACATCAACCACGATGAAGAAACCCTCACCAGCAAAACCATGCGGCCCAGGCTGCTAACTGTTACTGTTATAGCCTTTACTCTACACTAAACTTTTTCTTGCTTTCCTGAAAATATCGTATATCCTCTCCGAACACACGACGGCCCCGCCGCGCGTGGTCTCCCACGGCAGCCTTATCAAGCCGCAGCCAGTCAGGACATTTAGAACAGCAACGATGCGCCTTGCAAAAGAATCAAGGCGGTCTCGGCTAAAGAATCTACGGTTGCTCCCGGATATTGCATCACGCCGTTTGCTGTTGGCGCTGAAGCAGTAACGCCAGGAAATTGCATCTCACCTGCAAAGGTGAAGCAAGCTAGTGACAGTACTAACACGGACATGGAAACAATTTGACGGCAGAATTGACCAAAGCTCCTCATCTTAATTTTTTCCTTGTAAGGTGATTAATGGAACCAGCTAACTGGTTTAACGTGCCTCTTCTCTACAGGAGGCTCAGCAAATCGTGCTTGCAATCAGCATTGCAAGCACAGGAAGGTTAACCCTCACATGACTTTAGCAGAAACCACGCTACGTCAGTTAGATAATCCGAAACTCAGCCATGATGAGCGTGTGCAACTGCGTTGTCAGCTAGCTGAGGAACTTGAAGAGAGAGGGCAATATGAGGCAGCCCGCGATGCTTTGGCTGAGTTATGGCAAGGCATTGGTAATCGTCCCTTAATAAAGGGAGTTAATGCACGAACGGCGGCAGAAGTGATTCTGCGTTCTGGAACTCTGTCCGGCTGGCTTGGTAGTACAGGTCAGATTGCTAATGCTCAAGAGGCAGCCAAAGACCTTATCAGTGAGAGCATTTCTATTTTCGAGTCGCTTGGAGAGACCTCAAGAGCTACTGCCGCACGCAGTGATTTAACACTCTGCTATTGGCGTGAAGGCGCATTCGATGCAGCACGCGCGCTTTTAGAAAATGTCTCTTCGCAACTCAAAGAAAGCGATATTGAAGCAAGAGCGAAGACCCTGCTCCGGCGCATTCTAATTGAAGTCTCGACAGGCAGGCTTAACGACGGGCTACGACTTTTAACAGATGATGCTTCTATCTTCGAGGCAAGTAAAGATCATATTCTGAAAGGTAGATTTCATGGGCAGCTTGCTCTTGTTCTGAGGGGTCTTGGAACAGCCGAACGCCGTCAAGACTATATGGATCGCGCCGTTATCGAATATACCGCCGCTAGTTACCATTTTGAACAGGCTGGACATACGCGTTTCAGGGCTCGTATTGAGAATAATCTTGGATTCCTGCTTTTTATCATGGCCCGTTATGGGGAGGCTGGCGAGCATCTCAACCGTGCCCGCCGTCTGTTCGTGAGTCTCAAGGATAGCGGCAGCACTGCTCAAGTTGATGAAACACGAACCCGGCTATTACTTGCACAAAAGCGAAACACTGAGGCAGAGAGGGTCATTCGCGGGGCGGTACAGACGCTTGAGAAGGGGGGTGAACAGTCGCTTCTGGCTGAGGCTTTGACTACGCAGGGAGTTGTGTTGGCGAGGCTGGGTCGGTATGAGAAGTCCTATGAAGTGTTGCGGCGGGCGATGAAGTTGGCGGAGCAGGCGGGGGCTTTGGAGTATGCGGGGAGGGCGGCGTTGACGCTGCTGGAGGAGCATGTTGAGAGGATGGGGTGGGAGGAGCGGCGGGAGGTTTACGGGCGGGCTGATGGGTGGTTGTCGGGGACGCAGGATGCTGAGGATATTGCACGGTTGCGTGCGTGCGCGAGGCGTGTGTTGGAGGCGGGGTCAAGTGGCGTTCAGGGAGGAAGCGCGGGTATTTCGTTTGTTCATGCGTGTGAAGAGACGGCGGAGTTGATTGAGAAGGCGCGGCGGTTGGCGCGTAGCAGGCTGCCGATACTGATTACCGGGGAGACGGGAGTCGGCAAGGAGGTGCTGGCGCGCCATATTCATGAGTGGAGCGAGCGCAGGGGCGCGTTTGTGCCGATTAATTGCGGTGCGCTGACGGAGACGCTCATTGAGTCACAGCTCTTCGGTCATCGAAAGGGGAGTTTCACGGATGCTGTCGCGGATTATCGCGGCGCGGTGCTTGAGGCGGAGGGCGGCACGCTGTTGCTGGACGAGATAGGAGAGCTGAGCCGGGGTAATCAGGGAAAGCTTCTGCGGTTGATCGAGCTGGGAGAGATCATGCCGGTGGGTGCTCCCGCACCGGAATATGTGGACGTGAGAATCATCGCTTCGACTAACGCTCGACTCTCGAAGATGGTGGCAAAGCATCACTTTCGTGAAGACCTGTTCTATCGCATCGGAGCTTTTGAGATAGAGATTCCACCTTTGAGGGAGCGTCCCCGTGACATCATTGCGCTGGCAAGCCATTTCATAGCGCAGATCGAGGAGCGCGAAGGCAGGAAGGTCAGTTTTACGCCGGGCAGTCTTGAGGCCCTGCAAGCCTTGCCGCTTTACGGCAATGCGCGCGAGCTGCGAACCATCATCGAGCGCGCTGTGATTACCGCGGGCGGTCAGCCGATCAGAGAAGAGGTCTTCAAGCTCATGTTGCTGAGGGCTACGGGCAAAGGCACTATGGCTGACCCCTGGGGAGGGTTTTCGCTTTCGGAGGAGGTGCGGCTCTACGAGGAGCGTTTGATCGAGCGCGCTTTGAAGGAGACGCACGGGAGGATTACGCATGCGGCGCGGCTGCTCGGATTGAGTCACCAGACGTTGAGCGCGATTATCGAGTCCAGACACAAGAGGCTGCTCCAGCTGAGGACGCCCGTGCAGCCGCGCCGACGCAGTATCATTAAGCGAAGATAGATTGTGAGGCGCGTCACAGGATGTCGCGTCAAGGCTGAAGCATCCGCCGTCTGATTAGCTTCCGAAAGATTAAAGGGAGAAGGCCCACCGGCTATAGCCGGTGGGCCTTCGCTTTGCCCGACAATTCCTGTGGGCCAACCACATTTTGAAATAGAACGAATCACTCCGGACGATATCTTGTAGCTGGTTTTGATTGTTTGGCACAGCAGTGACGAGCAGGCAGAGATTCCTGCCTGTCACTCGTCCCTGCCCTTTTTAGTTCAGATGGATGTAACACTGTGTTCAGGCTCATGTAACACCGCTGTTCTACTCTCTCACCGTCTTCTCTTGATTTCCGACTATTAAGGAAAAACTCATGACCGTCTCGAAAAATGTGTGCCCGGTGATCCTGGGGTTTCTGCTTTTATCGTTTGCGGTCTTCAGCTTTGCCTGTCAGGGCGGCGGCGGAGCGGGCGGGGAAAGCGGCGGTAGAGTCTCGCTGCAAGGCGCGGGCGCGACCTTCCCCAATCCGCTCTATCAAAAGTGGCTGAGCGAGTACGGCAAGCTCAACGGAGGCGTCCGCATAGATTATCAATCCATCGGCTCGGGCGGCGGCATCAAGCAGATTCAGGCGCAGACGATTGACTTCGGCGCTTCGGACGCGCCCATGACGGATGCCGACTTGAAGGCAGCGCCCGGCGAGATTCTGCATATTCCGACAGTGCTCGGCGCAGTCGTGCTGACCTATAACTTACAGGGCATCGCGCAGCCTCTGAAGTTTTCGCCGGACGTTGTGGCCGACATCTTTCTGGGCAAGATAAAGAAGTGGGACGATGCGCGCATCGGGCAGGATAACCCCGGGGTCACGCTTCCTTCGGCTGATATCGCCGTCGTACATCGTGCGGACGGAAGCGGAACCTCCTTCGTCTTTACTGATTATCTGTCGAAAGTCAGCCCTGAGTGGAAGGAGAAGGTCGGAGCAGATAAGTCTCCGCAGTGGCCCACGGGTCAGGGCGGGAAAGGCAACGAGGGCGTGACCGGGCAGATCAAGCAGCAACCGAACACCATCGGTTATGTCGAGCTGGCCTACGCCGTGCAGAACAAGCTCCCCGCCGCGCAGATCAAAAACAGCTCCGGCACTTTCGTCGAGCCGACCATCGAAGCGGTGACGGCGGCTGCCGCCGGCTCAGCCGCTAACACGCCGGACGACCTGCGCGTATCGATCACCGATGCGACGGGCGCTGGCGCTTATCCGATTGCGAGCTACACCTACATTCTGGCCTACAAAGATCAGAAGGATGCCGTCAGGGGCAAGGCGCTCGTTGATTTTCTCTGGTGGGGCATCCACGACGGCGAGAAGTTTGCGCGAGACTTGCACTATGCTCCGCTGCCCGAAGATATAGTCAGGCGCGCCGAAGCGAAGATCAACACGATCACCTCCGGCGGCAAGCCTCTGCGCGCACAATGATGACGAGAGAAGAAAATCAAGAGGGATGGACAGAGATGGTCAGGATAAAAACCAAAAGCATGAATGCTTCAAAGCATTTTCCTTATCCTCAGAATCTCTGTTCATCCCTGTTCATTCCCGCTTTCCTTTTTTGATTATGGCAAATCCACAGCCAGCCGTGCCGTCTCCCGCTTCCGAATATGGGGCGAGTGCGCGCGTGTGGAAGTTGCGGCGTGCGCTTGCTCCGACGGGCAACACGGGCGACGCGATTTTTCGCGGGCTGCTCTTTTTCGCGGCTCTGGTTCTGCTGCTCATCGTGACGGCGATGATCTTCGAGATTGCCTCGAACGCTATGCTCTCGGTGCGCCGGTTCGGCTTCGGATTTCTGACCGGTAGCGCGTGGAATCCTGTGCGCGGCGACTTTGGCGCGCTGCCGTTTATCTACGGAACGATAGTCTCTTCAATCATCGCGCTCATGATCGCCGTTCCGTTATCTCTGGGCGTCGCGGTTTTCCTCGTCGAGCAGGCTCCGCCTCAACTCTCGCGCGTGATAGCCTTTCTCATCGAACTGCTGGCGGCCATCCCGTCCGTCGTCTACGGCCTGTGGGGAATCTTTGTGCTGGCCCCTTTCCTGCGTGAGCATGTCGGGCCGTGGCTGGCGCGCGCCTTCGGCTGGCTACCTCTTTTTCAGGGGCCGATCACAGGGATAGGTCTGCTGACGGGCGGCATTATTCTCGCCATCATGATAACGCCGATCATCTCCGCGGTCGTGCGCGACGTGCTGGCCGCCGTGCCCGTCTCGCAGCGTGAGGCGGCGCTGGCCCTGGGCGCGACCAAATGGGAGACCACGCGCGTCGTGTTGGCTAACGGCGCGCCGGGCATTGCCGGTGCGATAATTTTGGGACTGGGCCGCGCCATCGGCGAGACGATGGCGGTCACGATGGTGATAGGCAATCGCCCGCAGATCAGCGCCTCGCTTTTCGCGCCCTCCTACACCATCGCCTCCGTTATCGCCAACGAATTCACGGAAGCGACAGACGAGCTTTACCTGAGCGCGCTGGTCGAGATCGGTCTGATTCTCTTTCTCGTCACTTTCCTCGTCAACGGCGCGGCCAAGCTACTCGTGTGGAGCGTGACACGCGGGACGAGCGGCACGGCGAGGGCCGGATGATGAAGAACCGTTCCAGACACAAGCCCAATCTGCGCCGCGCGACCAGCGCCCTCGTGACTAGCCTGACGGCGGCCTGCGCCTTCTTCGCCGTCACGATTCTCATACTTATTCTCGGCTACATAGCATGGCGCGGGCTCTCCTCCATCAATCTGCAATTCCTGATTGATAGGCCGAGGCCCGTCGGCGAAGGCGGCGGCATCGGCAATGCCATCACGGGCACGCTCCTTCTGCTCGCGATGGCGTCCGCCGCGGGGCTGCCTTTCGGTATCGCCACGGGCATATATCTGGCGGAGTTCGGCGAAGGACGCTTCGCCAGCGCCGTGCGTTTCATCGCGGACACGCTGACGGGCGTGCCCTCTATCGTCGTCGGCGTCTTCATCTACACGCTGATCGTGATTCCGATGAAGCAGTTTTCCGCCTTCGCCGGGGCTATCTCTCTGGCGCTCATTATGATTCCGATTGTCACGCGCACGACCGAAGAGATGATCAGGCTGGTTCCGACATCTCTGCGTGAGGGCGCGCTCGCGCTCGGCGCGCCGCAGTGGAGAGTGACGCTCGGCGTGGTGCTGCCAGCCGCCGCCTCCGGCATTGCGACCGGCGCGATGCTCGCCGTGGCGCGCGTCTCCGGCGAGACAGCGCCGCTGCTGTTTACGGCCTTCGGCAGCCGCTTCTTCAACTTTCAGCTCGACCAGCCGATAGCATCATTGACAGTGCAGATTTATAACTACGCCATCTCGCCCTACGACGAATGGCACGCGCAGGCGTGGGCCGCCACGCTCGTCCTGATGGCCCTCATTCTGCTCATCAATATCACAGTCAGATTTTTGACGCGTCAGAGATTTTAGAGGCACGTATGTCTACTCCTGCAAGAGCGCCGAGGCCGCTCGTGCTCGCGTCCGTGGGCGCGCGCCTGAGCGAGCATGCGCCAGCCGCCCCGACCAAGATCACCGTGCGGGGTCTCAACTTTTTCTATGCCCACACGCAGGCGCTCTCTAACATCTCGCTCGACATTGCTGATCGGGTCGTGATGGCCTTCATCGGCCCGTCCGGCTGCGGCAAGTCAACCTTTCTCCGCACGCTGAATCGCATGAACGACACGATTCCGGGCACGCGCGCCGAAGGGCAGGTGAGGCTCGACGGCGAGGACATCTACGCGCCCGACACGGATGTCGTGAGCCTGCGCCGCCGCGTCGGGATGGTCTTTCAGAGATCGAACCCGTTTCCGAAATCCATCTTCGACAACGTGGCTTACGGGCTGCGCATCAACCGGCTCGCCGCGAACCGTGCCGAGATGGAGGAACGCGTCGAAGAGGCACTGAGGGATGCCGCGCTCTGGAACGAGGTCAAAGATCGTTTGAAGACATCCGCGCTCGGGCTCTCCGGCGGACAGCAGCAGCGGCTCTGCATCGCCCGCGCTCTAGCCATTCGCCCGGAAGTACTATTGATGGACGAGCCCGCATCGGCGCTTGACCCTATGGCGACGCAAAAGATCGAGGAGCTGATTGTCGAGCTGAAGAAGCAGTACACGATTGTCATCGTCACGCATAACATGCAGCAGGCCGCGCGCGTCTCCGACGAGACGGCCTTTTTCTGGCTCGGCAAACTGATCGAGATTAACAAGACCGAAAAAGTATTCACCGCGCCCAACGAAAAGCTGACCGAAGACTACATCACCGGGCGCTTCGGTTGAGCTTCGGTCGTGGCGACGGGCAGCGTCGGCGGCGGCGCTCTCTGCGTAGAGAGAGCCACGACACAGGCAGAGGGAAATGGAGTAAACCATTGGAACACCACAGAAGACTTGATAGGGAGCTGGATGCTCTGCGCGACCGCGTGCTGCTGCTCGGAGGTGAAACGGAGACGGCGCTGCAACGCGCCATGTATGCGCTCGTCGAGCGCGACTCAAAGACCGCCGAGGAGGTGCTCAGGGAGGACGATTCGATAGACCAGCTCGAAGTCGAGATTGACCGTCTGTGCATAGATACGATTGCGCTTCGTCAGCCAGCCGCGCGCGACCTGCGCTTCGTCATCTCCGTGGTCAAGATCACGCCCATTCTTGAGCGCATCGCCGACCACGCCTGCAACATCGCCCGCGTCGCCATTGATCTCAACGACGAGCCGCAGCTTCAACCCTTCGTCGATCTCCCGCGCATGGCCGCGCATGCTTCCGGCATGCTGCGCTCTGCGCTGGATGCTTTCACCTCCGGCAACGCGCAGGCTGCGCGTGATGTTATCCAGCTCGATGACGAGATAGATGATCTCTACGACAGTATCTTTCACGAGCTCATTAACCTGATGGTCACAGACCCGGCCACCACGACGCGCGGCGCGCGACTGCTCTTTGTCGCCAAACACATCGAGCGCATCGCCGACTACGTGACAGACATCTGCGAGCTGACGGTTTACATGGCCGAGGCCGCCATTATCAAGCACACGAACTGAACGGTCTGGAAATCGGTTTTAGAGGGAAGCATGCCTGCGCCCGTACTGATTATCGAAGACGACCCGGACATCGCCGAGAACCTGCGTTACAACCTGGAGCGCGAGGGATTGAAGGTGCTTGTCGCGGAGACGGGAGAGAAGGGGCTCGTCGCCGCGCTCTCGCCCGAAGGCCCTCCGGCTCTCGTCATCCTTGACCTGATGCTGCCCGGCATGAGCGGAACAGACATTTGCGGGCGGCTGCGCCGCGAGCCCCGCACGAGGCGCACGCCGATCATCATGCTGACGGCGCGCGCTTCTGAGGCTGATCGCGTGGCGGGTCTGGATCTCGGCGCGGATGATTACATTACGAAGCCCTTTTCGGTGCGCGAGCTGATGGCGCGCGTGCGCGCCGTGCTGCGCCGCGCGGATGAACAGGCGGCCACCATTTACGAAGACGAGCTGCTACGGATTGATTACTCGAACATGCAGATCGCCTGTGAGGGCTCTACGGTGAGGTTAACGCGCAAGGAGTTTTCGCTGCTCACGACGCTGGCCCGCAGCGCCGGGCGCGTCGCCACGCGCCAGCGACTGCTCGACGACGTATGGGGTTATGGATACTACGGCGACGTGCGGACGCTCGATGTCCACATCCGTCGCCTCAGACAAAAGCTTGGCGCGTGCGGCGACTGTATTGAAACCGTGATCGGCGTCGGTTATCGCTTCGCTGGTTGCTCAATGCGCTCGCCCGCTCAAAACACCGCTTCACACGAACAATAATTCGCGCGCCGGAATTATGCGACGCGGGAAGATGGCCCGTGGTAAACTCACCTTCAGCGAGTATGAATCTTCCCTGCACCTGAAGAGCACGGGGACGAAGACGATCACGGCGGTCGAATGGGAGCACGTCTTCTTCGCAGACGCGAGCAGGCAAAAGGAATCAAGGCGTTTCAGTTTTAGCAAAGAGACGAAGATCAAGCCCGCAGAGCGGAAAATCCTCGCCCGGAAAATCTGACCGGAGAACAGTGCCGGGCTTTCGTCCACGACGACAACTACTACTGCTCAGGATGTACTGATCGTGCGTATCGAATACGCGGACGGCTCATCATGGCAGCGCCGCTGAAGGCTACTATCGACCGCCCGAAGCGCACGCTTTGCGCCTGGGCCACGGGCGCGGCAAAGAGAGGAGGTAGAAGGTGAGCGAAGACGAGAGATGCGAATCGGCGACAGAATCATCGTCGGAGTCGTTGTCGACGGGCGAGCTGCCGGAGCAGACTGGGAAGGAAGTGCAGGCCGAATACAATCGCTCTCCTTCTGCGCCGCCGCCTGAGCACAAAATCTACCCGCGTCAAAAGATTCCGTCCGTGCCCGAAGGGGATGCTGTGCCGGATAGAAACCCCTCGCCGCCCGTCGATCTGGATTAAAAAGAACCTCGCCCACTCTCTCCGCCAGCCAGAACGGGAAGTGGCTGTAATGCCTCACTGGTTGCCCACGCTTTGCGAGGACGATTCCCAAAGTCCCATGGAGCTCGTCTCTTCACAGAGCCTCAAACAATCTCGCCATGAAAGGAAGAGAGTGAATTATGCCGACCAGTAAAAGCAAATCCAAAAGGGCCGTCAAACCCGCCTCAAAAAAGAGTACGAAAAAGGCTGCGACAAAGGGCGCGGCGGCAAAGAAGGGGATGGTGACTCGCGCTTATGCCGCCGCGGCCAGCATCGACACGGGCAAGCTCGAAGCCGTCAAGGCGCAGGAGATCAAGATCAGGTACGTTGACGAGGCATACAAGTTTTCAGAGGCCCGTCGCGTGGATGAGATTCATCCCCGCAAGATCATCCCGAAAGCGCCCGTCGGCCCGAAGGTGATGGACATGATGCCCACCATGCCCATGGCATTTGAAGACAGCGTCCCGATGGCGGCCATAGCGGCGGCGATGGCAAATCCGTTGTCCCCCTCAGATACAGTCACCCTCGTCAGGAGCGTGCAGCTCAACGATGTGGCGACGGCGGACACGGCTTCGCACGTCTGCGAGCCGAGCGCCGCCGTCAACGGCGACGTGGTCTTTTATACGGGCAACTGGTTTGCGGCGCTCTCCATCGACGGAGGCTCGACCTTCAGGTTCGTTGACCCTTTCACGACCTTCCCGAACCCGCCGGGGATGAGCTTCTGCTGCGATCAGGTCGTGCATTACATCAAGAGCATAGACACGTTCGTCTGGCTGCTTCAGTACACGAGGGATTCGACGGGGAAAAACATTCAGCGCATCGCTTACGCGACGACGGCGCGCGTCCGCACAGGCTCGTGGCGATTCTTCGACATCACACCGGCCAGCCTCGGGCTCGGGTCTGGAATCTGGCTGGACTTCCCGGATCTCTCGACCGGGACCAACATGCTCTACATGACGAGCAACTGTTTCGCGGGCAATACCTGGCGTGCTTCGGTGGTGGTGCGGATCAGGCTGACGAGCTTTACCACGGGAACGCTCTCGGCATCGCGGTCTCTTTCATCGACGCACCCGAGCCTGCGCGTCGCGCAGAACTGCGGGACTACAGCCCACTTCGTCGCGCACAACTCCACCAGCTCGCTCCGCGTCTTCTCGTGGAGCGAAAGTAGTGCGACGCCGACCACGAGGGATGTCACGGTAGCGTCCTGGTCGGGCGGGCCGTACAGCTCTGTCACGCCGGACGGGCGCAACTGGCTGCAACGCGCGGATGCGCGTCATACGGGCGCGACCATGGCGGGCAATGAGTTGTGGTTTGCATGGGGCTCGGCCCGCGGCGGAGTCAACGCTCGCCCGAATCCCTTCGTCCAGATCGCACGCATCAACGCCACAAACATGACCCTGATTGAGAATATCAATCTCTGGGACCCCAACTCAGCGATCTTTTATGCGGCCCTGTCCACCAACAGCAACAACGAAGTGGGAGCTTCCTACATGATCGGGGGTGGCACCAGATTCCCGACGCACGTGGTCGGCATCCTGACGGGGACGCGCAGACAGGTGACGACCTTCACCAGCACACGCGGCCCAGCCGACAATAAATGGGGCGATTACCTGACCGTCAGGCGAAACTACGCGAACCAGAGACTGTTCTGTGCCACGGGATACTCTCTGCAAAGCGGCGCGGGAAACTCCGACGCGACGCCCAACTTCACGGTCTTCGGTCGCTCAAGCGAGATTTGAGGCGCTCTGCGGCCTCCGTCTCTCAAACATCACGCCGGTGGACGCTTCGGCTGCGGAGCTGAAGCGTCCACCGGCGCGTCCCCTCGCGCGCTTTTTCTCGCAAGTAGATCATCCATCTGGCATCTTTGATTGCATTACTTACATCTCTACTCTGCTCGGCGGCATAAAAATCGAATTCCTCGCTGGCAAAAGGCTGCCTGAGTGATGGTGTCTCCCCATGAGATGGAGTTGGCCCACCTATGCTTTCGGAGGTTCTTATGTCCAGATTTACTGATCGAATTCCGGCTGCTACCTTGAAAGTTTTCCTCGCGCTCGCCGTCCTCCTCTGCGCGCTCGGCGTCGTCGCCCCGGCGCAAGAGGGCACATCCACCGCCGCCGCTGCCCGCACACGTTACATGTCCGGGATGGGTTTGATACCCACCTCGCGTGAAATCGCCGTCGAAGAGTTCGTCAACTATCACCGCCATCAGATCGGACGCCCCAAAGCGGGCGAGGCCGTGGCCCTCGATGTCCGCTGGGGAAACGATCAGGCCTCTGGGCCAAACGCGGAGGCCGTCTTACAGGTTGGCTTCAGCACGGCTCTGGTCAACGACCGCCAGCAATTGCGTCCCCTGAACCTCGCTCTGGTCATAGATAAGAGCGGTTCTATGGCCGCCGCGGATAAGATGTCTAAGGTCAAAGAGTCTCTGCTCGAGCTGGTTTCAAGACTGCGCGAGACCGATATTCTCTCGATCATCGTCTTCGATTCGGAAGCGCAGGTGCTTTTACCTGCCCGCCAGCTCACCGACCGCGAGGCCGTCAAGCGCGAGATTCGACGCATAGAGCCCGGCAGCGCCACCAACATTCACGCCGGGCTCATGCTCGGATACCGTGAAGCCCTCAAAAATTATCGAACGGACGCGACCAACCGCGTCGTGCTGCTGACAGACGGGATCGCCAATCAGGGCGTGACCGACCCCGCGCAGATCGCGCGCGAGTCTCTGGCCTTCAACGAAAGGGGCGTCGACCTCTCAACCATCGGCGTCGGCCTCGACCTGAACAAGGACTTGTTGCGCCAGTTGGCTAAAAGCGGGCGCGGCCTCTTTCATTTCGTGGCCGACGGACAGGACATAGACAAGGTATTTATCAACGAGCTTCAGAGTTTGATCTCCCCGGTGGCGAGCGAGCCGCGCGTCGAGATCGACTATGATCCCGGTCTTGAGCTGGCGCAGCTCTACGGCTACGAGCCGCAGTTACGCCGGAGCGGGATGACGATTCAACTCGACGACATGAACAACGGGCTGACGCAGGTGATCCTGCTTCGTTTCAAAGTCGCGCGACAGCATTCCTACAACTCGCGCCTGCCCGTCAACGTCCGCTTTACTTATTACGACCGCGAGCAGAAGCGGCAGGTGGTGAAAACGCAGGAGGCTCTCCTGACCGTGACCAATGGCCCATCGGTCGACCTCGTCAAAGATAACGAGGTGAGCAAAAACTTCACCATCGCCTTACTGGCGCAGGCGATTCGCGACATGGCGCTGGCCGTCGAGGGCCAACGCTACAGTGAAGCCGGAAGCCTCTTGACAGCCGCCATTGCCAAAACCTACCAGCGCTATCCGACGCTCGAAGATGAGGACATCAGGCGCACTTTGATGATCGCGCAGAAGTATCAGGATGTCATTCAGAAGTACAACAGCGAGGCTGCCCGGCAGTAGTAGTAGTTAGCAGCAGACGAGTGTCAGGTGAATCACTCTTCACCTGACACTCGTTTGCACATCGCTCTGGTGAGGGACAATCCACATGTAGACCGTGCGATAGCCCCTGAACCATGGCACTCTGACTTTTTGCTCCGGCTTCCAGTCGCCCATGTCGAAATCGTGCGAGATGATTCGCGTGCCGGGCCGCAATTGGCTGAGAAGCCTTGGGCGTAAGAGCAGGTTCAGTTTTCTTGACAGGTAGAGCGTGACAATCGTCGCTTCGCTGATGTCCGCGCGGAATATGTCCTCGTTGAGGAAGCGCACGCGGTCTGAGACCCCGGCCCCGCGCGCGCGCTCCTTCGACACCCAGACCAGCTTCGGATTGATATCTATCCCCACGGCCCGTATGTGATAGCGTTGGGCGGCGGTGATCGGAATCCTGCCGTCGCCGCTCCCCAAATCATACAGCACGTCTCCCGGCTTGATGTCGGCGAGCCGCAGCATTTCATTGACGGTATCGGTCGGCGTCGCGTAGTAGATAACGTCGGGCGGTCGCAGCCCTTTACCCGTGCGCTGCTGTCGCGCCGTACGCGCTGCCGCTGCTCGCCGCGCCGCGGCGGCGTCGTCTCGCCTTCCCTTAGACTGTAGAGAGGCAGAAGGCACGACGCGGCTCAGCGCGCCCACACGGATCGCCGGCATCAGTATCAACAAAAGGCCGCCACCGAAGATCATCAACAGGCCGCAGCGCCATTCACCCGCTCGCATCTCTTGCCACTCCCGGACAGATATTTCCCTTACTATTGAAACACTATCGCGGCCTGCCTGTAATATGCTAATGAGAATATGCTGTTAGCTTCGGCTGATGAGGGCGATTTACTAACGGCTGTTCATCAAAACTGCGACGCCCTGCGCGCTCGCCATTGTCACCCTTTTAGGCTAAAGTCATCAGGCCCGCTCGTCTCTGTACGCTGTGAATTATTCGATGAAGAAAAAAATCAGCATTCTCGAAAGCCCCGGCTTCCTCCTGATGCACGCCGCATGTCTGCTGGCCGTCTGGTCTGGGGTGAGCCCGGTTGCACTCTTCACCTGCATAGCCCTTTACGTCATACGCATGTTCGGTATCACGGCTGGTTATCATCGCTACTTTTCCCACGGCAGCTATAAAACCAGCCGCTTCTTCCAGTTCGTGCTGGCATGGTTGGGAGCCTCCGCTGCTCAACAAGGCCCTCTGTGGTGGGCATCTCACCACCGTCATCATCATAAATACTCTGATACTGACAATGATGTGCATTCTCCGCTGACGCAGGGCTTCTGGTGGTCGCACATCGGCTGGGTCTTATCACCGGGGTTTCACGAGACCAGACTCAAGATGGTGCCAGACCTTGCCAGGTATCCCGAGCTTCGGTTCATCAACAGATTTTACCTGTTGCCTCCGATCTCTCTGGCCGTCCTCGTCTGGGCGACCGGCGCGCTGCTGGAACATTACTTCAGCGGTTTAGGCACGACGGGTTTTCAAATGCTGGTCTGGGGATTCTTCATCAGCACGGTCGTTCTCTACCACGGCACGTTCACGGTCAACTCGCTGGCCCACATCATCGGGCGTCGCCGTTTCGAGACAAACGACGGCAGCCGTAACAGCGCTTTCGTGGCGCTGATCACGCTCGGCGAAGGCTGGCACAACAACCACCACTATTTCCCATCCTCCGAGCGGCAGGGATTCTACTGGTGGGAAATAGACGTTTCACATTACGTACTGCGGCTCTTAAGCCGGTTGGGGATCGTCTGGGACTTAAAAACCCCGCCCCGGCGCGTCTACGAAACCGCTGCCAAAGGCAAGGCAGCCGAGGCCGGCTCTGCCGAGACGACCTTAGCTCCTTCAAACTAATTCCGTACTCTTTTCTTCGGGCCGTGCCCGACAACTCATGCGGCCCGCGACCGAGCGGCTTCGTTAGCATAGCTTTCGTCGCGGCCTGAATCTCCCCACAGACGCCTGCCTTAAGGCTTGGCCGCGCTTCATTCGCCGTGCTGCCGACGTTTGATTTGAGGCCTCTTTAGGATTAAGCTCTATACTTGGGGGCAGATTATGAATTTCCCTTCCCGCTCACTATCTCTAAAGCCTCTTCTGCTACGGCGCGGCCTAATGGCGCTGCTTCTACCGCTAGGGTTGCTGCTCTTTGTCAGCCCGCCCAGCTCGTTTAGCGCGATTTCCGGCGACCTTGACCCCACGTTCGGCACGGGCGGCAGAGTCTTCGTTGACTTCAGCGCCGAAAGCACGGCGAACGCCCTCGCGCTTCAGCCCGACGGCAAGCTCATAGTGGCCGGCGACGAGGGTAACGACGTGAGGTTCAACTATGACGCGACGACGAACTTCGCGCTGGCGCGGCTTAACACGGACGGCTCGCTGGACACCTCTTTCGGCACGGGCGGGCGCGTCACGACAGACATCAGTTTCAGCGACAGGGCCTTCGGCGTCGTCCTGCAGGCGGACGGCAAAATCGTCGCCGCCGGGTTGGCTAACGACTACTCCGGTGGAGGAAAGGCTGAGTTTGCGCTCGTGCGCTATAACGCGGACGGCTCGCTAGACACCTCTTTCGGCACGGGCGGAAAAGTCAGAACCGGCTTCGGTTTTTACGCCGCCGCGCAAGACCTGATTATTCAGGCAGACCAGAAGATTCTGGCGGTGGGCTTTGCCAGCGACAGCGCAGGCCACAACGCCTTCGCGCTCGTACGCTACAACACGGACGGCTCGCTCGACACCTCCTTCGGCACGGGCGGCATAGTTCGCAGCACTGTCGGTCAGGCCGCCTACGCGGTTGCGCTCCAACCCGATCAGAAAATTTTAGCGGCGGGCACGCCGTTCGCCGTCGTCGCGCGTTTCAACACGGACGGCTCGCTAGACACCTCCTTCGGCGCTGGCGGCAGCGCCACCAGAACCTCTCCCCCCACGGGCGACATAAGAGGCTTGACCGTGCAGACGGACGGCAAGATCGTCGCCGCCGGAGACCAGAGCAACGGAAACTACTTACTCCTGCGTTACAACGCTGACGGCACACCCGATACCGGGTTCGGCCTCGACGGATTCCTGACGACTGACTTCGGCGGTTTCGAGCAGGCCGAGACGGTCGCCGTCCAGCCGGACGGGCGCATCGTCGCCGCCGGGAGCTCCACCTTCTTCTGGACGCTGGCGCGTTATCAACCGAACGGCGTGCTCGACCAAAGCTTCGGAACGGGGGGACGCGTCACGACAGACATGTCCTCCGGCACTTCCAGCTTCCAGAGGGCCAAGGGCATCGTCATCCAGCCGGATGGTCGCATCGTCGCCGCCGGGCGCGCACGCAACAGCACAAAGGCCGTCTTCGGCGTCACGCGCTACGTAGTTGACAACACGACGCCGACACCTTCGCCGTCACCGTCGCCAACGCCTTCGCCGACCCCCACGCCTTCGCCTACTCCGACGCCTTCGCCGACCCCGCTGCCTTCGCCCACGCCGACACCATCGCCCGGCCCGCCCGGCACACTAGCCCCCACGTTCGGCACAGGCGGCAAAAGCTTCGTGGACATCCCTCCCGCGAGCGGCGCAACCGCGTTGGCGCGTGCGCCCGGCAATAAGCTCTACATCGCGGGCTATTCTGGCGCGGTTCTAGGGCAGACGGATTTCGCTCTGGCGCGGCTTAACACAGACGGCTCGCTGGACACCTCCTTCGGCGCGGGCGGGCGCGTCACGACAGACATTAATCAGGGCGATGTGGCGAACGCCATTGCCGTGCAGGCAGACGGAAAGATTGTGACCGCCGGGGTGAGCAACGACACGATGGGCTCATCGTTTGAGAGACAGAAGATGAACTTTGCGCTCGTGCGCTACAACGCGGACGGCTCACTTGACACCAGCTTTGACGGCGACGGGCGCGTCGTCACAGACCTTTTCGGCGCATCGGACATCGCCAACGGCGTCGCCATCCAGTCCGATCAGAAGATAGTCGTCGTCGGATACACCGCCACGGAGTTCGCCCCGGACATTCCTTTCTTCGGCATGGTGCGCTACAACGCGGACGGCTCGCTCGACACCAGCTTTGGGACGAACGGGAAGGTGCGAACGTCTTTCAATAGTACGAGCGCCGCCTATGCCGTCACCATTCAGGCAGACGGTAAGATCGTGGTCGTCGGCGAAGGGGCATGTGATTTTGCCGTCGCGCGCTACAACACGGACGGCTCGCTTGACACCAGCTTTGACGGCGACGGGCGCGTGCTGACAGACCTCGGCCAGGCCTTCTGCGACTCCGCCTATGCCGTCGCCATTCAGACGGATGGAAAGATCGTCGCCGCCGGCACTCTGACGGACAAGTTCTTCGCGCTCGTGCGCTACAACGCGGACGGCTCGCTCGACACCTCCTTCGACGGCGACGGGCGTGTGGTTACGGAATTCGTTAACCGGGAGGCCATAGCGAGGGGCATCGTCATCCAGCCAGACGGCAGGATAATCGCGGTGGGCAGCGCAGGGCCGCCCTTCGAGCCTCCGGGGCAACCGGCCTCGACCTTCGCGCTCGCGCGCTACAACGCGGACGGCTCGCTCGACACCAGCTTTGACGGCGACGGGCGCGTACTGACCGAAATGGGCGACGTGACACACGGCTCTGGTGCGCGTGGCGTAATCCTGCAAGCGGACGGCACGATAGTCGTCGCCGGAGGAGGCTACAACGGCACAAGGTTCACATTCGCGGTCGCGCGCTACTTCGCCACAGACCCGCTGCCGACTCCGCAGGCGACCCTGCAATTCACACAGTCGAGTTACACCGTGGCCGAAGGCATCGGTTTTCTTAACATCACCGTCGTCCGCAGCGGCGATGTCTTTAATCCGGCATCCGTCAAATACTCAACCAGCGACCCGACGGACGCCAATTTCAAATGTGACCCCTACACACCGGGCCAAGCCACCATTTTCGCTTCCCGCAAGTGCGACTATCACATCGCCGTCGGCACTCTGCGCTTCGCTTCAGGTGAGACGACCAAACAATTCACCCTCAGCTTCACAGACGATGTCTACGTCGAGCCTTCCGAGGCTTTCACGCTCACACTTAGTAACCCTATAGGTGCGACCCTCGGAGGGAACAGTACAGCGACAGTGGCTATCACCGACAACGACACTTTCGGACAGCCCAACCCCATAGACAACACGCACTTCTTCGTCCGTCAACTCTATGTTGATCTGTTGAGCCGCGAGCCAGACCCTGCGGGCTGGGACGGATGGACTAATCGCATCAATCTCTGCGGACAGCCCGGCCAGCCTCCACCACCATGCGACCGAGTAACAGTCGCTGGCGATGGCTTCCTACGCTCAGGAGAGTTCTTCGATAGACAGTTCTTCGTCATTCGTCTCTATCGCACTGGACTGGGAAGAATACTTCGCTACGATGAAGTCAGTGATCTGGCCTTCGTCAGTGGATTCCTGACCGCCGAGCAGCTGGAACTCAACAAGCAGGATTTGGTCAACGAGATCGTGCTGCGCCCTGAGTTTGTCGGCAAATACAACGCTCTGAACAACACGGAGTTTCTGCTGAAGTTGTTCGAGACTTCGGGAGTTACGCCTCCGCAGGCCGTGCAGGACGAGTGGATTAACTCACTACAAAACAACACGAAGAGCAGAGCGCAGGTGTACCGGGAGATGTCTGAGAGGCCGGAGGTGAGTGCCAAATATCTGCACGAGGCGCAGGTGGTCTCAGCCTATTATGGATTCTTCACACGAAATCCAGACGGAGCATACCTGAACTACTTGCAGCGCCTTGATGCGGGAGAGATCAATCTGGGTGACCTCGCTAACGCCTTCATCAATGCTGCCGAGTATCGCTCAAGATTCGGGCCATAGAATTTTCAGCAGGCAAATCTATTGAGAGGGGCTGGGGAGAGCCATTCTCTTCAACCCCGGCTTATGCTCTAACAGTGAACGTAGATGGGCAGTACTTTACCGCGAGCCGACACCACAGCATCACGCCCAGCGCCGCCGGAGCATGACTCTCATTTTCGTTTCCACAAATTAAGCTGCGTGTCTCCTGCGCGGGGTGATTGCGAAGCGTGGCGTTGGAGCGTGCGGCGGGAGAGAGGGGAGCGAAACCTTTGGGCTTGAGACTATTCGCTTGCGATGGAGGGGAGATCGTTCTCCCGGACAGAACATTGGTGCTTGTGAATCGTCTCGACGGCGGAAACCTGATCGTGATTCCCCGCCGGGAAGTATGGGAGAGAAGCGAGCTGACCTCTATAGAGTTGACGCTCTGGTCATTTTTAGTGGCCGCAACGGGGCGGGCCATGATCGACGTTTTGCCCCAGCTTGAGGGCGGGTGTATCAACTACTGGGAGGCCGGCAACTGGGCGCTCAACGACCGGGCAGAACCCGTTGGCCCAAAGACGGCCAGAGAGTACCGCAGAGTTCACACGCACCTGTTGGGGAGAAGCCGCACGGCGACAGACCCTTCATGGCGATGGGGTGAAGCCCCCGGCTTCCCCGATTTTGTCGAGCGCCACTCGTGGGCCTCAAAGTTTGAAAGACTGAGTCCGGAGGAATGCCTGCGCGTAGTCTCACAGGCAGAAGCCCTGTTGAAAGCAAACTATGGAATGCACACAGATCATATCGCGCCATGGTCGCCCTGCGACGCGTGCGGGTATCCGACCGTCATCGAGCGTGGAGAGGCGCGGAATCTGTGCCCGGAGTGCCAGCACAACTCTTAGCCGCGGTGAACTCGCGCTCGAATCAAGCCCGGCGTCGGGCTTAAGAAGTTGCCTTTCATCCATCGCGGAGAGGGTCTGATGAATGAGCTGAAGCTGGTTGTTTTCGATCTGGCAGGAACGACTGTGAAAGACAGCGGGCAGGTGTCCGATGCGTTTACCGCCGCGCTCGCAGAGCATGACATAGAGATTACGCCCGAACAGTTGAGCGGTGTGCGAGGCTCTTCGAAACGACAGGCCGTATTGCATCTCATTCCGGAAGGGCCGGGGAAAGAGCGTCGTGCCGAACAGGTTTATGCTTCATTCCGCGAGCGCCTGACCGAGCGTTACAGGGTTGACGGCGTAGAGCCGATGGAGGGCGCGGAGCAAATCTTCCGTTGGTTGCGGGCTGAAGGCATGCGCGTGGCTCTCAACACGGGCTTTGATCGCGACATCACAGCGCTGCTGCTGAAAGCCCTTGGCTGGGACGAAGAAGTGTTGGACGCAGTGGTTTGCGGCGACGAGGTGCGACGGGGGCGTCCCGCTCCATACCTGATCTTTCACGCGATGGAAGCGACGGGGACAACGGGCGTGCGGGGCGTTGCCAACGTCGGAGACACTGTGTTGGACTTAGAGGCGGGCCACAATGCGGGCGTGCGCTGGAATATAGGCGTGCTGTCCGGCGCGCACGACCGTCAACTGATGGAACGCGCGCCGCACACACACGTATTACAGTCAATAACGGAGCTGCGCGATCTATGGCAGGCGGCCTGACCGTACGGCAATCGCCGGGTTCAGTTGAAAGGAATTAATCATCTTGAGAGTTGTCATCAAAGGGTCGCTGTTGTGTCTATCCTTTCTCGTCTGGTCGGTCATGTGCGTCGCACAGGCCGATAAATCGCCGGCGAATGTTCCCTTGCCGGAAAGCGACCCGCAAAGCTGGAAAGAGTATTCGTCCGCCGAGGGCCGGTTCTCTATCCTGTTTCCGGGCAAGCCGGGTCAGGACACGAAAGTGATAGAAGCTTCGGAGGCCCAGTACAAGTTGAGCATCCACAGGCTGAAGACGCTCGCGGAGTATTCGGTGATGTACGCAGATTATCCCGTCCCCGTCAATGACCCGGCTGTCGCCAAGCAGGTGCTGGATAACGGCGCGAAAGGCGCTGTCGCCTCTGTGCGCTCCGAGCTGCTTGAGATCAATGAGATCATGCTCGACGGCTACCCCGGGCGTTTTCTAAAGGAGCGCATGCCCGGAGGGGAAATCCTCTGGGTCAAGATGTTTCTGGTCGGGCAGAGGATGTACCAGATCGCGGTCACGACCCCGCGCGAGGAGGGCGCGTCGGCTCAGACCGTCAGCCTATATAAGACTGCGGCAGACAAGTATCTCAGCTCTTTCAAGCTTCTCAAGGATGAGAAGCCTGCGGGCCTCAAGCCTTAAGAAGCGAGCCTCTAATATTTGCGCTGTCACGCTCAGCATCCCTTTCGTCATCGTCGCGTGCACACGCCGCCCGCTTGCATGTTCCGCAAGGGCGGAAGATAATTTCCACCAGCGCAAAATTCCAACACTATGAGGCAGGATTAATGACGGAACAGTATAACAAGCAGGACGGCTCGCCCGAGAAAGACTCCGATCAGACGGTGTCCGACCCGAACAATGCGCGTCCGGCGACGGTCGGGGAGAGAGGCACGCAGGAAAACATGGCCGGACAGGGCTTGGGACAGATGCCGGATGAGGATGCCGAGAAGAAGGAGCACAGCCCTAAGGCTTCAAGCATTTAAACCGTCATCCTCCGCGCGGCAAGGGCCGCAACAGGTAACGTCTACTTGACGAATCCCGGCCCGCGCAACACTTTGCCGGGCAGGGCTTTCGTCGCCCGCCCAGCCTCTATCACCGGCACACCATTGACCAGCACGTACTGCATGCCTTCCGAAAGCTGGTTGGGATTCTCAAAGGTCGCAAGGTCGCGCACCGTCTCCGGGTCGAACACGACTATGTCGGCCCACATCCCCGCCTTCAATACTCCGCGATCAGTCAGGCGCATACGCTGTGCCGGGAGCGCCGTGAACTTGCGAATCGCCTCTTCGAGCCGGAGCCGTTTTTCTTCGCGCACATACTTACGCAGGATGCGCGGGAACGTGCCGTAGGCGCGCGGGTGCGGGTGTTCTTTGCCGAGCAGGCCGTCGGGCGCTGTCCCCTGCGAGTCGTTGTCTACGGAAACCCAGGGCTGCATGAGCGCGAGCGCGACATCCGGCTCAGACATGCCGAACACGGCGACATAGGTGTAGGCATCATCCTCGATCAACAGATCGAATATCGTATCAATCGGGTCTTTGCCCCAGAGCTTTGCCACCTCTGCCAGAGTCTTACCCTGAAGCGGCAGGAGCTTCGGATTATGCACCACGCTGACGACGATGGCTTCCGGGCCGGGAACCTCCTGCCATTCGTTGTCCCACTGCGTGGTCGGCGTCTCCATCTCCTTACGAATGCGTGCGCGCGTCGCGGGGTCTTTCAGGCGCTCCAGCATTTTCGCCTCTCCGCCGTCATGAGCCCACGGCGGGATGAACGCCGAGAAGGAGTTGAACCAGGCCGGATAAGCGTAAGTGTTGGCGCTGATGTCCACGCCCGCCTGCCTTGCCTTTTCGATATGCGCGACGATCTCCGGCATGCGCCCCCAGTTGGACTTGCCCGCCGCCTTCAAATGCCATATCTCCACGGGCGTCCGGGCCTCGCGTCCGATGCGTATGGCCTCATCGAGCGCAGCGATGATGGCGTTGCCTTCACTGCGCATATGCGTCGCGTAGATGCCGCCGAGCTTAGCGCTCTCGGCTGCAAGCGCGATTAATTCTTCCGTGCTCGCATAGGGCGCGGGCGCGTATTGAAGCGAGGTCGAGACGCCGACGGCTCCGTCCTTCATGGCTTCGCGCACGAGCCCTTTCATCTGTTCCAGCTCCGCCGGGCTCGGCGCGCGGTTCTCATCGCCTATCACCATCCGCCGCACCTGCGTCGCGCCCACGTAGCTGCCGAAGTTGATTCCGATCCCCTGCCTTTCGAGACGCGCGAAGTAGTCACGAAAAGTCTTCCAGTCAGGATTGATCTTTAAATGCTCGTAGCCCAGACGATCAGTCTTGATGATCGCATCGCTCAGCGGCGCAATCGAGCCTCCTTCGCCGGTCAACTCCGTCGTGATGCCCTGAAATATTTTTGAAGGGAGATGGGGATTGACCAGAATCGTCAGCTCCGATTGGCCCAGCATATCTATGAAGCCGGGCGCGACGACCATCCCGCGCGCGTCCAACAGGCGTCGGCTCTCTGCGTTCGCCAGATTACCGATAGCGGCTATTCTCCCGCCCCTGATGCCGACATCGCCGGAGTACCACGGCGAGCCCGTGCCGTCGATAATCCGCCCGTTGCGAATAACGATGTCGAAAGGCCCATCGGTGACGCCCGCCGCCGTCAGGTTGCCGGGCCGAGATGAAGCGATGGGCAGTCCACCCGTTATAAACAACAACACAGAGAGCGCCAGTCTTTTAATCATAGAAAACTCTCGCGACGGGAATGTCGCAGCTTGCGAGGACGCGTGCGCCGGAGTCGTCATCCCCCGCGCCCGGACGCGAATGACGACCGGTAAGCTCAAAGGCGGCTATCAACCGGGATGCGGGAGCGTCGTCGAGGCGATGCTTTCATCCCCGTCTTTGATCTCGAGCAGATCGAAATCTATCAAGGCCACGGCCTGCGCCATATTTTGCAGGCTTTGATTCGGTTCTCTCGAAGCAGGCAAAAGGGCGGAGTTGATTTCAGCCGCTTCCGAACTATGAAGCATCCGAAATCTGGCGCTAATCAAACGCGCGACGCTCAGCCCGACGCTCGCGTCCAACTCGCACAGATGTTTGGCGAGCGCCCTTTGCGAGACGCGCTCGAAGGCCCGCTTAATTTCCGCTTCGGCGGCATTTATGCCTTCGGCGATAATCAACTCAAAATCGTCCCCGCTGCGCTCCAACCGCTTCGCGAAATTGAGCAGGCTCATGCGCCCCTCGTTGTGCACCGCTCCCGTCACGACCGTCATCAGGTGGCGGACTTCGGTTTCGATCTTCGTGTTGATCGCACGACGCGCAAACGCAGGGGTCAGGTCGCCGTCCCTCAATACTACGAGGAATGGCTCGTCGCACACGCGCGCGATCATGCGTGCCTCTCCGTCGCCCGCCGGCGGCTCAACCACTATGTCGCTCTCCGGTATGCCGAGCTCGCGCAGGATAGAGTGCAGGCGATTGACCAGCCACGCCCCGTCTTCGAGCAGCAGGGAAACAAGCTGAGTCGGGGCGAAGACTTCTTCTATACTCTCGTTGGCTATCTTCGCGCCGCACTCGCTACAGCTCGCATTGCTGATCGTCACGACGGCCAGAGCATCCGCCGAAGGCAGACCCAGCAGGGTGTGCCCGGTCTTGCGGCAGCTGACCAGAACTTCCCGCTGTAAGAGCCCCGCTTCGATCAATCTATTGACAGCAAACTCCGGCAGCGCGGCCATCGCGTCCGAGGACGGAGTGATGTGATAGCCCTCCGCGTATGCTTCCCTCGCGCGACGCAGGAAAAGCCTTGTGTAATCATCGTCCATCAATTTGGAGGCGCGCACACGGTCGCGTCCGTTCTCGCGACAGGCGATCACCGAGAGCGAATCCGTATCCTGTTTGGCGGCGAAGCGCATAAACCCCTGGTGAATCGCAGAGGGGTCTTGACGCCATGCCGTCAGCTTCGTCCCGTTGTCCTGAACGCGCTCAGCCCCCTCGCCCGACTCTTCGTCCGCGCCCGCCAGACAGAGACTTACCGTTTGACAAAAAGCGTTTAGTTTCCGCAGCGGCTCAGCCGTGCGCGATTCGTAAACTATGCCGGCGCGCATTCCCTGCCCGCCCTCGACTTCTCCGAACAGAAGAAAAAATGTGTGATCGTCAAAGCAGAAGACATCGCCCTGCACGTAAGGCGTCTGCTCCTCACTGCTGCTCAAGCCGGCGATGAGGCGCTCCATCTCTCCGACCTGATTCGAATCCGCAAGCGCCTGTGCGTAGCAGCTCAGGCGCATAGAGCGAATCAGCGGGATGAATTTCCTCGCCTCCAGCTTTTCCAGCAGGCGCAGACGCCCCTCGTCGTCCAGCTCCTGCTTCAGAATCCTACTCGCGAGGAACAACATATTTTGATCTCCTGTCTAAGCTACCGACCCGTTTCACCAGTCGTCCCGTCGACTTCGCGCCGCGCCCATCTCGTCAATCAGGCGAATTGATTCTGACCAGCACCGTCGATTGCCCCGAAGCGGTCGCACTGTAGCGGCGCATGCGCGCAATCCTCAGAGCGAGCGCTTCGTAATCTTCCATGCCGGGGCGATGCTCCTCGACAAAAGCCTGCGTCACGCGACCGTTCTCAACGCGCACGGAGACTTTAACGGGCTGCGCGCTCGCGCCATCTCTTTCAGCCTGACGGACGCCCGCCCCGTTGTTCCTTTTTTCCAGCTCAGAGATGGCGACGGCGATGTCTCTTTTAACGAGCCAGCGCGTGAGCCCTATGACTGTCAGAAAGCTGACCAGCAGCGAGATGATCGCGCTGGCGATTAAGAGTTGCCTGTGGCGACGACGGCTCGCCCGCTCCAACGAAGAAGGGGGCAAGGCCAGGAGTTCCTTCGCCGCGGGCAAAGCTTCCGGCTCGGTCTCAATTACGGTCGTGGTCACGGTGGGCAGCGGGGCGGCGGCGGAAAACGTCCCGCCGTACTCCGCGTTTGCTTCCACGTCCACAGGTTTTTCTTCCCAGCACCCCAGCAACTCAAGGATAACTTTTTGTGACGCTTCATTAATGGAGCGTCGCGGCGGCTCTATCAACGGATTGAAGTTGAAAGAGGCGTTGGGCTGGGCGAGCGCGATCATCACGGCCTGCAAGCCGCTCATGCTATTGAGTTGTGCATCGACCAGATCGCCTTCCCACAGGTAGAGAGAGCAAGGGCCTATCGGGTATTCGATGAGCAAGCGCCCCGTCTTACGCTGACGGCGAAGGATGCTGATCAGATCAGCCAGTGGATACTCGTTTAAGTGCCCCGCGAGGGCTACAAAACTGGTGCTTTGCATTCGGTTACTTTTCGTCAGGCTTCGGCCTCAATCTTTACCCAGCACTTTTATGTCACGCTCACTGACGATCTTCCAGCCATCGTCCGTGCGCCGCCACTGCAATTGCTGCACGACCTCGCCGCGATGCTCTCGTCCATCCACCCTGACGACATACGCTTTGCGAAAGCGCATGGTGGGCTCATCTCCCTCTCGATCCATTTTTATTTCAAGCTCGCCCGTCTTCACTTCGATGGCGTCCGCACGTTGAAACAAGCGAGTCCGGTCGGCGCGCACGAACGCCTGAGAAACATTTCGAGCCCTGTAGAAAGCATCCACCTTCGGGCCGTAAAATTTCATCAGCCCTTCCAGATCACGCGCATTGGTGGCCGCCACCCATCCGTCCAGCGCGCCGCGCAGCGATGCCTGCTCGGCCTCTGCGCGCTGCTCATCCGAAAGGTTGTCGGTCGCGGGCCGATCTGTTTTGGCTATCTCCGCGATTGCCTCATCGAGAAAGTAAGAGATATTGCGGTATGTAACTTCCGTCGGCTGTGAGATCACCTTGCCGCCTTCATAAAGCATGGTGGCCGTGGTCATCTTAATCCAGTTGCCGACACTGTCGAATTCGTAAGTGTAGACCTCTTTGCTCAAAATATTATTGTCGGCATCGCGCAGGGTCATCTCTCTGACGTTGCCCTTGTCGTCATACACATACTCTTCTCTGCCCACCTGAGAATTGCGGGAAACTAAAAAATACGAATTATCAATTCTCCTACCCTGTGCATCATAAGTCGTGGCCTCCAACAACTCGCGCCGTCCCTCTATCACCTTGCCGGATTTTGTAGAGAGCCGCGCCGTTTCGGTTCGCACTCTATTGACCGGCCCCGTCAATCCGTCCTGATCTTTATCGCTGCCAGCCGAGGCGAGAGCGCCGGCGGGAACGGCTGCGTGGTTGCGTTGCGACCATACGTAGGAGAGGGCGAAACTGATAGAGAAGGCGATACAGGCTAGAAGAATGAGGCCGAGCGAGCCGGGTTGGTAAACTTTTTGGAACATCAACCAGTTCTCTAAACGGCAGCCGGGCTGCCTGCCCTGTTCATGGTTTCGATTGAGTCAGTCGAAAGGGAACTAATTGTCACCTGCACGCCGGAAACGCATACTCTCTTCGAGCCTCAATGCCAGCGGGGAGAGCGTTCCATAGGACAGCCACCTAACTTAAGGCGACTGGAACTTTGGCCCAGATATCGTGCTGACCATAGCGCAAATATACAATATTTGGTGGAATTTTTGGTAGCCTAAATTCCCCGACGTGAAGGATTGAAGACAGTCCAGGTTGCGCTCACCAGCCGCCTCGGAAAGAAGATGTGACGGCCCGCCCTGTAAAAAAGAAGCGGCGCGTTTCTAACCCTGCGCCGCTTCTGTTCTATTCGTGCGTTGGCTATCAAGCAGCCATTCAGACACCTCATTGCCCGAAGCGCTGGCGATACTCCTGCGCGTTGATGAAGGCGTTGGCGAGGTCTCCCAGATTAATCTCCCCGCTATCTAATCTTTGCAAGTAGTTCAGGTATGCTCCGTCCGGATTCCTCGAAAAGAATCCGTAGTAAGCCGACACCACCTGCGCCTCGTGCAGATACTTAGCGCTCACCTCCGCCCGCTCCGATATCTCTCTGTAGACTCTGGCCCGCGTCTTGACGTTGCCGTTCAGGGCCGCGATCCATTCCTGTCGCACATCAGCCGGCACTGTCACCGCCGCCGTCTGCAACAGCGTGTCTACGAATTGTGTGCTGTCCAGTCCATCATATTTACCGGCGAACTCTGCTCTGGCAACTATCTCGTTAACCAAATCCTGCTTGTTGAGTTCTAATTGTTCAGTCGTCAGGAATCCGCTCACGTAAGCCAGATCGCCGACATCCTCATAACGAAGGATGCGACCCAAGCCCGTGCGATAGAGACGAATGACGAAGAACTGTCTATCGAAGAACTCTCCAGAGCGGAGGAAGCCGTCGCCTGCGACTGTTACTCGGTCGCATGGTGGTGGAGGTTGACCGGGCTGTCCGCACTTGTCAATACGGGTTGTCCAACCCGTCCAGCCTGCGGGGTCTGGCTCGCGGCTCAACAGATCAACGTAAAGTTGCCGGACGAAGAAGCTGGTGTTGTCTATCGGATTGGGCTGTCCGGGAGCAGCATCGTCGTCATTGATGGTCACGTGTACGCTGCTGTTTTTTCCGAGTGTGACTCCGAGGGGATTGGTTAAGGTGAGGGTCAGAGTCTCCGGGCCTTCGGCGTAAACGTCGTTGACGATGCTCAGGGTGAATTGTTTAGTGTCTTCACCGGCGGCGAAGCGTAGAGTGCCGACCGCGATGTGATAGTCGCATTTGCGTGAGGCAGCGCCCATGTTGACCTGATTGCACTGGAAGTTTGCGTCCGTCGTATCGCTCGTGGAGTATTTGACGGTAGCAGGAGCGGATTTGTCTCCCGTGCGCGTGGCTGTGATGTTGAGAGAGCCTGCGCCTTCCGAGACCGAGTAATCGGGCTGGCCTAGTTGAACGGTCATCGGCTCGCCTATGAGCGGGACGTACCCGAGCCCACGGAAAAGGTGCGCGATCACTGCATGGCCGAGCTCATTCGGATGCACCCTCGACGGGTCGTAGACAGAGATGTAGCCCTTGTCATTGGCATCCTGATCGCCGTTCGGCCCGTTGAAGGCCTGATAAACTTTCGCACAGGGAATGTTGTTGGCCGCTGCAGTCGTGGCGATGTGTTGATTGGCGTCGTCAAGGTAAGGCTTGATCACCTGAAAGTCGTTGAGCCCACCGTCGCCCGCCCACGAGTCGGAGGCTTTCTGAGCCTTAACGAAGGGATTGTAAATGTCCATCGTGCGGATGACGGTATTACTGGTGCTACGCAGGCTGAGTATTTCGACGATGATGGCGTTCCAGTTCGCCTTGAATGCGGCGGCGGCGGCGCGCAGGCAATTCTGATTATCGGGGCCGCCGCACGTGCCGCCCTGATAATCATCAATGTTGCGTAGAAAATCGTTGCCGCCGATGTCCCACGTCACTACCTGCGAGCTTGCGACGGAGCTGCGAAAGTTGGCATCCGTTCGTAAGGCGTCGAGCAGGCGTGTGCTTGTCCATCCGTTTTGTCCCAGATTTTTATAGAGCACGGTCGAGCCCGTATCGGCCTGTACGTAGCTTGCATAGCGCGGCACATAGCCGCCCGCGCTGAGGTCTAGAATCCCGTAGGCGAGCGAATCGCCCATCGCCGTATAGTTCAGCGTGGCGGCTGCCGTGGCCGACGCGCGTGCGGGCAGGCTGAGCTGCACGGTTAATACGATGACGGGAATCGCGATTGCGAGAAGCCGATTCTTTAATTTCATATCTGCGTAGATTGTGCGTTTAGTTGTCGGCTGCGCGCCGGGCCTGAGCTTTGTGAGGGCATTTAACCCGCGTCGTCAACTCGATGATGTTAACAGGATGAGCCGAATGTGCGTCTTGATGGTTAACAGTTCGGGGGTTTTTCGTTCTAACTGATGGCCCGATTAAGATGCTCCGGTCAGGCAATTAGTTTGCTTCTTTTCCTTTGAAATCCAGGAAAACCGGGCACAAAAACTCTCTTTCATGGTTCTTTCCAGCGCTCCCGGTCGAAGGTCATGCCCGGCTGAGGGCGGGCGGAGGAGGCTTGTCCTTTATGCGTGTGTCTTTACTGCTCCTGACTCTTTGTCTCGCGTCGATGGTAAGTGACGCGGGCGCGCAAATCTCCCGTCGCGACCGGAAGCGCGGCGGCCAGTTTGCTCGATACGATTTGAGCCTGAGAGTTTTACCTGATGCTCATCGGCTCGAAGTCAGCGGGAGTTTGCGGCTGCCGTCCAACGCTCGGCGGCCTACGGAGATTCAGTTGTCTTTGAGCGAGCTGATGGGGGATTTTAAAGTTGAAGTCGTAAGGCCCGTTGCGAGCGCGGGCAAGGCCACTTTAGAGAAGGTGAAGGTCGAAAACGGCGAAGCGACGTGGGCCGTTCATCCGCCGCGCCCCTTTCGTGGGGGTGAAGCCGTAGAGCTTAGGTTCTCGTGCGCCGGCGGCGGTCAGATCAGCAGCATCTTCTACATCGGGCCGGAAGCCTGCTTTGCTTCCGCGTACGGCACAAACTGGTATCCGCTCGTCGTCGGTGGCAACAACAGGGGCACGGGCTCTCTGAGGATTGCAGTGCCCGCCGGGGAGAAGGCGATATCGGAGGGCCGCAGACTAAGCTCGCCAGCGGAGGAAGCGGAGGGTATCTTCCTGTTTGAAAATAATCATCCGACGTATTTCTCTTTCGCTTCGGGTAAATACACCGTCGTGCGGCGCGGCGGACGGATTCCTGTTTCGGCCTACCTGCTGCGGACGAGGCCGAACATGGAGCAGTATCTGGAAGGCGTCCCGAAGATACTGGATGTCCTCGCCGGCGAGTTCGGGCCTTATCCTTACGAAGAGTTCACGCTCGTCGAAGTGCCCAGAGAGTTGGCCCGTCAGGCTTCCTTTAATGCGGCCACCGTTCAGGGCTTAGCCTTTATCAACAGCAACGCCTTCAACCTGCCCGCGACCGAGTTCGACGGGATACTTGAGTGGTACGGCCACGAATTCAGCCACATGTGGTGGCCCAACACGGTGGCGATCAGGAGACCGGGCGGGCGTTATATCGAAGAAGCGCTGGCGGAATACGGCGGGCTGCGCGTGGTGGAAGCTTTGGCCGGTCCAGCCGCCGCCGAGCAATACCGCCGCACAGGTTATCGACCAGACCCGATCTACAGCGCCCTTGAGTATTTCAAGCTGGCGGGGGCTGGCTTCGACTATCAGCTGGCGGATTTGCCGGCGGGCACTGAGGCCCACAACATCGCTTACAACAAGGGCTTTCTTGTCTGGGACATGCTCGCGCGCGAGGTGGGCAGGGAAAACTTTCGACGTGCCCTGCGCGGGATAACCGCGAGGCATGCTTTTCGGGAGCTGACCCTCAATGAGTTCTGGCGAGCGATTGAAGCGGGCGCGGGCGGGCGCGACCTCGGCTGGTTCTACGAACAATGGTTCGAGCGAAAGGGCGCGCCCGAATGGCAACTGACGTGGAAACAGGAAGGCGACAGGGTCAGCGGCGCGATAACACAGGCTGCTCCCTTTTATCGCGCGACGTTGGAAGTGGGAATTCAGGGAGATGCAGGACAGTATTCAACGCATAGTGTGAAAGTGAGCGGAGCGCGAACGGAGTTTAGCCTGCCCGTCAGATTCCGCGCGCAAAGCGTCGCGCTCGACCCGCATTATCTGGTTCTACGCTGGACGCCAGAGTATCGCAAAGCGGCTGAGGCGGCCCGCTCCGCCCGACCCTCAGGCAAATGACGCCGAAGTATCTCACCGATCTCCGCCTCGGCTTCCCTCCGCCCTCAACCTACCGGGCCTCACGTGCTTCTGAAAGATATTGAATTTCGGAGGGCCAGGATGTATGTTGCTAGCCTGACGGTCAAAGCTCTTCAACCTTTGCGGCATCTCGCGGAGACTGTTTATGAAATTCAACCACACGACCTTCTTCAATGGGTACAAGGGAATTTACGGCTCGGTCAATCAGAATCAGGTCTCCGGGCTGGACAACCTGCTCGGCTACATAGAGCTGGACAACGACGTTGCGGACTTGCGCTGGGCCGCATACATGCTGGCGACCGTCAAGCACGAATGCGCCGACACCTTTCAGCCGATCACCGAGCGCGGCCCGAAATCTTACTTCAACAAGTATGAGCCGGGAACGCCCATCGGTAAAAATCTAGGCAACACGATCAAGGGCGACGGCTATCTCTATCGCGGGCGCGGTTACGTGCAGATTACTGGTCGGCCCAATTACCAGAAGATGAGCAGCATACTGGGATTGACGGGCGAGGAGGATTTGATCGTTCACCCGGATCATGCGCTGCACCCTGACGTGGCCTACCGAATCATGTCCTACGGGATGCGCCACGGAACATTTACGGGGAAGAAGCTCGGCGACTATATCAACGGCAACACGTGCGACTATACGAACGCGCGCCGCATTATCAACCGGCTGGATCAGGCGGCGAAGATCAAGGGCTACGCTGTAAACTTCGAGTCGATCCTGAGGAACAGCATGATCGCCTGAGACCTGAGCTGACTTTGAAAGACGGGAATACCGGCGGGATTAGCGGTTTCCTTACCTCTGGGGGCGCAGACTTTAGAGCATCAGCCGTCGGGTCTGAGATTTGAAATCGAAAACAATTGACAAAGCTCACTCTTTGTTAATAATCAGAAGCATTGTTTCTCTCTTTGTCCTCGCGTTGTCACCGCAGCTTGCGCCATAATCCATAGCTAATCGGCCCTTTGAGAACTCCGGCTCTCCTTCACCAAGGATGGATGTATGCATCACCGATGTCAATCCTCGCCTCACGGCTCGGCCCTCTTTCTATTACTCGTGCCATGCCTTCTACTGCTCGCCGCTACGGTCAGAGCGCAGGACGATCTGACGGGAGCTTTCGAGGGCATCGTCACGGACGAGCAAAGAACCCCTATCAAGGGTGCGGCCATCGAGATCAGGAACAAGGATGACCAGAGAACCATCAAGGTGAAGTCAGACCTGAAGGGCAAATTTTATTACGGCAGGCTCAAACCCGGCTCATACGTCATCAACGTTTACGCGCTCCACTATCTACCACGCGAGATCTCCTCTTACCTGAAGATCGGAAAGCCGACCGGGGTTTTTCCCGGCAAGCCTTTCGTGCTGGACACGGCCAGCATTCGTCAGGGATGGGACTCGACCACGGCCAGCAGCAGCAGCAACTCGCCCGTCTCCACCAAAGTTCTACACATCGTCTTGCAGCATGCCGGAGCATCGCCCGCCGCTTCGTCCAAAGGAGCACAGTCCACGCCCCCGTCCCTTACGGAATTGAACGCCCGGGGGTTAGACCCCGAAGACGTGCTCTACAGAAAAGACGGGGAGCATGAAGGCTCGTTCACCCCCCTTGAGATTCAGGCGATTCCTGTCAGCTCGACGCTGGTGAGAAACTTCGATGATTTCGCGCTGCTTCTGCCGGGCGTGACTCTGCCTCCGCAAACCATTGGCAGCGGGGCCGGGCCGGGTGTGGGCGCGGGCGTTGGCTCTGCGGGACAGTTTTCCGTCAACGGCATGCGCGCGCGCGACAACAATTTCACGGTCGACGGCTCTGACAATAACGATGAAGACATAGGCGTTCGCCGACAGGGCTTCGTCGCGCTCACGCCGCAGCCTCTGGAATCCATACAGGAGTATCAGATCATCACGCTGCTCGCGCCCGCGCAGTACGGGCGCAACATCGGCGCGCAGGTCAACGCCGTCTCGAAGTCCGGCGGCAACCGCACGCACGGAATCATCTACGGCATCTTCAATTCGAGCCAGCTCAACGCGCGCAACTTCTTCGACACGACCAACGGAAATGCCATCACTCAGCTTCGCTCCGGCAGCCAGCGCGTCGTCACTGCTTCGGACTTCGATTTTACGTTGTGCCCGCAGGGCATTCCCCAGCCCTGTTTGATGTTCGAGCCCTTCCCCGTCGCGCGTCCGCTGACGGTGCGTAACGGCAGTGGCGGGCGAGATTCTTTCACCCTCGGGCAGGGTGGTTTCGCCTTCGGCGGCCCGCTCATCCCCGGCACGCCTGACCGCGCCACTTCCATGTTCTATTTCATTTCCGGCGAGGGACACCTGCTGCATGCCACCGAGGAGGCGAGCTTCGCCGTGCCGACCGTCGCCGAGCGCGGCATCTTCGGGACGGGCGCGACGAGCAACGTCGGTCTGAGGAATTTGCAGGGAGCGCCGGTTAACAGATTCACCCTGCCGGTCGGGGCGACGGGCGGCAACGCCATCTTCAGCCTCTTCCCTTTTCCCAACAACCCCGCAGGCATCTACGGGCCGAACACCCTGACGCGCACCCTTCCGGCCAACGCCGAGGGAAAGATGATTTCGGGAAGGTATGAGGCAAACTTTAAGTTGCGCGAGCGGCTGCAATCCCTGACGGCGCGCTACAACTTCACGGACGACTGGCGGGAGCTGCCCGTCACGGGCGGCGCGCTCTTTTCCACTCTGCGCCCGCGTGTGCGTACACAGAATCTCTCGATCTATTCAAACGGAGAGCTGAGCCGGAGCGATTCCGGGCGGCAGATCTTTAACCAGATACGTTTCTCTTACGGGCGCACGCGTCTTAACTTCGAGGATGTCCCGGATACGGAGTTTCTCGTGCCGAGCCGCTTCAGCGACCCTTCGTTCGGCTCCTTCGGCCTCCTCAACGCTCCGCTTCTGGAAAACTACACCTCGGCGATGCTCACAGGCGCGAATCAGCTCGCAGCCAACACCGGGAACATCTTCTATTACGCCCCTCCGAACACGACGACGGAAGATTTAATCGGGCCTGTCGGTCAGGTCATCATCGCCGGGTTCAGTCCCGTCGGCAAAGACGTTTTCAACTTTCCACAGCGCCGCGTGAATAATACTTACCAGTTCGCCGACAGCGTCTCCTGGCATACGAGCGATCACACCTATGTGTTCGGCGCAGACCTGCGCCGCTCCGAGCTTAACAGCGACCTGCCGCGCAACGCGCTGCCGCTCATCACCTTCAACGGCGCTCCGTCTCTGCTGTTTCGCCCGCTGACGGACCGCGGGAATTTCCGGCTCGCCCCGGGCACGGGCGTCCCCTCGCTTCGCCCGACCGACTTGGCCGCCGCGGGCGCGCCGAGCGGTTATTTCCTGACGCTCTCGACACCCGGCGGCTCAAACATAGGCTTGCGCTATTATCACTGGCACTTCTTCTGGCAGGACGAGTGGCACGTCTCAGACCGCTTCTCGCTCTCCTACGGCCTGCGTTATGAATACAACACGCCGCCGCGCGAAATGTATGGGCGCATCGAGCAGACCTTCACGAGCCCGCAAATAGATTTAGTCCCCGGCCTCAGTAATTTTATCGACGACCGCACAAGAATCTTCGACCCGGACTTGAACAACTTCGCGCCGCGCCTGGGCTTCGCCTACTCGCCCGGATGGTTCGAGAGCAGCAGCCATACGACGGTTCTGAGGGGCGGGTACGGCATCTATTACGATCAGATTCCCGGCGCTGTCGTCAGCCAGTCGCGCAACGTCTTCCCGACTTTTTTGACCGTCAATCTGGCGGGCGGCACGGGCAACTTCGGCTATCCACAGCCCAATAATCCTTTCTCCATTCTACAGGCGGCGAATCAAAATCTGGGACTGGTCGCGCCCGGCACGATCAGCACCCTCAATCCGTCGCGCACGCTCCCCCAACTGCTTCAAACCATCAATCTCATCACTGGCGTCAACGGTCGTCTGCCGAACCTGAGCGGGGCCGGGGCCACGCTGCCGCGACGCTGCCTTGAGATGCCGATGGCCCATCACTACAGCTTCATCCTCGACCAGCAGCTCGGCGAAGGCACGGTTCTCTCCATCTCCTACGTCGGGACGCTCGGCAGAAACCTGCTGCGATTTACGACTCCCAACTTAGGCCAGAACTCATATCTCGCCGTCGAATCTTTCGGCTTTCAGGCGGGCAATTTTCTACCGGAGCCCGTGTTCTTCGGCGCGGCGCTGCCGCCCGGAACGAGCGTTACGCAGGCGGGCACTTTCACAGGCGGGCGGCCCCACAGGCAGGTTGGCCCACTCAACATCTTCGAGACCACGGCCAGCTCTCGCTACAACGCTTTGCAGCTAAAACTGGCCGGACGTTTTCGCCGCTCTTTGCAGTACATGATGAGCTACACGTGGTCTAAAGCCCTGGACGACGTGTCGGATGTCTTCGACCTTGCCGGAGCGGCGGCTCTGCCGCAGAACAGTTTCGATCTGGCGGCGGAGCGCGGCCCGTCCAATTTCGACGTGCGCCATCGCTTCACCTACTACTTCATCTACGATCTTCCCCAGTGGAAGAACAGGGGCAAACTGTTTCGCTCTCTCTTTGGCGGAGTCCGCATCGCAGGCACGGGTCGCGTCAGCACCGGACAGCCCTTCACCGTCAACAGCATCTTCGACGTTAACCTTGACGGCAACCTGACCGACCGTCTGAACAGCACGGACGGGTTGATCCTGACAGGGGAGCGCAGCCAGCCGTTGCAAAGGCCGACCGATAATCCGGCGCAACTGGCGACGATGTTTCTCGCCCCGGCGGGGAGAGACGGGCAGGTGGGCCGCAACAGTTTTCGCGCCGGCAATGTGCTGGATTTGAATCTGGCCCTCATCAAGTCGTTCGCGGTCGCCGAGAATCAGCGCGTCACCCTTCGCGCCGAGGCGTTCAACTTCATCAACCGGGCCAACTACGGCGTCCCCGTGCGCTTTCTCGAAGCGCCCGCTTTCGGTCGCGCCACGGAGACGCTCCTGCCCGCGCGCCGCATTCAAATCACTCTCAAGTACGAGTTCTGAGCGAGCAGCCCCGTCGCCGTTTTCGGGAGCGAGTTGTCGATTCGTTCTTTATACTATTTGCAAATCCAGCCGGAATAGCGAGCGCAGGCTCATCCCTGGCCTTATCGGGTCATTGAACCACTGACGCTTACGAGCGAAAGTCTTCGCCCATTCGCCGTAGGCCAAGGAGTCTGGACATGTCAATTCTTCACCGCTCATGGCTTAAAGCCGCCGCGCTCGGCTTCTGTGCCCTCATCATCCTCGCGGCTTCGCCCGACGTGACGCGTGCCGACGAAGTAGCTTTCGATGCGTCAACCTCCGGTTGCTTTAATCCTCCCGCATGCACCTCCTCGACTTTGCTCGGGCTGAGCTTTACGGGCGTCAATAATTTTTCGGGGACAAGCGGGGCGGGCACTTCGGAGGGCGGCATAGACCTCACCAGCGGCTTTCTCGCGCTGAACAATCTGGGCACGTTCACGCTCAGCGATGTCAGCAACTACACGGGAAACCAGTTTCAGGTTAGCATCGCCTTCAACACTCCCAACGATATAGTCGGCGGACAGGCTGCAACCTTCACCGCCGATTTGATCAGCAACCGGGCCGGGCTGCTGATCGTCAATTTCGATAATACTCCGGTCATCTTCACCTTCGACATTCCGGGCTTTCTCTCCGGCAGCTTTCAACTCGCCCTCTTCGATGTGTTTGTCGGGCCGGGCGGGACTGGGACATTGCGCGGCGAGATTACCGACGCCGGGCAAACCGTTTTTGGTGGGCCGCAAGTAGTACCCGAGCCCGCGACGCTCGGCCTGCTCGCCATGGGACTCGGCGGCCTCGCCGGCTTCGCACGACGACGCAGGAAACGCGAACACTCTTCCGAGTAAGCAACCTTACAGGCTCGTCATCTTCTATCTGGTCTGGGCCTGATACTCGTCGCCCGTCGCCGCGCTCCAGAATCTGACGGTGCTGTCGAGGCTGCCGGACGCCAGCCACTTACCGTCGGGGGCGAAGACCAGACCCGTCACGGCCTCGTCCGCGTGACCTTCGAGCGTGATCAACTCTTTAACTTTATAGGTCGTGACAGACCAGAGCTTGATGGTTCCGCCGCTGTCGCCGGAAGCGAGCGTCTTGCTGTCGGGTGAAAAAAGCGTCGAGGTGATCTCGCCCCTGTGCTCCTTGAGCGTCGCCATCTCCGTTATTTTTTGTGAATCGATATTCCACGCCCCGTCGGTTGCGGGCTCAAGTGAAGCGACGCTCCAAAGCCTCGCGGTCGTGTCCTCGCTTCCGGCGGCGAGCATTCTTCCGTCAGGCGAAAAGGCCACGGAGGTGACGGCCCGTGCGAAGCCCGCGAGCGTGATCGGCTCGGCGTCCGAATTTATATTCCACAGAGTAACGACCCCATTGGCGCTGCCGGCGGCCAGCACCTTGCCGTCTGGCGAGAAAGCGACGGCCCTGACCGAGCCGACTCTGGCCGGCAACTGGTATATCTTCCATGGGCTCTGCGCGTTCGTGCGCCACAGCCTGACGCTCTTATCGCGGCTGCCCGTGGCGAGCAGTTGGCCGTCGGGCGAGAAGGCCATCGTATTGACGTAGTCCGTGTGCCCCGTAAGCCTGACCGGCTCTTTATCCGGCGAGGCTATGTCCCACAGCATGACCCTGTTGGTCTGGTCGTCCGTGCCCGTGGCGAGCAGTTGGCCGTCCGGCGAAAGAGCGATGGAGGTGGTCGAGAGCGCAGGCTTGTTCCAGAGCCGGCACGTCTGAAGATTGTTGACATCACAGATGTTGACGGTCTTATCAATACTGCCCACGGCCAGCAGGTGGCCGTCCCTCGAAAGAGCAAGACTATTGACCGCGCTCGCCCCGTCGAAGATTCTGGGGCTGATCTCCCAGAGCTTCACTGTCCTGTCGATGCTGCCCGTGGCGAGCAGTTGGCCGTCGGGCGAGAAGGCCAGAGAGTTGATGCCGCGCAGGTGGCCCTTGAGTATCGTTAGCTCACGATAGCGTTCGATGGTCGCCGGTTTCGTCAAGGGGCTGACCCACAATTGAACCGTGCCGTCATCTCTGCCGACGGCCAGAACCCTGTTGTCGGGCGTAAAAGACAAACTAACGACGGGTTTTTTATCCCGCGCTTCCAGCTCTTTATGCTCGCCCGGGTTAGTGCCCGCAGCCGCCTCCGGCCATAACCTCACGGTTCCGTCCCTGTAGCCGACAGCCATCACAAGGCCGTCGCTCGAAAATGCGATGGCCTTAACAGGGTTATCATTATCACCTTGAAGCGTCCTGAGGTAGGTGTTGGAGGCTGCGTTCCATATCACGATCGTGCCGTCGTCGCTGCCGCTCACGAACTGCTTGCCGTTGGGCGAAAACACGACCGCGTTGATGGAGCCGGTCTGTTTTTCGAGAGTCGGTCGCAGGGTGCGCGTCTCCGTATTCCACAACACGATGCTATGGCCGAGGCCACTCACGCCCATGCCGATGGCAAGCGTCTTACCGTCTGGCGAGAAGGCTATGTTGCTGAAAGAATCGAGCGGAGCATTGCTGAGATTTTCCGGCAGCGGCAGAGCCTCGACTGTGCCCTCCGTCGCAGCCGTGGAGATGAGCCTCACCTTGCCCGCGCCCGCGGCGACGGCGAGCAGTTGTCCGTTCGGGGAAAAGGCCACGGCCCTGACTTCCTCTTTCTCTATCGCCGGAAGATTCTCTGGTTCCTCGTTCGAGTTTACGTTCCACAGCTTGACCGTGCCGTCCTTGCTTCCGTAGGCGAGCGTGCCCTGTGGGGAGAAGGCCACTGAGGTGATCTCCTGCGCGTTGCCGGAGAGCGTTTTCGCCTCGCTATGGAAAAGCCGCCAGAGGTAGTACCACTCGAACCCGGCCAGCCCGCCTTTCAGGGTTTGCAAGTTGTCGCCCGGGTAGATGCGTTCCGGCGCGTGAGCCGCTAAGAGCTCTCGCCCGCGCTCGATATTATTTTCTTCATACGACTGCTGGGCGAGGTTGAGGTCTGCGGCGTAGAGGAGCTGGCGATTCTTGATCGCCTCAAGCTGCGCGGCCTTTCCCTGAATGATGGCGTAGGCGAAAGCCCCGAGCGCAAAGAGGAAAGCGATGGCGAAGATGAGCGCCAGCGTCGCCACGACTCTGAATTTTTTCTTACGCCGTCGCTCGGCTTCGAGGGATTCGGCGGCGCGCGCCGCGACGCTCGCGTCCAGAAACCTCATCGCCGCCTCATACTGCTTGTGATAACGGCTGGCCCAGACCTGATTGGGATGAGTTTTTTCGCGCCAGTTGAGCGCGATCTGCAAATCGGGATCGCGCCACAGCCCCGCCTCGCCCCTCTCGTAGAGCGCGCCGGTTTCGGCGAGCCTCCGGTAGATTTGCGCCGAAATGGCTTCTTCGTCCACCCAGCCCTTGAGCCTTTGCCAGTTGCGAATCAGGCTCTCGTGCGAGATATCAATCAGAGAATCCTCATCGAGCGGGACGGGCGCGGGCGGCATCAGGAATGTTCTGCCCTCGCGCCGAAAGAGCTCGATGACAGCCTGCACCTCCGGGGTTTCGGCTTCCGCGAGCGCGCACAAATCTCTGAGGACGACGGGCCTGCGTATCTCTCTATTATCCGCGCCCTTCTCCGTCAGCCCCTTGAAGACTCTCTCCGCGATCAGGCGGCTGCGCTCGTCCGTCAATTCGTTGTAAGCCTCGTCGGCGTGCCTTGAGAGCGCCTCCGCCATCCCGCCTATCGCTTCGTAGTCGCCGAGGTCCAGCGGGCGCGTCTCGTCGCCGTCCTTCTTCCAGTGCTCCCACGCGCGCATCAGCGCGTGTTGCAGGATAGGCAGCTGGTCGGCATCATCGCCCATGTCATTGAGCAGGCGATTGACGAGCCGCTGCGTAATGCTACCGCCGCAGACGGCTATAGGCCCGGTGATGGCCTCCGCGCGTTGGTCGCGCGTCAAGCGCGGAATCAGATACTGTCCCTGATTGACCGCCTCCGGTAGACCCCAGAACAGGGAGCAGTCCCCCAGAAAATCCGAGCGCATCGTGAGCACGACGTAGATCGCAAACTCCGACTGGCGCGCCGCCTCCAGCAGCAGCTTGACGAAGCTCGCGGCGTCGTAGTGATACTGTTGATCTCTGGTCACGCGCTCAAAACGAAACAACTCCTCGAACTGATCGACGATGACGAGCAGGTTTTCGTTCTGCGGCATGCGGTTCTGCCGCACGACCTCCACGAGGCCAAGGCTGCCGCGACGCAAAGTGGCCTCGATGATGGTGGCCTGTAGCTGCGGATTCCCTTCGGGTGAGCCCAGGACATCGGGGGAGGCGAGCGCCTGACTGAGGTTGCCGAGCGGGTCATTGCTGGGCCGCATCATCGCCACGCGCCAGTTAGAACCGGCGCTCGCGATGAAGCCCCCGAAGAGGTCTGGCAAGAGACCGGCGCGCACCAGCGAAGATTTACCGCTGCCCGACGTGCCCACGACTGCCACGAAACGCGTGCCGCCCAGCTTTCGCAGCAGCTCTTCGCTCTGCCCGTCACGACCGAAGAATAGATGGCTCTCGTCAAACTCAAACGGGCGCAGGCCCGGGAACGGGTTCGAGAGCGTTTCAAGCTCGGGCACGACCGTGAAGCCCTGCGACATCAGGACAAAGCCCCCTTCGCGTTGAGAACTTTACTGAGGAACGGCTCAAGGCAGCCCTGCGAGAAGGGCTCGTAATTCTTGATGACGAGCGCTTCGCGGTCTCTGATATGCTCCTTCGGCGGAGTCGGCGGCCCCGTGATGTAGATGGCTTTTCCGAGCAGCGGTCGCTTTCTGCCGTACCCGGCTATCTTCTGCAACTCTCGCTGCTTCATCCTGAGCCAGATGTCGTTGGCCCGCCCGTAATAGATCAGCACCGCGTCGCAATCCATCAAACTCTCTTTGTGATACTCCTTAATCTGCGCCTCGTCGCCTTCGAAGGCTGGCAGGAGCACGTCCAGCCCGCGATCATAAATGCAGCCTTCGATTGCAGAGATGTCCGTCATGTCCTCGCGGTCACAGATAAGATAGACGGAAGCAGGGCCGGCGGCGTCGCCCGTCGCCTGCCCGCCAGCGGCAGCCGGTTGCGGGCGCAGTCTCTCTTCGATCAGCTGCTTGAGGTCTTCGAGCGAGGTTTGCAGCACCTCCGTTCCTTTATGACCGTTGAGGCCGAACTGGAAATGGCTGATGAATCTCTTCTGCGCCTCGTGGCGAACCTCAAGCCCGTTGGGCATCCAGACGATGCGGCGAAGCCGTGTGTCGCACTCCTCGGCAAGCTCGCTCTGTATGTGGGCCAACGATTTATCGGCGTCCTCCGGGATGACGCCGTAGGATGCGCCGAGCAGGTGGATGGAAAGCTCCGAGCGATTGAGGTACTCGCGCACGGTCTCCCGGAGCATGGGCGCGAAGAGCGGAAGCCCCTTGTCGGGTAAAACCGTGTGGCCGTGCTGCTGCAATTCGCGCTTGATCAGGTCTCTCTGCTGGCTGAGGTCGGAGGTCGTCTCGGCAAGGTAGATGACTTTGCCTGTCGCGGCGCTCTCATTGCGTGCGAGCCCTCCGACCGGGCCGGCCTCCTTCATGGTTTCGATCAACTGCTTGATGTCGTAGGCCAGATCATCCAGTCGCTCCCAGTACCGTATGTCGCGCGTCGAGGTGACATCCGGCAGGAACTCCTTGGCCCTGTCGCGTGCCGCGTCGTACTCGTAGAACTCATAGCCCAACAGATTCCGTAATTGAACAGGATGCTCGTCGAGCGGGATATAGGTTTTGACGACTTTGAAGATGCGCGATTTGTCGCCAAGGTTGAGCCCGCCGGACTGTGCCGCCGAGCGACAGAATTCATTCAGCTCTTTCAGACACCACTCCGACCTGATGTAGCGCGGCGAGAGGATGGCGACGAGAATCGCCACCTTCGCCAGCTTGGTTATCAACGTCTCGGAAAAGATGTCGTTGCCTTGCAGCTTGAGGTCGCGCCAGATTGAGACCGTCTCGCCCGTCAGCTGGCTGAGGCGGATTTGCAGCCTCTCGTGAAGCGTCTCGACCCAGCCCTCAAGACCCTCCGCCAGAGGCTCGTTGTCGATGTGGGCGTAGCTGATAAAGAGGTCTTCATCAAAGTTGGGTGTCAGAGACATGTTCCGTACCTCCGCCGGGCGAGACGCCTGAAGTTACCCTTATCCTAAATATCAGCAAGTTTAGTAATCGTCCGAAACAACGGGATGCTACGCACTCTCGATGCTCTCAATCGGAGTCTCCAAGTGGGCAGGAAGGAGACCAGTTGGCGTAAAGAAAACCTATTCTTGTCTGGTGCAAATGTCAATCAAAACGGGGGGCGGGGAAGCAATAGCCAGAGGGGGGGCGGGCAAGCCTGCCCCCGCTTTTTAGCGGCGGAAAAAATATTTTCACGGAGGATGATTGAATTTCAATCTTAATTCCGCGTTAGTAGATAAGGGTGGTTCAGGGAAAGTTGATTTGAGAGGCAGGGGCAGGCGGCGGCGGAGGTGAAAGGCCATGAATCCGAACAGGAAAATCAGAGTCATTAAGCGTACGGAGCGGGGCGTTGAACAGAGCGCCCCGGAAGCTCAGGCGCAGGGGGGCGAGCAGGATGCGCGTCGTCCCAATCGAGACGCAGCGAGCCGTGTCAGCGCATGGGTGAAGGAATTCAAGCAGCGCAGGGTCGCAGACCCCCGGCGCGCTTTCGCGAGCCTGTTTGCCGAACCGGCGCTCAATCAATAGTCATATAAAGAGCCTGCTTCGCAGCAGGCGCAGAGGGAGTTGGCAGTATGAAGAAGTTTTTCGGTGCAATCGCGCTCGTCGCGCTCTCGCTGGCAGCCGCACAGGCCATGGTCAGGGAAGGTCTTAATGAGCCGGGCCGCAGCGAGGTGGAAAAGGTGGCCGCCAAACGCGGCAAGGATACGGGGCGGCGCAACGCGCGCGTGCTCAGGCTCGGGCCTTCGGCGACTTACCTCAAGAACGGGCTCAGCATAGACGAAGTGGTGAGGTTGTTGGGCAGGCCCACTTCCATCTCCGAGCGTCGCGAGGGCGAGTCGCGTATCAAGACCTACACGTTCCCGCGCAGCGAGGGGCGCATTCTGGTCGCCGAGTTTGAAAACAGTTTGCTCATAGGGTCACGCACTGAGGTTCGCGAGGATTTAGCGCAGGAGAAAGAGTCAAGATAAGGGCTCGGCAGCTCTGAAGTGGGGCGGGGGGGGAAGAAGGCGGCGCGGGTATTACCCGCGCCGTTTTCTTCTGTGTATTCTCGGTCGATTACCAGAGTGCGGGTCGATACCTCAGCGTGCCAGTCGCTCTCCGGTTCCCGGCTCTCGCCTTTCGAGTCAAAGTTTTTTGCGGGCCAGCAATTTTCCGGGCAAGGGCTCTATCTTCTTTCCCTCCACGGCTATAAAATCCTTGACGGCAAACCTGCATGGGCATAAAGTCCTACCTGTTCTTCACTGTTGGATTCCCCGGCGGTCGCCGGCGTGCTTTAGCCTTCGTCGGCCTTACCTATTAAGCGGGTGCACATCCATTCTGGAAGAGCCGCGGAGCAGCCGAGTCCCGTCTGCACAGCCCTTCCTGAGATTTCCCGGTATCGCTAAAGACCAGGCGTTGTTTTAAGACGCCTTCTCCCGGTTATGAGCGGCTTACGCTGGATGAGAGATCAAATCCCTGAGCCTGCCCTTACATAGACACGCATCTTTGACCATTCAATCCAAGAACTGTTTTCCATTGACAGTAGATTGGGCCGGACGCTCTAACCTCGACTGAGCGACACACACATCTGAAAGGAGCTAGTCAAATGTTTGGTTCATCAATCCTCGAAGTTGCCATCGGTATGATCTTCGTTTATCTGCTGATGAGTCTGATCTGCTCGGCGGCAAACGAGATTATCGAATCCTTCCTGAAGAATCGCGCGACAGACCTCGAGCGTGGCATCCGAGAGCTTTTCAATCAGGAAGGTGGGGGTAATATGGTTGCCAATTTTTACAAACACCCTCTGATCCATGGCCTGTTCACCGGCGAATACGGGCGAGAGTTACATAAGAAGATAGGGATTGCGGATTATTTTAAATCGACGAACCTGCCGGCCTATATTCCGGCGGGCAATTTCACCGCCGCTCTGATAGACCTTGTGCTTCACCCTCCGGTCACGACAAAAATCGAGCGCGAAGACTCTCCCGCCAAGCTGGCCGCTAAAGCTGAAGCGGCTCAGACTGCCAAGCTGGCCGCCAAAGCGGCAACTGCTCAGGCTGCTAAGCAAGACCCCCAGGCTACTGAGCCTCAGACGCCTGTAACACCTGCTGCTCCGGCTGCTGCCACTGCCATAACGATGGCAGACATACAGATGGCGATAGACCTCATGGGCGACACGGAAGTCGGGCGGGCCTTAAGGGCTCTGGCCGAGCAGGCCGGCGATAATGTGCAGAAGTTGCGGACGGAAATGGAAGCGTGGTTCAACAGCTCTATGGATCGCGTCTCAGGGTGGTACAAGCGACGAACGAAATGGATAATCCTCGGGCTTGGCTTCGTCCTGACCGTCATACTGAACGTCAACAGCATCACGATTGCCACCAGCCTCTACAACGATCCCACGCTGCGGAGTCTGGTCGTCGCACAGGCCGAAACCTTTAAGAATAACAACTCCTCACAGGGCACAGACTCCGATAAGAATTCCAATGCGGCACAGGACAATTTCATGCGAAACAAGGCTGAGATTCAGAGTCTCGGCTTACCGATAGGCTGGCCGAACGGTTTCAGGTTCGCAGCCCCCTCCAACGGCAGTGAAGCGTGGAAGTATCTACTGGAGCCTTTTTTCGGCTGGCTTTTAACGGCGGCGGCCATCTCCATGGGCGCGCCCTTCTGGTTTGACCTGCTCAACAAGATCATGGTCGTCCGCTCGACCGTCAAGCCTCACGAGAAGAGTCCGGAGGAATCGTCCGAAGACAGGCAGACGAAGAAGTGAGTTTAAAAAGCTGACGCTCACAAGACGGGCGGCTCAAGCCGGGCCGCCCGTCAAGCCCCTCTGCGCGGCGTGCCCGACCGCCTCCCGGGGCAGGATTCTCAAGCAACCTCTTCGATGAAACGGCGCATCCATCTCGACAACACACAGGCTCTCCCACTTGCAAAAGCAGACGTATCTTGCTAAACCTCGGATGCATTCTTTCGTTTATCCGAGTCCTTGAAAACTGCCCGCGCTCCCGAAGGAGAGAACATGAAGAAGAAGAGTTTCAAAGCCCCTTTGCTCGCTATCCTGCTCATGCTTGCCACGAGCCTGCCGGTTTTCGCCGACACCATACGCCTGAAAGACGGCAGCATCATTCGCGGGCAGATCATAGGCTTCAAAGACCAGCAGTTCACCGTGCTCGTCGGCACGGGCACGCGCGGTCGCCGCAGCCGCATACAGCTCTACATGGAGGACGTGGACTCCATCGAGTTCGATTCCTTCACGGCCTCGACGAACGGCGGCCCGGACAATTCGAGCGACGACGCTGGGCCGAGCACGCAGCCATCCCGCCCGGACGCGTCGCAGGCGCGCACACAGCCGACCTCGCCGCGCACCTATCCTCCGACGACGACCACGACTCCGACAACGAGCAGCCCACGCCCGAGCGCGCCCTCGTCTTCACCGACCTTCTTTCAGATCAACACGCGCGTGCGCGGCGACAACACGACCAACGGCTGGACTAATAGCGGTCTGGTGGTGCGGCGCGGGCAGCGCCTGCGCATCTCCGCCACGGGTAGGATTCTGCTCGGCGGCGGGCGGGTCTCCACCCCAGCCGGTCTGACGGCGGTTCCCGACAACGAGAAGCTGATGCGTAACGAGGCCACCGGAGCGCTCATAGCCGTCATCGGCGACGACAACGACAACTTCATTCTCATCGGTCGCAGCCGAGAGTTCACAGCCGAGCGCGACGGCGTCCTCTTCCTCGGAGTCAACGAGGGGAATCTGACCGACAACACGGGCTCCTACGACGCCGTCATCGAAGCCGAGGCCGTGAGCAACGCCCAACGCTAACGAATTTGACAGGGATGGACAGAAGAGGGTCAGGATGAAAAGCGGAAAGCATTAAGGCATTACTGCTTCAAAGCAGTTTCTTTATCCTGACCCTCTTCTGTCTATCCCTGTTAATTCCCTTCTTCCTTCTTCGCTCCGCTTGAGGCGAAACGGCAAACGCCTCACCCATTCGGCGCATCAATAAAATATAGGTCTGTAAGTGCGGCTGCCGGTTTAAGGGTTCGACCGACTGCCCGTGGATGAGCGGCTTGACCGTGCCCGCTGGCTGCGCCTATATTTCAACCAGCAATATCGAGAATTCCCCCTTGCCTCTTTAGCTTTATAAGGAACGGTTTCTATGAGACGTTTTATCTCCCTTCGCCGCTTCTACGCTCTGTCGCTTATTCTGATGCTCGCGCTCGGAGTCGCAGGCAATCTCACCACGTTTGCCCAGTCAAGGCGTCAGCCGCCCGTCAGCAACCAGAAAAAGAATCGTCGCCCCGGTGAGGGGACACAGCCGACCCAGAGCGGACAGCAGCAGCAGCCGGAGGAAGAGCCGCTGCCGCCCGACATCGTCAACAAGCCGCAGGAGGCCGAGACGATCAGGGTCTCGACGGCGGTCGTCAACGTCGACGCCGTCGTCTACGGCAAGAAGAGCAAGGCGATTATCACCAATCTGAAACGAGAGAATTTCGCCATCTTCGTTGACGGCGTCAAACGAGAGATCACAAACTTCGCGACGCCGGAAGCGCCGATCACGGTCGCGATGGTGGTCGAGTACAGCAAGCTGACGAACGCCATGTCGGGCGACTACTACGAAGAGGGGCGCTACGAAGTCATCCGTCCGATGGCGATGTTTCTCACGCAGTTCGTCAAGCCGCCGGACGATTACGTCTCCGTCATCGCCTACGATATTCGGCCTACTCCGCTCACGGATTTCACCAACAACCCGGGGCGCATCAATCAGGTCATCAACCTTCTACTGATGAATCGCCCGGCCTTTACGGAGACCAACCTGTTCGACGCTCTGAAATTCACGCTCGTAGGCGGGCGCGGAGATGCCGTAGTCCTCGACAGATCGGAATCGCGCACAGCCGAATATGACGGGCTGTCGAGCTTGCAGGGTCGGCGTCGCGCCGTGCTTCTGATGGCTTCAGGGCTGGACACCTTCAGCAAGATCAACTATGACCAGGCGCGCAAGATCGCGCAGAACGCCGGCGTGCCCATCTATATTATCGGCACGGGAAACCTGTTCTTTAAAAAATACGGCGACAACATGGACGCGCTCGACGGCCCGCTCGGCAGCATCACGCCGGGTCGCATGAGCTTCCTACAGGCCCAGAACACGCTCAGAACCTTTGCCAAAGAGACCGGCGGCATGTACTTTCCAGTGACCTTCGCCGGCGACCTTCCCTCCGTCCTGCAAACCATCAACTCCGTGCTCCGCAGCCAGTACAGCCTGGGCTTCAGCCCCGGCACAGAGCGCGACGGCAAGCAACACAAAATCCTCGTCAAAGTAGACGTTGACGGCGACGGCCAGTACGACGACAAGGAATACGTCGTTCAGAGCCGCCAGTTCTACAACGCACCAAAAGACGGCGACAAGTAAATAAGAGAGTGACGAGTGACAAGTGACGAGTTGAAGCTCTGCTTCAACTCGTCACTGTTTTTACGCTCCGTAGAGTCTAAGACGGAATTCGTCGTTGAAGGCGTGGATTTCCGCGCGGCGGCCTGAGAAGGTGCGGGCTGTACGCAGGAGCATGGGCAGACCGCCGCCCGCTAGCTTCAGGCCGTAGGCAGGGTTGTTGAAGATGGCGGCGATCTGCGGATTGAGCCGCTGCGGCACGCCGTAGCGAATGGCTCTGAGCCCTGCCGGCGCGAAGCCTGCCGTGCGTCTGGGGTTGATGATCTCTATCGAGCGGTCAAAGATATGTATGCGCGTCGCGTTGTCGCGCAGCGCGAGGTCTCTATGCACGAGCGCATTGGCTACGCCTTCGCCGACCGCGCCGCGATGATAGTTGGCGCGCGCCACCACGGGCGTCTCTTCCTCTTCTTCATGCCCGCCGGAGTTTCCCCGCGAAGCCTTGCGCGGGCGCTCATCCCACAGATCGCAGTAACGACTGACGAAGCGCATCGCTGCTTCGTAGAGCGTGTGCAGATTGCCACTCAAGTGTACGCGCTCGACTATGTCAGGTGTTTGCGAAGTGTCGCCCGCGAAGCGCGTGGCGACGACAGAGGAGCGCGGCAGAAGCGCGGCGACGCTCTCGTCCCGCCCGAACAGAAGCAGCCCGGCCACCGTCGGGATGACATCACCCATGTTGCCAGCCGCCAGCAGCAGGTCGCGTTTGAGCACGTCTCCCGTCGGATAGCCGACCGCCGCCGCTTCTCCCTCGAAGGCGTCGCCCTCGAACTCGCGCACAAAACTCCACAGGTGCGCCTCGTCTATGTCCTGCATGCCAGCGCCCAGCACAGGAATATTTTCATAGCCGAAGGGGCGCGCTTCGTCCATCATCGCCGACAGCTCTTCGCGCGAAGCCTCGCGCTTCTCCGAGCCGATACGCATGTAGAAGCGACCGTCGCGCGTGCGATAGGGCCTGCGTTTCCCCTCGACATCGAGCGAGACGATGCGACGGCCATTGTCGAAAGCGATGCGGTCGATGTAGGGGACGAGCGGCGGCTGAATCTCCTCGCGACAGATACGCACCAACTCGTCCTGAACATCCTCGGCGTCGTCCACGCCTTCGACTCTCAACTGGTCGTTGACGCCGAAGACGATGACGCCGCCGCCCGTGTTGGCTAGAGCGACAATCTCCTGCGCGATCTTTTCCGGGTTCGAGAGCTTGACCTTCAGCTCAAGGAAAGTATCCTCGCCGCCGCGCACAAGGCGCATCAACTCCGTGCGCGAAGTTTGCAGAGCGGGGACGGTGGACATGTACTCCTGGAAGGAGCGTTCCGTGGAGGATTCGTGGCGCTGGTTGCTGCGGTATTTTCTGCGAGCCATTTGTGTCTGGACGGGGCTTGCTTCTCCCGCCCGGATGCTCTACGGGCAGCGACTCGTCTCATGCGGGCGAGACAAGCACCGCGAGCATCACTGGAATAAGAGCAAGGATGAAGGATGAAGGCGGAAGTATGAAGTAAAAGCCTTTCTCTTTTTATTCATCCTTCCGCCTTCATCCTTCATCCTTGCTTTTCAATTTTCCGCCTGTCCGCTGACGGCTTCGAGTATCTCGATTTCGCGTGCGGCGAGCGCACGGCCCTGTCTTTCGATCAGCCAGGGGTAGAGCATGAGCGCCATACACGCGAACGCCGACAGTGTAGCATATTTCAAGACTAAACTCTGCGCGAGATACCCGAGCACGGCTGCTGTCAGGGGAGGGAGGGCCAGCAGGGCTGCGAGCGGCAATAGCAGCAGCCCCGTCACGCCCGACACATTCATACGCTTACCGAACTGCAAACGCTTCGGGAAATGTATCGAGAGCAGGTTGCCGACGAGCGCCTGCGTGACGGCGAAGAGTGGGAAGCAGAGCGCCATAAAGAGGATCGCCGCGAGCGATACGTCTCTGAAAGCAAGCTCGTTGATGACGACCAGAACAGAGGAGAAGCTGAAGGCGACGAGCGCCAGCACGATGTTCTTCCCCACCAGAATCACGCGGCGATTAACGGGCGCGAGGATAAGCGTACGCATCCCGCCTCCCTCGTAGGCGAAAAGATTGCAGGCCACCGAGCCCAGTATCATAAAGACGTAGAGCATCCACGCCGCCGGTATCAACCCTTCTCCGTAGGGCGCGAACGCTCCTGTGAAGGGATTGCTGGCCGAGATGACCCCAGCGCCGCCACCACGCCCCCGCCCGCCCGCGGGAGCAATCCTGAACGCGAGCAGTATCAAAGGCATCAATGCCAGCACTCGCAGCTGCGCGTTACGCATCGCGTAGCGCAGCTCCTTCTCGACGACGGCGGAAAGCGGCGCGGAAGTGAAGGGCAAGTACCAGCCAGCCGTCAGCTCGACGCTCTCCGTGAGCTTCGCTTGAGCGGAGCCTTTGCCGCCGGGTCCAGCGCCGCCCGCGCTCAAGGCGGAGCGACGAGCGACACGGTAAGCGGCAGCCGTCAGCAAGAACGTGTAGGCGAGTAGCGTCAAGAGCGCGAGCGCGTACTGGCTTGCGCCTCCCTCTCTCAGGCCGCTCGTCAAAGCGACGGCAGCCGCGCCCGGAGGCGTCCAGCGCAGCCCGCGAAAAAACTCCCCCTGACGCGAGATCATAGCGACCAGTTGGCCCATAAAAGCGCCCACCAGCCCGACGCCAGCGCCGACGAACGCGAGCAGCGTTTCGCCGCGCGTGCGCCTGCTTCTAATCAAGGCCCCGATTGTGGCGGCTATCCACTTGACGAGCGCGATGCCGAACATAATGGCACACGCCGCAATCAGCAGCCCCGCCCAGATGCGCCCGTTCCTCAATCCCGCACCGAGCCCCATCGCCAGCAGCGACGGCACGGCGAAGATCGAGCCCAGACTCGTTAGCTCGCTCAGGAGATCAATCGCAAAGAGTTTGCGTAGTGATACCGGATAGAGAAGCAGGCGGCCCGGGTCAAACTGGTTGACGCCGCCGATGGTTAAAGGCAGCGTACCCCATAGCAGGTAGAAGGTCGCCAGGAGCGTGAACATTAAGAACACGTTCGTCTGCGCCGTCGCCGTCGCCTCTCCCGACAGGTCTATCTGGACGGGCGACGACAAACCGTAGGCGGCAAAGCCGAGCGCGACGGCTATCAGGAGGGCCAGAGCCAGAGCCGCAGCGGTTCCGAGCAGCGACGCCAAGCTGGACACTACGGCCTTGCGCGACCCTAAAGTGCTGCGAAACAGCCTCCACTTCAACCAGATGAGCGCGAGCGCTTGAGCCATAAGACGTAAAGTAAGTAGTCGGAAGCGAGCCCTGTGATTGTACAATAAGGCGGAATCAAACAGGATTGACAGGATGAACGGGATAAGAACCAAATGCAGGATAAGAACTAAAATCATTAACGCATGAATTTGTCATAGCATTTTCTTTACCCTGACGATCTGTGTCCACCCCTCTTAATTTTCTTATGATGCTTCGAGCCTCCACCGCAAAGATCGCGTACGCCTATGTCGGGCTCGGCTCGAATCTCGGCGACCGCGCCGGGAATCTGCTGCTTGCCGTGCGCGGTATGATGAATGCCGGGCTGCGTGTCAGGCGGCTATCCTCCATTTACGAGACCGAGCCGGTTGACGTAGTTGATCAGCCTTCCTTCCTCAACATGGTCGCGGAGCTGGCGAACGATTCTCTGCCCTCGCCCGAACAACTGCTCGCGCGGCTGCTGCGTATCGAATATGCGCTCGGGCGACGACGCACGCGGCAGCGCGGCCCGCGCACGATTGATCTAGACCTGCTGCTCTACGGCGACGAGCAACGCGCGACGGAGTTTCTCGTCCTGCCGCACCCACGCCTTGCAGAGCGCCGCTTCGTCCTCAAACCCCTCGCAGAGCTAAACCCGCAGCTATTGCATCCCACACTCCGCTCAGCCATCAGCCAGCTACTCGCGCAAACGCCAGCCACCCCGAAGGTCGCACGATGGAAAGCAGAAATAAAGGATGAAGGATAAAGGATGAAGGATGAAAGAAATGCTTTTCGTTCCCGAATGCTTTTACTTCATCCTTCACGTTGCCGCCTTCATCCTTGCTTTCAGTTGCGGCTGTGTGGCGGGCTCGCCTATAATTGCTGACTTGCACACCTCGTATGATTTGGCGTAAGAGATTCTAGCGGTGGCCGGGCTTTCAGAGTATGGTCGCCGCCTCCCGTCGGCGTGGAGAAAGAAGTTTAGGGTATGGCTTATCTCAAACCGCAGCGTCCCGAAAAGGTAACGGCCCCGAGCCTTCGCGCCAGCAAGGAGAGGGGCGAGCGGCTGGTCTGTTTGACGGCTTACGATTACCCGACCGCGCGCATCGTTGACGAAGCGGGCACGGATATTATTCTCGTCGGCGACAGCGTCGGCAACGTCGTGCTCGGCTACGGCAATACTGTGCCGGTCTCGCTCGAAGAGATACTGCGCCACACGCGCGCCGTGCGTCGCGGAGTGCAGCGCGCGCTTCTGGTTTCCGACATGCCCTACGGCTCTTACCACACGGGCGCGGACGACGCCGTGCGCAACGCCCTGCGCTTGATCAAGGAAGGCGGAGCCGAAGCCGTTAAGCTGGAAGGCGGTCGCTCGCGCGCCGCGCTCGTCAAGCGTCTGGTGGACGAAGAGATTCCCGTGATGGGCCACATCGGCCTCACCCCACAGTCCGTTAATAAGCTCGGCGGTTTTCGCGTTCAGGGCAAAACAGCCGAAGCGGCGCGCGCCATCCTCGACGATGCGTTGGCGCTTGAGGAAGCGGGCGCTTTCAGTATCGTGCTCGAAGTCGTCCCGCGCGAGATCGCCAAGATCATCACCGAGAGCGTAAAAGTTCCGACCATAGGGATCGGCGCTGGCCCACATTGCGACATACAGGTGCTGGTCCTTCACGACCTGCTGGGCCTTTCCTTCGGCAAGCTGCCGCGCTTTGTTCGCAAGTACGCAGACCTGCACGCGACCATGAATGATGCGATCAGCCGATTCGCCGATGATGTGCGTTCGGGAGCGTATCCGTCCGACGAAGAATCTTACGGCCTGCCGACGGAGGCCGCCGCTGAATTGAATATCGAGGTGCCGGATAAGGATACCGGGGTTGGCAAATAGCAGTCGGCCCCTCCGTGGGGTTCGAGTCCTACTAAAAATGAGCATCGCCGGCAACTTCAATCAGAACTTTTCCTCTTAAGTGATAAGCTAGACGCAAAGGGCTGAAGGCTCTGGCCGCAGCTCGCTTCTTTTTTATGGAGATAATCAATCGCCGTCAGCGCATGAGTTCCGTGTCGCGTAAGGTGCGACGCCAGCAGGACAGGACTATCGGGCTCGTGCCGACGATGGGGGCGCTGCACGACGGCCACCTCAGTCTCGTGCGCGAGGCGCGCCGCATGTGCGATGTCGTCGTCGTGTCCGTCTTCGTCAACCCGGCGCAGTTCGGCCCCGGCGAAGACTTCGAGCGCTACCCGCGCGACCTGACGCACGACGCCGCGCTTTTGACCGACTACAACGTTGACTATATCTTCGCCCCGACGCCCGAGGAGATTTACCCGAAGAACTTCTCGACCTACGTCGCCGTCGAAGGATTGTCGGAGCAGCTTGAGGGCACGTCGCGCCCGGGCCATTTTCGCGGCGTCGCAACGGTCGTCACCGTCCTGCTGAACATCGTGCGCCCGGATTTCGCCTTCTTCGGTCAGAAGGACGCGCAGCAAACCTTGATCGTCCGCCGTCTGGTGCGCGACCTCGCCTTTGATACGGAGATAGTCGTGCTGCCGACCGTGCGCGAAGAGACGGGCCTCGCCCTCTCGTCTCGCAACGCCTACCTCAATGAAGAGGAGCGACACGCCGCGCCCGTTATTTACCGCGCCCTGACACGCGCCAAGGAGGCTTACAAGGACGGCGAGCGAAACGGCTCGCGCCTCGCAGGCATTGTGCGCTCGACGATTGAGTCCGAGCCGCGCGCGCGCATTGATTACATCAGCATCACGGATGCCGACACGCTTGAGAAGCTTGACAAACTGGACGACCGGACGGTGCTCATTGCCGCCGCCGCCTACTTCGGCAAGACGCGCCTTATAGACAACATCGTCCTCAATCGCAAGAAGGACGGCGCATAAACGAAGGCTTAAATTTCAGACTCACTAATAAAAACCAAAGGCGGATTCAAACAGGGAGGGGCAGAGATTATCAGGATCAAGAAAATGCTTTGAAGCCTTACTGCATTTGGTTTTCATCCTGATTCCGGTTTTTTATCCTGACAATCTCTGTCCCTCCCTGTTCATTCCTCTCTTCAATTAATGACTGAAAGAACGAAACAGAAAGCGCACATCGAATTCACTTTGAACGGCGAGCGGGTCGAGGCGGCCTTTGCGCCGCACAAGACGCTGCTCGAAGTCCTGCGTGAAGACCTCGGGCTGATGGGCACAAAGCACGGCTGTGAGTTGGGCGAGTGCGGAACCTGCGCCGTGCTGATGGATGGCCGCAGCGTTCTCTCCTGTCTGGTGCTCGGGCTCGACACGGAAGACCGCAGCGTTGAGACCATAGAAGGGATGGCCGAGGGTGGTCGTCTTCATCCTTTGCAGGACACGTTTGCGGACACGGGCGCGGCCCAGTGCGGCTATTGCACGCCCGGTTTTCTGCTCGTCGCCAAAGAGCTTCTGAAGAACAACCCGCGACCCAACCGCGACGAGATCAAGGAAGCCCTGAGCGGCAATCTCTGCCGCTGCACCGGCTATATTAAAATCTACGAGGCGGTCGAGATGGCAGCCGCACGCATGCGCGGCGAAGAGGCGGAATTACCAAAAGAGAGTATTTATGGGTACGAATAGAAACGGGAACGAGGGGCAGGGCAAGGCGGGAAACGATGTGCCCCTGAAGGTCGTGGGCAAGCCCTTTCGCAAGGTAGATGCGCGCGGCAAGTGTACGGGCCAGACGAAGTTTGCCGACGACATTGTGTTGCCGCGCATGCTCTTTGCCAAGCTCCTGCGTAGCCACGAGCCGCACGCGCGCATTTTGAGCATTGACACATCTCGCGCCGAAGCCCTGCCCGGCGTCCTCTGTGTCATCACTGGCCGCGACCTGCCCATCCCCTACGGCATTCTCCCCGTCAGTCAGGACGAACATACGCTCTCGATCGAAAAGGTTCGTTTTATCGGAGACCCGGTCGCGGCGGTCGCCGCCGTTGACGAAGACACGGCCTTTGAGGCGATCAACCTGATCGAGGTCGAATACGAGCGCCTCCAAACCATCACCAACATCGAAGAGGCCGTGATGGTTGACGAGCCCCGCATACACGAGTACGGCGAGGGCGGCAACGTTCATAAGAAAGTGCATCTGGAATTCGGCGACCTCGACCGGGGGTTTAAGGAAGCCGACCTCGTGCGCGAGGACATCTTCTTCTACGAAGGCAATACGCACCTGCCGATGGAGCAGCACGCATCGGTCGCGCACTTTGACCCTGACGGCAAGCTCACTCTCTGGAGCTCTACGCAGACGCCGCACTACGTTCACCGCGCTCTCAGTAGAGTCTTAGAGATGCCCGCCGCGCACATACGCGTCATCGCCACGCCCAACGGCGGAGGCTTCGGCGGCAAGAGCGATCCCTTCAATCATGAAGTCGCCGTCTGCGAGCTATCGCGCCGGACGGGCCGCCCCGTCAAGATCACTCTCACGCGCGAAGAGGTCTTCTACTGCCATCGCGGTCGCCATCCCGTCTTGATGAAGATCAGGACGGGCGTGAAAAAGGACGGGGCCGTCACGGCCATGGATTTCGAGTCGTACCTTGACGGCGGCGCATACGGCTCTTACGGCGTCGCCTCCACCTTCTACACGGGCGCGCTGCAAACCGTCACCTACGAAGTTCCGCGCTACCGCTTCCGCGGCGTGCGCGTCTTTACCAACAAGCCGCCGTGTGGGCCGAAGCGCGGGCACGGCACACCGCAGCCACGCTTCGGTCTGGAAATCCAACTGGACAAAATCGCAGACCAGCTCGGCCTCGACCCCGCCGAAATGCGCCTGAAGCATCTCGTCAAGCCTTACTCCGTGACGGCCAACTACCTACGCATCGGCAGCATGGGCCTCGGCCCCTGCATAGAGAAGATCGTCGCGGGCTCCGACTGGCGAAACAAGCACCGCAAGCTGCCCTACGGGAAGGGCGTCGGGCTCGCTTGCAGCTCATACATCTGCGGCGCGGGACTTCCCATCTACTGGAACAGCATGCCGCACTCCGGCGTGCAGCTCGGCCTTGATCGACAGGGCGGCGTGCGCGTGCAATGTGGCTCGACCGACATCGGTCAGGGCTCGGACTCCGTGCTCGCCTACATCGTTGCCGAAGTCCTCGGCATTGACCCCTTCGACATTCGCGTCGTCACCGCCGACACAGACCTCACGCCGGTTGACCTCGGCAGCTATTCGAGCCGCGTCACGCTCATGACCGGCAACGCAGCCCTGCAGGCCGCCGAGCGCGCACGCGAGCTGCTCGCCATCGCCGTCGCCGAAAAGCTCTCCGTTCCGGTCTTGAATCTCTCGTTTGCCGAGCGCCGCGTCTTTGACGTGGAGAATCCTGAAACGGGCGTCACGTTCGCGGAGGCGGTTGTGCTCGCTGAATCAAAGTTCGGCACTATCGGCACAGTCGGCTCGTATACGCCGCCGCGCTCGCCCGGAAAATTCAAAGGCGCGGGCGTTGGCCCATCGCCCGCCTACAGCTACTCTGCCGCCATCGCCGAAGTCGACGTTGACCCTTCGACCGGCTTCGTCAAGGTGGAGCGCGTCTGGATAGGCCACGATATAGGCCAGTCCATCAATCCCATGCTCGTCATGGGACAGGTCGAAGGCGGCGTCTACATGGGTCTTGGCGAAGCCCTCATGGAAGAGATGACCTACCGCGCCAATCGCAACGTCGTTCACAAGTTTCCGTCGCTCCTGGAATACAAGAGCCCGACCACGCTTGAGATGTGCGATGTCAAAACCTACCTGATCGAGGACGCAGACCCGAACGGGCCGTTCGGCGCGAAAGAGGCGGGCCAAGGCCCGCTCCTGCCCGTCATGCCGGCGGTCGCCAATGCCGTCTACGACGCCGTCGGCGTCCGCATAGACGAAGTGCCCATCACGCCCGAGAAAGTCCTCTCGGCGCTGCGCGAAAAAGCGAAAGGCAAAGAGGGCCGCTTTGGGCCGAAGTCCGTGCCCGATGTCCAGTGGCCGCAACCTCTCAAGGTGCTGACGCCCGACGAAGGCGGCGACGGGCGCGAGATGCCGAGCGTGGCCGTGCATTCCTAAGAGCAGAGGGGAAGAATTGAAAACGTTATGATGAGACTTCCGAAATTCACTTACCGCATGCCTCGCGAGATGACGGACGCGGTGCGGATGATGGGCGATGCCGGGCCTGAAGGGCAGTTTGTGGCCGGGGGCACTGACCTCTATCCGAATATGAAGAGACGGCAGCAGACGCCGAAGACCGTCATCTCCGTGACGCGGCTCAAAGAATTGAACAGGATTACGGGCGACGGGCGGAGCGGGTTAACCATCGGCGCGTCCGTGTCTCTGACCGACATCTGCGAGGACGAGGTTATTAATCGAGATTATCCGATGGTGGCGGAGGCGGCGCGCACGATCTCCACACCTGTGCTGCGTAATATGGGGACGATTGGCGGCAACCTTCTGCTGGACACGCGTTGCAACTATTACGACCAGAATTACGAGTGGCGTAAGGGCATCAACTTCTGTATGAAGAAGGACGGCGAGGTGTGCTGGGTCGCGCCGGGCAGCTCGAAATGCTGGGCCGTGCAGTCGTCAGACCTTGTGCCTTTGATGGTGGCGATTGGCGCACGCGTGCGGCTCGTCTCAACGCTCGGCGAGCGGATGGTGGAGGCCGCCGGCCTCTACAATAACGACGGGATCGACTACCTGCATAAAAGGCCGGACGAGTTGCTCGCAGACATTCACCTGCCCCCTTTGAATGGCTGGCGCGCAACCTATAAGAAGCTGCGGCGGCGCGGGGCGTTCGACTTTCCCGTGCTTGGTGTGGCGGCGCGTCTGGACATAGCGGCGGACGGCACGGTCAAGAGTGCCCGTCTCGTGCTCGGAGGCATCGCGCCTGCTCCCATTGAGGTCAGGGAGGCCGAAGCCGCACTCGTCGGCCACGCGCTCGACCGCGAGCACATGGAGGCCGCTGCGGAAGCTTGCTACCTGAAAGCCCGCCCGCTCGATAATACGGATTTCGTCATGAACTGGCGCAAGCAGATGGCTAAGCCTTACGTCCTGCGTGCCCTCGAAGAACTACAAAAGCAGGGATGAGGGCGGCAGTGTGAAGGATGAAGAAAAAGCTATCAGGAACGAGAAGCATTCTTTTCATCACTCCGCTCTCCGGCCTCAGCCCTCATGTGCCGCTATCCTTTTGGCCGCCGGTCGCTCAAGGCGCATGGGGGCGTTTAAGCCGCTGCTTCCCTTCGGCGACCAAACGGTAGTCGAAGCCTGTATCAATCATCTGGTCGCGGGTGGAGTCGAAACTATCGTGGTCGTTCTGGGGCATCGCGCGGGTGAGATGCGCGAGCGCCTGTCGCACCTTCCTGTTACATTCGCCGTTAATACTGACCCACAGAGCGAGATGGGCAAATCAATCGCGCTGGGCGTCGAGCAGCTTCCCGCCGACGCGGCGACCATCATGATTGCGCTCTGCGATCAACCGGCGATTCCTGCCGAGGTGATACGCTTTCTGATTAGCGAGCGTGCCCGCACGGGCGCACGCCTCGTCGTGCCGCAGTACGGGGGGCGCGGCGGGCATCCTGTGCTGGTTGACGGCGGTTTCCGAAAGGAGTTGCTTGAACTGGACGCCGAGCGCGGGCTGCGCGCGCTCTTTGACGCTCACAGGGATGAAGCGCTGCGTATGGCGGTGGCGTCGCCGTACGTTGCGCGCGACATGGATACGTGGGATGATTACCGCGCGTTGCACGAGGAGGTCTGCGGCGTCGCACCGCCGCCGCGCTCGACATCGGATTAATAACCGTCAGCATAAGAGCTTCCAGAGCAGAGTCCAACCGAACGCCTCGTATGCACATCTAATTGTTCGGTCGAGTCGCCCGCGAGAGTTGAAAAGGGACGTAAAAACCTTGCCGGAGTCATGAGGCAAGCCATTCTGAAGCAAAGCGCGCGGCGCTCGAAGTAAGGAGAACATGATGTTTTTGAAGAGTCGCAGGTCTTTCGTAGCCGCGACCGTCTCTATTTTGCTCTCGCTCGTCGTCTTCACACCGCAGGGGAGCGGTGCGTTTGACACAACGCCCGTGGAATTCTCGCTGCGCGCGATTGACGGCCAGACGGTCTCTTCGGCGGACGTGCGCGGTCAGGTCGTGGTGATGACGGTCGGTGCGAGCTGGCTGCCGCTGACGCGCAAGCAGATACAGGGCGTGCGTAAGCTGGCTAACGATTACAGCGCTCATGGCGTGATCGTTTACTGGGTCAGCACGGATTCGGAAAAACCAAACTCGCGCAACTACGCTTCCGACGATCAACTGCGAGCCTTCGCTCGCAAGTACGAGCTGAACCTGACGATACTGCGCGACCCTGACGCCAAGGTCTCGAAGCAGTTCGGGGTTGACCAGATTCCGGCGGTCGTCATTCTGGACAGGAAGGGCGAGGTCTACGGCGAGCCGATCAATGGGTTCGACCCGGACGGCAATCTGGACAACAAGCTCGCCCCGAGCCTCAATGCGCTTCTGGGCATAAATAAGAAGTAGTTGTTGTCGTCCCGCTTTCGTTTTTAATGACATCGATTCAGGAAAGGCCGTAGGCCGTCCCTTTATAAAGGGGGCGGCCTCTCGCTTTTGGGCCAATAGCGGGAGGGCGTCGGCCCGACGGCTCAGGGTTTCTGAAATACCTTGACGCGATCAACCCTGAAGGATTAACTTCTCCACGTCAAACGGTTCTCTCTTTGTCATCCGAAAGGTTTTCAGGTGCTAGTCCCTGACCTGCGTCGACGGGAATAGGACGCAAGCCTTCACACAGTTGAGGGATGCAAACCCCTCAAGCCTCGCCGGCACGGGCACGCTGACACTATCTCCGACTCTTTTACTGCACACGTTGATCTTCTATCCACGGTGAGCGATAACGATCAAATCAGGCCGATCTTCATGCCAGCGGGCGTCGCCGGGCCGGACAAGCGCGCCGGTTATGTCTCGGACACCTCGGGCAGCATACAGGCTCTCGGTCTGGCCGAAGGCGAGCTAATCTGGCGCAGCCAGTTCGCGGCCCGACCCCTGATAGTCAAGGGGAATCGGCTGGCGGCCCTTCGGCGAGCGACGCCGGACAGAGAGAACGCGCTGCAAGTCGTCGTGCTGGATAGAAACGATCAGGGCAAGCTGCTGATTGAATCCGACGCGATAATATTTCCCGACTGGGTATCGGCGACTGTTCTGACGAACGAATCCTTCAGCTACAGTGTCCGCGTGCAGGGCGACGACCTATTGCTTGAATGGGAAGCGCAGGGGCGTTACAGGGGCGGCGCTCCCCCACCGGCCTTTATTCAGGCACAGGCGAATAAAGCGGCGACGGGAATTGTCCGTGTCGATCTGAAGACGGGCAAGGTCAGGATGGTTTCGGCCAAAAGTCGCAGTGAGATCGAGCTTCCGGCATCGCTGCGAGAATCAACCTTGTTCTCCTACCAGATAGGAGTTTCCGATACATGGGAGACCGAGCCATGGGTGGTGGATGAAGAGATGGCCGCCGCCATCACGGGAGAGATTGCCGAAGAGCAGCAAGCCTTGCAGTTGCAGCGCTGGAACCCTGTGACCGGTAAGGCGCAGAAGCCCGTCGCGCTCGTCAAGGGTCTGGCACTGGTCTCATATGTGACGCCCGACGGATGCCACCTCTTTATTCATTCGGAGATGCCGCCCGACGAATCCTCGCCCGAAGCTAAAGCGCCGTGGTGGCTCTTTTCCGTCTCGACGGGGAAACAGCTTGCGGTGCTCGAATACGAGCAGGGTGCGCGCGAAGCGTGCGTCCTTGATTCCCATCTCTACTACATAGTTGACGACCCGCCGCCTGCGCTTCGCAGCGATGGCGACATCCTTCAATCAACGATCAAGGCCCTTGATATTGTCTCAGGCCGCACGCTCTGGCAACACTTACTGTCGAGCGAGCGGAGCGCTCTGCGTCCTGCGCTCAGACAATAGACATTTTTTCCCTTTAGCGCTCTCACAAGTCCGCGTCACACCGGACGAGTCATATCTGCCATTACGGCTGGCACGATCGTGACCCTGACCTCAACCCAAGCGCCGATTTCGAGGAAACAATTCATGACCCCCAAAAAGAGCAGCAAGAAAACCGCCAAGGCGGGCAAAAAAGGAACGGGCAAAAAAGGAACGACCAAAAAGGGAGCAAGCAAAAAGGGCGGCAGGGCAGCCGGGACGCCAGCAGCATCAAGGCGAGCCGCGCTGAAGGCGGAGGCGGCGGGAGCGGAGTCGCCCGTGACATCAGGAGACCGGCTCGTAGCCAAGGCTCGCAGCCTGACGCTCGGACAGGTGCAGCAGTTGCAGAGCAGGCGCGGCCTGAGCAACGAGGCTCTGAGAAAAGTCTCTGAAGAGACCTTGCAGCGCGCCGTTCGTCGTCTGGACTACCCGGACTTGCCGCGCGCCAGAGAAGCCTTCCGCCTTCTTCAGGAGAAGGATGAGCAGGGCGTTATCCCGCCCAACGCTCTACCGAACGCGCTCAAGCAGCTCGACAGCACGCGCGCGCGCGGCGCAACGGCTCAGCCGCAGATGGCAGGCATTCCCACGGGCATGCAGGTGATGCCCTCTTCGCTGATGAGCCCGGTGCTGATGCCGACCGCCGGACTACACCCGACGCACGTCGGCTGGTCATCGCTCGGGCCGGGCAATATAGGCGGACGCACGCGCTCAATCGTCGCCCACCCGACCGCGCCGAATACCATGTGGGTCGGCAGCGTCGGCGGCGGGGTGTGGCGCACGGATAACGGCGGGCAGAGCTGGGCTCCCGTGGACGACCTGATGGCGAACCTCGCCGTCACCTGCATGGCGATGGACCCGACGAATCCCAGCATCATCTATGCCGGAACGGGCGAAGGCTTTTCCAACGTAGACTCCATACGCGGCGCGGGCATCTTCCGCACGACCGACGGAATCCTCTGGTCGCAACTGTCGGCCACCACCGGCGTGAACTACCAGAGCGTTAACCGCCTTGCGATCTCGCCCAACGGAAAGATTCTTCTCGCCGCCACGCCCAAGGGCATCTTTCGCAGCGCCGACCCTAACCGCATGACGTGGACTAGAGTATCGACAAACCCCGTCGCCGACATTCGCTACCACCCGACCAGCAACACCAGCGTCGTCGCCGGCGGGTTGGGCACGGGCGAAGCCTTCTATTCAATCGACGGCGGCGTCAATTGGAAGACCGCGACGCATACGACTCCATGGAGCGGTCGAGTCGAGCTGACCTACGCGAAGAAAGACCCTTTGATCGTCTACGCCTCCGTCCAGATGAACAACGGCGGCGAGATCTGGCGCTCGACCGACGGCGGCAAATCCTACACGCGACGCAACACGCAGCTCACCAACGGCGCTCATGCCGCCTACCTTGGAGATCAGGGCTGGTATAGCAACGCCATCTGGGCCGGTGATCCGAACAACGCTGAGCTGGTCATCGTCGGCGGCTTAGACCTCTACAGAAGCACTAACGGCGGCAATGTGCTGGTGGACATCAGCACCTGGTGGGACAAGCGCTCGGCGCACGCCGACCAGCACTGCATCGTGTCTCATCCCGGCTACAACGGAACCAGCAACAGGACGGTCTTCTTCGGCAACGACGGCGGCGTCTTCAAGGCCGACGATGTCAGGACGGTGGGCAATGACGCTGCTGTGCCGCGCGTCTCCGGCTGGCGAGAGCTGGATAACACCTACGGCGTGACGCAGTTTTACGGCGGCGCGGGAAATCCCACCACGGGCACGATCATCGGCGGCGCGCAGGACAACGGCACGCTTCGCTTCACGCCTGCCGGGGGCAGCGAGAATTGGACGGAGATGTTCGGCGGCGACGGCGGATACTGCGCCGCAGACCCCAACGACCCGAAATGCTTCTACGGCGAATACGTCTACCTGAACATTCACCGCAGCCTCAACGGCGGCACCAGCTCCGAGTACATCAGCGGCCAGTACTGGAACAACGTTTCGAGGCAGTGGGCATGGAAGCCGATCCCCTTTCGCATCACGGACGCGATGAACGCGCAGGCCCTTTTTATCGCGCCCTTCGTGCTCGATCCCAACAACTCGAACCGCATCCTCGGCGGCGGCGTCTCGCTCTGGCGCACCAACAACGCCAAAGCCCCGAACACGAACAACACCGGGCCGGTCTGGGCCACCATCAAGAGCAGCATCGGCAGCCGCATCAGCGCCATCGCCGTCGGGCCGGGCAACTCCGACCTGATCTGGGTGGGCTACGACGACGGGCAGGTCTTCAAGTCAGTCAACGGGACTCAAGCCAATCCCATCTGGCAGAAGGTAGATCACACAGGCACTAACCCGCTGACGCCCACGCGCTACTGCACGCGCATCACCGTCGACCCGAAGAACAACCAGATAGTCTATGTGACGTTCGGCGGCTACAACCGCGGCAACGTGTGGAAGACCGTGGACGGCGGCGTGAAGTGGAGCAACATAGGCAACCTGCTGCCCGAAGCGCCCGTGCGTAGCCTCGTCGTTCATCCGAGGAAAAGCAATTTCCTTTATCTCGGCACGGAGGTCGGAGTCTTCGCCAGCGAAGACAGCGGCGCGACGTGGGGGCCGACCAACGAAGGGCCGACCAATTGCTCCGTCGACGAGTTGTTCTGGATGAAGGAAGTGCTGGTCTGCGCCACACATGGCCGGGGGATGTTCACCATCAACCTCTCCAACGTGTAAGAGCAGGGATGAAGGATGAAGGCGGAAGGATGAAGTAAAAGCATTCAAGAATATGAAGCATTCCTTTCATCCTTCATCCTTCATCCTTCATCCTTCATCCTTAGTTTGTAGACGAGTTGGACAGGCAGCCCGACGACGTTCCAGTAGTCCCCGCTGATCTCTTCTATAAAGAGGGCGGCGCGGCCCTGTATGGCGTAAGCTCCGGCCTTATCGAGCGGCTCGCCGCTCGCGACGTACCAGTTCACTTCCGCCTCCGTCATCCGTGCGAAACGCACCCGCGTCCGTTCGTGCGCGACCAGAGGGCGAGCCTCCACACCGCCGCGCACCAGCGCGATGCCCGTCAGGACTTCGTGCCAGCGCCCATTGAGCAGGCGCAGCATTCGTCGCGCGTCCTCGTCATCGAGAGGCTTGCCCAGTATCTCTTCGTCAACGACGACGACCGTGTCAGCGCCGAGCACCAGACGGCCCGCGCGCTGTGGGGACGCCGCTTCCGCTTTCTCGCGGGCCAGCCGCTCGACGTAAGCGACCGCCTCTTCCCCCTGGAATCTAGTCTCGTCAATATCCACCGCCAGCTTTTCGAAGGGCCAGGCGACGGCGCGTAGAATCTCTGCGCGGCGTGGGCTCGCAGAAGCCAGCACGAGAGCTTCCCCGAACACCTCAGGAGACTCCAACCCTTTGCTCTTTGCTTGTGACTCAGACTCTTTTTCCATTACACTCCGAAGCGTTTCTATTGATGCTTTCAACCGAAAATGTCCACTTTGCGCGCGCGTCCTAAAATTAATATCGCGTACCTGATTATCGCGGTGGCCGCCGTTATTATGCTGGCGGCGCTCTTGAGCGCTCCGAGGATTCGCAAATACGCGCGCGAGAAAGCGCGCGCCGAGAGCGCTCCGCCCGCCGCACAGACTCCCGGCAGCCAAAGCCCTTAGAGGCCGCACGCGCGCGTTACTGTGCCACCGGAAGGCACGCTGTTGCAACCGTCATGGACGATCTGATTCGAGCATTGCCGAAACTTTTACGCGCCGCGGGCGAGACCGAGGAGGTCGCGGAGGAGGCGGCGATGGTCGCATGGCGTCGCGCCGCCGGTGAAGCTCTGCGCGGGCAGGCCGTGCCTTTTCGTCTCTACAGAAAGACGCTCATCGTGGCCGTCGCCGACACGGCATGGCAAAAACAGCTCGAAGCGATGAGCGGGCAGTTGCTCTTTCGCTTAAACTCTCTGCTGGGGCAGGCGGTCGTCACCTACATAGAGTTTCGCATAGACCCTGCGACCGTGCGCGCCGAACGCGACACCTTGGCGACGAAGACAAACCCGCAGGAGCAGGAAAAGCGCGCACTCGAAAGCGCCACAGGGCAGGTGCGCTCAGCCGCAGACGCCATCCATGACGAAGAATTACGCCGACGCTTCCTGCTCGCCGCAGGCAGTTGCATTGATCGTCGTGAAAGCGAGAGAGCAAAAAAGTAGACGGCCAAAGCTGGCAACCGAGTATCGAACACTGATAACCGATTACTGATAACTTAACCATGCCAATCACTGAATCCGACATAGAAAAGATAGCTCAGCTGGCGCATCTGGAAATCACGGACGAGGAGCGACGGGCCTTCACGCCGCAGATTGCCGAAATCGTCGCCTACGTCGAACAGCTCAACGAGCTTGATACGAGCAGCATTGAGGCGTCCACGGGCGGGCTCACGCCTGAGGGCGAGCGGACACACGCGACGCGCGAAGACGTTGTGCAGCCCTCGCTCGGACAGGAGCTTGCTCTGGAACAAGCGCCCGACGCGGCCTCCGGCCACTTTCGCGTTCCCAAAGTTCTCTCATAGTCGTCAGCCGTCAGCGGTCAGTCATCAGTCGAAAGCTGAAAAACCGATTACTGACGGCTGACGGCTGATTGCCGACCACCGATTACTATGACTTCAAATAACATAGAGGCACTACGAACAAGGCTCGCGGGCGGCGAGACGACGGCGCGTGCGACCGCCGAAGCTGCATTGGACGCGGCGGAGCGTCTTAACGAGACGCTCAATGCTTTTCTACAGATTGACCGTGAGGGCGCTCTCAAGCGTGCCGTAGAGATCGACGCTGCGGCGAGCGACAAGTCCGACACTGAGCCGCCGGAGCTGTCGGGCATTCCCATCGCCATCAAGGACAACATCTGCGTGCGCGGGCTTCAGACCTCCTGCGGCTCGCGTATTCTGGGCGGCTATCATCCGCCCTACACGGCGACGGTCGTAGAGCGTCTGCAAAGGGCCGGTGCGGTCATCATAGGCAAGACCAACTGCGACGAGTTTGCGATGGGCTCATCCAATGAGAACTCCGCCTACGGGCCTGTGCGAAACCCCTGGGACACGGCGCGTGTGCCGGGCGGATCATCCGGCGGCTCGGCGGCGGCGGTCGCGGCTGGCATAGTGCCCGCTGCGCTGGGCTCTGAGACGGGCGGGTCTGTGCGCCAACCGGCGGCTTTGTGCGGCATCGTCGGGTTGAAGCCGACCTACGGGCGCTTCTCCCGTTACGGGCTCGTCGCCTTCGCCTCTTCTCTGGACAACATAGGCGTGTTCGGCCAGACCGTTAAGGACGTGGCCGCCGTCACGCGTGTCATTGCCGGGCGCGACCCGCGCGATTCGACCAGCGCGGACGTGTCCGTGCCCGACTACGTCGCGGAGTTGGCCCACGGGGTTAAGGGGGCGCGCATCGGCGTGCCGCGCTCCCTTTTCGGCGAGGGGCTGGACGAAGGCGTGCGCGAGTCCGTCGAGGCGGCCATAGAGACCTACCGAGAGCTGGGCGCGGAGATCGTTGACGTAGAACTGCCGCACGCGAAATACTGCATCGCCGTTTACTACATCATCGCCACCGCCGAAGCCAGCTCTAACCTTGCGCGCTTTGACGGCGTGCGCTACGGCTTTCGCGCGGAGGAAGCAAATACGCTGCGCGAGATGTATCGCCGCACGCGCGACGAAGGCTTCGGGCCGGAGGTCAAGCGCCGCATCATGCTCGGCACTTACGTGCTGTCGTCTGGATACTACGAAGCCTATTATCGTCGAGCGCAGCAGGTGCGCTCGCTCATCAGGCGAGACTTTCATCAGGCTTTTGAAAGATGCGATGTGATTGCGACGCCGACCACGCCGACGCCGCCCTTCCTGATCGGCGAAAAGGTGGACGACCCGCTCGCCATGTACCTCAACGACATCTACACCTGCACGGCGAATCTGGCGGGCATCCCCGGCATCGCCATTCCCTCAGGCCTCTCCGCCGATGGGTTGCCGATAGGCTTACAACTGATGGGGCCACACTGGTCTGAAGCCGCGCTCCTGCGACTTGCACATGCCTACGAGCAGGCCCGCCCGCTCAACGCACGCCCGCGCGTACACGCCTTTGCCTGAGAGCGCAAAGCGGAAAATAACAGGGATGGACAGAAGAGGGTCAGGATAAAGAGAAAGCATAAGACCGTCATGCCTTAATGCTTTTGGTTTGTATCCTGTCCATCTCTATCCATCCCTGTTCATTACCTTCCACAGTGAATGGATTGAAGAGAGCGCGCGGCGCGCATCAAGGACGCGTCGGGCCGCTTTTCTTGTCGGGTATCAGGTCGCCCGTGAAAAGCTCGACGAGCCCTTTGGCTGTGCCGACTACGGGGACGACATCGAGGCCGACGTGAACGGAGCCGCGAAGCAGCCCCTTCCGCTTGATCTCGTAGCCCGCCAGCCCGAGCGCGAACGCCGTGCCGATGACGGGTATGGGCTTGATGAGGCGCTTGGCGACGCGCCACCCGCCCATGCGTAGTATTCTTCTCGTCAGTGTTGCTGCCATCGTGGTCTGCTCCCTTAGCTCAGGCCAAGCTCCCGTCTGAATTTCCGCTCGTCGTAGGGGGAGAGGTTAAAGACTCGTCCGTCAACTTCAAAGGTCGGGACTTTGCGCTTGCCATCGTTGAGTTGCATGACAAACTCGGCAGCGCCCTCCGTCTGCTCGATGTTGATCTCCTCATAGGCGATGCCCCGCTCTGTCAGGAAGCGTTTCGCCTGACGACAATCGCCGCACCACGTGGTCGTGTACATTTTGATGCTCGGCATACCCTTTGAAAACGTCTCCTCGGTTGAAATGTTTGGCCTCCATTGTACAGGCCGGGGCGGCACAGACACCAGCCTGGATTGAGGCGGGCGAAAGCCCCGGCGGCGGCGGTCATCTTACGCGCCCATGATGTGTTAGCATGAAGGCAGGTTCTAAAACTTTCGACCTTTGGCCCAACTGTCATGAAGCTTACGCTGCGACCTTTAGCCACGGCGCTGCTCATTCTTTACTTTATTTTACTGGCGCTCGCCTGTCGCCCTTCGGCGACCACCAATCGCCGCACGCTGCTCGTTTATACGCCGCACGGGCAGGACATGCTGCGTGATTTCGTCGCCCGCTATCGGCAAGCCAATCCGGATGTGGACGTGCAGTTTCTGGACATGGGCTCGCGCGAAGTCCTGGAGCGGCTGCGCGCCGAGCGTAATCGCCCGCAGGCAGACCTGTGGTGGGGCGCGGCGCATACGACCTTCAAGACAGGTGCTGCCGAGAACCTGCTCGCGCCTTATCGTCCCACGTGGGCCGACCGCGTGCCCGCCGAATCGCGTGATGCCAATGATCTCTGGTACGGCACTTACCAGACGCCGGAGGTGATCGTCTATAACAGTCAGGCCGTCACTGCCTCCGACGCGCCCCGCGATTGGGATGACGTGTTAGACCCGAAGTGGCGCGACAAGGTCTTGATTCGCAATCCGAACCCGTCCGATTCCATGCGCGCCATCTTCGGCGCGATGATCTGGCGTTTCTACCGCGATTCAAACTCTCCCGCGGGCGGCTACGACTGGCTTCGCCGCCTTGACGCCAACGTCCACGAGTACACCGCCGACGGAACGCTGCTGATGCAAAAGCTGGCGCGGCGCGAAGGGCTCATCAGTCTATGGAATCTGCCGGACGTTCATATCTATCGCGAGCAGAAGAACATGCCCATCGCCTATGTCTTCCCGTCGAGCGGCACGCCCGTCATCACGGACGGGATAGCAATCGTGCGCGGCGCTCCGCACGAAGAGGAGGCCCGGCGCTTTTACGAATTCGTCACCACGCCCGAGAGTCTCACTCACGCCGCGCGCACTTACTACCGCATCCCCCTGCGCACGGACATCGATCAGGCCCAGTTGCCCGGCTGGATGAACGAGCCTTTCACGCGCATGCCGCTCGATTGGGACTTGTTAAGCCGCGAGGGCAACGAGTGGCTGCGCTACTGGGACACGGAGATACGCGGGCGGAGCAAGCAGCAGTAGCGGCATTAATCTCTACGGCGCGGCGGCTTGAAAAGCTGCGGCCCGGCGGCACAAAATATGCGCGCGGGTTCAGGCCCGCGATGATCTCATTATATTTAGAATCAGGAGAACAAGATGACGCAAACAGGCAGACGGACAAACATCCGCGCACTCTTCGCAGTATCGCTTCTGCTCTTAACCACGCTCGCCGCCCCGGCGCAGAGTGATCGCACGCGCCGCGTACGGTTCGCGCGCGGGCGTACTACGACCGTGATTAAGGATGCCGTGGTGCGCGGCACGCGCGACCGCTATATACTCGGTGCGCGTGCGGGCCAGACCCTGATCGTGCATATCACTTCGCTTGAGAACAACGCCGTCTTCGACATCTACGGGCGCGGCGGCAAGAGAGTTTTGGACGGGGCACAGGAGACGACCGACTGGACGGGCGAGCTGCCGCGCTCCGGCGATTACGTCATAGAGGTCGGCGGAACCAGAGGCAACGCCAGCTACACGCTCGAAGTGACGATACGTTGAGGCACAGGAGAAAGGGCGGACGTGTGGTCAAACAGTCAGGGCCGCCTGCCTTAAGCCGGGCGGTACTGATCTGCTTTCGTATACCGGAGAGAGAAAGGAAGTGCATGAGATTCAAGCTACAAGGTCTGCTCGCTATCACGCTCCTGTGCGCCGTCGGCGCGAGCGTTTTCGTCGCCGCCGCACAGCGGAACAAAGGTCAGGGCTCGATCAGCAGCGTCTACACGAATCTTACAGGATGCCGGACGGTCAGTGTTGACCGCGAGTCCGCGAGCTACGTCGAGAGGTGCGCTGGCATCGCCGGCTATAAGCTCGACGTTGAGACAGGCGACGAGCGCATGTCCATCTCGGTGATTGCGCCCGGCGGTAAAAAGAGTGAATTGAGCTACTGGCAGGTGATTACAAGCGCGTTCTCCAGCCTCGGCAACAAGGCCGAGTGGCGCGTCCAGAAGGTCGGCGCAAAGACCGTGCCCGTCGCACTGATCGTGCGCGTCAACGCCAGCGAGAATCCCGAAAATCCGGGGAAGACGACCTCATATCTGGCGGTCGCAAAGATCACTCCGCAGCGGACGTGTGTCACGGACAAGATCGCGCAGGGCGCGCGGGCCAACGAGGAAGCACGCCGCGCCGCCGACAGCGCGGCCAGCAAGCCTTGCCTTGAGGATACCCGTCAAGAGTAATTTTCAAGTGTCTTTCCTCTCTCTCCAAAACATCTCGAAGCGCTACGGCACGACGCTGGCCGTCGCAGACCTTTCGCTTGTCGTCGAGCGCGGAGAATTCTTCGGGCTGCTCGGCCCGTCGGGCTGCGGAAAGACGACGACCCTGAGGATGCTCGCCGGTCTGGAAAAGCCGGACGCTGGCGTGATCGAATTCGACGGCGCGGATATCACGGAGCGCTCGCCGGAGCATCGCGGCTTCGGGATGGTCTTTCAGAACTACGCGCTCTTCCCTCACCTGAACGTTTTCGAGAATGTCGCCTTCGGCCTGCGCGCGCGCCGTCGCCCGAAAGCGGAAGTGAGCGAGCGCGTCTCAAGCGCGCTTGCGCTCGTGCAGCTTCCGGGCTACGAGCGAAGACGCATTGACGAGCTGTCGGGCGGGCAGCAGCAACGCGTGGCGATTGCGCGCGCCATCGCCATCGAGCCAGCCCTGCTGCTCTTTGACGAGCCGCTCTCGAATCTGGATGTCGCCCTCAGGGAAGAGACGCGCGAGGAGCTGCGCGAGCTGGTCGAGCGACTCGGCCTGACAGCCGTTTACGTGACGCACGATCAGGAGGAAGCCTTCGCGCTCTGCGACCGCATCAGCGTGATGAGCGACGGTCAAGTGCTGCAAACAGGTGCGCCGCGCGAGCTTTACGAGCGGCCCACGCAAATCTTCGTCGCGCGTTTTCTGGGGCGCAACAACCTGATCACGGCCCGCCGCCTCTCGTCCGGCGACGAGGCCGTGGGCCGCTTCGTCACGATTGACGGCGGCCACACCTTAAGCGCTTCGGCCCCGCGCCTGTCGTTACCGCCGATCAATAAAAACTGTACGCTGGCGGTGCGTCCGGAACATCTATCCGTCAGCAAGGCGAGCGATGAGCAGCCGCCAGACAACGCTTCGAACACCCTGCGCGCTCACATTCGGGCGATCAACTTTTCCGGCGCAACCACCGGCGTCAGGCTGGACGCCGGCGGGCTCACTCTGGAAGCTCTGGTGCTTCAGCTCGACGGTCTCTCTGCCGGCGATGCCTGCCTCGTGCATCTCCCGCCCGAGCGCATCAGTATTCTTAAGGATGAAGGATGAAGGATGAAATAAAAACATCAAAGAGGTTGAGGCATTCTTCTCGCCCGGCGGCCCTCATCCCTTCTTTCATCCTTCATCCTTCCGCCTTCATCCTTTTCCTGATCGTCGCGCTGGTGCTTCTGTACGGCGTCGTCTATCCGAACATCTACGTTATCTTTGCCACACTCAGGCAAGGCGACTCGTCCGGGGGCTTGCTGGATATTTTATTGCGTCGTGCCGTGCTGGAATCTGCGGCGACGAGCGTTTGGCTTTCGACGCTGACCGTGCTGCTGTGCGCGATTGTCGGCGTTCCGCTGGCTTTCCTTTTCGAGAGGTATGCCTTCCCGGCGCGGCGCGTGTTCGGGACACTGGCGGCGCTGCCGCTTGTCCTGCCCCCGCTTGTCGGCACGGTCGCTTTCATCTTTCTCTGCGGCGAGTCGGGCATTCTGGCGCGCACAGTCCAGTGGGCATTCGGCCTGCAGCGTGCGCCGTGGTCGCTGCGCGGGTGGGCGGCGCTGCTCCTTTTTCACACCTACACGATGTACCCGTTCTTTTACGTGCTGACGGGAGCGGGCCTGCGGCGCATCGATGCCGGGCTGGCCGAGGCCGCGCGCAGCCTCGGCGCTCGCCCCGCGCGCGTGATCTTCAGTGTGCTGCTGCCGCAGCTGACGCCCTCGCTGATCGCCGCAGCGCTCCTGACGTTTATGACCTCAATGGCATCCTTCAGCGCGCCGCTGCTGTTCGGCGGAGACGTGCGGCCTCTGACGCTTGAGATTTACAGCGCGCGCCAGCGCGGCGATGTCCGAGTCGCGCTCGTCGAAACCGTCCTGCTGGCTTTGATCTCGCTCTGTGCCCTTCTCTTCTTTCAGCGTTATGAAGGGACGCGCAGGTTCGCCGCCGCCGCGCTCAAGGGAGCGACGAAGAGGCGCGAGGCGCTCACGACCGGAAGGGCGCGCGTGCTGGCCGTAGTGGTCGGCACTCTCTTTACGATCCTGTTGACGCTGCCCGTCGCCACGCTGGTGCTAGTCAGCTTCGCACGCGACGGGCAGTGGACGACGGAGACTCTGCCGCCCTCCTACACGCTCTCTAACTACGCGCGCATCTTCGTTGACGCGGACAGGCTGGACGTGATCGTTAATAGTTTGACGATGAGCGGGCTGGCGGCCTTGGCGGCGCTCGTGTGGAGCTTCTGCGTAACGTCGCTCGTCGCGGGTAAGCGTCGGGTCGTCTGGCAGCGCGTGGTCTCGCTGCTGATACTGGTTCCGTGGGCGCTGCCCGGCACAGTGGTGGCCGTCGCCATCGCAGAAAGTTATGGTGGGCCAAACATCCTGACCGGCTCGTGGGTGCTGGTCGGAACCTTCTGGATTCTGCCGGTGATCTACTTTCTACGCTTCATGCCGCTGGTCGTGCGAGCCTTGCAGGCGAGCGTCGAGCAGATGGACCCGGCGCTGGAAGAAGCCGCCGGGTCGCTGGGCGCAAGCTGGTGGCGGCGCTTTCTTCGCGTGCGTCTGCCGCTGGTCTGGCCGGGCGCTCTCGCCGGGACGCTTCTGGCGTTCGTCATCGCGCTCGGCGAATACGTGGCGAGCGTGCTGGTCTTTGTCCCGCGCAACCGACCCATTTCGATTGCCATCGCGGGCGAGCTGCGCGACTTCAATCTCGGAACAGCCGCCGCCTACGGTGTGCTGCTCATCCTGATGATCGCCGCCAGCATGATCATCGCCACACGGCTTGAGAAGCAAAGGATGAAGGATGAAGGATGAAGGATGAAATAAAAACATCAAAGAGGTTGAAGCATTCTTCTCACCCGGCGGCCCTCATCCCTTCTTTCATCCTTCATCCTTCCGCCTTCATCCTTTCTCATTTGTTGGCGTTGTCGCCCTGAAACTTGTCCTTGTTTTCGGCGCGCACTTTCTCGGCCCTGTCGGACAGCTGCTTGGCCTCGTTTTCAAGTTTGGTGTAGCGTTCCTTATTATCCTTGATCTTCTGGCTCAAAGCCTGCGCGTCGTCGCTGTCGAGGATGGCCTGCGGCATCGAGCGGGCGGCCTCCATCTGCTCGGCGTTCTTATTGAACTCCTGCGACTTGAGCGAGAGGTACTCGGCAAACTTGTCATTGATCTTAAGCTTGCTGGCCTCCTCGAACTTCTTGGCGGCTTCGCGGAACTTCTCGGCGGCTTGAGTAAATCCGTCTATCGCTTCCTTGACCCTCGTCTTGAGACGTTCCTTATCTTCCTCGAAGCTGTCTCCCTTGATCTCGTCGAAAATCTGGTCGTTCTTCCGGCTGGCTTCGACGGCGGTCTTATTGCCCGCCTCAATCGCCGTGTTCGCCTCGCTGACCAGCTTGTTGGCCTTGTCCGTCTCATTGCCGCCCGTCGAGCTGCATGCCAGCACAAAGCCGACCAGCAGCATGAGTGCGAGAATCGTATTCTGTTTTGTCCGGGGGTTCATAGGTTTCCTACCTTTGGAGTCAGGGATTGGTTGAACGAGCGGTTGAATATAGCACGTTCGCGAGCCCGAACAATACGCCGCTCCGTGAATGATTAAAGGAAGCCTGACGGGCCGTCCCGGTCTGGCGCGTGGCTACAGCTTTTCTCTTCGAGACTGTATATTTAAGTGGTCGCAGCCCGCTTACGTTTTCGGTAGAGTAGATGTCAGGAATTTTTCTTTGTGGAGTTCTTCGGTGAGTGACATTAATCTTTTAAAGCAAGACCGGCGGCTTCGCTTGCTGCGAGCCTTCTTCTTCATCATCGCGATGGGCGTCGCGCTCTTTGCCGCACCCACGGCGTATGGACAGGGGCAAGCTGCAGCGACCGCCGACGCTGATGAGGAGACGGGCGATGCCGCCATCCAACAGTCGCTGATTGATCTGACGAACCCTCTGACGGTGATGTGCGTCGCCGCGCACCCGGACGACGAGGACGGGGCGACCCTGACGGTCTTGCGGCGCAAATACGGTGTGCATACGGTGACGGTCTTTTCCACCTACGGCGAAGGCGGGCAGAACGCCATTGGCCCGGAGCTTTATGAAGAGCTGGGCGCAATCCGCGCGCGCGAGACTGTCGCGGCCTCCAGGGTGCAGGGCTCTGAGCCATACTTTCTGGGCCTGCGCGATTTCGGCTTCTCGAAATCTGCGGAAGAGGCTCTGCGCGTCTGGGGACATGAGGAAGCGCTGCGGCGTCTGGTCCTACAGATTCGACGCTTGCGCCCGGACGTAATCATCACCAACCATGACACAGTGAGCGGCCACGGCCATCATCAGGCGACGGGCCGTCTGGTGCTTGAAGCCTTCGACGCGGCGGCAGACCCTTCGCGCTTTCCCGAACAGCTACGCGAGAGCGGCGTCGAGACGTGGCAACCGCAGAGGCTCTTCGTCCGCTACAGTTTTGAGGGCGGGGCGGACGCCAAGGCCGCCGAAGAGGAGGCCGAGCGCAAGGGTTTGATCGTCTCCATCACCCCGAACGAGCGCGACCCCGCTCGCGGCATCACCTATGCTGAGCAGGCCCTGCGCGCGCTCCGCCGTCATGCCACGCAAGGCCCCTGGCCCACCGTCGTGCCCGCCGGGTGGACGCGCGCCATACGCTATCGCCTCGCGCGCACGGCGCAGGGCAGCGCGCCGCTCCCGCCCAATGCGCTCACGCTGACCAGCGGCCTGACTTTGCCCGAAGCTATTGCGGGCCAGTTGATGCCGCTCGCGGCAAAGGCCCTGCTGCCCCTCTACCTAGCCAACAGGCGCAACATGGAAAGCCTGCTCGACGCGCTCGTCGCGCTACGCAAGAATGGTCTCTTCGCAGCTTCCGCCGGGGTGGAGGACGCGCCGCGCTTTCGCCTGATGACGGCGCGGCTTGACCGCGCGCTGGCGCTGGCGAGCGGAATCCGCGTCGGGATTGCGCCGCGAGAGGAAGTGCTCGTGCCGGACACCACGACCGGCTTTGCCATCAACATCTCGAACGGGTCCAGGAGCGGGGCGCGTATCACCGAGATGGATTTCGAGGACTTGAAGTATGAGAGCGGAATCGAGACGCCTCAAATGCTCGCGCCCGGTGCTATCCTGAATGTGACGGCCAGCACTTACGTTCCGCGCGATGCCCCCCACAGCGTTCCGCACGCGGCCCATCTCTATGACGGGCTGCTCTTCGGTCATCAGTTCGGCGTGCGCGTCCACGTAGAGGTCGGCGGCGCGAGCTTCCCCGTCATCGCCCGCACGCGCATGGATGTCGCGCCCGCAGTCGAGATCGTTAAGCTCACGCCGTCGCCCGTGGTGCTCACCCCGGCGACCATCAACCGTGAGATGAGTTTCAATCTAAGGCTCAGGAGTCACCGCCGCGAACCCTTCAAAGGATTCCTCACGGTAGCCGTTCCCACCAACCAGCTTATCGAGATGGGCCAGAAAGTCTCGCTCCGGCCCGGCGAGACGCAAGACCTCATACTGAAATCGAATATCGTCCATGTGGATTACAAAAAGCGCGCTCCGCCAGCGTCCTTAGACCCCTTGCAGCTCTCGCTGCTTCAGGACAATCTTCCAGACCCCGTGGCGTGGCAATCCGTCGAGGTGATCTACAGCGATGCGCGCGTCGTGCCGGGCCTTCGCGTCGGCTATGTGCCCAGCTTTGACGAGACGCTCAGGAACGCGCTCGCCGCGCTCGGCGTTGAGAGCCACGAGCTGACGATCAATGAAGTCAGGAAGAGCGACCTGAGCCGCTACGATACGATCATTATCGACAACCGTGGCTATCAGGCACACCCGGAGCTCGTCGCCTCCAACGCGCGGCTGCTCGATTTCGCGCGCGCGGGCGGCACGCTCGTCGTCCTTTATCACAAGACGAACGAGTGGAATCCAGACCCGCAGAAAAACCGCCCGCAGCTTGCTCCCTACCCTTTCACGCTCGGCAACTCTCGCGTGACGGACGAGAACGCGGCCATCACTTTCACAGACCCGCAACACGCGCTCTTACGCGTGCCCAATACCATCACCGCCGAAGATTTTCGGGGCTGGGTACAGGAGCGCGGGCTCTACTATCCGAAGGATTGGGACGCGCAGTACAGCGCGCCCTTCGCCGCAAACGATGCCGGCGAGCCCTCTCTTCGCGGCGGGCTGCTGGCGGCTGATTACGGGCGCGGGCGCTATATCTATACGAGCATGGTCTGGTACAGGCAATTGCGCGCAGGCGTGCCCGGCGCTTACCGAGTGTTCGCCAACATCATCAGCTACGGCCACGCGCCCGGGGAGAGACAAAGAGGGCGCGCCGCGAGACGTTGACGAGAGCGCGCCCCCCGGCTTTGAGACTCTGCAATGGTCTCGCAGGCGTATGAGACGAGCAATGAAAAAAGTATTGGTCGCTTTATTCATCTGTTTCGGCGCGCTCATCCATCCGTGCCACGGGCAGGAGCAGCAGCGGGAGGCGGGCACACTCCTGCCCGTGCGGCAGAACGGCAAGTGGGGCTACATCGACCGCAGGGGCGGGATGGTCATCGCCCCGCAATACGATGACGCGTGGGATTTTTCGGAGGGACTCGCCTACGTCCGCACAGGCAGCAGGCGCGCCGTCATTGATCGGACGGGCAAGGTGGTGATAGAGCTTCAGCAGGTTGACTTCGCCGGTCGCTTCTCCGAGGGCCTTGCTGCCGTGCAGACGAGCGGGGCCAATCCGCGTCGCGGCTTTATTGATAAAGAAGGCAGGCTCGTCATCGCCCCGCAGTTTGATTCGGTCGAGACGTTCGAGAATGGTCTCGCCGTCATGATGATCGACCGCAAGTACGGCTTCGTCGATAAGACAGGCAGAATCATTATCCCCCCGCGCTTTGATAAGGCCTTCAATTTCCACGAGGGCCTCGCCCTCATCGTCGTGGACGACCGGCACGGCTTCATAGACAGGAAGGGCAAGGTCGTCATCCGCCCGCAGTACTTCAACGCCTTTCACTTCTCGGACGGATTGGCTAACGTCAAGATCGGCGAAAAATACGGCTACATCAACAGGGCCGGGAAGGTCGTCATCGAGCCGCGCTTCTACTACGCGGGGATTTTCAAAGAGGGGCTGGCGACCATCATCGTCGACAATAAGTTCGGCTACATCAACAAGCGCGCCGAGGTCGTCATCCGCCCGCAGTTCGACTGGTCGCAGAACTTCTCGGAAGGTCTGGCGCTCGTCAAAGGCGGAGGCAAATATGGCTACATCGATAAGACGGGCGCGCTCGTCATCGCGCCGCAATTCGACAAGGCGCTGGATTTCAGCGACGGCATCGCCAAGGTCTGGGTCGGCGGCAAGATGGGCTACATAGACAAGACCGGAAACTACGTCTGGAAGCCGACGAAGTAGATACTCGACGTGAGATGAAAGGGGACGCTGCGGGTGCGCTTACTGCTTTTACTTGTCTCTCTGCTCATCAGGATTATTTACTGGCTCAGAAAACTCTTACTGAAAAAGAGGCTCAGTGAGGGTCTCGGGCGAGAAGTGACAGACGAAGAGCTAACTTCCATCTCCGCGTGGATGCAAGCCTCTGAGAAAGACTCTTCCATTCAGAAACAGAAGTGAACCCCCCTCGCGTCGATTAACTTTCCAGTCTGGCGCGCGCGCGTTCGAGAAAAGTCCTGATCATGGTGGCGACGTGCTTCTGCATCTCGGCGCTGATGCGGCTTTCGCCGACGAGGCCCGCGAGCATGTGAAGCTCTCTGGCGTGCTCGCGGCGCATCTCCACGCGCTGGATGATACGCACAAGGGTCTTTGCCCCCTGCTCTTCAAAGATGGCCGCGTAGCGCAGGAAGTTTTTCCTCTCGGTCGCGGCTGGCGACCACTCTATGCGATTGGCCTCGTCTTCCGTGCGCTCGACGGCGAAGGCCGCGCGCATGGAGCCCAGCATGGGCACGTCTGCGCGCACCATCCAACGCATGATGCCGTTGGCTTCGCTCTTGATGCCCTCGATGCCCGGCATCAAGTCCGCGATGTTCCGCAGGTTATTAAAGAACTCGCGCGCCCGCTCTATACTGGTCTTAAGCTCGATCTGCTCGCTGTATTCTGCCTTGATCTTGAACATGCTTCATCCTTGGTTTTTTAGAATGCCGATGGAAAAAGAAAAGAGTTGAAAAAGAGTCTCGTCGTCGTGCGCCAGATGCCGCGATAGTTCGGGTCTTCACTGAAGAGAACGACGTGGCCGCGCCCGGTCGGCTCTTCGATGACGTAAGAAGTTCCGCGCAGCAGCCGCTCCGTATGGTCCGGCCAGACGAAGCCCGAGAGGCGCAGAGGATTGTTGTCTTCCGGGTCAAAGACGACCGCGTTCGTGCCCTCTTTGGAGGGGCGAAAGAAGTAGCCGGAGGCGACGAGCACCGGGAGCAGCGGGTCTTCATAGCCGAACGTCATGTAGGTCGTGCGGTCGACGGTGGCGCGCATGATCGCGCCGGGCACAGCCTCCGGCACACGGCCCGGTCGCGCAGAGGGCGAGGCGATGGGCGGCAGCACGGGCGGCGCGCCCTCCAGCTTCTCTGTCTCGTCCGCCTCTTCGCGACGCTGCTCTGTGGCCGTCTGCGCGGTCTGCGCCGCGCCTCGCCTTCCCCTGCGTCTGGAGGCAGCCGCCGCCTCTACTTTAGGACTCGCGCCCGTGTCGGTCGCCGGAGGCGTCTGCTGCGGCTGAGCGCTCGAAGACAACAGGCGCGCGTCAGTTTCCTCCGTCTTCTGATCTTTTTGATCGTCCTCGTCGCTGCCGACCAGCCGCGAGGAAGTCAGGTTCACATCCTTGAGAGCGGCGAAGACGGCTGCGCCTTTGATAAGGACGAGCGTGCCGCCGCGCTCGCACCAGCCGCGCAGCGTCTCTATGCCGCTTTTACCGAAGGCGGCGTTGTAGCGTTCGGGCGAGCCGTCGGGCAGGATGATGACGTTATAACGATCAAGCTCCGCGCGCTTGATCGACGCAATCGTCATCGGCGTAAAGTCCACGCCGTAGCGGTCGAACACCCACCACATCGCGCCGTAGCTATTCTGATCCACAGCGTCGTCCGCCGCCACGATAATGCGCGGCGGTTTGAGCGAGATAACGTTCTCCGAGCCGACGCCCGTTTCGCCCGTCTCGTGGAAGGCGGAGTTAACAGCCGTTACGTCCGTGCCGGTTTCGCGCGCCAGCCGCGCGATGGCATCATGCAGCGCCTCCGGGTTGCGCGAGACGCGCGCGACCATCGTGCCGCGCGGCCAGTCGTGCCCGCCGGCACTAAGCACGCGCGTCGCGACGGCGATGCGAAAACCCTCGCGCTGCAAACGGTAGGCGAGAGAGGCCGCGCCGTTGCGCTCATAAGGGATAATATAAGCGACCTGCGCGCGCCCGCCGCTCACGCCGGCATTTGTGCCCGCCGCCGCGTTCGCTCCCGCCTCCTGATTGAGCAGCGCCGCGCCGCGCATCTCCTTTGCATCCTCCGTCCAGTATGCCTCGACGCCGAAGGCCAGTGGCAGCGACCATGCCGTGATGTCATAGAAGCCGTACTCCTCTTTCGTCGCGCCTCGCCCGCGCCGCTCGTTACGCGCAAACCTCGCCAGCTGCTCGCGCACGAACGCCGCATCCTGATCGGTCGTCGGCTCAAGCAATGCCTTGGCGAGACGCTTCTGCGGCTGCGCCAGATCAACGACGAAAGAGCCGGCGGGGAAGGTGCGCGCGCTCGTCGTACCATTGTAACCATGCGCGATCTCGGAGCGCAGCGGCTCGCGCGTGACGCTCACTTCTATCCCTGCCCGCTGTAGGACTCCGATCAGCTCTGCCGCTCTGCCGGGGTCGCGGCCCGGCAGTAGCACTATGCGCTTCATGGGCTGGCTTCGTCCCTCTTCGATGGCGCTGCGCCTGAAGGCGTAATAGTCCCTGAGCCGCGCTTCGCGATTCCCGGAGGCGACTTCAAGCGTCGTCATCGAAGCGACGAAGTGCTTGGCGATGGCCGACCGCAGCGTGACGATGGTGTCGTCGTCGCGCTTCCAGTTGATGCCCTTGAAGCCACCGCCGTCCGTCTCGTAGGTCATCCCGGTCGCGCCGTTCAGGCTCGGCCAGGAGTCCCAGTAGCCCGGATAAAAGAGATCGAACACATCGCGCACGTAGTAGTCCCAGTTGTTGGCGTCGAACCGGGCGGCGTTGGCCTGACCGAACTTCGTCAGCCAGCGGGCGGTCGCTTCCGGCGGGAGATTGGGATTGATGGGCAGCGCCGCCGGGGGAAAGAAATACTGCACGGGCTGGCCGTGGTGATCGACGAAGACTTGCGGATGCCATTCGAGGTAGGCGCGCTCCATGTTGCGCGTCTCGACCTGTGTCGAAGCGATATTGTCGCGGTTGAGATCGAAGCGATAGCGGTTGACGCGGCCATATACAGACCAGGGCTCGCGATGCTCGGCGGCGAGCGGCTCGGGATTGCCCGTCGCGTTGGCGTTGTACCACGAGACGAAACGCTCGTGCCCGTCAGGGTTGGCGCAGACGTTGACGAGCGCCACGCAATTTTTCAGTATGTCGCGCGTCGCCGGCTCGTCCGAGGCCGCGAGCTGGTAGACCACCTGCATCATCGTCTCGAACGAAGCGGACTCGTTGCCGTGTATGGTGTAGTTGAGCCAGACCAGAACCGGCATCTCCGCGACGAGACGCTCGGCCTCCTGCTCCGAGGTCGAGCGCGGGTCGCTCAGGCGCGCGATGTTCGCTCTGATCTGCTCTAAGCGCCAGATGTTTTCCGGCGAGCTGATGGCGACCAGATGCATCATCCGATGCTCGTTGGTCTCGCCTATGTCCATGACGCGCACGCGGTCGGGCGCGGCCTGCGCGATGGAGGCTATGACGCGCTCCATCAAAGCGTAGTTGGTGTGAAACTCGCCGACCGGAAAGCGCAGTATGCTCTGCGGGCGCGGCACGTTTTCGCGAAAAGGGCCGCGCGCGTAAAAATCAAAGCGTGAATCGTCACGCTGGGCATAGGCGGCGGGAGCGCATGAGCAAATGATTATGACCAGAAGCGCAAGGCGGCGGCGGCAGTTTTGCAGCATCAGTATGGCCGACTTTCAATGTTTCGAGTGATCTCCAAGACAGCCGCGATGTTACCGCGCCTGTGCCCCGTTTCTCAAATGGCGCGAGATCAAAGATGAAGGCCGGAGGATGAAAAGCGCCATCCCCTGTGCTATTTTCCTTTCACTTCAGTGCAGCAATTTATTTCCATGATGATTAATCAAAACACTGACGGATGCCCCCGCTGCGGCGTGGGCCGTTTGCGACGTTGGGCTGAGCTTACGGAAGAAGAACGAGAGGTCGCCCGCCGCCTTCCGGCCTCCGCCGACTACACCCCAACGGAGCGCCGGTCAACACACAGGTGGTGCGCGAACTGCTGGCACGAAACAACGCAAAGCGACGAAGAGAATGGATGAGGGCGACGGTGTGAGGGATGAAATAAAAGCATTTCCTTCATCCATCATCCCTTGCTTGTGATCCTATCGTAGGCGGCGCGGATGTTGGCCCTGTGGGTGGCGAGTGCGTCGGTCAGGTTCTGGGCCGAGGCTTGGCCCATGCAATGAGCGATGTCGCGTAGGGCCGGATGATCTATCGCGGGCAGGCGGGTGGAGCGCCCGACGATGAGCCGCAGGTAGTGGTCTAGTGTGCGGAGATGTGCGTAGCCCTCGTTCATGGCCGCGTAGTCCGCTTCGCCTAGAGCGCCCGCCGCGCGCAGACGTTTGAGAGTGGCGCTCGTCGAGCGGTCTTCAAGCTCTTCCGTGACACCGTAGCGCAATTGCAGGTAGCGCGTGGCGAAATAGACATCGAGCATGCCGCCCGGCCCATACTTAATATCCGTTACGCCCCTCGCCGAGCGCGCCGCAGCCTTCTCCTGTTCGAGGCGCTCGCGCACCCGTCGCGTCTCAACGCGCAGCGTCTCTTCGCCCACCTGCCCGGCCCGCTCATAAATGATCTGACGCGCGCGCTCTTCGACGCTGAGCCCTAGTTCCCGGTCGCCTCCCGCCGCACGCAGCTTGACGTAGGCCAGCCATTCCCAGGGGAGCGCGCGCTCTCGCAGATAATCGATGAAGGCGCGAGCCCCGGTCGAGGTCAGACCGTTTCTCCCATCCGGCCTGAGCCGCAAGTCCACGCGATAGAGAGAGCCCGCGCGCGTCAGGCTGGAAAGAGCGGCGATCAAGCGCTCGCTTAAGCGCCCGTAAGCTTCGCTGAGCGTGAGATGTTTGAAGGGCGAGGGCTGCGCGTCGTCGTAGATAAGCACGACATCAAGATCAGAGCCGTAATCCATTCCGCCGCCGCCGAGTCTTCCGAGCCCAAGCACGGCCAGACGCGCCTCCGTCTCGAACTCGCCGTAACGGCGCGAGAGGTCGCGGCGCGCGACCAGACAACAGGCATCCAGACTGGCGGCGGCCAGCTCCGTCTGGCGGCGGTTGGATTCGCGCATGTCTATGTGCCCGGCAGCATCCAGCGCACCGATCTCTATGAGCAGTCTGGCCCAGGTGCGACGCAGCGCCCCAAGCTCAGCGCGAAAATCATCATGGCCCACGGCAGCCTCTTTCAGGAGCGCGCGATAATCCCGCTCGACAGCGGGCGCGCCCTCGACCGGCAGGGCCAGAATGAGCGCCGGATTGCCGGCCAGTAGATCGCCGAAGAATTCCGATGCCCCGCAGAGTTGTATAAGCGCCGCAAGGTTATGCTCCGACAAGCTCAAAGGCTCTGTTGATTTATCGAGCGAAGCGGCGACGCGCGCGGCATAGGTCAGGGCGCGGCGCGCGTTCAGAGAGCGTCCAGCCGCATCGGTCAATAGTCGCGCGACCCTCTCAATCGTCCAAATACTACCGGCGTTATCGTCGCGCGCCATGTGCGTGGCGAAGAGGCGCGCGGCTGTTGCTGCGGAAGCGTCCATCGCGCCGGTCGCGTGCTCCGGCTCATGCGCGTGCGCGGGCTCTGTTGCGGGCACGGTGGAGGCAACGCGCGCCTGAGTTTTGGCAGACCCCTCCTGCTCTTCCTTTCCGAAGATGCGCTCGAACGCCGCTCGCACATTGGCAGTATGCTGCGAGAGCGCCCGGTCGAAATCGGCGAGTGGATTTTCATCATCGAAGTGCATACGCCGCGCGACCAGAAGGCGACGCTCCGGCTCGTCCGGCACGGAATGGGTTTGCAGGCCGTGCTCCATCTGCAAGCGGTGTTCGAGCATACGCAGGAAGACGTAGGCGTTCGCCAGCGTCACGCGCTCGCGCTCGTGTATGAGCCCGCGGTCGGCGAGGCGTCCGAGGCTGATCAGGGTGTGCGGCGCTCTGAGCCATTCGTCGTGACCGCCGTAGGCGAGTTGCAGCGCCTGCGCGATAAACTCTATCTCGCGTATGCCGCCCCGACCGAGCTTGACGTTGAAGCCGCGAGCGTCGCGCGCGTGATGATGATCAATCTTCTGCTTGGCGAGCCGCACGTTCCGCAGGGCATCCTCAACCGTCTGCTCAACCGTGTAGACGCTCGGCCAGACGCGCAAAGCGAATCGCGCGTAGAGGGCGGCAGACCCGGCAGCCGCGCGCGAGCGTATCAACGTCTGGCGCTCCCACGCCTGTGCCCGCTCGCGGTAGTAACGAACGGCCTCGTCGAGCGATGAGGCCAGAGCGCCGTCGCGCCCGTGCGGCCTGAGCCGCAGGTCAACGCGATACGCCGCGCCTTCGCCCGTCGGTTGGCCCACGGTGCGCGCGATCATCTCCGCGAGCCTGACGAAATACTCGCGGTTGGTCGTCTCGCCGTGCGTGCCTCCGGCGGCGGTCACCCCTTCGTTCGAGAAGATGAAGAAAAGATCGATGTCGGAAGCGTAGTTGAGCTCGAAGGAGCCGAGCTTGCCGAGCGCGACGATGGTGAATTCCGCCGGAGCCATGCGGCCACGCTCGTCCGCTCTGAGCGGCTGCCCGAATCTATTGTCCAGATGCTGCCGCGCGTGCGACAGCGCGTAGCTGATGACGGCGTCCGCAAGGTTCGACAGCTCTTCCGTGGTTTCGACGAGCGCGCACGTGCGGCGTATGTCGCGCAGGTAGATACGCAGCAGCTCGCGACGACGAAAACGCGCGAGCAGAACCTGCGGGTCGAGCTGCGAATGTGTCAGAGCGAAGCGCCCGAGGGATTCTTCCAGCTCCTCACGCGTCTTGACGCGAGAGTGTGTGCGCTCGCGCGCGAGCCATTGAAGATATTCCGTATGCTGCGTGAGGGTGGTCGCAAGGAGCGGACTCCATGCGGAGAGCGCGAGTGTGTCGGAGAGCAGGCCGCGGTCACGCCTGAGAAGCTGGGCCGCGCGCACGTCTTCCGCCGAGATGCGCTCGAAGAAAAGGCGCGCGCCCTCCTCGTCCGGCAAATCCTTCAAGAGCAGTTCGATCTCTTCTTCAGGCGCAGGCACGCTCGATTCTTCATCCCTTCAAGGCATCGGACAGCAGCGAGCGGCGCGGCCAGACGCGTATAACCGAAGCCTCGTGCTCGCCCGCCTTAGATTGTAGCGCGCGCGCGCTTAAGCTTGCCAGAGAGAGAGACGTGTGCGTGTTACAGGGCGGGCTTAGCGCGGCTCGCGGCTTTCCAGCCGGCGTTCCAGATTGGCTTTAACTTCCGGCCATTCGGAATCAATGATGCTGAAGAAGATGGTGTCGCGAATGCGGCCCGTGGAGGTGAGCATGTGTTTGCGAAAGATGCCTTCCTCTTTCGCGCCCAGCCGCAGGATAGCGTTCCTTGAACGCTCGTTGAGCACGTCCGTCTTGAACTCGACGCGCATGCAGCCAAGCTGCTCGAAGGCGTGTCGCAGCATCAGGTACTTGGCTTCCGTATTGACGGCTGTGCGCTGCCAGCGCGGCGTGATCCACGTCCAGCCTATCTCAAGACGCCTGTGCGCCATCTCTATGTTGCCGTAACGCGTGCTGCCGATGGCAAGGCCCGAAGATTTCTCGACGGTGGCGAACGGCAGCATCGTCCCGCGCCCCTGAGCCAGAAGCGCCTCCGCGATGTAGGCGCGCATATCTTCGCTCGTCCGCACGGGGGTAGGATTCAAGCGCCAGATGTCTTCGTGCATGCCCGCTTCTGTTAGCGCCTCGTGATGATCGAGCGAGAGCGGTTCCAGCCGAACGTGCTTGCCTTCGAGTGTGACGGGTTCGATATTCATTGATTAAAGAAAGGTCAGTACCGCCTGCGGTAGCGGGCGGGTCTGATGCGTTGAGTACCCGCCCGCTACCGCAGGCGGTACTGACCTGCATGATCTCATGTTCACTCTTCCTAAATGTCGAAGTACATGCCGAACTCAAGCGGGTGCGGGCGCATGCGTAGCGGCTGAATCTCTTTCTCGCGCTTGTAGGTGATCCAGCGATCAATGACCTGCGGCGTGAAGACATCGCCCTTGAGCAGGAACTCCTGATCGGCTTCGAGTGCCTTGAGCGATTCATCGAGCGAGCCGGGCAGTGATGGCACGTTCTTCAACGCCTCGGGCGAGAGGTCGTAGATGTCCTTGTCGAGCGGCTCGCCCGGGTCGATGCGGTTCTGCACGCCGTCCAATCCGGCCATCAGCATCGCCGAGAATGCAAGGTACGCATTGCATGACGGGTCGGGCGGACGAAACTCAAGCCGCTTCTGTTTCGGATTGGTCGAGAACATCGGGATACGCACGGCAGCCGAGCGATTGCGTGCCGAGTAAGCCAGATTGACAGGCGCTTCAAATCCCGGAACCAGCCGCTTGTAGCTGTTGGTCGTCGGCGCGGCGAAGGCCACGATGGCCGCCGCGTGCTTCAACAACCCTCCGATGTAGTAGCGAGCCATGTCGGATAGTCCCGCATAGCCGTCGCCTGCGAACAGAGGCTTTTCGCCCTTCCAGAGCGATTGATGGCAGTGCATGCCTGAGCCATTGTCTCCGTAGAGGGGCTTCGGCATGAAGGTCGCCGCCTTGCCGTACTGGTAGACGGTGTTGCGTACGACATACTTGAAGATTTGCAGATTGTCGGCTGTGCCGAGCAGGGTGGAGAAGCGAAAATCAATCTCGCACTGTCCGGCGGTGGCGACTTCGTGGTGGTGACACTCGACGTTGATGCCGCACTGCGCGAGCGTCAGAGAGATTTCCGAGCGCAGGTCGCTTAAAGAATCCGTCGGAGGCACGGGCACGTAGCCCTCCTTGGGGCGGATGCGATAGCCGAGGTTTGAGCCGTTAAACTCGTCCGCGGCGCGCCCGGTATTCCAGTGCGCCTCGTCGGAATCAACCGTGTACCCGGCTGAGTTCTGGTCGTTGTGATACTTAACGGAGTCGAAGACGAAGAACTCTGCTTCAGGGCCGAAGTTGGCCGTATCGGCCAGTCCCGTAAACCTCAGATAGCTTTCGGCTCGCTTGGCGACCGAGCGCGGGTCGAAGGCGTAGCCCTCTTTCGTGATCGGGTCAACGACGTTGGCGATCAGGCAGACGGTCGGCTCTTCCGAGAAAGGGTCCATCCAGAAGCGCACGGGGTCTGGCACGAGCAGCATGTCGGATTCGTTGATGGCTGCCCAGCCGCGCAGGGAGGAGGCGTCGAAGCCGAACCCGTCCTCAAAAGAGCCCTCGGAAAGTTGATTAATAGGGAAAGTCAGATGATGCCAGGCTCCCGGCAAATCCGTAAAGCGTACCGAGACGAATTTGGCCCCTTGGTCAGTGGCGTACTTCAAGGCAGTTTTAGCGTCCATTGTCTTCTCCTGAAAGTGAAAAAAGGAGTGTTAGAGGTGCTTTCCGCGCTCTTTGAGCAAGCGGGCGTTTCAGTTTTAGGGCTGAGTGCGGTGGTGAACCGAAGGTTGCGTGCATCTATTGCGGCGCGTAAAAAGCTTTGCATTATATTCCTGCATCGAGGCTTGTCAAGCTTTTCAGCGTCAGGCTGATGCGACACCCTTCGGGTGCGACCCCCTTTCTCCTCTTAAACCTTTACATACGGCAGACTTATGCGATTCCGCCCTGCGCTCGCCCTGAAAAAATAGTTTTTGACCCTCCCCGCTTTTTCTGTTACATTGCCAGCCTTAGTGTTCCAGCCAATGAATCTCCACAGGGGGCGCTCGCGTGAGAGGCGGTAAGCGTTTCTCGCCTGAGAGAGCCATGCTTACACAAGAGGACGGCAGCAGGGGGAAACCGCGAATTGACCACGGCAATCGAGCAAACGCTTGAAACTTATGGCATCGAGAACTGGGGGGCCGGTTACTTTGACGTTAATCGCAAAGGCAACCTGATCGTCCATCCGACCGAGAACGATAGTCGCGCGGCGGACTTGAAAGAGATCATAGATGATCTGGCGCGCCGTGGTATCGGCACACCCGTCCTGCTGCGCTTTCCGCAGCTCCTCGCCGCGCAGGTCAGAAAATTGCAGCGCGCCTTCAGCAAATCCATACGCGAGTACGAGTATCAGGGCGCGCACATGTGCGTCTATCCGATGAAGGTCAATCAGGCGCGCTCGGTCGTGGAGGAATACCTGCGCGAAGGCTCGCGCTACGATTTCGGCCTCGAAGCCGGGTCGAAAGCTGAGCTGTATGCCGCGCTCGCCATGGATCAATCGCCCGACAGCCTGCTCGTCCTCAACGGTTTTAAGGATGAAGAATTCATCGAGCTGGCCTTTATCGGCGCGCAGAGCGGCAAGCGCGTCGTCATCGTCATCGAAAAACTCAACGAGCTTGACCACATTCTTCGCATCGCCGAGAAGTATGCGGAGGGCGTCATGCCCATGGTCGGCATGCGCGTTAAGCTCTACTCCAAGGGCTCAGGCCGCTGGGAAAAGTCCGGCGGCGAAGCGGCCAAGTTCGGGCTGACGACGACGGAGATTCTGGAGGTCATTCGTCGCCTGCAGGAGGCCGGCCAGATTGACATGCTGCGGCTGCTGCACTTTCACATCGGCTCGCAACTGACAGACATCAAGCGCATCAAGAACGCGATGAAAGAGGCCGCGCGCGTCTACGCCAAGGTTCACCAGATGAAAGTTCCGATCGAGCTCCTGGATGTCGGCGGCGGGATGGCCGTCGACTACGACGGCTCGAAGACGGCGTTCGATTCATCGGCGAACTACACGGCGCAGGAGTTCGCCAACGATGTCATCTACACGATCAAGCAGGTGTGCGATGACGAGAACGTGCCGCACCCGACCATCATTCAGGAGTCGGGTCGCTTTCTCGCCGCCTATCACGCCATCGTCGTCACCAACGTCGTCGACGAGATTGAAACTGTCGTTGAAGACATCACGCCGATGACGATTGACGACGACGACCCGCAGGTCGTCGTCGAGCTGGGAGACTTGCGCGAGACCATCTCCGTTAAAAATTATCGGGAGTATTACCACGACGCGCTCGAACATCGCGAAGAGCTTTTCACCCTCTTCAATCTGGGCATCATCTCGCTGGAAGACCGCGCCAAGGGCGAAGTCCTCTTCTGGGATGTCTGCGAGCGAGCGGACAAGTATGCTCAACAGGCCAAGTATGTTTCCGAGGAGTTCGGGGAGCTGAGGCGACTCTTGTGCGCCAAGTACCTGACCAACTTTTCGGTCTTTCGCTCCGTGCCCGACCACTGGGCGCTCGATCAGTTGTTCCCCATCGTGCCGATTCATGGGCTCAACCGCCCGCCCACGGAGTATGCCACGCTTTGCGACATCACCTGCGACTCGGACGGCGTGGTGGACAAGTTCGTTGACCTGCACGATGTCAAGCAGGTGCTTGAGCTGCACCCGCTGGTTCAGGGCGAGCCGTACTACCTTGCCTTCATGCTGGTCGGCGCTTATCAGGAAGTGATGGGCAACAATCACAATCTCTTCGGCGCGCCCAACGAAGCGCACATACACATTGACGAAGACGGCTACCTGATCAAGAAGGTGATTCGCGGAACTTCCATCGGCGAGGCGGTCGAGCGCGCTCGCTACGACCGCAGCATGCTGCACGACGGATTCCGCCGGCTGGTCGCGCAGCGCGTCAAGCATGAAGAGCTGTCGGAGGCCGACGCCGCCGAGATTATAGAATTTTACGAGTCGCGCTTTGATGCCTACACTTATCTGGCGGTCAATGGAAAACAGAGCCGTGGCAAGCGTAGAAGGGATGAGGGATGAGGGCCGCAGGGATGAAGAAAAGGCTTTTCTCTTTTCCTATTCATCCCTGCTGCCCTGCGGCCCTCATCCCTTCATTATCACTTATTGATAGAAAAGGATTGAGAGATTCCTATGGTGACGCAGCGAAAACCCAAACCCTCTAAGTATCTAACCGTGCCGACCCGGCCCGTGCAGGTAGACCGCGACCGCTCGGTCGCGGGTCTGCTGGAAAAGATGGAGGGCACAGGCTTTGGCGGTCGACAGATGGCCGAAGCGCACCGCATCTGGCTCGACATGCTCGGCGACAATACGACGATCATGGTCGCCGCCTCGGGCGCGCTCATCCCGGCGGGGATGCGTCGGCTGCTCGCCTACATTATCAAGAATCGTTTCGTCGACGTGCTGGTGCTCTCCGGCTCCATGCTCTTTCACGACCTGCACGAAACCCTCGGTCGCCATCACTTTCAGGCTCACCCCTCGATGACGGACGCCGAGCTGGAAGCCTCGCAGATCAATCGCATGTGGGACTTGCTCGCCAGCGACGAAGAGTATCGCGAGGCGGACGAGTGGGTCGGCGGCTTCACCAATCAACTGGATCAAACGCGCCCCTATTCGACGCGCGAGTTCCTGCACCTCTTAGGGCGCGAGCTGGCCGAGATAGCGACCGAAGACGGCGTGCTCACTTCCGCCTACAAAGCGCGTGTGCCGATCTTCTGTCCGGCCATCGCCGACAGCGCCATCAGCATAGGCATCGCCGCCGCGCGCTTTGAGAAGAAGAACAACTTTCAGTTCGACATCGTGCAGGACGTGCTGGACATGACGCAGATCGCCGCCCGCGCGCGCGTCTCGGGCGTCATCAACCTCGGCGGCGGCACGACCAAGAGCTTTATCCAGCAGACGGAAATCTCCACCAACATCGTCAAGATTCCCACGCGCGGCCACAAGTACGCCATACAGATCGCAACGGACGCACCGCACCCGGGCGGGCGCTCGAACGCCGTCGCCTTCGACGAATCTCTCGTCTACGGCAAGCTCGCGCGCGGCGCGCGCACGGCCTACGTCAACTGCGACTCGACCATCGCGCTCCCCATCCTCGTCACGGCGCTCTCGCAAACCGCCGCCAAATACATGAAGGGACGCAAGCGTCCGAACTTCACCTTCACCGGGCGCGACCTGATGATCGAAGTTCAGTAAGAATAAACCCTAATCAAAGGGCAATAGCCAGAGTCCAGTAGAAAAACCTGCTGAATTCTGGCTATTTTTTATTTTCCAACACCGGGTCGCAGGCCATCAGCGTAAAAAAATATCTTTTCCTATACAAATTGGATTATTGCTGAATATGACTTTCTGTGCTATTTGGCTCTGGAAATTTGCTGGCGATTAATACTGGATAGAAAGTTATATACGTTACCAGTATGCATCATTTAGCTTTCCACTCGAAATCAGCCAGCGATTAATGCTAGCTGGAAGGACGAGTGAGAAAGAGGCACTACATATGTCCAGGAAACTGCCCACGCTTAAAGCTAAAAAAGTTATCAAGGCCCTTGAGCGAAATGGATTCCAAATCCGGCGTGTAACAGGAAGTCACTACATTCTGAGGAAGGAAAGACAAATCGTGTCTGTGCCCTACCACAGTAAGGATTTGAAGCCGGGCACGCTCCGATCTATTATTGACCAGGCTGGTTTTACTATCGAAGAGTTTCTAGATTTACTTTAAGGTTTGATTTAATAGAAGGGTCAGAGCAGGTCAGCCAATTTCTACAGCTATTTCTTCGGCGATTAAGTTGTCGGCAGGAATCGGTTCTCCATCTTCTATAAGAACTTCAAGATAACCACGAATAGCATCAGCGGCCATGTCGCGCGCTTCTTGCAGAGTGTCGCCCTCAGTTACTAAACCCGGCAATGCTGGACAGGTGACAACATAACCTCCCGTCTCATCTGGCGTCATAATAACCGTGTAATTCAGGATTTTCATGGATTGATTATAGCATTCGATCATCATTTTTCGTCCACTCATGGCTGGCTATTATTTTGTTCGCCTGCTCCGGCAAGATTTTTTTTTGAAAAAAGGCTTGACCCTGACGCAGCGTCAGGCCGTAGGATGCCGACATGAAGGGTGGGGGGCTTGTGACGAAGACGGCGGGGACTCTGTATCAGGCGAGCGAATTCGCGCAGATGACGGGCGTGACCGTGCGCGCGCTGCATCACTATGACCGCCTCGGGCTCTTGAAGCCGAGCGGGCGCACCGCGAGCGGTTATCGTCTCTACGGCGAGCGGGATTTCGCGCGCCTGCAACAGATCGTGACGTTGAAGTTCATCGGCCTCTCGTTGAAACAGATCAAGGATGTTCTCGACCGCGACTCGTTCGATCTTTCGACGGCGCTTCGACTCCAGAGGGAGATTCTGGATGAGCGGCGACGCCGTCTGGAAATGGCTATCGTCGCGATTGAAAAGGCCGAGCGCCTGCTCGCTTCCGAGGCTGAGCCGGACTGGGAAACATTCGCGAAAATAATTGAGGTGATGAATATGCAGAACGATTGGGAATGGACGAAAAGATACTACACGGAGGAACAGCTACAGGAGTTGGCCCGGAGGGCGACGCCCGAAGTGCTTGAAAAGGGGCAGAGGGACTGGGCCGCTCTGCTGCGGGAAGTGGACGAGGCGGCCAGCGAAGGCGTTGACCCTGCGAGCGAGAGGGCACAGGCGCTCGCCCGCAGATGGTCTGCGCTGATCGAGGCTTTTACGGGCGGCGACCCGGGAATAGCCGAGAGTCTGAGCAATCTCTATAAAGATCAGACCAACTGGCCCGACAATGCCCGGAAACCTTTTAGCGATCAATCAATGGAGTTTATCCACAAAGCGCAGGCAGCGCGCCCTAAGGAGTGAGCCCATGTGCGGGCTCACTCCTTCCCTCGCCTGTTACAGACAAAGCCTCAAATACGTCTCGCCCGAGCAGACTCATCGCTCATCACCCGCCGCTGGTCGCTTGTCACTGCTTTCCTGCCACTTTAAACTGTCCTCATGTCCGAATCAGCACAACTTCCGATGAACTTCGGCGGGATTGCCGAAGAAGAGTTTTCCGCGTTCGAGAACGCGCGCATTCTCGTCTGGCCCATCGCTTACGAGGGGACGGTCTCTTACGGCACAGGCACGGGACGCGGGGCCGAGGCGATCATCAACGCTTCGCGCAACATGGAGCTTTATGATGAGGAGACGGATGCGGAGGTCTACAGGCTGGGCATCCACACGCTCGAAGAGTCCGCTTCGCTTGAGCCGCCTTCGCGGATGATGGCATCGCTGTACCAGCGCGCCCGTGATCTGGTTGCTACGGACAAGTTCATCGCCATGATCGGCGGCGAGCATTCCGTCAGCGCGCCCGTGATTCGCGCCCATGCCGAGCGCTACGAGAATCTTTCCGTCCTGCAAATAGATGCTCACGCCGACCTCAGAGACACCTATGACGGCACACCGCACTCGCACGCCTCGATCATGGCGCGCGTTGTGCGCGACCTGCGCCTCCCCTCCGTGCAATGCGGCATACGCTCGATCTCCGCTGAAGAGGCGCGGTCGCTCGATGAACTGCCGACGCGTATCTTCTGGGCCAAGGACATAGTGGGCCGCACGGACTGGTGGGAGGAAGCCGTCAGCGGGCTCACAGAGAATGTTTACCTGACCATTGATATTGACGGGCTAGACCCGTCGCTGGTCGCGCAGACGGGGACGCCAGAGCCCGGCGGCCTCGGCTGGTATGAAGTGACGGGCCTGATTCGCACTCTGGCGCGCAGCCGTCGCGTCGTCGGTCTGGACTTGACGGAATACTCCTACGTCGAAGGCTTCGACGCCTCGGCCTTCCTCTGCGCCAAGCTCATCTATAAATCGCTCGCCTTCGTCTTTGAATCCGAGACCGAGCGCGTGCGCGGCTCGGCAAAAGGAGCGACCGCCTCAGGCAGGACAACGTAAGCGCCGCAGAAACTTCTTCGTCAGCCGAGCCATTCGAGCACCTCGTCCCCGGTGCGATGCGTCCCGCCGATGACCTGTATGAAATAGTCTTCGAGTGACATCGGCTGAGCAGATTCGCGACTATCGCCTTCGACGTGAATGCCCTGCCGCAACTCTTCCAGAGAGCCGTAGGCGACCAGCTTGCCCTGCGAGATGATGGCGATGTCTGTGCAGAGCCGCTCGACTATCTCAAGGACGTGCGAGGTGAGGAAGACCGTCAGGCCGCGCGCCGTCAATCTTGAGAGCAAGTCCTTGAGCGTGCGCGAAGCGATGGCGTCGATGCCCTCGAAGGGCTCGTCCAGAAAAAGAATTTCGGGCCGGTGAATCAGTGCACAGGCGAGCGAAAGCTTCTTCTTCATCCCGTGCGAGTATTCGACGACCAGTTTTTTCGGCTCTGCGTCCAGCTCCATCAAAGACAGCAGCTCCACCGTCCGCTCGGCTATCTCCGGCTTGCCGAGCCCGTACATGCGCCCCGTGAAGGTCAGCATCTCACGACCCGTCAGCCGCTCAAACAGATTCAAATCTTCCGGTACAACCCCGATGCGCCGCTTAACTTCGAGCGGCTCCGTCTGAATATTCAGGCCGAGCACATGGATTCGTCCGCTCGTCGGCGCAAGCAGGCCCGTCAGCATCTTGATCGTCGTTGATTTGCCGGCCCCGTTCGGGCCGAGGAAGCCGAAGAAGCGCCCGCGCTCGACGCGTAGATCAAGATGATCGACCGCCGTGAAATCGCCGAAGCGACGCACGAGCGCGGAGGTTTCGACCGCGAGCGGCGTGGGCCTATGAAGCGAGCCAGCATCCGTCATGTATAAGCTTTTATGCGCCGCCGGTGCTGCGGGTCAAGTGAAAAGCAGGGATGAAGGCGGCAACGATGAAAGAAATGCTGTAAAGCTTTTACTTCATCCTTCCGCCTTCATCCTTTCAACAGCGGCTCGGCTTCGCTGGCGCGGACGTGTGTGGAGAATGTGCGGTGCGTGCTCATGAGGAAAGCGGAGGTGCTGGCGCGCAGGGCGTTGCCGTGCGTGGCGGCGAGGCGTATGAAGCGGCTGAAGAAGGACATGCCGTAGTAGTAGCCGTCGTGCAGGCTGACGAGGACATCCGCCGTGTGATGAACGCGTGGCTCATAGAGCGACTGGTAGATGTTGGCGAGCGCATCCGGGTAGATGTGGCTCGCCGTATGCTCGTACCATGCCTTGTCAGGCGCAAAGCCCTGCGCGTCCAGTTGGCCCAAATCTTTAAGGCTGCTCACCGCGTCGGAGAGTTGTAAGGGGTCGCCACTGAGCTGTGCGTAGCGATACTTGACGCCGCCTCCGTTCTCATGCCGTTCGATGCGTGCCGTGCCGCGCGCGCTGCGGAGCATGACCGCCGCGTCCGTGTCTCGATGAACCGAGAAGTCAACGCCTTCCAGATCAGTCAATGCTTCGGCGGTTGCGAGCGTGTCCGCCTCGTCTCCGCAATAGAGCGCCGCATAGCCGCACAGGCCGAAGGCCGGGATGGCGACGTTGCGGCGTTCGCGCAAGTGGTCTGCGACCTTGAAGCCGTGGCGACGCAGGTGCGTCTGTAGGTGTACGCGGCGGTTCTCTTCCAGATTCATGCCGTGATCCGAGAAGAGGACGATCTCGGTTTCGTCGCCGCACCACTCGTGTATCTCTGTGAGGATTTTGTCTAAGGATTCGAGCGCGGCTTCCAGCCGATGCCGCCCGCGAATGTGCAGCAACCCATCCGTGCCCTTGAGGAAGGCGAAGAAGTCGCGTGTCTGCGGCGCGGCGCGAAAGCGCTCGCGAAAGCGCCGCATGTCGGCACGCCAGACCGTCTCGGGCACGACGTAGACGAGGAATTCAAACGGCAGCGGCTCCTGATAATCCAGCTCGTCCATGTAAGAGGACGGAACCTTGTCAGGCGTGCGACGCCCTATGTACTTACGCACGCCGCCGCGCAACTCTCTGGCGGCGCGGTCGAAATAGAGGCTCTCATAACCGAGCGGGGGCGTCGCCCCGAGCATCTGCGAGAGCGCGACGTTCGTTAAGGTCGGGAAGGGTGAGAGAAGGCGCGACGGAGCGCCGAAGGCTTCAAAGAGCCCGCGCGACTTAGCCCCCTGCATCACCTCGTACGGAACACCATCAAGGCACAGCAACAAGCGTCTGGGACGCTCGTGCCCTGCGTTGCTTATCATAACTTCCCCTTTGTCTTTCATTCCGATGTGCTCTTCTCGTTCTTTATTTTGTACGGCTCGCGCAGGCCACGCTTGGCCTGCTCGTGCGAATTCTCGACGGCTGGTCTCTGGAGGACCGACCGATACTGTATCAACGCTTCGTTTCGCTTGCCGGCGAGGTCAAGGGACTGAGCGGCGCGCAGGCGTGCGAGGGTGGCAAGGGTCGGCTCGCCGCCATTGACGGCTGCGGCGGCGAGAAACTCTTTCGCCGCGATGTCGAATCGCGCGGCGGCGAACAGAGCATCGCCGTAGCGGTAATGAATCAGATCCATCGAGCGCGCGGCAACTTCGCGGACAGAGCGGTCTTGCAGCAGCGCTTCATAGATCGCCAGGGCTTCGCGCTCGGCGCTCGATGCGGCGGTGCTGTTTCCACTCTGGCGATCAAGTGCAGCCTGCGCGAGCAGGGCGTCCGCCGTTTCCAGCCTGTACAGATAATTGCGCGGGTACTTCGCGCCCAGCTCTCGCGAGATGGCGAGCGATTCAGTGTAGCGCTTCTCGCGCTTGTAGAGCACGAGCAGCAGGGACTTCGCATCGTCGCGCGCAAAGCGCCCTTCCTTCGCCACACGCTCAAGTGTGAGCAGCCCGCGCTTCTTAGAGCCGCGCACGCCGCCTATGCTCGCCAGCAGCTTGATCGGCAGCGGCAGAGTCCCCGCCACGTAGTCGTACAAGCCAATGGTCAGCTCCGCGTCCCTGTAGGTGGGATCGAGCTTGATGACATCGCGGTGACGGTCGACGCTGCTCGAGCCGTCGCGCAGCGCCGACATAAAGCTGCGCTGGACGGCAGCCGAGAAAGCAGCCTTTAACCCTTCGGTCGCGCCCAGAAAATAGAGCGCCTCCACGTCGCTCGGATTCGCTTTCAGGCGCGCCTTCGCCAGCATCGTAGCCTGACGCGTCAGCTCGCGAAACTGCTCGACCGTGCGCGGGTCGACCGCATCTTCCGTCTTGTTGTTGTAGAAAGACTCTGAGCTGTAGAGCGAGGATTGCAGGCGGCGCGACTCGTTGAGGGTCTGTGTCCAGAGCGTGGCGGCGAGAAACTGCGGGCCAGCCGGATGCTCCGGGTAGAGCCGCACGATCTCTTTAAACTGGCGGCGTGCCCCCTCATAATCCAGATTGTAGAGCGCCTCGAACCCGGCGGCTCGCAACTCGTCCATGCGTGCCCGCCCCGCCTCATCCGTCGTCTTAACGGCCATTTGCGGCTGCTGCTGCGCGAAAGCCGTCAACGAAACGACGACGAGCAGCAGCATCATCAGGGTGGCCGTGTATCTTCCTAATCTCATACCTAAAAAAAACCTCCGCAATCATTCGATTTTATATTCGGGCGGCAGCCAGGGCCGCGCCCACTCTCCACGCGACGATCAGGTTGATGACAAAGCCCGTCGCGTACCAGACGGCGCGCGCCGCCTCGTCACTCCACATCAAGGCGCGGGCGCACAGGAAAGCGATTGCCGCGAAAAAGATTCCCGGCAGCATCAGGGTGAAGCCGATGGAATCGAGCATATAAGACGAGTCGGCCACGCCCACGTGTTGCCCGCCAAGCGGATTGTGCGCGTGTGCCGTGGCATAAAAGCAGACGAGCCCGGCAGCGTTCAGCGCCGCCGCCAAAAGCACCCATCTGCGTATCACTCTCGTTCGATTAATCATCATGCTTCGGGAAAGCTCTCAAGGTACTTGACGCCCGCGCCCGTATTGAACAGCACGATGCGCTCGGTGCGATCAACCTCGCCGCGCTCGACGAGCTTTCTCAGCGCGGGCAGGCACGCCGCCCCCTCTGGCGCGCAAAACAGTCCCTCGCTTGCGCCTATCTCTGCGACCGCCGCGATCAACTCTTCATCAGTTACGCTGATGGCCGTCCCCCCGGATTCGCGCAGCGCGTCCAGAATCAGGAAATCCCCTATAGCGCGCGGGACGCGAAGGCCGGAGGCGACCGTCGCGGCGTTCTCGAATTCAGCCGCCTCGCGCTTCCCTTCCTCGAAGGCGCGGACGATGGGCGCGCACCCTGCGGCCTGCACCGTCACCATGCGCGGGCGCTTGCTCCCGATCCAGCCCATCGTTTCCATCTCGTCGAAAGCCTTCCACATCCCGATCAACCCCGTGCCGCCCCCCGTCGGGTAGATGATCACGTCCGGCAGCGTCCAGCCGAGCTGCTCGGCCACCTCGTAGCCGAGCGTCTTCTTGCCTTCAACGCGATAGGGCTCTTTCAAGGTAGAGACATCGAACCAGCCTTCGGCGTCCTTGCGCCGCGCGACTTCCGCGCCGCAGTCCGTGATCAGGCCGTCAATCAACTGGACGTGCGCGCCCGTCTGCCGGCATTCGATGATATTGGCGCGGGGCGTGTCTTTCGGCATAAAGATATGAGCTTCGAGCCCTGCGCGCGCCGCATAGGCCGCGAGCGCGCCCGCCGCATTTCCCGCCGAGGGCACGGCGAGCCGCCTCGCGCCCAGCTCTTTAGCCATCGAGACCGCCGTCGTCATCCCGCGCGCCTTAAAGCTCTGCGTCGGGTTGAGCGACTCGTCCTTGATGAAAAGCTCTTGCCCGAACCCTAAGCGCGCGGCCAATCGCTCGGCCCGCAGGAGCGGCGTCCAGCCCTCGCCGAGCGAGACCCTGTTCTCCTCACGCTCGACGGGCAGCACCTCCCTGTAGCGCCAAAGGTCTGCCCGCCTGCCTGCCAGAGATTCTTTTGTCAAACTGTGCCCGGCCCGTTCAAGGTCATAGTGAACCAGAAGCGGCTTAGCACACTTGCCGCAAAGATTTTGCAACTGCCGTGCCTCGTGGCTAAGCCCGCACGCGGCGCATTCCAGATGTGTCACGTTCATTTTCGGAATCTTCCTTTCAACCCTTTATTAAGGCGCGTCGAGCGTTCATTTCGCACCGCAAAACCGTAAACGGCCTCGACCTTCGATCATAATTACATCATACCCGCTTCCCACATAGTTCCGTCAGGTGGAGCGATCATACGGCACTGTGAAGAACAGTAGGTCAGTACCGCCTGCGGTAGCGTGCGGGTACTCAACATTGCAGACCCGCCCGCTACCGCAGGCGGTACTGACCTGTGCTGACCTGAACCTGCATCCCCTCGCGAGTTGACCCTTCGCTGGCCCTAAACGGCCATAGTGCCTTCCGGCTTTTACTTTTTCCCCTTTTCCTTTTACCTTTTGTCCTATGCCTATACGCTTACTGGCCCTCGACATGGACGGGACGCTGCTCAATTCGCGCGGGGAGATTTCGCCGCGCAACGTTCAGGCCCTCAGACTGGCGCGCGAGCAGGGCGTGCGCGTGGCGCTCGTCACGGGCCGCCGCTTCCGCGATGCGCGCCCGCTGGCCCTTGAGCTTGGGCTGGACGTGCCCGTCATCTCGCACAACGGCGCGCTCACCAAGCACGCTCGCACGCTTGAGACCGTCGCGGCCATTCTCCTGCCCCTGGAAGCCGCGCAGGCCGTGCTGCGTACGGGTCGCGCACTTGACCTGGACGCGATGGTCAGCGACGACCACGAGGGACTGGGCGCGCTGCTCTACGACCGCATCAGCGAAGGCAACACGGCGCTTGAGAAGTACATTGCGTGGTCGCGCCGCATTCACGGCGATGAGGCAGAGGACTCCGTCAGGCGCGTGCCCTCGCTTGAAGAGTATCTTGATCACGCGCCCGTGCATATCGCGTTTTCGGGAAGCTGCGCGCGGATGGAGGAGTTGGACGCGGCATTGAAACGCGAGCATGGAGCGGCGATCAAGGCCTTCGCCACCATGTACCCCAAACACGACTTCGCGCTTATCGATGTTGTCAGCCCGCAGGCGTCGAAGGGTAAGGGCGTCGCGGCTGCCGCCGCCGAGCTTGGCCTCAAGCGTGAAGAGGTGATGGCCGTCGGCGATAATCTTAACGACCTTGAGATGCTTCATTACGCCGGCACGAGCGTCGTCATGGGCAACGCGCAGGCGGCGCTGCACGAGGTGGATAGATTTCATCGGACGGCGACCAACGACGAAGACGGAGTCGCGCTGGCAGTCGAGCAGTTTATTTTAGAAGGGACGCCCCGCGAGTCCTTAATCAGTAGTCAGTAAAATCATCTGGCTGGCTACTGACAACTTTCACCTGAGGAGAGACGATCATGGCAAACCGCACCGCAGTCATTCAAACCAACAAGGGCACGATCCGCTTCGAGCTGCTCGAAGACGAAGCGCCGAAGACGACCGAGAACTTTCGCCTGCTCGCCGAAAAGGGCTATTACGACGGCGTGATTTTTCACCGTGTCATCAAGGGCTTTATGATTCAGGGCGGCGATCCGACCGGCACTGGTCGCGGCGGCGCTTCGGCCTGGGGCGGGCGCTTTAACGACGAGATTAATCGTGCCTCTCCCGTCTACCAGCGCGGCTATAAAGCGGGCACGGTCGCGATGGCAAACGCCGGGCCGAACACCAACGGCTCGCAGTTCTTCATCATGCACGTTGATTACGGGCTGCCCCCGAGCTACACCATTTTCGGTCGCGTCACCGAAGGGCAGGACGTTGTAGACGCTATCGCCGCCAGCGAAACAGACCGCAGCGACAAGCCCATCTCGCCCGTCACCATGGAAAAAGTGACAATAGAATAACGATGAGTGACGAGTGACGAGTTAAAAACCTGATGCTTCCGTTCCTGCTCGTCACTCGTTACTGGTCACTGTTTTTCCGATTGGCCCATGACCGTGGCCGATGTCCGGGGCATGGCGTATGGCCTCTGTGACGAAGCGTTTGGCCGCGCCGACGGATTCTTCCAGATTCGTCCCGCGCCCAAGGCAGGCGGCGATGGCGGCGGCCAGCGTGCAGCCCGTGCCGTGCGTGCTCGTCGTCTCTATACGCTCCCCACGAAAGAGGGTCACGCGTCCGTCTTCGTCCAGCAAATCCAGCGCATCTCCCTTGAGATGGCCGCCCTTGACGAGCACGGCGCGTGCCCCCATTTCGCGCATGATGCGAGCGGCGCGGCGCATCCCTTCTTCGTCCACGATCTGCAAGCCCGTGATGCGCTCGGCCTCAGGGATGTTTGGCGTCAGGATGCGAGCGAGCGGCAGCAGTTCCGTCCTGAGCGCCGTGAGCGCATCGTCGTCTATCAAATCGAAGCCGGAGGTGGAGCGCACGACGGGGTCTACGACGGGCGCGGGCAGGGCCTCTTCGCGAAACAGTCGCGCCACTTCCATTATGACTTCGCGCGTCGGCAGCATGCCGGTCTTGGCGCACGCCACACGGAAATCCTCTACGACCGGCAAGACCTGCGCGCGCACGGCCTCTGCCGTCTGATGCACTGCGCCGAACACGCCCATCGTATTCTGAAAGGTGAGCGACGTGACCGCCGCTGTCGCAAAGCATCCGAACGCCGTGAACGTCTTGATGTCTGCGACCACGCCCGCGCCCCCCGACGGATCAAAGCCCGCGATGGTGAGCGCAACCCTTGGCGCATACGCTTTATCTATGCTCATAGGTTAACTATACTGCTGTTACCAGTCGTGTGATACTGCCCGAACCTGTCACACAAGCATTGGCTGGCGGCATAATGTAAATTATTTCCACAGATCACGATCAGGAGACAATCAATGAAACAAGAGTGGCGGCGAAACGCTTTGTGGCGTCAATTATCTGTGGCGCTGCTTTCCATGGCCCTTCTCACCCCGTCCGTTCTGGGCTGGCAGCAACAGGCCGCGGTCGCACCCGCTTCGGCGACAACACTTTCTACAGCCGAACGCGAGCTGGGCGCAAGCGTCAAGGTCGAGACGATCAAAGAAGTCGTCGCGGCCCTTTCCGCCGACGAGATGCAGGGACGCGGAACCATGCAGCCCGGCGGCGACAAGGCGGCAAACTATATCGCAGACCGTTTCAGCAAGGTCGGCCTCAAGCCTCTCGGCAACAAAAACTCTTACCTGCAACCCATCAATTTCAGAGAGATGGTCTTCACACCCGAAACGAGTTTCAAGGTCGGCGACGACATGCTCAAGGCGGGCACGGACTTCTTCGTCTCTCCGCCCTACAGCGGCGACAAGACGGTCAGCGGCGATCTCGTCTTCATAGCTTACGGCTTAGTTTCCAGTGTGCCCAAGCGTAATGATCTGGCCGGAATTGATGTCAGAGGGAAAATCGTAGTCATGATTGCAGGGCCGCCCAAGAGCGTTGACAAAGCATCATGGAATAAAGCCGAGGCGCAGATAAATATTCTGCGCGGGCTGGTCAGGCAAGGCGCGGCGGGTCTCGTCTTCGTCAGCAACGGCACGGAGGAGCACCCTTACGCGGAGATGGCCGACTACATGACACGCCGCCAGATAGAGCTGGCCGATGGAGAGGAGATAGACCTCTCCTTCCTTCCTCCATTCGTCAACGTCAGCAACGGGGCAGCCGAAAAGATGTTCGCCTCATCCGGCAAGAGCTTCGCACAGGCGCTCACGCAGGCCGAGAGCGACAGCTTTACCCCCTTCAGCCTGAAAAAGTCCGCGAAGATTAACGTCAAGGTTAAAAAGACCAAGGGAACCGGCAACAACGTCGTAGGGCTCTTAGAAGGCTCAGACCCCAAGCTCAAAGCTGAGGCCGTCGTCTTCACGGCTCACTACGACGCGTACGGAGTCGGCGCTGAAGGACGCATCTATCATGGAGCGGCGGACAATGCGCTCGGCGTGGGAGAACTCATCGCTATCGCGGAGGCTTTCTCTAAATCACCCGTGCCCCCTCGCCGCTCGCTCATCTTTCTAGCGCTGACGGGCGAAGAGTACGGCGGCTACGGCGCGCAGCACTGGGTCAGCAATCCCACGTGGAAGATCAAGCAGGTGGCGGCTGATCTCAATTTCGATGGCATGGGGACTGAGGTTTATGGCCCTGTCAAAACCATCGTTGGCTTCGGCGCGGAACATTCCAATCTGGGTGCTATGCTGAGCGATGTGGCGACGGCCCACGGTCTTAAAGTCATACCAGACCCGATGCCCGATGAAAAGGCTTTTTACCGCTCTGACCACTACCTTTTCGTCAAAAAGGGGGTTCCAGCGCTGATGCTGCTCGGAGCGCCCGAAGGCGAGACCTCGGCATGGGTCGAGCGAATGAAAAAGTGGGAGAAGACGGATTACCACCAGCCGACCGATATCATCCGTCCTGACTGGAACTGGGAAGGGGCACGCATGATGGCCGTGACAGGCGTAGTTCTGGGCCTGCGGGTAGCCAACAGCGACCAGATGCCAGCATGGCTCTCAAGCTCGCCCTTCAATCGTGAGCGAGGGACGAACGAGCCCCCGCCTCCCGAGCCATAATCGCGCAAACGCCCAGCCTTTATCTCAAACCATTGAGATAAAACAGCTTACCTTGACGGGAGGCGATGAGACTGATCTTATCGCCTCCCTTTTCTGTATTCGCCTGCCGCTCAAAACAGCCTTAAAATCCGCCCAAACCACAAAGGCGAGTAATTTTTAACTTCCAGCCGCGATTATTTCATTGATGTTTGTAATTGTTTTTGGTATAACAAACAAAGCAAACATCCCCCGACCCCCATTGAAATATTGTGATTTGTTAACGGCTGGATAACCGAGGCTGTCGTAGCGTGAGTTTTCGGCGTGACGATTAAGCTTCAGGCATATGTAGCTTTGACGGCGAGATGACAGGCAAAAGCACTAAAGCCCGCCACAAGTCCCTGCCTGCAAAGTTGCCGTGAGGCAAGTTATCAAAGGATCAAAGCCAACTGTTTAGCTTTTTGCGAGCGATGCCGCATCACGTAAAAGGCTGGCGTCAGTTTGATGAGGAGTAAATATATGCAACGCAAGTCCTCGATTATATGGCTGGCCTCTTTGCTGCTCATCTGTCTAGGTTCAACCGTCCTTATCTCTCGACGCAGCCATGCGGCCAACGAGAAAAGCTCGACACAAGAGAATAAAGTGTCGGTCGATTTGCGCCGGAAAGCCAGTCATGGCAATGAGCACGTACGTGTCATCATTCAACCGGCGACCCGTTGGAACAGTGATCTTGATCGTGCCCTCAAGCATTGCGGCGGCAGCCACACGAGCCAATTTCAAAACTTCGAGTTACGGATCGTCAACCTCCCGGCTACGGCTGCCGTGGCTTTAGCCGCGCGCGGCGATGTCGCCTACGTCTCTTTGGACAGAGAGGTCAAGACGCTGGGCCATGTTTCGCTCACGTCCGGCGCGGACGGCGTGCGGAATACTAACGGCACGACGACGAGCGGGCTCGACGGCACGGGCATCGGCATAGCCCTGCTCGATTCGGGAATCGACCCGAGCCACAGGGCCTTTCTGGATAAGAGCAATAATCTTCGCATCGTTGTCAGCCGGGATTTTACGGGTGAAGGGCGCACGGATGACCCCTACGGGCATGGCACACACGTGGCTGCGACGGCTGGCGGTAACGGTCGCATCTCGAACGCGCAGTACATAGGCATTGCGCCGAACGCGAACCTCATCAACCTTCGGGTACTGGATTCGCAGGGCACGGGAACGGTCGGCAACCTGCTCAGGGCTATGGACTGGGTTTTGAGTAATCGCGCCGCCTACAACATTCGCGTGGTCAATATGAGTCTGGGCGCACCGGCGATAGACTCTTATAAGAATGACCCTGTGTGTATGGCCGTGCGCAGGCTGGTTAACGCGGGGCTGGTGGTCGCCGTGGCGGCGGGCAACAATGGCAAGGATAGTTCCGGCAATAAAATTTACGGTCACATACACTCGCCGGGTAACGAGCCTTCGGCGATTACCGTCGGCGCGGCCAACACTTTCGGGACGAACGCACGCGGCGACGACGCGGTCACTTCCTATAGCTCGCGTGGGCCTACGCGTAGCTACTGGACGGACAGCGAGAATGTCAGGCATTACGATAATCTGGTGAAGCCCGATCTGGTTGCGCCGGGCAATAAGCTTATCTACGCCGAGGCGGTTGATAACCTGATCGTGATGCAGAATCCGCAACTGGATGCCGGCGTGAGTCCGGTTGATAATCGCCGGATGATGTATTTGAACGGCACCTCTATGGCTACGCCGGTCACGGCGGGCGCAGCCGCCCTACTCTTGCAAGCCAATCCGACGCTTTCGCCCAACCTGATCAAAGCCATTCTGATGTACACGGCGCAATCGCTCGCGGGCTTCAACCATTTCGAGCAGGGCGCGGGCGAGCTGAATATCGAAGGCGCAGTCCGCCTCGCACGTCTCGTCCGCACCGATCTCTCTTCAACGACGGCGCTGGGCGACCCTCTGCTCGTAACCGACACTCTGCCGACGCCACAGACGACCATCAGTGGACACACCTTCAACTGGGGGCGGGCGCTCATCCTGAATCACACGTACGCGACCGGCACTGATCTGATCAGCAGGTATCAAAAGATTTACGGGCAAGGGTTATTGCTCGGCGACGGTGTGATTACGGGCGACGGTGTCATCACAGGGGACGCGACGATGCTCTCAAGCGGGGTCATCACGGGCGACAACATCCTGACGAGCAACGGAGTGATAACGGGCGACGGAATGGTCTTTCTCAGCGCGAGCAGTTTGCTCGGCGGCGGCACGCTGCTCGAAGACGGAAACATCTTAGGCGACGGCGTCATCACCGGCGACGGTGTGATTACGGGCGACGGCGTCATCACGGGCGATCTGGTCTTGCAGGCACAGTCCGCGACGATCAACGGGGACGCAACATCATCAATGCCTGCGGAGTTGGATGACGGGACGGACTACCTGGACTACTAAACTTATATCGCTAGCTTACTCTCCCAATTAAGCCAATGGAACCTTTGAAGAACAGAGGTGAGAGATAACATGCGATCTACCGCCGAGCTTCCTGAGCTACCGTCAACGATACATGGACGCGAACCCGACGCCGCGAGCGATTTAAGCGTTCACGATCTATCAAGGGGATACGAGACGGAGGTTTTGGATTTTCTCACCGTGCGCCCGCTGCACACGGTCTACATGGCGGGCTTCATCCGCGATCACGGTCTGGCGAGCCCGCTCAACCGAGGCACATTCTACGGCTGCCGCGACCGCCTGGGCCAACTTGTGGGGGTCGCTTTGATAGGACATGTGACACAGGTGGAGGCGCGCACGGACGAGGCCTTGAAGGCGCTGGCCCATACGGCGCAGAGGTGCTCGTCGGCCCACGTGATTATGGGCGAGAAGGATAAGATAGAAGCCTTCTGGGCTCACTACGCGAGGGACGGGCAGGCGCTACGTCTGGCTTGCCGCGAGCTGCTGCTGGAGCAGTGCTGGCCCGTCGAAGCGGGCGGGGAGGTATCGGACCTTCGCCCTGCCACTAAAGATGACCTCTCGCTGGTTATGCCGGCGCAGGCCGAGATGGCCGTCAAGGAATGCGGCGTCAACCCGCTTGAGGTTGATCCCTCGGGCTTCCGAGGGCGTTGCCTGCGGCGCATCGAGCGCGGTCGGATATGGGTGACAATCAGGGACGGGCGGCTCGCCTTTAAAGCCGACATCATGGCCGAGACGCCGGAGATGATTTATCTGGAAGGCGTTTATGTTGACCGGCGCGAGCGCCGCAAAGGCTACGGGCGGCGCTGCCTTTTACAACTTGGGCGTATTCTCCTCTCACGCTCAAGATCAATCTGCCTGCTCGTTAACGAGTTGAACGCCGAGGCCAAAGCCTTCTACTACAGCGCCGGCTACAGGTTTCGCAGCCACTACGAAACCATCTACCTGCACAGGTAGAAGAACCGCTACCGCAGACAAACTTAAACGTCCGTCTTGCCCGGAAGAGGAGCTATGAGCAGACAACGCTTTACCAACCCCTACATGTGGTCAATCGTCGCCGCAGGCGCAGCCGTTCTTCTCTTTTCCGTCTATCGCTTTCCGGTCGCGCGCCTCGATCTCCCCTTCGCCATTCTCGCTTTGATGACGATTGTGGTCAGCTCAAGCGTCGCCGTGCGTATCCCCAACATCTCCGGACGCATCACCGTCTCCGACACCTTCATCTTTCTGACGATGCTGCTCTACGGCGGCGAGCCTGCCATCCTGCTCGCCACGGCTGACGGGCTCTGCTCGTCGCTACGCATCAGCCGGAAGCCGCGCACTATCCTTTTCAACTCGGCGGTCATGGCCTGCGCGACTTTCATCACGGTCTGGGCGCTGCGCCTCTCCTTCGGTCAGATAGTGCAACTGGGGCAGGCAGGCTATTCCGCAAACTTCATCAGCGCCCTCTGCTTGATGGCGCTCGTCCAGTACGTGTCGAACTCCGGTCTCATCGCCGTCGAGAAGTCATGCAAGACGGGGCAGCCGTTCTGGGCCACGTGGTACAGATTCTACCTGTGGACATCCGTGACCTACTTTGCCGGGGCTTCCGCCGCCGGTATCATCACCGAGCTGATCAGGATGTTCGGCTTCTATGCCGTCGTCATCACGACCCCGATCATCGCCATCGTCTACCTCACTTACCAGACCTACCTGAAGAACATTGAGTCCTCGCAATCACACGCCACGGAGGCCGAGCGCCACGTCGAGGAGTTGAATCATTACATCAACGAATTGAAGCGCGCCGAAGAAGAGCGCGACCGCCTGCTGGTTCGCGAGCAGCAGGCGCGTGCAGAGGCGGAGGCGGCGAGCCGCATCAAGGACGAGTTTCTGTCAACGCTCTCGCACGAATTACGCACGCCGCTCACATCCATTCTGGGCTGGGCCAATCTTCTGAACGCGGGCAATCTGGACACGAGGACGCGCGCGCAGGCGCTGGAAACCATCGAGCGTAATGCACAGGTTCAGAAGCGCCTCATAGATGATCTGCTGGATGTCTCGCGTATTATCTCCGGCAAGCTGCGGCTGGATGTCAGGCAGATAGACCTCGGCTCCGTCATCACGGATGCGATTGACGTGGTGCGTCCGGCGGCTGACGCTAAACACATACGTATCCTGAGCCGTTTCGACGAGAGCCTCGGCCCTGTCTCGGGCGATCACGCGCGCTTGCAGCAGGTGGTCTGGAATCTGCTTTTCAACGCGGTCAAGTTCACGCCCGAGGGCGGGCGCGTCGAGGTCAGGCTTGAGCGCGACGGCTCGCGTGCCCGCGTGGTGGTGAGCGATACGGGGCAAGGCATCAGCCCGGACTTTCTCCCGCATGTCTTTGATCGTTTTCGTCAGGCCGATGGGGCGACCACCAGATCGTATGGCGGGCTCGGCCTAGGGCTGGCGATAGTGAGGCATTTGATAGAAGCTCATGGCGGAACTGTTCAGGTGGAAAGCTCCGGCCACGGACTCGGAGCGACTTTCTCCGTCACGCTCCCGTTCCTCGCGGTGAGAATCAAAACGCCGGAGGTTGAGCGCAGGAGCCGCAGGCACGAGAACGGAGCGCCTCGTTATGCTCTGCCGCGACAACTGAACGGCGTCCGCGTCCTCGTCGTCGACGATGATCTGGAAGCGAGACAAATGATCAGCACTGTGCTGGCGCAGTCCGGCGCGGAGGTCAAAGTGTGTATCTCAAGCAACGAGGCGCTGGACGCGCTCTGCCAGTGGAAGCCGGATGTTTTGATGAGCGATATAGGCATGCCGAACGAAGACGGCTACGCTTTAATCCAGCGGGTACGTCGGCTGAAAGAAGAATGCGGCGGGCGGATTCCGGCGGCGGCCCTGACAGCCTATGCGCGGGAGGAAGACCGCGAGCGAGCGCTTTCGTCGGGCTTTCAGATTCACGTCGCCAAGCCGGTCGAGGCCGCAGAGCTTGTCTCGGTCGTGTCTAATCTCGTCGGCGCGCGCAGGTGAAGTGTCGGCCTGATAGACGATTCCGGGAAGCGGCACATATTCAAGCCGAAACTCAAACTTACTGTTGAACCGGTCGGACATACAGGGTCGTTAAGTGGCGTCCCTGCATATTGCCGGTCTCATAGTCTCGATAGACAGCAGTGACAACCCCGCCCGTCGTATAATCTATGCGCTTCGTCTTATAGCCGCTCTCAATAATAGCTTGCATGTCCTTGGCGCTTTGCGGGTAAATATTGGGGCCGAAGGTTTGCGGATTTTCCCTCTGCCTCCCGAACAGGTGCGTCTCAGGATTATTGGGCCAAACCCTATCCAGTGGCATCGAGACGAGTATTCCTGTGTACGATACACCATCCTTGTCAGTTGTACTTTTCCACTTCACGGTTACTTTGTTCGCATCTGCCTGCGCCACTGCATCATCCACCTCGTCCTCGATATTTTCATCCTCCAGGTATTGGGACTTGATGTTGGCTAGCGACATCGTGCCGATAAGATTCCAGACGGTGCGCTCTGCATCAAGGAAGTCATTGCGCGTCTTAAAGCCCCCGGCCATCTTGGGGATCACCTTGGAGTTTGCCGGAAGGTCGAGCACGTTCCCCTTGCCCGGATGAACCGCGTAGAGAATTCTGGCAACCGAGGCGATGTCATCCGTGTCCGTCAGCGTCGTTTTAGGCAGTTGATTCTCTTTCTTAAGTCGATTTATCTGTTTCTTCTTATCAAAATTCCACTCTTTGGTGAACGCCTTGTAGACGGCTTCGTATTTTACGGGCTTTGCCGTCTCTCCAATGTGCTTTTCAATACCATGCTGAAAGGCGTGTGCCCGGTGCAAGTCAAGCACATCCTTTGCCTTCACCACACTATTTTTCTCGTCATCATAAAGCTCTCCCTGAGCAGTGCCGGGATTGACGGGCATTGTTTGGTTCGCCGTCGGGCGATATACCTGCCAATTGACTCCGTCCCACTGCCAGATCGTGCGCTGAACGACGTTGTTCGACTTAATAGTGCCTGCACGGGAAGTTCCGGCTCGCGCAAGCTGTATTTGATTATTCACAGGCGGGCGCGCGGGTGGCTTAACGCGTGCCGGTTTATCGAATGCGGATTGCTTGGTCTGCAGGACTTTCGGAACAGCCCCGGGCCTGTAGACAGGCGGAGCCACGGGCGCGACCCTTTTCGCAGCCGCCTGAGATTGCTGCCCGTTAACAACTTTCGGCTGCAGGCATTTGGGCTCTGCTTGCGGGCGATACGCGGGCGGAGCGGTCGGCGTGCGGTTCTGCGGAGCGCCTTGCTGATGAGCGGCAGGCATCTTCGCCTGTAAGCACTTCGGCGCAGGCTGCGGGCGATACGCGGGCGGCGCTGTGGGCGGCGTCCTCGGCTGCTGTGCCCCGGCTATTTTCGGTTGCGCGACGCCCGGCCTGTAAGGTTGCTGCTGCTGCTGGCCGGGTTTGTGGTGCGCCGAGCCATGGCCGTGCGGCGGCGTATTCCTTATCTTACTCATCTAACGCTTCTCCATACATCTGTCCACGGGATTCTATAAAGAAGATTTGCCGTGCGAAATACTTTGATTTATCGACTGGTAGCAGGCGATTGAAAGTGGCCGCGTGCTGAGGTCGCCTCGGACGGCCATAATATACACCCGACGGGAGATACTTTAAAGTCTTCTCCGACGCAATCCGGCGCGAACAGATTCAAAGTGCCAAAGTTGACAGCCATTCCGTTTGTGACCTAGTCTCGTTAGCGAACGGAGTCTAGCTCGCTTCCTTCTCATCTCATCTGGAATTTACCGGCGTGAATGACCCGCACAGCTATCTATGCTAAGGAACATATTTAATGACACGCGACCTCAGCCCTTTCACAAGGCTCACGCTGCTCATCTCCGAGCTCAAGGGAAATAAGGTTGAAGATTTAGCGAACGTGAAGAAGTGTGATCTGGCGCATCACACGGCGAAGCTCGATGAAGAGTTTGACGACGCGAAGCAAAAGGAGGTCGCCGGTCAGATCGGCGAGCAGGGAAGATTGCTGCTCACATGGATTAAAGAGGGAGAGATGGTGAAGGCCGAAGAGGGGCGTCAACTTCTGCTCTCGTCCTGTAAAAGACTCAAAGACCTGCTTTGACTATCCGTTGGAATGAAAGCTGAACGGCTTCATGTTTCAACTCTGGGGCTTCATGATTGAGCTATGCTGATTGATGATTTCCTGCCCGGCTATGACGTTCGTGAGCGACACGGCGTTGAAGTTCACGCGCCGGTCGATAAGGTTTATGCTGCGGTGCGGCAGCTCGATCTCAGACACGCTAGATTATCCATGTTTCTGATGTGGCTGCGGGGCATCCCGGCGAGCGGCGGCGGCGCGGCCCTCTCCTGTTTCAACCTCGATGATTTTCTGAGGATGCGTTTCATTCTTCTCGGCGAAAAACCGAATGAGGAATTATTGCTGGGTCTGGTCGGGCGTTTCTGGAAGCCGTCGGGCGAGCTGCGCCGTCTGGATGCGTTGGGCTTCCGAAATTTCAGCGAGCCGGGCTTCGCCAAAGCAGCCTGGAACTTCTCTCTATCCGAGCAGGCCGCCGGCACTGTGCTGCTCGAAACAGAGACGCGCGTTTATTGTCTGGACGAAGCCAGCCGCAGGCGCTTTCAGTTGTACTGGATGGTCATCGGAGGCTTCAGCGGCCTCATCCGTCGAGATATCCTGCAGGCCGTAAAGCGTAATGCGGAGAAGCCCCAAGCCCGCGCGGCATAGACAGAGCCGGGCACAGGGAGCGCGCCCGGCCTTATCATCTCTGCTGAAACTCTCGCCCTGCTCCTATGGCCCGAAGCGCTGGCGATACTCTGCGGCATTAACAAATGCGTTCGCCAAATCTCCGAGCGTGATCTCTCCGCTATCTAATCTTTGCAAGTAGCTCAGGTATGCTCCATCAGGATTCCTCGAAAAGAATCCGTAGTAAGCCGACACCACCTGCGCCTCGTGCAGATACTTAGCGCTCACCTCCGCCCGCTCCGATATCTCTCTGTAGACTCTGGCTCGCGTCTTATTGTTCGTGTTCAGGTCTGTGACCCACTGATCGCGGTCACTCTGCGGCACAGTCACTCCCGCCGTCTGTAGAAGTGCATCGACGAAGGCGGCACTGGTGAGCCCGCCGTAGCGGTTAGAGAACTCCGGTCTG
>DASVWI010000009.1:0-34000 GCA_036389675.1 Pyrinomonadaceae bacterium
CTTCACCGCGTCGTCGAGGGTGGCGCTGGTGGTGCCGCCGAGGCTCATGTTCGCCACGGCGGGTTTGACCGCGTACCTGGTCACCCAGTCGATGCCCTTGATGATGGCCGAGTACGACCCGCTGCCCTGGCAGTTCAGCACGCGCACGGCGACCAGCCGGACGTTCTTGGCGACGCCGTACCGGGTGCCGCCGATGGTGCCCGCGACGTGCGTGCCGTGGCCGTTGCAGTCGTTGCCGTTCTGACCGTCGCCGACGGAATCGTAGGAGACGGAAGCGCGCCCGCCGAACTCGGTGTGCGCGATGCGGATGCCCGTGTCGATGACGTAAACGTGAACGCCAGCGCCCGTCGGCGTGTAGGTGTAGGTTCCGTTGAGCGGGCGGTCGCGCTGATCTATGCGGTCAAGACCCCATGTCGCGCTGGTCTGCGTCGTGTTGGCGGTGACGATACCATCCTCTTCAACATACTTGACCCGGGCGTCCTGACTGAGAGCCACGGCATCGGCCTCCGAGAGTTCGATGGAGAAGCCGCTGATCGCGTGTTTGTAAATGTGCTTGACCTTGCCGCCGTAGATCGTGGCGAGGTTGGCGGCGATGTCGGGCGCGGCGGAAGTGTCGCCCTTGAGGCCGACAGCCCAGTCTTCTAAAACGACGATATAACTATTAGCAACCTTCTTTTCCTTCGTGCGGATTTTATTCCTGGAGTTCTGCCCGTGAACCGCTCCTGATACGAAGATCATGGCCGAGAGCGCCACCACAGCCAGTAAGGCAACGAGTTTCTTCATCTTTTGCTCCTTCGCTTGGGTTGAGTGTTTTGAGGTGAGAGGGGTCTGATCGCCACCCGGGGCGTGCCTGCGAAATTAGTGACGTTGACGATGAAGTACATGCTGTAAACAATGTCGGGATGCTGGAGTGCGAGGATTTACGATCTCCGGCGCGAGGTGGATAAGACGCTGGCCCGCTTGCACTATCTACCCGGAGAAAGTCCCACGTTTTGAGGTTAATGGCGATAAGGACATGAAACGGATGAGGGCTGACCTTTCAGGCCTGGAAAGGACAAAGCCTTTCCGGGCCTGAAAGGCAAGTGGGGGAGGCGTGCCCGCGCCTCCCCCTTTGCCCCCTCACTTACTTGCCTGTGCGCGCCATCGCGGCATCGGCGTTGACCAGACCGTACCCGAAAGTCGTGTCGTAGCCAGCCGTGCCGAGATCGGTCGCGGACTTCTTCAGGGCGTCCTCGATGGCCGCCGCCGTGTAGGTCGGATTGGCCGCCCAGAGCAGGACGGTGATCCCGGTCACGTGCGGCGTCGCCATCGACGTGCCACTCATGTAGTCCCAGTTGGTCGCTACGTTCATGACGGTCGCGTTCGTGCCCGCCTGGCTCAAAAGCGTCGCGCCCGTCGTGTCGGAGACGGTGACGGCGGGAACCCATGCGCGTCCGTCGGCAGTTGTGGCCGTGCCGAGCGTTCCACCAAACTCTCCGGCCACGTTGTTGTAGACGATGGCGGCGACCGCTCCGGCGTTCATCGCATTCGTTACCTTATCGGCAAAGCTGAGCGTGCCGCGCTGGATGAGCGCGATGTTACCGGCAACGGAGGCCGGAAATTCGCCGACCTGACCGATACCGCAGCTAATCACCGGGCGGGTGATGCCGCTGGTTTGGCCCGCGAAAGTCATTCCGTAAGCCGTGAAGGTGGAGGTGGTCGTCACAGACGTGTCATAGCCCTGTCCGAGCGGCACGCTGGAAGCCACGTCGACGCCGGGGCCGACGAGGTCGATGGCCGTCGTGCCGCGATTCGAGAAGCTCGCGATAACATTGTTCTTATCAACCGCGCCGACGGCCACGTTGACAGTGTAAGCTGCCGGGTAGCTGACCTGATTGGTGAAGCCGTCGTTGCCGGTCGCCGCCACGATGATCGCGCCGTACTTGTTGCGGCAATCGTTGTAGAAGCGCTGCTCGGACTGTGACGGCGCGCCGCCGCCGAGGCTCATGTTGACGACGTTGACCTGCGGGCCTGCCGTGTCCGAGACGAGCCACTTGACGCCAGCCATAATGCCGGAGCTTGAGCCCGTCGCAGTGCCACTCGCCGCATCACCCTTGAGGACGCGAGCGTGATAGAGACGCGCATTATAGGCAGCGCCGTAGATGCCATTGTTGCCCCTGACGCCGAGGATCGTTCCGGCCACGTGCGTGCCGTGCGATTCCAGCGGGTCGTTGTTCCACCAGGGGTTGCCGTCCCTCTCAAACGTGTCATAACCGGCGACGTAGTTGGCGGCGATGTCCGGGTGGGTGTAGTCCAGACCCGTATCGGCGATGCCGACCTTGAAGCTCGCGCCCGTATAACCGCGCGCGTGCACGTTCGTCGTCTTGGTGGTCACTAAGCCATAAAGGCCGTTGGTAGCGGTCGGCGTCATTTCGCTGCTTGAGAGGTCTGAAAGGCCCATCGCATAGCGCATGGGCTCCTGCTCGACGTATTCAACGTTGGGGTTGTTTTGAATCGCCGCGAGCTGGTTGGGGTTGTGAATCTCAATCGCGATGAAGCGCTGATCGGGGAATTCGTAGCGCACGGTGGCTCCGTGAGATTTGACCATCGCGCGATTGGCGGCTGTCACGCCGTTATTGAAAGAGACGAAATACCTGCCTTCGGCGAAATCGGGACGATTCGCCCTGGCGGCTGCCGGGGTCTGGTCTGAATAGCGGCCACCCGAAGGGCCTGCGACACGAGCGCGACCCTGCTGGCCGACTACGAGGATGGAGGAAACCGTCATAGCACAGACGACGGCCATGACGAACAACGCGAAAACTTTCTTCATTTAACTCTCCTTACAGATGTTAAGAAATTGGTGAGAAGAAGGCCGTCTCTGGTCTCGGACAGCCTCGGTCGACGGGGGATGATGATGACGATAGACATAAAAACGCCCACGGCACAGTTTATTAACGTGAAGTAAACGTAACTCTACGCCGGAGCGCGAGGGTTTAAATTTGTGTTTCTGAAGACGGCCCCTGCCGGTTTGACCTGAGAGTCAAGATCGCGACAAAGGTAAGGAATCTGGCTACAGACAGCGCCTGGCTGCAGGGGGACGCGCAGTATAACTATATGATGCAAATAACGCAAGCCGCGGCTTGCAAATTTTGTTGCAAGGAGAAAATATTTTTACCGGCGAGGGTTTCAGGAGCGGCGCTCGAACAATCGGCGCACCATATCGGGTAGCAGCAGCGAGGTTTGCAGGGGGTTTCCGGTGGCGAAACGGCGGGCGAAGCCGCGAAAGAGGCGGGCGGCCTGCGGCGTGTAGCCGAACCACCAGAAGTCGGCAAGGCGTCCGAGGCGGTTCAGGTGTATATGCTGGGGCGCGACCAGTTCCAGGAGGCCCAAACGGCCATGCGTGCGGCCCAGCCCGCTCTGTTTCACCCCGCCCCAGGGCGTCTGTGCTATGCCGTGCGTGTAGAGCACTTCGTTGACCATCACGGTGCCCGCCTCCAGACGCTCGGCCAGACGGCGTCCACGCGCCATGTTCTTCGTCCACACGCTGGCCGTCAGGCCGAAGACGCTGTCGTTGGCTAAGCGCAGAGCCTCCTCTTCCGTCCTGAAGGTCATCACGGGCAGCACAGGCCCGAAGGTCTCCTCACGCATGACCGCCATCGTATGATCGACGCCGGTGAGCACCGTCGGCTCATAGAAGGGGCCTGACAGTTCGGGCACGCGTCTTCCGCCGGTCAGGGCCTGACTCCCGCGCATGAGCGCATCTTTGACATGCTCTTCGACGATAGAGAGCTGCCGCTCGCTCGACATCGAGCCGATGTCCGTGTCTTCTCCCGTTCCGATATTCTGGCGAAGAGAGCGCGTCTCCACGAGCAGGCGCTCGATAAACTGCGGCGCGACGCTCTCCTCGACGTAGAGACGCTCGACGGAGGCGCACGCCTGCCCCGAGTTGGCGAATGCGCCCCACACGGCGGCGCGTGCGGCCTGCCCCAAGTCTGCGTCTTCAAGGACGATCATGGGGTCTTTGCCGCCTAGCTCCAGAACGACCGGAATCAGATGACGAGCCGCCGCCTCGGCGACGCGGCGGCCTGTCGCGACGCTTCCCGTGAACATGATCTTGTCAACGCGCGCTTGGACGAGCGCAGCGCCCGTGCGCCCGTCGCCGGAGATGACATGCAGCAACCCTTCCGGCAGGCCCGCGCGGTCGAAGACATCTTTGATCTTGACCCCCGTGAGCGGCGTCAATTCGCTGGGCTTGAGGATGACCGAATTGCCGGCCATCAGTGCCATCACGACTTCGCCGAGCGGGATGGCCCAGGGGAAGTTCCAGGGCGAGATAATACCGACAACGCCCAGCGGCTTATAGATGATGCGCGACGTGCGGCCCATTAACCTGTACTGGCCTATGTCTATCTTTTCCGGCCTGAGCAATCGCGCCGTCCTGCGCGCGAAGAACTGCATCAGGTCTAAGGTCGGAGTAATCTCCATCGAGATGGCTTCCGCCAGCGGCTTGCCGGTCTCTCTTGAGATCAGCCGGGCCAGTTCTTCCAGCTCATCCAGTACGAGCTTTCGGGCACGCATAATGATGCGCCCGCGCTCTTTAAAAGAGAGCCTTGCCCAATCGCCCTGCGCCTTGCGCGCCTCGGCGACTGCCTGCGCCACCTCTTCGGCTGTGCCGACGCGCACGCGGCCCAACTCTTCGCCCGTCGCCGGATCGCGCGACACTATCTCGGAAGGCCCAGCGGGCTCAGAAGGATTCGCCGTTTCTACGTCAAGCGTATTGATGCTCATAAGATTGACCCTCTGCCGGGCAGGGATTATCCCTCAAACAGGGTTGCGAGCGAAAGGGGCGGGCGTGCCCTCGTGTGTGGGCCAACGCCGAATGGGCTGGCACGAGTGAGAGGCCGCGTGTGCGTTTCCGCGCGGCCCACACTCTCAGTTACAATGCCCCTACGCCGACAGGGAACAGACCCGTATCAAATCTCAAGAGGAGAAGCCATCATGCCGCGACCGCAGCTCGCCGAGTTCATGAATCGTCTGGGCCAGGATTCAGTCGCCATCATCAGCAGCGCCCCCGAAGCCACTCGCTCCAACGACACCAACTATCGCTATCGCCAGAATTCGGACTTCTATTATCTGACCGGCTTTGATGAGCCGGAATCAATCGCCGTCATCGCGCCCGGTCAAGCCGAGCAGAAGTTCACGCTGTTTGTCAGGCCGCGCGACCCTGAAAGGGAGATTTGGGACGGGCGGCGCGCCGGCACGGAGGGCGCGCTCGCCGAGCACGGCGCGGACGCGGCGTTCCCCGTCGAGGAGTTCAGGGAAAAGCTCGGAGAGCTGATCAACGGCGCGCGCAATCTATACTATCGCATCGGCGCTGGCAACCCTGAGCTTGACGATCAGATCATCAAGCAGATCGGTCGCATGCGCGCCATGGGGCGCAAGGGCGTCAACGCGCCCGAAGCCATAATCGACACGGGCTCGATCATTCACGAGATGCGTCTTTTCAAGAGCGCGGAAGAGGTGGAGCTGATGCAGCGCGCGGCGGACATCGCGGCGGAGGCCCACCGCGAGGCGATGAAGGCGGCGCGACCCGGCATGCAGGAGTACGAGATTGAAGCGCTGATCGAGTTCATCTTCCGCAAGAACGGAGCGGCTGCTCCGGCCTATACGTCCATCGTCGGCAGCGGGCCGAACGCGACCGTGCTTCACTACGTCAACAACGACGCGACGCTGCGCGACGGCGACCTGCTGCTCATCGATGCCGGAGCTGAATATCGCGGCTACGCCTCGGACATCACGCGCACCTTCCCCATCAACGGGCGTTTCACGCAGGCGCAGCGCGAAATCTACGACCTCGTGCTGGAAACGCAGGTGGACTGCGTCAAGCGAGCGCGCCCCGGCATCACGCTCGATGAATTAAAGAGCCACTCGATAGAGATGCTGACCGAAGGCATGGTGCGCCTCGGCCTTCTGGAAGGTGAGACGAAGAAGCTGATCGAAGATAAGGAGTATGAGAAGTTCTACATGCACGGTCTCGGCCATTTTCTGGGCATAGACGTGCATGACGTTGGCCGCTACTACAGCGACGGGCAGTCGCGCCGCCTTGAGCCCGGCATGGTCATCACGGTCGAGCCCGGCCTCTACGTCTCCGAGAAGTCCGAGAACATCCCGGACAAGTATCGCGGCATAGGCGTGCGTATAGAAGACGACGTGCTGATCACGGAGGACGGCAATCGCGTCCTCTCAAGCAAAGTGCCCAAAGAACCAGAAGAGATCGAAGCGCTGATGGCGCACTCCCGTGGTGAGCAGTAAGAACGGTTCTTACTGCTCACTGTTTCGATAATTCCGCCACGATCTCGCGCACGGCTGCGCGTCCCCGCTCCACTTCATCAGGCTTGAATGATACTGCGCCGACCACGGCATGGCCGCCGCCGCCGTAGCGTTCGCAGATCGTGGCGATGTTGTGTGTGCGCGGGCGCGGGCTCCATGGGTTTGAGCCGACGGAAATCTTGGTGCGATACGGCCCGCGCGTGAGCGCCACCGAATAGGTCGTCTCGGGGTAGAGGTAGTAGGGGATGAACTTGTTGAAGCCTTCCAACCGGTCGTCAACGAGATCGAACTCGACGACTCCGTTCGCGTAATGTGCCCTGCGCTTGATGGTTTCGAGCGTCTCAAGATGGCGCGCGAAGATAGGACGAAAGCGACGCTGTACCTCGACGCCGAGCGCGACATCGTCGAGCGGGCGCTCCGCGAGCGCGCGTATGAGCTGCTCTATGAAAGCATCGTCCGGGTCGCTTTCAATGACCTGCATCAGCTGCAGGGCGGGCGCGCCAAGTTCCACGCACTGCGCGGCGGATTCGTAAAGCGCGCCGTCAATGATATGCGCCCAGTGAACGAGCGGGTCGAGCATCTCTTCACGAAAGCCGAAACGCTCCCGGGTCGTATCGGCGATCAGCTCCGTGCAGGACTTGCGCGTCGCGTCCAGAAACTTTTTGCCCGAGCGGTCAAGGCGGTAGTGCGCTTCGTCTTCCGGGGTGAGAAAGGCCGACTGGTGATGATCGAACCACCATGTCAGGCGCTCGGAGGTCGAGTATTTAAAATCAACGATGGCATTTTCGTCGCCGTCGAACATCTCTTCGTCGAAGAGGGAGCCGGGACGATGAAGCAGGCTCGTATAAGACACGTCCGCGCCTCGGTTGACGCGCTCGCGGTAAAATCGTGTGAAGACGGTGGCCGAAGCGACCCCGTCAAAGCAGTGTCCGTGATAAAGTAGGCGAAGTCTCATGCAGTCCGGGGTATCCTAAGCGTGTCGGTAAATTACGAAGCGCGCCATCTTAGCAGCACTGCGGTTTGATTGAAAATGGAGAGGCCGAGGATGTCCGACGAAGAGCGCGTGCGCGGGGCCAACGAGCGTTTCTATGCGGCGATGAATTCGCTCGACGTGAGCGAGATGGATTCGCTCTGGACGGACGACCCGGCGGCGATCTGCGTGCATCCGGGCCGCGAAGCCATCTTCGGCTACGAGCGCATACGCGAAAGCTGGGTGATGATCTTCTCCGTCACAGACTCGATGACGATCGCCTCAAGCAATGAGCGCATCACCGTTTCGGGCCGGGTCGCATGGGTCAGCTGCACGGAGATCATCTCTATGATGACGGAGGAGGGCCTCGTCGCGGCAGCCGCACAGGCCACCAACATCTTCCGTCTGGTCGGCGACGACTGGCGCATGGTTGTTCACCACGCCTCGCCCGCTCCCCTCACCACACAGGACGAATGGCCCGACCTGATTAATTAATCATCAGGATTTTCAAGGCCGGAATTAACAGCGATGGTCAGGATAAAGAAAAAGCTTTGAGGGCATTCATATCTCAATGCCTTCAGTTTTTATCCTGACCCTCTCTGTTGGTTCTTTTGAATCGCTTACTGTTGTTTGCAGGGCGTGACGGTCTGGTCAAGGTTCAGGGCTTTGTGCTGGGTTTTGGTCTCTTTGGCGTCCAGGCCGAGGCGCTCGCGGATGAATTTCTCGACATCGGCTTCTATCAATTCGCCGTTGACGACCCAGGCCGTTTCCGTCACAACGTCGCCCTTCTTCTGAAGCTTCGACGGCTCAAGAAAGATGTTCCAGGGTGAGCCCCAGCGGCGCGTGTCGCCCGTCAACTGGCGATAGCCGTAATGAGTGGTCTTGTCGCGCTCTTCGCGCGCTTCGGATTCGGTGACGACCGGATAGGGCGCTCCCTTATCGCCGAAGAAGGCGCGCACATCATCCACGGTCGCGTACTCGCTCACGCCCACTATCTCAAGACCGTGGGCCTTGTACTTCTCGTAGAGGCTCGCGGCCACGGGGGCTTCGTTGCGCCAGTTCGGACACCACGGCGCGAAATAGACGACCATCACCAGCCGCTTGCCCTCCGCCAGCGAGCGGAGCGTGACGGGCGCGCCGTCCTTCAGACTTTTGAACGTCCAGTCCTTGTAATTGACCGTCTTCTCTTGCAGCGGCGCATACTCGTGCCCGGCCTGCGCGCGGGCCGCCGCGGGCAGGAGGAGCGCCGCGATGAGAGCGATGAAGATTAAAGTTCGGCCCATGATTATTACTCCAAATATGTAGTCAGCAATCAATCTTCAGTCAAAAGCATCTGGCTCATTGACTGACCACTGATTACTGCTCATTGATTCTTCGCTGTGACGGGCGCTTCGTCAAGCAAAGGTTTGATGGCGGCTTCAAAGACGGCGCGTCCGCGCGCGCCTATGATCTTCTGGCGAATGCGCCCGTCGCGGTCAATGATGTAGGTGGTCGGCAGGGAAGGTATGCCGCCGAAGAGCGACTGCACCTCTTCGCCGCCGATCAGCACAGTGTAGTCCTGCGGCAACTCCTGCTGAAACTCTTTGACGCCCTCGACCGTGTCGTCCCAATCCACGCCGATGATGGTCAGGCCCTGATCACCAAGGTCGCGCTGCATGGCGTTCAGCTCTGGAATCTCCGCGCGACAGGGGCCGCACCACGTCGCCCAGAAGTTGAGCATGACGACGCGACCGCGCAGCTCTGACAAACGAAGCGGCTGGCCTTCGAGCCGGGTCAGGGTGAAATCCGGCGCGGGTTGAAATGCGGCGTTGCCGGGCGCTGGCGTCGTGGCGACGGTCGGGGTTGATTTGACGTTCAACCATTTCTCAAGGTCGGGCAGCCATGAGGCGAGCCGCGAGCTTGTCAGGCGCGTCGTATAGCCGAAGGCGACGACCAGACCTATGCACATCAGCATGATGCCGGAAATGACTTCGACCTTGTGCAGGTGGCGGCGAAACTTCGAGTAGAAGCCCAGAAACTGGTTGATGCCGAGGCCCGTCAGGAGAAAGGGGATGGAGAGCCCGGCGGCGTAGAAAGAAGAGAGGACGAGCCCGCTCTTCCACCCGCCGCTGGTCGCGGCAAGGCCAATGATGCCGCCGAGGATTGGGCCAATGCAGGGCGTCCACCCGGCGGCAAAAGCCATCCCTAAGGTCAACGAGCCCAGCATGCCGCGCGGCTTCTGCTGCGAAAAGAATCGCGTGTCTTTGTAGAGCGCGCCGATCTTGAGTACGCCGATCAATTGCAGGCCGAAGGCGACGATGACAAACCCGCCGATGAAACGCAGCCACGGATTGGTCAGGAAGGAAGAGCCCAGCCATCCGGCGGCAGCGCCGAGGCTGATGAAGATCATCGAGAGCCCGGCGTTGAAGGCAAGCGAGTTTAAGATAACGGCACGGCGTGCGCTCTTGCGCGAGCCGTCGTCCTCTTTAAGGCGGTCAATGCTCACGCCCGAGATCAGAGAGATGTAGCCGGGAACGAGCGGCAGCACGCACGGCGAGATGAACGAGAGAAAGCCTGCGGCGAACGCAATCGGGATAGTGATGTTGGAACTTTCCATAACTTTTCAGAGGGACTCAGATGCTTTTCGTCATCGCCCGCGCGTCTCGGGGATTCCTGCGCGCGATACGCTCGCGCGGCCTTTGTGGCGCACAGCCCCCGTCCTACCGAGTAAGACCGGGGCGCTCCGAGAGTATAGCAAAGGTTTCCTCTCAAGGCGGAGGCGCGATAGCCCGTGCGGCAGGGCGCTTGACCCTTTTCCTCCTCCACAGCATAAGGTTCAGGTAGACGCCGGAGAGCGCCGAAAGGCAGGCCAGCGCCGACATCAGGATGAGCAGGTAGACCTGCCATGACCCGGCGAAGAAATAGAAATGGGCCTGTCGAAAGTAGCGCGTCAGCCACCCGGGCGGCGGAGTCTTGACGACCGCTCCGGTCTCTGCGTCGATCAGGAGCGAATCCGCGCCCATCCCGCCGACGGCCTGATAGACGGGCCGCCCGTCGCGCACCAGCAGCGTCAACGCCGTCGTCGGCAACTCTTTTCCCGCGTACTCGTTGGCACGCAGCATCGCCTCCGGCGCGGACAAACGCACACGCCCCGCCTCTATCCTCTCGACCTGACCGCCCTCGACCGCGTTGGGCCACGCATAGAGCAGCCCACTCGAAGCCCACGCCAGCACAGGCACGGCCACCGCAATCCCCAACCACGTATGCACGCGATAGATTAAATAACGCATACAAAGACAGCCAGCCAAGTGATGACCCATGAGTAATGAGAGAAGAAGCTACTCGTCTTTAACTATCACTCATGACTCTTCTACTCATCACTCTTATTGTTCCTGAATCAGCTTCTCAAGCATCTCTGCGATCTCGTGGGCTGTGCCGGCGTCTCCGCCCGTGTCGACGAAGCGGACGATGCCGCGACGGTCGATGAGGACGGCGGTCGGGATGCCCGTCACGCCGTAGTTTCGCATGTTGTCTTCGGTGTCGGCGATAGCGATGCCGTAGGGCAGGCCGTGGTCTTTCACGAACTTCTGCAGGAAGCTCAACTCGTCGGCGGGTTTCAAAGGGCGACCGCCCCCTTCGCCGTAGTACTTCGTCATGCCGACGATGACCAGCCCCTTGTCTTTATACTTCCTGTACCACGCTTTCAGATGCGGGAAGGCGATGATGCACGGGCCGCACCAGGTGGCCCAGAAATCGAGCAGCACGACCTGACCGCGCAGGTCTGATATTTTCAGCGGCTCCTGATCTATCCACTTCGCGACGGCGATCTCCGGCGCGACCTCGCCCTGTATGCGTAGTTGTCGCTTCTTTCGCCCGAGGCTGTGAAGCAGGTTGCGCTTCGTGTTCGCATCCTTGACGTTCGTGTTGACGTAAGAGATGGACTCGTCAATCATCTTCATGGCTTCGGGTTTGCGCCCGTTCTCGATGAGGATTTCGGCGAGCTTCGCCGTCGAGTCTGCATAGAGGCGCTGCGACGAGCCCTTGAGCGCCTCGCCCCGAATCTCGTCTAAGACTGCGATGGCCTCGTTCGGTCTCTTCGTCTCGGAGTAAAGCTCGGCCAGCGCTGTCCCGGAGGTGTAGAGCGCGAAGTCGCGCGCCGTCGGATTGTTCGCCATCGGCTGCACAAGCTTCGCCGCCTTGAAAGCTTCCTCGGCATGACGCGTGGCCGGCTCAAGCCGTTTGACCTTGCGGTAAGCCATTGTGATGGCTTTCTCGATTGTGACTCGCTCGCCGGGCTTTTGCGGCTGGTGCGCGACGTAAGCCGCTATCGCCTTCTCCGCTTCATCGATGCGATCCATACGTGCGCCGCGCAGCGCGATGATATAGCGTGCGCCCTGCGGGTGCTCGCCCCCGGCGTCAGGGCTCGCGGCCATGTATTTCCTTAAAGCTTCGAGCGTGCCCGCGTCGTTATCCGCGAGGCTGTAGAGCATTCCCTGATAGTAAAAATCCTCGCCCGACAGGTCTGTGCGTGTGCCCAGCTCGGCGGCGAAGCGCGCGGCCATCTCGCGCTGCTCCTGTAGAGTTTTCTCAAGGAGCTTCGGGTCGAAGGGCACTTTCTTTTCGGCGAACTCTTTAAACTTGTTCGGCGCATAGTTCGACGCCTCCGTAAAAAGAGCGCTGGCCGTGGGCCTGGCGGGCGCTGTCTCAGGCGCGGCGGCTGTGGCGGCGGGGGCCGGAGCGTCTCCCGATTGCGCGAAGGTTCGGACGGGCCAAACCGACGCCCCCATCATTAGCATCACGAGCGCACAGGCGATTAACCGTTTCATACCTTCTGAAATCTTTCCTTCCGAAGTTAACCGATGCCGACACGATGGCCGAAGCGGTCGGGCGTAAAAGCTTCGAGCAGCGAGGCTCTTTCGCCGCTCATAATTTCGTCTGCGATCAAATCTCCCGTGATCGGCGCGAGCAGAATCCCGTTGCGATAATGCGCGGTCGCATAGTAGAGCCCGCTCGTCTCGGACGAGCCTCCCAAAACCGGCAACTTGTCAGCTACGGCGCGCGGCCTCAGGCCAGCCCATGCGTCCATCAGCGGCAGGCGCTCGACGACGGGCGCAATCTCGATGGCATGACGGGTGATCGTGTGAATCCCTCCGCCCGTCACGCTGCGGTCAAAGCCCGCTCGCTCAGTGGTCGATCCGGCGAGCAGTCGCCCGTCGAGTCGCGGCACGACGTAGCCGCGCGGGCTGTAGATGACATGAGCGAAGGGGCGCGGGTTGGCTTCAAAGCAGAGCATCTGCCCGCGCACGGGCTCAACCTGCACAGGCGAGGCATCACTCGCGCACTGCTGACGGATAAAGGATGTCCACGCGCCGCCCGCCAGAACCACGACCGGAGCAGCTATGCTGCCGCGCGAAGTCTCCACACCCTTTACACGCTCGCGCTCGATCATCAGAGACGAGACGTTTGTGCCGGTCAACACGCGCACGCCCGCGCGCTCGACGGCGACCGAGAGCGCCGCGACGAGACGACGATTTTCAACCTGTGCGTCGAGCGGAAATCTGAGCGCGCCGCGAACATCGGGCGAGATGCGCGGCTCTAAACGTCGCGCCTCGGCACTCGTCAACGCCTCGACGTGTAGGCCCGCGCTTCTTTGCCACTCGTAACGAATGTTGATCTCCCTCTCGTCTTCTTCCGTGAAGGCAAGGTAGAGCGTGCCGGTTCTTTCAAGCTCTATGCTCACGCCCGTCTCTTCAAGCAGCGCGGAGGCCATTGCCGGGTAGAGGTCACGGCTCGCGCAGGCCAGAGAGAGAAAAGCGTCGGCGCGATTGGCCTCCGCCTGCGCGCCGAGCATGCCTGCGGCGGCATGCGACGCCTCCGCGCCGAGACGCCCGCGCTCGATCAAACAGACGCGCCCCGCCCCGCGACGGGCCAGCGCGCGCGCAATCGAGAGGCCGATGACGCCCCCGCCGACGATGACGGCGTCCGCCCACTGCACGACTTCCGATGATTCCTGATCTCGCATTGATACAGAGTTGCTGGTATGATGCAACGCAAAAAAGTAATCAGTAGTCAGTGATCAGTTATCAGTAAGGCTGATTCACTAAAAGCTGATTACTGAACGCTGATTGCTGATTACCAATTATGAAACATACTATCACACTCATCCCGGGCGACGGCATCGGCCCGGAAGTCTCGGCGGCGGTGGTGCGAATCATCGAAGCGACCGGCGTGAGCATCTCCTGGGAGACGCATTACGCGGGCGCGCAGGCGCTGGAAAAATTCGGCAATACGCTGCCCGAAGAACTGCTTGAGTCCATCCGCCGCAACAAGGTCGCGCTCAAAGGGCCGATCACCACGCCCGTCGGCAAGGGCTTCACTTCCGTCAACGTCGGGCTGCGAAAGGCGCTCGATCTCTACGCCAACCTGCGACCGGTGCGCGCGCTGCCAAACGTGCCGAGCCGCTACCCAGAGCTTGATCTGGTCGTCGTGCGCGAGAATACGGAAGACCTCTATTCGGGCATCGAGCATGTGGTTGTGCCCGGCGTCGTCGAGAGTATAAAGATCATCACGGAGAAGGCTTCGACGCGCGTCTCGAAATTTGCCTTCGAGTACGCGCGCCGAGAGGGGCGCAAGAAGGTTACAGCCGTCCACAAGGCGAACATCATGAAGCTCTCGGACGGGCTCTTTCTGGATTGCTTTCGCAAGGTCGCCGAAGGTTATCCGGAGATAGAGGCCGACGACAAGATCGTGGACAACGCCTGTATGCAGCTCGTCATGCGCCCCGAACAGTTCGACATTATGCTGCTGGAAAATCTCTACGGCGACATTGTCTCGGACTTGTGCGCCGGCCTGATCGGCGGGCTGGGCCTAGTGCCCGGCGCAAACATAGGAGAGCTCGGCGCAGTCTTCGAGGCCGTCCACGGCTCCGCGCCGGACATCGCCGGTCAGGGCATCGCCAACCCGACGGCGCTTCTTCAATCCGGCATACTGATGCTGCGTCACCTCGGCGAGCGCGACGCCGCGCAGAAGGTCGAAGCCGCGATGCTGAAGGTCTTCGAGGAAGGCAAAGTCCGCACGCGCGACATCGGCGGCGAATCCAACACCACGGAGTTCGCCGACGCCATCATCGCCGCCATGCAATAAAGAAAGGATGAAGGCGGAAGGATGAAGGATGAAGGAAAGGCAGAGTCGAGCCACAGGCTCAGCTCGCCATTCGCTCAACCCTTTTCATCCTTCATCCTTCATCCTTCATCCTTTCTTCGCTCTTGTGACCCAGATGGTGCGGCGGTCGCCCGCGTTGACGATGTAGCTGATGAAGAGTTGATTGCCGGACATCGCGGCTGAGGGAAGCTCTGCGTCGGGTAAAAGCGGCGGGCTGTCTTTACCTCCGGCAGCGAGCGTGGAGGCCATCACGCGCGAGGCTCCGCCTTCGTTATTGCCCCAGACCACAAAATCGCCCGGCCCATTTGCTAACAGCAGTGGCGGGCCATACGCCTGCCCGCCCGCGAAAAGCCTGCTCTCGGAAAACGTCCTGCCGCCGTCGCTTGAGGTCGCCCAGTAGAGGCCGGGCGTGCCGCGCTCGCCCGCCGTGTACCACATCACACGCAGCACACCTTCAGTCGTCACGGAGAGCGTCGGCCCTGAAACAGGACACGCGGCAAAGACCCATTGATCGTCGCTGACGATGACGGGCTGCGAGTAGGTCTCGCCCCGGTCGGTGGATGAAGAGACTGCTATGTGACGGTATTCGCCGGGCAGCACCTGTCGCCAGCCGATGTAGGTGCTGCCGTCGGCGGCGACGGCGAGCGAAGTCTTGCAGCACGGGCAAGCCTGACTTGCGACGCGACGGTTGGCAGAGAAGGTGTGCCCGCCGTCCGCCGAAAAAGCAGTGAAGACCTCGCTGTTCTGCTCCGTATGCTCCACGGGTTTCTGATTACCGCCTGATGCCTGCACTACGACCGGCGGGGCGAGGTTGCGCTCATCCAGCCAGGCCAGATAGACGCGGCCATCCTTTGAGACGGCGAGCGAATGCATACCGTGGCCGCCGGGCTTCTCGTCGTCGTTGACCTTTACAGGAGGCTCGAAGGTGTGCCCGCCGTCGCGTGAAGCCGAAAGATAAAGATTGTTCGCGTGTCTCTCGCCCGCAACGCGCGCCGTCCATCCGATGTAGACAGTGCCGTCGCGCGCGACGGCGAGCGTCGGCGGGTCGCCGCGCCATGCTGTGGCCTCGCCCGCCTGCGCGTTGACGCGGACGGGCGCGCCCGTCGCCCGTCCCTCGCTGTCCAGTCGCATGACGAACACGTCCGCTTCCTTTTTCGCACGATGCTCGACCCACGCGACGTAGGCTGTGCCGTCCTCGGCTGACGCCAGAGCAGGCTCGGCAGCATCCGTATTATCCAGAGAGACGCGCACGGGCGCGGACACCTGTGCGATTGCCCCGACCCCTCTGTTCAGATAACGAGAGCAACCGGAAGCGAGGAGCGCCGACAACACGGCGCAGGCGAGCATCAATTCTATTTTCTTCATTAACATTTCCGTTAAAAGCTAAGGCGCAGGCCGAGCTGAAACTGGCGAGCGTCGGCGGATGCGTTCGGCAGGCCGAAGGTCGCGCGCGGCGCGAGGCCCGTGCCGAAGGTGTTATTGGGAATTTGCAGGTTAGTGCGGTTGAGCATGTTGAAGCCCTCGACAATGGCCTCCAAAGAAAAGTGCTCGGCGAGCCGAAACTTTCTACTCAGACGGAGATCGAGCGAAGCGAAGTCGAAGCCCCGCCCGGTGTTGCGTCCGACCCCTAACGGGCGGTCATTCGTGTTCGTGTCGAAGTTGCGGTCTGTGCCCGTCTGTATGTTGAACGGAAGCCTTGAGCCGTAAGTTAAAATATAACTCAACTGAAAGCCCGCGAGCGCGCCGCGCAAGGCAGAGCCGTTCTTCGTCTTTGGGACTTCGAGAGAGCCGCTCAGCGTCAGGCGATGCCGCTGGTCATTGTCCGAGAGCCCGCGATCATCCCTCAGGTTCTGATTGTCCTGCGGCGTTGAGAAGAAGAAGTTGCCCGCGTCGTCAATCGCCTTCGAGAGCGTGTAGGAGAGCCTGAGGCTGGCCCAGCGGCCCGCGCGCTTGTTAAAGCTTACGGTCATCCCGTCGTAGTAAGAGTCGCCGGAGCTTTCAAAGCGATTGATGTTGGCGAAGTCGGAGCGCGGGCGGCCAAGGTTAGCGATACCGGCGGAGGCCGGCACGGTCGGCACATTGACGTTGCGCGAGAGCAAGAGGTGCAAGCCCCGCAAGTGTAAATAGCCGAGCGAGAGCGAAGCCTGCCCCGGCAGCTCGCGCTCGATCTGCAAGCTCGCCTGTTGGCTGTAGCTGTTCTTGATCTCAGGGTCAACAGTGGTCACGCTCGCCAGCAGCCCCTGCGGGAAGGCCGCCAGCACATGAGGGAAGACGGGCGCGCCCGCCTGCCCGAACGAGAGCACTGCCACGCGATACTTCGAGCCGTCGCGCTGCAAGGCGTTCGAGGTGGCGCGCAGCGGTATGCGGTCGAAGTAGATGCCGAAGCTTAGGCGCACGACCCATTTGCGATCACCGGGCGCGTAGGCGAGCCCAAAGCGCGGCGCGAAGTTGTTCGCGTCGGTTCTGACGGGGTCGGGTAGAAACTGCGCGTCGTAGCGAAGGCCCGCGTTGATGGTCAAATCAGAGCGCGGCTTCCATTCGTCCTGCACGAAGAGTCCGAGGTTGGGGTTCGATTGAAACTGTTCGGTCGCGCCGAAAGCCTGCTGGAATGTGGCGTAGCTCCCGCGCATAAAATCGGCCAGCGAAGAGAAAGTATAGACGCCGGAAAGCGCGCCCGGGAAAACTATGTTCACACGGTTGAGCAGAAAGTCCGCGCCGCTTTTGAAAGAATGCGCGCCGCGCCCGTAGGTGAAAGTATCGACCAGCTCGTAGAGGTCTATCGCGCGCGCCGTGGGCGAGAAGGTGGCGGCAGCGAACGATGCCACGCCGTTGATATTGACGGCTGGGCCTGCCTCGTCGTTGACGGGGGAGCGCAGACGGCTGCGCGTGTACTGAAAGCGCGTCTCGTTAAAGCTTTTAGACGAAAGGGTCGCGGCATTGCTCAAGGTGATGGTCTGGTCGAAGCTGGCGAGACCAGCGCCGCGACTCACATCGTTGAGCCCACCGACGTTGCGCGCATTCCTGCTGGACAGATCGTACAGGCTGTAGCGCGCCGAGAGCAGGTTCGCGTCGTTGAGCCTGTGATCGACGCGTGCGAAGAAGTCCGTCACATCATAGCCGCCCGGGGTAATGCCCGTCGCTATGCGCGGGCCGGCGTAAGCGGTTTGATCGAGCCGCGCGTTGACGCTCGCGACGTTTGCGGACGTGATGGTGACGACGCTCGCGTCGTGGCGGCGCGTCTGCTCGAAATTGGCGAAGAGGAAGGTGCGATCCGACCTGAGAGGCCCACCGATGCTTGCGCCGTACTGCGCCTGCGTCAGCGGGTCTTTGCGCGTGGCGAGGGGGTTTCTGGCGTCTAGTCGCTGGTTGCGAAGGAAGCCGTAGAGGCGTCCGCGCCAGTCGTTGGTTCCGGACTGCGTGATGATATTGACGATGCCGCCGGATGCGCGCCCGTACTCGCTGATGCCGCCCGACGTAATGACCTGAAACTCGCGTATCACGTCCTGACTATAAAAAGTGCCGGCGAGGTCTGCCGCATCGTCGTTGGCGGACATGCCGTCGACGAGGAAGCTGTTATTGAGGTTGCGTTGGCCCGCAATCGAGATGCCCGTGCCGGGCACGGCTGAAGTCTCCGCGAAGCGCTGGTTGCTATTGGTATTGGTGCGCGAGACTCCGGGCACGAGCAGCGCCAGATCGAGATAGTTGCGACCGTTCAAAGGCAGGCTATCAATCTCGCGCGGCACGATGGTCTCGGAGACCTGCGTGCGGACGGCCTCGATGACGGGCACGTCGGCAGTGACGTTGACGCTTTCCGCGACACTGGCGACCGTGAGCCTGACGGTCACGTCCAGCGCCTGTCCGACGGAGAGCGTGAGCCTCTCCTGTACGGTCGCGAAGCCCTCGCGCTCGACCGTCAGTTGATACAACCCGACCGGAAGATAGGAGAATCTGTAGCGGCCCTCTTCATCGCTCAGGCCGGCCCGCTCCTGATTGGTATCAAGGCTCCTGATCGTGATGCGAGCGCCGACTATGCTCGCGCCGCCGTCGTCCTCTACGTGGCCGCTCAGTGTGGCGTTGGTCACGCTTTGCTGCCCGCGCGCCACAGAGGCAGCGGAAAAAGCCGCGAGGACGGCAAGGCAGGCCGCCGTCAAGATAGGCCACAGCCCCGCTCGCTTTGATTTCGAGAACATTGCTTTCGCTCCGGTGAGGCAACAGTCGCCCTCACCAATCCATCCCCGTGCAGCTCCGAGAAGGGTCTTTGCCGTCAAACCCTTCTATGCTCATCCGTTGGGCAATGAACGCATGACACTGGAAGTATCAGGCGATTCGCGGACGGATGAGCCGGGCTATGATTGACCGCACGCGCTTTCTCGCGCTCCCTCGTCAATGGAAAAGGGAAACGCTGGCGCGCAACTCTCGCCGAAGGAGAGAAGGCGAGCGGTGCGCGCGCGCGCGCTCTCTCTTGGGCCATGTGCGTCAACGATTAAGCCGGCAGGTTTTCGGGGCGGAGTGGCGGCGCTCGCGGGCCGGATTGCCGACCCGTGACGACGGATAAGACTTGAAGCTTTGCGACCTGTTCCGCCGGAGCGGCGTGCGTGGTTGGGCGCGGGCTGTGACGGGTCGCAAGCGCCGATGTGTTGCGCGGTCGCCTGACCTGCCCGAAGGCGCTCAGGGAGGCCGCGGCACACTCAGGCGAGCAGGGTGTCGTCAAAGCATGAGCGGTGATGCTCCGTGCCGGGCTGGACTGATCGCGCGACGAAGACCCAGCCTCGTCCGTAGACGGCTGCGCCGTTGTTCCGCATCCCTGTGCGGCCTCAACAATCTCCGCGGACGCGCCGTGCGTCCCGCCCTTGTGGGCGTGTGCTTCATTGATGGGCTCGGCGGGTGATTCGGCCTGCGGCTCGTCTGCGAAGGCTGTGCTGCAAGAACCGGCGTCGTGCGCTGGCTTGCCCGCGCAGCAACTCATCTGGCAGGTCTGGTGGTCGGACGAGAGAGCGCCCACGGGAACAATCCCGGCGAGAAGCGCGAACGCCAGCATCGCCGCCAGCACCAATCGGGCGGCGGCAGTGCAACTCATCTTCGGGGGGCACAAAGCGGAGAGCAAGCCCAGTTACCTTCGAGAAGGATTTGCGCGCGAGGGGACTACCGTGTTCGTCGCAGACGAATACTCGCACAGGAAACGTCCAAAGAGCAAGACCGGGATTTTAATGTTTCCGGAGCTATCGGCTGGGCACAGTGGCCTTCGGGAGCATGTCCGGCGGCTTATGGGTAAGCCCCGAGAGGGGCGAAAGACAATCAAGCTCTGATCTCTTTCGCCCCTCGTCGCGGCTCTCAGCCGTTGGGGGTTGCGGCTAATCGTTTCCTACTTGCTGATGCCGCCGTTCTCAAGCGCGGTGTAGGAGTCAGGCGAATAGAGGCCGAGCCATGGGTCTGAGCCGGGCGTCAGGAAAAGCTCCGCGTAGACCTTATCGTTAAAAGTCTCAAGGGGTGTGTTCGGCAGCGAGGTGGCGAGCCAGGCATGTAAACGGTTACGCAGTATGTACTCGTTACGCACCGTGTCGAGCGCCATGTTGCGCTCAAGGTTCTCGACGATGCGCGAGAGTTGATCTTTGTCCGAGGTTTTGGCGTGACCCGCGCTCGCCGTCTCGCCCGTGGTCGGGGTGTGGCGACGAATGAGGGCGATGCTGCGCTCGTCAAGCTGCGAGTCCGGTAAATGGAGCGCGGCGATCTTGGCCCAAGCCTCGTTATCGGTGACGGCCTCAAGCTCTCTGGCATCCGTGGTGATGCTCTTGAGTATGTTCGCTTCGACGACCATCTTAGTCATAGCCCATGGGGCGGCCTCCATCGCGCTCGGGTTCTGGTTTCTCGCCGAAACCCTCGCCAGCACAGTGTTCGGAACTTTGCCTCCGATCTTCTGCACGTCCGCCGTCCATGCCGACGCGGTCAGATTCACGCGTCCCCTGTGATAGCGATAGAAGATGTCGGCCTGCATCCCCTCGTCTTTACCCTCGTACTGCCTGACGACCTCTTCCGCCTGGGCCAACCCGTTCATAAAAGCCTTTGGCCCGTAGAGGCCGGGCAGCGCGTCAACGAGTCTTCCCTGCGTGTCGAGGATGTAGTGAATGCTGTTTCCCGTCAGGGTGCGCTCAAGCTTTCGGCCATCGCCGAAGTCTATGGTGACGCGCGGCGCGGGGCGCACGGATTTCCAGTGAAGGATAAAACGCTCGCGCAGGAGGCTGGAGACTTCGCGGTTGGCGTAGAGCACCGTGCGGAAGAAGCGGCTATTGGCGCAACTGAATTCCTCGTTGAGATTGCCCAGCAGTCTGAGCGAAAGAATCGGCTTGCGCTCTGCTGCTGCGGCACGCTTCGCCTGCTCAAGGTCTGTGTACCAGTAGAGGCCCGCCGCGTAGCTGTCGCGCTGCTGGCTGACGGAGTCGAGCGCCGCCGTCAGGCGTCGCCATTCGGGGCTCTCGTCTTTTGACGTGCTCTGCGTGTGGCGCTCTATCTCGCTGCGGTAGACCTCAAACATGGCGCGCAGCCCAGCTGGCCCCATCCCGCGCAGGGCTGCGATGGCCCTGCCTGATTCCGCCACATTCTCGGAGACGGCGAGGCGGGCCAGCCTCTCAGGCGCAGGGTCAGAGGCCGAAGCGGATTGAGCGAACACGAAGCTGCAGGCGATGAGTGAAAGTATCAGGATGGAAGGTTTGAAACGCATTGAAGACCTCCTAAAACAAATTCGAGCAGGAGTATGGCGCGAGGTGCTTTCAGGCTTTGAATACAAGCAATAGCCACAGGGTTGTCCGACGAGAAAGATAAAAGGCAAAAGCCACTGGAGGAGACGCGCGCCCCTCGCTGCTTTTGCCTTCCGTCAGTGAGCCGCACCCTTTCAGGCCAGCGGAGTCGTCACGGGCGCGGCTGCTTCGTAGTCGCCGGAGACGACGACCGTGAGATGATCCGGCCTGAAGTATTTACGAATCGCGGCGTTGACCTCCTCGATTGTGACAGCCTGAATGATCTGCGGGTAGCGGTCCACGTAGTCCACGCCGAGCCCGTAGAACTCAGCGTTCCAGAGCGCACGCGCAAGTCCGGCGTTGGTCGCCAGCCCTACTTTGAAAGAGCCTATGGCGGAAGATTTTTCGTCCTCCAACTCCTGCTCGCCGATGCCGTTCTCCACGTAATCGCGCAGCACTGCGAGAGCGGAGTTGATAGCCTTCTCGACATTCTGCGGGTTGACGGAGACGCCGACATACCAAGGGCCTGCGGCCAGAGAAGGCGCGCGAAAGATGGAATTGATGCCGTAGGTCAAGCCCTCTTTGTCGCGCACCTGTAGGCCCAGCCTTGAGGAGAGCGTCGATTGGCCCAGAGCGCTATTGGCGATCATCGCCGCGTAGTAATCCTCGGATGAGCGGCGCAGGGGGGCAGCCGTGCCGATCAGCACGTCAACGTTGGCCTTGTCTTTGAGAAGCACTACCTCCTGCCGTGGCCCTGTCTGCTGCTCGGGGTCTGTGATGTTGATGTCAATCGTCTCAGGCCCGCCGAAGGTCTCGAAGGCGGCGGCGAACCGAGCGTTGACATCCTCGGCGCTCACGTCTCCGGCGATTGAGAGGATGAGCGAGCGCCCGCCGTAATACTTCTCGTAGAACGCGCGCACCTCTTCGACCGTGATCGAGCTGATGCTCTGGATAAGACGCTCGCCGGGCGGAACGTAGTAGGGATGCTCCGGGTCGAAGATGACCCCGGTGAAGCGCTCGTAGCCGCGATAGCGCGTATTGGCCTGCTGTTCCTGTATGGAGGCTACGGTCTGCTGTTTCAGTTTCTCCAGCTCGTCGGCGGGAAACGAGGGCTCGCGCAACTGCTCCGCAAGCGTAGTGATGATGAGCCCGAGGTCTTTCGAGAGGGCACGCGCCGCGAAGTTGACGGCAAACGGGTCGGTCGAGAAATCAAGCTCGGCCCCGACCGATTCGAGGTCATGAGCGAGCCGTAGCTTATCTCTCTTTTGCGTCCCGCGCTCAAGCATGCTGGCGGTGATACTGGCGAGGCCGGGGCGCGTGCGCGGCTCGAAATAAGAACCGGCGCGTAAGCTGCCGCGCAGGCTCAGGGTCGGCGTCGCGTGGTTTTCCAGCACGAGCAGGGTTGCGCCCGTCTCAAGCTGTGTGCGAACGACACGCGCGGCGAGGTTTGACCTGCCGACGCTCGCGGGCGTGTTCGCCGCCGCCGCGTCCGAAGACTTGCTCGCGTGCGCTTCCTCTAAGCGCTGCGCGTTGCCTTCGTCTTCCGCCGTAGGCTCGTCGTAAAACTTAACGCCGCGCGGAAAGAGAGCGCGCACGGAAGTTGGCCCAATGCTGCCTGTTCCGTTGCCGCCAGTTCCGTTGCTGCCCGGCTCATCGCCGTCGGCTCTGTCGTCGTCGCCGCCACCCCCACCACTACTGCCTCCGTCCGGCTGCTTCGGTATGAAATGCCCGATGGTGCGATTGTCTTCCGTAAAGTAGGTGCGTGCGACGCGCGCCGTGTCGGCGGCTGTCACCTTCGCGATGTTGGCGGTGTAGTCTTTGTAGAAGCGCCAGTCGGCGACGGCCTCGGCCTCGGACAGCAGGACGGCGATGGCGTAGGTTCCGTCGCTGTTATAAGCCTGCTGCGCGATGATCTGTTGTTTGGCTTTCTCGACCTCCGCATCGGTCAGGCCCTCACGCGCGACCCTTTCAAGCTCCGCGAGGATGACCTCCTCCACCTCTTTCGGCTCGACACCGGGGCGCACCATCGCCACCGCGTTGAAGAGACCCGGATCACGATGCTGGTCTGCGTTGGTGTGAACCTCTACGGCGAGCTGCGTCTCGACGAGCGACTGGTAGAGGCGGCTGGTGATGCCGTGCGAGAGCGCCACCGAAAGCACGACGAGCGGGTAGATGTCGTTGCGGGCGGGCGGGTCTGCGGCACGCTCTGCCAGCGCCGCGTTAGAGAGGACGCTCATCTGTCCGAGCACGCCCGGCGTATGAAATGCTATCTGCACGACGGCCAGCTCGCCGACGCGACGAATCACCAGACGGCGCTCGCCCTGCTGCTCCGGCTCTTCCGTATAGACTTCCGGGATGGGCTCATTTGATGCCGGGTACGCGCCGAAGTATTTATTGATGAGCCCGAGCACGCCCGTGCGCTCGAAGTCGCCGACGACGATGGCCGTCGCGTTGTTCGGATGATAGAAGGTGTCGTAGAAGGCTTTGAGGCGCGAGGTCGGCACGCCCTCGACATCCGCGCGCCAGCCGATGGTCGGATGATGATAGGGGTGCTCGCGGAAGGCGGCGGCATAGACGGCCTCGTCCAGCACCTCGGTCGGCTCGTTCTGCCCGCGCTCAAGCTCGTTACGCACCACGGTCATCTCCGATTGCCTGTCCTCGTCCGCGATCAGAGAGTTACGCATGCGATCTGCTTCGAGATGTATCGCCAGCTCTATCTGATCTGAGGGAACGGTCTGGAAATAGTTCGTGCGGTCGTACCAGGTGGTGGCGTTAAAGTCCGCGCCAATCTTTTGCAGGGTGGCGGCGATCTGCGTGTTCCTGTCCTTGTTGAAGGTCGGCGTCCCCTTGAACATCATGTGTTCGAGAAGGTGCGTAGAGCCTGTGTAGCCGACCGCCTCGTTGCGCGACCCGACCTTGTAGAGCACCAGCACGGTCGCGACCGGCGCGACGCGATTCTCCATGAGCAGCACCTTCATGCCGTTGTCCAGCCGGTATTCCTCGATCCCGTCCGCCGCCGTCACAAATTTGACGCCCTGCGGTAATTGTTCGTTCTGCACAGTGATAATGTCTCCTTGAATGTTCTGCAACAGAGACTACCTAAAGCGTTTCCTCTTGGGCAAGTTAAGAGAAGGGCTGCGGTCGTCAAACTCCTAGAAATTTTCCAGCACGAGGAGCGCTGTCTCGCCGCCACCCGATGAGACGTTGCAGAGCGATGAGGCCGAGAGACGCACGAGCCCGCCTTCCACTTTATTGAGAAAGAGGAAGGGGTCGAAGTCAATGAACATCTCTTCGGTCGAGACCGCGTCAGCCGTGAACATCGGCACACGAACCTTCTCGACCGCGACGCGTTCCTGCACGACGAAGGGCGCGGCGAGCGCGAGCCCAATGGCTTCCTCCCACGCGTCGGCGTCCGTCTCCCAGCCGATGACGATTCCATGGCCGCCGTAATCGTCGTTGGGCTTAAGTATCAGGCGCTCGCGCTCGCGCATGAGCACGTCCGTCATCTCGCGCCGCTCGCCCTTGTAGGTTGTCCACCCCTCGCGCACGCGCCGCGTCCATGGAATGTGAAGGCGAATGCAGGCGAGCTGTGCGGGCGTAAAGAGGTGCTCGTAAGCGGGGTCGCTGAGGATGGCGAAGCCCGCTTTTTTGTGGGCCAGCTTCGTGCGAAATGAGTTAGCCATGCAGACTTTGTGCTCGCTGTAGGCGCGCGCGAGTGGATGCGTCTCGTCGTACTTTTCCAGAAACTCGTGTATGACGACGCGCTTGTAGAGAATGTCTACGCGGAAGTCACGGGCCATGAGCGCTTCATCGTTGTAGCTGAGGGCACGCGGGTCGGCGATCACTGTCGCGTAGCCTTCGGCGTCGAAATACTCTTTCAAGACCTCGAACTCCGTCGCCGTCGAGACGCCTTCCCAATCCACGATGGCGATCTGCGGTCGCTCCGCCTGTCCGCCCCAGCGGCGATAGGTGTCCAGAAGCGCGCGCAGCAGGAGACGGTGCGGGCGCGCGCTCCAATGCGCGTGCCGCCCAAGGAACTCCTTCATGTGCGGCAGCCCGAAGAGAACCTTTTCCAATTGCATCTGATCGGCCACGCCCGCCGGGCTCTCCGCGTTGTACTCAAGGAATTGAAAATCTTCGCCGTCGAGATAAGCGTCGAGCCGGCTGGTCACGCACAGGCGTGGGTAGCCCGGATCGAAACGTGCCATCGTCCTTTCGCGCTCGGTCAGCTCCAGCTCTGACAGAAGCTTTGGGTCTGAAAGGGCCGCCTGCGCCATGCGCTCGAAGGCGAAGGCGAGCGTTTCGGCGGCACGCGCGACCCGCTCGTAAAGGGAGCGCGAGAGCATGTGCGGGCGCAGAAAGGGGCATAAGGGGCGCTCGTCATGAACGAGGCCCAGCTCGCGCTGCGACTGAAACAACTCCGCGAACAGTTGCGGGTTGATTGAGGGGTCGCGCGCGATGCGCTCATCCAGCCAACCGACGGCTGAGCTGAACGTTTGTGAAGACATCTATTCATCTCCGGCGAGGGCTTTAAGCGACAAGATCAGGTTTCCAATGTTCACAAGAGGGGGCGAGCCAGCACCTTATCACAGAATCGAGCAGGCAGTCCCGTATTCATCGCGAGGTGGAACGCCGCTCAAGCGTCAATAACAATTTAGTGGCGGACGCGGACGCAATAGTCTAAGATTCGAGCCTACTGATGTGCCCCTGTTACCTCCCCCGTTTGATGGAATGCGGATGCCTGTCGCCGCTCTCGCTTGAGCGCGCCGACAGGAGATAGCCCCGCGCGCTTTTTTCCGAGAAGTATCTATGCTGAGACGAAAAAGCATTGCGACGCTGCTCATCCTTTCGTTCATGCTCGTGCAGCTATCCTGTCGCGGATTGCTGGGTGATCGTGGGGCTGAGACGGGGACGACAGCCTCGGGGCGACCCGCCCCGCACTTCAAGGCCGGGTTCAATCTCTTCACGCCCGAGCAGGACATGGAGCTTGGCAAAAGATCGGCGCAGCAGATCGCGCAGCAAGTGCCCATCCTGCGTGATGAAAGGATAACGGCTTACATACAGGCTTTAGGCAAGCGGCTCGCGGAGAAAGCGCCCGGCTATCCCTTCACCTACCAGTTCGCCGTCATCGCGACCAAAGATATCAACGCCTTCGCGCTGCCCGGCGGCTACATCTTCGTCAACGCGGGCACGCTGGCCGCCGCCAAAAACGAGGGCGAGCTGGCGGGCGTCATCGCACACGAGATTTCACACGTCGCGCTGCGCCACGGGACTAATCAGGCATCGAAAGCCTACGTCGCACAGCGCGGCATAGACATCCTTCGCACCATCGCGGGCGGAAGCCGCAACGCCGACGAGATCATCACGACCATCGGCGGCACGGGCGCGAACATGGTCTTTCTCAAGTTTGGCCGAACTGCCGAAACGCAGGCCGACGTAGAGGGCGTTCACGTCATGGCCGACGCCGGCTACGACCCGCGCGACATGGCGAGCTTCTTCAAGACGCTACAGGAGCGCAGCGGCCAGCGCACGCCCGAGTTCTTAAGCGATCATCCAGACCCGGGCAATCGCATCGCGACCATCACCAAAGAGATGCAGAGCATGCGGGTGAGCCAGAACGCCGTGCGTAACTCGAATGAGTTTCAGCAGGCCAAAGCCCTGCTCACTGGACAGGGCGGTCAGCTCAACTCGACGAGCCAGCCACAGCGCACAGGCCCAAGCGACCCCGATAACAATAAGCCCGGCGCAAGACCTCCCGTGCCCTCCGCTTCGATGGCAGAGTTTCAGGCGCGCGACGGCTCGTTCGCCCTGCGCTACCCGGACAACTGGGACGCGCTCACTTCCGACGAGGTCAATATGATCTTCGCGCCTCGCGGAGCATACGGGCAAAAGGATGAATCGGTCTTTGTCACCCACGGGCTCTTCGTCGGCGCGGTCGCACCCAACTCAAGCGATCTGGAAACGGCGAACACGCAGTTCATCCGACAGCAGATAGAGATGAATCCGGACTTCCGCGTCGCGCGTGCCCCGCAGGCCATCAACTTCGGCGGGAGACGCGGATACGCAACGGTCGTCGCCGGCCCTTCAGCCGTGACGGGCGTTGTCGAGATTGACATCGTCTACACGACGGCCACCTCGGACGGCAAGCTCTTCTACTTCATCACGATGGCTCCCGAAGACGAGTTTGAAACCTACAAACCCGCCTTCGATCAGATCATCGCGAGCCTTCGATTAGCAGGATAAGAGGGATGCTGAGCCCGATGAGGGCAGTACCGCTCGCCCTGAGCCGGACGGTACTGCCCTCTCTTTTTACGCTTCAACGCTCAGGAGCGTATCACCTGATCGCCCGGTGCTTGCTCGCTTTGAAGCAGAGGGTCGGCGTGTTCATCGCCTGATCTGGCGGGTTCTTCTTCTAGGGGCTGCGCCTGCGCGCCCGTCGGCAGCTCTATGATAAAGGTAGAGCCTTCGCCGGGCGTCGAACGGACTCTCACTTCGCCGCCATGGGCCAATGCAAGGTGCTTGACGATGGCGAGCCCCAGTCCCGTCCCGCCCATATCGCGCGAGCGTGCGCGGTCTACCCTGTAGAAACGCTCGAAGATGCGCGCGGCGTGTTCCGCCGGGATGCCGTCGCCCGTGTCCTCGACGCTGATCGCATCACGCGCACCGCTCGTATGACTGATCGTCACGATGCCATGCTCACGGTTGAATTTGATCGCGTTGTCGACGAGGTTGGTCAGCATCTGTTCAAGACGGCGCGCGTCCGCCAGCACACGCACATCAGGAGCGACCATGTTTCTGAGCGTCACATGGCGGGCGCTCGCGCGTGAGGCCAGCGCCGTCGAGACATCGCCCACCAACTGGCGCAGGCCGACGGGCACGGCTTCGACCCGCTCTGTCCCGGCCTCTATCCTTGACAGTTCCAGAATGTCGTCGATCAGGTTGTGCATGCGCTCGGCGTTCCGGCGTATGACGGCGAGAAAGCGAAGGTTGTTCTCGGCGTCGTCCAGCGCGCCGTCTTCGAGCGTCTCAACGAAAGCGATGATCGCCGTGAGCGGTGTCCGAAGCTCGTGCGAGACGTTTGAGAGAAATTCCTGTCGCACTCTCTCAAGGCGTTCCAGTCGAGTGATGTCGAAGAAGACGCCGATGGCCCCGCGCGTGTTGATCTCGCCGCTCAAGTGCAGAGGGACGACGCGCAGCGTGAAGGTCTGACGATCCGCCGCCTCCATAGAGACTTTAGCGTCGGCCCGGCTGTTTCTACCGAGAGCGTCGGCGAAGGCCGTATGGATGGCGGGGTTGCGCGTCAGCTCGGTCAGGCGTTTCTCTTCGAGCGGGCCTTCGACGTGGCTGAAAATCTCGCGCGCCGCGCGGTTCGACGCCACCACGCGCATCTCTTGATCGACGACCAGCATGCCCTCGCGCATGTTCTTCATCGTCGCTTCGAGCAAAGCCGAAGCCGGCACGCCGTCGCTCCCGGCAAGCAGGCTCTGCTCGGACGTGCCCACCGCCTTTACGGGATGAGCGCCGCCCGCCTTGTCTCTGCGAAAAAGCAGCCGCCCGAAAGCAATCCCCGCGAGCACGGCGAAAAATATCACGAGTCCCGTGCGCGCGCTCCACGGATGCGCCACCAGCAGCGCCGCCAGACTCACACCACACAAAAAAAGCGCGAACCACAAACGATCAGACATAAAGAGAGCAGTGACGAGTCGCAAGTGACAGGCAAAACCGGAAGCAGTGACGAGCGAAGAAGGACGTGTGACGAGAGCGAAGCCGTCTTTAACTTATCACTGGTCACTGTTTTTAAATCGGTAGCCGACGCCGACGACCGTTTCTATGCGGTCGCCGCAGGGGCCGAGCTTTTGCCTGAGGCGACGAATATGGACATCCAGTGTGCGCGAGTCGCCGTAGTATTGATAGCCCCAGACATCATCCAGAAGGCGCTGGCGCATGGCGACGCGGCCCGCGTTTCCGGCCAGCATGGCGAGCAGCGCGAACTCCTTGCGCGTCAGCTTCACGCTCACCCCTTCGCAGAGGACTTGCATCTCCGCGAAATCAATCTGAAGCCGACCGTCTTCATAACGCGCGACCGTGTCGGCGTCCACACGTCTGAGCACTGCGCGCACGCGCGCCATCAACTCGCGCACAGAAAACGGCTTGGTGATGTAGTCGTCAGCGCCGAGGTCAAGGCCCGCGACGCGCTCCGTCTCCGAAGCGCGCGCCGTCAGCATGATGATCGGCGTGCGCCTCGTGCGTGGCTCGCGGCGCAGCCTGCGACACAACTCCGTGCCGCTCATCCCGGGCAGCATCAGGTCGAGGATTACCAGCGCGGGCGGATTCCGTGCATCGAGCGCCGCCGCGAGCCCCTTCTCGCCCGTCTCGGCCACGCGCGCCTGAAGGCCTTCGCGCTCAAGATTGTAGCGCAGGCTCTCGGCTATATCCGGGTCATCCTCAACGATCAGTATGGGTCTCGGCATAAGCTTAAAGGGAGGCGGTATTGCGCGCGCGCGTCGCGTCGGCTTCTAAACGCCGGGAACACGACTTCGTCCAGCGTCGTTACGAAAACCTTGCCAATTCACCGGCCTTCGGTTAGAGTTTTCTGGCTTGCGCTAATAATGGATTTTACTCCCGTCTCCAAAACTTAGCGCATGATCTGTGAAACAGGAAGGACGGAAATGGATTTCCGTCGCTCTCAGACAGACAAAGCCACAGCCGCCTCGTACAGCTTTGTATGATTGATTCCTGCTTCGCCTCAATTAGATAACCGCAAACAAGATAGCGTCCCGTGTGGTTTCTCCAAGTCCCGGAGGAATCTCTTTGTCTCTCCGCCCTCAAGCGTTAGCGCTAACGGCAACTTCTATTTTGGAGAATTATAATGCCTCCCACATCCTCTTCGCCCCGCGCCTACAGTTATGCCCGGCAACCGTCGCTGAGCTTGATCTTATTACTCTGTAGCCTGACGCTGCTCGTCGCCGGTGCTCTATCCACCACCACAGGGCTCGCCAGCAGCGAGAGGCAAAGTGTGCCTTCGTCGGAGCAGGCCGCGGCAGCTCGCGCGATGATGCCTGTCCCGGCGATGCTTGTGGCAGGAGCGATCATTTCCGTCAACACCACCAATGACGGCACGCCTAACGCCAGTGACGGCAAGTGTATGCTCAGAGAAGCCATCGCGTCGGCTGCTCTTAACACGCCGTCCGGTTCAGCTCCCGGAGAATGCGCAGCGGGCAGCAGCAGCGCGATTGACACAATCGTCTTTGACCCGACAGTCTTTGACACTTCGGGGATGCACACGATTACCATACAGGGTCTTACGCCTAACCTGCCGGGCTCCGTAACGATTCAGGGGCCGGGCTCGAACTTCCTGACGATTGATGGGAATAATTTCCGTATCTTCTATGCCAGTTCGACAAACGGGCCTGTCGTCATCTCCGGGATGACTTTGACGCACGGCAAATCTTCGAGCGGCTTATCCAGCACCACTGGCGTTGACGCTCAAAACGGTGGCGCCATTTTAAACTTCAGCGACCTGACTTTGACTGACGTTGCTATGATCGCCAATAGCGGTGGTGACGGCGGCACTGGATCCATCGAGCGTGGCGGAGATGGCGGAAAGGGCGGAGCGATTTACAACTTTGGCACGGTGACCATGACTGATTGCGTCCTCACCGGTAATAGGGGCGGCAAGGGCGGCGACGGCGGGAACGGCGGCAATAAAAGCCCGGGAGTTGGCGGCTCAGGCGGAGCAATTTACAACGAGGGCACGCTGACCATGACTAATTGCATGGTCAGCGGAAATACAGGCGGCATGGGCGGCGATGGTCTCACAAGCACCGGCGGGGACGGTGGCAGCGGCGGCGGTATCTATAGCGACCACGGCTCGGTAACATTAACCAACGTGACCATCAGCAATAATAGCGGGGGCCACAGCGGCACTGTCACCAACCCCGACGGCAACTTCGGCGGTCACGGCGGCGGCCTCTACACCAGAACGGGCGTCGTACAGCTCATAGACAGTACCGTGAGCGGCAACAGTGCCGGCCTTAATGGGCCAACTGCGAGCGGATACGCCGGCGGCATCGAAAATGGCGGATCAATGACTATCGTGCGCAGCACCATCAGCGGTAATACTGCATACAACAGCGCAGGCGGAATCTTAAACAGGTTCTCGCTGACCATGCTGAACAGCACCGTGAGCGGCAATCGCATCCTCAGTAATGGTTCGGGCACCGCCATTAATACCGACGGCTCGACCACGCTGGTGCTGACCAACTGCACGATCAGCGGCAACAGTTCCGCGTCAGGCTCCGGTGGCGCAGTTGCCTCTTTTACGTCTCCCGGCCCGACCGTCAAGAACACTATCATTGCCGCCAACAGCAGTGGCCCTGACGTAGTGGGCAATTTCAATTCACAGGGCTATAACCTGATCGGCTATCCGGACAGCGGCCCATTCGGCAACCCGGGCTTCGTCAACGGCATGAACGGCGATAAGGTCGGAACCAGCGGTGCGCCGCTCGACCCGAAGCTTGGCCCGCTTGCCAACAACGGCGGCCCGACGCAGACGCACGCGCTGCTCGTCGGCTCTCCGGCTCTCGATGCGGGCGCTGACACTTTCGCCACCGATGCCGGTCTAACTACTGACCAGCGCGGCCCCGGCTTTCCGCGTATCTCGGACGGCCCGGACGCAGATACCACTGCTACCGTCGACATCGGAGCCTTCGAGTTTCAGTTATCCATAGAGGACATCACGGACAAGGCGACAAATGAAGACACACCGCTCACCTTCAACTTCAACATCGGCGATTACACCGACGGAAGCTCGACCGTAACTGTGACATCCGGCAATCAGGCGCTTGTGCCTGACGCTAATCTGATCGTCACAGGCACAGGCCAGACGCGCACCTTGCAGATTACACCTGTGGCAAACCAGAGCGGCACGGCAACCATTAGCGTTCAGGTCAACGCCGTCAGTTGTCAGGTATGCGCCGACACTTTCGTGTTGACGGTCAACGCGGTCAACGACGCTCCGACGCTGGACGCCATCGGCAACCTGAACATTCAGGAGGACGCAGCGACTCAAACGGTCAACCTCTCAGGCATCACGGCGGGCGGCGGCGAATCTCAGGCTTTAACAATCACCGCCACTTCGAGCAACACAGCCCTGATTCCCAACCCGACCGTCACATATGCTTCACCTGCGAGCGCGGGCTCAATCTCGTTTACGCCCGTGGCGAACGCAACGGGCGCGGCTCTCATCACCGTCACGGTGACGGACAATGGCGGCACGGCAAACGGCGGCATCAACAGCTTCTCACGCTCCTTCACCGTGGCGGTCAACGCGGTTAACGATGCACCCGTCGCTAATGTGCCGGTCGCTCAGTCTGTTCCACAGAACACGGATCTCCAATTCTCTCTGCCCATGAACAATCGCATCTTCGTCCTCGACGCTGATGCCGGAAGCAATCCCATACAAGTCACGTTGGGGGTCACGAACGGCACGCTCACGCTCACGGGCACGGCGGGCTTGAGTTTTAGTGTTGGCGACGGCTCGTCCGATACGACGATGACCTTTACGGGCACAATCACCAGCATCAATGCCGCCTTGCACGGTATGGCCTTTGCGCCGACGCAGGGCTTCTCCGGCTCGGCGGTGTTGACGATAGAGGTCAACGATCTGGGCAATACAGGGGTCGGAGGCGCTTTGACCGACAGCAAGAGCGTCAACATCAATGTCAACAGCGGAGGCACTCTGCAATTCAACGCTTCGACCTACACGTCGCCAGAGAATAATGCCATAGCGACCATCACGGTCACGCGCACCGGCGGCTCTGCCGGATTAACGACCGTCAGCTACGCGACGAGCGACGGCACGGCCACAGCCGGCACTGATTACCTTGCCACGTCCGGCACGCTCTCCTTTGACCCCGGCGTGACCACTCGAACCTTCGGGGTTCAGATTATCAATGACTCGACGAGTGAGCCGGACGAGACGATCAATCTCACCCTGAGCAACGTACAGGGCAGCGGCGATCCGGGCACTCCCGCGACGGCTGTGCTCACCATCACCAACGACGACGCTCCGAGGATGCAATTCAGCCAGGCCAACTATTCGGTCTCGGAAACCTCAGCCTTCCTCAACATCAGCGTCACTCGGACAGGCGATATCTCCACGCCCTCCACGGTCAAATATGCGACATCTGATTCCACGGATGTTAATTTCAACTGTAATCCCAATACTCCCGGACAGGCGACCATCTTCGCCTCCCGGAAATGCGACTACCACATCGCCGCCGGGACATTACGCTTTGCCGCCGGTGAGACCAGTAAGCAGTTCTCCCTGAGCATTGTTAATGACGTGTACTTTGAGGCTGCGGAGACTTTGAACATCACATTGAGCAGCCCCGTGGGTGGGACGCTCGGACAGAACACCGTAGTTCCTGTAACAATCACGGATACGAACGAGACAGGGGGAGTCAACCCGATAGACAACACCAGCTTCTTTGTCCGCCAGCTTTATGTGGACTTGCTCTCGCGTGAGCCAGACCCCGCAGGCTGGGACGGATGGATAACCCGTATTGACAAGTGCGGACAGCCCGGTCAGCCTCCTCCACCCTGCGACCGAGTAACAGTCGCTGGCGACGGCTTCCTCCGCTCTGGAGAGTTCTTCGATAGACAGTTCTTTGTGATTCGTCTCTATCGCACTGGCTTGGGTCGCATCCTTCGCTACGATGAAGTCAGCGATCTGGCCTTCGTCAGCGGATTCCTGACCGCCGAGCAACTGGAACTCAACAAGCAGGATTTAGTTGCAGAGATCATGTCCAGACCGGAGTTCTCTAACCGCTACGGCGGGCTCACCAGT
>DASVWI010000010.1:0-33137 GCA_036389675.1 Pyrinomonadaceae bacterium
GGACGCGGAAGGGGCGGATGGAATCATCAGTGTTGGCGAAAGCCTGAAGGGGCTTTGAAGCCTCCTGCGAACCCGTAGAAGCGGGTTGCTGGGAGGGCACAGTAAGGGGTGATGTCAGAAGTAGTGCTGTTGTCAGGAGCATGAAGGGGAATCGCCGGAGCGGCCCGAAGATCGGCGTGACATGTGCTTTGGCTGTGTGATGTGCCCTTTGGAGTTGCATGGTGTCTCTTTTCTCCCACATAAAGAGCTGTCCGCTGACTCGGCGCAACGTAATGCGATAACAGGGGCGAGTAGACCACAGGCTTAAGAGCGAATCTATTAGACGAAGGTATTGGTCGACACCCTGGTATTAGTCTCTGAGGTGGTGAAATAAAAATCTGGAATTTGCTCTCTTCTTTGAACACAGAAGAGCCCTGCGGGCGGTCTTACGCTACCCGCAGGGCTTACTCAGGCTGGAAGCAGGCTGATAAATACCAGAGACTGTGGACTGCCGCCAGTGTCCTCAGCGAATAGGGCGCTCGTGGCAGTCACTTCTGTGGCGTCGAGATAATTGAAAAGGGCCTTCGGCTTTAGTCAGCGTCGAGCACGGGCGGCAACTCTTCGCCTTCTGGAATGAAGCGAATGGAAAGGGAGTTAACGCAATGTCGTGTGTCTTTGTCTGTGAAGCCCTCGCCCTCGAAGACATGGCCTAGGTGGCCTTGACAGTGGGCACAAAGAATCTCTACGGGCGTCCATCCTCATCAAGATGGCGCTCGACGCTGTCGGGGAATTCTTCATCGAAGCTCGGCCATCCGCAGCCTGAATGGAATTTGGCCTCCGCCGAATAGAGCGGGTTGTTGCAGCGCCGGCAGATAAAGATGCCGGGCGAAAAGAGGTCGTCATATTCGCCTGTATACGGCCTTTCCGTGCCCTTGCGGAGGATGACTCGCTTTTCCTCGTCTGAAAGCTGATTGTACGCCATAAAAATGTCCTTCCCTCTACCTTCGCCGGGATTCTCTACCCATAACAGTTAAGACCAATCTTAGCGATTGCTTTGTACATCCCACAATAAATTCAGAAACCGTCTACCTCTATAACCGCTTTGGCAAACTGCTGCGGTGCTTCCTGCGGCAGGTTATGGCCGACGCCGCCACGGACGACCCGATGCGCGTATTTGCCCGAGAATTTTTTGGCGTACGCGGAGGCTTCGGGGTGCGGCGCGCCGTTGGCATCGCCCTCCATGGTGATGGTCGGCACAGTGATCACAGGGGCTGCCGCCAGCCGCTTTTCAAACTCATCATACTTCGCCTCGCCTTCGGCAAGGCCGAGCCGCCAGCGGTAATTATGAATCACGATTTGGACGTGGTCGGGATTGTCAAAGGACTTTGCGCTGCGCTCGAACGTCTCATCGTCGAAGTTCCATTTCGGTGAAGCGAGCTGCCAGATGAGCCTGTTGAAATCACGGCGGTATTTTTCGTAGCCTGCGCGCCCGCGCTCGGTCGCGAAATAGAATTGATACCACCACTCGAGTTCTGCCTTCGGCGGCAACGGCATCTTGTTCGCTTCCTGACTGCCGATCAGATAGCCGCTCACGGAGACCGTAGCCTTAGAGCGCTCGGGCCAGAGCGCAGCCATAATGTTGGCTGTCCTCGCGCCCCAATCAAAGCCGCCGATGATCGCCTTCTCGATCTTAAGCGCATCCATCAAATGAATGGTGTCGAGAGCAAGCGCCGATGGCTGCCCGTTACGCAAAATTTCATTTGAAAGAAAGCGCGTCGTGCCGTAGCCGCGCAAAAATGGGACGATCACTCTGTAGCCCTTCGATGCCAGCAGTGGCGCGACATCTCTGTAGCTGTGAATGTCGTAGGGCCAGCCGTGCAGCAGAATTACCGGAGGGCCATTGACCGGGCCTTCTTCGACGTATCCGACATTCAGGACGCCGGCATCGATCTGCTTCAGCACGCCGAAGGAGGCGACTGCCTCCGGCTTGACCGCTGGCGCGTTCGCCATGTTTGTCTTGTCAAATTGTGCGCCCGCTGAACTCGTCAGGCCGAGCCTGCTAGCGGCGAGGGTCAGGGCCATAGCGCCAAGGAAGCTGCGGCGATGATGATTGATTCCTTCGGACACTTCAGTACCTCCTCCGAACATCGGATGGCCTTCGCGCCATCGTTCAAAAGGTGCGTCGAAACAGTCTCGAATTGACGCCAGTTGTTGAGGCCGCCTGCGGCATCAATCGCCGGTTGCGCCAGACCGCTTAGTTTCACCATTATCAGCGCCTAATCCTGTTCCCCTATGGTCTGAACGTACGTTTTCCCGTACGGGTAGAAGAGTTCCTTGCGGCCTTCAGCCCAGGCCGCTTTGAGTTCCGGGGTTGTGATGTCCCAGTCAGGCCGGCACTTCATGGTAACGGCACGCAGGTCCTGACGGAGGTCTTCCAAAGTGGGCCGCCCGAAGAACCAGTAGCCCATGTAGATTTTGTAAATGACCAGCCCCGGCTCCAGCACAATCACGTGCGGAATCATGGGGTTGTGGAGCGGGTCTGTGTACTCAGCGATGTCCAGGTCTTTCTGAACCTTGCGGCCCGCGTCGGAGAGGAAAGGCCAGTGAGCGCCGACTCCGCTGCGGTATTCATTCGTCTCTGTGATGTTGTCGGTGCTGATAGTGACCAACCGGCAGTAGCCGACTTCAATCTCACGATGAAGTTCAACAAGCCCTTCGGCCTGCCGGCGATCCTTAGGGCAGAAACCTCCGCGACTGAGGACGAGCACCATCGGGTGTTGCCCTTGCAGTTCGGAGAGCTTACGGCGTTTCGTGGTCTGGTCGGGCAACTCGTAATCAGGGAAGACCGCTCCCGGAACAATGTCAGCGCGCATCTTTCAAAGACCTCTCATTGCATCGTCAGGACGACACGGAACTGCGCTTTGCCGCTGATCATGCGCGCGTAAGCCTCCGCTGCCTTTTCGAGCGGGTAGGTCTCAATCAAGGGGCGCACGCCGCTCAGCTCACTGAAGCGCAGCGTGTCCTCGGCATCAATCGACGACCCGGTTGACCAGCCCCGGATAGTACGAGTCCCGGTTATAAGCTGTAATGGCGTGACCTCTATGGGGGCGAAATCCGCGCCTATGACCATCAGCTTGCCATTCGTCCCCAGCCCGTCTATCAACTCGGACATGGCCTTCGAGCTTGGGGCTGTCGCCAGAATCACCTGTGCGCCGCCCAGCTTTTGCAACTCTTCCGCAGCGTTCGTCGCACGACTGTCTATATAAAGGCTCGCCCCGAGCTTCTTCGCGAGCGCAGCGTTTTCGGGGCCACGCCCGATGGCCGCGACCCTGTAACCGAACTTGTTCGCGAATTGAATGCCGAGATGTCCTAAGCCTCCTACACCCAGCACCGCGACGAGGTCGCCGGGGCTGGCACCGCTGTGCCTGAGCGCGTTGAAGGTGGTCAGCCCCGCGCAGAGCAGAGGTGCTGCTTCCGTGTCACTCAGACTTTCCGGTATCGCAGCCAGCGCCTCGACGGGAGCCACCATGTACTCCTGGTATCCGCCATCGTAGCTGATGCCGGCTATCTTCAGGTTCTGGCAGTTACGAAAATCTCCGCGGCGACAAGGGGTACAAGTGCCGTCGTGGCCGCCGTGCCAGCCGACGCCGACGCGCTGCCCCAGTGTCCACATGGAAACACCTTCGCCCACTTCATCTATGAGGCCGACTAATTCGTGCCCCGGAACACGGGGGTATTCAATGCCGGGCCACAAGCCTTCTTTCGTGAACACGTCGCTGTGGCAGACGCCACACGCCTGCACCTTGATGCGTACCTGCCCCGCACCCGGCTTCGGAATCTCGCGCTCGACTACCTGGAAATCTGCTCCCGGCGCGGGAATCTGCGCCACCTTCATCGGCGCCGGCGCTACTTTTGTCGTTGACATAAATCCTCCTCATGAATGAATTTTTGAGCCAGTGTTGAAAAGCACACTTGATGCCGGCGCGATGACGCACTCCGGGCGGCAAGGGCTTTTATCTTTGTCTAAGACCTCTTGCAGCAGTGCCTGCGTGCAGCGCCGGTGATGCTTAAGCCGTCGCTTCACTGCGTCGCTGAAAAAACGCCAGTAGCTCCGTGTTGATCTGGTCTTTCAGCGTGGAGCACATACCGTGCGGCGCGCCCGGAATCACTTTGAGCTTTGCGCCTTTGACTAGTTTGGCGGAGAGCGGCGCTGAGGCGGCAAACGGTACTATCTGGTCGTCGTCGCCATGAAGAATGAGCGTCGGCACGTCTATCTTTTTCAGGTCTTCGGTGAAGTCCGTTTCCGAAAAGGCCTTGATGCAATCGAACACTGCCTTGTGTCCGGCCAGCACACCCTGCTGCCAGAAAGAGTCGCGCAAGCCCTGAGAGACCTGAGCGCCCTCGCGGTTAGCGCCATAAAAGGGCGCGCTCAAGTCTTTGAAGAACTGCGAGCGGTCGTTGAGTACGCCCCCACGAATCTGGTCGAAGGCTTCGACGGGCAGGCCGCTCGGGTTCGATTCCGTCTTGAGCATGAACGGCAGCACCGCGCTGATGAACACTGCTTTTGCCACTCGTCCTGTGCCATGACGACCTATGTAGCGCGCGACCTCGCCGCCGCCCGTGGAGTGGCCGACGAAGATAGCGTCCGAGAGATTGAGCGTCTCGACGAGCTTTGCCAGATCGTCGGCGTAAGTATCCATGTCGTTGCCGCCCCAGGGTTGATCCGAGCGACCGTGGCCGCGCCGGTCGTGAGCTATGCAGCGGAAGCCGCGCGATGCCAGGAAGAGCATCTGATCTTCGAAGGCATCCGAAGAGAGCGGCCAGCCGTGACTGAAGACGACGGGCTGCCCCTCACCCCAGTCTTTGTAGTAAAGATTGATGTCGCGTGAATTTTCCTGACCGACGGTAACGTATGGCATAGAACTTCTCCTTCAGTTTTGGTTGTTTTCTAACCACGAATGCCGGAGCGCGATCTGTGTAAGGTCGTCTACCTCATTCGATAGTCAGTTCCGTTTAGCGCGAGTATCCGAAAACACTCGTGCCGCTTTTGCTGACGCGGCGAAAGTGGCCGCGTTCCTTGTGACCATCTCCCGCACGCTCAGCGCCCCCTTTCCTGTCAGCGTGCGAACGTCGTCCGACATACGGTCGTAGCGGCCCGCGCGGTGCAGGTCTGCCATCGTCGCGAGGTGGTTCACGAGGTGCACAGGCAAGCCGCTCTCAAGCAAGCCATCGCGCCACGGCTCGACCGGGATGTCCTGATAAGTGATCGTGCAGCCGAGCGCTTTCGAATACTCCCCGGCAAAGAAATGCATGTTCTCCGACTGCGGGCCGGTCAGGTGGTAGACCTTACCTATGTGTGGCTCAGGGGCGGCAAGCAGCGCAGCGACCACACGTGCAACGTCTTCCGCCGCGACCGGCGAAGTCTTGCCATCGCCGAACGGTAGCCTGATCTGATTCGATTCCCTGATTGAATCCGCAGCGAAAATCAGGAAGAAGCCCTCGAAAAAGACCGTCGGGCGCACGTGCACGACCGGCAGACCAGACCAGTCGAGCGCCTGCTCGGCGAGCCAGTGCAGCTTGTGCTGCGGGCTCTTGGTGGTTTCGGTGATGCTCATCTGCGAGAGGGTCATCTGCGACATATTGATGAATGCCTTCACGCCGTGATGCTTCGCCACCGCCGCCGCATTGACCGTCGCTGCCAGGTAGTCATCCGATACGGACATCCCGAAGTAGATGGTCTCGCAGCCGGCAATCGCCCTGTGCATCGAATCGAGGTCTAGCAGGTCGCCGACCACAACCTCCGCACCCATACTTCTGAGCGCCTGCGCGCGTTCGTCTTCGCCGCGCACCATCGCTCGTACCGCTTTGCCTTGTTTCAACAGCAGTTCTGTGACCGTGCGCCCTACTGCGCCGACTCTTCCCGCCGCGCCTGTAACCAGAATGGGATTCTCCATCTATTCCTCCTACTCGGTCTTTCACCGGGCCGCAGTCTCCAGCAGACGCTCTACCTTCGCATCTAAATCTCGTGCGACCGCGAGAGCCTCCTGACTTCCGTAGGGAGACAGGAGGCTCTCCATCAAGTCGTAGGAGAGGTGCATTTCAGCACGACCTTTTCGACCGTTCCCTCGCGACTATAGAGGACGGGGCTCAGTTGGACGCCTGCGGCTTTTACGACTCTCATTGCCGTCTCCCTGATGAAAAGCTGTCCGATGCGCTTGCCGGATTCGTTCGGATGCGATAACGGAGGCGAGTAGACCACGAGCGTGAAGGCGCGTCTATTAGACGAAGGTATCGGTCGCTACCCTGGTATTGACCGATACCTTCACCTCATATAAAGATGAGCATGTATCTCATGACTGCGTGCATGTTCGGGCAGTCACCTCGTCCGGGCCTGAGACCGATACCAAAGTATTGTATACATCCGCTGGTAAATAGCTCATGCTGGCATCTTTGAGAGCGTCCTGAAAAGTTCCGGTGCACGGAATCAACGTAATCATGGGTAGTCTTCGGCAGAATCCAATCTTTGTTCCGCCGGAGGAGTTCTTGAGTGAGCTTAGAGCACGGCGAGCTAAACAGACTGAGCCTGAGGCAGTGTAAGCATGGAAATGCGACTCGGACATCCAGCCGAAGAGATTAAGCACCTTGAGCGCCGCATTAACGATCTGATCTGCGCCATCGCTGATCCCGCCGTTTGGAGCGGCGGAGAACAATCTGAAATTGCTCATACCCTGCTCGATGTGCTCCTAAATACGCTCGACCTTGATCTCGCCTATGTGCGCCTGAAAGATTTAGTCGGCCAGTCACCCATAGAGATGCTCCGTGTCGCTCAATCCGTGAGCCTACCGACAGAGCCGCAGGAGATCAGAGAGTTGCTCAACCGCAGGTTGGGAGACGACCCACGGAAATGGCCTGAGCAGGAACGAGTCACTGTTGGGGACAACGAGATGACGGTCGTGCCCGTGTGGCTGGGGCTTCAGGGTGAGATCGGCGTGATCGTAGCGGCCTCAAGACGTGAGGATTTCCCGCGGCAGAGCGAGAAGCTTGTTTTGAGCGTGGCGGCGAATCAGGTGGCGATAGGGCTACAGGCGTCACGCCTCCTGAGCGAACAGAGGCGAGTCGCCGACGAACGCGTTGCACAAAAAACGCAGGAACTTGACGCGGCAAACGAGGCGTTGCAGAAGGAGGCTGCGGAGCGCAGAAGAGCGGAAGAGGCCCTGCGCGAAACAGAGCGCGAGTCGCGACTGATTCTGGACAACATCCCCGGGCTGGTCGGCCTGCTCCCCGCGACGGGTTACGTAGAAGTCGTCAACCGCCAGTTGCTCGACTACTTCGGCCAGACTCTGGAGGAATTGAGACATTGGGGGACAAACGGCACGGTTCATCCTGAGGATCTGCCGCACGTCGCGGATGTTTTCGCCCGCTCGATTGAGACCGGGACTCCCTATAATATCGTGCAGCGCTTCCGCCGCTCGGACGGCGTCTATCGATGGTTCGAGAACAGGGGCTTTCCTCTTCGTGATGCGGAGGGACGGGTCACTCGCTGGTGCGTGCTGTTGACGGACATTGACGAAAGGAAGCGCGCCGAGGATGCCCTGCTTGAAAGCGAACTCGACTCGCGCCTGATTGTAGACAGCATTCCCGGGTTGATCGCAGTCTTTGCCCCCGGCGGCGAGCTCGAATTCGTCAACCGTCAGATCGTCGAGTACTTCGGTAAGACATTGGAGGAGCTTAAGCGTTGGGGTAACGATGACACGACGCACCCGGATGATCTTCCGCGCATAGTCGAGCTTTTCACCCATGCGATGGCGTCAGGTGAACCTTTCGAGTTGGAATCACGTGCCAGACGCTTTGATGGCGTTTACCACTGGGTTCAATCTCGTGGGTATCCGCTCCGGGGAGCGGACGGGCAGATCGTCCGCTGGTACAACCTGATTATAGACATTGATGAGCGAAAACACGCCGAGGAGGCGCTCGCGGCGAGCGAGCGTAATCTCAAGCTCACCATCGACACTATCCCTGCGCTGGCATGGTCGGCGGGTACTGATGGAAGCGCCGACTTCTTCAACCAGCATTATCTGGACTATCTGGGCTTCACTGCGGAAGAGGCTGGCGGGTGGGGCTGGACAGCCGCAGTCCATGCGGACGACTTGAACAGTCTGGCTGAGACATGGGACAGCATCAGGGCTTCCGAAGCGACTGGTGAGGCCGAAGCGCGACTTCGGAGACACGACGGCGAGTACCGCTGGTTTCTATTCCGTGCGAACCCGCTTCGCGATGAACAAGGCAACATCGTCAAATGGTACGGAACAAACACTGACATCACCGAGCGTAGGCTTGCGGTCGAGAGGTTGCAGGCCAAGCAGGATCTGCTCGAACTCGCACAGAAGTCCGCTCGCGCGATGGCCTTCGACTGGTATCCACAGCAAAAGATCAACACGTGGTCGCCGGAACAAGAGGCCTTGCACGGAATGGCGCCGGGCAGCTTCGATGGAACTTACCAGAGCTGGAAAAAGACTATATACCCGCCCGATTGGCCGGTTGTTTACAAAGCTATCGAGGATGCTCGAGCGACTGAAAACGGAGAGGTGGCGGCAGAGTTTCGCGTCCAATGGCCCGACGGCAGCATCCACTGGCTTTTGACCAAAGGGCAGATGTTTTTCGACGACGAGGGCAAGCCCCTTCGGATGGTCGGATTCACTTCCGATATTACGACCCGGAAACTTGCCGAGGAAGACCTGCGCCGCAGCGAGGCGTTCCTCGCCGAAGCCCAGCGCCTCAGCTCCATCGGCAGCTTTTCCTGGCGTGTGGCGACGGACGAAATCACATGGTCGGAGCAGCTCTATCGCATCTACGAGCTTGAGGTTGGCGTGCCCGTAACGCTCGAACTGATCCGCACTCGCGTCCATCCGGACGACCTCACCTTGTACGAGAAAATGGTTGAAGAGGCACGACAGGGCGGCGACGATTTCGAATGGCATTACCGCCTGATGATGCCTGACCATTCGATCAAGTATCTGCACGCGGTCGCCCATGCGACCCGTGATCATGATGGGGAGTTGGAGTACATCGCGGCGGTTCAGGACGTGACGGAACGCCGGCTCTCGGAAGAGGCGCTCGGTCGTCTGAGGTCGGAACTGGCTCACGTATCCAGAGTAGCGACGCTGGGAGCTTTGACGGCTTCAATCGCGCACGAAGTCAACCAGCCTCTGGCGGGCATCATCACCAACGCCAGCACCTGTCAGAGGATGCTGGGGGCTGATCCTCCGAACCTTGACGGCGCTCGCGAAACAGTGCGGCGCACGATCCGTGACGGCCACCGCGCAGCCGACGTGATCACGCGGTTGCGCGCTCTCTTCAGCAGGAATGGCGACCCAAGCGAACCGGTGGACATCAACGAGGCTACAAGAGAGGTAATCGCTCTCTTGCAGAGTGAGTTCCAGAGAAGCGGGATAATCCTGCGGGCGGAGCTTGCGCTCGACCTCCCGCCTGTGACGGGTGACCGCATACAGCTTCAGCAGGTCGTCCTGAACCTGCTTAGAAACGCTGCGGATGCGATGGTCAATATTCAGGAGCGCCCGAGGCAGTTGGTTATCAGGACTGAGTTGGACGGAGGCGATCATGTGCGCCTGAGCGTGCAGGATGCCGGAATAGGCATTGACCCTCAAGCAGCGGACAGACTATTTGACGCGTTTTACACCACCAAGGACGACGGCATGGGTATCGGCCTCTACGTCAGTCGCTCCATTATAGAGAGACATCGGGGGCGGCTATGGGCCGAAGCCAACGAAGGGGTTGGTGCTACCTTCTCCTTCTCTATCCCATGCGTACACGGCGACTGACGAGTCTCCACAATCGCGGCGCCGGCAGGGTAGATTGCTTCTCGACGCGGGACGCGCAACGCGAGGAATTAAAAGATGACTACACTACCTCTTATATCTGTAGTTGATGACGACGAATCCGTGCGCGAGTCGCTGCCTGACCTGTTGCGGGAGTTAGGCTTTGAGGTGCAGGCTTTTTCGTCGGCGGAAGAGTTCCTGGCCTCAGAGCGGCTGGGACAGACCAGATGTCTGGTGACGGACGTGGCTATGCCGGGCATGACTGGACCCGACCTTCAGCGGGAATTGGCGCGTCGCCGGCAGGAGATTCCGGTAGTCTTCATCACCGCTCATAGGGATGAAAGCACTCGACGGCGGTTGATGGAATTGGGAGCGGTCGAGTGCCTGTTCAAGCCGTTCAGCGAGACGGCCCTGTCCGAGGCGGTCAACGCGGCACTCGGCTCTACGTCTTGAAGAGCCTGTGGAGAAATCCGTTAAGCAGGTTCGCCCCAGACCAGTATTCCTCGCAAACGAACACACGGCCCAAGTAGTGATAAATCTTAATGAATGATCCAACACAGCTCGTCCTGTTGACTGCGATTGAAGAATTGGAAGAGTTCCAGCCACAATCAGGCGAGGTTTAGATGGATACTAATTGTCTTGACGCGAGTCCTGATTTAAGACGGAGAGACGTTTGCTCCGAAGAGACTCATAGTCGCCGGGGTCGCCGGAATGTTGTGGCCCGATAAAGGTGCGAGGCTGAGCCTCTGGGCCATTTTCACCAGATCGGCCAGAGAGTCTGCCTTCATCTTTTGCACCACCTTGCCACGGTGCGCCTTGACCGTGATCTCGCTGATCCCGAGCTTGAAGGCGACCTGTTTATTCAACATGCCTGAGGCTACCAGAGCCATGACCTCCCGCTCGCGGGGCGTAAGCGATGCGTAGCAATCGCGCAGCTCCCGTGTCTCTGCCTCTTCACCGAGCGCGGCGCGGCTTAGCTCAAGGCCCTGCCGGATGGCACCGAGAAGCACCTCGTCGTCGAAGGGCTTGGTCAGGAACTCTACTGCCCCCGCCTTCATGGCCCGCACCGTCATCGGGATGTCGCCATGCCCCGTGATGAAGATGATTGGCATCTCGGATCGATTAGAGACGGCTTTCTGCACCTCCAAGCCGTTGAGGTCCGGGAGAGTAACGTCGAGCACCAGACAGCACGGGGTAAGAACTCGTGGGCGGGCGAGGAATTCCTGCGCGGAGGCGAAGACTTCCGTCCGCCAACCTGCGAAACCGATCAGCAGCTCCAGCGATTCGCGCACCGAAACGTCGTCGTCCACGACGAAGACGGTTTCCGTCTCATGCGACCTGTCTGAAGACATCACTGAATCCGCATTGAGCCCGCGCTGGTGATTGCGAGATTGCTCAGCGCGCCCATGGCGAGTCTTAGCGATTGAACTCTCGCCAAGTGCCGGGGATGCTTGAGCAATGTAACCACCTGAACCGCTCGCGTTACCATTGGCTGACCAAACTTGCGACATAACGCTCCTCCCGTTCTCTCTTAAGTCTCAGTCTAAGCACCTGCTCGGGTGCCGTTACTAAGTGAACCGCCAGAGTTGCAGAAGAACTTCTCCAGCACTGCTTTTCACGATTGGCTGCCCTGATGGCAGGCGCTTACCGAATCGTGCCTTGTACCGTTTCTCTCGATAAGATGGCGATCAAAAACGTCGAACAACATAAAGAAGAGTTAAGCTTATGGATCTGCCTGCGATGAATTTTCCCGTCGGTTGCCGCTCCGGGTGACTTCTTTCGCCGTTATGAGGTGAATTTACTCTTCATGGTCTTGACCGCGAAACCCTAGATAGTACGAAGGGCGAATACCTCAATCGGGGTAGTAGTTAATACCCTCCGAGTGTGTAACAGGCAAGGGTAATGTAATTCGGGCGGCGGTGGCCTGAAGATGGTCTTCGGTTCCGAGGATAGCGATAGCGGTTTACGGCAGGTCCGTTTTCGTGCCGGAAGTGATGACCGTAACGCGGCGTCCGAACAGTCTCGCGTCCACGGAATAAGCCCCCGGCCCGAGGATGGCGAGCGCCGCAGCGTCTATCACCGGTGTAATGTAAATGAGGTTGGCCGGGCCGGGGCCAAGCAGCAGATTCGCGATGGCGGCGGCACAGGCGATGACGGACAAATAAGGCGTCAGGAAGCCTACGCTCAGGGAGACGGACGCCAGCGCGACACACACTAAGAGCAGGCGGAGGTAAGACACGTTAAGGTAACTCGCCGCATTGAGCAGGAAGATTACCGCCACCGAAATCCTGAGCAGCAATAACGCGACACCCGGACCGCCCTGGGGGAACATGGAGAACAGCCTTTGCACGAAGGCGAGCGTAGCAACTTTCCTGACTACGCGTCACCCGAAATGAGGCTACGCTTTAATAACTCTTTTGGGGGATTGTCGTCTCGGCCCGTAGATGCTTAGTCCGGCGCAGAGATGTGAGGTTGTGTTCTTTATCGGCGGGGTCTGACCGAACGGGCTTGTTCAGAATTGAAGCTTGAGCGCGAACTGCACAGAGCGCGGCCCGCCAATCTGGTAGAGGGGATTGAGGCCGCCGTTGGCGCCGCCTGACCCCAGGCTGTTTGCCAGTGTCTGCGTCGAGCGACCGAACAGGGGGCTTGTCAGAGTGTTGACGGGGTTGCCGAAGTTCGGGTGGTTGAAGATGTTGAAGAACTCGGTGCGGAAACTGAGCGCTAACTTCTCACTAAGGCGAAACTGCCGCTGCAGCCCGACATCCGCTTGCCAGGCTCCGAACCCCCTGAGCACATTGCGCCCGAAATTACCCTGTGTCCCCGCTGGCGCGGCACTAAAAGCCGCGCGGTTGAAAATCTTCCCGCCGGGAAATTGCGCGCCGTATAACTCAAGAGGCACGCCGGGTTTGACGTTCGGGCGTGGAGAAAGCTGTGTGCCCGCGGCAAAGAAACTCGCGCCGACGACGTTAACGGGCGGCGCTGTTCTGGCAAAAACGAAACCGTTGACCGACCAGCCGCTCAATATCGCTTTGACGATTTTTTGCGACCCCATAGCGGGCAGGTCGTAAGTCATGCCGGTGTTGAAAGAGTGACGGATGTCAAAGTCGGAATTACCGCGATCCACATTCGGACTGGCAACCGTGCCCGGAGTGTTGAGATTTGTACCAAGAGCGTCCGTCGAGGCGATGTCAATGGAATGCGACCACGAATACGAGGCTAACACTTGCAACCCGCGCGACAGACGCCGCTGGAACTTCAGTTGCAAAGCGTGGTAGTCGGACGTCGCCGTGTTATCGGTTAACACGATGAACTGGAAATTCGGATTCACGTTGAACAGGTTGGTCACGCGGAGCAAGTCGCGACCGATAGCGCCGACGTAGGTCGCAGACAGGCTTTGGCTGCTTCCAATGGACTGCTCCAGCGCGACGTTCCACTGGTACGTCCGCGGCAGTTTTAAGTTAGGATTGGCTACAAGTATTGTACCGACGGGCAGACTGGTGGTAAGTACGGGAGGCACAGCATTCTGAGGGCTGAGCGGAAACGCTCCGGGCACAAAGTTCCTGCTGGCGATATATGGAAAGAAACTGGAGACCCCTCCGAGAGATCCTTGCCCCAGATCGTAAAAAACGCCGAAGCCCGCGCGCAGGGCTGTGCCCCAGCTCACCCCGTCTCGAAGTCTGTAGGCGAGTCCTACTCTCGGCGCGATGTTTCCATAGGTCGTCTCATAAAGCGGGGTACCGCGAGGCGCCAGCGTCAGCGTCGCCGGGTTATCCAGACCCACCACGGTAAATGGATCGTTCGCCGGATTCTTGCCCTTCAGCGGCGGATTTACGTCCCAACGCAGGCCGTAAGTCACGGTCAATCGCGGAGTGACATGCCAGGTGTCCTGACCATACAGCGAAAAGTTTTGTGACAGGAGCGCGTTGGCTTGAAAGGTCGTCGCCTGGGCGAACACGGCGGTCCCCGAGAGCGCGCCACCCTGCGCGGTCGACACCCCTGAGAACTGCGCGAACTGACGGTAGGCAGCCGGACTGCTGAAGGGCGCGAGCCAGCGATAGTCAATGCCGAACTTCAGTTGATGACTGCCCCTTGTCACTGATAGGTTATCTACAAGATTGATTTGGCGCTGCTCGTCCGTCCCCTGTTTACCCTGCACGTACTGCCCGGCTCCTCCGATGATTAATATGAAATTGCTACTCTCTGATGAGTACCCGGACGGGAAAAAGAGGGAATCGGGAAGCGGTACGGCCCCCCCGAAATTATCCGCGATGAACCTGATACTGATTTTGTGGTTGCTGTAATTGACCCGCACTTCGTTGCTGATTCCGGGTTCCATCAGTTGTGTGAGGCCGATTGTCCCGGTTTGCACGAAAGATGATAGCGAATTAATCGTGCTGAGGACTCTGCCCGACGAGAAGATAGGCCCGCGTTGATCTAAGCTTGATGGCGAGTAGTTATATCTGCCGAACAGGGTAAGCTTTGAGTTAACAATCTGATCAAAGCGGATACTATAGGCATCAAGCGAGGAAGGATTCGAGAAGCTGGCGTTGAACTGGGCCAGGCCTCCTCCGAGCGCCGCTCCGTTTGCAATCGGATAAGCATTCAGGTAGGGACGCATGGCCTCCGGCGCTGCTTGTCGCGATGCGTTGTCGGGCACTGCGGTTTGCAGGCTCGACGGCTGGCGCAGACGCAGCCCTTCGTAGGAAAAGAAGAAGAAGGTCTTGTCTTTGAGGACCGGGCCGCCCAGTACTCCGCCAAAGTCGTTCTGCCGCGTCGCAGGTTTTGCCAGACCATTGAGATTGACAAACCAACCCCGGGCGTCCAGCGCGCTGTTCCTGAAATATTCGAACAGCGTGCCGTGAAAGCCGTTAGTCCCGGAGCGCGTCACAATCGAGACCTGTCCGCCGGGCGTGCGTCCGAACTCGGGCGCGAACGAAGACGTTTGGATACGAAACTCCTGCATGGCGTCCACTGACACAAGGCTATTCGTCCCGCCGGAGGCGCTGAGCGCGGGCAGCGCCCCGGAGGCGCTCTGCATCATCGCGATGAAGCCGGTGACGCCGAAATTAGCGCTGACCCCGTCCACGGTGAAGTAGTTGGCGTCTGCGCGCTGTCCGTTCACACTGAATTGCCCCTGATCGTTGAAGGCTGTTGGCGTCAGGACCACACCCGGTGTGAGCGTTATCAACGTCTGAAAGCTCCTGCCGTTCAGAGGAAGATTCTCGACGAACGTGCGGTCGATAACCGTGCTGACCGTCGCCGACTCGGTATTGACCGGAGAGCCTCCGGCTTCCACCGTGACCGTCTCGGACACAGAACCGAGCGTCATCTCAAAGTCGAGTCCGAGAGCATCCTGTACGTTAAGGGTCGCGTACGGCTTGATTATCTTTTTGAAGCCCGGCTTTTCGACCTCAATGCGGTAGTCGCCGGGTGGCAGACTCGTGAGATAGTATTCGCCGGAAGCGTTCGTCGTGGTTTCGTAACGGACGTTTGTGTCGGCCCTGACGGCGGATACTTTGGCGTCAACAATCAAGGCTTTCGCGGGGTCGGCTATACGACCCGTGATAGAAGCATTCGTGGATTGGGCGCTAAGGACAGGCGTAAACGAAGCGGCCAGGAGAAAAACCAAAGCGAGCTGGTGCATAAACCACCTCTCTGAACAAACTGGGCTTCGTGACTCTAGTCATGGGCTCGTCATCCTGTCAATCCCCAAATAGTGTGATGTATCTTGAGGTCGCTGAAGGTAATATGCGGTGACATGGTGAAGACGCGCGGACGAGGGTTTGTCTTGCCGGGCACGCTGCTGGCTTGCGTTCTGCTGGCTTGGTGCCCTTCTGCGTTCGCGTTGAATCCCTCGCTGGATGTGAGTCAGTACGCGCACACGTCCTGGAAAATCCGCGACGGCTTTCCCAAAGGCCAGATCATCTCGATTGCCCAGACGCCCGACGGATACCTCTGGCTCGGCACAGAGTTCGGCCTCTACCGCTTCGACGGGAACAGGGCCATTCCCTTCCAGCTACCTGCGGGTCAGCAACTCCCTTCCGCTTTCATCATCAGTCTGCTCGCGGCGCGCGACGGGACTCTTTGGATTGGCACTCTCAAAGGGCTCGCAGGCTGGAAGGACGGCAAGCTGACGCGGTACACGGAGCTTGACGGTCATGACATTTTCAAACTCCTTGAGGATCACGAAGGCTTTGTGTGGGCCAGCGGGATGAGGATTACAACCGGAAAGCTCTGCTCGTTGAGGAACGGCGGCGTTCAGTGTTACGGGGAGGATGGCGCTCTTGGCCGTGGAGCATTCAATCTGTACGAGGACAGCAGGGGTAACCTTTGGGCGGGCGTGAAGGACGGGCTGTGGCGATGGAAACCCGGCCCGCCGACATTCTATCCGCTGCCCGGCGAGCCGGACGGCATACAAGGTCTCGGTGAAGACGATGCTGGCAACCTCCTTGTCGGCTGGCAAGGCGGAATCCATCGGTTCGTTGACGGGAAAACCGAGGCTTATCCGCTCCCGGCTACTGTGGGGGAGTTCCGAGCCAAAAGGCTACTGCGCGATCGCGATGGCGGTCTGTGGGTCGGGACATCTCGCAGAGGTCTCGTGCATATAGGCGGGGGGAGGGCAGACCTGTTTACGCCGTCCGACGGCCTCGCAGGCGAAAACGTCTACACCATGTTTGAGGACCGTGAGGGCAATATTTGGGTAGCTACCATGAATGGCCTCGACCGCTTTCGCGAATTTGCAGTCGCCACGCTCACCGTGAATCAGGGCCTGTCGAATGATGATGCCCTGGCCGTCCTGGCAGACAGAGACGGGAGCGTCTGGCTTACCACCCGTAATGGCTTGAACAGGTGGAAAGACGGGCAAATGACGATCTACCGTGAGCGTGTCGGGCCTCAGGGGACCGGAGTGCGCGAGGTCGTCGGGAGCGGACTGCCGGATACAGGACTGGTCTCTCTGTTTCAGGATGACCGCGGTCGCATCTGGGTCTCGACGCTTCGCGGCATCGGATACCTTGAGAATGACCGGTTTACGCCCATAAGCATTTCAGACGGAATCCTTATTTCCATAGCCCAGGACGGGGCGGGGACTATGTGGTTCGCAAGCGAGCGGCTCGGCCTTTATCAACTGCCGCGCGGTAGCGAGGTTCGGCATATCCCCTGGGCCACGCTGGGACATCAAGACCCCGCCAGCGCTATAGTCGCCGATCCTTTGCGCGGCGGCCTGTGGCTTGGATTTAATCTCGGCGGCGTCGCCTATTTCGCAGACAATCAGATCAGCGCGTCGTATGCGGCCTCTGATGGGCTTGGCGAGGGCCGCGTCAACCACCTGCGCCTCGACCGCGAAGGCGTGCTCTGGGCAGCCACGAACGGCGGACTCAGCCGGTTGAAAAACGGTCGTGTCGCCAAGCTGGCGGGCAAGAACGGATTGCCCTGCGATACGGTTCACTGGTCGATGGAAGACGACGCCGGCACATTGTGGCTGTACACGGCCTGCGGTCTGGTGCAGATAGCACGCCCCGAGTTAGACGCGTGGGCCGTCTCGGTTGACAAAGCTGTGGAGGCGAAGCAAACGATACGGGCCACTGTTTTCGACAGTTCCGACGGAGTAAGACTCCTTGCCGCTGCGGGCCATTACAGCCCGCAGATCGCAAAGTCTTCGGATGGAAAATTGTGGTTCTTACCTTGGGATGGGGCCAGCGTCTTCGATCCGAACCACCTGCCCACCAACCGGCTTCCGCCGCCGGTGCACGTCGAACAGATCATCGCCGATCGCGAGACCTACGAAGCGACTTCCGAAGCGGGCGAGCCCATGCAACTTCCGCCCCTGATACGCAATTTGGAGATAAACTACACGGCGCTCAGCCTCGCCGCGCCGGAGCAGATACAATTCCGCTACAAACTGGAAGGCCGCGATGCAGATTGGCAGGAGGCGGGCAATCGCCGTCAGGCGTTCTACAACGACCTTCCTCCGGGCAACTACCGCTTCCGCGTCATGGCCTGCAATAACAGCGGCGTGTGGAACGAGGAGGGCACGTTCTTAGATTTCACCATCACCCCGGCCTACTACCAGACCATTTGGTTTCGTCTCTTATTCATAGCAACCTTTCTCTTCTTAGCCGGCGCGCTCTATCAACTGCGGCTTCGACAGGTGGCCCGGCAAGTGCGCGGTCGAATGGAAGAGCGGCTTGAGGAGCGAGAGCGCATCGCACGGGATTTACACGACACTCTTTTACAGAGCGTGCAGGGATTAATTTTGAAGTTCCACGCTGTCGCTAAACAGATGCCCGGCGACGAGCCGACCCGAGAGGCTTTGGAGAAAACACTCGACCGCGCCGACGAGGTTTTGGCCGAGGGTAGAGACCGCGTGCGAAGCCTGCGCGCGACCCCGGCATCACTAAATGACCTGCCATCGGCGTTCAAACGGGCGGCGAAAGAGACCCCGAACGACGGCAAGGCGACTTTTAAGACTGTGGTCGAAGGCAGCTCACGCGAGTTACACCCGGTAGTTTTGGAGGAATCTTTTTTCATCGGGCGCGAGGCGCTCACGAACGCCCTCACCCATTCAGACGGCCACAATATTGAAGTAGAGATTACGTACGATACACGCCAGTTTCGTCTGCGCGTTCGTGACGATGGACGCGGCATTGATTCTAAAATCCTCGAAGAGGGGGAGCGTCCCGGCCATTTCGGGCTGCAAGGGATGAGGGAGCGCGCGCAGAAGATTGGCGCACAACTGAAGGTATGGAGCCGTCCTGATACGGGAACCGAAGTTGAACTGATTATTCCCGGGGCAACGGCCTACCAGGAGGCCCGTCACAGGCCGAAGCGGGCACTACTCCGACGGTTCTTCGGAAGCGATGGTGAGGCTGATTAGATGTCGATGATGCCGCGCTTGAGGGCGATGGTTACGGCATGAGTTCGGTCGTTCGCGCCCAGTTTCGAGAGAATATTCTTCATGTGAGCTTTGACGGTCTCTTCCGAAACGGAGAGATGTTGAGCGATCACCTTGTTGGCATTGCCGCCGGCCACCTCCCGCAGCACTTCGATTTCGCGCTCGGTCAACACGTCGTCAGTGTGGTGCTCGGCCATTTCAACGGCGATTTCAGGCGGGATTACTTTCTTGCCGCCGTGTACGCTGCGAATAGTCTCGACCAGTTCCTTACGCACCATGCTCTTCAACAGGTATCCGGAGGCCCCGGCGTTGAGGGCACGGACAACTTGCGCGTCACCTTTGTATGTAGTCAACACGATGATGCGTGCGCCGGGGAATTCCTTGCGAATGGCTAGAATTGCTTCCGTACCGTTCATGACAGCCATCTGCAAATCCATAAGGGTGATGTCAGGACGGTGGATTCTGAATTGCTCGACCGCCTCGCGACCGTTATCGGCTTCCGACACCACAACCATGTCTGTCTCGCAGGCGAGGACGGCGGCGATCCCTTCGCGCAACATAGGATGATCGTCGACCGTTAGAATTCTAATGGGACTTTTGGCGCTCATAATTGCCTACAGGCTACTTTCGGTAGACCGGCCCTCTTCAATTTGCTACGTCCGGTTTTTATTATGTGGCTCACGGCACTGTCAGTTCGATCTCGCTTCCTGCCTTGGGAAATTGTCGCGCGGAATCTATTAGGAATTACGTAATATAGGTAGAAAAGCATTAGGCAATTGTGCCTGCCTTGCTTCAAGGTACGCACAATAAAAATTGTTTGAGGCGATATGATACTTGAACATATTTGAACTTTTCAGCTAGTCCGGACAGGTTCTCGGTAAATTGATACGTCCCATTGCACCAGCTCTATCCAACCCAATTGCGTGCCCCTTGAGCATCATGTTCACTGTTTCAACTGCATCAGTTGAGCAATAGCCTAAACATGCTCGCGCCTAAATAGTTACATAATTGCTTAATCAGACCAAATTAGTAGAAGGAAGTCGTCAGGATGAGGCACAGGTTTGCAGGTGCCGTGTTGCCATGGCCGACCTTTAACCAGCCTCGCAGAATGTGCCCTTTCTGGAGGCTAAGGACTATCGCGACCCCTGCTGTTTTCGTTTAGTCAGGAAACTTTATCAGGCAAGCTCCCTATTGCTCTACTTTTTTTCGCTATTTTCTGATGGCGGAGATATCCTAGTCGCGCTCTTTGCCAGGCCGGCACTCGACTTGGATCAACTGCTGTCTCTAATGAACTGCGGAAAGTATAGACTCAAAGCGAATCGGCGGTATTGCTGATTCTTGAGGCTTTTGTTCGATTCTTGACTTTATTTAAGAGCATGTATGAAAGACGGGCGAAAGGAGGTGTCTATCATGCCCCCCTGTTAAAGGGAACGGCGGAAGTTATTGGGAGTCACGCCCGTCAGGCGGCGGAAGGTGTTGGTGAAGTGGCTCTGGCTTTGGAATCCTACCTTTAAGCCCACTTCGACAATCGAGAGTTCTGTTCCGGCCAGCAAAGCCTTCGCGCGCTCGATACGCCGCATAAGCACGTACTGGTGCGGCGTATAACCTATGTCCTGCTTGAAGGCGCGTGACAGGTGGTACGGGTTCATCCCCGCCACCGCGGCTATCTCTGTCAGTGATAAATCCTGCTCAAGGTGCTCGTTGATGTACTCTACTATCCGGCGCAGCCTGTGTCCTGCCAGCCCGCCTTTGTACTCTCTGTGGGTGAGGTTCACCGAGGAGTATGACCGGAAAAGGTGGATCGTCAGCGCCGTGGCGAGGCTTTCACTATAGAGCCTGCCGGAAGGAAAGCCGGCCTCTGTTTCTGCCATCAGGGCAGCGCCGATGTGCGCGACCCTTGGGTCGTGTGCGTGTAAGACGGGCGCTGGCTCGACCTTTCCGCCGCGCGCCTCGAACGATTCAGTCGCCACACGGTCGAAGAAGTAGGGTTCGAATCTCACGTTCAGAACCGTGACTGGCGAGTGCAGGCGCATCGCCTGAGTAAGACCGGCGGGACTAAAAGACATCTGCCCGGGGAGGCTCACGCCCTCGCTCTGACGACTGCCCTTCTTCTGCCAGAAGCGTACGCGGCCCGCCACCTGCAAACTCAGGACGTGCTCGCTGAGAGAGAACTCACCTACCTCAAAAGGCGGGTGACGGTGAAGCCTGATGGCGAAGTCGCCCCAATGACGAGCGCCCAGCACCGAGCAGTCCTCCGGCGGCAGTAGTTCGTCAAAGGGTACAACCCTCCGGCGGATGTTACTTTTTGTCTCACCATTACTCATTAATGCTTAATCTTCAGTTGACGATTCCTTGAGCTGAACATGTTCTGACAAACAGGTGTCCAGAAACTGATAGAGCCTGTATGCCCTCGTAAAATATATCACCCGGTCTAAGCTTCAAACACAATTCATCTACAATGAAGCAGCGTTACTTTGAGACTGAAATCTTTTACCCTGAACTCTTAAGTGATGCCAAGTCGGGATGCGTCTTGGTGAATTGCTCAATGCCAAGTGGGCGGATGTAGATGAGACTGAAAAACTCATCTACGTCATGAAAACTAAGAACGACAAGCCACGCCTGATTCCCTTAACGGCTCGCGTGCTTGAAATTCTCAAGCGCCTCTGGCAAGACGCAACTGACGAGGAATTGATCTTCGACCCAAGTCGTACGGGGAGGAAGCGTCGCCAGTTGATGGTCTGTTTCGAGCGGGCGGTCGAGGAGTCCAGGATCGGCGACTTCCACGACCTCAGGCACACCTTCGCCACACGGCTCAGGGCGGCCAATGTCCACGAGTACGACATCGCAGATCTCTTGGGCCACTCGACCACGCCGGGCGAGACCAGAAACAGCAAGGTCACGCGCGGATACGCGCACGGCGTCCCGCAGAGGCTCAGGGATGTGGTAAACAGCTTGGAGCGGGGTAAGCGCCTGATTTCGGCTATGCCAACTTTGCGCCAAGTGGCAAACATGGCAGCGTCAAGCTGCGATTAAGGATTGGCGGTAGACTCCGACGACCGTTATTCCTCTCGCCAGCATCTTAATTGCCAATCATGTCCTTCTACGGCCAGTGCCGCCGCGTAGCCCTGAGCCACGTCCAGTTCCCGCAAAGACCAGCGCCCCCTCTCTTGCGGATTATCTCTGACGCTCAACAACTCGGCTCGTTCTCCGGGAATAAGAGAAACATCAAAGTCCTCCAGGGCAAGTGAAAGCCCTTCGCCTCGTGCCTTGATGTAAGCTTCTTTACGCGTCCAGCAGTTGAAGAAGGCCTGCGGTTGAAGGTTGGCTGGAAGCGCTCGGAGCATCAAGACCTCGCGCCGCGAGAAGAAGCACTCGGCGACCTGCTCTCTCACGACATCAGCACGTATATATTCGATGTCAACGCCGACGGCGCGTGCGCGACCGACGGCCAGGAGGGCCAACTCCTCCGAATGAGAAAGGTTGAACCGGAGCGAGTCTTCCCCACCATCGCAGTTTGTTCCCAGAGCGGGCTTGCCGTAATCGTTAGAGTGAAAGCGTAGCTGATCCGGTCTCTGTCGAAGGTAACGGCTAAGAATAAGCCGCAACGCAGCATGCGCGACGACGAAGCGCGCACGGTCGCGGTCGAAGTGAAAACGCCGGGCTCTTTCTGTTTCGTCGTCCCCTAGAATATCGAACAGTCTTTGTCGCTCTTTCGCTGATCGTTCGAGGCCGACGAGCCAGACGTGAATCTCATTTTCTTCCAGAACCGGATTCTTCGGAGCAGTCAGCCAGTCGGGATTGAGCGAAGTCATCGTTAGAAATTATCGCGTGGTTTTGACGAGTCTTGACAGCTCTGCGGAAAGCTCTCTTAGAAGGAGCGCCTGTGACGAATGAATAAAGAAGTGATCGCCCGGCAGCATGCGCAGCACAAAGTCCGCGCTCGTTTGCTCGCGCCATGCTTCAAGGCGTTCGCGGCTCACCTGTTGATCTTGTAAACCACCGAAGGCCGTGACCGGACACTCAAGCGGCGGCTCATCCGCATAAGCATAACTCTCGTTGACCTCAAAATCGGCGCGCAAGAGCGGCAGCAACAACTGCATCAACTCGGCGTTGTCCAGCACCTCCGCAGGCGTGCCGTTGAGATTTCGCAGGGCTTCCGTCAATTCGCTGTCGGGCAGAGCATGGATCGGCGGGTTAGCTTGCCCTAGCTGCGGTGCGCCCGTTCCAGAGACAAACAGTCTGGCGGGTTGCGGCGCACCCCGTGTGCGGAGCCGTCGCGTCAGCTCAAAGGAGATGAGCGCACCCATACTGTGACCGAAAAAAGCGAACGGCTTATCAAGCTGTGGCCGCACAGCTTCTGCCACAGCTTCGACGAGCGGCGTCAAAGATGTGAAAGGCGCTTCCATGATCCTTGCGCCACGTCCGGGCGGCTGAACGGCGACGACCTCTACGTTTGAAGGCAAAGCTTCTGCCCATGAACGGAAGACGACGGCGCTGCCGCCCGCATACGGAAAGCAGAACAGACGTATGCTTGCCTGTGGGTTCGGCTTCGAATACGAAAGCCAACCGGTTGCTGTCGCGCTTCTCTTCACTTAATGGCCGATCAAAATTATTGCTCGCCTTTCGCGGCCTCTTCCATCTTCTTTCGCAGGCTGAGCGGCCTCATGTCCGTCCAAACTTCCTTGATGTAAGCCAGACATTCCTCTTTGGTTCCAGATTTGCCCGCGTCGTTCCAGCCGAGAGCATTCTCGCGGTCGGCGGGCCAGATCGAATACTGCTCTTCGTGATTCACAACGACTTTGTAGATCGTCTGATCTTCTCTCTCCTCCCTCTCCATAACCTTTACTCCTCTTCTTAAAAAGTTAGATGGGCTCTTCGATTATCGTGCGAAAGTATCTTTAATACAAAAGGGCGCGACCATCAAGCGACGACGGTCTGTGATAGGGCTGCGTCATATTACATTCTTTAAAGAGAGTGAGCCCCTCTGGCGTCACGCTCATCAGCGCTGCGAGACCTCTTCAGTCAGAGCCGGATCGGCCTGACGGCTCTGCTCTTCTTTTGTCTGAGCGTCGCCTTCGATCGCATCCGGCAATTCATTCTCGACCAACCGCACTCGCGGATAGAGGTATCCGCAGACGGCCACCAGCATAGTCATGAAGCCCATCAAGATAAACATCAAGCCTATGCCACGTCCCGGCCCGACTCCTATGACTCGGCCTGCGCTTGCGGCAAGGCGACCGTCGTCTGCGGCGAGCAGGGGCTCAAAGATATGATCTGCCAACGGCCCTGCCAGAAGATAGGCCAGTGGCAACGTTGACCATGCGATCATTCTGCGGATAGCAAAGACGCGCCCCTGCACACCGGGCGCGACCTTGCTCTGCCAGATTGCCTGACTGCAACCGTTGAGGATCGGAAAGCTGAAAAAGTAGCAGAAGCCCGCCAGGGCCAGCAGCGAGACGGATGGCCGTAATCCAGCGAGCATGACGCAGACGCCGCTCGCAAACATAAAGCCCAGCACACCTTTGATGCGACGACGCGGCCCGCCCCAGATGCTCATCAAAAAGCTGCCGAGCAGCATGCCGCTTCCGCTTACCGTCAGCACCGTGCCAAGAGCCGCAGCCGAAGCAAACGCCAGGACCAGCGGAGTCACGAGCACGCCGACGATCCCCAGCAGAAAATTGCTCGTAGCGAAAAACAGCAGCAGGCCCATCAACCCCGCGCGCGCTCTGATGTAGCTCCACCCGTAGCCAGCCTCGCGCATAAGCGAGCCCCTGATTCCCTCCTCTTCTGCGCCCAACGGCTCTGGTCTCGGAAAGCGAACCAGCAGCAACATGATGAGTGCGAGAAGAAAAGTGGCGAAGTCTAGCAGGACAACACCCTGCACATGAATCGTCAATACCAGCACGCCTGCCAGCGCAGGAGCAACAATCTGCGCCGCCGCTCGTCCGGTCTCGATCATGCCGCCGACGCGCCCGAAATGTCGCTTGGGCACAAGCAGCGCGGTCGCCGCTATATATGCCGGCCATTGAAAGGCGTTGAAGATGGAGATACAACCGACCGCCAGATAGATGTGCCATGTTTCCAGCCGGTCGCCGAGCAAAAGCAGAGCGATGATGAGCGTGCAGAGACCTGCGCCCGAATCGCTGAAGATCATCGCCCATCGTCTGTCCCAACGATCAACGAGCGCACCTGCCAGAGGCGAGATAACCACGCCCGGCAGCACCATAAAAAGAGAGATCAGCGCAAACTTTGTGACAGAACCCGTGCGCTCGTACGTCCAGACGCCCAGCGCGAAGCTTGTCAGACCAGAGCCGATAAGCGACACGAGTTGTCCAACCCAGATCAGGATGAATACACGCAATCCGCCTGTCACTGTGTCGCCGATCACGTCATGCTCCTTAAACGCGATTGCTTTATGCACGAGCTAACGCATCAAAGGCGAATCTTAGAGCGAACCTGGATGTTTATAGCATTCAAACGAAGACATACCGGGCTTCTCTCGCGCCGTTGACTTAAGGCAATAATCTGCATATCTTTTGTAGGCTTTCTCACTGGCTCCCCCTTGCTCTCGAAAATTTTATTCCGCGCACTCTTGAAAGCATGATTATAAAATTACCCGAGAAGACGATTAATGTTTTTACCATCAGCCCGAGGACGCTAGACCTGACGCTCTACTGGCAAAATATTCAAAGCGTCGTTCGCTGGAGCGAGCAATACGACTGCACGGGTGTGCTGATCTTTACCGGCAACGATACGTATGTCGAGCCGTGGCTGGTGGCGCATGATGTCATCAGGCAAACACAGAATCTGTGCCCGCTGGTCGCGGTCAATCCCGTATATATGCATCCCTTTACTGCCGCCAAGATGGTTTCGTCCTTCGCCTATTTGTACGGGAGAAAAGTTTTTTTGAACATGGTGACGGGCGCGGCCCTGAGCTATCTTGAAGGCTTTAACGACCGTCTGGAACATGACGAGAGGTACGAGCGGCTCGGCGAGTACATAGAGATCGTCAAGTCTCTGATCGCGGGACAGGGATTGACTAGCTTCGACGGAAAGTTTTACAAGACATCCGGCTTGCAGCTCCTGCCCAAAGTCCCCGAAGCGCTGCGGCCCGAGTTTTTGCTCGCCGGACAATCCGAGGCGGCGCGAAGTCTCAGTCAGCGCGTCGGCGCGATAGGAATGCAAATGCTTCAACCGGAGATGGAACGCGCCGTCGGCGAAGCACATGGTATTCATTTCGGTATCATCACTCGCACGACCACGGCGGAAGCATGGCAGGCCGCCCGCGAACTCTTTCCAGAAGATCAGGAGGGCCAGCAGATTCTCGATCTTTCAATGAAGAATACGGATTCCATCTGGAAGAAAAAGATGCGACTGGCAAGCAAAATCAGAGACATCAAAGGGAGCGACGCCGTAGACGAAAGCACTGGTTACTGGCTGCAGCCCTTCAGAAATTTCAAGGCCGACTGTCCTTATTTTGTCGGCGACTATGCGCGCGTCGCCGATTTGCTGGTGCGTTTGATTCAAAACGACATAGGCCTCTTTATCCTGGACATTCCGGCCCGCGAAGAGGAGTTCAAACACATAGACGCGGCATTCCAGAGGGCTGCCACGCAGCTTGGCGCAGCGAGCAGAGTAAGCGCAGGGGATTGAACACCTGTTTTCGCCTGACGAGACGGCGCGTACGTGCGCGCGTGTCGTCGCCTCGCAGATTCAATCTTCAGACGAGATTTCTCGCAGGACGTATAGAGCATCGTCCGCCCTGTATGCCTCTGGCGAGATAGAAAAGTAATTGACATCATTATCGTAATAGTTCGCCGCCTTCTCGAATCTCATTCCGATTTTTTCCAGCACGCGCTGCGAAGCGGTATTCTGTGGCCGCGTAATGGCAACGATGCGTTCAAACTTTAATTGCTCGAAGCCATATCGAAGGCACGCGCGGGCGGCCTCTGTGGCGTAACCCGCCCCCCAGTATTTGCTGGCGAATCCGTAAAGCAATTCAATCTCAGGCGTGTCGTCCAGAAATACCAGCCCACAATAACCCAGCAACGTTCCCTGCTCTTTGTGCGTCGCCGCCCAGATACCGAAGCCGCGCTTTTTGAAACCCTCTATGGTACGCGTCAGGCCTATCGCAGTAGCTTCTCTGGTGCGTGGCTGGCCGCCCGGTAGGTACTTCATTACTTGCGGGTCGCCGAAGATCAGATACAGCTCTTCCAGATCATCCTCTTTGAACATTCGCAGCCGAAGGCGCTCGGTCTCTATCTCGTGCATCATCATCATCCTCACACGTTGACGATCAGTTACTCCTGGGTTACTCCTGACGATTGAAAGAGAGAAGCTTTCAAACGCTCTGCCAGGACTTGAACATTGGGCTCGGCAAGTATCGAGTAATGATCGCCCGGCACTGTGTGAACATCCACGCCCGCGTCGCTCAAAGCACCCCACCCGAGCGCAGTGTCGGCGGCGGCGAACGCCGGATGACGGCGAAACTCTTCGGGGGAGGGCGAGCCTGCGCGCAAAAGTGTGATCCGCTCGACAGAACCACGCGGCACATATTTCCACATCGCGCGCATGTTGGTCTTGAAAATTCCAAACAGGCGGCTCAACTGCGGAAGCCCCATATCAGCAGGCAGCAGTCCGGCTTCGTGCGCCACCTCAAGCGCCGCACCCAAATGCTCTTCAGCATCACCTTTGTCTGTCAATCCCGCTTCGGGCAGCACCTGTGGTCTGACACCCAAATCTTTTAGAAACCATCTCAACAACTCCGCATCACCGACCGCCATGCCTGCGACCGGCGACCAACTGTCGATCATCAACAGGACACGCACCTGTTCGCCCAGGCTCTTTAACTGCCTGTTCATCTCGAAGGCCACCACTCCGCCCAGAGACCATCCCGCCAGAGTGTAAGGCCCGCTCGCCTGTACCTCTCTGATGGCTGAGAGGTAAGTGGCTGCCATCTGCTCGATTGTCTCCAGCGGCTCGACTCGCCCATCCAAGCCGCACGATTGCAGTCCATAGAAGGGCTGCTCCGTGCCAAGGTGTCGCGATAGCGCGCTGTAGCAAAGCACCGTCCCTCCCACAGGATGCACACAGAACAGGGGCGGATGATGGCCTGACGATCTGAGCGCGACCAGCGGCGAGCATCCGCGCTCGACGGTCATCGCAATCTCAGCGCCGCCCTGATGCGTTGGCTTCACCGTCAGCTGCTCTTCACGTTGTTGCAGCGTCCGCTGCTGTAGCCTCAACAGCGAGGCCAGCTCTTCGATTGAAGCATGCTGCAAGAGCGCGGAGAGTTGAAGATCAACATGAAAGCGCTGATGTATGCGCGAGATCAGTCGCACCGCCGCCAGTGAATGGCCGCCCAGATCAAAAAAGTTGTCATGAATGCCGATCTGCGGTTGCTCTAGAATCTCAGCCCAGAGCGCGGAGAGTTCTTGTTCCAGAGCATCGCGCGGCGGCTCATAGGCGCGCGGCTGCGAGTTGCGTCGCAGGTCTGGCGCGGGCAGTCTTTGACGATCCACTTTGCCGTTGGGAGTGAGCGGTAAAGCTTCAAGCGTAACGAAGCCGGAAGGAATCATGTAGCCCGGCAATTTATCGCCGAGGAATCCACGCAGCTCATCCGTGTTGATTGCGTGTCCGTCTTCCGTCACGACGTAGGCCACCAGTCGCTTGTCTTTGTGCCGCTCGCCGACGGCCACGACCACGCAGGCCCGCACCATTTCGTGCTCGGAGAGCGCTGCCTCTATCTCTCCCAACTCGATGCGATAGCCCTGTACCTTGACTTGAAAGTCTTCCCTTCCCAGAAACTCTATATTGCCGTCGGGAAGATAGCGGCCAAGATCGCCGGTTCGATACAGGCGCTCGCCCGTTCGCGGATCGCTGATAAAACTGGCGCGCGTCTTTTCTTCATCACGCCAGTAACCTTTGGCGAGGCCCACGCCACCGATATAAAGTTGGCCCACGACCCAGATGGGACACGGCTCAAGCCTCTCGTTGAGGACATGAAAACGCTGGTTCAGCATCGGCTTGCCGTAAGGAATGCTTTTCCATTCGGGATCAATGGTCTCAAGCGTATAAAGGATAGACCAGATCGAAGCTTCGGTCGCACCTCCGAGACTTATGACCTGACTATTTTTGAACAGATTCTTAATGCGCTCAGGCAGAGAGACGGCGATCCAGTCTCCGCTGAGCAGCACGAGGCGCAGAGAGTCCTGCACAAGGGCGGGACGATGCTGCGCATACTCGACGAGCATCTCCATCAAAGCCGGAACAGAATTCCAGATCGTAACCTTCTCCTGCACTATCAACTCCGCCCAGCGCGCAGGTGACGCGCTCGCGGAAGCTTCGGGGAAAATTATCGTCCCGCCCGCTGCAAGCAGCCCGAAGATGTCATACACAGAGAGATCGAAGCTCAGCGACGAGAGCGCCAGCACTCGATCCGAAGCCTCGACGCCAAAGCGCTCGTTGATGTCACAGATCGTATTCACAGCGCCCCTGTGATCGACCATCACTCCTTTAGGGAGTCCCGTTGAACCGGAAGTGTAAATGACGTAAGCCAAATCTTCCGGCCTCTGCAAAGGACTCAGGGTTTCCAGAGGAGCGTCCGAGAGATCAAGCGTGTCAACGCACAAACGCTCGATGCCCGTGGGCCAATGCAGGCTCTCGTTGAGCCAGGACTGAGTCAAGACTACTTTGACCTCGCCGTGCTGCAACAGATGCGCGCGGCGCTCTGTCGGTAGTCCGGCATCAATCGGCAGATAAGCAGCTCCCGATTGAAGAATGCCGAGCACAGCAGCCACCTGCTCCCAGCCCTTCTCCATAACGACCGCGACCAGCGTGTTTGGGCGAGCGCCCAACCGTCTCAGTTGGTGAGCAAGCAGGTTCGCGTAACGCGACAGCTCTTCGTAGGTGAGCGTTTTTGTTGGAGCGATGACGGCTTTTTGAAGCGGGCGCGCGGCCTTCTGCTCGGCGAACAGATCGTGTAGCAATCTCTCTTTGACGGGCGACTCGGTCGCATTGACGGTTACCCTCTCGGCGATTTGTTCCGGGGGCGTCAGTTGTACGGCGACCTCCTGCCAGCTTTCCGCCTGATCTGCAAGGCGATGCAGAAGTCGACAGTAAGCGGAAAACATTTCCGCGACGAGACCTTCGGGAAACAGTTCGTCCAGAGCATCCCAGTTAAAGACCAGCGCTCCGTCCTCTTCAAACACCTGATGATCCAACCAGACCTGCGGAGTCTGTAAAGCGCTATAGACAATCTCTCCGTCGAGACCTGAAGGCGTATCTCTCATCTGTGCGGGATTCATGTTGAGCGTGCTGGCGAAGACCACCGGCATGGTTGCTCTGGCAGTTCCGCCCTGCATACGATTCATTTCTCTGATTACACGGACACCGTTGACGTAACTGTGTTCGAGGTCTTCCCACAGACGCGCGTGTAATCGTCGCGCGCGCTTTCTGAAGCTTTCATGATTAGAAGTATCTATTTCCAGCAGATTGGTCGAGCTAAAATTCCCGACGACCTCATTGACCTGCGGATGCAATGGATGGCGATTGAAGAAGAGCGCATTGATCGTAAAGCGCTGGGTTTTGCTCCACGTCGCAAGCACCTCCGCATAAGCGGCGCACAACACGACTGTGGGGGTCAAGCCTGCGCTCTTTGCGCGCGTCTTGAGTTGTAGCCAACGATCAGCCGAGAGATGGGCTGTGCGCCGGACGAAAACAGGTTGCACAAGCGAAGCCGGGTTGCGTGCCAGAGGAAGCTCCGGCGCAGGAGGCAGCGCCGCCAATCGCTCCCACCAGTATTTTTGCGAGCGCAGGTAAATTTCAGAATCGCGCAAGGACTCCAGCGCCAACACGTAATCGCGGAATGAAAGATCTAGCGGAGCGAGGGTCGCCGCCGAATCCTGATAGAGCCGTGCCAGCTCGCCCGTCAGCAACTGAAAACTCCAGGCATCGCAGATCAGCAGGCTCATACTAATATGTAGCCGGACTCTGTCTTTATCCAGCAGGTGCGCTCGAACCTCAAAGAGCGGCCAGCGATTGATACTTGGCCCATGCTGAGACATGCGCTGTCGCACAGCCTCTAAATCCGTAGATGGCTCTTTGTCTCGCAGGTCAACGACTTCGATCTCGTAAGGCGGGACTTCGTTGAGGATCTGCTGCTGGCCGTCCGGCAACACGATAGCGCGAAGCATCTCATGCCGCTCAATCAACTGTTGCCATGCGCGATTAAGACGCGCCAGATCAAGGTCAGCGCTTTCAATCTCCATATAACCATGCGCCGACACGTTGCCCAGTTCAAAAGCGCCGCTATGGCCGATCCAGTAAGCCTGTTGCAGGTCTGTGAGAGGAAAAGGTTGATGCCGCTCGTCCGGCGCGGCAACGATTTGAGGCAGCGGCGGCGCGATCCCGGCAGGCTGTAGCCGCGACAGCCCTTCGGCGATCACACAGGCCAGTGCGGAGACTCTTGGCGTCTCGAAAATCCGGCGCAGCGGCAACTCTACATTAAAAGCGTCGCGCACATGAGAGACGAGCTGGACGGCAAGCAGTGAATGACCGCCCAGCTCGAAGAAGCTATCCTCTGCACCGACACGCTTGGCGTTAAGCAGATGCGCGAAAATTCCTGCCAGCTTTTCCTCTGCCGTATTGCGCGGAGCTATGTACAGATCACTGGCGACGAGCCCCGTCTGTTCCGGGGCGGGCAGCGCGCGGCGGTCGACTTTGCCGTTGGGAGTCAAGGGCAAAGCGTCCAGACGAACAAAGGCGGAGGGCAGCATATATACCGGCAGGTATTGGCCCAGATAGCTGCGCAGCTCGCCCGCTGTTAATAATTCTTCTTCGTCGGTCACGACATAGGCCACAAGGCGCTTGTCGTCGCGCCTGTCTTCGCGTGCGACGACGACCGCGCCTCGTACAGATGAGTGCTGGTTGAGGACGGCTTCGATTTCGCTCAATTCTATACGGAAGCCGCGAACCTTGACCTGATGATCAAGCCTGCCGAGGAACTCTATGTTTCCGCGGGGGAGATAGCGGGCTACATCACCAGTCCTGTACAGGCGTGCTCCGGGCTGCGTGCCGAATGGATGAGGAATAAATTTATCTGCGGTCAACTCGGCTCGATTCAGATAACCATCAGCGAGGCCGTCGCCGCCGATGTACAACTCGCCCCGGACGCCTATGGGAACAGGCTGCTGTCTGGCATCGAGCACATAAATCTCCGTGTTCCAGAGCGGGCGACCGATCGAGACGGTTTGCCCTTTAGACTCTACTTTGCTCGCCGCCGACCAGATAGTCGTCTCGGTTGGCCCATAAAGATTCCACAGGCACGCTCCGCGTTCCAACAGTTGATCGGCTAAATCACGCGGCAGCGCTTCGCCGCCACACAGTATCTTAAGCTCTGCGCTGCCCTGCCATCCGGCCTGCACAAGCATTCGCCAGGTGGCCGGAGTCGCCTGCATAGTTGTAATACGAGAGTTGTTGATCGCCTCTGCTAACCTGTCGGCGTCTGTCGCAATTTCACGCGCGATCAATACGACGCGCGCGCCGACGCTGATCGGCAGAAAGATTTCCAGCGCAGCAATATCAAATGACAATGTCGTGAGCGCAAGGAATATTTCCCGCTCCGTCACACCTAGCTGCTCGCGCATGGAGCTTAGGAAATTGACCACTGCGCGATGAGGAATCTGCACGCCTTTGGGCTTACCCGTAGACCCGGAGGTATAGATCACATAGGCTGAATTATCAGCAGTGATCTCCTTGCTCGGATTTTCCCTGCTCTCTTTAGCAATCGCAGACCAGTTTATGTCCAGACAGACAACCCGTTCGTGTGCTGGAAGCCGCTCGATGAATTGAGCCTGAGTGAGCAGGGCAAAGAGCCTTGCGTCCTCCATCATAAAGCTCAAACGCTCCCGTGGATAAGCAGGGTCAAGCGGAACATATCCTCCTCCGGCCTTCAGGATGCCCAAAAGCCCCACCAACATTTCGATTGACCGCTCCATGCAAACCCCGACAAGCCGCTGAGGGCCAACGCCCAACCGTCTTAAGTATTGCGCCACCTGATTGGCTCGCTCGTTCAACTCGCGATAGCTCAACTGCTCCTGCTCGTATTCGAGCGCCACGGCTGCGGGGGTCTGCCGCACCTGCTCTTCAAACAACTCATGCACACAGCTACGCTTCTTATACTCTGCCCGAGTCTGATTCCACTCGACCAACAACTGCTGGCGTTCCCCTCTCGTCAATAAAGGCAAGCGAGAGAGTTGCTGCTGCGGGTCGGCGACGATGGCCTCCAGCAACCGCTTGTAATGTCCCACCATCCTCTCCACACTCTCCTCCTCCATCACCTCCCTGTTGTACTCTATCTCCCCTTCGATCCTCCCTTCCCTCTCCTTTATCCCCATCGTCACATCGAACTTCGCCGTCCCCGTCCCCAC
>DASVWI010000011.1:0-12233 GCA_036389675.1 Pyrinomonadaceae bacterium
AAGTTCAAGGACTTGCAGAACACGGACTACAAAGAGGTCGCCAATCAGGCCAAAGACTACGCGCGCCAGAATCCGGGCCAGGCGATATTGATCTCGGCGGCAGCCGGGCTCGTCATCGGTCTTTTGATTCGCGGTAGCCGACGGTGAATACAAAAATGATATTTAACGTCTTTCTTCCGTGAACGATTCATAAGCCTGTTCAAGATCAGGGGCGACTATCTCCATCAGGCGAAGTATTGCGTGGTCGGGCTCAGGAAGATTGGTGTAGATATTGTGCTCGAAGAGCAGGTTAAGAGCAGGCTCCATGAGTTGCTTTATGTTATCGCTCAGCGGCCTCGCAGAAGCGCAGAAGGTAGTAGAGGCTTTGTCTCTAGCGGTGGTAGTTGAGTCGAGTTCCCATTGCAAGTCTGCCATTCAGCTGCGTTGGGCACCGAATAGCTCCTGGGCCTGCACCAGTTGAGTGGCGAGAAGCTCTAAATTGTTATTCTCAATTAATGCCTGAACCATGCGGAGACTCCTTTCACGGAAGTTTAGAGCCGTTGCCTGCACGGCGAACGGCGCGGACGCAGGGGGCGTCCTCCGGGGGTGGGTTGAGAAAGCTTGCAAGGATTTTGCGCTCGCCAGGCATGAAGGCTTTCATCAGGGCCGTACTGGCAAGATTGCCGAGCGCCAAAGGGGTTTTTAAGCAGGGCGATGTAAAACTTGAAGATTTCGTCGGCAAGAGGCGCTCAAGGCGCTGGGGCCGGAGTCGCTATACGAAGAGCTTGAGAGAGATTGAAGAGCAATCAAAATCGTAAATTTGACGATTATGGAATGTAAAGGGGTAAACGTCATCTTTACATTCATCCTTCCGCGTTCATCCTTCCCGCCAAAAAAGCGGACACCCTCCGAATAATTAAATTCCCATATCCCTTAGTCTGACATCCTCTGGCCGCCTCAGGGGCGGCGAATCTTGTCCCGCGGGCGGTGCTCGCGCGACTCAAAAACATTTGGAGCGGTGCTCGAATGGCAAAGTTCAAATTTAAGAAGGTTACGAAGCTCGACGAGGTGCCGGAGGCATACCGCGGGCTGTATGTCGAGAAAGATGGCAGTTTTTCCGTTGACCCGGAGAAGCTCGAAGAATTCGAGTGGGACGATAAAGAGGAGCAGGCGGGAGCGTTAAAGCACGAGCGCGAAGAGCGTAAGGCTGCCAGGGCCGAGCTTGAAAAGTACAGGGACATTGATCCGGAGAAGGCCCGCGAGGCTCTCAAAAAGCTCAACGAGCTGGACGAAAAGGCCCTGATAGACAAGGGCGAGTTCGAACGGCTGCTGAAGAAACGGGAAGATGAGTTCGACCGCTTGATGAAGAAGCGCTCGGAAGAATTCGACGCAGAGGCGGCTGAATTAAAGAAGCAGCTCGCCGAGCGCGATTCCCGGCTCGATGGGTACGAACTGATCAGCCCGGTGAGAGACGCGGCGCTGAAGGCCGGAGTGCTCGCGGACGACATCGAGGATGTACTGAAGATCACGTCTCATCGATTCAGGCTCAACGACAAGCGCCAGCCCGTGGTGCTCGACAAAGAGGGCGACGAGAGCAGCATGACTCTCGATAGGTTCTGGGGTGAAGAATTCAAATCGCAAAAGCCGAAGTTCTACGGGGCTTCGGGCGCAGGCGGGAGCGGTGCTCCGGCGGGCGGCAGTGGCGGCGGTTCGGGCGGAGCCAAAACCGTCAAACGCGACGCGTTCGAGCAGATGGCCCCATCGGATCAGATGGCGCACGTCAAATCGGGCGGCACCGTCGTTGACTGAGCCGCGCCCTTAAAAGAGGGTGCCGCATTTAATTTATAAGGAAGATTCGTAATGTCAAATACATTGACTGCACTGACGCCCGACCTGTTTGAGGCTCTCGACGTTGTGTCGCGTGAGCTGGTCGGGTTCATTCCCGCCGTGACGCTCGACGCAGCTGCCGAGCGCGCTGCCGTCGGCCAGACGATTCGCGTGCCCATCACACCGGCGGCTTCCGCCGAAGATGTCACGCCCGGCACGACCCCGCCCGACACCGGTGATCAGGTGATCGGCAACGCCCAGCTTTCGATCACGAAGGCGCGCACTGTCCCGTTCCGCTGGACGGGCGAAGAGCAGAAGGGCATCAACACCGGTCCCGGCTACAGAGCCATCCGCGTGCAGCAGATCGCCCAGGCCATCAGGACGCTCGTCAACGAGGTCGAGTCGGATGTGGCCCTGCTCTATAAGCGTTCTTCGCGCGCCTACGGCACTGCCGGCACGACCCCGTTTGCGACCAATCTCGCGGAAGCCGCGCAAGTGTTGAAGATTTTGAAGGACAACGGCGCGCCGGAAGGCGACCTGCACCTGATCATCGGCACGACCGCTGGCGCGAACATGCGCAGCCTCTCGCAACTCAACAAGGCGAACGAGGCAGGCGGCGATACGTTGCTTCGCCAGGGCGTGCTGCTGAACCTGTTCGGCTTGATGATCAGAGAGTCAGCACAGGTCAAGACGCACACCAAAGGCACGGGCGCAAACTATCAGGTGAACCACGCTGCCTACGCCATCGGCGACACCGACATCACGGTCGATACGGGCACGGGCACCATCGTCGCTGGCGATGTCGTGACGGGCGCGGGAGACACCAACAAGTACATCGTTGGCACCGCACTCGCGGCGAACATTCTCTCGCTCAATAAGCCGGGCCTGCGCGCCGCTCTGGCCGATAACGCCGCTCTGACAGTTGGCAATAACTACGAGGCGAACATGGCCTTCCACAGAAGCGCCATGGTGCTTGTCGCACGTCCGCCCGCATTGCCGGAAGAGGGCGACATGGCGGATGACCGCATGCTCGTCACCGACCCGCGCTCGGGCCTCACGTTCGAGGTCGCGATGTACAAGCAGTATCGCCGCATCCGCTACGAGATTTCTCTCGCCTGGGGTGCGTCGAACATCAAGCCGGAACACACCGCCATCCTGCTCGGCTAATCGTAACAGGACGAGGGCCGTGCCGAAGTCGGGCGAGGGTGAGTTTGATAGCTCCTCTCGCCCTCGCCCGATACGCAGTTCATACGAGGTAAGGCATGTTTATCGAGACAGTGAAAGTCAAACATCCGACCGAGCCAGATGATTTTACGATCATCAACAAGTCGGATTTCAACCCGGATTTGCACACGCTCTTTGAAGAGAAGAGCGAGACGGCGGGCACGGCTCCTGATACTCTTGAGCAGATGAAGCGGCCTCAGCTTGCCGAGGTAGCCGCGCGCTACGACGTGAAGATCACCCCGGGCATGTCCAACGTCCAGGTGATCGCAGCCATAAAGGCTTCCGCCGGATACGCAAGCTCGCAGCCTGAAGGCGCAGGCGAGGGTCAGTAATGGCGCTTAATGACGAAGAGATCGTCACTGTCGCGGAAATCTGCGGCAAGCAGTACGAAGAGGTCGAATTCAACCAGCGGTCTCGAACCGCCGCTCAGTATGCCTCTCTGCGGGCCGACATCGAGGAATGGAACTCCATCCGCAACAAGCACCTCAAGCCGGAAGGTGTTGATCTTGGATTTGACAGAAGGCGGGCGGCGATCACGGAGCGGGTGAGCCGGATGCTCTTCTTCGATGAAGAGGGTAGCGGCGGCATCGGCATCAGGTTGCTTCGAGGATGAGCGATTACTCGGAAGGCATTGAGGAGGCCCGCGCCGCGCTCGCGGCAGAGGCTGGGGACATCCTGCTTGACACCTGCACGCACATGCGCCCGGCTGCGCCACAGCCCATAGGCGGCGACGAAGCGGACGACCCGGAGACGATTGAAGAGGGTGTACCCTGCGAGGCCGTTCCGATGAACGCCTTTCAGTTAGTGGCCGCGCAGAGCATCAACTCTTCGGCCACGCACAAGGTCAAATTGCCGGCGACGAAGACGCCTAAGGCGGGAGACCTGCTCATCCTGGCTTCTACCGGTCAGGCGCTTAGGGTTTACGGCGATGTCACTAAACCGAGCGACCTCTGGCGGTTCGTCCTCGGCACATTGCAGGGAGCAAGTTGATGAATGAGACGGTCGAACTTAAGAGCAACGTCGGCAATGTCCGAAGCGCCGTTCATACGATGGCTGCCCGGCTCATCAACACGATTGCGCACGCCTTGAAGGACGACGCGGTCGAGGGTGCACCTGAAGACACCGGCTATTTGAAAGAGCATATCGAGGTGACGGAAGAAGCGACGCCGGATAAACCGGAGGCGACGCTCGAATCGGGTGCGACATACTCGGAGCCGGTTAACTTCGGCCATCACACGAGTAGCGGTAGCTTTGTCCCCGCCAACCCTTTCTTTACGTCCGCGGTCGAGCGCGCGCCGAAGCACGCACATGACGCGGCAGAGAGGGGCTGATGGACGCAGACGTTATTGCAGCCCCGTTGTTCTTTTCAAAGAGGTTGAGCGAGGGCGCGAGTGTTGTCGCTCTCGTCGGTGATCGCTTCTATGACCAGGACATCCCGGATGTTACCCCGACGTTTAACCCCTACCCCTGCATCCTGATCAGCTATCAGGGTGGAGCCGATACGCAGACCATGAACGCCCGGCGCGTGATGGGAAAGCCGCTTTACCTGGTCGAGTTGGTGACGAAGGGGGAAGCGCTGACGAGCGCGATCCGCGCGGCGCTCAAGGAACTGGATGATCTTTTACAGCGATGCACGAACTACGAGCACGATGACATTCCGGGTTACGTGTTTCATTCATACCGCGAGCGGGTGAGCAGCAGGTCGAGCATTGATACGGCCATCGGCAAATTCAAGTATCGAGGCGGTGCTTACCGCGCCGAAGTGATTCCCATATAAGAGGAGTAGGTGAAGAGATGAGCGGTGCTAATTCAACAGTCAATCAGAAGGTCTTAATCGGCGCTCAGTCGGCAACGGACACACCCGTCACGCCTACCAGGCAGTTCTCTAACACGACCGTGAATTTCACGGAAGAGCTTGAGACAAATAGCTACCGCCCGGCGGGCTCCAAGGTCAATAAGACCATCGTCGTTAACGATATCACGGGGAAGGGTGATTACAGCGGCGTGCTCTCCTTTATCGAGAGTCTCTACTTCTTCGAGTCTTATGTGGGCTCCGGCGGCTCCGGTCCCGATACGCTCGCGGGCGGCGGAAAGAAATGGCTCTACATGCCTGCGCTCGGCGACATCGACCCCTATGTGCTGTTTACTCTTCAGCGCGGCTCCCTTCAACGAGGTCATCAGACCAACGATGCTCTCTTCAACTCGATTGTCATAAACCTCTCGCGCAAGGGCGCGCAGGTTTCGGGGGAAATTCTTGCGAAGGGTGTGACGCCCGGCGTGACGATGAATCTGGCCCGCAACGAGGTGCAGCAGATCGCGAAGACCGGCACACCGACGGCTGGCACCTTCACCATCACCTACTCAGGGCAGACCACGACGGCCATCGCTTATAACGCATCCGCCGCGACGATCAAGGCCGCGCTCGAAGCACTCTCGAATATCGCCGTCGGCGACGTGACGGTGACAGGGGGGCCGCTCCCCAACACCGCCATCGTAGTCAAGTTCAGGGGCGCGCTCGCCGCGCAGAACCTCACCCAGATGACGTTTGACTCGACGAGCGTGACCGGTGGCACTTTCGCTGTCTCGACCACAACTCAGGGCAGCGCCGGCGCGACGGAATTGGACTCGGCTCCCGTCTCAGGCTCCCAGATCAACATCTATCTGGACGAAGCCTACAATGACATCGGCACAACCGAGATCGAAGACAACTTCACCGCGCAGATCACACTTCCGCCTAAATATATCCCGAAGAGGGTCATGGGCCGCTCGCACGCCTCGTGGAAAGAGCCCGGAGAGCAGGCGATGGAGCCGACGTGCGTGATCACGATGGAAGCCAACACCTATAGCGATGCTCTCTATGCGACGGCGAAAGAGAACGGCGTAGACGGCGTCCCCACGCAGTACGTGAGGGTTGATGCGATTGGCGCGGAGATTCCGGGTGCCACCGACCATTTCGAGTGGGTCTTCGATATGCCGCTCAAGCTCAAGGGCGCCGTGCCCAACGGCGACACTGACGGCATAGATTCTTATGTTTTTACATTTGAACTAGTCGAAGACGACGACATGGGATCGTGGTTTGAGACCTACTTCGTGAACAACCTGGCGAGCCTTAATTAATCATGGAACTGACTCTATTCGCGAACGCTTCCGACTTCCTTAACGACCTGGTGACGACACCGTTCGAGGTCGCGGGCGGAAGCGTGGATTTGACGATCAACCATTCTATCTGAGGCTGAAATGGAACTCGAATTACTTTGCGGAAACATAGTCACTGAGAACTGGCGCGGCGCTGAAATTCAGATCAACCGCGATGCCTTCACGCCTGAGTTTTGGAGAGCCACTTCTGCCTATTTCAAGACTCGCTTTACGGAGCTTGCGCGCCAGTACAAGGGTAAAACAAAAGGCCGCAGGCGTGCGAAGTCCGATCAGGTGAAGCTTGACGCTTACGAGAATCTTGCTCTCACTGGCGATGTTGAGCGTGAGGTGTTCGCGGAACTTCTGACGAGACGCGGCAGCGACGAGCAAGCGCCTGTGTTGGCTGGCTGGAATGTCACACACAAAGGTGAGCCCGTGCCGGCGACGAAAGAGTCTCTATTAAGACTACCGCCGCGTGCTGTTTTTGACCTGTGGGAATTCTGCCGGGAGAAAAGTTCTACAGTAAAAAAAAGAGTGGAGGCGGAGACAGAAACGGCGACGACAGACGAGACTATAGAAGATATTTAGTCAATCTCTACGGCGGGCAGTTTTTCAGCGCGCGCAGACCGTCTTACGTTGCCTCTCATAAAATCGCCAGCTTTTTAGGCGTAAGGGTTTGGGAGCTAGACCGCGTACCTTGTCACCGCATCGAAGAGGCTCAAGTGATTCTTGCCGCCGAATATGAGGCGAGAATTGAGATTGAAGCGAAATGGAAGGGGAAGATCAAGCGGCATGAGGTGCTATTCCCCTGAGACGTGGGCGGTGAGATGTGATTCAAACGACGATTAAAAGCAGGGTCAGAGAATCACAGAGGCGCGGGTGGTGTGTGCGCCGATATTTATTTCGGAGTGATTATTTTGGAACTTGGCACACTCACACAATTCTTCAAAGCAGACTTGAGCGATTTTAATCGTGGCCTGTCTGAATATGAAAGAGGGATGGCCCGCGCTGAGTCGCGTGGAAGAGAACACGGAAAAGCCATAGGTTTATCAGAGCGCTCCATGAAAGGCTTTAACCGCGAACTGCGGGACGCAGGCCGTCAAGCTGAGCGCACTACAGGCTATATTGGCGAACTCACCCGCAAGATTTTAGGGCTCAAAAACACAGACAAATTAAACCTCAGTAACATACTCGGAAGCGGCCTTTCGGGCGGCGTCCTTGCGGTAACAGGGGGGAACCTCGCGGCAAGCGCGATCACTACGATCATCGGCGGCGTCACTTCTGCGATGACTTCCGGCATCAAGCTGGGATTTGACTACCGCAGAATGCAGGAAGAAGTCGCGCTCGGTTTTACTCAGATACTCAAAGATGGAAAAGCCGCGAAAGACTTCATGGGCCAACTCGCCGCTTTTGAGCGAGAGTCACCGATGGACTTGCCCGGCGTCTATACAGGGGCGCAACGCCTTTTGGCGATGGGCTTCAACGCCAAACAGGTTATTCCTATCCTGCGCGCCGCCGGCGATGCCGCCGCAGGGGCAGGCAAGACTGGTGCAGAGGCGGCACAAAAGATTGACTCAATTACTCTCGCGCTCGGTCAGATGTGGAATAAAGGAAAAGTCTCTGCGGAAGAGATGAGTCGCCAGCTCGTAGAGGCGGGCATCCCGGCGTGGAGATATCTTGCTGACGAAATCGCGCGCACAGATTCAAAGCTCGGCAATCTTACAGAAGAAAAACGAATCTCCAAAGTTCAGGAAATGGCGGAGCATGGCTTGCTTAATGCCCGTACTGCCGTCGCTGTCATCCTTCGCGGAATTGATAAGGACTTTGGGGGACTTGGTAAAGAGATCAGCGAGAAGACAGCGAGCGGCATTGAAACGAATCTTGGCACGGCGCTTAGTCGCCAGCTAGGAACGGCGAGCGGCCCGGCATTCGAGCGTTACAAGCAAGTTCTTGGCTTAATGTTGCAAGGGGTAAACAGCGAGGCGGCAGATCGTCTTGTTGGAGGGGTAAGCACGGGCACAAGCAGGCTCTTTGATTCGATGGAGAACACCGTCAAGGCGGTGATGAGCGGAGATATTAACGCTCTCGGATTAAATGTCGCGGCTGGCTTGGCTCAAGGTATAAACGAAGGCACTAAGGGCGTGATGGGCGCTGCCGCGAATATGGGGCACGACGCCATCACGGCTACCGCTGACGCTATCGGCGCGCGCTCGCCAGCGAAAGAGTTCATCAAACTTGGCTTATTCGCTGCCGAGGGTTTCTATCTGGGCCTGCAAGAAGGGATGAGAAAACCGTTCCCGCCTGAGATTGAAAAGCTCATCCTCGAAAATGCCAAGCGCACGGGGCTTTCTGCTGACCTAATCCGTGCCGTCATTATGCAGGAATCCCGCGGAAGGGTTGATGCTGTTTCGCCTAAAGGCGCGAAGGGGCTCATGCAGTTGATGGACGGCACGGCCAGAAGGTATAGCGTCAATGACCCGTTTGACCCCGCACAGAACATTGAAGGCGGCACGCGCTACCTAGCTGACTTGCTAGATAAATTTGCTGGCGATGTTCGCTTAGCCCTTGCTGCATATAACGCGGGCGAGGGCGCGGTTGAGAAATACCACGGCATTCCACCCTACAAAGAGACACAAAAATATATTCAGAGCATTATGGCAAGTCTTAGTCGGACGCAATCCGACAACCTTGTGCCCGTCTCAGTGATGCCGTCGTCTGATACGGAGCGACACGCGCCACCATCAAAATTCCCCCCTGCCTGGCAGATAGTGCCCGAAGAAGCGGTCGGCACAAGTGGTATTACAGATGACCTATTCTCACTCTTTGAAGGGGTGCAATCAGGCGAACTGCAAGGTCGCGCCAATCGAATCAACAAGCAGAAAAGCACTAAAGACGCACTTGTGTTGACCGCTGACGACATCCGTTTGATGGAAGATTTTTTTCAGCGACGCATCGGTGCAGAAGAGGCATATAACCTTACGGTAGAGAAGAAAACCGAACTCGCCGAAGAGTATCTTGCCTACCTTAAAGAAGAGTTGAGAGTCCGTGAAGCAATTGCAGCATCACAGCGCATCGTCGCATCAATACCGACTGTTGATTACATTCCTGATATTGATTTTTCAAAGATTAACCCGTCATTTGACGCACTCAAGCGAGCGCACAGCGAAATCATTGATACAGAGAGAAGTGCTAACGAGTTATCAATCAACTATGTCCCGCGTGCATTACGAGCCCTACAGCTTCCGGCCCTTGAAACGGCGAGCGCTTTTGAGAATTTACCGCCATTGATTAAAAAAGCGCAGGACGCCGCAGAAATGGCTGAGGCACGAACAAAAGACGCGGTTGAAAATCTTAGCAAAGATACGGAAGGCATTATCAGTGACTCACTGCTAGACCTCATGCGAGGGAAAGGTGTCACAGCCGGAAAGAACTTCGCCCTCGGTTTCCTTGAGTCCGTCCAGCGCGGCATCGCCAACAGCTTTGCTCAGAAAATCAATGATGCACTGTTTGGAGACGGTGATAAGAACAAGGGCTTAATAGGCGGCGTATTCGAGAAGCTATTCGGCAACATTCTAGGCGTCAAAAATGATAGCTCGCCGGACGCGGTTATCGCGGACAACACACGCGCCACAATCGAAAACACGCTTGCTCTAAGAAGCCATGCGGGGCTCGGTTCGCTCACCGACTTGCTTAGCAGCGATTCACTACATAAGAAAATATCCGGCCTTCAATCCAAGTTTCTCAATAAGGACGGCCCTGTATCAACTGAGGCCGCAGACCTGAGCAAGATAGCGCCAAGCCTCACCGATTCGATCAATGAAACGATAGAGCGTACAGGGAAGGACATAGAGGCGACGATTGCCAATCAGGGGAACGCTACGAACAACAGCATCCATCAACTTGAATCTACGATGGAGAGGCTGTTGACGCCGCATGAGCAAAGCTTCTTGGGCGGGCTCCTGAATGCTGTCATCAGCGGTGCAATTAGTGGCGCTATCGGTAGCATGGGCGATGGCGGCGGAGGTAGCGCAGATGAAGGCCCGAATACCGGCAGGCCAACCTCGCCGCCAACTCTAAAGAATTTCGGTGGCCCGCGCGCTCTCGGCGGCCCGGTAGAAGCCGGGACTCTCTACGAGGTCAACGAGAACGGCACGGAGTATTTCAAGCCCGACGTTGACGGCCAGATCATTCCACTGGGTTCGCCGCAAGCTCAACAGGGCGGTAACACCACAATCAACCATATTAACGTCACCGTCCCCAAACCACGCGGCTCAAGCTTCAATCAGAAGAGAGGTCATAGGGACTTAGCGGAATCAATCGCGGGGGTGCTTTCAAGGTAATGTGTTATTCCCCTGTGAGGTTAAGGCCAAGAAGAGAGGGGCGCGGAAGCCAATTAAGCTCGCTCGGAAGCTTAGCCTTTTTTCGAGAGTTACATCTTTTATGGACTGCGCGAAGATTGTCCTTTGTATGCGAGCCACCACGCGCTAGCGGGATGACGTGATCTAAAGATATTTCATTCACAGGTATATCTTGCCCGCACAGGTAGCAGACGCCGTTATCCCTCCTGATTATTTCGTTACGATCAATCTTTTCAATTTTTGGCGCGGAATTTAACCGGGCACGTCTAACACCTTGACGATTGCGGTTTACAACTACGTAGCAGGTCTTACATGGTGAATGCCATCGGATACGACCATTCTTTTTATAGAAATAGAATTCAGAATGCGGCTTAACTAGACCACATCCTTTGCACTTTTTAGTTGTGGGAGGCGGCTGCTCTGGACGCGCCGGGTGCTTCTCTCTGTAGCGAGCCCTTTGAAGGGCGTTGTAGCATGGTCGGCAGTTGGGCTCTACCTGCGCAAGTCCGGGCTTTTTGGGCTGTCTTGATTTAGGCAGAAATTCAGTTAGAGGCTTAACCTCTCCACACTTCAAGCACGGCCTTGAAGTAAGAGGCATCCATTCTCTGTATTGGCGGCACTTGCGACACGTGTTTTTCCGTCTGTCACGTGTGCCGGGGTCTTTATGAAAAGCATCCAACGGCTTCATCTCGCCGCATTTTTTACAGGGCTTGAGCGGTTGCATAAGTTTCAGCGTTAATCCAATCTAATTCATGCAAAAGCTTTGCGCCTTTTCGGCTGTTACACTTCAAACAGGCTACGCGAAGATTTGAAGCGGTATGCGAGCCGCCCCGCGCAAGGGGTATAACATGATCTAAAGTGATTACTTCATCCTCTAGTTTACGCCCGCAGAGATAGCAAGTGCGCGCATCCCTTTCGATAATTTCATCCCTGTTAATTTCCTCTGTTAAAGGCGCACTAAGCAATCTTTGAATTCTCTTTATTCGATTCGCGATATACTTGTCGGGATTCTTTTTCAGCCATTCTTTGTGCGCCCGTCGCATGCAAACGGCGCAGGCGGTATGGTATCCACGTTTAATAGACAGTTTCGGGAATTCGTCTAACGGTTTGACCTCGCCGCATTTAGAGCATAGCTTGGTGAGCAGCCCAAGTTTTGCACAGAAGAAAGGTTTTGTTTTTATTCTAGGCTTTGTTGTATAGCCTGAATTTAAGCGAAGAAGTCTTTGGGCTTCGTTGTAGCAACTCTTACATCTTCTATAATGCTTCCGCTCACCCTCTGAGTTAAGATACGTGGCAAATTCATAAACAGGTTTTACTGATTTACATTCGCGGCACTCTAGGGTTTTAACCTCAGAAGTGTTTTTGATAGAGGCAAGGTATCGCATCCGACCTTCTGTGCAAGCCTTATATCGCCGCACGTTTCGCAAGTCCCGACAATCCGCGCAGAATGGTCGCGTCTCGCCCTTTGTGCCGTAGCTAAAATCCGAGCGCGGTTTTGTCTCGCCGCAGTCGGTGCAAGTTTTATGTGTGAGCCTTCTACTCATATAGTTAAACTATGCCGCTTTCTTCCTCACATCCCGGCCCGCCGCCAGATCAAGCTCGCGCTGAATAGCCCTCTCCGAGAGCCCCCGACCGCGCAACGTCTTTGCCGCTTCCGCCGCCGCATCTCTCGCCCTCTTCGCCCATTCCTTTGTCGGCCAACTCCCCACG
>DASVWI010000012.1:0-379684 GCA_036389675.1 Pyrinomonadaceae bacterium
GCTGCCGTCGATGCCGGGGTATGGGTTCTCGGGGAGGCCGCAGATGACGGGGTGGAGTCCTGAGAGGATAGCGAGAGCGTGGGCAGAGTTGATGAAGCGGTTGGGCTACACGCGCTACGTCGCTCAGGGCGGCGACTGGGGCTCTGTGATTGCGGATAAGATGGCTAAGCAGGCTCCGCAGGGTTTACTGGGTATCCATATCAACATGCCCGCCACCGTGCCGCCGGAGGTCGCGAAGATTCTCGCCTCCGGCGGTCCCTCCCCCGCAGGGCTGTCACCCGAGGAAAAGGTGGCCTTCGACGGCATGGATGCCCTCTACAAGAAGGGCTCGGGCTATGCGCTCATGATGGTGACGCGCCCGCAGACACTTGGATACAGCCTCGCTGATTCGCCTGTCGGGCTCGCCGCCTGGTTCTACGACAAGTTCGCGGACTGGACGGATACGGGCGGGAATCCCGAGCGGGCACTGACGCGCGACGAGATGCTGGACGACATCACGCTCTACTGGTTCACGAACACCAGCACTTCCGGGGCGCGCCTCTACTGGGAGAACAACGCCAACAACTTCAACGCCGTGGACATCTCGATTCCGGCTGCCATCACCGTCTTCCCCGGCGAAATCTACCGCGCGCCTAGAAGCTGGGCCGAGCGCGCCTATAGCAAGCTCATCTATTACAACGTGGTGAATAAGGGCGGTCACTTCGCTGCATGGGAGCAGCCGCAACTCTTCAGTGAAGAGCTTCGCAAGGCGTTCAACTCGCTGCGCTAGGTGGCTTCCCCCTGCGCACAAATCAAAAAATCCAAAACTACTCGAAAGGATGACGCCATGATTCGATCAGAGATTACGCAAAGAGCGCGCGGGCAAGCACCTGACGGCGATGTGGCTGGCGAGGCAACTCTTATGTCAACAACGATCGTTTTCAATCGCCGCCGCTTCTGCGGTGTTGCCGCGGCAGCCGTCGCTGCGCTAGGTCTTCAAGGTTTGACCAGCAAGGTAAGTGCTGCGACTGTTGCTGGGACTGAAGTCTTACAACCAACGGGCAGCGAGAAGACCGACATTCGTCCGTTTAAGGTGAGCTTCCCGGAAGCGGAGCTGACCGAAATGCGCAGGCGCATCAAAGCGACCAGATGGCCCGAGCGGGAAACGGTCACGGATAGCTCACAGGGCGTGCCGCTTGCCACTATTCAGGCGCTCGCCCGCTATTGGGCGACCGATTACGACTGGCGCAAGGTCGAGGCGAGACTTAATGCCTTTCCGCAGTTCATGACCAATATTGATGGACTGGACATTCATTTCATCCACGCGCGTTCGAAAAATCCTAACGCTTTGCCGCTCGTCGTCACGCATGGGTGGCCCGGCTCAATCATCGAGCAGTTGAAGATCATCGAGCCGCTTACCAATCCTACAGCCTATGGAGGCCGCGCCGAAGACTCGTTCGATGTTGTTATCCCGTCGATGCCCGGTTACGGGTTTTCGGGAAAGCCGACCACGACCGGCTGGGGTCCGGAGCGCATGGCACGGGCGTGGGCAGAGCTTATGAAGAGGCTGGGCTACAAGCGCTACGTCGCGCAGGGCGGCGACTGGGGCGCGTTCGTCGTAGACCAGATGGGCTTGCAGTCGCCCGCCGGACTACTAGCCATTCACACCAACATGCCCGCCACCGTCCCGGCTGATGTAGACAAGGCTTTACTGGCCGGTGCTCCCGCTCCGTCAGGTCTCTCGGCTGAGGAACAACGCGCCTATGAGCAGCTCGTCAGAACTTTCAAGCAAGTGGACTACGCCAAGTATATGGCGGCGCGGCCACAGACCCTGTACGGCATCGCGGATTCACCAGTGGGACTGGCGGCCTGGCTTCTGGATCACAACGACGCTGACGGCCAGCCGGCGGCGACAGTCGCCTCGGCACTGAACCGGGCAAAGAGCGGCACGGGCGAGCTAACGCGCGACGAAATCCTGGACAACATCACGCTCTACTGGCTGACAAACACCGGCGTCTCCGCGTCTCGTCTCTATTGGGAATACAAGGGTGGCTTTTTCAATACCAAGGGCGTCTCCATCCCTGTGGCCGTGAGCGTCTTTCCCGGCGAGCAATACGAGGCCCCTCGAAGTTGGACTGAGAAGGCATATCCCAAGCTCATCTATTACAACAAGGTGGACAAGGGCGGCCACTTCGCTGCGTGGGAAGAGCCACTGCTCTTTGCACAGGAGATTCGCGCGGGGTTCAGATCGGTGCGCTAGCATGCCATGCCATGTCGCAGCGACCGTGCCCGCGACTTACGTTGCAACCAGCGTCATCCGTTTCGTCCCAACCGGCTCGATGGCTGACTTTATTGATCTTTAGGGAGGTAGATAAAACATGAGTGAGATGAAAGAAGCGACTCAGCCGGCAACAACTGGCACGCAAGCAGTGGAGGTGGCGGTGCTCGCAGGCGGCTGCTTCTGGGGCATCGAGGACATACTGCGCGATGTCCCGGGCGTGCTCGACACAGAGGTCGGCTATACGGGCGGCTGGCTAGAGAACCCTACGTACCACGACACGCACGACAGCAAATCCGGGCACGCCGAGGCCGTCCGCGTGACTTTCGACCCATCGGTCTTGAGCTTCGAGGAGCTGCTTGAGCGCTGGTTCTTTCGCCTGCACGACCCTACGACGCTCAACCGCCAGGGCAACGACACGGGGACGCAGTACCGCTCGGCGATCTTCCCGCAGACGGAGGAGCAGCGCGAGATAGCAGAACGCGTCATCGCTCGCGTAGAAGCTTCGGGACAGTGGAAGCGCCCCGTCACCACGACCATAGAGCCGGCCTCTACCTGGTACAGCGCAGAGGATTATCACCAGGATTACCTGCGCAAGCATCCGGGCGGATACACCTGCCATTACCTGCGCGATTAATCAATCGGTCACTGAAGCTGTCGTTCAGCACACTGGCAACACGTTATGGTGTCCCGGCTTTGAATGCAGTCGGAGTTAAGTAAAGAAAGTCTCGACCATCATCGCAGACGCTTTCTTGCAGCCGGAAAGTGACAGAAACCTATCGGAGCGAAAGGAGAAGATGAAATGAGCAAGGCAGTCCGCATCCTGGGCATCGCCGGCAGCCTGCGCCGCCAGTCCTACAACCGCGCGCTGCTGCGCGCAGCCACCCAGGTTGCGCCTGAAGGCGCGACCATAGAGATCTTCGAGATTGACGGCATTCCGCCTTTCAGCGAGGACGACGAACAGAACCCGCCGGAGAAGGTCACGGAACTCAAGCGGCGCATACGCGAAGCGGACGCAGTCCTCTTCGTCACACCCGAGTACAACTACTCTATCCCCGGTGTTTTGAAGAACGCGATTGATTGGGCTTCTCGCCCCTACGGCGACAGCGCTTGGTCAGGCAAGCCCGCCGCTATCATGGGGGCCTCGACGGGGAGAATCGGCACGGCGCGGGCACAGTACCACCTCAGGCAGGTGATGGTCTTCCTCAACATGTTCCCGCTGAACCAGCCCGAGGTCATGGTCGGAGCGGCCAACGAGCGCTTCGACACCGTAGGGAACCTGACGGATGAGCAGACGAGGGAGTATGTCCGCCTGCAGATTCAGAGCCTGGTGGATTGGACTCGGCGCATAGGGCAGTAACTTGCTCACCAGCAGCAGGAGGTTCACATGAGCGAAGAAGACTTGCAGGTGCTGTTGACACTGGACGACCCGTGGGACGCCCTGGAAGCGGATACCTTCAATCATCTTCAGGCTGAACAAATCGTCGCGTGGCCTGGACAACTGTTTCCGGCGACGGGGCAGCACGACCACCGAGCAGAAACTGTGATTGAGAATAGCCGCTACCCGTTGGACAACAGGAGGAATGAAGAATGAACTGCTGTTCACATTTATTTGAGATTAGAAATGTCACTCCGAAAACGCCGCAGGGTTGCGAAGAGTGTTTGAAGATTGGCGACCGATGGCTTCATTTACGACTTTGCGTCATATGCGGCCATGTCGGCTGCTGCGATGATTCAAAGAATAAGCACGCGGCAAAGCATTTTCATTCAACCAATCATCCCATCATCAAATCCTTCGAGCCGGGTGAAGATTGGGGCTGGTGTTACGTTGATGAGCTGTTTTTCGAGTCGTTTCCAGGATCGTTTACGACCGAGTGGTGCGGTGCGCCCGGAACATTGCCTGGACGTGACGGATGAGTCACTGCGGCAGAATCGCAAATCAGCGTGCAGGATGCTGAACAACCGTAACTTGATACGCACGCATAACAGGGGGGAACTCCGACAACTATGACGGATAGTACGCAACCATCTCCATTGGCTCCAAGCTCAAGCTCCTTCATAAACTGTCTTTCCAGATCAGATCTCATACGTTGAAATTCATCGACCAGCAGGACGACCCCGATCATGGTCAGACCGTCGTTGGTGCGGTCGGCTACGAACATCCGGTGCTCCCGGATGTAAAGCTCTGTCCCCTTCAGCCGAACCCCGCTCCAGTAAGAGTAGTAGTTACATGTGAGCTTCGGTCGCTCATTGTAAACGCGCGCCCCTACGCTGCGCGCGACCATCGAATGTTTACCATCAGCGCCGATAATGATTCGCCCCTTCTCCGTGACCGGAGTTCCTCTGCGCGTCAGGCCGACGATGCCGTTAACGCCCCGCGAGTCGGAGGTCAATTCTCTGACCGTAAAGCCTTCGCGCAGTTCGGCCCCCGCCTGCTCCGCAGCCCTGATCAGTATGTTATCCAGGATGTGCCGTCTCGGAGAGAAGGCCTCTGCTACGCCTTCTATGGGAGGCGGCGCGCCGAAGAGCGCGAACGCCCCGACGTAGAAACTCATCTGCGTGAGCGGCGGGCAGTTTGATGCGCGCACTTCATCGAGCAGCCCCCAGCGCTTGAGCCTCAACACGCCCGGCTGGTGCACATGGTGCGTGGAGATGGTATCGCTCGGGAAAGAACCTTTATCCGTGAGCAATATGCGGTAGCCTTTGCGATGATAAAACCACAGGATGAGTGTTTAATAAAGCATCCATCATCTGACACCCTTTAGTCCTGAATTACGCGTTAAGTAGTAGGGGCCTTCCCCGAGCAGATCGGCGCTTGGGGGCGACGGATGAAAGTAGGTCCGAATAAATCTGGCGATGCGAGGTTATACATTATGAAAGCCTTCACTACACTTGGCGATGGAATCAACGCCCTGGAACTAAGCGAGCTTCCCATACCTGAACCGAAGGCAGGGGAGATTCTTGTCAGGATGACGGCGGCCTCGCTCAATTACCGTGACCTGCTCGTCGTCAAAGGGGTTGGTAAGTGGAAGCCGCCTGTGCCGCGCATACCTATTTCCGATGGGGTCGGCGAAGTCGTGGCGGTCGGCGAAAACGTCTCGCGCTGGAAATCCGGCGACCACATGGTGACTCATCTCCTGCCGAAGTGGTTGGATGGCGAGCTGACGGCCAAGAAGGATGGTTTGTCACTCGGCGGTGCTGCGGCCGATGGGGTGCTGGCAGAATACGTAGTTCTTAAAGAAGAGGCCGCCCTGAAGATACCGAACAATCTATCGGACGTGGAGGCGGCGACCCTTCCGATAGCAGCCCTCACGGCCTGGCACGCGATCATGCGGCGCGCGCATGTGCAGAGCGGCGAGAGTGTTGTAATTCAGGGGACAGGCGGCGTCTCTCTCTTCGCCACACAATTTGTGCACGCGCTCGGCGCTCGTCCGTTCGTCACCTCGAGCAGCGACGAAAAACTCGAAAAGGCCAAAGCGCTCGGCGCGTCTGCGACCATCAACTACAAAAAGTTCCCGGCCTGGGAAGAGCAGGTCTTAGAACTCACCGGGGGAATCGGGGCAGACCATGTGATCGAAGTCGTGGGGGGCGAAAACCTGAACCGCTCGCTCAAAGCCATTCGGCTCAGCGGCACCATCAGCTTCATAGGCGTCCTGGCCGGTCTGAGCGCGCCCATCAATACCTATCAGTTCATGTTGAAAAACGTGCGTCTGCACGGCATCGAAACAGGCTCCCGGGAGATGTTCGAGGAGATGAACCGTTTTATCGAATCTCGTCAGCTGAAGCCAGTGATTGATAAGATTTTCGCCTTCGAGGAGGCACGCGAGGCCCTTAAATATCTGGAAAGCGGGGCTCATTTCGGAAAGGTCGCGGTTAAATTTTGAAGACGGCGCTGATCGGCCACGTTGGCAAAGGGAACTCCTCCCTGTCGGGGCTCTCGGTTGGAACGTCCAGTTACACCACATCGTCACCAGACAATTCCGAAGCCATCTCGCTCAAAGCAGGTAAGAGGTGGTCGGGCGAGCGCTCGACCGCCGGAGCATTCGGGCATACGGTTCGATAGTCTTCCTTTCATAGACCCTCACCTTGAACAGGCCAAAACAGGAGCGACAGCGCGTCGTCCAGTGCTATCAGCTCGGCGCTGCGCTCCACGGCCTTGTCAATATTCTCGTCCAGAGAGAATTTCTGAAAATCTGCGCCGCGCTTCCCGGCCCTGTGCGCGCGCGCGCATGATCTACCAGAATCCGCCGCATCATCTGTGCTGCCACGCCGAAGAAGTGCGCGCGGTTCTGCCAGTTGACGCGCGTTTGATCTACCAGCCGCAGAATTTGTGCGACGGGAAACTCCATCCATCTGACCTGCCAGTGAAGAGGCGTTTTTCACTCGGCCATTTTTTTCAGTGAGGGCTGCCACCTGAAGGCGGAATTTCTCGCGTTAGCTAATAGGAGGGTTCGCGATCTTGCGAAGAGCTTGAGGAGACAGACCATGGCAGATGGAAAATTGATTCTGGAGACGGAGCCGGCGGGCGTAAGGGTCGCCACTCACCTGCCGCTTAAAGGCAGGTCGAAAGGGGCGCGTCAGATAAACTTTTCCGAAGCGGGCCGTACTTTGCGGGCCTGTTCGTCGTTGCGCTGATCGCCTATTGGAACACTTATCTCTCGCAGATATTCAGCGCCAGCAACTACACGCACTTTCATGCGTCACTGGCGGCTCTGTGGATTTTAATGCTCGTGGCGCAGCCCATGCTGATCCGGGCAAAGCGCTTGGCCTCGCACCGCCTGCTGGGAGGATTCTCCTACGTGTTAGCGCCGCTTATCGTCGTCAGCATAGTCCTGCTCGGACACAGCCGCATCAAAGGCTTAAGCGGCGAGGCCTACGCCGTCCAGACTTATATACTTTATCTACAGGTGTCGCTGACTATGCTGTTCGGCCTGTCTTATGCACTGGCGATAACAACTCGCCACGTGGTCGCGCTGCACGCGCGCTTCATGGTGTGCACAGCCTTCACGCTGATAGACCCGATCGTCATTCGCCTGATGTTTTGGATCGGAAACCGAACGCCAGGTTGGAATTACCAGTGGGTCACTTTCGGGCTGACCGACCTGGTGATAGTCGCGTTGATCTGGATGGAACGGCGCAGCCGGACCGGGCGATGGGTATTCCCCGTGATGCTTGCAGTCTTCGTGTCGGCGCAAATCCCGGCGTTGTTCGGGCTCACAAACACTCCCGTGTGGCAGGCATTCGCACGCTGGTTCGCTGCGCTTCCGTTGACTTAACGCGTTGACAATCTCGAAGGGAAAGGTTCATGCCGTGAACGATGTGTTGCCCAACAGTTCATTGAAACCCGATCACTCGAGCATGCCTTTCATAGCTATATTGTTGCTTCGATTCGGGCGCTACGCTCCTATTGTGTCCATGAAGGGAGGGTCGTTATGAAAAGCGCAGTCGCTGAGATCGCCCCTGACGTTTATCGGATCTCCACATTTCATCCCGAGGGTGGAATGCAGTTCAACCAGTTCCTTATCAAAGATGAAGAGCCGTTCCTGATGCATACGGGACTCAAGAAGATGTTCTCCGTCACACTCGAAGGGGCAGCCACTGTCATTGATCCCGCGCGCCTTCGCTGGATCGGGTTCAGCCACTTTGAGTCTGACGAGTGCGGTGCCTTGAACGAGTGGCTGGCGGTCGCTCCGCACGCGCAGGCCGTGTGCAGCTTCGTCGGCACGGTAGTGACGGTCGATGACTTCGCCGATCGCCCGGCGCGTGCGCTCAACGACGGCGAGGTGCTGGAAATCGGTCATCACGGCCTGCGATTTTTAGCAACCCCTCACGTCCCGCACGGCTGGGATGCCGGTCTCTTCTTCGATGAGACCGACCGGACGCTGCTCTGCTCAGACCTTTTCTTTCATCCCGGAGATCCTGAACCGCTCACCGAGGTTGATGAGGTGACATGTTGATAATAGCTGTGCTTTGAACGGTAATTGGGTCTCATTTATCAGCAAGCAGGACGCGGTCTCGCCCGGTCTGAGCGGCTGCACCGATGACCCATGAGCGGCGCAGTCCAGTCTGCCGATGTGTGACCCGCCGCTATGGTTGACGACTTAGTCATTCTACCCTCGCTTCGGCTACTTTAAAGTTTAACTTCTCGCGAAACATCTCGCAGGGCGTCTTCGAGTCAAATCGATCTTGCAACAGAACCGGGAAGGCTACGACCCACGGACGACCCAGGGCCACGCGCTAGACCGACGCGCGCGTCGTCACAGAGCCCGCCGGAGCAGTGAGGCCAACCGGACGCGCCAACCCCTGACTCGACCGGATTGGCAAAGGGGTAGGAACTGTATTCATCGGGGCGACGCCCGACGCGAGCAAAAACCGGACGCACGCGGCGTGCGGCGCGGAGGGCTTGAGTGAAGTTCGCAGGCGTAGTCGGTCCAAGCGCATGAGAGTCTCCTCAAGAGTGAAATCGGCGGCGCGGGCGGGCACGTCCGCGCAATGAAATCTCGTCGACGATGGTGCGACGGATAAGATATTATTTGTGCGAGCCATTTCCATTTCAGGTATCTTCATGAACGTCGCTTTCACTTCAACCCGTTCAAAATGGAGAAGCACGCGCATGATACACCGCCGCCCTGTCGCCTTATGCCAGTCGCTGCTTTGTGCCCTCTGCATGCTCGTTTCGACGCTCGCCCACACCGCCGGTCAGACGCCGCCGCCGCCGTATAAAGACCCGTCGCTTCCCGTTGACAGGCGCGTCGAAGACCTCGTCTCGCGGATGACGCTGGAGGAGAAGGTCTCGCAGATGATGAACGCCGCGCCTGCCATCCCGCGGCTCGACATCCCCGAATACGACTGGTGGAACGAGGGGCTGCACGGCGTCGCCTTCTCAGGCACGGCGACGGTCTTCCCGCAGGCCATCGGGCTCGGCGCGACCTTCGACCCGCGGCTCGTCGCCCGCGTGGCCGAAGTCATCTCGACCGAGGCGCGCGCCAAATACCACGAGGCGCAGCGGCGCGGCGACCGCTCGCGCTTCCGCGGACTGACCTTCTGGTCACCGAATATCAACATCTTCCGCGACCCGCGCTGGGGACGCGGGCAGGAGACCTACGGCGAAGACCCTTACCTCACCTCGCGCCTCGGCGTCGCCTTTGTTAAAGGGTTGCAGGGCGACGACCCGAAGTACCTGAAGACGGTTGCGACGCCGAAGCACTACGCGGTGCACAGCGGCCCTGAGCCCGCGCGCCACCGCTTCGACGCCGCCGCGACGGAGCGCGACATGCGCGAGACCTACCTGCCCGCCTTCCGTGCCACCGTCACGGAAGGCCGGGCCGTTTCCGTCATGTGTGCCTACAACCGCGTCAACGGCGAGCCGGCCTGCGCCAGCACGCATCTGCTCGGCGACATCCTGCGCGGCGAGTGGAATTTTCAAGGCTACGTCGTCTCTGACTGCGGCGCCATCGACGACATCTTCCGCCGCCACAACTTCGTCAAGACGCCCGAAGAGGCTTCCGCCGTGGCCGTCAAGCGCGGCACTGACCTTGAATGCGGCGACGTTTACCGGGCGCTCGTGCGCGCCGTGAAGCTGGGGCAGATTTCCGAAGGCGAGATCGACACGGCAGTCAAGCGTCTCTTCGTGGCGCGCTTCCGTCTAGGCATGTTCGACCCGCCGGAGCTGGTGAAGTACGCGCGGATACCTTTCTCCGAAAACGACTCGCCCGCGCACCGGCAGCTCGCGCTCGAAGCGGCACGCGAGTCCATCGTGCTGCTCAAGAACGAGAAGAACACGCTGCCGCTCCGCAAGGATTTGAAATCAATCGCCGTCATCGGCCCGAACGCCGACGACGTGCAAGTGCTGCTCGGCAACTACAACGGCCAGCCCTCGCGCGCCACCACGCCGCTCGAAGGTATACGCCGACACGTCTCGCCGCAGACGAAGGTGCTCTACGCGCAGGGGACGCCGCTCATGGAGTACTCGGGCGTTCCCGTCCCGCCCACGGCGCTGCGCGGCCTGAAGGCCGAGTTCTTCGCGAACCGTAAGCTTGAAGGCGCGCCCGTGCTGACGCGCGACGAAGAGGCCGTCAACTTCGACTGGGGCATGACGAGCCCCGCGCCCGCCGTCCCGTCCGACGACTTCTCGGCGCGCTGGACCGGAAAGCTCGTTCCCAACGTCTCCGGCAAGTACCGCCTGGGTGCGACCGCAGACGACGGCCTGCGCGTCTACCTTGACGGCAAGCTGATAGTAGAGGACTGGACAGAACACGCCCCGACGACACGGACGGGCGAGGTGATGCTCGAAGCGGGCCGAAGCTACGACCTGAAGTTCGAGTATTTCGAGGGGCACATCGGCGCGGTGGCGAAACTCGTCTGGCAGCCGCCCGCGCAGCAGGCGTCCGGCTCGCCCTACGCCGAGGCGTTGGACGTGGCGAAGCAGGCGGACGCCATCGTGCTCGTCCTGGGCATCTCGGCGCAGCTCGAAGGCGAGGAGATGAACGTGACCGAGCCCGGCTTCAAGGGCGGCGACCGCACGGACATCAACCTGCCCGCGCGCCAGCAAGGGTTGCTCGAAGCCGTCGCCGCGACGGGCAAGCCGGTCGTCGTCGTGCTCATGAACGGCAGCGCGCTCGCGGTCAACTGGGCACAGGAGCATACGGCGGCCATCGTCGAGGCGTGGTATCCGGGCGAGGAAGGCGGCGCGGCCATCGCGGACGTACTCTTTGGCGACTACAACCCGGCGGGCCGCCTGCCCGTCACCTTCTACAAGTCTGTCGAACAGCTCCCACCGTTTGAGAGCTACGGCATGGAGGGGCGGACGTACCGCTACTTCCGTAGCGACCCGCTCTACCCCTTCGGCTTCGGCCTGAGCTACACGCGCTTCCGTTACGCCAATCTCCGCCTGAGCGCGACGAAGGTCAAAGCGGGCCAAGGGCTGACGGTCAGCGCCGAGGTACGAAACACGGGCGGGCACGAGGGCGACGAGGTCGCGCAGGTCTACCTCTCGCACGTCGCCGCTTCCGTTCCCGTCCCCGTCAGGTCGCTCGCCGGTGTCAGCCGCCTCTCGCTCAAGCCCGGCGAGAGTCGCCGCGTCTCGTTTACCATCACGCCGGAACAACTCTCAGTGATAGACGACAGAGGGCGGCGCGTCGTCCGGCCCGGAGAATTTTTGATTACGGTCGGCGGCAAGCAGCCCGGCTTCAAGGGGCACGCCGACGCCGCGACGACCGAAGTCGTCACAGGCCGTTTCAGTGTCACGGGCAAGACGACAGAGCTTCCACAGAGGTGAGCTTATAAACTGACGCGCACGCTCGCTACGGCGCGGTCAGCGGCAGCCCGGCTGAAAACAGAGGGTGCGGCTGAAGAACGGCATCACGTGGTTCTGGAAGCGCTCGGCCACCTTGCTCGTGTGCGTGCCCTGATATGCCTCGAAGCCGTTAGCGATCCCGTACCTGTCTAGGACTTCGTGCAGCTTGCCTGCGTCAATCCGTAAGCCGTCCTGATCGCCCACGTCAATCGAGATCGCGCGGTAGCGACGGAGGCTTCCGACGTACTGATCCACGAAGGCCAGCGGCGCGTTGGCCGCCCAGCGCGCGAGCACGTCAGGCTGGGGCACTCCGTCCTTCGTCGGCAGATCCAGGTAGAGCGGCGGGTTCTTCGGGTTGGGCGACCACGCCGCGGCGGTGGCGAGTTGGATGCGTGCGAAGAAGGATAGCTTGACAGAATCCGAAGGCGTCTTCACCGCCGCGAGCGCCTTCTCGATTTCCGGGTTGGCGGGGGTGGCTGGCCGCGGGGACAGGCAACAGGGGCTCATGATGTAGAGGCTGCCGAACACATCCGCGTGCTTCATGCCGATGCGCGTCGCGCCGTATCCTCCCATTGAGTGGCCCACGAGTCCGCGGCTCAGGCGGTTCGGCAGAGTCCGGTAGTGTGCGTCAATGTATGTGACCAGATCGCGCCAGATGAACTGCTCGAAGTCTCCGGTCGTGACCGAACTCGAATACATCGAGCCGTTGTGCAGCGTCTTCGAGTCGGGCACGACGACGATCATCTCCTGCGTGCCCTGTGCGAAAGCGCCTTCGATGGTCTGCGGCACGTGTATCTCGTGCGTCCACTGCTCCGCGCCGATGGAATAGCCGTGCAGGGCATAGACGACCGGATAGCGCCGCGACTTTTGCCTCGCGTAGCTCGGCGGCAGAAACACGAACACGTCGCGGTCGACGGCATCCCCCTCCAAGTTGCCTTCCAGCGAAGCCCCGTGAACTTTGACGTGCTCCACCGCTACAGGCTTCGCACCGGGAACGACGGGAGGCACTTCCGTCTGTACCTGTGCCGCAACACCAGCGCACAGAGCAGCGATTACCGTCAGGGCAATCACACAGAAGACTCTCCCGGGCATCATTGATGGCCTCTCTTGCAGGTCTTCACTTGCGGTCTCCGAGTCATTGCTCGACTGATACCACGGTCACAGACTTGGGATCGAGCCTCAGAGACAGCTTGCCGCCCTGAGCCTTCGCCGAGAAGGGCTTCGGCACGACCGTGTTCGGCGCGTCGAAGGTGTTCACGCTGTCAACTCTGGGCGCGGTCAGCGTCTCCCCTACCACCGACTTGGCAGCGATGCCGGCGATGTTTACTTCGACCTCCGCCGGGCGGTTGGGATCGACGTTCGTGACCGCCAGCCACAGCCTGCCTGCCGCGTCCTTAGCCGCGACGGCGTCCACGCGCGGCAGAGTGATGCCGCCGTGCGTGTAGTTGCCGGCGTCGAAAGTGACCGGCACGAACGTGGCGTTCTGGAACGGCACATACATTTTATAGACGTGGTAGGTCGGGGTCAGCACCATCTTCTCTTTGTCCGTCAGGATCATCGCCTGAAGGACGTTGACCATCTGGGCTATGTTGGCGATGCGCACGCGGTCTGCGTGGCGGGCGAAGATGTTGAGGTTGAGCGCCGCGAGAACCGCGTCGCGCAGGGAGTTCTGCTGGGCGAGGAATCCGGGGTTGCTGCCGGGCAGCGGCGCGTACCACGCTCCCCACTCGTCGACGACGAGGGCGACCCTTTTCTGCGGGTCATACCTGTCCATAATGGCCGCGTGCTTCTGGATGAGGCCCTCCATCTCCAAAGTGTTTTTGAGGATTTGTGCATACTCGGCCTCGCCGAACCCCGTGGACGCGAACTTCTTCTCCCAATTCACGACCGTGTAGTTGTGCAGCGAGAGGCCGTCCATATCCCAGCTCCACTGGCGCTTCTGGTACGCCTTCATAACGACTTCGGTCCATTCGGTGAAACGGGCTTCGCCGCCGCCCGGGCCGACGGCGATCTTGAGCATCTTCTCCTTGTCCTGCTGCGCCGGGTTGAAGTTTCGGACGAAGCGGCTGTAGATCTTGAGCTGGCTCAGGTAGTAATCGGGCGACATGTTGCCGCCGCAGTCCCAACTCTCGTTGCCGATGCCGAGGAAGGCGATCTTGTAAGGGGCTGAGCGACCGTTGGCGGCGCGCTCCTTCACGAGGGTCGTCGGCTGCGCTGCCGTCAGGTACTCCAGCCACTCGGCGGCCTCCTGCGGAGTGCCTGAGCCGACGTTGACCGAGAGGTAAGCCTCCGAGCCGATCTGGTCGAGGAAGTCCATGAACTCGTGCGTCCCGAAGGTGTTCGGCTCAACGACGCCGCCCCAGTTGGGGTTGAGCGTCTCGGCCCGCCGCGGCCCTACGCCTTTGCGCCAGTGATACTCGTCGGCGAAGCAGCCGCCGGGCCAGCGGACGTTGGGCACCTTTATCGCCCTGAGGGCGGCGACGACATCGTTGCGGATGCCCCGCGTGTTAGGGATCGGCGAATCTTTACCTACCCAGACGCCCTCGTAGACGCCTTTGCCGAGGTGCTCGGCGAACTGGCCGAAGATGTTGCGGTCGATCTTCGCCCCTTCTTTTGAAGCGTCGATAGACAATGCAACCTTCTGTGCGGACGCGGAGGGTGCAGTCAATCCCGCACCTGTCAGAGCGAGACAGAAAAAGAGTGCGCGCATGACAAGCGAACTCTTTCGCCCCGAGCCACGCGTGGGAGGGCCAAGCAAGTGGAGAAAAACATGCGCTGCACTGATGAGACTCTGCGCGCCGGAAGGCTGGCGTTGAAGGTTGGTTGTGATTTCGTAATCTGGCGTCGAGACCATTGTTCTGCTCCGGAGACATGAGACACCCTTAGACCCTGCCCCGTTCGCTAAAGCCCGGTCGCAAATCATGAAATTGAGGGGAACAGCTTGCCGGCGAATTGTCCCTTACGGACAACCGGCAAACGCGGGCATTATAGACGAACTTCAGATGCTGTTGCAGGAAATATCTCTAGGGTTATATGACAAGTAAGATGGGTCTGCAAAGGAGACAGGTTGTGGATACCTTCGAGGTAGACCTTCCCGCGCCGGCTTCGCACATTTATTCAAAAGCGTCTGCGTAATCCATGCGAATTTATTCATTCCGCCTGAATATTTGTGCAAAGCCACCCCGGCTGATAAAGCTTGAAAAAGAGGGCGGGAATGAAAGAGAATGCCCGCACGAAAGCTCCTTCGATTCCGTTCCCTTCAATAAGGCAGACAGCCATGAAACCGTTAGCGCTGGCGTTGATGATCGTAATGTGCGGGCAGAACTTTGGACAGCCACTGCAACAAACTCTTTCGGCCTCGCAACGCAGCGCAGATGCGGCGACAGACATCAACGACAGCGAAGCCTATCTACGGTCGGCGAGTCGCACGGCAAAGCCCGGGCGTGACAACGGGCAGCGCGTCGAAGAACTTCTCGCGCGCATGACCCTTGAAGAGAAGGTCGGGCAGATGACGCAGCTTCAAATCGCGACGGTCACGACCGGAGCAGACCAGTCTATACGCATTGACCCGGCGAAGCTGGAAAGGGCCGTCGTCAAGTACGGCGTCGGCTCGATTCTGAATGTGAACGGTCAGGCGCTGTCGGTTGAGAAGTGGCGCGAGATCATCGGACAGATTCAGGCAGCGAGCCGACGCACGCGCCTCAGGATTCCTGTCATCTACGGCATAGACTCGATTCACGGCGCGAACTATGTGCAGGGCGCGACGCTCTTTCCGCAGGAGATCGGCATGGCGGCGACCTGGAATCCGGCGCTGATCGAGCGCGCGGCTGAAATCGCGGCTGCCGAAACACGCGCCGCCGGAATCCCCTGGACGTTTTCGCCCGTGCTCGATTTAGGCCGCCAACCTTTGTGGCCGCGCTTCTACGAAACCTTCGGCGAAGACCCTTATCTGGCAAAGGTCTTAGGTGTCGCCTTTGTACGCGGCATCGAAGGTCAGGACATCTCCGCGCCCCGTCACATCGCAACGAGCCTCAAGCACTACGTCGGCTACAGTCTCCCTTTGACGGGCCGTGACCGCACGCCCGCATGGATTCCTGAGAACTACCTGCGCGAGTATTTCCTGCCGCCCTTCGCTGCGGCGGTGCGCGCGGGCGCGCGCACCGTGATGGTTAACTCGGCGGAGGTCAACGGCACGCCCGGCCACACCAACTATCATCTCCTGACGGAAGTTCTCAAAGGCGAGCTTGGCTTTCAGGGCTTTGTTGTCTCCGACTGGGAGGACATCAAGAAACTGGTCAGCGTGTGGAGAACTGCGCCCGATGAAAAGGAGGCCACGCGTCTGGCCGTCATGGCGGGCATAGACATGAGTATGGTTCCGAACGATTACAGCTTCGCAGACCTTCTTCTTCAACTCGTCAAAGAAGGTAGAGTCCCCATGTCGCGCATCAACGATGCCGTCCGACGCATCCTGCGTGTCAAGTTTGATCTGGGTCTTTTTGAGGAGCCTCTGCCCGACGCCGCGCTCGCGGCCAGTTTCGGTGCGAACGAGTCAAGGCAAGTGGCCCTCGAAGCGGCCCGACAGTCGATGACGCTTCTGAAGAACGAAAACCATCTTCTGCCGCTCGCACGCGCTCGCAAGGTGCTCGTCACAGGCCCTGCGGCCAACACGCTCATCTCGCTCAACAACGGCTGGACGTATGTCTGGCAAGGCTCTGAGGAGTCGCTTTATCCGAAAGATCGTCCGACCATTCTTCGGGCTATTGAAGGGAAGATTGGAAGGAACGTGACCTATGTGCCGGGCACAAGATTTACGCGTCCACCCAACACGCCTTCCGGGAGCACGCCGACGAGCGTCGAAGAGGAGGTTGATATTCCGTCCGCCGTCCGCGCGGCGCGTGATGCTGATGTCGTCGTGCTCTGCCTCGGCGAAGGCTCTTACACGGAGACGCCCGGCAACATCACAGACCTCACGCTCGGCGAGCCGCAGTTGAAGCTGGCCGAAGCCATCGAAGCTACGGGTAAGCCCGTCGTCGTCGTGCTGGTCGAAGGCCGCCCACGCATCATCAACCGCATCGCCGACGGCGCGCACGCCATCCTCATGGCTTACAATCCCGGCAACGAAGGCGGCACGGCCATCGCCGACGTGCTTTTCGGCGACTACAATCCGGGCGGGCGTCTTCCGTTCACTTATCCACGCACGCCGAACGGCCTCATTACCTACGACCACAAGCTCTTCGAGACGGAAGAGACCAGCTTCGGCAATGCAGCCTTTCGCCCGCAGTTCGAGTTCGGCCATGGCCTCAGCTACACGACTTTCAATTACAGCGATCTGCAAGTCAGCCCGCGACGGGTTTCAATGAACGGAGAGGTGAAGGTCTCTGTGACGGTCACCAACACGGGCACGCGCGGGGGAAGAGAGACAACTATTCTCTACGTGCGCGACGTGGTGGCTAGCCTGACGCCGCCCGGCAAGCGCGTCCGGCGCTTCAGTAATATTTACCTTGAGCCGGGGCAGAGCCGCACGCTCGGCTTCACGCTCACGCGCGATGATCTCTCATTCATCGGCGCGGACAACAGGCCCTTGGTCGAGCCCGGAGATTTCGATGTGATGGTCGGCAACCTGACCGACCGCTTCACGCTGTTTGATGCTACAACCCAGGCTCCGGCGCGCGGTCAGAGAAGGACGCGCCGGTAAGCCGGGAGAGGGAGCCATCAGGAAAATGTGTAGGCTAGAGAAAAGAGATTCGTGGTCTTCGGCGGTCGGGCACAAAGCTCTACTTAGTTTCGGATGGCTTCCGGCCCTCATCCTGATGAGCATCTTCTCACAGACTTACCCGACTCTCGCTCAACAGCCGCAGGTGCTCAACGATCCGGTGGACGTGAGCCAGGACTTTCAGAAGATGGAGCAGGTCTATTTCATCGGAAGCCGGGTCGCAGATTTTAATCCGGCGACGGGCCAGGGCACGCTTCAGTGGGATAGATACCTACGCTCGACCACGCTCTCCTTCAACAAGGTTGATGTCACGCTGGCGAGAGGCAGGGCCACAGAATTTCCCTCCACGGAGTACGACGCAGACCCACAGCTTCCTTTCTCCATCACCTTCATCAGCCCGCGCACCATTCGCCTACGCTTTAACACGCGGCCTGCGCCGATTCGCGACGAGCCGTCGCTGATGCTCGTCGGCAACCCTGCGCGAGATAATTCATGGCGGGTCGAGCGAACGGAGAAGGCCGTCATCTACACGAGCGCTTACGGGCAGGTGCGTCTCATCAAAGAGCCATGGCACATAGAATTTTATGACAAGGCGGGCCGCCTCCTGACGCGCACGCAAGCGCTCGGCGACCCGCACACCTACTTCACGCCCATCCCCTTCTCCTTCATCCGTCGCGCGTCGGATTTGAGCCATCGCACCGCGGCCACTTTTCAACTCGCACACGACGAGAAAATCTTCGGCTGCGGCGAGTCCTTCACGCGCCTTGACAAGCGCGGGCAGAAGATCAACGCCTGGACGCGCGACGCGATGGGCGCTCAGAACGAGTGGATGTACAAGCCCGTGCCCTTCTTCATGAGCAGCCGGGGTTACGGCATATTCGTCCACACGAGCGCGCCCGTCACCTTCGACTTCGGAAAGACCTACGACCAGCACGGCGTCATCTACACGGGCGATGAGAACCTTGACCTCTTCGTCTTTCTCGGAGACCCGAAAGAGATTCTTTCAGAGTACACGGGGCTCACGGGCCGCAGCCCCGTCCCGCCCCTTTGGTCTTTCGGCTTCTGGATGAGCCGCATCACCTACAAATCAGAAGACGAAGTGCGCGACGTGGCGACGAAACTCCGCCAGTATCGCATCCCGACGGACGTGATACATCTGGACACGGGCTGGTTCGAGACGGACTGGCGCAGCAACTATCAATTCTCTGCCACGCGCTTTCGCGACCCCTTGCGGATGATCGCCGACCTCAAGCGGCAGGGCTTTCACATCAGCCTCTGGCAATACACCTACTTCACGCCGAAGAACGAGCTGTATCAGGAGATCGTCTCGAAAGGTTATGCGGTGAAGAGCGAGGGCGGACAGATGCCCTTTGAGGACGCGGTGCTCGATATGAGTAACCCCGAGGCCGTGAAGTGGTATCAGGCCAAGCTCATGAATCTTTTGAAGCTGGGCGTCGGCGCGATCAAAGTGGACTTTGGCGAGGGCGCGCCCCTCAACGGTCTTTACGCTTCCGGTCGCACGGGACTCTACGAACACAACCTTTATCCGCTGCGCTACAACAAGGCGGTCGCCGACATCACGAAAGAGACGACGGGAGAAAATATCATCTGGGCCAGAAGCGCCTGGGCCGGCAGCCAGCGCTACCCTCTGCACTGGGGCGGGGATGCCGAGAACACAGACTCGGCGATGGCGGCGGAACTGCGCGGCGGGTTGTCGTTCGGCCTCTCGGGCTTCACCTACTGGAGTCACGACGTGGGCGGTTTTGTTGACCGTGCCCCGCGCGACCTCTACCGCCGCTGGCTCGCATGGGGCGTGCTCACCTCGCACACGCGCGCGCACGGTGCGCCGCCGCGCGAACCGTGGGAATACGATGAAGCTCTGACGGAAGATTTCCGCCGCGCACTGGGACTCAAATATTCGCTCATGCCCTACATCATCGCGCAGGCGAAGGAGTCGTCCGCGCGCGGCTACCCCGTGCTGCGTACCCTCTTCTTCGAGTATCCCGCAGACCAGACCTCCTGGACGATTGAAGACGAGTACATGTTCGGCAGCGACCTACTCGTCGCCCCTCTGACGGAATCAGGCGAGAGCCGCAAAGTTTACTTGCCGCCGGGCGTGTGGATCGATTATCAAACGGGCCAAACGTATCGCGGCGCACAGTGGCACGAGATTGCCGCGGGGCAGATTCCGGTCGTGCTCATGGTCAAAGACCACTCGGTCATACCGCACATCGCTGTGGCGCAGAACACGGCAGAGATGAACTGGAACGATGTCGAACTGCGAGTCTTCAGCCGGGACGCTGCGCCCGCCTCCGGCCTCTTCGCGCTGCCGGACGGCAACCCGCAGACGCTCAGCCTCGAAGCCCGCCCGAACGGTTTTGCCCTGAAGAACGATCCCCTGCGGGGGAAAGTCAAATGGCGCATCGTCAACCCTACTCGATGAAACCTGCGAGCGCGTAGATGAGCGGGGCATTCCAGTTGATGGCAATCTCGTTGACCTGATAAATCGCCGACTCGTCTTTCCAATCCGTCGCATGAGGCCAGCCGCCGCCGACCAGATAGCCGGGCCATGCGGGAGCCCCCGCGCGGCCCATCGAGCGGCGGTCGTGCGGGTGCTGCGGCGGGTTCGCGCCGAGACCTGTGACGAACGAGCGGCCATAGTAGTTGCGCCCGAAGAGGTGAGAGATGGCGTCGAGAGTCGTTTCGACGTAAGCGGGTTTCGGTGTGATGCGGTTGGCGGCTTGCAGGAGCAAGGTTGTGTTGACGACGCCGCCATTTGTGCCCCAGTAGTATCTCATTCCGAGCGGGCGCGCGTAGCCGTGCGCGTCTCTGAGACGCACGATGCTCTCAGCCGCCGCAACCAGATCATCTCTGATCTGCTGAACAAGCCGCGCGTCTCGCCCGCTGCGCTTCGAGAAAAGGTAAGTCAGCAGTCCTAAATTTTCTACATTGCTCCAGCCCCAGTCTACCCTGAACCGTAAGGGGCGCGCGCGACTCTCGAAATCCGTGAGGGCCGTGGCCTCGCCGGTCGTCTCCCACATCTCGGCGGCGGCCCAGAGCCGGTCGTCCGCATCGTTCGTCTGATACGCGCCCGTGCTGAAATCTTTGAGGTCGGCGCGGTGGCTCTCGGCGTGCGAGCGCAGGAACGTGTAGCTGCGGCGCGCGGCTTCGAGGCAGCGTCGAGCGTACTCCCTGTCATACGGCTGAAAGACGCGCGCGGCCATCGCCATCATGGCAACGAAATCCGCCGTTGCAGCGCTGCTCCACGGCGCGAAATATCGCCCGGTCTTTTCATCTTCCGGCATGATGGCCGGGCCGAACTCTCTGGTGCTGACCTTGTGGTAGACGGAGCCGTCAACAGCTTGCATGGTCAGCAGCCAGTCCGTCTCCCACTTGATCTCGCGCAGGTAAGCAGGCAGCCTCTCATCGTCTTCCGGCCCACCGAGTTTGATCTTTTGAAGCTGCGGGCCAAACTCTTCCCACGCGCGAAACATGATGCCCACCGTGACGCCCGCGTTGACCACATACTTGTTATAGTCGCCGGCGTCGTGCCATCCCCCGGTGGAATCGCGCCGGGCGTGGCCGCCTCCGGCGAGGTCCAGCCAGGCGTCGTCCAGATGACAGGCGGCGTGAGAATAAGTGATGTCGTTGTGCTGCGCGCGAACAGCCGTCCCGCAGCGCCAGAGGTACATCGCGCGCAGCACGGTGCGGAAAGGGAAGTGGTACACGTCCGGCCCGACGCGAAAGGGCACGGAGCGCCCGACGCCCGCCACGTCCAAACGATAAAGTCCCGGTTGATTGAGCGCGGAAAAATCTGCGATGTAGAGCTTCTCGTTCGTGTCGCGGTTGTAAACGGGGCCGGAGGTCTTTCCGCGAAAGGCTGTTCTCCCGTCAGCGGCATTAATTATGCTGAAGTCTGTGCACGCAGCCGCGATGGATGCGCGCTTCAAGTGATCTGGCAGAAAGCCTACGGTGTTGAGTCGAATGGCAGAGCTCGCCGCGTCATCAAAGCTTTGCACTCCGAAGGGCGAAGACAAGGCCAGCAGCAGAAGCAATAGACAGGCTATGCGTAAAGAGAAAGTTGATGTCATTCGTTCCCACACTCAGGCAACATGAGTCGAGCGAGCGGCGCTCTACGGCACTCCTTCAGTACGTGAGGCCGAAACCGTACTTAAAGAGGGGGGCGTAATTTTGGTCTCCGACGTTGGTGGGAATCTGCGCCATCGAGCGAGGCCATGAAACCGAGAGCTTGCCCGTCGGCCTGTAGTCGCCGAAGAGTACGTCCGCGACGCCCTGCCCTTCCGTGCCGGGCAGCCAGGCGGCGATGAAGGCGTCTGAACGGTTGAGCGCCTCGTTAATTATCAGCGGACGGCCCGAAATCAACAGAACCACAACCGGGATGCCTGCTCGTTTCATGTTCTCAATCGTCGTCAGGTCTTCGGGCACGAGCGATAAGTCTTCGCGGTCGCCGACGCCTTCGGCGTAAGGCGTCTCGCCGACGACCACGATGCCGACGCTCGCACCCTCTGCCCCCGTGCCGTCTCTTGAAAAGGTGACTTTCGTCGTCGGCGCGACCGCCTCCTGAATGGCCTTCAGGATGGTCGTCCCGCCGGTTGTCACCGCTCCGCTTTTGCCCTGCCATTCAATCGTCCACCCGCCGCATTGATTGCCGATGTCGTCAGCGTTCTTCCCGCCGACGTGGATGCGCGCAAGCCTCTTCGCGAGCGGCAGCGTCCTCTTCTCGTTCTTGAGCAGCACGAGCGACTGGCGCACGCATTCGCGCGCCACCTGCCTGTGTTCCGCCGAGCCGAAAGTTTTGTGGAGAGTGCGGTCGGCAAGCTGCGACCTGCTTTTATCCATCAACCCCAGCGCAAACTTGACGCGCAGGATGCGACGCACGGCGTCGTCAATCCTCGACAACGAAACTTTGCCTTCGCCGACCAACTCTTTCAGGAGCGTGAAGAACTCTCTATACCTGGCCGGAACCATCACCATGTCCATCCCGGCGTTGATGGAAATCTCTATGGCGCGCTTGTAGTCAGGCGTAATCTGGTCAATGGCGTTGTAATCGGAGATGAGAAAACCTTGAAAGCCGAGTTCGCCTTTCAGCACGTCGGTCAGCAGGTGTTTGTCGCCGGACACCTTCACGCCGTTCCAACTGCTATATGAGGGCATGATCGAGCCGACGCCCGCCCCGACCGTGCTCAGGTAGCCCTGCATGTGAATCTCTCTCAACTCCTTTTCGCTCAAGCGCGTGTCGCCCTGATCGAGCAGGTGTTTCTTCGTCACGGGCTGCTCAAAGGAGCCCGTGCCCATCGTCGTGCCGCCATCGCCGACGTAGTGCTTGGCGCAGGCCAACACGCTCAGAGGGTGACTGAGATCGTTTCTCTGGAATCCCCTCACGGCTGCCTCGCCGAGAGTGCGCGCCAGCTCAGGCGCTTCGCCGTAGCCTTCGTATGTTCTGCCCCACCTTTCGTCGCGCGGGACTGTGACGCAGGGCGCAAACGTCCATTGGATGCCGGTCGCGCGCACCTCTTCAGCGCTGACGCGCGAGGCGCGTTCGACAAGTCCGGGGTTACGCGTGCAGCCGAGGCCGATGTTGTGCGGAAAGATGGTTGCTCCGAGGACGTTGTTGTGTCCGTGCACGGCGTCAACGCCGTAGAGCAGCGGGATTGCCAGTCGAGTCCTGAGCGCGCGCGTCTGGTAGCGGTCGTACATGTTCGTCCACGCTTCAAGGCTGTTGCCCTCTTTCGGGTCAGAGCCGCCGCCGCTCAGAAGCGAGCCCAGAAAGTATGTCTCTATGTCCGAAACATCCTTTAGCGCGTCCTGCTCGGCCTGTGTCATCTGCCCTATCTTCTCTTCGAGCGTCATTCGCGCGAGCAACTCCTGAACTTTGCCGTCGTACGACGAGAGCGGCTTACTTGAAGATGACTGCGAAGCCTCAATGAAGGAAGGCAGTGAGAAACTCATGGCCCCGGCTGCCATCGAAACCTTGATGAAGTCGCGGCGACTGATGTTATTAGCCATGAACGAAATCCTCTGAGCAAGATGAAAGAGCGTCCCTTTAGATCGAGGAGACTCCGGCAAGATTCCCTGCGCGCGAAGAAGTAGCAGCTCGCCTTCACTTTTGCCCGCCGCTTGAACAAAGCGTTTAAGTTTTCAACGGGCTTTCGATTTTATAAGGCGATCCGTCAGTTGCTGGAGCAGCTCGATTTTGACAAACGGAATTTGAACGCGCGCATTATACTCAATCCAGCTTCAGACCATTAGCCTTTCAAAGCAAACTTCGCCCGGCGCTTACTGGATTTAATGCCTGGCTTTGCCGAAGCGACGCACATATGAGACGAGCGCGCCGATTTCCTGCTTCGTCAGCTTCTTGCCGAAGGCGGGCATCTCACCTTTCCCTTCGGTGACGGACGTAATTAAACGCTCGTCGCTTTTATCTTCTTTCCACCACTTCGTATCCGTGAAGTCGGGAACGCCTAACATACCGCCGACGACAGTCTTGCCGCGCCCGTCCATGCCATGACATCTGGCGCATCTTTCCTGAAACACTGTTTTCGCATGCGCCAGTCGTTCGTCCGAGGTCGTTTCGGATTCATTCCTCTTCTGTGTCTCTTGCAGCCGCGCGTGTGATGAGAGCGCGGCATACCCGCACATTAAAAGAGCGACCAGCAGCGCCAAGCCTTTGACCAATATTTTCATCTTCTCCCGTATGAAGCCTGCGTCATAAAAGATCACCCCTGAACGAGAATGCTTGCGTTCACTACATACTTTCTCTCGAAGTGGGGCTTCGCCTGAAAGTTGTCGCGGCAGAACTCTATATAACTCTTTGGAGAGAGAACAGAATTTACCAGAAAACGGTGTGGTTCCAAAACAGAGCCGGTGCGAAGCGGTGATTCGATTTGCGGTTCTGCACAGCTCTTTATCACTTCTCCCGATTGAACCATTGCCTGGTGCGGGCCGCTTTTGTCTGGCCGAAATTGTTTATGCTATACTCGCGCCCGCTCGAATTGAATGATAGTTAACTCCCCTTCGACTCTTGCGCGTGTCCAGAAATCCGAAACATGATGGCCGCCCCACGCTCAAGCACTTGATGCTTGTCAGCCGGAGTCTCGATTCAGGAACTCGCTCTCGCTCTAACGCACACAGGCTTAGATGAACGCCAACGGTAAAAAGATTCTGGCCCTCGCTGCCGTCGTCTCGTTCTACAGCCTTATCATCTGGCACTGCTCGACGCGAACGTCAATCGCTCAGGGGCCGGTGATGAGCAGCGCCCCCGCTCCGCGCACGACCTGGCGGGGTGACAAGAATGCCAGATACGTCGGGCCGCAAGCCTGCGCCAAATGCCATCAGGAGGAGGCACAGACGCAGCACGCGACGGCGATGGGAAGGGCGCTCGAACATGTCGGCAGGAGCGAAATCCTGAGCGCCAACCCGCGCCTCACCTTCCGCAGCGGCCCCTACACTTATGAGATCACGCGACGCGGCGACCAGAGTATCTATACTGTGACGAATGGCCGTGAGACTTTCTCCGAGCCGATTCTCTATTCCTTCGGGCAGGGCAAAGCGGGCCAGACCTACGTCTTCCGTCACAACGGCTCGTTCTGGGAAAGCCGCGTCAGCTTCTTCAAAGAGATCAAGGGGCTGGACTGGACAATCGGCTACGTGCGCGAAGCGCCGCCCACGCTTCAGGAGGCGGCGGGGCGCGCCATCAGCGCCGACGAAGCGCGCAACTGCTTCGCCTGTCATTCGACCGCATCCACCGCGGGCACGCAGTTGCAGCTTGAACGCTTAATCCCCGGCGTCAGTTGCGAGGCGTGTCACGGGCCGGGGGCCGAGCACATCACGGCCATGGAGGCCAAAGATTTTAAGAACAAGCGCATCTTCAATCCGGGTCAGATGAACCCGGACGACTTGTCGCAGGAGTTCTGCGGCTCGTGTCACCGCAGCGCCGAGCAGGTGTCTGCCAACAGCACCCTGCGCGGAGTCAACAGCGTGCGCTTTCAGCCCTACCGCCTCTTCACCAGTCGCGGCCACGACCCCTTCGACCCGCGACTCAGTTGCACGGCCTGTCATAACCCGCATGAGAATCCAAAACAGGACATGGCCTTCTACGACGCGAAGTGCATGGCTTGTCACCGCTCCGGCGAGAGCTTGAAGTCGGCGCAGTTGGCCCAATCCGAGGCCACACAGGGTCGCGACGCGAGGCCCTGCCCCGTCAGCCGACGCGATTGCGCCTCCTGCCACATGCCGAAGGCCGAAATCCCGGGCGCGCATTTTCAATTCACGGATCACCGCATCAGAATCGCACGGGCGGGCGAGCCATTCCCGAACTAAAAGGGAAGCGATAAGTGAAAAGCCGCTGCTGCTTTTGCTGCTCGTCACTTGTCATCCTTTTTACGGCGTAATGGTGAAATGCTCCGCGCGTGAGGCAGTGCTTTGCCCGTTCTGCACCGTCACCCTCAACTCGTAATCCCCGGGCTTGTATTTATCAATCGGGATGGCGCTCGCATATTGAATCCGGCCCGAAGAATCCGGCGCGGGCAGCTCGGTGGAAGTCTGGCCGAGAACCTTCCCGCCCTGCACGATTTCCAGCTTCAGCTTAGTGGCAGAGGCAGACCCCTGTGGCGGATAGACGGTCACGAAGAAGGCCACGTTTTTGATCGCAGATTTACGCAGCGGCTCATTCATGTTCGGGTAGATGAGCACCTCGCCGAAATGGAAAGGGTTTGGCGTGCCCTGCTCGTTGGCCGTCAGCTTCTCCGCGCTTTTGATGATGACGATGCTGCTCAGACGCAGGCGCGACTGATCTGCATCTGAGACGTTGAGGCTGCCCGTATCCTTACTGGCGCGCTCGTTGGTCGCGTCGTAGACGACAGACTTGAGCGTGTAGCGTCCGGGCACAAGCTGCGTCTCGCGGTAGAAAAGGATCTTGCCGCCTTTGGCCGCTTCGAGTTTGTCCAGTTGGCCGCCGAGCAAGTATTGCGCGCTCAGCTTGCGGACTACGTGCCCGGCTTCATCCTCGATGAGCACGATGACGGAGAAGTTCGTCGAGTAAGACTTCTTCTCGTTGTTCAGGACGAAATTGATTGAGCTGGCGGGCACTTCGACCATGAGGGGAACGAGGCCGGGTTTGCCGGTCTCCGGGAAATTGAAGGCCGCGACGCGAGAGACGAAGGCATCGGGCTGCGGCGGCCTGCCGCTGAGGAGCGCGAGCGCTGGAACTTCGTAGTCGAGTACGGGCGTGTCGTAAGAATTACTGATGGCGTAGTAGCCTTTGCGCGCCTGAACTTCCACGCCCGGACGGTTGACCTTGAGGCTGATCTGGCGGAAGTGACCGTCGAAGTTCTGATTGGCCGGGCTGTAGGACAAGAGGTAATAGGCGTGCAGGTCTTCGTCCACCTGACGCAGACGCGTTCCGGGGTTGTTGGTGTTGCTGATAAGGATGCCGCCGGTCTGGTCTGCCAGTTGGCCGAGTCCGCTTTCGGGATTCAGGCGCAGCAGGTCTTCATTGCGCTCCAAATCTCTGGTCATCGGGCCGCCCGTCCCATCGCTCGGACTTCCTGCAATGCGCGCGCGCTTTTGGCCGAGGGCCACCATGGCGCGTCCGGCCTCGGCGTCAACGCTCTCGACGCGCAGCCCCGCGGCGTCCACTGTGTAGATGCTGACGTTGGCGCGGTTGGCCGCGCTGATGACGCTGCGAAAATGCGACTGCACGGCAGGCGGAATCGCCACGCCTTCCGAGAAGAAAATCAGCGCCTTGCGACCGGGCAGGCGGCCCATCGCGTTGAGGATGGCGAGCAGCCCTTCGGTCGTCGCAAAGCCCTGTTGGTTGCGCTCAAGTCGCTCGAAGCCTTCGACGGCGCGCTGGGTCATTTCGGCCAACTGTTGCGCTGCGGCAATCGCTCCGGCAGAGCCCATGTCCTGCCCGTTGCTCTCCATCGCGGTTTGAGCCGCCGTAGCGCTCTGGCTCTGAAGCGCGGCCTGACTTTGCGAAAGTCCTGTTATCTGCCCGGTGTTTGATGAAAAGCTTGCGGGAGGTTGTGCGACGGCGTGGTCAATGGCTTGCCGGATGAGTCGGCCATCGTTCGTAAAGGATTGGATGGCCCTGAGCGAGAGGTCAATGTTGAAGACCCCTATGAAATCATCCGAGCGCACTTCGTTACCCACGTAACTGAGCGCGGCGTTGTGTGCCCTCTTGCGCGCGTCTGGCGAGAGGCGGTCGAAGACGAGTGCGACCGCGCTGATACGATTTGTGTTGGCGGGCGACGTTCCTCGCGGCGGGGCCGCCGGCTGTGAGGTCGTGGGCGTTTCTTTAGCATCGGAAGCGCCGGGCGTCATTGTCTGCCCGCGCGTGATGAAGTTGAATGATTTGACATCCTGCCGCACGCCGTCCTCGTAGATTTCAAAGTCCGACGGCTTGAGGTCTTTGACGACGTGCCCTTTCTTATCTTTCACGACGGCGTCGAGCAAAATCTCGTTCGTGCCAACCACCACTCTTTCGTAATCCTCATCCTGCGGCTCCTGGGCCGCGGGCGAGAAAGCAGGTGTGACAACAGATGCGAATATTAAAATAGACGTGGCAAATATTTTCATGGCAACCCTCTCGGATGCGAAGCAGTTTACGTTAGCCCCCTTAATTTTCAATCTCTACTTGAAGATGGTAGCCGGAGTTTAGAGCGGCGAGACTGACGCCCCCTCCCTGCTAAGCTTCACATTGGTTGATGGCCCGAACAAAAGGGTCTTCGGCCAGCGCCTGCATGGCAAGGGCGCTATCAGAGACCCGGGCTCTTGCTCGCAGCCGCCTGCATGATGGAAGACCGTTTTATACTCTCCCAGTCCAAATTTGCGAATTCGTTCGACAAAATTAATTTATCGAGGGCATAAAATTTTTTCTTGACAAAGATTTGGATTAGTAATAACTTTTGCTGGGTCTTACAACAAAGCATCATAGATCAAACTTCCGGGTCTGAAAACAGTTTAATCGCTTCGGTTCTATGCGGCGAGATCCCCCCTGCTCGTCAGCATAGTCTGAATGATCAGGTTGGAGAGCGGCCTCGCAGGGTCGAAAATATGCGAGCGATCTTTCCGGCCTATCGCTTTTCAAAAGCTTGAGCCTTCACTTCGATGCACCCCTATGCGTCGAAAATTTGAATTCTTGGCTGCACATACTCTTAGTTAACTCCACACCTGGGGTCTTTCGGAGGCGACTCATGCGAACGCTAGGGCCGATGCGACGACTAAACCACGGCGCTTCTCAACACTCTTCTGACAACGCGGGGAAAATCCGACTCCTTGCTTTCTCGCTGCTCTCGATTCTGATTCTGTTTGCGAGCGCAACCGCCTCATTCGCTCAAGGGAGCAGTAGTACCTTGCGCGGTGTGGTCAAAGACCCGCAGGGCGCGGTCGTCCCCGGCGCGACCGTGACGCTCACAAGCGACACGCGCGGCAGCGAGCGGCAAGTGACGAGCAGCGGCGCGGGCACATACGTCTTCACCTCCGTTGACCCCGGAGCTTATACCCTGAAGGTCGAGATGCAGGGGTTCAAAGCTTATCAGCAGAAGGTGACTCTATCCCCGAGCGAGACTCGCGGTGTTGACGCAGAGTTGGAGATCGGCGTCACCGGCGAGGTGACAGTGGTTGACGAGCCGCCAACCATCAAGACGGAGACGGGTGAGAGGTCGGAAACCATCACCGCCAGCCAGATTGAAAACCTCTCGATCATCAGCCGCAGCAGTTTGGAACTCTTGCGCGTTCTTCCCGGCGTCGTCGCCCCTGATCCGTCAGACCCGAACTCCGGTACTGATCGCGTTGCGTTTGGCGGGGGTGCAAACGCCACAGCGAATTACACCGTCAACGGCATCCGTGGTCAGAACAACAACGTGAGCATTGACGGCGCGCGAGTCGTTGACGTGGGGGCTAACAGTGGGACGCTGATCACCCCCAACGTGGACATGGTTCAGGAGGTGACCGTCAAGTCGAGCAACTTCGCCGCCGAGTACGGCAGCGGCGGCGTTCAGGTTCTGGTGACGACCAAAGCTGGCAGCAGAGATTTCCACGGCGAACTCTACGATTATTTCCGGCCCAACACGCTGCAAGCCAGTGACCGCTCCAACACCATCGCCGGCGCGCCCCGCCCTCAAACCAGCTTCCAGTATCCCGGCGGTAATATCGGCGGCCCGCTGCTGATACCTTTCACCAGATTCAATCGTCAACGCGACCGGCTCTTCTTCTTCGTGGGCTTTGAGGTGCAACGTCAGAGGCCGGATCGCGGCTCAAAAACCGGCACTGTTCCAACTCTGGCAGAAAGAAATGGAGACTTCAGTAACTCGCCGGGAATCGGCGCCGGGCCGGCAGCCTTCATATCCACCGTCCGTACTCCGAATCAGGGAGGCCACCTCTGCCCGCCGACCACCATCGGGTGGTCTGATTGTGACGGTCAGAACGGCCAGCCGTTGCCAGTACCGAACGCGAACTTTACCCCGTACAGAGACCCGCTCGGCTCAGCCCTGCTGAACCTGTACCCGCTGCCCAACTTTACTCCGGCTCCGGGCAGTGTGCTGGCGGCCCAGAGGCGAAACTATTCTTCAAACCTGGTCTCGCCCACCAACAGAACTGACCTGAAGATGCGCTTCGATCTCAAAGTTACCGAGAAGACCAACGCGTATCTTCGTTTGGCGCGCGAGGCCGAAAGGGATGATACCCCGTACGGCCTCTGGTGGGGGCCTTCCTCCTTTGAGCTGCCGAGCCACGTCGTGGGCCAAAACAATGGCCGCTCGGCGGCGCTCAACATCACGAGCGTGCTGAGCCCGACGATGACGAACGAGCTGGTCATCAGCGCGAGCCGTGGCATCGGGGCTTACGACTACGCAGACCCGTCCAAGGTCTCCAAGTCTGCCTTGGGCCTGCAGAACCTACAGCTGCCTTTGGGTAACCGCGCGCAGACCGCTTACGCCCCGGTGCAACTGATTAGCTGGGAATCCCAGAACGCGCACCTGTGGGAGCCGGGCGGTCTCCCGATATTCGCCCTCACCAAGAGGTATCTGGTGACGGAAACCCTATCCAAGGTCTACAACAACCACACGCTGAAATTCGGCGGGCTGATTGAGCGCGTCGATCAGGTGCGCAATGATAGCAGCAACGTCGAGGGACGCATCGAGTTTGAAGCCAGCCAGGCGAGAACCACCGGCAACGCCTTTGCGAACCTCTACACGGGGCGGATCAACAGCATTTCCCAGGACACAAATGTGCCGGTCGGCCACTTCAGGTTCTGGGATTTCGAGATGTTCGCGCAGGATACCTGGAAAGTGCGTCCGAACGTGACGCTCGAGTATGGCTTGCGCTTGTCCTACTTCACTAACAATGAGGAGACAACCGGGCTGGGGACGGTCTTTGACCCGGCGGCCTACGTCCGCGGGCAGGGGGCTTACCTGCCGGGGGCGAATGGGCAGCCAGACCTGAACAGGCCGAATGGTTTCCTGACGGCGGCTCGCGGCGAGATTCCTAAGAGCGTCTACAGTGGCAATCCGGGCATGCGTTATGCTCCCCGCCTGAATGTCGCATGGGACATTTTTGGCGACGGCACGACGGTGCTGCGCGGCGGTGCGGGCCTCTTCTACAACCGGCCTCAGGGAAACCTTGTGTACCGCCCGCTGCTGCTGCCGCCGAATCTGCAGACCGTGAATGCCGACAGTTGGGGCGCGCCCAACAACGACATCACGCTGGGCACTCTGGGCAACTTCAACCCGGTCGCGCAAGCCCCGGGCGCTAACTGTCGCGTCGTGGGCAACTGCCCCGGGCCTTTCACCTCGCAGGATCGAAACTCAAACGACATCCCGCGAGTTTTCAGCACCAGCATCTCGCTGGCGCGGCGCTTGCCCTTCAAGAACGTGCTGGAGGTTGCTTACGTCGGCACATTCGGACGCCATCTGCCGACGCGCCACGGGATCAACTTCGTTCTCGACTCTCTGACTTCCGGCAGGTTCGGCAATGACTGCCCGAACGGCCCGAATTGTGCCGACATGTCGAACCCGGTTCACCGCGCCGCGGTGGGCAACAACCCTGCTGCTTTGGCGCAACTGCTGCCGTTCCCGGCCTACAACGGCGGGAGCGGAGGTATCGAGATGCAGGAGTTCGACGGCACGTCGAACTACCACTCGCTACAGTTGACGCTCAATAGGCAGTTGGGCAAGAGATTGCAGTACTTCCTGACCTATACCTTCTCGAAGGCGCTCGGCACTACTGCGACGGGCGAGTCCAATGGCGATGCCGTCGTCGACCCGCTCGACGTGCGCGGGCGCAACTACAGCGTGCTGCCTTTCGACCGGACGCACATCTTCAACCTGTCGTACAACTATAATTTCCCGGATTTGGCGCGCGGCTCGTTTAGGAACTGGTTCACGAAGGGGGCGCTGAACGGCTGGCAGATGTCCGGCATCACGACGTTCCAGAGCGGCAGGCCCATTCGCGTGAGGCTCACCGGCGCAATAAGCGGCAACAGCGTGCTCTTCTCGTTCTTCGGCAACAACGCTTCGCCCGGCATTAACGCGACCTCCGGTTCCATCATGCCGGTCATCCTGCACAACCCTGTGACGGGGAACACGGACCTCAATGCGACGTACATCGACCCGTCGGCCTTCGCCGTCCCGGCCTTCGGCACCAGCGGCCCATACGTGCCGCCGTACTACATCCGCAGCCCGTCAACGACCAACTTTGACGTGACGCTCTTCAAGAACTTCAACATCACTGAGAGCAAGAAGCTTCAGTTCAGACTGGGTGTCTTCGATCTTCTCAATCAGGCGTTCCCGAACCCGGACCTCGGCGACATAGGGTCGCTCAACGGCACGAGCCTGTCGCTGAACACTCTGAACACCATCAATCCGGCGACCGGCACGTGCTTCAGGATTCCTGTGGGGACGCCTACGGGCACTGGCACTATCGCGTCAGACAGTACGCTGTGCGATCCGACCAAGGGCTTTACCATCGACCCGAATTCGCTCAGCACCTTCGGCAGGATCGTCAGCAAGCACGGCCACCGAAGAGTAGAACTGGCCTTGAAGTTCTACTTCTAAGTAGGTTGGATAACAGGCAAGTCAAGACGCTGGTGCGAAACGGGGAGCGCTCCCCGTTTCGCACCAGAACTCTTTTGTCCGCTTATTCTGATTAATTGTTCATGCGGGTTCGTAGCGCCCGGCTTCTGAGTCGGTCTGTTCATCTCTTTTAAGGGAGGCGGAAGTTCCTATATATTGGCGTCAAGGTTAGGCGGCGGAGGTAAAGCCATTAATGATTGTGACACGTCCTCAACCTAAAGCTTGTGGCGCTGGCGCAAATCTCTTCAGCGGCCCGACTGTAACTCTCCTCGCCCTTCTTCTTCTCGGACTTTCGGCCTCCGGCACGCAAGCGCAACCGAGAGAACTGCCGAGGACGGCGCAGCCAAACAGAGTTCTGACCATTCAGGGGCGCGTCTCTCTTCCGGAGGGCATACCTGCCGAACGCGTTCTCGTGACGCTCATCAACAGCGCAGGAGTGCCGCGCCAGGCCTATACCACCGAGCAGGGTCGGTATGAATTTTCAGGGATAGAGGAAGGCCGCTACACTTTGACCGCGGAGAGTGTGAGCGATCCCCGTCTAACGTCCGAGCGTGTCGAGGCCGAGACGAACACTACAGCGACAGGTAACCTGATCGTTAATCTAGGCCTTCGCAAAGAAGCGGAGAGCCCGGCCAGTCTTAACTCGGCGGGGGTCGTAACGACAGCCGAGGCGAGGCAAAAAGTACCTAAGGATGCGCGTAAGGCGTTCAAAGAAGGGCTCAGGTTCAGAAGCGCCAACCGACCCGACAAGGCTCTGGAAAGCTTTACCCGCGCCATCGAACTCTATCCGGAATATTACCAGGCGCTCGCCGAGCGCGGAGACTTGCGCGTGCTTCAGCGTAAGTTGGAGGAAGCTGCTACTGATTTCGCGGCGGCCTTAAAGGCTAACCCGCAATACGGACCAGCCCTGCGCGGGGCAGGCTACTGCAAGCTGGAGAAAAGAGAGTTTGCCGAGGCCGTCAAGGATTTCGAGAAGCTGCTTTCGACCCAGCCCGATAGTGCCAACACTTATCTGTTGCTCGGAATCGCGTACCTTGAACTGGACCGCCGCGACGAGGCCCGGTCTGCGCTCTTTAGGGCGCTCAGCTTCAACACGCCGCACGAGCTGCGGGCCTACATCTATCTGGCAAAACTGTACGCCCGCGAGCGCCTTTACGCCGAAGCGGCGGAGGAGCTGCATAAGTATCTCGAAGCAAACCCGAACGATCCAGAGGCTGCCTATCTAAAGGCGATTGAATCTCAGTGGCGCGCACGCGCGGCCTCTCCCTGACCGAGTCGGCGTAGTGAGCGAGTCGGGTTTAATTGACAGCGCCATCAGCCATTGGCCCGGAGTTTCCGAACCGAGCGACTACTTGGCCGACGGCCCATCTTTGTGGAGTCGGAATCGCTAAGATATAATCGGCGCTTACGAATGTAAGACGTGGATGTCTCCCCGCGAAGCGTTCAGGTAATAATCCCAGCATTGCGGTCACCCCGGCGAAGTCTTCTATGTGGATGAATCTGTCTTTAGCTTTCATGCTGGCGCTGATGCCTGTGCAGGACGGGGCGGCTGCGCGGCAATCCGAGGCGGACTTTGCGCGCGGCGTCGAGTTGCAGCAGAAAGGTGACCTTCAGGGCGCACGCGAGGCATATCAGACCGCGCTCCGCGCGATTCCCAACCGCGTGGATGCCCTCTCTAACCTCGGCGTCATCTTCGCGCGGCTCGGCCAATACGGTGAGGCCATCAAGTTCTATAAAGAGGCGCTCGTCATTGACCCGAAGCTTTACGAGACGCGGTTGAATCTTGGCATCGCCTACTACAAGACCGAAGATTTTGAACAGGCGCGGCGCGAGCTGGCGCAGGTGGCCGCAGAGCATCCCACGAACTATCAGGCACGCGCGCTGCTGGGCTTCTCCTACTTCCACCTGAACAAGCTGCCCGAGGCGGTCGCCGAACTCGAACTCGTCTATAAAGCCCAACCGGAGAACATGGCCGTCGCCTACGCGCTCGGCACGGCCTACATCAGTCTGAATCAGACGGATAAAGCAGAGCCTCTGGTCAGTCAGGTCTTTAGCCGTATTGAATCTGCCGAAGCGCACTTAATCGTCGGCTCACTCTATCTGGCCCTCAAAAACTTCCCCAAAGCGATTGAAGAATTTCAGGCGGCGAACCAACTCAACCCTCGCCTCCCGACGCTTCATTCTCAACTGGGAAATGTTTATCTGTTCTCCGGCAACCGTGAACAGGCGGTCGCGGAGTTTGCCGCAGAACTCCGTCACAACCCATCCGACTTTAACGCCAACGTGCGCCTCGGCTGGCTCTACCGCGAGGAGGGTCGGCTCGACGAGGCGTCGGCGCTTCTTCGGAAGGCGCTCGACCTCAGACCCGACGATCCCGCGCCGCTCTACCAACTGGCCCAGCTCGCTCAGGCCAGAGGCACAACCGGCGAAGCGGTCGCTATGCTTGAGAAGGTGATTCAGCGGACGCCGGACTTCACAGCCGCGCACGTTCTGCTGGCGCGTCTTTATTTCAAACTCAATCGCACGGCGGACGCCGAGCGCGAGCGCGCTATCATCGAGCGGCTCAATGCGGAGCAGCAGAAGAGAGAGCCGACGGCTGAGAGCCAGCGCGGGCTGGCGGCCTTAGACGCTGCCGGCGATGCTGACCCGAAACTGAGGGGCGACGAGCTGGTGGCGAAGGGTGATTTAGAGGGTGCGCGCGCAGCCTACGAAGCCGCCGTGCGGACGACTACGCAAAGGGCCGACGTGCTCTCAAGTCTTGGCTCTGTTCTGGCACAACTGGGAAAGTACGGCGAAGCCATCGAGCGATACAAGGCGGCGCTCGCCGTCGAGCCCGGGCAACAGGAGACGCGGCTCAATCTCGGCATCGCCTACTACAAGGCCGGAGATTTTGAGCAGGCGCGGGGCGAAATCTCACGGGTCGTGGAGGCGCGCCCTACAAACTACGAGGCCCGTCTTCTTCTCGGCCTCTGCTATTTTCAGTTGAGCAGGTTGCCGGAAGCGATCACCGAACTCGAAGCCGTTCACGCCGCTCAGCCCGCCAACGCGGCGGCCTCCTACACGCTCGCTTCGGCCTACATCGGCCTCAGGGAACTGGACAAGGCCGAGCAGTTGATTAATAAAGTTTTCCGCCAGCAGAAGACAGTCGAAGCACACTTCGTCATCGGCTCCTATTACATCGCCAGCAAAGAACCCACCAAGGCCATAGAGGAGCTGACGGCGGCGCTGCAACTGAACCCGCGTGCCCCGGCAATTCACTCTGCACTCGGCAACGCTTATCTCGCAAACCGGAATCGCGAGAAGGCGATCAGCGAGTTCAAGGCTGAGCTTGAGATCAACCCGAACGACTTCAACGCGACCGTCAATCTGGGCTGGCTCTATCGCGAGGAGGGTCGGCTCGACGAGGCTTCGGCGCTTCTTCGGAAGGCGCTCGCCATGCGTCCCGACGATCTCTCGGCGCTCTTTCAGATGGCAAAGCTGGCTCAAGACAAGGGCTCATTGACGGAGGCCGTCCAACTGCTGGAGCGCGTCACCAGGCAAGACCCTTATCTCACCGCCGCGCACGTTCTGCTGGCGCGTCTTTACGGCAAGCTGAATCGCACCGCCGATTTCGAGCGCGAGCGCGCCGAGATAGACAGGCTCAACGCGGAAGAGCAGCGGCTTTACGAGGAGCGGCATAAAGTTCAGCCCGCGCCTCAGATGAACACGTCTCAACCAACGTCGCCGAGATAATAGGTCGGCTCTCAGAAAGCGGAACGAACCCTCAGGTTAAAAGGTGTAGTAGTGGCACGTAGAACTTTCATTGTCTCTCTTTCCATGCTGCTGATGTGCGCTCTCGTATATGCGCTTCCCACCGGGCTGGCGGCAACACAATCGTCCACGCCGGTCGTCTTCAGCGAAGTCACGGCTAAAGAGAGCGGCATCTCGTGGGTTCACACGAACGCCATGTCGCCGCAGCGCTACCTGCCGGAGACGGTCGGGGCGGGCTGCGCCTTCTTCGACTACGATAATGACGGCTGGCTGGACATCTATCTCGTTAACAGCGGCCCGTCGGATTTCTACGTGCCGAAACAACCGCTCAAGAACGCGCTCTACCGCAACAATCGTGACGGGACTTTCAAGGATGTGACGGACAAGGCGGGAGTCGCCGGCGGCACGTTCGGCATGGGCGCTTCCGCGGGAGATTATGACGGCGACGGTTGGCAAGACCTGTATGTCGCTTCCTATGGCCGCAACATTCTCTACCGCAATAACCACGACGGCACGTTCACGGACGTGACGGACAGGGCGGGCGTGGCAGCACCCGGCTGGTCAACCTGCTCGGTATGGTTCGATTATGACAGGGACGGGAAGCTCGACCTCTTCGTTTCGAGCTTCGTGCTTTACAACAAGGAGATGAGCTGTGGCAACAATCGTCTGGGGCGCAACTTCTACTGCATCCCGCGCGTCTTCAAGCCGCAGCCTTCGCGCCTCTATCGTAATAACGGCGACGGCACTTTTACGGACGTAAGCCGTGAGTCCGGAATTGCCGACTCCCCCGGCAAATCTTTCGGCGTCGTGGCGACCGATATCAATAACGACGGCTGGACTGATCTCTTCGTCGCCAACGACACGATGCCGAACTTCCTTTTCATCAATAAAGGGAACGGCAAATTTGAAGAGGTGGGACTGCCGGCGGGCGTAGCCTACAGTGAATCGGGCGCGCCGCGCTCAGGCATGGGCGTGGACGCGACCGACTATGACGGCGACGGTTGGCAAGACCTTTTCGTCGCCAACATAGATCAGGAGCTATTCAGCCTTTACCATAATCAGAAGGATTTAAGTTTTACCGATGAGCCCGGAGAGATCGCGCCCGCGACACGCCTCCTGAGCGGCTGGGGACTGAAGTTCTTCGACTATGACAACGACGGCGACCCGGACCTCTTTCTCGCCAACGGCCACCCGGACGACATGGTTGAGACGCTGACCACGCGCGTCAAATACAAGGAGCCTCTCCTGATGTTCGAGAACACGGGGCGCGCCTACAAAGACGTGAGCGCGCAATCGGGCGCGCCATTTACCAGGAGTTACCCGGCGCGCGGACTGACCGTCGGAGATTACGACAACGACGGCGACCTTGACCTGCTCATCTCCAACAACGGCGAAGCGCCCCTGCTGTTGAGAAACGACGGTGGCAGTCGCAACAACTGGCTGGGACTGCAACTGGTCGCTGTGAAGAGCAACGCGGCAGGCGTGGGCACAACGATCAACTGGCAAGTCGGGGATCGGAAATTTACGCGCCTCAAGATAAACGGCGGGAGCTACCTGGCCTCGCACGACCCGCGCGAAATCCTCGGCGCGGGACGCGGCGGCAAGATTGACAGCGTGGAGATACGCTGGCCTAGCGGCAAGGTTGATAAGCTCACGAATCTTCCCATCAATACGTACGTCAAAGTCGTCGAGGGGGAGGGCCTGAAAGGCGTTGTCGGCGGGAAATAGGTTTAAGAGTGTGAGCAGGAGTTACGAAAGTAATGCATCTTAATCGTCGTAGGGAAACGCTCTCTCCGTTTCCATCGCGTCCACGCAGTATGGTTGACTATCGCGCTCTGTTTCGCGTGTGTCTGCTGTGCTGTCTCGCCCTTCTCTTGCCTTTGTGCGCGGCGTCGCAGCAGCAGCGGAGGCGCGGGCGTCGTCCCACGCCCACTACAAGCGCGCCGCAGACACCCGCCGCGCAAAATCAGGCAGCCCCGCAAAAAAGTTTCGATCAGATCGCGGCTGAGGCGAGCGCGGCGCGCGAGGCGGACAGGGTTGACGAAGCCGTCTCTCTTTACCGCCGGGGGGTCGGCCTCCAACCGCAGTGGGCCGAAGGCTGGTGGTATCTGGCGACGCTCTACTACGATCAGAATAACTACGCGGAGGCCGCGCGCGCCTTCCGCGAGACGACGAAGCTGCAACCGGGGGTGGGCGCGCCCTGGGCGATGCTCGGCCTCTGCGAGTTTCAGCTCGCGCGTTACGACGACGCGCTCGATCACATACGACAGGGCCGCCAGCTTGGCGTGGGCGACAACGTCGAGCTGACGCGCGTCATGCGCTACCACGAGGGCGTCCTCTCTATCCTCAAGGGCGAGTTTGAAGTCGGCCAGCAGACGCTCGGCACGCTGAGCTACGAGGGTTTGAAGAGCGAAGATTTGATTATCGCCCTCGGACTCGCGGTGCTCAGGATAGGGATGTCGCCCAAGCAGGTGGACATCAACTACCGCGACCGCAACCTCATACGCCGCGCCGGGCTCGCCGAACATTTCGCTGCTCAAAAAAATATGTCCGACGCCCAGCGGGAGTACGACCTCCTGGCGCGCGACTACGCCAAAGTGCCCAACGTGCAGTACGCCTACGGGCGATTTCTTTATGTCAACAGGGACGAAGAGGCCGCTCTAGCGGCCTTCCAGCGCGAGCTTGAGAATTGGCCCAAACACGTTCTGGCGCGCTGCCAGATTGCCTACATCAAGCTCCAGCGCAAAGACATAGAGGGCGGGCTGCCGCTGGCCGAAGAGGCCGTCAAGCAAGCCCCGCGCCTGCCGCTCGCGCACTATCTGCTGGGCCGCCTGCTGCTCGAAGCCGGACAGAATCAACGCGCCATCGAGGAGCTTGAAGCAGCGGCGCAGATGGTTCCCAACGAGGCGAAAATATATTTTGCCCTTGCTCGCGCCTACACCAGAGTGCGCCGCAAGGAGGACGCCGACCGCGCGCGCGAAACCTTCACGCGGCTCAGCAAACAGGCGAATGAGGCACAGGGTGGCACGAACGCTTTGCCGGACGACAACGTTGTGCCCGAAAGGTCGGCGCAACCTTAAGCCTTCGAAGCCGGCGATTAAATAGTCAGCTTGCATTTTCAGCTCAAGATTGCCGGAAAGGGTGAGCCGTTTCCTCGCTGGCAACCGTCACGACGTTGAATTGAAATCCGTCAATCAATTTCGGTGAAGGGAAGGCATACGCATGCATAAAACTTTACGCCTTGCTTTGGCCTTGACGCTCTTTTACGCGGTGGCGGGAGTGAACGGTTTTTCTCAGTCCCTCAGAGAGCGAGCCGACAGGAGCGGCAAACTCATCGGGGCGGCTGTCGATCCCAGGCGCTTCTCCGAACGGCTTTACGCCACGACGCTCGCGCGCGAGTTCAACATGGTGGAGCCGGAGAACGTGATGAAATGGGGCACGATCAGGCCCGACCGAAATAGTTTCGACTTCCGGCCCGGCGACCGCGTGGTAGCCTTCGCGCGCTCTCACGGGATGAAGGTGCGCGGGCACTGCCTTCTCTGGTCTGAGTACAACCCTGCTTGGCTGGCGAAGGGGAATTTCACGCCGGAGCAGCTGAAGGCCATGCTCCATGAACACATCACGAAGGTGATGAAGCACTACGCGGGGAAAGTCTTCGCATGGGATGTCGTCAACGAATCCTTTCTGGCGAACGGACAGGTCGAGCCTTCCATCTGGTATGACAGTCCCGGCATCGGACTGAAAGAGCAGGGAACGGCCTACATCGAGCAGGCCTTCCGCTGGGCGCGCGAGGCCGACCCGAAGGCGCTCCTCTTCTACAATGATTACGACACGGAAGCAATCAACCCGAAGTCGGACGCCGTCTACGAGATGGTGAAGGATTTCAAGCGGCGCGGTGTCCCCATTGACGGCGTAGGCATACAGGCGCACATCTTTAATTTGGACGCGAAAGAACTCTCGTCCATCTCCGCGAACATCTCAAGACTGGTGGCGCTCGGCGTACAGGTTCACATCACGGAGATGGACGTGGCGCTGCCCATTGACGCGCAGGGGCATCTGCTCGACCGCTCAGACCTCGCAAAGCAGGCCGACATCTATCGCCTCATTGCGACGGTCTGCTTTGCTGAGCCCCGCTGCACGGCCTTCCAGACCTGGGGCTTCACGGACAAGTACACATGGATTCCCGAGTACACCAAAGGGAAGCAGGGAGCGCCGCTGCTCTTCGACGAAGCTTACGCGCCCAAGCCCGCATACATGGCCCTCGCAGAGGCTTTCGCGCAAGGTCGCGCGGCCCGCCCCGGAGTCAGGTGATCTCCTGTAAGTGAAACACGCACCCGAGGGCCACGTTCGAAACTGCCGGAAGCTTGACCCCTACTACTTCTGAAAGATTATATCGTCCACGACGACAGTCCCGTGCACTGGCGTGCATTGTTCGCAATACGCTGTCAGGGCGACGGCTGTCAGCTTTTTGAGAACATCCTTCGTGCTCACCTTGGTTTGTGCCCACGGCGGTTGCGACAGAGAGTTGAGCGGAAACTTGTAGGTGTTAAATCCGGGTTTGGTCTTGAACGACATCTGCGGAAAGCCGCTCGTCATGTTAACTCCCTGACCCCTGCTGATGAGCTCCACCCTCAGCACGGAAACGCCCGTGACGTAGATTTGCATGGTCAGGAATTTGTAGCCGCTCACGTCATCCGCGACAGCCTTGCCGTCCTTGTCAGGCTGACCATGCACCTCCACGCCGACGCCCGCATACTGGTTCGGCGAATAGAGCTCGTAGTCGAAGGCGATGGCCCGGTTCGGGTCGTCCTGCTTAAGTCGCACGGCTTCCGGGGCGGGGGGCGAAGAGTTCTCCAGCCCTTTGTAGCGGCTCGGGGTTGATTCCTGATAGGAGATTAACTGGATAAAGCCGCCGCGATTGCTGAACGGCCTCTTATCCTGAACGTTCTCGAAATTGGCGTAGACGAGGCGGTCGCCGTTTGCATTTTCGGCTTGCCCTTTCGGCGTCTCCTGCGCGCCAACCGGCGAAGCCATTGAGAAGCAGCCAAGCAGCAGAGCGAGAAGAATTGCGGCACGTTTCATTTGTGGTTTCTCCATAGAAGGTGGTTTGTCAACCGGGTATTAACGAGCAAGAAATTCAGCCACCGCCGGATTCACCTTTTGAGCTTCGCAGCCCGGCGCGAGGTGTCCGCAGTCGCTCTCCAGCACGAGCAGCTGCGCGTGCAGAAGCGGCGCAAAATCGAGCGACGGGCCGGGCGTGACCAGGTGGTCTGATTTCGCCACGATGACGAAGACCCTGGCCTTGACAGCCGCCGCCGCGCGCTCCATTGAGCCGCCGAAGGGCGCTGATACGTCTAATGCCATCATCGCCTGATCCTGACGAATCTTATCGTTGGCGTCGAAGGTCGAACTCTTCTTCGACTTTTCGAGTTCCGCGAACACCTGCTCGCGCTTCATGCGCTTGTTGTAGTTCTCCGGCGTGGTGAGCAAGATCGCCGCGAACTCCGCCTCGGCTGCGCGCGCGGGATTCACCGCGTAGTCGCCGTTATTCCACGCGCGGTCATTCATGATCGCGTCTATCTGCGCCTGCCAGAGCAACAGGTCGTACGGGGCCAGCCGCGGCGAGCCGACAATCGGAATCAGCTTGTCCATGAAGTCCGGATAAGAGACGGCCCACTCGAATGCCTGCATCCCGCCCATCGAAATGCCGACGACCGCCTTCAGATGATTCAAGCGCAGCACCTTCGTCAGAACTTCGTGCTGGGTGTTCACCATGTCTCGAATCGTGAACTTCGGAAAACTCATGCGCGGCTGCCGCTTGCTGTTCGAGGGCGACGAAGAGACGCCGTTGCCGAGCGCGTCTACGGCGATGACATAGTATTCGGCGTCGTCAACGAGCCTGCCCCGCCCGATGTTTGATTTAAGCTGCTCGGTCGTCCCCGAAGCCCACGTCGGAAAGAGAATCGCATTCGACTTGTCGGGCTTGAGCTTGCCGAACGTACGATAGCCGATGCGGCAGTCGCGTATGACCTCGCCGCTTTCCAGCTTGAAATCGCCCAGCTCGGCAAACTGCAAATCCTGAGCGGCAGCCCCTACGGCTACGAACAGGAGAAGGAGAGAAGAAGAGAGGGCTAAACGTATAAGCTCCATCGGACTGCTGCTCACTCCGGTTTTGAATCTGATTTTCACTGGCCGTCCACGACGGCAATTAAGTTTCATGGTTTGCTGAGCTCGCGTCACATTTACGCATGGAGCGAGGCAAGAGAACAGGATGACCGTTGTCGAGAGTCCTCAACCGCATGTCTCCGACCTTTGTTGTCGTGCCGGACAGAAGCCGGCGGACGGGCGTGCTCATGGGCCAGTCCCGTCAGCAGGATGGGAGCTTGAACCGGCTAACGGGATTGTCAGTTGCGCGTCCTGAATTCTAATGAGAGTAGGAAAACTCGACGCGCGAATTATATATGAGAAAGTGGTTTCGCGACAGTAAAATCATCGGCGGGCAGAGAGAGGAAGCTCGGGCTTGACGATGGGTTGTAATAGGGGCGGCCAGTTGGGCGTCACATCCTCGCAAGCCATGTCTGGCTACCCGAAGGGAGACTTTATGAAAATCAGAAAGACTATCGTCAGGACTTTTCTACTGCTTCTTTTTTCACTGACGACACTCAACCATTCAAGCGCCCCCGCTCAGAGAATGGATGCGGTAGCTAAACCCACTTTCGTGATCGTTCACGGTGCGTGGGGTGGCAGCTGGGCCTTCCGCCGCGTTGACGCGCTGCTTAGAGAAAAGGGCCGCAACGTCTATCGGCCCTCGCTCACGGGCCTCGGCGAGCGTGTGCATCTCTCTTCGCCCGACGTGGGCTTGGGCACGCACATTAACGATGTGGTCAACGTGATTCTTTTTGAAGACCTGCATGATGTGATCCTCGTCGGCCACAGCTACGGCGGGATGGTCATCACGGGAGTGGCCGAGCGCGTGCCCGACCGCATACGGCGGCTCGTCTACATAGATGCCTTCGTGCCGGAGGACGGTGAGAGCGTGATGAGCCTGCTCGGCCCACGCCAGTCCTGGGTGAGGCAGATGATTCAAGGTGACTTCATCGTGCCGCCCTGGGTGAAGACGGAACAGCCGCTCCCGAAGGACGTGCCGCAGCCGCTCAAGACGTTCACGGAGTCCATCGTCCTGAAGAACAAGGCGGCGCGACAGATACCGGCGACTTACATCCTCACGGTGGAAGCGGGACACAAGGCCGAAGACGACGACTTTGCGTCACAGGCGACGCGGGCCAGGAGGCGCGGGTGGCCCGTACTGCAATTGACGGCGGATCACAACCCTCAATGGTCAGTGCCGGAAAATCTGGTCGAGATGCTCGACAAAAATCGGTGACGACCGCAGTGCGCGTTTCATCGGTGCGCCGGGCGGTTTGCTTAAAAGGCATCGCTCATCGAGCGCACGCGCAGACGGCGGCGAACGTCACTCACCGTCATCGTCGCGCCCGTACGCAAGATCACCTCCGCTTTCTTCCCCGGCAGCAGGTCAAAATAGTTGTCTGAGAATGAACCCTCTCCATTGTCTAAGGAGAGGTAGACGGCTTTCGCGAACTTGTCTGTCGTGAGCGAGATTTTGAAGCCGTGGCGCGCGGGCACAATGTCCGTCGTTATCCGCGGCGCAGGCGCGGACAGATTTTTGTAAGGCTCGAAGAAAAATTCGTTACTTGAGACAGGCTTTCCGTCCACAGTCAGCTCGCAATAGAGCATCAGCTTCTTCGTGTCCCTTCCCTGAAGCAGACCGGTGACGGGGATGCTCAGATAGGATTTACTCTGAAGCGGCGCGACCGTCACATCCCGGCCCGCACTCGTCAGGACGTGCCCCTCGAAATCCATGAGGCTGACGGTCATCTGCGCGCGCGTTGCTCTCGTCCTGTCCGAGACGATGTAGAAATTGAGATGGCCGTCTTCCGCGTGAGGGCTGATGAGAAGCTCGCTGTAGAACCTGCGGGCGTAATACTGTAGCGCTTTCCAGCGTCCGTAATAGTCTATGCTGGACCATGAGGCGACGGGCCAGCAGTCATCGATCTGCCAGTAGAGCGAGCCCATGTTGAGCGGGCGGATGCGCCGAAAATGTTCTGCGCCGATTTTGATGCCTTCGGCCTGCAAGACCTGGCTGACGTAAAGAAAGGACTCGAAATCTTTTGGCTCGGCGTACTCGCGCAGCATGTACTCGCGTATGAGTAGATTGCCGCGCGGGTGTCGCTGGTGGGCCAACATGACGGGCGACTGGATGTCGCGGTCTTCGGGCCTCGTGTAGGTCTTGACGGTCTCGATCTGCGGGAAGGATTGGAAACCGAACTCGCTCATGAAGCGCGGAGATTGTTTCTCGTAATTCGAGAAGGGCTCGGCGAAATGCCAGACGCGCCAGAAATGCATGTCGCCGCTACGCAGGGATTCGGGGTCATCCTCCAGCCCGCCAAGTGGCGAGCTGGGCCAGTAGGGGCGCGAAGGGTCGAGCGCGGCGCTGACTTCGGGCAGGACGCCGTTGAAGATTTTCTTGTAATCATCCCAGAGCGAGGCGGGCAGGTTTTGCCGCCAGCCCCAGTTGCGCCAGGCCGTGTCGATCTCGTTATTGCCGACCCAGATGACGATGCTCGGGTGATTCCTCAACCGCTTGACGTTATCGACAGCCTCGGCGCGCACGTTGTCTAAGAACTCCTGATTGCCGGGATACATGCTGCCGGCAAACATGAAGTCCTGCCAGACGAGGATGCCCATTTCGTCGCAGAGGTCGTAGAAGTCGTCCGACTCGTAGATGCCGCCGCCCCAGACGCGCAGCATGTTCATGTTCGTGTCGCGCACGGACTCAAGCAGGTGACGATACTTCTCCTTCCCGACGCGCGTCGGGAAGCTGTCCGCCGGAATCCAGTTGCCGCCTTTGGCGAAGACGGGCACGCCGTTAATGATGAACTCGAAGCTTTTCCCCTGTGGGTCTGGCTGCTGCCGCAGCTCAAGAGAACGCAGCCCCGTGCGCGTCCTGGCCTGATCGCTCAGGCGACCACCAATGAGCACGCGAGCGCGGAAGTTATAAAGCGGGTGTGGGCCTAATCCGTTGGGCCACCAGATGGACGGGTTTCGGATAACGAAATCCAGCGGGATGAGGTTCGCGCCCGGTTTAAGTCGGACATGGGTTTGAGCCGCGACAGATTTACCCGTGAGATTGTCCAGGAGGATGGTCGCGTCCAGATCGGAATCGGAGACGACTTCGACTTCAGCCGTCAGACTGGCTGCCGCGTCGCTCGTCTGCCCGGGCAGGATGTGCAGGTCATTGATGCGCGCGCCGTCCCACGCTTCGAGGTGGACGGGCTTCCAGATGCCGCTGGTGACGAAGCGCGGCCCCCAGTCCCAGCCGAAATGGTAGGCGGCCTTGCGCGTGTAAGGGTAGGTCTTCTCGCCCTGATCGTTCGGCGAGGGCAACTGGTAACTGAGCTTTGCCATCAGCGGCAGAACCTCTTTGATGGGTGAGCGAAAGCGTACGCGCAGGGTGTTGAGGCCGGGACGGAGCGCGCGCTTTGCGTCCACGCGCCAGGTGCGAAACATATTGTCGGCGTCGAGCAGGGGCGCGTCGTTGAGAAAAACGTTGGCGTAGGTGTCAAGGCCCTCGAAAATCAGTTCGAGGTGCTGGCGGTTGAGAAGCGCGGGCGTCGCGTTGAACGTCGTCTGATACTCCCAATCCGTCCTGCCGATCCACTGCTGGCTCGTCTCGTTGTCGCGGTAAAACGGGTCGCCGATCAGCTTGTTGTCCAGCAGGTCTGTGTGGACGCAGCCGGGCACGGTCGCGGTATGCCAGTTCTCTTTTCCAGCTTCGCGGAAGCGCCAGCCACTCTGTAAGCTGATTCTGATCTTCGACGCAGTGGACTTTCCGGGAGCGGATTGAGGACGAGCGCCCTCGGCGATGAGCAGTAAGGCCAGCAGGGCCAACAGGGTTCTCACGGCTCACATCCCTTTCCTGATCTTTCAAGCAAGCCTGTAATCGAACAAGAACCGCCCTATCTGAATCGTGGCCCTGCCGCTCATAGGCGGAGCGATGAGAAGCGAGCGCACCATGCTGCTCCTGCGGTTGGCGCGCGCGTTCACTTCACCAAGCAACTCGCCGCTTGCCGCACGATAAAAGCTGACCTTGATCGTTTCGTTGTCCGTTCGCTGGTAGCCGAAAACATACTGCCCCGGCTCTAAAACCATGTCGCCGATCCTGAGCGCCGCCTGCGTCACGAAGAAATGCGAATACTTGCCTTCGGCTGAATAGCCGGCGGTGATCATGACGACGCCGGCAATGAAACGACCACGCCCGTCCGTGACTCCTGAAGCGGTGCGAGATTCGGTCTCGATGTTTTCCTTGACGACGGGTGCGCGTGCCGGGATGATTCTTCTCAGTTCCTGCTCGGTCGCCGCGCGCCAGCGCGTGCGCTCAGCAGCATGTCCGTTGGCTGTCATGAAGGTCAGCGATAGCGCCAGACAAACTCGCGTCCATGTAGTCGCTCGCATAAAGGTCTCCGTTTTGAGAATAGCTGCTGAATTAAAGAATGAAACGCCCGGGCGTTGGATATAATCACACAAGTTACATAAAATGCTAAAGTCTTTAGCCATCAAGCCGGTTGGACTATCTCCCGGTGCAGTCGTTCAGGATTGTTCCGTCCTATGTGCCCCACAGATTTTATCGGCAAAAGTATCATTTGCCTTTTGAGCTTTCTTCTCCTCCCCCTCTCTTTCCGAAGCGGGCCGACCTTCGCCCTCGACCGGCAGCGGGATGTCTCCGCCTTCGGCCACACGGCCTGGCTGACCGAAAACGGCCTCCCGCAAAATACCGTCCACTCCGTCATTCAAACCAGAGACGGTTATCTCTGGCTCGCTACGGAGGAAGGGCTGGCACGCTTTGACGGAATTAAATTTACCATCTTCGATAGGCAGAACACCCCGCAACTCAGCTCCAACGACATCCATGCCCTCTTTGAAGATCGCCGGGGGGCGTTGTGGATCGGCACGGCGGACGGGTTGGCCCAACTTACGGAAGGGAAGTTCACGGCTTTCACTAACGTGGATGGGGCAGCCGCAACGGGCCTCGACGTAGAATCAGTTTATGAAAACAGAGAAGGGAATATCTGGGTTGCCACTTCGTCAGGCCTGTTGAGGGTCAGGGACGGCGGCCTGACCACGGACGGCATACCGGAGAGCTTGCGGAGCGATCACATACAAGCACTGTTTGAAGACCGGGAAGGCGCTCTCTGGTGCGGCACGTCGAACGGCCTGAAGCGGTTGAAGGATGGAGCTGTCGTGAGCTACACGGCGCAGGAGGACGGACTGGCGAGCGCGAGCGTGCAAGCAATTTGCGAGGACGGGACGGGACGACTCTGGTTCGGCACGCTTGACGGCCTGAGCAGTTTGGAAGCTGGCCGCTTCAAAACCTATACGACTTTGGAGGGGCTGCCGAACGATAGAGTCATCTCGCTCAAGGCCGACAGGGAAGGCGGTCTGTGGGTCGGGACGGCCAACGGACTGTGTCGCTTCGCGGATGAACGATTCCGTCTTTTCAAAGCCGGCGACGACCTCACACGTCAGATCATCCTCTCCATCTACGAAGACGCCGAAGGCAGCCTGTGGGTCGGCACGGAGTCGGGCGGGCTGCACCAATTGAAGGACAGAAAGTTCACCACCTACACGGTCGAAGACGGTCTCCCCAGTGACCTCATCAAGGCCATCTACGAAGACGGGCAGGGAAACATCTGGATCGGAACTTACGAGGGCTTGAGCCTGCTCAGGGATGGAAAGTTTACCAACTACACGACGCGCGACGGGCTATCGAGCAATATCATACTGGCTCTCTCGGGCGATCATGAAGGCAACCTGTGGGTCGGAACGCCGGATGGACTGAACCGCTTCAAGGATCAAAGGTTCAGTGTGTACACGTCGGCTGACGGACTCTCCAACGATTTCGTCAGGTCTATCTACGCAGACAATCAAGGCGCTCTGTGGATCGGCACGCGCGGCGGGCTGACGCGATTAAAGAACGGGGCGTTCGACAGCTATACCACGCGCGACGGACTGCCCAATGATTTCGTCGGAACCATCCACGAGGACGCAGAAGGCAGCCTGTGGATCGGCACGCTCGGCGGGCTGAGCAGGCTTAAGGATGGGAAGTTTACGACATACACGACCCGCGATGGCCTATCGAGTGACGTGGTCATCTCGCTTTACGAAGACGGCGAGCGCAATCTCTGGATAGGAACTAACGGCGGAGGTCTGAATCGTCTGAAGGCCGGGCGCTTCACGGCCTACACGACCAAGGCGGGTCTCTTAGATGATGTCGTGTATCGCATCATGGAAGACGGGCGTGGTCGGCTCTGGCTGAGCGGTAACAAAGGCATCTTTCATGTCGAGAAGAGAGAGCTTGACGAATTTGATGCGGGCCGACGCGACACACTCTCTCCCACCGCTTACGGGACGGCGGACGGGATGCTGACGCGCGAGTCGAGCGGCGGCGGACATCCCGCCGGATGGAGAGGAAGCGATGGGAAACTCTGGTTTCCGACCATCAAAGGGCTGGCAATGATTGACCCGGCAGAGATCAGGCTCAACGAACAGCCGCCGCCGGTCGTGATCGAGCAGCTTCGCATAGACGACGAGTCGGTCGTGCCCGGACAGAGAATCGAAATCCCGCCGGGCAAGACGCGCTTCGACTTTTATTACACGGGCCTGAGCTTCGTCGCGCCGGAGAAGGTCAGGTTCAAGTACAAGCTCGAAGGGTTCGATAAGGATTGGGTTGAGGGCGGCATGCGCCGCATAGCCTACTACACCAACCTTCCGCCGGGTAACTATCGCTTCCGCGTGCTGGCCTGCAACAACGACGGCGTCTGGAACGAGGCGGGCACGACCTTCGACTTCTACCTGAAACCACATTTCTACCAGACCTACTGGTTCTACGTCCTCTGCGCGCTCTGCCTCGGACTCCTCATACGGCAGCTTTACAGGCTTCGTTTGCGCCGCATGGAGGCGCAGTTCGCGGCGGTGCTGCAAGAGCGCAACCGCATCGCACGAGAGATTCACGACAATTTGGCGCAGGATATACTCGGCATCTCCGTCCAGCTCGAACTGGTCACGCGCATGATGGCCGTCTCGACAGAGGCGGCCCGCACGCACCTTGATCGCGCGCGCATACTGGTACGCAACAGCATCAATGAAGCGCGCCGCTACGTGTGGGACTTGCGCTCGCAGGCGCTTGAGAACAAAGACTTGCCGACGGCCCTGACCGAGACGGCGCGGCGTTTGACAGCCGAGACCGACGTGCATGCTCAGGTTCAAGTGAGCGGCATCTTTCGTCCTTTGCCCCAGTTGGTCGAGAGCAATCTCCTGAGAATAGGGCAAGAGGCCATCAATAACGCCGTCAAGCACGCGGGCGCAGACCGGATTCTCATTGATCTGAAATTCGATCACAGGCGCGTGCAATTGAGCGTGCGCGATAACGGGCACGGCTTTGATGCCGGGGCGAATGGGAGTAGCAGCAACGGACACTTCGGCCTTGTCGGGATGCGTGAGCGCTCCGAGCAGATGGGCGGCGCTTTGTCCATTCACAGCGCCCCCGACGGAGGGACGGAAGTGAGGGTTGACGTTCCCGTCAACGGCTAACGCGGCCCGAATAAGAGTCTGCACAGGGGATGGGTGATGACTGAGAGCAGCAATGAAATTCGCATTATGGTCATCGACGATCAGGCCGTCGTGCGGCAGGGTTTCGTGGCCTTAATCAACACGGTTCCGGGCATGGCTGTGATCGCCGAGGGGTCTAACGGACAAGAGGCCATCGAGCTTTTTCGCCAGCACCAGCCGGACATCACGTTGATGGATCTGCGTATGCCCGTCCTCGGCGGCGTTGAGGCTATTGCGCGCATCAGGCGGGAGTTCACGACTGCACGCATTATAGTCCTGACGACTTATGACGGCGACGAAGACATCTACCGCTCTTTGCAGGCGGGCGCGCAGGGGTATCTGCTCAAGGACATGTTCTTTGAAGAACTGGAGGACGCCATCAGGAAGGTGCACGCCGGGGCGCGCAGACTCCCGACCGTTGTGGCCGAACGGCTGGCCGAGAGGATGACCGGCTCGGATTTGACGGGCAGGGAACTGGAAGTCCTCGAAGAGATCGTCAGGGGGCGGAGCAATAAGGAGATCGCCGCCGCCCTGAAGATTAGTGAGGCGACCGTCAAGAGCCACATCAATAACATCCTCAGCAAGCTCGGCGTCAACGACCGCACGCAGGCTGCGACCACGGCCCTCCAGCGCGGTATCGTTCATCTGCGATAAGCGCCTTCGCCCGAACTTCTCCAACTAAAGTTTGAGACGCAGCCCCAACCTCTGTCCCATGACACCCATCTTTTATTATGTTAATTTGTGCCCGTTAGTCACCAATTTCCCAGTCCCGGGTGTAGCGATTCAGGGGGTGTTTGCTTTACTCCCTCCTGAGCTTTGTTGAAGACCAAACCCACGCCCTTTGATTCGCCGGAGAACTATTCTCAGCCCGGGACTGGGCACACCTTTCAATCGTCAAAGGACAAGTCGCCTCGCTCTGCGGTCAGGGGACTGCGGCTTTTGCTATATTGCACAGCTTGAGAGAATGTCAGTCAGCTTTTTTTCTACATCCGGGGAGGTGTTGAATTGAAGTCGCCGATCATATTTGTGGCTTGTCTCCTGATCGTTTACGTCTTGACTCCTTGCCTCTACGGGCAACAACCCGCCTCGGCCACACTGAGCGGCATCGTCAGCGACCCGGCGGGCGCTGTCGTGAAAGGCGCAGCCGTCAAGCTCACGCAACAATCGACCGGCATCGAGCGCGAAACGACGACCAACGATGAAGGGTTCTATGCCTTGACGAATCTCGCCTCGGGTGATTACCGGCTCGAAGTGCAGGCGACAGGATTTCAAGTTCCGCCGCTAAGCGTCATTCTTCAAGTCGGGCAGAGTACAACGCTGAATGTTTCACTCGCCGTCGCCGCCGCTAATGTTGACCCTGTCATCGTCTCCGATTTGGGCTCTCCGGTTGACCAGACTTCTTCCAAAGTTGACGGGGTTATCAATCAACGCACAATTGAAAATCTCCCGCTCAACGGTCGCAACTTCCTTGAGCTGGCGCTGCTCGTTCCCGGCAACGCGCCCGCACCGAACTTCGACCCGACGAAGACCAACACGGTCGTCATCTCATCAGCCGGGCAACTGGGGCGCGGCGGCAACGTGACCGTCGACGGCGCAGACAATAACGACGACGTGGTTGGCGGCGCGGTGCAGAACATCTCGCAGGATGCGGTGCAGGAGTTTCAGATCGCGACCAACCGTTTCTCGGCCCAGTTGGGGCGCTCTGGCTCTTCCGTCATCAACATTGTGACCAAGTCTGGGACGAACGACCTGCACGGCTCGGCCTCCATCTATTTCCGAGACCGAAAGCTTCAGGGCTTGCCCGCCACGTTCGACCGCACGCTCACAGAGACTCCGCCCTTCGACCGTGAGCAGTATGCTTTCACTCTGGGCGGCCCGATTAAAAGAGACCGCGCCTGGTTCTTCGGCTCGTTCGAGTATCGCAATCAGGACGGGGCAGTGCTCGTCGGCTCAAGGAATCTTGTGACGCGCTCGATTACGCGCGGCTTCGCCCCAGCCCCGCTCAACGACCTGCTCACCACGGGCCGTCTTGATTGGAGTCCGACAAATGTCGACCGCCTGAGCCTGCGCTATTCGCTGCAACGCGAAGACATCGTGACGGCGAGCACCCTGATACGCTCCATCGGCTCGGCCTCTCAGCGACAGTCCAGCCGCAATCACACGCAATCCCTGCTCGCCAACTACACGCGCATCCTCTCGCCGCGCGCCGTCAATAACTTCAACTTCAGCGCCAGCACTTTCGTCAACCACACCGACCCGTTGACCAACGCGCCGCAACTGACCTTCCCCAGCCTGCAAGACGGCGCATCGTTTCGCGTCCCGCAGCAGACCCGGCAGCGCCGCCTTCAATTCGCAGACACCTTCACGCTGGTGCGTGGCCGTCACACGCTTTACCTCGGCGGCGAAGTCCAGCGCGTTGACGGCGACTTTAATCTCGGGGTCTTCCAGCAAGGGCGCATCGAGTTGATTGAAGACTTCCCGGATTTCGACCGTAACGGTGATGGCCGCACGGACGACAACGACCTGCTCTTTGCCGTGACGCTCAGGAGCGCCGTGCCGACGCGCCCGCTCATCCTTCCCGATAGTGATAACAGTTACCTCGCAGGCTTCATTCAGGACGACTGGCGCGTCTCGCCTCGTCTGACATTGAATCTCGGTCTGCGTTACGAACTGGACACCAACGTCAAAAACATCAGCGGGCTCGATAACCTCAACCCGCTCATCCTGCCTTTCCTGAGTGGTCGAAGGAGCAGAGATAAAAACAATTTCGGGCCGCGCGTCGGCTTCAACTTCTCTTCGACGGACGGGCGGACGAGCCTGCACGGCGGTTACGGCATCTACTATGACCGCATCACCCTTGAGGTCATCTCACTTGAGCGTGGGCTTGACGGGCGCGCCCTGCCGATTGAAGTGCGCGCGGGCAACGTCTTCTTCATACCCCCGCAGTGTCTCTTCGATCCGGCGTGCGGACAATTCCCGCCGCCCGCTCCGACTCTCGCCAATCCCTTCACGGGCTTTGTCCTTCCGGGCGCAGGCGCGGGCGGCATCAACATCATTGACAACCGCCTGCAGAATCCCATGGTTCAGCAGACGAACCTTGGCCTCCAGCGCGACCTCGGGCACGACTTCGTCGCCCGTGCAGACTATCTTCACAACTTCGGGACGCATTTCATTATTGGCCGCACCGTCGGTTCCGTCTTCAACCCGATTGTCGGAGGCCCGGACCTCGTGAAGAATCTGGAATCGAGCGTCAAGACCAGGTATGACGGGCTGCTCGTAAGCGTGGAGAAGCGTTTCTCAAACCGCTACCAGTTCCTTGCTTCCTACACGCTCTCCAAATCATTCAACTACGCGAACGACGACCAGATACCTTTCTCCAACGGCCCCATCGATTCCAACAACCTGCGTTTGGAATATGGGCCGACGCCCAACGACCAGCGCCACCGCTTTACCTTCGCCGGAGTCTTTGACCTGCCTCGCGGGGTTCGTCTTGCGCCCCTCCTCACGCTCGCATCCGGCGTCCCGATGGACATTCTTTTGCCCGACGGCAGCTCGCGCATTCCCGGCTTGCAACGCAACGCGGGCGGTCGCCTCTTCAACACCGGCGCAGAGCTGAACGCCTTTATCACGCAGTTGAACGCCGCGGGCGGCGTGGGTGGTCAACCGCTCCCGCTCGTGCGCGATGACGCGCGCTTTAACGACAGTTTCAGCTCGTTCGACCTGCGCGTGTCGAAGAACTTCCGCCTCGGCGAACGGGCCGCGCTGGAGCCGATTGTCGAAGTCTTCAATCTCTTCAACGTGACGAACGTGCTCGGGGTCTCAAACGTTAACTATTCGGGATTTTCCAACGTGCTCGTGCGCGACAGCAATGACCCGACGAGCACGGGCTTTCTGCGCGCGTCCAGCTTCGGGCAGCCCGTGACGACGGCGGGCGGCGTATTCGGTGCGGGCGGCCCGCGCGCCTTTCAGTTCGCGGTACGCTTCACGTTCTAACGACTGCGCGGCGCAGCATGATCTCAGGGCTCAAGACTGTTCCTTCCTCCGGTTTACCGAGATCAAAGGTGAGCGGCATCCGGCTTTGCCCGACAATTCCCGTGGGCCAACCACATTTTGAAATTGAATGAATCAAGCCGGACAATATCTTGTAGCTGGTTTGAATTGTCGGGCAAAGTCGTATTGACTGGCGGGCTAAGCTATAATACTTATAAGCTTACGGTTTTCAGCGCCGAGCGATAGGAAGCACCGCCCTATTTTAAAACCACGAACGGGCAGGCAACGGCATCCCATCTACAAGGTGGTCAACCAAGCTGGTAAGCCAGGGCTCAGGCGTCTTTCCGGGAGTGGCATTCGTGTTTTGAGCTACAAATATGCGACGAATAAATCTTAAGAAAGCCAGTGTTGCTCGCTCCGACACGATTCGCAATATTAACCGCCAGATCGTGCTCAATTACGTGCGCGAGCGAGCGCCCATCTCGCGCGCCGCAATCTCGCAGGAAACCGAGCTTCAGCGTTCGACCGTCTCGCTCATCGTTGATGAGTTGAAAGAGCGTGGGCTTATTGACGAGATCGAGGGTGAGTCCACGGGCGGTCGTCCCCCGACTCTTTTGCAGTTGCGCGCCGCAGGGGCCATCGCCGTCGGAGTTGACCTGAGCGCCCAGCAGACAATCCTTGCCACCAGCGACCTGGCGGGCCGCGTCCTGAGTCAGGAACAATTTACGACCGACCCGAGCGCGGAGAAGACGTTCGACGAGATAGTCGAGCGCACGCACAGGCTCATCGGAAAAGAGAAGAACATAGAGGGCATCGGCGTCAGCCTGCCCGGCATCGTTGACCCGGAGAGCGGAAAGGCCATCTTCATCCCGCATTTCAAGTGGCGGGATTGGGACATAGCGGGAAAACTGAAGGCCGAGACAGGGCTGCCGGTGAAGGTTGATAACGACGCGAACGCGGTGGCCCTCGCAGAGTTATGGTTCGGACGGCCCGAAATCCGTGAGGTCGGCGATTTCGTCCTTGTGCTGGTCGAGGACGGGCTCGGAACAGGAATCGTTTCCGACGGCCAGATTTATCACGGGGCGAACGGGGCCGCAGGCGAGTTCGGTCACATGACCATCGGCTCAAACGCGCCGGTAGCTTGCGCCGCCGGTAGCCACGAGTGTTGGGAAGCCTTCGCCTCAGAGCGGGCCGCCCTCGCCCGCTATGCGAGGCTATCCGGCAGCAGCAACGGGCAGAGAGCGGGCAGTTTTGCAGAGTTGGTAGATTATGCTCTGGACGGAGAGGATGACGCGCAATCTGCGCTGCTGGAGACGGGGCATTATCTGGGCGTCGGCATCTCAAATATTATCAAGGGCCTGAGCCCGGACGCGGTCATCCTTGGCGGGCAAATCGCCCGCGCCTGGCCTTTAATTGCCGGGGAACTGAGAAAGGCCATTGAGAAGAACAGCATCTGCCGCGGCCTTCAAAGTGCGCGCATCATTGCCTCGACGCTCGGAGATAATCCGCGTTTGATGGGGGCGCTGAGCTTAGTCCTCTCACGTAAGTTTGCGGCTGTGCTGACCGCGTAAATCGATGCGAAAGCTTACGGCCTCGCGCACCCCCGGAGGACGGTTGACGGCGCTCGGGTCTCCTGTGGGCGGCGGCGCGTAATCTTCTTTCGCGGGCGGGCCGAGCAGTTCCATGAAGATCGGCTTCAACGCGTCGGCCCACACCTGATACCCTTTAACGTCAAGGTGCAACCCGTCCCTGTTAGCCATTCCTTCGTACAGCCTGCCGTCCTTGTCCGCCAGCTTGTCGTTGATGTTCACGTACCTGATCCTCTTGCCGTCGGCAAACCGTGCGATGTTGGCGTTAATCTGGTTGATGATGGGCATTACGGCCATATTGTCGTTGCGGGGGGTGATGCCCATCAGCACAATGGTGGCACTGGGAGCCTTCCGACGGCAAACGTCCAGAATGGCCTTGATGCCGCGCGTCACGTCCGCGACTCTAGGGTCATCCGCAACCTGAGGAGACCTTTTGCCGACGTTATTCGTGCCCGCCATCAGGACGATAATTTTAGGGTTGACGCCGTCCAGTTCCCCGTTGTTGAGACGCCACAGGATGTTCTGCGTGGTGTCGCCGCCCCAGCCGAAGTTGCCGGCATTCCAGCCGAAGAAGTTCTGCCGCCAGTTAGCCAGAAACGTCTTGTACTGCTCGTCGCTCGTGCCCCATCGTCTGGTGATCGAGTCGCCCTCAAAATAAACGTCGATGTGCCCCCTCCTCGCCTTCTCCAACAACTGCATATGCGCGAGCATGGAATTCTGGTCGGCACGCGGCGTTGGCCGGTCTGCGGACGGCGCACTGATGGCCGCGCCTTGACCGGCCTGCTCTCCGAGGGCGTTAACGCTGCCCTCTTTATCATGCAGCGCTTGGGGAGGGAGCTGGCTCGCGTCCGCCTGGGCCGTCGCCGGAACAACTACCATAACCAACAGCACAACCAGGGACATCAACAAAACTGCGATGGCTGCTGCGGCTGATGATTGAACTGAAAGCCGTAGATGAATGGTCATAGTTTTTGTCCCGTTTGGCGAACAGAATAAATTGTCTACGCATTTCCTCGCAGGCGATAACGGCTGTGACGTGAAAACTCTTGACAAGGGGGAAGGGAAATAATAGAACGCTTTTGTCAGGTCTTACAACAAAGTTTCGTCAAACTATTTTCCGCCCCCTTGTGTATTGATCTCTACCTTAATGTTTCGGAAGGGAATAATGAGATGAGATTGCTCGCAGCAGTTCTGCTCCGTTCACTGAGAAGCAGACGCGCCGTCGCGTCGCTCTGCGCTGTGGTCGCGCTCTTTGTCGCTGTGCCGCCCACGGCAGACATGCAGGAGAAGACTCCTGACTATAAGAACGCGCGCTTGCCGGTTGAGCGGCGGGTGGCGGATTTGCTCTCGCGCATGACGCTGGAAGAGAAGGTGGCGCAACTGGTCTGTCTCTGGGCCGAGCGCCCGCAGGTGAAGCCGCAGACAGATTTTTCGACCGACCGTGGCGATTTCTCTCCGGAGAAGGCGCGCGTCGTGATGAAGAACGGCATCGGACAAATCGCGCGACAGCGCGAGCGCAAAGACCCGCGCGAGGCAGCCATCTTCGCTAACGCTGCCCAGAAGTGGCTCGTCGAGAACACTCGGCTCGGCATTCCGGCCATCTTTCATGATGAGATTCTGCATGGCCTGATGGCCCCGCAGGGCACTAGCTTCCCCACGCCCATCTCGCTCGCCAGCAGTTGGGACACAGACCTCGTCTCGAAGGTCTTCACCGCCGCCGCGCTCGAAACGCGCGCGCGGGGTAGCCACTTTGTGCTCGGCCCAAACCTTGATCTGGCGCGCGACCCGCGCTGGGGACGCACCGAAGAGACTTACGGCGAAGACCCTTATCTTGTCTCGCGCATGGGCGTCGCGGTCATCAAAGCGATTCAAGGGCCGGGGCCGGGCGTGGACGGTGAACACGTCATCGCCACGGCCAAGCATTTCGCCGCGCACGGTCAGCCCGAAGGCGGCACGAATATCGCTCCGGCTAACTTTTCCGAACGTGTCTTGCGGGAATACTTCCTGCCCAGTTTCGAGGCGGCTGTGAAGGAGGCGCACGTGATGAGCGTGATGGCCTCGTACAACGAGATAGACGGCGTGCCGTCACATGCCAACCGGTGGCTGCTCGGAAAACTGCTCAGGCAGGAGTGGGGTTTCGATGGGCTGATAGTTTCCGACTACTACGGCATTCCGCAGCTTGAGAGTCTGCATCACGTCGCGGGCAATAAGGCGGAAGCGGCGCGCCTCGCAATGGAAGCTGGCGTTGATGCGGAAGTGCCTGACCCGGACTGCTACCAGACGCTCGTGCAACTCGTCCGCGACGGCAAAGTCTCCGAAGCGGCAGTCGACCAGGCTGTCGCGCGCAACCTGCGGGCCAAGTTTCTGCTCGGCCTCTTCGAGAATCCTTACGTTGACCCGGATCGAGCGTCACGCGTCACAAATTCGCCGGCCCATCGTGAGTTGGCCGCCGAAGCCGCACGTCGCTCCATCGTTCTTCTCAAGAACGAACAGAACCTCCTGCCGCTCGACACGAATCGACTGAAGGCAATCGCCGTCATCGGGCCAAACGCCGACCGCGCGCACCTTGGCGGCTACACAGACCCGACGCCTGCTCGCAGCGTCAGCGTCCTCGAAGGCATCAGGAACAAGGTCGGCTCTCGCCTGAAGGTCAATTTCGCGCGGGGCTGCAAGATCACGCAGGAGGGCGGCGATTGGTGGGCCGACACTTCGCACCTGAGCGACCCGAACGAAGATGCGAAACTAATCAGCGAGGCGGTCGAGGTGGCGAAGGCTTCCGACGTGGCATTGCTCGTCCTCGGCGGCAACGAAGACACGAACAAAGAGGCTTGGGCCAACGAACACCTCGGCGACCGCGACAGCCTTGAACTCGTCGGCAGCCAGAACGATCTGGTCAAGGCCGTGCTGGCGACGGGCAAGCCGATCATCGTCCTGCTCATCAACAGCGGGCCTCTCTCCGTCAACTACGTTGCGGAGAATGTCCCGGCCATCCTCGAAGGTTTCTATCTGGGGGAGGAGACGGGAACGGGCGTCTCCGATGTGCTGTTCGGGGATTACAACCCTGCCGGGAAACTCGCCGTCAGCTTCCCGCGCTCGGTCGGCCAGCTTCCCATCTACTACAACTACAAGCCGACGGCCAGACGCGGTTATCTCTACACGAGCAAAGAACCGCTCTTTCCTTTCGGCTACGGCTTGAGCTACACGACCTTCGAGTATTCCAATCTGAGAGTCTCGCCCGCACAGGTTGGGCCGGGCGGACAGGCGCAGGCGAGCGTGACGGTCACCAACACGGGCCGCCGCGCGGGCGATGAGATCGTGCAGCTTTACATCCGCGATCTGGTCAGTTCCGTGACGCGGCCCGTGAAGGAGCTGAAGGATTTCCGTCGCATCACGCTCGTCCCGGGCGAGAGCAAGACCGTCACCTTCACGATCACGCCCGACAAACTCTCCTACTACAACCTGAACATGGAGCGCGTGGTCGAGCCGGGCAGCTTCGACATCATGGTCGGAGCCAGTTCCGTCAAATACCAGACGGCGAAGCTTGAGGTGGTCGCAAAGTGAGAGAGGTCATCGTCAAGACAGAGGCTTGAGAGGAAGTCGAAAATGAGACGAATATTTTTGTGCCGGGCAGTTCTGGTTATAGCCTTACTCGGCCTCTGCCCGGCTCAGCTTCAGGCACAGGATTTACGCGACGCTTCCGGGCGGCAGAAGGAGGTCGCCGTTACGTTCGACGACCTGCCGCTTAGTGGGCCGCCTGTTGAGATGATGAGATTACGAGCGATGACCGATAAACTCCTGACAGGGATTAACAGGCATCGGATTCCGGTGGTTGGGTTCGTGAATGAGTCGCTGCTCTATATTCCCGGGGAGACGGACGCGCGGATTAACATCTTGAAAGATTGGCTGGGCCGTGGCGTCGAGTTAGGCAATCACACCTTTTCTCATCTGGGCTTCAAAACGGCTTCGCTCATCGAATACGAAGACGATTTCATACGCGGCGAAGCGCTCACGCGTCTTCTGGTGAAGCAGAAAGGGCAAAAGCTCAGATACTTTCGCCACCCGTTTCTTCAAATGGGGAATACGCGAGAGATCGAACAAGCCTTCGAGCAGTTTATCGGAGAGAGGGGATACCGCATCGCGCCCGTGACCATAGACACTATGGACTGGGTGTTTCTGTCGGCTTACGCCAAAGCCCGCGACCGAGGCGACGCTCGAATGATGCGGCGCGTCTCCGCAGAGTATCTGAAATTCGCCGGGCTGAAATTCGATTCCTCTGAAAAAGTGACGACCGACATCTTCGGACATCCGATCAGGCATATTCTCTTACTGCACGCCAACGAGCTGAACGCCGATAACTTCGATGCCTTAATCAAAGTGATGACGGACAGAGGCTATCATTTTATCTCTCTGGAACAGGCTTTGGCCGACCCCGCTTATCAGTACCCGGAGAAATACATCCCTGTCTCCAACTGGTTGAGCCTCTGGGCGTTCGACAAGGGCAGGAAGTTCGATTCACCCGCGCCGCCGGAGTTTATTCAGAAGATATTTGAGGGCGGCTGAAATTGATTGAGGAGCAGCGAAATCCAATAGTCTTTGAGTCTGAGAGGAAGGAAGATGAACTCAGGGACAGGTCGAAACTACAAAGGCTTGATTGCTCGCCTGACAATTATCATCTTCCTCCTCCTCCCGGCAGCGAGTACGAGAGCGGAAGACGGTTATCGCCTGTGGCTGCGCTACGACCCGCTTCCCCATCGGATGATCGATGTCTATCGTCCACGCGTCTCCTCAATCGTCGTGCAAGGCAAGTCTGCGACCCTCGACGCCGTTCGCGCGGAACTCAAGGATGGCTGCACAGGATTGCTCGGCTTGAAAGTGCCACTTGCGGAAGACGGGTTGCGCGACGGAGCTGTCATTGTCGGAACGCCTCAGAGTTCGCCTCTTATCGCCGGACTCGAATGGTCTGGGCTTTTGGCCGACCTCGGGCCTGAAGGCTTCCGCATTCGCTCGGTCAAACTCAAGGGCCGCAACGTGACCGTCATCGCCTCAAGCGGTGAGGTGGGCGCTCTCTACGGCGCTTTTTACTTCCTCCGTCTGTTGCAGACGCTTCAACCCATCAATCATCTGGACGTGAGCCAGAAGCCGCGCCTTCAACTGCGCCTGCTCAATCATTGGGACAATCTTGATGGAACTATCGAGCGCGGATACGCGGGCCGTTCGCTCTGGGACTGGAAGTCTTTGCCCGAGAAGGTTGAGCTGCGCCTCAGAGACTATGCCCGCGCCGATGCGTCTGTCGGAATCAACGGCTCTGTGCTCAACAACGTCAATGCCAGCGCTCAAAGCCTGAGCGCCGAATACCTGCGAAAGACCGCGGCCATCGCCGAGGCGTTTCGTCCCTACGGCGTGCGCGTCTACCTCTCCGCGCGCTTTTCCGCGCCGATTGAGCTGGGCGGGCTAAAGACGGCTGACCCGTTCGACGCTGAAGTGAGAACGTGGTGGAAAAAGAAGGCCGACGAGATTTACAGGCTCATCCCGGACTTCGGCGGCTTTCTGGTCAAAGCCAACAGCGAGGGCCAACCCGGTCCTCGCACCTACAACCGCACCCACGCCGACGGCGCGAATATGCTCGCCGCAGCGCTGACCCCTCATCGTGGAGTCGTGATCTGGCGGGCCTTCGTCTACGACATGAAGCCGGGCTACGACAGGGCCGGCGCGGCTTACGAAAACCTCAAGCCTTTTGACGGGCAGTTCGCGCCTAACGTGCTGCTGCAAGTCAAAAACGGCCCCGTAGACTTTCAGCCGCGCGAGCCCTTTCATCCGCTCTTCGGCGCGATGCCAAGGACGCAGCTCATGGCGGAGCTGCAAATCACACAGGAGTACATGGGCTTCTCGAACCACCTCGTTTTTCTGGCCCCGATGTGGCATGAGTTCCTCGATTCGGATACTTACGCCAGAGGCCACGGCTCGACCGTAGCCAAAGTGCTGGATGGAAGTCTCGACCAACATCTTCTGACGGGCATGGCTGGCGTCGCCAACACGGGCTCGGAACGCAACTGGACGGGACATCATTTCGCGCAGGCCAACTGGTACGCCTTCGGTCGTCTGGCATGGAATCCTGATCTGCCTTCGCGGCAGGTCGCGGACGAGTGGATTAAGATGACGCTCACGCATGAGCCGAAAGCCGTAGAGGTTATTGCTCGCGTCATGCTCGAATCACACGAAGCCGTGGTTGATTACATGACGCCGCTCGGTCTTCATCACATCATGTGGGGCGATCACCACTACGGGCCAGCGCCGTGGTGGGATACGTTTGAGCGCGCCGACTGGAATCCTGTTTACTACCATCGAGCGGACGCCCGCGGCCTTGGCTTTGACCGCACCGAAACGGGCAGCAATACCGTGAGCCAGTATCACGGGCGCGCGCGTGACCGCTTCGCCAGCTTACGTGATTGCCCGGAAAAATTTCTGCTCTGGTTTCATCACGTCGCGTGGGATTACCGGTTGCGTTCGGGCCGCACGCTGTGGGACGAGTTGGCTCTACACTATCAACGCGGGGTGGACTGGGTGCGCGCCGCGCGCAGGAGTTGGGACTCGCTGGCAGCCTTGATTGACCCTGAGCGGCACGTGGAAGTGGCGCAGAAGCTCATGACGCAGGAGCGCGACGCCGTCTGGTGGAGAGACGCCTGCCTGCTTTACTTTCAAGCCTTCTCGCAACGCCCGCTTCCCGCAGGCGTCGAGAAACCGCAGAAAACTTTGGAAGAGTACAAGGCCCGGAGTCTGACATGGTGAAAGGGGAGTAAAGATGAAGCTTCATCGTTTAGCCACCCTCTGCGCGCTCTCTCTCATCTGTTCCCTGCTCGGCGTGTCGCAGAATAGAAACGGCGGGCAGACCTCTTTGCCGCCATATAGAGACCCGTCGCTGCCCATCGAGCGGCGCGCCCAAGATCTCATCTCGCGGATGACGCTGGAAGAGAAGGTCGCGCAGATGATGAACGACGCTGCGCCGATCAAGCGTCTAGGGATACCTCAGTACGAGTGGTGGAACGAGGCGCTGCACGGCGTCGCACGCGCCGGCTACGCGACGGTCTTTCCGCAGGCCATTGGGCTGGCCGCGACCTGGGACACAGACCTCATGTACAGGGTCGCCGACGCGGTCTCGACCGAGGCGCGCGCCAAGAACAATGAGTTCGTGCGCCGGGGCGATAGGGGGAGATACAAGGGACTCACTTTCTGGTCGCCCAACATCAACATCTTCCGCGACCCGCGATGGGGGCGCGGGCAGGAGACTTACGGCGAAGACCCTTTCCTGACGGCGCGCATGGGCGTCGCCTTCGTCAAAGGGTTGCAGGGCAACGACCGGCGCTACCTGAAAGTGGTCGCCACGCCCAAACATTACGCCGTGCACAGCGGCCCTGAGCCGGAGCGGCACAGCTTCGACGCCAAAGCTTTCGAGCGGGATTTAAGAGAAACCTATCTTCCTGCTTTTCGCGCCACGGTCATAGAAGGCCAGGCCGCTTCCGTCATGTGCGCTTACAACCGAACGAACGGCGAGCCCTGCTGCGCGAATAATCGACTGATGATGGAGATACTGCGCGGAGAATGGGGTTTTACGGGTTACGTGGTCTCCGATTGCGGCGCGATCACGGACATCTGGAAGGGACACAACTTCGCGCGGTCGGAGGCGGAAGCTTCTGCCGTGGCCGTCAAGGCGGGCACGGATTTGGCCTGCGGGCACGAGTATGCTTCCTTGGTTCAAGCGGTCAAAACCGGCTTGATTAGCGAGCGGGAGATTGACGCGGCGCTCAGACGCCTGATGACGGCGCGCTTCCGTCTCGGCATGTTCGACCCGCCGGAGTTGGTCGCTTACGCGCGCATCCCTTTTTCAGAGAACGACTCGCCCGCGCACCGCGAGTTGGCGCTCCATGCCGCGCGTGAAGCAATCGTGCTCCTGAAGAACGAGAACAACACCTTGCCGCTGAAAAAAGAGTTGAAGACCATCGCCGTCATCGGCCCGAACGCAGACGCGCCGGATGTCCTGCTCGGCAACTACAACGGCCAGCCCTCTAAATCCGTCACGCCGCTTGAAGGCATCAGAAACAAAGTAGCGCCTGCCACCAGAGTTCTTTATTCGGCAGGCATGTATCCGACGGGCGTCTTCGTCGAACCTGTGGCCGCCTCCGCTTTGAGACAGAAGGGCGAGGGCTCATCCGCCGGATTGAAAGGAGAGTATTTCAATAACCGCGAGCTGAAGGGCGAGCCGTCGCTCGTCAGAACAGACGAGCAGGTGAATTTCAACTGGGCCTCGTCGAGCCCCGCGCGGCAGGTGGTTGAAGATAATTTCTCGGTGCGTTGGATGGGCCAGCTTCTTCCGCCTGAGTCCGGCAAGTACCAGTTGGGCTTTATCGGTAACGGCGGCGTGCGTATTTACCTCGACAACAAGCTCTTCATGGAAGAGCTAACGAACCGCAGAACCAGAACCGTCACGAAAGAGATTTATCTTGAGGCCGGACGCGCGGTTGATGTGCGCCTCGAATATTTCGAGAACGCCAATCACTACGCAGCGGCGCGGCTCGTCTGGTCGCCGCCTAGCGCCGTAAAAAACCTGCGCGAAGATGCCTTGGCGAAAGCGCGGCAGGCCGATGTGGTCGTGATGGTCATGGGCATCACGCCTGCTGTCGAAGGCGAAGAGATGGAGGTGAGCCTCGGAGGGTTTCGCGGCGGCGATAGGACAGATATTGCGCTTCCTGCGGCGCAGGAAGATTTAATCAAAGCCGTCCACTCGCTCGGGAAGCCCGTCGTGCTCGTCCTGCTCGGCGGCAGCGCCCTCGCAGTTAACTGGGCGGATGCGAACCTGCCCGCCATCGTCGAAGCCTGGTATCCGGGAGAAGAAGGGGGGACGGCTCTGGCGGATGTGCTCTTTGGCGATCATAATCCGTCGGGGCGTCTGCCCGTCACTTTCTACAGGTCTGTCGCGCAGTTGCCGCCCTTTGAGGATTACAGGATGCAGGGGCGTACCTATCGCTACTTCCGTGGCGAGCCGCTCTACCCCTTCGGCTTCGGCCTGAGCTACACGAGATTCATTTACGGCAACCTGCTCTTGAGCAAGCAGAGAGTCGGGGCGAACGAGACCATCGAGGTCAGCGCGGAGGTCAGGAATACCGGTGGGCGCGACGGAGACGAAGTAGTCGAGTTATACGTCACGGACGTGGAGGCGAGCGTTCCCGTACCCATCAGGTCTTTGCAGGGAATTAGTCACATCTTTCTCAGGCGCGGCGAGAAGCGTCGCGTCTCGTTCACGCTCACGCCGCGCCAGTTATCTTTGATGGACGACAATGGTCGGCGGGTCGTCGAGCCGGGCGAGTTCGTCGTGAGCGTCGGCGGCAAACAACCCGGCTTCGCCGGACGAGCCAACGCGCAGACGACCGGGTTCGCAAGTGGCCGGTTCGTCGTCATCGGAAAGACGACTGAAATTACAGAGAGGTGACAGCTTTGCACAAATACTGAGCTCGGATGAATAGATAGCCCATGAAGACATGCAGTAGCTTCTGAATAAATCCGCAAGGCACTCTATACAACTTGGCGTGAAGTCGGCGTAGTAACGAGCCAGTAATAGCTGTGCTTTGACGGCTATAGCTCTTTTGGTTGCCAGTCGAAAGCATTTATGGGATAACCTCAAGCGATTACACATCGCAGTTCAGCGATGCAGGGGTCAGCGATTGATCGTTCATTATCAGCAGCTATTATGGAGACCGAGCAGGTTGACGTATTACTGTTGCCCTTTGTGCGTGCAGCGGACGATGTCGAGTCTGAGCGCCTGCTGTCGTACCTCATCACTGAACATGCCGCTCCCATCGTCACGAAGATCGTCAACTACAAGATTCACGGCTCGCAGCCAGCCGTTTCGCGCGGCGAATCTGTGACGGAGGCCGAAGATGTCTGTGGCGAGGTCATGCTACAACTGGTGCAGCGCCTTCGTAATTTGCGCTCTGACTATGCCGCCCGCCCCATCGGAAATTTTGATTCCTACGTCGCCGTTACAACCTACAACGCCTGTGATCGCCACATCAGTCGCAAGTATCCACAGCGCCGTCGATTGAAGAACGGATTGCGTTATCTGCTCACTCATCGCGCGGGGCTTGCGCTCTGGCAGGATGAGCAGTTCAAGTGGGTCGGAGGTCTGAGCCACTGGCAGACAGGCGCGCCCGTCAAGCGCACAGAGACCGAGTCCCCGGCTCAGGGCAGTATGGTTGCAGCCCACAGATTACAGCGGTTGCGTGATGATCCACGCGCTTTCGCGCGCGAAATCGAGGCTCAACCGCAATGGAATGACCCGAAACACGCTTATGAGCTATTGAGTGCGATTTTCGTCTGGACGAATGAGCCCATCGAGCTTGATCTGCTGACCGGTGTTGTCGCCTCATGGTGGAACGTCACGGACGAAACCATAGAGATTGACGCGGGCAGCAACAGCGATAGGGAGGCTGAGACGGCAGGCCCGCAGGTTGCAGACACACGCCCGGACGCCGCCATTGAAACCGAACGCCATATCTATCTCAATCGTTTGTGGGAGGAAATTTCGCAATTGCCGCCGCGTCAACGCGCGGCTCTGCTCCTGAATTTGCGCGATGAGAACGGGCGCGGTGTAGTTGATTTGTGGATGATCGTCGGAATCGCTACTCCGGCGGCAGTCGCTGCCGTACTGGAGATGACAGTCGAGGAATTTGCAGAGCTTTGGAGCGAGCTGCCCCTCGACGATAACGGCATCGCTTCCTTACTCGGACTCACGCGCCAGCAAGTCATCAATCTGCGTAAGTCGGCGCGCGAGCGTCTGACGAGGCGAATGAAAGATTTTTAGGCTGAAATTTGTCGGCGCAAACGTGGGGATACTTGAAAAATGGCCGAACAAGACCGGTTTATGTTGGTCGAAAAAATCGCAGCCCATAGTAATATAGGCTTCATCACGACCTCTACATAGCTGGCGGCATAGTGTATTCGGGCACAGCCTGGTCAGTTGCTACCCGGTGCTTCCCCTCGATCCAAGCGGTGTAATCAGGAATGCAAATTCTAGAGCATATTTCCGAAGAAGCGATGGCAGGATATCGCGCGCGAAAGTTGACCCCGGCGGCGCTTCTCGCCGTGCAGGAGCACGTCGGCGGTTGCGCGCATTGCCGCCGCCGGCTTGATCGCGCCATGAACGTTGATGCCGCCGTCCGAAATCTGCGGCAAGAGTTCACGACTGACAACGCCGCTACAGAGGCAGAGCCGGAGCATTTACCTTATGAACAGCTCGCCCTGTACGTTGATGGCGAACTCGATTCGGTTGACAGTGAGATAACGGAAAGCCACCTCGCGATTTGTCTGAACTGCCGGGAGGACATCGCGGATTTACGTCGTTATCAGGCGATTGTCGCAGCTACACCGCCGAAAAGAGCGCGTGAGGTGACGCTCGCACCGGATGAAGTCGCGGCAAGTCTGCCGGCGATAGCTCCTCCGAAGAGTCAGAGGCCGTTATTCGGGAGAATAGGAGAGTGGCGTCGTCGTCTTTTCGCATTTGATCGCTTTGCTTCGACAGGGGCTCTGATCCCTGCGGGTATGGTCGCCGCCACCTTGGCCGTGCTGGTCGTCGGCATCTGGCTCGCCATGCGCCCGGAGACGCAGAATGATAATAAAGAGGTGGCTAAAGTTGAGACGGCCAATCGAGCCCCATCCCCGGTAGAGTCAGGCGCGCAGAGGGCCGACGAGATTTCAGCAGAAAATCGCAACTCGCCAAATATGGAAGGCGGCAGCGTGCCCGCCGGTTCTCCAGTGCTCAGGCCATCGCCACCACAGCCGCAAGAGGGAACAGGCCGTCGTCCTTCGTCAAACAGTTCCTCGCCACCCCGGTCGCTCAATGACGGGGGCGAAGAAGTGGCGGTCGATGGTCGAGGGAATTTGAATGGCCTGGAGTCGCTTCCATCCTCGGTGCGACAGGCCGTGCGCCGGAGCATCCAATCACAACGGGCGCAGACACCACCCATGCTGGCGGCAATCGCCGAAGGCGACGCCGGAGTCTTGATGAGCGGTTCGGCTGAATTTACGAACAACGGCGTGCCTTTTGGGCTCGTCGAACCCGTCGGCAAAGTGGTACGCGAAAGCCGACCCACTTTACGATGGCGTCCGCTCGCAGGTGCGAGGTGGTACACGGTCGCCGTTGTCGATGCTAACTTTAGTGTCGTCGCGCAAAGTCCACGGCTGACCACGACCACGTGGACGCTCGATAAAACTTTGCCGCGCGGTACGAACTATAACTGGCAGGTGACAGCCATCATGGCGGACGGATCAGAAGTCGTCTCACCCACCTCGCCAGCGCCGCAGGCGAGGTTCCGCGTGATGGATAAAAGCGCCCTTGATGAAGTGACGCGCCTTGAGCAGGCCGGCGTCAGATCGCATCTGGCGCGCGGTGTGATCTATGCCGGGGCGGGTCTGCTTGACGAAGCCCGCGCAGAGTTTGAAGCTCTCATCAAAGAGAACCCGCGTTCGCAGCTTGCGCGCAAGCTTCTCGACAGCGTGAAAAGATAGCAAAGAGGCAAATTTGGAATCCGGCATCTCTAAGACCTGAGAGATGCCGGATTTTATTTATCCATGCTGGCCGCCCGTCGTCAGTTTCCATCGCCGATGATGACAAAGCCCGCCCAATAGAACGGGTGTGCATATCTTTCGCTACGCAGCAGCGAAAGCGCCGCCTCTCTGAGCGCGTCGGCTTTAGTGAGAGGGATTCCGGAAGCTTTCAGTTGAGCAGCAGATGCGGTCGGCTGCTTAGCGCCCGAACTTAGATTACGGTGGAAACTCAACATCAAGTCGGTCGTGCTCGCCGACTCCACCTTCCACTGGCTGACCAGAGTCGTGGGACTGCCTGCCACAAAGAGCGCCCACGCGAGACCGATCACGCCTTCGCCCGGCTTGTAACGCCCGCGCGCAGTCTCGCACGCCGAGAGCACGACGAGGTCAGTACGCAGTTCCAGATTCATCAGTTCACGCGCTTCGAGCAGCCCGTCCTCCCCCTTCTCGTTTTTACCCGGGGCGAGCAGTACGTACGAGTACATCGGGCTCACATCGTCCAGCACGCCGTGCGTTGCGAGATGTAGAATCCGGTACTTTCCGGCTTCACCTTTGAAGCGCTCTTCGCTCGCTTCAACGCCTGTATAGATTTTGCTTCGCGCTGCTCCGTAAAACTGGCCGAGCGTTCTGACTTGCCGCTCCGCCTCGGGCAGTAGTTCGGAATCGTCCGGCATAGTTTCACCGGCGCGCGCGCCTACTACTGCGCGGCTTCGGTTCGCGACGCTCGACGGATTGCCCAAAGCGAGCAATGTGTTTGTAACGGCAGGCTCGCCCTCGCGCCTTCGCCTTGCCTGCGTCATCTCTTTGAGCACGCCGAGCGACGGCGCGTAAGAGACGGCTTGATCTTCCAGCACATAGCGCGCTTCCGTGGGGCGTAAAGCCTGAAAGGGCAGTTCCCACAACGCATCATCGGGAATAATGACGAGCCTTGTCTTGCCTTGTAACTCGGCGCGAGCCGGTTTCAGCAAAAGATCATAAAGCGCGCGGGCTTCCCGGTTGAAAGTGATGTCGCCCTGTGCCAGTTGCTGGCGAAAGCGATTGATGCGGTCGGATAAGTCGCTGCGGCTGATGTCGAGCGCATATACTTTGAGCGTGGGCGTCGCGGTCGCAATGGTCTGTGCTTCGGGTCTTGACGGGGAGGCTGTCTCTCGCCCGTTTTTCATGATGGCGAACAGGTAAGTCCGGTTTTCTGTGACGACGTACTGGATGAGAATGGTACTCGCGTCCGGCAGCAGCTCTCCGAGCCCGGCGAGCGTTACCGGCGGCACATCTCCTCGCTGCACCCTCAGCTCTGGGTGTGTCGCATAGAGGTTTGTCGTAAACGACTCAAGCTCAAATCGAACCTTTTCGAGACGCTCCCGCAGGCTCGCGAGGCGCGTGCTGTCCGGTGCGGGGCGCGACCGCTCCTGGCGCAGTTGCGTGTTGAGCGCAAATAATTCGGCGTTGATCTGCCGCTCGCGCTCGCGCTCCTGTGGGGTCATGGATTTGTTGATGGAGTCGCGACCGCTGCGGAGCACATCCAGAAGCACGCGCGCCTTGGCTCGCTCGCTGAAGGCGAGAGCTTCGTCAAGCTTACCCTCGCCGATGAGCATCTCGATCATCGCATGATAGGGGGCTAACCTGTTCGTAAAAAAGTTCTGCCTCTCGACTTCGCCGCCGGTGATGTAAGCTCGCAACTTCTCGATAGCCGCGATGGCTTCGTCCAACTCGCGCCGTGCTTCATTGCTCCGGCCCAGTGCGCGGTAAGCTTTGCCGCGCGTCGTGTGCGCCTGCCAGGTGGCTTCGGGCGTTCCGGTCTGCTCGGCGACGGCCAGTGCGCGGCCAGCAAATTCCAGGGCCTTGCCGTGATGGCCTTGAGCTTCGTAAAAACGCGCCAGGCTGTTCAGCGTGTCAACCACGCTTATCTTCTCTCCCGTCGTTTCGCTCAATACCAGACTCTTCTGCAAATAGTCCTCGGCCTGAGTGTAATTCTGACGCGCCAGGTGAACATTACCGATGAGGTTCAATGTGGCCGCGACGTTGATCTTGGCTGTCGTCTCCTGTAGCGCGAGACTTTTTCCGAGGTATTCCAAAGCTCGATCATAGTCGCCTTCCAGCAGATAGCTGTCGCCGATGGTGTTCAGTGACATCGCCATCCCGTTCCTGTCGCCGAGAGATTCGCGTATAGCCAGGCTCCGCCGAAAGTAATCCCGCGCCAGCGCGTAGCTGCCCTGCGCGAGGTATACTCTGCCGATGACGCTCAGCAAAGACTCGGATTTATCGCCCCCTCCCAATTCCTCCATCAGCTTCAGGCCCTGTTGATAGGATTCGAGCGCAGCCCGGTAATCACTACGCAGTCGCTGGGCATTACCTAAATGATTCAGCGCCCAGGCGGCCCTGAACTTATCGCCCATCTCCACGGCCAACTCCAGACTCTTTCGCGCCGTTTCCATCGCCGACCAGACTTCGCCGAGCGCCAGATAGAGATGGCTCAGATTGCCCAGCGTTAATGCCAGCCCAGCCTTATCGCCGACCTCTTCGCGCAGCCTCAGGCTCATCCGGTAATCTTCCAGACCGGCGTTTAATTCCCCGTTCATCCCGTGGGCCAGCCCCAGACCGTTCAAAGCCTGTCCCATGCCGTCCTTATCTTTCAACTTCTCAAACGCGACGAACGCCTGTTGAAGATGGGAGATCGCCGCCGGGTAATTGTCCTGCATCAGCTCGGCTCTCCCTATGTTAAGCAGCACATAGGCGATTCCAGCCTCGTCGGCGAGTTCCCGCGCAACCAGGTTGGCGACCCCGTAGGCCCTGAGCGCCGCCTTGAACCGTCCGCGCTCGCGCAGTTCATTGCCCTGCGCGATGAGCGCTTTACGCAGCTCGACCGTCAATAGATTCTTCTTCGCCGCCAGTTGACTCCTCTGCTCCTCTTCCGTTCCGGCTGTTAAGAGAGCGGCAGCGAGTTCTTCGACCGCCGTCTGAGCGGAAGAATCCGACGACGGCGATTGAGAGAAACCCGAGGGGGACAGAAACGAGCAGCACAAAAGTAGAAGAGCAACGGAGAGCGAGCGAAGGAGCTTGGAGGTGGGCATAGAAAGTCTCCCGGAAATCGTGGCTGAATTGTAGGGGGTAAATTACACCTGAGCAATAGTAGCCGAGGATTCTTCCGATAAGCCGCGCGTCCGCCTCCGGCTGCATATGACGAAAAAATTCTGAGCCCCGGTAATATCCGCGCCGTTTACGCTTCCCTTCTGGTGAAGGCGAAATTTGTGAAGGCAAAGCTCACGCGCGCAGAATAATTCGTACGCACTCAAACTGGCCGAAACGCGCTTGACAACTAATCCGACTATTCACTAAAGGAGATAAAGAAGATGGGTTTATTCGATGCGATCACCAGCCTTTTTGGCGGCAAGACCGCCCCGCTGCCCGCAGCCTTTCAGCACTACGTAGGGCTCTGGCAAGGCCAGACCGTCAGGCTCAACATCAGCCCGAACGGTGATGTTGATTACAAGCAAACGATCACGGAGGGCTCGAACACGCGCAACCGATCCGTGACAGGCCCGATCAACTCATTCAGTGGACACAGCTTCAACGTCGGCGTGCTCGGCATGAACACGACTTTCAATGTCGAGACTCCGCCGCATCAGAATGGCGGCGGCTGGACGATGACGCTCGATGGCGAGCAACTGCGCCGGGTCGGTTAACTGGAACGCGCGACCCGGGAGGACGGCGACTGCCGGACGCGCTGACGGCGCGCGTGTGCCCGGCAGCCGTCGGCATTGCGCGATAAGAGAAAGCTGGTTCGACTGTTGCCGCGCGCTGATCGCTGTAAAGGAGCATGAAACATGCTGCGAAGTCTCAATGCATGGAAGCTTATCTTACCGGTCATGATCCTTTGTACCGGTTCACTATTCTTCCAGAACACGGCGCTGACAAAAGGCGTCGTTGATGAGGCGAACAAACCCGCCGCGAAAGCCCAGGTCATGGTTCTGGGGATGTATCACTTCGCGTCCGGAAAGGACGCTTACAACATGGAGACCGATGACGTGATGTTGCCGAAGCGGCAGGCGGAGATCGCTGACCTCGTCGTTCACCTACGTGAGTTCAAGCCGACCAAGATCGCCATCGAAGCGCCATACGGTGATACGAAGCAGAACGAGCAGTACGCGCAGTATCTCGCCGGCAAACACGCCTTGACGACGAACGAAGTGCAGCAAATAGCCTTTCGGCTGGCTAAAGAATTGAACCACAGGCAGCTCTACCCCGTTGACCGTAAGACCCCCTTTGACCTTGAGCCGGTCAAAAAGTTTGCTGAGCAAAACGGGCAGGGTGAGACTCTCAGGAGAGCCTTCGCGAACGCAGAGACCTTTGTTCGTGAAGGCAACGAGCTACAGCGCCGCGCCAGCGTGCGCGAGATATTGCGCCATTTCAACACGCAGCGGGCGATTCTGATGAATCATCAAATCTATCTGATGACCACAGAGGTCGGCAAAGGCGACGAGTATCCGGGCGTCAAGCTGGTCGCCGAGTGGTACAAGCGTAATCTACTGATCTTCGCCAACATCGCGCGCCTGATTGATTCGCCGCAGGAGCGCATCCTTGTCATCTATGGGCAGGGACACGCCTATCTTCTCAGACAGTTTATTCAGGACTCGCCGGATATGGAGCTCGTTGAGGTCAGCAAGTATCTTTGAGCAATGTGGACGAAACAATGAGCAGTTATCCGTAAAGCTAAGGTCGGGTCGTCCTTCGTCTTTGTTTAAGCATCCACCTCCGCCTCTCAATGACTGAAACCACGCTCACGGAAAGATGCTGCGGCGATGAGTTTCATTCGCCGTACGTCTATCGCGTAGTGCACGCCGTAGTGCGGCTGCATCCACTGGTCGAAGATCAAGGTCGTCTCATTTATCCATGCTAAGTCCGCGAACGGGCGGGGAAATTCATAGCCGCGCACTTCATATATCTTCCCTCGTCGTTTGTCTTGAATGAAAATGGTTTCGCGGACGTTACTCTCGTCGCCATCAACCGGGACATCAAGCGTGAATGCCTCGTAAGTTCCGCTCCGGTTGCGCGCGACGTTGGCTCGTCGGGCCTTCGCGCTCGGCTGAGCTTCGACCAGCTTTACGGCGTCCTGCATCTCCGCAAGCAAGTTGTTCGGCATGCGCCCGGGATGCGGATGCCGTGCGCTTTGAGCTTCGGCTGAGACGGCTGCACCTGCGAAGACTAAAAGCGCGAGGAGGCTGATGAAAAGTAAAACCGTGCGCGACAGGGATGACGTTTGATGTGCGGTCGTGGGATTCATGTCTTCTACCCTTTTGAGTATTGAAGAACTGCCGATTAATTCACTTATTTGGCTATGACTGCTTTCAGCGATTCGTAAAGTTGACTTCAATGCGCTTAGATTCGTTGGCGGCGATGCTGAATTGCCCTGTCTTGAAGCCGATAGCATCCGCGGGCGCGGGCTTCCAATCCGGGCACTCATGGCCGCTCACCTCGACCAGATAGTAATAGGTCTTCGGCGCTTCAACTTTGAACTCGTGCTCAATCGGCTTGGAGACGGCGGGAATCCCGCCGAACGGTTGCGGCCAATCGTATCCGTCAAAGTTGGGAACCGTGCGGTTATTATCTACGGCCCTGTATGTCTTATCGCCGTCGCGCGCCTCCTTGCCGTCCGGCGAAACTTCCCAGCCGTGATCTCTTATCAAAACTATGTGGCTGATGCACTGGTGGCCGAGCGGCAACGTGCCGTCATCGTAAAGCTTGTGCTGCACGACGATGGTCACTTTGCTTTTCTTCGCGTCTTCGGCATCATCGGCCACTTGCCACAGCACGGCGACGAGAACAACGAAGCTCAGGAAGCCGCACACAACTAAGCCTCCGCATCCGAGCAGCAAAATTTTCTTCGCGTTGGTCATGGCTTATCAGGTTACCGATGGCTTGCAGCCATCGCTCCCTCTGTCGCGTTGGCGAATATGCTTCTTGCATTAATAACCCCTTGCTTGTTTGAAAAGATGGGCGGCAATCAATCGCGCCCATCTTTCAAACTCATTCGATTTACTTCATCACGTTTGCACAATCCATCTCATCGCCGCCGCGCGAGCCTTCTAAAAACAGGCCGGTATAAGTGCGTCCATTGTAGTTCTGTGCCCAGAGCTGCGTCACCTGAAAACATCTTCCGTTCTCCTTCTTAGCCATGACGGCGGTGATATAGCGTCCTCTTATCCCGCCAAGTTCGTTACGCAGCGGCGACCAGTCGCGGTCAATAATTACGACGCGCAGGGCGGTTGAGCCGGGGCCATTATTCCAGTTGGAAATAATCTGTCTTTCGAGCGCGGGCATTCTCACGGCAGGCGCGGGCATTTTTACTTCGGCGATGGCCGCTTTAATCGCGTCGTCATTTGCCTTGCCGTCGCGGTTGTCGTAATAAAACGCGCCGATCACGGAGATCGAATCGAGGCTCACGGGAATGATGTGGACTCCCGGCGGAAGCGAGCGCAATTTTTCAGCGATACTTTTGACTTGCTGTTGATGCTTGGCGGATTTGCCGCCTTGCGGTAGAAAGTCGATCGTGGAAGGCATTTGCGCGAAGCGTTCGTAATCAACGTAAAGCGATTGCTTGTTTTCGCACCTGGTATCGCCGACGGTCACAATAGTCTCTCCCGGTATGCGGAGATAGATGTCACCAGCATAAGGCTTGCGCGGCTCTTTGAAAACGATATTCATATAAATCGGCTCGCCCGCTTTAAAAGTCATCACGCTGTCTTCAATCGTCGCGTTCTTTTTAGTCAGAGGCTGTTTGGTAAAAACGATTAAGCCGCCTTTGCCATAGTCGTTGTTCAAATTGTATTGAATCACCTCGCGCAGCCTGCCTTCGTCGACCGCCCCCGTAAATTCGGGGTTGCATCTGAATTGATCCCAACCCAAAGCGCCGTTCATCGGAGTATCGGTGCGCGGTGAAACCTGCGCGTTGTCGTTGTTGTTCGTTTGCTGCGTCGCATCTGTTGGCGTCGGATTCGTCTCCGTTCTCTGATTTGTCTGCGGTTTATTCTTCTCAATTTTATCTTTGGCTCTGTTCATCAAATCGCCGAGCTGCGCGCGAACAGGTGCGGCTGCGAAAGCGAGCATGAGGAGGGTAACGATGCTGATGCCAGGTTTGCTTGATTTCATGATCTACTCCTTAAACAGTTTTAAGTTGAATGCGACTGGTGAAGCTGCTTGCGCTGTCCCTCACCGAAATTGCTATTTGTAGTTAGGTAGAGGCCCGGGACGCGGGCTTATTACCGCTCGTCAAAAAATAAGTGGAAGATATTTTGCGCGCGATGCAAAAGGACTTCTCTCGACAATAAAAAAGGCGCTCTAACTTTTAGATCACCTCGTGGCCTTTGCCATTTAGTTGGGGGGTCTGATCATGCCACCCTACTTTGTGTTCCCCGGACTTAATTTACGATAAAATCTTCGGGCTCTAATTCACGCGCTTCGAGCATCCCGGCGGTTATATCTTCGTCTCTCATCACAACAAACTCTCCGCGTGGCGATAGTCATCGTGCGCGTAATTGTTTTCATGGAACTGAATCTCCTGCTTAGACAATTCTGAAGGGCACGGTGCGCTCTAATTCGTCGTTGACGTAGATGTCCACTTTGTAGCCGCCCTTCGGTAGCGGCTTGGTCAGTTCCAGACTGCCGAACGCCTCATTCTGCAATTCGTTTTCAGTAGTCAGATTAAATTCCTTCAATGTTTGGTTCTTTGCGCCGCCCGCATCCGCCACGACGAAGGCGAACTTGATCTTAGTGTTCGCCTTCGGGTTGTCCCAGTTGATGTAGCAGTAAATCTTCTTATCCGACTGGCTGAAACTGTTGACGACTTCCTTTGTCATCTCGCCATTGCCGTCGCCCTTGCGCATTTCGGCGACATCAATCTTGAATCGATTAGAATTGCCGCCGTGGCGGATATTACCGGCGTGCGAGGAATTTTTTGCGCGGCGAACTCTCAGGCCGCCCGCTACGAAAACGGAAGGAGTCTGCCCGACACCGCTTCCGTGGCGAGAAGTATTTAACTATAAGATTTTCTCGTGGTAATAATCCCGAACCTTTCTTCTCTACACAAACAGGCCGCGAAGAAGAAGAAGAAGCGCGCCAGACGAGCGCCGCGTGGCGCATCCCTGAGTCGTTAATCCACCGCTTGAAAGGAGCAATCATGAACAACATCAAAAAGATCGGGCTCGGCATCACCATCGCCGTCGCACTCTTTGCCGTCGCCTGCGGCGGCTCATCCAGCAATGACCCTAACTCGCCGAGCGGAGTCACCAGACGCTTCGTCGAAGCCGCGCGCCAGAAGGATGCCAAGACATTCAAGAGCCTGCTCTCGAAGAGATCAATCGCGTCGGTTGAGAAGGATGCCAAAGAGGTCGGCATCTCGGCAGACCAGATGCTCACCAAAACGCTCGAACAAAATCTGTTCCCGGCTGGCTCCAGCGCGCTTGAAACGCGTAATGAACAGATTACAGGAGATACCGCAACGGTCGAGTTCAAAGGCGGCGACGGCAAGTGGCTACAGAATGAGCTGGTCAGAGAGGATAACAACTGGAAAGTCACGCTTGAATAGCGCCTCGCATGTGAGTTGAGGGAGGCTTTAGGTTATCAGCCAGACGAAATGGGCGTCCAATCAAAGGCGTCCATTTTGTTTGGAGCACGCCTCGGAAGTTACCCGGAGCAGAGCGTGGTTGCAGCTTGTCGTCATTGCACAGGCCAGTTGCCACGCTCTCCGGACAAATTTCCCTCTTCCAAGCTGTCCACGGCGTCTTTGAGCCTTTGCGGGACGACCGTGCACATGGCCGCGCGTCATCTTCGTCTGGCGCGTATCATTCGGCGTCGTCGAATGGCCTTAGAGATGGGCAATGTCATGCTCGTGGAGCGGAGTCTATGGTCGAATCACAGCTCCTCAGAAATAATTAGTAAAGATATAGCGCTGACTTAAGGACACACCCCGACCCCGGCGGCTATCCTTGCGGTTGATCGGTTGAGACAATAGCGGCGGCATCAGGGCCGATGTCTTTAGACTCGACGAAGATGCTCATGGCTGCTCAGTAATCAACCCAACGCTGCCGAAAGGAGGGTTACGCTGGTGAAAGTTAAAACGAACGTCAAGGCCGGGGCTGGCGGCGCATATCCCTCTGGCTAAGAGGACAAATCCGCATTGCCAGGTTCACGATCCTCACTAAATTAAGATTCGACAAAGATGCTCATAGCTACTCGATAATCAACTGAATGCTGCCGAAAGGAGGGTACGCTAATGAAAGTTAAAACGAACGTCAAGGCCGGAGCTGGCGGCGCATTCCCCTCGGGTTGAGAGGATAAATCAGCACTGTTACGTGCACGATTCTTATTAAATATGGGCAAGGTAACTGATGAAGTGACTTGCCCGTATTTGCTTAAGGCTCAGTAGAGTTTGAGTGTGGTCGGCATGGACTGCGGCCCGTAAGCTTTCGCCTGTCAATCTCTCCTCCGCAAAACCTCCTGACGCCCTGGGCATTTCAAACTCAGTCCGGTCTGATCTATGTATCCGGTCTGCGCTCGAAGCGCCTTCTTATCGCCGGTGCGAACAAAAATCTGTAATTGATAATGAGACATAAAACCGGCCTCAGCGGCGGTTCTCAAGCGCCGATTGCATTCGCGCATTTCCTGCGCTCGCTGGAGGCGGATAACTTTTCGCGTTCGGCGGCGACCTTGCTCTTCGCCTTCTTCCTTCTGGGCGCGTGGACGGCTTGGTTGATACTCGCCCGCGTCACTCTCTACGAGGTTAGCGACGCGGCGCGTTTAGAGGCAGATCAAGCCGGATACACGCTCGAAGCTTCAGTTCCCGGGCGGGTCGTCTCAGCCAATCTCACGGTCGGGAAAGAGGTGAAGGCGGGCGATGTTCTGGCCCAACTGGACACTAGCGAGCAGCGCCTTCAACTTGACGAGGAGCGGACGCGGCTCGCCTCCATCACTCCGCAGATACAGGCCCTCGCCAGTCAAATCGCCGCCGAGGAGCGAGCGATCACAGAGGCAAGGGAGGCGGGCGGCGTGGCGCTCGAAGAGGCCCGCGCGCGCGTGGAGGAAGCGGAGTCGGCGGCGCAGTACGCAGCGGAGCAGGCCAGGCGTTTGTCTGCACTCTTTGGCGAAGGCGTAATCTCCGAGATGGAAGTGCTGCGCGCCAGAGCCGAGGCAAAGAGCCGTAGCGCCGGCGTTGACAGCCTGCGGCTCACCGTCAACCGGATGGAGCGGGAGCAGCATACGCGCGAGACCGAACGCCGCGCCGGCATCGAAAGACTGCTGCGTGAGCGAAGCCTGCTTGAGGGGCAGCGCTCTACCTCGGCTGCCGTCGTCGAGAGGCTTCAGAATGAGATCGAGAAGAGAGTCATTCGCTCGCCCGCGACGGGGCTGCTCGGCGAAGTCGCCAACTCGAAGCCGGGAGCGATGCTGCGCGAAGGGGACAAACTCGGCACTATCGTTCCCGCCGGAGAGATCAGGGTCGTCGCAGAGTTCTCGCCCTCTGCGCTCGGTCGCGTCCGTCCCGGGCAGCTCGCACGCGTACGCATGGCGAGTTTTCCGTGGACGCAGTACGGGAGTTTGACTGCTACGGTCAAGAGTGTCGCCGGCGAGGTTCGAGACGGTAAGATTCGCGTCGAGCTGGCAGTGCTCAACGCTCCAACGTCACCCATTCCCATCCAGCACGGGCTGCCCGGAACCGTCGAAATCGAAGTCGAACGGGTATCACCTGCGACGCTCCTCTTGAGGACGGTGAAATTCCTCGCCGCGCCCTCCGAGCGCGACGCTCGGGCCACAGATTGATGGCTGGCCTCTCCTTTAAGGGTCGCCGCCTGCTCGTGCCCGAGGTCGTCCAGACATCGGCGATGGACTGCGGGCCGGCTTCACTCAAATGCCTGCTTGAAGGATACGGGATTCCCGTCAGCTATGGCCGCCTGCGTGAAGCCTGCCAGACGGATGTAGACGGCACTTCCATTGACACGATTGAAGAGGTCGCCGTCCGGCTCGGCGTGGAAGCAGAGCAGATCATGGTTCCACCCGACCACCTGCTCCTGCCCGAGGCAAACGCTCTACCGGCGGTCGTGGTCGTTCGCCGTGCCGGTAACGCTACGCACTTCGTTATCGTGTGGCGGCGGCACGGGCGATTGTTGCAGGTCATGGACCCGGCAGTCGGAAGGCGCTGGGTCGCGGCGAAAAGTTTTCTGGAAGAGGTGTACGTTCACGCCTCGCCCGTCCCGGCTGAGGCTTGGCGGGAATGGGCCGGATCAGAGGAATTCACGGGCGCGCTACGGCGACGGCTCCGGGATTTGGGGATTCCTGCTGCGACGACGAAGCGCATGCTGGGAGCAGCGCTGGGCGAGACGGGCTGGCTGGGGCTGGCTGCGCTGGATGCGTCCGTGCGTATGGCCGAAGCTGTCGTGCGCTCCGGCGCGATCAGGGGCGGGAGACAGGCGGCGCGCATCATTGAGCGCTTCTCAGCCGGGGTGCTGGCGGAGGGCACAATACCTGAGCAGGTTGTTCCGGCAGAGTTCTGGTCTGTAAGCGCCGCTCCGTTGGGCGAAGAGGGCGAGGAGCAGGTCTTACTGCGTGGGGCTGTGCTGGTTCGTGCCCTGCGGCGAAGCAAGAGGCCTCTGGGCCAGCAACGCGGCGTTTCATGCGAGCCGGGCGAAGAGGGAACTGAAGCGCTTTCAGCCGAGCTTGTCGCCGCGCTCGAAGAGCCGCCGAGTCGCCCCGCCATTGAGTTTATACGGCTTCTCTACGCCGACGGCCTCTTCTCGCCGCTCAGCCTGCTGACGGCGCTGGCCGTGGCAGCCGCAGGCGCAGTCATTGAGGCCCTGCTGTTCCGGGGGATTTTCGACATCGGGCGAGACCTCAACCTTGAAGGTCAGAGGTTGGGAGCGATAGGCGCGCTCGTCGCCTTCGTCACGGCGCTCCTGTTGCTGGAGCTGCCGATGGCTTCCATGATGCTCCGTCTGGGTCGCGGCCTTGAGACGCGCCTGCGGATGCTTTTCATGAAAAAGATACCGCTGCTCGGAGACAGGTACTTTCACAGCCGACTTATTTCCGACATGGCCGAGCGCAGCCACAGCACGCACCGCGTACGCTCCGTGCCGGTGCTTGGCGGGCGCTTCATCCGCCTGATTTTTGAGCTCGTCCTGACGACCGCCGGAATCATATGGCTCGATGCGGCGAGCGCTCCCTTAGCGCTCCTCGCGGCTGCCCTCGCCGTTGGTTTCCCGCTCGCGGCTGAGCCCGTACTGATAGAGCGCGACCTGCGAGTCCGCAACCATAACGGGGGCTTAAGCCGTTTCTATCTGGACGCGCTCGTCGGCCTCTTCGCCGTGCGCGCACACGGGGCCGAGCGCGCTATGCGTCGCGAGCACGAAAGCCTTCTCCTCGAATGGGCGGGCGCGAGCTTAGGGTTTCAACGCGCGGTGGTCGTCACAGACGCTTTACAGTCTTTAGTCGGATTCGGACTGGCGGCGTGGCTGATACTGGATCACTTCAGCCGGGCCGGCGAATCGGGCGGGCTGCTCTTGTTCGCCTACTGGGTGCTCAACCTGCCGGTCATTGGTCAGGGGTTGGCCCAGCTTGCCCGTCAGTACACGGATTTTCGCAACGTCACGCTCCGCCTTCTCGAACCGCTCGGAGCGCGCGAAGAAACGACCGTTGAGGCGGACATGGTCGAAGGCCCTGCTCTTACCTCCGCGATTGCGAACGCCCGCCGGCGCGGCGTCTCTCTCAGCTTCAAAGCAGTCACCGTCCGCGCCTCCGGGCACACCATCCTGAGAAACATTAACCTTTCAATCGGCGCTGGCGAGCACGTCGCCGTCGCAGGGCCATCGGGCGCGGGCAAATCAACTCTGGTGGGCCTGCTCCTCGGCTGGCAACGCGCGGCGGAGGGCGTCGTGCTGGTTGACGATGCGCCGCTCGACGATCAGCGCCTGGAAGAGTTGCGGCGCGAAACGGCTTGGGTTGACCCGACCGTGCAACTCTGGAATAGAACCTTCCTTGAAAACTTACTCTATGGTTTCACGCAGGAGGCTGCTCCGGCGGTCAACGAAGTGATCGAAATGGCTGACCTGTTGGACGTGCTTGAGGGCCTCCCCGACGGGCTGCAAACCTTACTCGGCGAAGGAGGCGCGCTCGTGTCGGGCGGTCAGGGACAGCGCGTACGAGTTGGGCGCGCGATGGTGCGTTCGCGTGCCCGGCTGGTCATTCTCGACGAGCCCTTTCGCGGGCTTGAGCGCGAGCGTCGCCGCGAGATGCTGGCCCGTGCCCGTGCCCTCTGGCAAGACGCCACCCTGATCTGTATTACACACGATGTTGGCTCGACTCAGTCGTTCAACCGCGCCGTGGTTATACACGAAGGCGAAGCCGTCGAGGACGATTCGCCCGCTCGACTGGCAGCCCGTCCCGGCTCACGTTATCGCTCTCTGTTGGAGGCCGAAGAGGACGTGCGGGCGGGAATGTGGTCGAGCGCTTTGTGGCGACGGCTGACTCTTCAAGATCGGCGTTTATCGGAGGACGAGGTGAGAACAGAGGAGGGCGTCAGAACCAATGTCGGAGCATGACATCCAACAGCTGTGCTGGCCCATTAACAGATTGGGGGAAGCCCTTGACTTGCTGGCGCGGGAAAGCGGACTGGCGCAACCCGCGGCCTTGGCTCAGCCGCCGCCGCCCCCGGTCATCAACGAGGAGGGGGACGCGCTCAACCGCTGGGTCACAGCCTCCGCCGATTGGCTCGGCTTAGAGGCAGAACCGAGGGAGGTTCGTTACGCGAGCGTTGAGCAGATGGTGCGGACTTCCGCCCCATCGCTGTTTCGGATAACCGTCGAAGGCGAGTCTCGCTTTCTGGTGCTACTGGAGAGCCGTAATCGCGCGGCGTCCGTCCTCACCCCGGACGCGGAGGTGCGACGGGTGAGCCCTTCGATAATTCACACGGCGCTCAGAAGCGCAGTCGAAGCGGCGCAGGCGAAAGAAGTGAGCGACCTTCTTCGAGAGCTGGGCATACACGGGCGGCGAGAGGCGCGTGCGCGTGCCGCTATCTTGCGCCAGCGGCTGGGTACGACGCTCGCGGGCCAGTGCTGGGTGCTGCGCCTTTCGCCCGGTGAGGGGGTGTTGAGGCAAGCGCGCGACGCACGTCTCCCCCGCAGGCTTCTCATCATGGCGGCGGCCTACACTATTCAATATGGCCTGTGGCTCATGTCCTGGTGGCTGGTTGGACGCGCCGCTTTCCGCTGGCGCTCCGAGCGCGACTGGCTGATCGCATGGGCGCTCCTGCTCATAACTATGATTCCGTTCCGGCTGCTCTACATCTGGTCGAGCGCGCTTTTCTCTATCGGCGCGGGCGGGCTTCTTAAGCAAAGATTGCTGTATGGGGCGTTGCGTATGAACCCGGAAGAGATGCGACGCGAGGGAGTCGGACACTTGCTCGGGCGCGTCTTCGAGAGTGAGGCGGTCGAGACGCTTTCACTTTCAGGAGGCTTTCTCGCGCTCGTCTCACTCATAGAGTTGGCGTGTGGAGCATTCGTGCTCGGCTTTGGAGCGGCGGGCAGGCTGCACCTCCTTTTGTTCATCGTCTGGGCGGTCTTGACCTTCGCCGTGAGCTGGAGCTTTTTCCGAAGCCGTGGCCCTTGGACTGCGTCACGCCTTGAAATCACGCACCATCTGGTAGAAGTGATGACAGGTTATCGCACTCGCCTCGTGCAGGAAGCAAGCAAGCGTTGGCATGACGAAGAAGACCGTGCGCTGGAGTCTTACCTGAAGCTCTCTCGCTTGAGAGATCGTGACGCGACCCTTCTGATGGTTCTGCCGCGAGGCTGGCTTCTGGCCGGCGTCTGCGGGTTGGCCCCGGCGTTCGTCTCCGGCCACAGCTCACCGCAAAGTCTCGCCGTCAGCCTCGGGGGTGTCCTGCTCGTCTACCGGGCGTTGGACAAGCTGGCGGAAAGCCTTGCGACCCTCGCGGCGGCGGGTATCGCATGGCAGCAAGTTGAGCCCTTCTTCCGCGCAGCATCCCGCAGGGAAAGCAAAGGCTTGCCTGCGTTCGCCACCGGGACAGGCACGTTAGAACGAGCCGCAGGCAGGGCGCTCATTGAGGCGCACGACCTTGCATTCCGCTACGACGGGCGCGACGAGCCGGTGCTGCGTGGTTGCCGTCTATCCGTCCACGCCGGCGACCGCGTGTTGCTCAAAGGGCCTTCGGGTGGTGGGAAATCCACGCTCGCCTCACTGCTCACAGGCATGCGCTCGCCGCAGGCGGGGCTACTGCTGCTCGACGGACTCGACCGGCAAACCCTTGGGGACGAAGGTTGGCGGCGCAGGGTGGCTTCCGCTCCGCAGTTCCACGAAAATCATGTCCTGACTGAGAGCTTCGCCTTCAACCTCCTGATGGGTCGGAGTTGGCCGCCGCGCCCCTCGGACGTAGCGGAGGCGGAGGCCATCTGCATGGAGTTAGGTCTGGGAGAACTGCTGACGCGCATGCCTGCCGGCTTCTGGCAGATGGTCGGCGAGAGCGGCTGGCAGCTCTCGCACGGCGAGCGCAGCCGCCTGTACATCGCGCGGGCGCTTCTTCAAGGCGCGGAGCTGGTGGTCCTGGACGAAAGCTTCGCCGCGCTCGACCCTGAGAACCTGCGCCTCGCGCTCTCGTGCGTCCTGCGCAGGGCTCCGACCTTAGTTGTCGTCGCACACCCTTGAGCCATGGCAGGGTTCAGCTAATCCTTCGTACTTCGGCGCAGAACCGGTAGCCGTGCTTGGGCACGGTTTCGACGTACTCCTGAGCCTCTCCTCCGAGCGCCTTGCGAAGCTGGCTCATGCTGACCGTCAGATTATTCTCCTCGACCTCTGTGTTGGCCCAGACCTCGCGCATGATCTCCTCTTTGCGAACAAGGTGGCCGCTATTCTGCACCAGCAGTAACAGCAGGTCATAAATCTTTGCCGGTAGCGGCACGGGCTCGCCGTCCCGAAGCAAGCGTTGCTCGCCCTCCTCCAAGCGAAAGGGGCCGAACTCATGAACGCGTTGCCCGCCTTTGAGAAGATTCTGGAGATGCCTTGCGCGCGCGAGCGCTTCCTCCAACTCTCGCACGCGCTCCGCGAGCCTCTCTTTGAGCATTACCATCTGCTCGCCGATGCGGACGCGCGCCATCATCTCGCCCAGATCAAAAGGCTTCACCACATAGTCATTCGCGCCAGCGCCGAGCCCTTCGACAACGTCGTCCTTTCCGCCTCTGACCGACAGCAAAATAATGTACGGGGGAATATCGCGCCTCAGTCTGCGTACCCTGCGGCAGACCTCGAACCCGTTCATGCCCGGCATCACCAGATCAAGGACGGCGAGCGGCGGGGCCGAATCCGCCGAAAGGATATGGTATGCGGCAGCCCCGTCCGTAGCGTTCACCACGTCGTAACCGTCGTTCACCAGAAGGTACTCAAGCTTCCGACGAGACACGGCATCATCGTCCGCCACTAAGACCTTCACAGCCCAATCCCTGAAACATTAAGGTTCCTGTTAATCTTCATAGTAGAGTAGCTGACCGAAGAGAGTCGGCCAGAGAAGATCGTCTAACCGAAAGGCATTATAATCCAGAACAACCCGCCCGCACGTGCCCGGCGACACGGGAGGAGAGTATGCCTCGGGCCTCCTTAATTAGTCCCTAATTTATTGCTAAGAACTGATTAATTCCTTCCAGATGGCGCTCCCTCCAGATGGATTGCTCAAATGATTTCGCCTAAACTATCGCCCCGGCCTATCAAGCGCGAGGGCTCAAAATATGCAGTGGGATGAGAAGACTGACCGCTTCGCTGTCGTGACCAGCGTGATGGCCGCGCTCGGCGCAGCTTTTGCCCTCTGGCGCTTTCCGACGCCGCTCCTGACCAACATACACTTCATCATACTGGCCCTCATCTCGCTCGCCTCGCCTTTATTCATCAAGACGATTCACGTCCCGCTCGGTCTGGTCGAAGAGATCACGGTCGAAGATATCATCTATTTTCTAGCCATGATCTTCTTTGAAGGCGAAGCGGCGATCCTGATGGCGATGTTCTTCGGCTTCGCCGTGAAGGTGAAAAACACCGGCCTGCTGACGAGGTGCTTCAACGCGGCCCTGATGGTCTGGACATATACGGCGGCTGTCTGGTCAGTGCGGCTCACGCTCGGCCCCCTCGTTCAGGTCTTCAGTAATATCTACTCGCCCGTAGCGCTGGCCGGACTCTGCTTAGCTGCGACGGTCGCCTTTTTTGTGAACACCTTAATACTCGGTATCCATCAGGCGCTTCGCAACCGAAAGCCTTTCAGAGAAGCCTGGCTATCAGGCTCTTTCAGATGGGTGTGGATTACCTACCTCGTCGGGGCTTTAACAGCCGGGCTGGTCGCACACATCGCGCGCACTGCCGGTTTCTACACTGTGCTCTTTGTCACGCCGCTGATCGCCGCCATCTACCTCACCTACCAGAACTACTTCTCGAAGATCGAAGCGATGGCGCAGGCGGCGCGCGCCGAAGCAGCGCAGGCGGCTGCCCTTGAGTCGGCGCGGCTCAAATCGGAGTTTCTCGCCAATATGAGCCACGAGATACGCACGCCGATGAACGCCGTCATCGCCATGACGGGGCTGCTTCTCGAAAGTGAGTTGACGCCGTCGCAGCGCGAGTATGCCCGGACGATTCGCACAAGCGGCGAGTCACTGCTGCTGGTGCTCAACGACGTACTCGATTTCTCAAAAATCGAGGCGGGCCATCTCGATCTCGAATACCGCCCGCTCGATCTGCTGGAGTGCGTCGAGGGAACGCTTGACCTGTTCGCGCTTCAGGCGGGCGCGAAGGGGCTCGACCTTGTTTACGCTTTTGAACGGACGCTTCCCCCTGTCGTAGTGGGTGACTTCAACAGGCTGCGGCAGATTCTGGTGAACCTCGTCGGCAACGCCGTGAAGTTCACCGACGATGGTGAGGTCTGCGTCACCGTCCGCGCGCAACGATTGACGGGGGCGCGCCTCAAGCTACAGTTCTCAGTGCGAGACACGGGCGTCGGCATCCCGGCGGAAAGTATGGATAAACTCTTCAAGTCGTTCAGCCAGGTTGACAGCTCCACGACAAGGCGGCACGGAGGGACAGGACTCGGGCTGGCAATCAGCAAGCGTCTGTGTGAGCTTATGGGAGGGCGAATCTGGGCCGAGAGCATCGAGGGCGTAGGCTCGACCTTCTCTTTCTCCCTTGAGGTTGAAGCGTTGGATGCGCCACAGAGTTCGCCCCTCTTTGCGGATGCACGGGCCGAGCTGGGGGGCAAGCGTTTATTGATTATCGCTCGCAAAGCCGCGCTCTGCTCAGCCTTAACGATGCAGGCCGAGGCGCTGCACATGGACGTAACCACTGCCTCAAACGCGCCGGAGGCCCTCACACTGCTGGAGAGCGGGGAGCGATTCGACGCGGTATTGTTGGACGGGGACGAGTCTGAATGCGAGCTGCTCACGCGCGGGCACGGCTCTCTCCCGCCCCTGCTGCTTTTGACGGAGGCGGGTGAGCTGCCGTCGCAGCCAAACAAAGGGGGGCGGGTATGTGCCCTCATACGTAAGCCTGTCCGTCTCGCAACTCTATCCGAGACACTGCTGGGCACGGTCGCCCGTCGCGAGGCAAAGCTCTCGGCAGAGGCAAGCCAGAGTCGCGTCGAACGCGACTTGGCAGAGCGCCTGCCGCTGCGTGTGCTGCTGGCCGAAGATAATGTAGTCAATCAAAGGGTGGCGCTGCACGTCCTCTCTCTGATGGGCTACGAGGCGGACGTTGCTGCCAACGGGGCGGAGGCGCTTGAAGCTTTAGGGCGTCGTCGTTATGACCTGGTGTTATTGGACGTGCAGATGCCCGTCATGGATGGGCTGGAAGCGGCGCGAAGAATTCGGGAGGGCTGGGCTGAGGCGGAAAGGCCACGGCTGATCGCTATGACTGCGAGCGCTATGCAGGGCGACCGGGAGAAATGTCTGCTGGCCGGAATGGACGACTACCTCACGAAGCCGATCAGCATTGGCGATATCAGGGCGGTGCTCCTGAAGTGGGGAACGTCCGTGTCGGTCAAATCGGCTACCGTCAACTCGCCCGAGCAATGTGAGCCTTCAACCGATGCCATGCTGCCTGACGACGCCTCAAGTCTTGACATGACGAGCTTAAGGGAGTTGCAACGGATGCAAGCCAAAGTCGGGGGCGACATCCTCGCCGAGCTGACGGAACTGTTCCTCAGGGACACTCCTCCAAGGCTTGACGGCGTGAGCCGCGCCATTGCGACCCATGACGGCGAAGAGGTAAGACATCAGGCGCACACCTTGAAAGGGAGTTGCCTCAACTTCGGCGCGCCGCGCATGGCCGCCCTCTGTGACTGGCTGGAGCAACAGGGCCTGCTCGGCAGATTCGACGAAGCGGCTGAGACTGCCGCCGAACTGGGCCGGGAATTTTCCCGTGTTTCATCTCTACTCAAATCCATGCTCAGGAAGGAGGCGAGCCCGAAGACGTGAGCCCATGTTCTAGGGCTGTGAAGGCTGTTCGTTAAAGTCCGCAGTATGATTTCAGCCACGCCGAAGCCGAAATTGGAGACCGAAGAAGACCTGACGGAGTACAAAAGGCAGTTCCTGGGCGGAAATTGAGGCCTACTCCGGACTGTCCTGGGCCACTTGGCACGACGCCATTTCTGCGGCTCTGGAAAAATACGGGGCGAAGAGAATCGGCATCCTGACTCCGTTCGATAAGAAAGGGAACGAGTTCGCGACACAGATGTTCGAAGAACTGGGTTTCAATGTCGTGGCAAGCGTCGGCTTCTCCTGCGCCAATGCCCTTCATATCGCGCACGTCCCGGACTGGGCCAAGGAAAGGGCGATTCTCGAGTTGTTAGCCACTGGCGAGAATGAGCTGGATGCGGTCGTGCAGTGCGGAACAAACATGAGTTTGATAGACGTGACAGAGAAACTGGAGCCTGTTATTGGAATTCCTATTCTGGGTATCAACGCGGTGCTCTTCTGGTACGCGCTGCGCGAGAATGGGTTCGAAGGAGCTTTGGCGGGTGGGGGGAGGCTGTTGCAGGAGTTCTGATCTCGCGCCGGGCAGCATAATGTCGTCAAGCGGCAGGCGCACGATCGGCGGAAATAAAAACCCTTGACAGATTGTCCTTGTAAGGTGTATCTTCTGGCTATATGGGGAAGCTACTGGAAGAGATTAAGCAGACGAAGCCCTTCAGGACGCTGGAGGACGAGGTTTTCGTCAACCTGCTCAGGACGGCGGAGGCCTTTCTGTGGAAAGAGGCGGGGATGTTGAAGCCTTACGAGTTGACGCTCCCGCAGTACAACGTCCTGCGGATATTGAGGGGGGCGGAGCCCGACGGCCTAATCTGCCGCGAAATTGGCGAGCGCATGATCACGCGCGACCCGGACGTGACTAAATTGCTCGACAGGCTTGAGGCGCGAGGGCTGGTGAGCCGGGAGAGGCAAGAGAACGACCGGCGGGTCATCGTCGCTCGAATCACCGGGGAAGGACTGAAAATCTTGAACGAGCTGGACGGGCCGAGTCTGGAATTAACAGGTGGACTTCTGGGGCATCTGGGGGAACGCAAGCTCAAGACCCTGAACAATCTTCTGGAGGAGGCCAGGGATCGGGCGAGCTAAAATTTTTAACCTGATAGTCCTTGCAAGGACTGTCTTAACAAGTAAGAGGTGAGAAGGAGAAACCGAAATGGCAGACATCAAGACGATCACGACCGAAGAGTTGGAAGAGCGGCTGCGGGAGGGCAACCGGCTCGAATTCTGGAACGTGTTGACGGATGAGTATTTCCACGACGAGATGATTCCTGGCTCGCGCCGCGTGCCGCTGGACTCTGTGGGTAGGGAAGTGCGCGAGGCTGACGTGCCGAAGGAGGCCGAGATCATCGTCTATTGCGCCGGGCCGAAGTGTCCGCAGAGCCGTATGGCGGCTGAGAAACTACAGACGTTCGGCTACAGGAATGTGCGAGCCTATGAGGGCGGCATTGAAGAGTGGAAGCAACTCGGTCATGAAATAGAGACCGTGGGTCAGCCCGTCGCGGCGTAAGCCCTCAGATTAGGCGAGGGGGCGGTTGAAACCCAACCAGCCCCTTCGCCCTAAACACTATCTCTGGCCTGCATCCAGCTAGATACTCAACAGGAGCCCGGACGATGAGAGAGCTAAGGCGTGATCTACATATTGTTGGAGAGATAGAAGGACGCGGGATGCTGAAGATTGGGGAGGTCTCGAAGAGGAGCGGCGTCGGCATTGAAGCGCTCAGGTTCTATGAGAACGCAGGCTTGCTGAACAAGGCCGCGCGCACACCCGCCGGCTACCGCCTGTACGATGAAGAGGTCATTGAGCGATTGGCGTTCGTCAAGCGCGCGCAATCTCTCGGGCTTTCGCTGGAAGAGATCAAGAGAGTCATCGAGCGGGCGGCCTCCGGCATAGACCCTTGCGACGAAGTGCGGGAGCTTGTCCGCAGACGCCTACGGGAACTGGACCTACGTTTGCGAGAAATGCGGCGGTATCGCAGGGAATTGAAGTCTACGCTCGACGGGTGGAACAAACTCGGGCAGGTAGAGGGCAAAGTCTGCGGGCTGATCGAAGCTTCACAGATGGAAAATAGCGCCCGCCGGCGGACAGAAGGACTTAAACACAAATAGGCGCGGTTAATAAAATCCCACATGCAGCTAGACAGGAAGATAAAGATTTCAGGACGAGATTAAGCTCGGCATACTTCTACATGCCGGGATTCACACGCTTCATTACTCCTACTAAACACTTCGGGACATTTTTATTTCCATTTTGGATTGCTGTTTATATTCTTCAAGGCGGTTATAAAACCTGCCGGGAAGGTTCTTTTCAATTTTTAAAGGCCGCTCTCTATCAACAGACACCAAATTTAATCAAAAGAATCCAGGATCAAGATGAAAAAAATCAGCATTATTAGCTTGAGTGTGCTGCACCTTTTAATTTTCGTTTCGTTGAGCTTCGCACAGGAAAAGACGAACCCGACGTGGAATTCGCAACTACAAGCGAAACAAGTTCTGGATGCCGGAATCAACGCTCTCGGCGGGATGGAAAACATTCGCCGCACCGATAAAATCAGGATTAATTACAGATCGGTTAATCACCCGCTCGGGCAAAATGCGGCTTTCACTGCTCCTCCCGCCGAATTTCAGCGCATTGGCTCAAAAACATTGATTGATTATTCGGGCAATCGTTATATGACCGAAGGACAATCTAGTTCTGCCGGTGGCTATAGATTCAACTTTCGTTTTGTCATCGCGCCGAAACGTTCGTTTAGCATTGACGTTTTGCAAAACCGGCGCGGCAACGAAGTGCGGAATCTGGACGAGCGGGCGACAAATCAACTGAAAGTGGGGTTGCTTTCGGAAGTCCCGCATCTGCTTCTGCTTTACGTGGCCGAGCGCCCTGAAACTCTGCGCTCTTTGGGAGATGGGGAAATTAACGGGCAGAAGATGCGTGCTATCAGTTTCGCCGCCGAGAACGGCGCGCAGATCAGTTTGTATTTCGATGCGCGTACGTATCTTCTGGCGCGCACCGAACAGATAGACAGTCATGCACAGTTGGGAGACATCACGTTCGGAAACATTTTCTCCGATTATCAAACAATCGGAAACATCAAAGTCCCGCGCAGACGGCTCGCCTTCACCGATCAGTTCATCACCAGTGAAAACGAATACGCGGAAGTGAGACTCGATTTTGCGGGCGGCGAAAAACTGCTCGAAGTTCCCGCAGGTTTTGTCGAACCCGCGCTGCCGCAAAGGGCTGTGAACGCCGAAGTGATGCGGAAGATGGGTGACGGTCTGTACCTGATTGAGAGAATCGGGCAATCCTACCGCGTGATGTTCGTCGAATTTGACGACTACGTGATGATTCTGGAAGCCCCGACAGATTCAAATGTTTCCAAAGCGGTCATTAAGCTTGTCAAACAAACCGTCCCTGATAAGCCGATCAAATACGTCAGCTTCTCGCACTTTCACTTCGACCACACAGGCGGCCTGCGAGAATATATCGCCGAAGGCGCGACTATCGTCGTTCCGCCCGGAACCAAAACATTCGTCGAACAAATTGCCAAATCGAAATTCACTCTTAAACCCGACACGCTCGCCTTAAAGCCGCAGCAGCAGCCGCTGATCGAAACATTCGAGACAAAGCGTGTTTTTACAGACGGCAAACGCACCGTAGAGCTTTACAGCATCGGGCCTACCTCACATGTCAACGATATGGTGGCGTTTTATTTCCCCAAAGAGAAAATCCTGTTTCAGGGCGATATGTTTTCGCCACTGGATACGGGTGGCATTGCGCCTATTATCGAAATTAATCACGAATTGGTGAGAAAGGTTAATGAACTCAAGCTGGATGTCGAGACACTCGTCGCCGTCCACTCTGGCGCGGTCGCCTGGAAGGATTTCCGTCAAGCGGTGGCCGATGACTTACCAAGATGAAACCCAATAAACAACCGAAGGAGGTGCAAGGTGGGCTTTCCACTTTATGAAGGAGTGCGGAAATTAGTGGCTCTGGGGTTGTTCATCACCCTAACCTGTCTGTCATCGCCCGACACGTTGGCGGGCGTCCTTGTCATAGCATATATGGGGGAGTCCCGTGTCGTCCTGATCGATAGCGCTACTTATCAAACTCTCGCCACTCTGGAGACCGGTAAGAATCCTCACGAGGTACGAGTCTCACCTGACAAACGCCGCGCCTACGTGGCCGCCGGAAAGTCTATCACCGCTCTCGATCTTAAGAAGCGGAAAGTTAAAGCCACTTTCGATTTAGGCTCTTATTCGGCGCATGACATTCGTGTCAGCCGCGACGGCCAACGAATCTGGGCCGCCTGTGCGGGCGCACAAGCGATTCTCGAACTGGACTCGGAAACGGGAAAGATTCTCACGACATATAAAACAGAGCAGCAGGGCTCCTGGTTTGTTGAAATCACACCTGACGAGCGAAAAATTTACACCCCCAATCTTGAAGGAAAAAGTGTGAGTGTGATAAACCGCGCGACGGGTAGGGTAAAGATTATTCAATTTGCAGACCCCGTCTATGGAATTGATATTACCCCTGACGGGAAACAGGTTTGGGTCAGCGGTCGCGGCCTGGCTGTGATTGATACGGTTACGGATGAAGTGGTCGCCAGAATTAAGACTTCCGAAGCCGGGACTGGTAGAATCAGACTAGCCTCCGACGGTAAAAGGATTGTCGTCGCCTTATTAAAAAAACTTGTGGTTCTTGATGTTAAGACCCACCGCCTGATTAGTGAGATTGAACTTGGCTCAAGGCCGAAAGTTCTTACTCTCTCAGGCGATAATCGTCGCGCCTTTTTGACTAACCCTAATGATAACTCGGTTAGTGTTGTAGATATTGCTGCCGGAAAGCAACTCACTACTTTCCAGACCGGCAAAACGCCCGACGGTATCGGATGGGCCAATTAAATTCGAGGATGAGAATAGACCTGACGCAATGGCGAACGTGGCGATTGGCGTTGCTGATTTTCGCCGCCCACACGATTCTGTTCGTCATCCAGATACCGCAGGTCTCTCTTTATAACGCGAACAATCAGAATCCGGTCGAGTGGTGGATTCCAATCGCCAAGCTCGCCTGGGGCGTTTATCTCTGGGCGCTCATCACGCCCCTCATTTTATGGCTGGGCGCGCGTTTGCCCGTCACGCGCCGCCACTTGTGGCGCAACCTATCTCTGCATCTGATTTTCGGTTTTCTCTTTGGGGTCGTTCAACATTACGGCTACCACGCCGGGTTGGGGCTGCTCGGACTTTTCACGGCCCAAGCCGTTAAGGAGAGTCTTGCTAATTTAAGTCTGATGTTCAATTTCGTTTCCACCGCCATCGTTCGCTATGCGACTGTGGTCGCCATTGAGCAGGCATACCTGTATTTTCGAGAATCGCAGGAACGCGCCTTCCGTTTGCAGCAAGCCGAATTGCAGGTACTGAAAATGCAGCTTCACCCCCATTTTTTCTTCAACACTCTGAACGCTCTCTCGGCACTGATTTATCGCTCGCCGAAGGATGCCGACCGGATGATTACTCAACTCGGCGACTTGTTTAGAATCGCGCTGAGGAAGGACAAGGCACAGGAGATTTCGCTCTCGGAAGAGCTGGATTTTCTGAAAGCCTTTTTGCAAATTCACCAGACATTAATGGGGCATCGCTTACAGGTCGAATGGAAGATTGAGCCGGAAACGCTCTCCGCCTCGGTTCCTAATTTAATTTTGCAGCCGCTCGTGGAAAACTCTATACAGCACGGCCTCGCGCCGCTCGAACAGGGCGGGCGAATAGAGATCCGCGCCAAACGCCAGAACGAGCGACTCGTATTGCAGGTGGGCGACAGCGGGATCGGCCTGTCAACGCGCGAGATGCAAAGTCACGGAGGCGTCGGGCTGGGAAACACGCAAGCGCGTTTGAAAAACCTTTACGGCACGGAACATCGATTTGAGATTGAAACTTTACCGGGTGAGGGCACTGTCGTGAGCATCGAGATTCCTTTCGGGGAGCAAATGATAGGGCGCTGATGAGTATTCGGACGATCATTGTTGATGATGTGGATTTGGCGCGCGAGCGCATCAAGATTCTGCTCGACGACGCGGAGCTTGAAGTAGTCGCCGAATGCGCCAACGGGCGCGAGGCCATTAAAGCCATCAGCAGCCTCAAGCCCGATCTGGTTTTCCTCGACATCCAGATGCCGAAAATAGATGGCTTTGAAGTCGTCGAAACCATCGGCGTGGAGGAAATGCCGGCGGTGATTTTCGTGACGGCTTACGACGAGTTTGCCCTGCGCGCCTTCGAGATAAATGCTGTGGACTATCTTCTCAAGCCTTTTGACGAAGCGCGATTAAAAAAGGCGGTCGCGCGGGCCAAACGCGAGATCGAACGGCAGACGCCGACGCGGGAGATGGAGGAAAAACTACGGCGACTATTAAAGGAAGTGAGACCCGAGCGGAAATATCTAAAACGTATTCAGGTAAAGTCAGCGCGCGAGACGACTTTAGTTTTGACCGAGGAAATAGATTGGATCAATTCCGCCGGGCACTATCTTGAGCTGCACGCAGGCGGCGAAAAACATCTTATCCGCGATCAGTTGTCCAGACTCGAAGCGAATCTTGACCCGGAAAAGTTCGTGCGTATTCACCGCTCCATAATCGTCAATCTCGATAGCATCAAATCTCTCCACCCGCTTTTCAACGGCGATCACGTTGTTGTTTTAAAAAACGGACAGAAGATAAACTCAAGTCGCACCTACCACGAAAAATTAATAGCCCTTCTGGCCCGGTGACGCCGGTGTGAGTTGCCGTAGATGAAATCAAGAGCTTACCTCTTTCCAGGCTATGTACAGCATCCCTGAGTCTCTGCGGGACGACGCGTGCGCGTATCCGCGCGTGACCTTGGTATCGCGCCGTCTCTTTTGGCCTGATCGAATGACCCGGCAGAAGTCTCCTAAGCCAATGCCTGAGCCAGTCTCCGCACCCCTTCTCTGATCTGCCTGCTGTTCAAAGCAGTGTAACCAAGCACGAGTCCGCCGCGATGCAGTGAATGAGAGCTGTACGCAGATAGAGGCGCAGCCTCTACGCCGTAACGGGCCGCCTCCTCGGATGCGCCTTTATCGCTAACCCCTTCGGGCAGCCATCCGACCAGATGCATTCCGGCTTCTGCTTCCTTCACCTCCAACAGTCCTTTCAGCTCGCGCTTCGCCGCGGCGACGAAAACCTTCTGACGCTCCTCGTAGAGCGAGCGCATCCGCCGGATGTGGCGCGCGAAGTGGCCTTCGTTGATGAAGTCCGCGAGCACCGCCTGATCGAGCGAGGGTGAATGACGATCAATCAACGCGCGGGCGGCGATGAAAACCTTCACCAGATCTTTCGGAACGACGATGCATCCAAGGCGCAGTGAGGGGAATATGGTCTTACTGAACGTGCCGATATAAATAACTCTTCCGTCCGTGTCCAGTCCTTGCAGAGAAGAGAGCGGGCGACCGGAGTACCTGAACTCGCTGTTGTAATCGTCCTCGACGATAAAAGCCCCAGAGCGCTTTGCCCATTCGAGCATTGAAAGGCGGCGCGCCAGACTCATTGTAATGCCAAGCGGGAATTGATGTGACGGCGTGACGTAAGCCAATCGCGCCAGCTTGCTTTGCCTTAGTCCGCTGGCTAGATCAAACCCCTCTTTATCGATGAGTACGGGAACGATTTTCGCTCCGGCGGATAGAAGGGCATTGAGCGCCCCGGGATAGCCGGGGTCTTCGACCCATGCCGTATCGTTCGGGTCGAGGAGCACTCGCGCCGTTATATCAAGCGCCTGCTGAGAGCCTGCGACGACGATTACCTGATCCACATCACATCGCACGCCGCGCGCCGACTTTAAGTGCGCGGCAATGCCCTCACGGAGGGGGAGATAGCCGGCAGGGTCACCGTATTTGAGCAACTCCCGGTGCGGATTTCGCAACCTGCGCGACGCCAACTGCGACCAGATCTTGAATGGGAACTCGTCAATCGCCGGCATCCCATTCTGAAACGCAAAGTTGTAGCCGTCAGCCTGCACGCGAAGCGACAGCACGCTAACGGAAGCGAGCCACTGCCCACGCTGGGAGAGGGAGTGATTTCCGGGTTTAGACGATCCTGTGCTTCCTGCCGGACTGCGTTGCTCGACCTGCAGCATCGCTTCGGGGAGGGTTGAAGCCACAAACGTGCCCGCGCCAATTCTCCCCTCGACGTAGCCTTCGGCGAGAAGCTGTTCGTAGGCGTTGACGACCGTCATTCGCGAAACCCCCAGTTGCTTTGCGAGCTGCCGGGTCGCAGGCAAACGCATGCGAGGCCCGAACTCGCCGCTTAAGACCGAGCGGCGCACCGCCTCATAGATCTGCCGGTAGAGAGGAGCGTCCGGGTTCTCGTCGTCGAGCATGATGAAAGGACTGTTTGGCATACTCATAAATTCCGATTGTAAATCGGTCTATGTATTTTGTCCAAAATTGGCTCTTTTCCTGATACCAATTTCACTTAGAATACAGATTCAATGGAGAGGGGTAACGCCTGTTTGAAACGAAGCCGAAGAGAATTCCTGTTGACCGGAGGAATATTCGCGGCCCGCTCATTCCTGGCGCAGGGCGTACTAACAAATATGGAGCAACAATCATTCAGCCACGTCGTTGATTTGGGTATAGCCCCTTCAAGAAACTCCCCGCACCGAGATTTCGATTTCTATATTGGGAATATGACCGCACACAGGCAGGACTGAAAATGAAGAGATCAGACATTGACCCGATGCCGCAGTATTTCGACCGCTACATTAACTTGGTGGCCGACGTGGAGCTGCGGCAGGCTTTCGAAGACAGCATTGTTCAGTTAGACGAGTTAGACCGAAACCTGCTGGCGAGGCTTGACGGCAGAATATACGCTCCCGGCAAATGGACTGTGAAAGGCATCCTTCAGCACGTCATCGATTGGGAAAGAATTCTGTCTTACCGCAGCCTGCTCTTTGCGAGGCGTGAAGGATCGACTCCGCAAGGCGTTGACGAAGGGCGGCTGGCGGAAAATATGAGCGCGGAGAAACGCCCGCTCGACGACCTGATCGATGAGCTAAGAACAGCTCGCGTCTCGACTAAAGCGATGTTCGATAGCTTCGATGATGAGGTGCTGCGAAACAAAGGGGTGAATTGGAATTACGAGATTTCAGTGTTGGCGATGGGCTTCGGCATCGTCGGGCATCAAATTCATCACCTGAAAATCATTGAAGAGAGCTACTACCCGTTGCTCGGGGAGAGCCAGCGCACCGACAGGGCAGAATCTCCATCTCAAGCTATCTGATGAGCGACCCCTTACGACCGACAGAGAGAACGAAGCTGCGGCGGTTGCCGAAGCGCGGCAGTTTTGACCGGGAAACCATTTGCCGGATATTGGACGAGTCCTTTATTTGCCACGTCGGATTCGTCGTCGGCGATCAGCCCTTTGTAATCCCGACCGCCTACGCGCGGATGAAAGATCATCTGCTCATTCACGGGTCGTCGGCGAGCCGGATGTTGCGCGCACTGGCCGGAGAGATCAACGTGTGCGTGACGGTGACGTTGCTGGATGGTCTGGTGCTCGCGCGTTCTGCATTTCATCACTCGATGAACTATCGCTCGGTCGTCGTCTTTGGCAGGGCGTCAGTCGTGTTGGACGAGGCGGCTAAACTCGACGCGCTCCGTGCCTTCACCGAACAGATCATCAAGGGGCGCTGGGCTGACGTTCGTCCGCCCACACCAAATGAACTCAATGCGACGATGGTGCTGCGGCTTCCTCTCACGGAGGCTTCGGCGAAGATTCGCACAGGGCCTCCTGTTGATGAGGAAGCTGATTATGGATTGAAAGTGTGGGCGGGTGAGTTGCCGCTCAGATTAGCTGCCGGCGCGCCGCTCCCCGATCCGCGATTGCCGGAGGAGATCGTTCCGCCTGAATACCTGCGTCAGTATGAGCACAAAGCTAAATAAGTTGAGCATACAAGTACGGATGGCCGCGCCTGACGATGCCGCGCGGATGGCGTCCGTTTTAGCCGCGTCGTTTGTGGAGCACAAACCTTCCTACACTCCGGAAGCGTACGCCGCGACCGTTCTCGACAACGAGCAGATCTTGAGCAGGCTGCGCGAAGGACCTTCCTGGGTCGCCGTGCGCGAGGGAGAAGTGGTCGGCACGGTCTCGGCAGTTCCCAAAAGCGACGCGCTCTACATCCGCAGCATGGCCGTCCTCCCGAAGGCGAGAGGACACAGAATAGGGGAGTTGCTATTAAACGAGATCAAGAGCTTCGCCGCCGGGCGTGGATACGAGCGCTTGATTTTAAGCACCACACCCTTTCTTGATCGCGCTATCCGGCTGTATGAAAATTTTGGCTTCCGGCGAAGCGACAGAGGCCCGCACGACTTATTCGGAACGCCGTTATTTACGATGGAGAAAAACATGCGGGTGTCAAACTCAATCAACTACTGATGCCGCTCCGCATCCGTAGGAAACAAAATGCTCTTGTCAATCATCACCTTCAACGATTTCACCGACCTTGACCTATCCGAACCACATACTACGAAAGCGGCTCTGGGAAATCTATCCGATTCTTGTGCTCAAACCTCTAACCTGACAGGCCAATCGCTCCATGTGCGTCCTGCCCCAAAGGCGTATGCTCTGGACATAAGGCTCTCTCGTCAGGCGAAAAAGAAAGCGTGTAGCTGCGCGTAGGTTTCCTCCGACGCGTCCTCCGGCAGATAGCGTCCGCAGTTAAGGCTGGCAAACGCAAAGCAGTGTGCTCAGCTACTGCTCATCAGTTGTGCGACGAGCGCGGGAAATCCTTCCCGCACGCTCTTGTAGCGTGGCGTCCACTCGCCCTTCTCCTTGAACAGTCGGTTTGACATTCGATGTGATCGCGCGAGCGTCTCACCTATCGAGCCGGCCAGATACTTGAACCAGTAGGGCAGAAACCTCGGCCTTTGCACGCCGAGCGCGTCCGCCAGCGCGTCGAAATACTCTCTCTTAGTCACCGGCTCGTCATCGACCACGTTATAAACTCCGGCGGGAAGGGACACAGCCGCGACCACTGCCGCCGCCGCATCGTCCGTCGAGAGCGAAGAGATGTATCCGTTCGGCGACCCGAATGCCGCAGCCACACCCTTCTTCGTAAACTTGATCATGTCGAGCGTGTGGCCGCTATCCGGCCCATAGAACAAGCCGAAGCGAAGGACGACGCCCGTTCTGCCGCTCACCGTAAAGCGTCCGGCATGGCCCTCAGCTTCCATCACGGAGCGAACGTAGCGGGCGGGTTTGACCTGCACTTTTTCATCAATCCAGCGCGCCCCCGAATCGGGGTAAATGAGGGCGAAGGATTCCTGAACGTAATGCTTTGTGCCGACCTTAAGCGCGGCGTCCACGAGGTTGCGTGAGACTTCACGGCGGATGCGGTCGTTCTCGCGCCACGCGAAGGGAAGCATAGCGCGCGTGCCGGAAGGGATGCTCGTCGCAAGGTTACAGACCGCATCATGCCCTTCGACGACTTTCAGGACTTCCGCCGGGTTGAAGAGGTCAACCCTCGCTGGCTGCGCTCCCAGGCGCTCCAACATCTGCATCTTCTCGCGCGTCCGCGCCACCCCCGTAACCATATGTCCTTCACGCGCCAATAGCGGCACGGCTCGTCGACCGATAACGCCCGTCGCCCCCGTCAGAAATATTTTCATTCCGACCTCCATAATTCACTATAAAAGCTTGACAGTGTTGTGGTGAGAGAATCCTCTCTCACCCTGCCTAAAAGCAAGCCACGAGAAGTGAAGAAAAGCAGGTCTGAGTCTTCCGAGCGTATCTCGCGCGAGGCGATGCGCCTGCCGGTCGAGCGGCGGTACAAGCGCACCTCGGTCGGCGACATCCGGCAGGCGGCAGGGCTTACAAGCCTGCAAGCCCATCTGGTCAACGACAAATGCCCCCCAGTCGCGGGCAGCGTGAGACAGTACTAAGGGCTTACTCAGGCCGGAAGCAGTATCAAAAATACGCGAGCCTATGGGCTGCTTCCGGATTCCTCAGTGAATCCGGCGCTCGTAAGTGTTACTTCAGCGGCGTCTGGATAATTGAAGAAACAGCCTTCGGCTTTAGATAGCGTCGAGCACGGGCGGCAACTCTTCGCCTTCTGGAATGAAGCGAATGGAAAGGGAGTTAACGCAATGTCGTGTGTCTTTGTCTGTGAAGCCCTCGCCCTCGAAGACGTGGCCTAGGTGGCCCTGACAGTGGGCACAAACGATTTCTACGCGTCGTCCGTCAGCATCTACGTGGCGCTCCACGCCCTTGGGGAATTCTTCATCGAAGCTCGGCCATCCGCAGCCTGAATGGAATTTGGCCTCCGCTGAATAGAGAGGGTTGTTGCAGCGCCGGCAGATAAACGTGCCGGGCGCGAACAGATCATCGTATTCACCCGTATAAGGCCTTTCCGTACCCTTACGGAGGATGACTCGCTTTTCTTCGTCTGACAGTTGATTGTATGGCATAATTATTTGTAGCTACTTTAGCAAACCTTTCCAACCCATAAAAGTAAAAACAGCTGACTAAGAATGCTTGTAAATTTTCCCGGTAAATCTGACGCTGATATACCTACGGGTTGTTTATGAGACCACCCACCCGCATCGGCGCTACTGCGACTTTTGTCGTTGACATAAAGCCTCCTATGAATTTCCAGCCATTGTTGATGTGAAAGTCCGGTCAGGCTTACACCGCAGCCTCCCTGCTACGCCAGAAGAATACCGTCAGCTCCGCAGACTTGCCCTTCCCTGATCGTTCGGAAATGAGTAGCGACAAACCATCACGGCGAATATTATATTGTTCCCAGAGGCGGGAGAAGCAGTAGAATCAGGTTCAACGCCCCTGCTCGTTCATAGTTAAAGCGCAGAGCGCCGTTTACTATTCGCGCGGATAGCATAGCGGACAGTAGAATCGCTCCTCTAATCTAATGGTGAGACGCCTGAGAATAATGCGGGTCAAAGGCTTGTCGTCGTCGTGTATGGGAATCAGCGCCCCTGCGGGGCACGGACGCCAACGTCTGTCGCTGTGGGCCAAGAGGCGGGGCAAGAAAACAGGACGCGCCGGAGCGAGAGGACAACGATCATTTACCGTCCTGTTGCTTATTCCGCTGTGCCTCGTGATGGCTTCACCCATCATCCCGGCCACGCAGAACCTACCCGTCTTCGACCGATTGGAGCGCGCCTCTGGTTTAATACGCAAGGGAGACCTGATACGCGCCGAGAAGGAGCTGGATTCAATATTGCGCGCGCAGCCCCTTGAAGCCAACGCGCTTAACCTGCTCGGCGTCGTTCGCGCCCAGCAGCGGCGGACGGACGAAGCGGAAAAACTCTTTCTGCGCGCCCTCGAAATTGCTCCGGCTCTGGTGGGCGCTTATCTGAATTTGGGCCAACTCTACCTCGACGGACGGAAAACGGAGCGTGCGCTCTGGGCCTACGATGAGGCGAGTAAGCTTGTGCCAGACCGCCCGGACGTTAATTATAATCTCGCCGGGTTATACGCCGAGCGACAAGACTACAACCGCGCTCTGGATTATCTGGGGAAGATTCCACGCGCGTCCTTAAGCGCGGAACACCTCACGCTCGTAACAGAATGCTATCTCCATCTTGGCCGCACGAAAGAGGCGCAGGCAGTTGCCTCGTCGCTCATGCGATCAGGCGTCCTCTCGGCGGAAGCGACCGCCACACTCGCCGCCTCCTTCGCCGAACACAAACTGATAGATCAGGCGATAGAGATACTGGAGGCTGCCCGGCAGCGAACGCCGGATTCTTTCCCTATCCTCTATAATCTCGCTACCAGCCATTACCAAAAGGCAGAGCTTGATCGTGCCGAAGAGTATTACAAGGCGGCGCTCGCCCTGAAGCCTGATGATGTGGACACGTTGCGAGCGCTGGCGCGCGTGGCGCGCGCCCGTGGCGAATTGGAAAAGGCGCTCGGATACATGATTCGCGCTCGCAAAATCGCGCCGGACTCTTTACCGGTGCTCTACGATTTTGGCTGGACGGCGCTGAACCTGAACCTGCTGTTTGATGCCTTGCCTGTCCTTGAGCGCCTCCACCGCGTTAGGCCGGACGAGCCCGGCTACCTGTACGCGCTCGCCATCGCGCGTTTGCATAACGGCGAGGCGGCTCAGGCCCAACAACTTCTGGAACGCTTCATTGAATTGCGGCCCGATGACAGTCGCGGCCATTACGTGCTCGGCGCGACTCTCTATAGCGTCAAACAATATGAGCGGGCGCGCGTGTCCCTTGAGCGCAGCGTCGCGCTGTCTCCCTACGCTGACGCCGAATACTATCTCGGCATGATCGCCTATAACGAAGGCGACGCGGCACGGGCAGAGGCCCATTTGCGGCGTGCGCTCCGCTCCGAGCCCGACCATTGGGCCGCGCACTCGGCGCTCGGCATGGTCTACGCCAGACAGAAAAACTACGCCGCGGCCCGGGCCGAGTTGGAGCGCGCCATCGAGCTTCGTCCGCAGGACGGGACATCGCATTACCAGTTGGGGATCGTTTACGCGCGACTCGGTGAGAAGGAGCGTTCCCAAACCATGTTCGCGACCGCCGATAAGCTGCGCGAGGAGAAACAGAAACAGGAAATGGTGCGCTTCAGATTAGTTGACCCGCCGAAATAGCCCGCTCGCCCGCGCGTTATAGATCGCTGCTGCCGACAGAATAATCTTCCTCCTGGGCCAACATGGAAAAAGATCATTGACAATTACCGAGTGGGACTGTTATAAGCCGTGCCATCCGGCTAGAATGCGAAGCGCGCGTTTTGGCGATTCCAAACCCCGTTCTCTTTACAAGCTATTAGATTAATCCGGGGCGCTCGGGCTGAGCCCGGGGGGGACTGACCTCTTAGCCGCCTGTGATCGCTTCTCAAGTTCGCCGGTTATGCTCTTTGGCAGCGGTCGATCATGTAAACGCAAACGGATGCGTTCGTCGACCGTAGTATCTCTCATTCCGATCTCAGACTCCGAAGGCACAGTTTCAAAGAGGGATTTATGAATCACAAGCTTACCGTGGTGGCGTTGTTAATGCTCGCACTGATGTGTTGTGGGCCAGCCGTATTGGCCCAGAGCGACCGGGGCTCGATCACCGGCACTGTCACCGACCCGAGCGGGGCCGTCGTCCCAAACGCGAAAGTGACGGCCACGAACCTCACCACCAATGAGGTGCGCGAGGTTATGACCAACGAGCAGGGAAGTTACACTATCCCTCAATTGAAGGCCGACCCCTATAACGTCACGGTCGAGGCCGCCGGCTTCAAAGCGGCGACCGCTGAAGGCGTGCAGGTCGCCGTTCAGGTGACGCGCACCGTGGACGTTAAGCTTGAGATCGGCGTGGTGACGGATGTCGTCACGATCTCAAATGATTCCACACCCGTCATTCAAACCGACAGCCCCGTGCGCCAGACCAACGTCACGGAGCGACAGGTGCGGGAGCTGCCGCTTCAGGTCACCGTCGAGAGCGCCGGGCGCACGCCCCTCTCCTTTATCTTTCTGGACAGCAACGTCTCATCGTCGGGCCGCATCGGCGAGCAGGAGCGGGGAACCAGCGCCAATCGCTTTAGAGTCAGCGGCGGTCAGGCGCTGGGCACGGAGATATTGGTGGACGGCGGCTCGACGCGCCGCGCGCAAAGCGGCACCTTCTTCACGGAAGTCGCGCCGGGGCCGAACGCCTTTCAGGAGTTCACGCTCAGCACCAGCACCTACTCGGCGGAGTTCGGCAACTCGACGGGCGGCATCGTCAACTTTACGATCAAGTCCGGCACCAACGACTTCCACGGCGAGGCTTACTGGCTGCATCGCAACGACGCGCTCAACGCCAACACCTTCTTCAACAATGCCAACGGGCAGGAGAGGCTCATCGACCGCCAGCACGACTTCGGCTTCAACATCGGCGGGCCGGTCTACCTGCCGCGATTCGGCGAGGGCGGCCCGCGCCTGATCAGCCTTAAGGATCGCACCTTCTTCTTCTTCAACTTTGAGGCTTACCGCTTCAGCCAGACGGAAAACGCCTTTATCACCGTGCCCACTCTGAGGATGCGCGAGGGAGACTTCGGCGAACTCTTTACAGACCCGGATGTCCTCAAACAGTTTCCCGGCGGTGTACAGATCTATAACCCGCGCAGCGGCGCGCCGGGCACACGCACGCCCTTCGCCGGAAATATTATTCCGCTCGCGGCGCAAGACCCGGTCGGGCAGAAGCTCATGCAGGTTTTCCCGCTCCCGACGCGCCCCGGCGTCTTCCGCAACTACCTCGCCTCGTCCACTGTCCCGACGAACATGGACAATTATGTGTTCAAGATTGACCATGCCCTGACGCAGGCCCAGAGGCTCTCGGTCAGCTACTCGAATCGCCAGAGCAGCACGATAGGGAGCATCGGGTCAAGATTCCCGCGCTATCCGAGACCGTTTACCGCCTGGGGCACATCCGACCAGATCATCACGGCGCACATCGCCCGTTTGCAGCATGACTGGACGCTCTCGCCGACGCTTCTGAACCACTTCAGCGCGGGCTTCAGCCGCAATGAGACCTTCAACCAGAGCCCCGGCGTGACGGGCAATGCGGCTGACCCGTTCAATTTCGGTATCCCCCTGAATTCCGTCCTCGGCGGGGCTTTACCCTCGATAGACTTTCCCGGCTACGGCCAGAGCGACACGCGCGCGGCCCAAGGCTTCGGCGGCACATGGGTCAACAATTCGCCGTTCGCAGACAACCTGACGCAGGTTTCCGACTTCATCACTTGGGTCAAGGGACGCCACACGCTGCGCTTCGGCGGCGACGTGCGCTGGCAGCAATTTAATCCCGTCGAGCTGCGCGCCCCGGGCGGCTGGTTCAACTTCCGCCACCTACAGACGGCCAACGCGGATGTGGACAATCAGGGCTGGCCGCTGGCGAGCCTGATCACGGGCGCGACCGAGTGGTCTTTCAACAGCAACAAGACGATGGACCCGGGCTGGCGCTATTTTTACACGGGGGGCTTTGTGCAGGACGATATCAAGCTCACGCAAAAGCTGACGCTTAACGTCGGGCTGCGCTACGAGATAAATTACCCGCGCCGTGAGTCGCACGGGCGCTACAGAAGCTTCGACCCGACGGTCTTGAACCCGGCGGTCGGACGACTCGGGGCTTTAGTGTCAGCAGACCCGAACGCGCAGGTGCGCTCTCAGTACGAGGGTCTCGTCAAGCCTGATTATTCCAACATCGGCCCGCGCGTCGGGTTCGCCTACTCGATTAACGATAAGACGGTCGTGCGCGGCGGCTACGGCATCTACTACGCGCCCATCCTCTTCGGCTTCGCCGGGGACGTGTCCAGCAGCGAGGGGACTGAAGGCTACAATACGACGGTCGCGCGCCCGCAATTCGGAGCGGACGCCAACTTCTTCCTGAGCACCTACCCTGCTCGTCCTTCGGTCGACCCGAACAACCAGTTCATCGGTTCCGAGGACATCTCCTACATCAACCAGAACTACAAGGCCGGGCGCACGCAGCAGTGGAGCATTGATGTCCAGCGCGAGCTTCCGAAGAACTTCGCCGTCTCGGTCGGCTACATAGGAAGCCGTGGCACGCGCCTGCGCTCGGACATTGGCCGCGTCAACGCGATTCCCTTTGAAGCACTCAAGCTGGGGAATCCTTTGCTCAACAAGCCGCTCGCGGACGTGACGGCAGCCGAGAGGGCCTACGCGCAGAGCGTCGGCATCAAGCTCGCGGCTAATAACAATGCGGTCTTCAACGGCTTCACGGGAACCGTCGCGCAATCCCTCAGACCGTTCCCGCAGTACGGAAGAATCAATAACATTCAGGAGAGCGAAGGGCAGAGCTGGTACAACGCCTTGCAGGTCAAAGTCGGTCGCCGCTTTTCGCGGGGCGTACAGTTTGACGTGGCCTACACATTCTCAAGGCTGACCGGAACCGCAGCCGAAGACCTCTACGGCGGCACGACGGTCAACGCCCCGCAGAATCCATATGATCGGACACGAGCGGTCTCGCCCAACAGCACGCCGCACGTGCTGGTCTTCAACTACATCCTTGAGCTTCCCTTCGGCAGGGGCAGGCGCTTCCTCAATCAGGGCGGGATAGTGAACACCATCTTTGGCGGCTGGCAGATCGGCGGTATTCACCGCTATCAGTCAGGCGTGCCGCTGGTGGTCGTCGCCTCGGGTGCTTCCGGCTGGTTGAATACGGCAGGATTCGCGGGCTTCCGCGGCGCGGTCTTACGGCCCAACCTGACGGGCTCGCCGATATTGACGGGAAACGATCCCAGCGGGACACGTTTTCAGGTCGTCAACGGGGCGGCCTTCTCAGCCCCGCCTAACTATGAGACTCCGCCCACCACCGACGTGACGAACCCGGCTTACGCCGCCTATTACGCCGACCCGTCGCGGTTCTTCGGCACAGCCCCGGCGGTGCTCGATGACGCGCGCCCATTCCCGTTCTACACGGAAAACTTCAGCCTGCTGAAGAAGACGCATCTTACGGAAACCGTGGTGTTCGAGATTCGCGGGGAGTTCTTCAATCTCTTTAACCGCCACTACTACCTGATGCCGGATGCCAACATCACTTCCGGCGGTTTCGGTTTCTCCGATGTTCAGAATGCCAATCCGAGGACTATTCAGGTCGGCGCGAGATTCATTTTCTAGCCCGGTCTCAAGGGTTTGATCGGCGCGGGGAAAGTTGGATAAACTCTTCCCGCGCCCTTCATTTTTTAACCGTGGTGCGTGGCGGCGGCTGGCGAAATTCCATCATGAGAAACCGGACGCTTAACTCTCTGAGCATAATCCTGACGGCCTTCGTTATCCTCTACGGCCCTGCTTCCGGCGGGCACGCGAGTCGAGCGTCCGCCGCCGCTTCCTCCTTCCAACAGAAGGGAAGCGTTGAAGATGCCGCAGCGCTCGTCACCGAAGGCGTCTCGGCCCTTGAAAAGGGGGACGAGACCGCCGCCGCGCTTCTCTTTCAACGCGCCATCAAGATTGATCCCGGCAATGAGATGGCCCACACCTATCTGGGCATCATTGCCGACCGCGCGGGCAATCCGGCGGAAGCCGAGCGCCACTTCGCCGCCGCCGCCATAGGTGCGCCGACCTCCCCGGCGGCCCGCAACAATCACGGCGCGATACTGCTGCGCTTAGGGCGCACCGAGCAGGCGGCCAAGCAGTTTGAGATTTCACTCAAGCTTGACCCCATGCAGGCGGGCGCACTGGCGAACCTGGCACAGATTCGCTTCGCCGCGGGGACGCCCGAAGGCTTGCGCGCCGCCCGCGACTTGTTCGAGCGCGCGCGCGCCATTGAACCCGACGTGGAATTCGCACGCGCTCTCGTCGTCATCGCGCTACGCATGGGCGACCGCGCCTCCGCTTCGAGATACTACGGCGACTACAAAGCGCTCATCCCCGGCGCAAACAGTCGGGTCACAGGCCCGAGCGGGCGCGCCGAGTTAGGAACGGTCTTGTATGAGAACGGGCTGGTCAATGAAGCGGCTGAAGAGTTGGACGCCGTCGTCGCGGCTGAACCGGCCAACGTAAAAGCCATAGTCCTGCTGGCTCAGACCTATCTGGCGCGCAAGGACATAGTATCCGCCGGGCGCACGCTCGAATCAGCCGTCGCGCGCGGGCTCGATGAAGCGCCGCTGTACGCGGCTCTCGCCGACATTTATCAGGCTTCCGGCCACATCGAGAACGCTATACCGGCCATGCGCCTTGCAATCGAGCGCGACCCGAAGAACGAGGCTTATCGCTTTCGTTACGGCATGCTTCTGGTGGACACAAAGGCTCCTGCCGCCGCCGTCATCCGCCTGCGAGAGGCTTTAGCCGAATTCCCTAACTCGTCGAAACTATGGTTCGCGCTCGGCGTCGCCCTCTTTACAAACCGCAAGCATGATGAGGCGGCGACGGCCTTCGAGCGGGTGGTCGCCCTGTCGCCGAAGTTCGCTCCCGCGCTCGCTTATCTCGGCATGATCTACGACGAGACGGGACGATACGCGGAGGCTGTGGCCCTCTATGAGCGGGCCGCCGCGGCTGACGAGCGGCTGGCCGTCGCGCAATACCTGTTGGCCGATGCCATGATGCGACAAACTTCGCCCGACCTGGCCCGCGCCGAGCTTCGCCTCAAGCGTGCCCTCGAACTTGACGAGACGTTTTCTCCGGCCCGCCTGACGCTGGCAAAACTCTACGTGCGCGCAGAGCGCCTGACCGAAGCCGTCACCCAGCTTGAGCGTCTGGTTGCGGCCAATCCGAATCTGGCCGAAGCACAATATCAGCTCGGTCGCCTGTACATGCGTTTGAAGCGAACCGCGGAAGCGCAGAAGGCGCTCGCCACCTTCAAACGACTCAATGAGAATCAGCAGCAGCAGGCCGAAAATGACCAGCAGGAACTGGTTCGCCGACTCGCCAACGTGCGCTTTTGAGAAAATTACCGGCGGTATTGAAGAGCAGAAACCTATGAGATCATCCCTTAAAAGAGCGAAGCCCTTGAGCGCCATGCTCATCACCGTTTGCCTCGCGCTGGCGGGCCTGTCTTTAGCGGGTTGCGCGCGCAAGAGAGGCAAAACCGTCGTCGGCTTCTCACAGATGGAGAACAACGGGCCGTGGCGCATCGCCGAAACGACAAGCATGAGCGAGGAGGCGCGAAAGCGCGCCGATAAGTTCGATTTCAGAATTACCGACGCGCAGGGGCAGACCTCCAAACAGGTTGCCGATGTCGAAGACCTTGTGGCGCAGGGCGTCAACGCGATCTTTCTCGCCCCGCGCGAGTTTGAAGGGCTCGCCCCGGCGCTCAAGGCCGCCAGAGAGGCAGGGATTCCAGTGTTTCTCATTGACCGCGCCGCCGCCGGTCAGGCGGGTCAGGACTACGTCGCATTTTTAGGGTCGGATTTTATACAGCAGGGCAGGCGGGCCGGTGAATGGCTGGCGAAACAGACAAACGGACGTGCCGGTATCGTCGAGTTGACGGGAACCGCCGGCTCATCGGTTGCGCGCGACCGCTCGCAGGGTTTTATGGAAGCCATTAAGCAGTTCCCTGACATGAAGATCATCGCTTCGCAGACGGGGGATTTCACGCGCGCCACCGGGCAGAAGGTCATGGAGAATATCATCCAGGCCAGGAACAGAGAGATCACAGCCGTCTACGCGCACAACGACGAGATGGCGCTCGGTGCGATTCAGGCGTTGAAGTCGGCGGGGATGAATCCGGGCAAGGACGTGCTGATCGTCTCCGTAGACGGCCAGAAGTCCGCCCTTGAGGCCATCATTCGCGGCGAGATGAACGTCACGGTCGAGTCAAACCCGCGCTTCGGCCCGCTGGCCTTCGACACTCTGGAAAAGTTCCTCAGAGGCGAGCAGATTCCGCCCAAGATCATTCTCGAAGATCGCTTCTTCGACAAGAGCAACGCCCAGCAGTTCGTCAACGAGGCATACTGAAAGCGGGGGCAGGGTGTCAGGGGTCGGGGGTCAGGGAAAACCGAAACCCGCTCATCCCTTCCCCGGCCCCTGACCCCCGACCCCTATTCTTATGAGCGCGACTGAGCCGGTACTCCGTATGGAGTCCATCACGAAAAGCTTTTCGGGCGTCAACGCGCTGACCGGCGTGAGCCTGACGCTTGAGCCGGGCGAGGTGCATGCGCTCGTCGGGGAGAACGGCGCGGGTAAATCAACCCTCATCAAGATCATGACGGGGGCGTATCGGCGCGACGGAGGCGAGATGTGGCTCGAAGGCCGCCGCGTCGAGTTCCGCTCGCCGGACGAGGCGCAGAGTGCCGGCGTCGTCGCCGTTTATCAGGAGGTCAACCTGCTGGCCTTCCGCAGCGTCGCCGAAAATATCTATCTTGGTCGCGAGCCGCGACGCTTCGGCCTGATCGACTGGAAACGCATGAACCGCGAGGCGCGGGAACTGCTGGAAAGGCTCGGACTGGAGATCGACCCGCGCACGACCCTCGGCGACCTGAACATAGCACTACGCCAGATGGTCGCCATCGCTCGCGGCGTCTCGTTCGGGGCAAGGGTCGTCGTCCTCGACGAGCCGACCAGCTCCCTGACCGAGCATGAAGTCTCTATTCTCTACGATGTCATCCGAAGGCTAAAGGCCGAAGGCAGGGCGGTCGTCTACATCAGCCATCGCTTCGACGAGCTGTACGCGATCTGTGACCGCGTGACTATCCTGCGTGACGGCCAATTCGTCGCCACGCACACACTCTCCGGCCTCGAAAAGATCGACCTCGTCTGCCTCATGCTCGGCAAGCGGCGCGAAGAGCTGCGGCAGGGTATAACCAGATTCGACCATCACGGCGTCGGGCAGGAAGATGCGGAGCCGCTGCTGCGCGCGGAAAATCTGAAGCGCGGGCGCAAGCTGAATCACGTGACGCTTCAGGTGGGCCGGGGCGAGATCGTCGGCCTCGCCGGGCTGCTCGGCTCGGGTCGCACAGAGACGGCGCGGGCCATTTTCGGTGCAGACCCTCTCGAAGAGGGCGAAGTCTATCTCGAAGGCAAGCCCCTCGGCCTGCGCGGGCCGAGCGACGGCATTCGCGCCGGGCTGGCCTTTCTCTCCGAAGACCGCAAGGCCGAGGGCATCATCCCGGAGCTCTCCGTGCGCGATAATATGACGCTGGCCGCCTTGCCCGCGCTCGCCCGGTTCGGCATCGTCTCGCGCGCGCGCCAGCGTGAGATCGTCGAACGCTTTATCGAGCGTCTGGGCATCAAGGCCGCCGGGGCGGATCAGAAGATTCGCGAGCTTTCGGGAGGGAATCAGCAGAAGGTTCTGCTCGCCCGCTGGCTCTGCAAGAACATTAAATTCCTCATCCTGGACGAGCCGACGCGCGGCATAGATATCGGAGCGAGGGGGGAAATACAGGCGCTGATTAATGAGCTGGCCGCAACGGGTCTGGGCGTCCTGATGATCTCTTCGGAGCTGGAAGAACTGGTCGAAGGCAGCTCGCGCGTGATCGTGATGCGCGACGGCGAGCGCGTGGCGGAGCTGCGCGGCGAGGATATTTCGCAGGATTCGATCATCCGTAGGATGGCCGAAGGGGACGCGCCTGAGGCACAGCCGGCGGGCGTGGAAGCCCTCAGAGATTGAGTAATGCAGAACGCCACAGAGGTCAATCATCTCAAGACGAAGGCGGGTCTGCTATCCGGGCTGGCGGCGCTCGGCCCGACCTACGGCGCGCTTATGGCCCTCACCCTGCTCGTCCTCCTGAACCTGCTGTTCACACCTAACTTCGCGGCGTCGAACAATTTTTGGAATGTCCTTTTGCAGGTGACGCCGACGATGCTCGTCGCCGTCGGAATGACCTTTGTGATCGCGACCGCAGGCATTGATCTGTCGGTCGGTTCGGTGATGGCGATAGCATCGGCGCTGGCCGCCACCAATCTCGACAGGGGTGTCGGGGCGGCGATTCTGCTGGCGCTGGCGGTCTCGTTCTCGCTCGGCGCTTTAAACGGCGCGCTTATCGCGGGCTTTCGCATACAGCCGATCATCGTCACGCTGGCGCTGCTCATATCGGGGCGCGGCATCGCGCAGGTCATCAGCCACGGCGGGCAATTGATCCCGTTCAGCAATCAGAGCTTTGAGTACCTGGGCAAGGGCCACGTCGGGCCTGTGCCCTTTCAGGTGCTCGTCATGCTCTCGGTTATCGCCGCCGCCATCTTCCTTCTGCGAATGACCAGCTTCGGGCGCTATGTGCTGGCGGTGGGCGGCAATGAGGCTGCGGCGCGCCTCGCCGGGGTCAAAATTCACCGGACGAAGCTACTGGTCTATGCCCTGAGCGGCTTGCTGGCGGGCGTGGCCGGATTGATCGAGACGGCGCGGCTCGGGGCGAGCGACGCGGCGAAGGTCGGCTTGAATATAGAGCTTGATGCCATCGCGGCGGTGGTCGTCGGCGGCACGACACTCGCGGGCGGACGCGCCACGGTCGCGGGAACGGTCATCGGCGCTCTAATCATGCAAGTGCTCACCACCAGCTTCAACATGGGGCCGCTCGGGCTCAGACCAGTGCCCTTCTCCTGGGCGCTCGTCTTCAAAGCGGCGATCATCATCTTCGCCGTCTACATACAGCGACGCCGGGTCGCCTGAGCTTGGAAAGTCATGGGCCAGTCAACGACAACCATTGATGAAGCGGGGTCGACGCGCGGCAGAGTGGCGCGCGGGCGAATGGCCTCATTCATCCAGCGTCAGGGCGCGCTGGTCGCGCTTCTAGGCGTCCTCATCTTCGCGACTGTGCGCTACGAGGACTTTCTCACGGAGAGAAACCTATTCAACGTCCTGCGCCAGAACAGCATGCTCGGACTGGTCGCGCTCGGCATGACGTTCGTCATCCTGACGGGCGGGATAGACCTCTCGGTGGGCTCGCTGCTGGCGGTCGCGGGCGTCGTCGCAGCCAACCTCGCCGGGCACGGCATGATCGCGGCGCTCCTGATCGCGGTCGCTTTCACGACGCTGCTCGGCCTCCTGAATGGAATCATCATCGACAGGGCGCGCATCCAGCCCTTCATCGTGACGCTGGCGATGATGATCGCGGCGCGCGGGCTGGCGCTGGCCGCAACCGGCGAGGAGTCTGTGCGCGTCGATAAGCTCTCGGAAGATTTCACATGGCTCGGTCAGGGCAAGCTCGGCCCTGTGCCCGTCCCCGTGCTGATCCTTGTCATAGCCTACGGGCTGGGCTGGCTGGTGCTCAGGCACACGCGGTTCGGGCGTCACGTGTACGCGCTCGGCGATAATGAGGAGGCGGCCCGTCTGATGGGACTCAACGTCGGTCGGGTGACGCTCGGGGTCTACGCCTTGAGCGGCGCTCTCTCCGGTCTGGGCGGTGTCCTTCTGGCCTCGCGGCTGGGGGCGGGCCAGCCCGTGGCGGGCACAGGTTGGGAACTGGATGCCATCGCGGCTGTAGTCGTCGGCGGAACTCTTCTGACGGGCGGGCAGGGCGGGTCGGGCGCGACGCTGGTGGGGGTGTTGCTGCTCGGCATCATTTTTAATGTTTTCAATCTCGAAGGGACGATCAGCTCCTGGTGGCAATGGGTGCTGCGCGGGGTGTTTCTGCTCGCAGTCGTCGTCATGCAGAACAGCCTCAGCCGCAGAAAGTGAGCTTTGCCGCAGTCGTCTCGGCAGATCAGCATCCACGCTTTGTGATAATCTTAGATGAAGAATTCAGCGATAGCCGTCGGCCCTGACCGGAGGTTGTAATTCATGCCAGCAGGACGCTACGATGAACAGCAGATAGCATCATTCACTCAGTCGGCGCTCAGGGACGGGTTTTGCATCCTTCGGGAGCATTTCCCCAGAACGACGCTTGAGAACTGGCGCGAGGTGTTCGCCCCGCTGCTTGAGGCCCACATGGCGCGCGAGGGCCACCTCTTCAACCGTGGGCCTGCCCGTTATTACGTGACGCTCCCTTTCAGAGAGCCTTTCGCCGACCCGGCCATTTTCGAGGACGAGGATGTGCTCGCCATCGTCCGAGGTCTGGTCGGTGAAGACGCCGTGATGCCGCAGCTCGCGACAGACACGCCGCTTCTGGGCTCTGATTATCAGGACATACACCGCGATACGCCTCCGCTCTTTCCCGAGACGGGGCAGGAGACGCCGCCCTATCAACTGGCGGTCAACTTCCCGCTCGTCGATGTCACCGTCGAGAACGGGCCGTTCGAGGTCGCGCGCGGCACACACCTGATGTCGAAGGCAGAAGGGCTGCGCCTCATCGAGACGGGTGAGGTCAAGCTGGAAGCCATCAACATGAGACTTGGCGACGTGATGATTCGCGACGTACGGGGGCTGCATAGGGGCACGCCCAACCGCACGACCGTACCGCGCCCGATGGTCGTCATAGGCTACAGCCGCCGCTGGCTCTTCCGACCCGAAGTCTCCATCCGCGTCCCGCGCGCCGTCCTCGAAACTCTCTCTCTGCGCGCGCGCCACCTGCTCCGCTTCAACCCCGTAGTCGAGTCGCTCGAAGATCAACCCGAGACGGAAATTTATCAATCCTTCGCCTACTGATCGGAAGGGCCGTGTTGCCTAAATAGCCTTCCAGCCAATCGCGCCTGCGGCGAACTGTTCTGCGCGTACTCGACGATGCGATCATCAAAGTACCCTACGTTAACCCCTTTTTCTTTCGCCGAGACGGATTGGAATGCTGATCGTGTGACAGGGCTAGATCGCGAATGGCGGCGCAGGTTCGGGCAGAGACCGTCGCCCCGTCCTCGTCAATGTTGGCGAAGAGCCGGAGCACGTCCGGCCAGTCGAGCCGCTGGTAGAAACGCAGCATCGCGTCCGGGTCGAAGCTGAACTCATCATCAATCGGGTAGATCAGTCCGCGCGCGACGAACTCGTGGAGGTCTGGAGACCCCCGGTCCAGACCCGGCACGTAGCCGCTCGGACGCCCCGCAGTTACCGCATCGACAAGCACGCTTGAGTTGCCGGCGAGGACGATGTCCGAGTCCTCTATGTCGCGGAACAATGCGACGCCGCGGCGCGGGCACAGCCGCGGCTCGTTGCGCGACGCAATCCATTCATCAAACCTCAGCCAGAGGTTCTTCGGATGCGGGCGCACGATGATGCGCGATACACGCGGGTCGCCCAGCAGACGCTCCGTCACAGCGCACAGGCGTTCCTCGTTCACATCCTTGCAAAGGAATATCCCGACGGTCAAACGCTCGGGGAGCGGCCCGGCGGGCATCGGCGCGTGATGCTGCCGCCTGCCGTGAATGAGAACGCGATCCATCCGGCAGCCCTCCTCAAGGTAAGTCTGCCGTGCTGCTTCACAATGCACCACCGCCAGATCGTAGGCGAGCCGCGCGACGGGCCGCACAGGCATACCGTGCGTGATAAGCACGACCGGGACTCCACACTTTCGAGCCGCCAGATTGAAGGCAACGCCGTGCGGGTTGCTGTGGCTCGACATCACGGCGATCTGGTAGCGCCCGCGCCGGAAGATGCCGAGATAGCGCGAGTAATAGCCGATGAGCTCGGCCACGCGAAGCACCTTGAAGAACTCGTGCCGGCGGTGCAGCCTGCGCGCGAGCGTGAGAACGCGTCGCCAGTTTGCACCAAGGCTTCTGACCAGCGCCAGACAAGCCGCGGCGTCAGGGAGTCTGCGGAACTTCAACTCGCTCCAACCCAGTTCCGGTAGCAGTGGCGGCAGTGTCTCGACCGCCCGTCGCTCGTTGCTGAGGCGGGCAATCCAGACGCCGCCGACCGGGCGGTCAATGGCCCGTACTTCCAGAAATCTCACCAGGCCGCCGAGCAGGGCGATCAAGGCAGGAGCCGAGGTCTCACGCTTACGTTCGACCCACGCCGACGCGAGCCGCAAACTGCTGTGTTGCGAAATAACATAACGGGCGATCCCTTCGACAACCTCTGCCCCGTCGCACCGCAGGAGGCTTCTGACGCCGTGACAGAGCAGCCAGTCGCGTCCTCCGCTCGCGCTCGCGTCTCCCGCGTATGGTGCAGCCCCCGCACGGTTCATGGGCTCGCTTCCGCTCATGGCTCTCTCGGCTCTCATTTCAAGCGCGCGTCGCCCCCTTCCCTGAGTCCCCTGAGGAGGTTGACGATTGTGGACTCATGGACTCGTCTGCGGCAAGCGAGATCGCTGTTCGCGTTGTGTGGCGCGAGCAAACAATTTTCGATGACGCGGAGCGGGCTGTCAGCCGGGAGCGGCTCGACCTCGAAGACATCCAGCGCCGCGCCGGCAATCCGGCCTTCGTTGAGCGCACAGGCGAGCGCCGGCTCGTCCACTACGTGGCCGCGCGACGTGTTGATGAGGTAGGCCGAGGGCCGCATGACCGCCAGTTCGGCGCGGCCTATCAGGTGAAAGGATGTCGGGTTGAGATCGCAGTGCAGCGAGACGAAGTCGGACGCTTCAAGCAACGCGAGTAGCGGCACGATTCTGAGGTCTGTTTCAGTGATGAAGGACGCGGGCACGGACGCCGTATCAGAGCCAAGCACCTTCATCCCGAAGGCCCGCGCGCGGCGCACCACTGCCTTACCTATGTGCCCGACCCCGACCACACCGAGCGTGCAATCTTTCAGCGAAACGGCCTCATGCTTCCTCCATAAGCCGTTGCGTACATCCCTGTCCATCAACAAGAGCCTGCGCGCAAAGCAGAGTATGTAGCCGAGCACCGTGTCCGCGACCGGATCGGTGAAGGCATCGGGAGTGTTGCACACCCGAATACCCAGTTCCTCAGCCGCGCGGGCGTCTATGGAGTCGATGCCCGTGCCCCACTTCGAGATCACCTTGAGCCGTGATGCCGCGCGCAGGACACGCTCCGAAAACTGGTCGTCGCCGCAGATTACGCCGTCGAGCGTCCCGACTAAGGGCAGGAGTTCCTCCTCGCTCAGCCGTTCGCGCACGTCCGCGCGGATGATCTCCACGCCGGCGGCCTCCAGCCGTGGGCGGAACTCTTCCAGCGCCGGAAGCAGGTACGGCGCGCTGACCATGACACGCCACTTCAAGGGCGTGCCTCCGCCGGGGCGACCGGCTCTCCGTATCGGAGCACGAGCGGGTCGTCCTTCATCATGGCCTCGACGAGGCACAGGTCGTCCGACGTATCTACCGCATGAGTGTTCACCTCTGTCTCCACCAGCCGCACGCGCAAGCCGTGCTCGACAACGCGGAGCATGTCTATTGACTCTGCCCGTTCGAGGGGCGTCTGCGGCAGGCGCGTGAACTCCTGCAGGAAGTCATGCCGGAAGGGAATCACACACACCTGCTTGAAGATCGGCGGACACTCGGCGCTTGCGAAGTCGACGGCGGGGATGGGAGAGCGCGAGAAGAAGAGGGCGTCCCCGTGAACGTCCATCACGACCTTGATGGTGTTGCGGTCGAAATACTCTTCTTGACTGAGAATCCGTCGCGCCATGTTCACGCACCGCACGGACGGGTCACGCAACGTGGGAGCCACTGCGGCCACGATCATGTCCGGGGTAATCATCGGCTCGTCCCCCTGTATCATCACGACAACGTCAGCCTCAAGGCTTGCGGCGGCCTCGGCGACGCGGTCGCTGGCACGCTCGTGGGAAGCCGATGTCATGATAACTGCGCCGCCGAACGTCTCGACGCGCGTGCGTATCTCCTCATCGCACGTCGCGACGTAAACCGCGTCGAGTTGATCACACATCGCAGCGCGGCGAACAACGTGCTCGATCATAGGCCGCCCGAGAATGGAGGCGAGCGGCTTGCCCGGAAAACGAGACGAACCCATCCGCGCCGGGATCACTGCGACTATCCTGCTCATGTCCCTACTCAATCGCGCCTTGTGACGAACGCAGACCGGGTCGTGCCCGAGCGCCCCGTCCCACGCCATAAAGAGATGACCAGAGCAAAATCTATCACGGCGCGGATTCCTGACCAAAATGGGATTTTGTTCTACGAAAAACCTTACCTGAAAATTGCCGGAAGGCTTCAGGGTGCTTACCCCCCTAGCGAGGTTATTATACTGTTGGACACGGTGAGAAAATGCGTCCTGTGCTAACATCCCGAGAGCGGGAAAGCAGGGGGAAATGGCGCTGAACGACGAGAAGCTATTGCAAGCCTGCCGGCGTGGGGATGAATCCGCGTGGGAAGCGCTCGTCGAGCGTTACCAGCGGCTCATTTATACTATTCCGCGTCGAGCGGGCCTCGATGAAGATCAAGCTTCCGAAGTATTTCAGGAAGTCTTCACGACACTGTTTGAAAAGCTGAACGACATAGAGCAGCCGGAACGCCTTCAGGCGTGGCTGGTCACGACCGCCCGTCGGAAGACCTGGCGTTTGATCAGCCGCGAAAAAAGGTTGCAACATCCCGTCGATGATGCTCAGGAGGGGGACGAGCCCGAGTTAGAGAAGCTGCCAGACCCGAGCGCCTTGCCCGACGAGGTGCTGATGCGCCTCGAAGAGCAGCACCGGGTGCGGACGGCGCTGGCGGAGCTGGACGAACGCTGCCGGAAATTACTGACCATGCTTTTCTACCAGCCAGAGCCGCCGCCCTATGCGGAAATCGCCCGGGCCATCGGAACCACCGAAGGCAGTATCGGCCCGACCCGTGCCCGCTGCTTAAAAAAATTGATGCGACTATTGTCCTGAGCGTTTTTCCATGTATTTCCCGTCGGCGGCCCTGCACTGTTGGGTTGTGAGCAGTAGCCGGCAGCGCGGCTTTCGGAGCAGAAGCATGAAGACGACATCCCGACACATTTCGTTTGAAAAACTCGCCGATATGGCCGAGAACCGCCTGCCCGACGAAGAGCGCGCAGCATCGCTCAGCCACGTCGCGGCCTGTGCTCATTGCACATCTCGTTTGAGCGAGCTGGAACAGCTTATCAATCTCATGCTCACCGACCGTGCCGAGGATGCTCCGCGCGATGTCAGGGCCGACGCCGTCGCCCTGTTCGGTGTGCGCGGTGCTTCGACAAAACCCAGCGTCGCACAGCGCCTCATCGCCGCTCTCAGTTTCGACAGCGCCCGTTTATCGGCGGCTCACGGCCTGCGCTCGGGCCAGCCACAGGCGCGCCAGCTTCTTTACAGCGCCGGGGAGAATGATCTGGATTTACGTATCAGACCCGGCGGCGCAGAATGGTTCGTGTCCGGGCAGGTGCTGGGCCAATGCGAGGGCGGGCAGGTCGAATTGCAGGACGAAGGAGGGGCAGCGGCGGCTGTCGTCGCGCTCAATGATTTGTGCGAGTTTGCGCTGCCGCCGGTTCCCACAGGGCGTTATACTCTGCGATTGCGTTTGACCGACACGGAGGTAGAAGTCCCTAATCTTGAGCTAAGGGCATAGCATGGAGCTGGCGGAGCTGGCGGCGCGTCTCCTGGCGGCGGACAATGCAGAACGTGAAGCATTGTTGAGGGAGTATTCTGCTCAGGGGTCGGTTGTCGGCCTCGCATATGTGCTCAAGGATATTTGCCTCGACGGGTGGAGCAGCGACCCGCTGCGCGCGACGAGCGCGGCCAACGTCCTCAACCTGCTCAGTTCCATGACGGACGATACGGAGGTGGCTGCGCTGTCGGCATGGGGGGCCGGAATCGCAGCCCTGATAGACGGCCAGATGGAGCGCGCCGTCACGCGCTTCGAGACAGCCGCCTCGCTTTTTGTCAGTCTGGGAAAGCTGCACACTGCGGCGGTCACAGAGGTCAGCCGCCTCATCCCGCTCTCGATGCTCGGTCGCTACGATGAGGCCATTGAAGGCGGCTTGCGAGCGCGCGAGGTCTTCATAGCTCACGGCGACCAGCTCGCGGCGGGCAAGATCGAGCACAACCTCGGCAATCTCTATTTTCGGCGCGACCTCTACCACGAGGCGGAACAGTTTCAAACTTCGGCCCGCGACCGCTACACGGCGTTCGATGATCAGAAACAGCTCGCCGAGATAGAGAATTGCCTCGCCAATACTCATTCCACGCTCCACAAATTCCGCTCCGCCGAACAACTTTACAGGCAAGCTCTACAGCGCGCCGAAGTGGCCGGGCTCACCGTCAGGCAGGCCGAGATAGAGTCCAACATGGGTAATCTCGCGCTCTTTCAGGGACGCTATGATCAGGCGCTCGATTATCTGGAACGCTCACGCCGCAGGTTTACCGCTTTAGGGATGCCGCATCAGTCGGCAATCGCGGAGCAGGAGATCGCAGATGCTTACCTTGAGCTGAACCTCGCTCCTGAAGCAGCCGCGATTTATGAGCGAGTGATTCCGACGTTCGCGCAGTTGGGGATGCGCGCTGAACAGGCGCGCTCGCTGGCGCAACACGGGCGCGCCTCCATTCTCCTTGGCCTAGTGGATAAAGCCCATGAGCTTCTGGCCGACGCGCGACGGCTCTACGCCGATGAAGGAAACTTCGTCGGCGAAGCGCTGGTCACGCTGACGGAGGCCCAGCTACATTACGACGAAGGGAACTACGAGGCGGCGGGCGCGGCAGCCGCACTCGCCGAAACCCCGCTGGCCTCCGCAGGCACTTGGAGGCGCGCGCTGATGGCGCGCTGGCTGCGCGGCGAAGTCGCACGGGCACAAAGAAAGATTACGGAGGCCGAAAGCCTTCTGGCATCAACTCTCAAGGATGCCGAGCTACAGGGTCAGCCGCAGGTGGCCGAGCGTTGTCATACCTCCCTCGGCCTGCTCGCGATGATGACGGGCGATAGAGAGGGGGCTGAAGGCTTCTTCAGGCGCGCCGTCTCACTGATCGAAGACCTGCGCGCGCCCTTGCCAGCCGAGGAGTTTCGGACAGCATTCTTTTCAGACAAGCTAGTGCCCTACGACGAGCTGTTGCGCCTGTGCCTGACCGACGAGCGTGATCGTGTGGCAGAGGCTCTTGGCTTCGTCGAGCGAGCGCGCTCCCGTGCCCTCGTGGACGCGATGGGCGGGTCACTGAAATTCCTTCCGTCGCCGCGCGACCCCTTCGAGGCGGAATTGATGAGACGGCTTGAGGAGTTACGCGAGGAATTGAACTGGTTTTATAGCCAGATCAACCGCCCCGCGCCGAATGAGGCGTCCAAGAGCGCGACCGAGATGGCAGTGCTTCATCAGGCGGTCGGCGAGCGCGAGCGGAAGATGCTGGAGATTATGCGCCAACTGCAACATCGCGGCGACCCTTTATTCACACAGGTCGAGACGCTCGACATTAGAGAGCTTCAACGCGGCCTCGGCCCAGAGACGGCGCTGGTCGAATACACCAGCCTCGACGGAGAGCTGCTCGCCTTTGTCGTCACAGATGAAAGTATCGAAGTCCTGCGCGATCTTGGTAGAGAAGAAGAGACCGGCGCACTGCTTGAGCAGTTTCGCTTTCAGATAGACGCGTTGCGGTACGGAGCCGAGCGCGTACGCAGACACCTGCCGCATCTTACGGCCCGCGTTCGGCACTACCTGCAATCACTCTATGAGCTGCTGCTCGGGCCGGTCGAAGGACTGATCGGGACGAGGCGGCTGGCGGTCGTGCCGCACGGCCTGCTGCATTATGTCCCGTTTCATGCCCTGCATGATGGCGTGGCTTACCTGATAGAACGACGCGAGGTCTCTTATGCTCCGAGCGCCAAAGTGTTGCTCCATTGCCTTTCTGGAACAGACCAGGCGCTTGAGAGCGCATTGCTCGTAGGGGTGGCCGACGAGCAGACCCCGCGCGTGCGCGACGAGGTCAGAGTGCTCGCGCCTCTCTTTCCGAACTCGGTTGTCCTGCTCGACGAGGGCGCGACGCTTGCCGCCGTCCGCGCGCAAGCGCCGAACGCGGATGTCATACACCTTGCCTGCCACGGCCAGTTTCGCCCCGATAATCCGCTTTTCTCGTCGCTGCGTCTGGGAGACGGCTGGCTGACGGTGCGCGACGCCTACGGCCTCAATCTTCGTTGTAGCCTCGTGACCCTGAGCGCCTGCGAGACAGGAGTCAGCGCCGTCGCGCCGGGCGACGAGCTGATCGGGCTGGCGCGGGGGTTTTTCTCGGCGGGTGCGCCCTCGCTTTTGCTGAGCCTCTGGGCGGTGGACGACGAGGCGACGGCCACCTTGATGCTTAACTTCTACACGCGGCTGCGCGAAGGCGACGCCCCGGCCACGGCCCTGCGCTTTGCTCAGCTCCAATCGCTCAAACAGCAGCCGCATCCCTTCTTCTGGTCTCCCTTTGTGCTCATGGGCCGCTGATAATACGCGGGCCGGGGCGCGCATGTAATTTTAGGGGGTTGATAACAACTGAATGGGCGGCTTCGGCATCAAAATCCGGTTGACCAGAAGCGTTGTTGTAGAAAGTTCCGGCGGCAATGTATTTTCATCCCCCGATCCTGCACTGTTAACCTGATCAGCGGTTATCGCCTGACTCTTCAATTTGATGGATATCTCTGCCTTTTGCGACCATATAATCCGTTAAATTGAGGTTTTTCGGGCGACTGCGCTCGGCCTGCGACAGGGAAATTATTCAGAATGCGACGCCCGCGCCGTACATCAAAATTTTTACTGGAGCTGCTGGTAATAATTGCGGCGCTGCTCTGTTTTATCGCGCGGCCCGTGGGAGCGCGCGCCGAGGGCTCAGGCGACAATGATTTCGTGCCCGGCGAGGTCGTCGTCAAACTCGCCAAAGCCTCTGACCTACCAGCCGTCGCCTCACAGTACGGCCTGAACCCCGTCCCACTAGACCAGTTCGGCTCGCGCCCCATCTATCGCTTACGCATCGTTGACGGCGCTCCCGTCGAGCAGCGGGTCAATGCGCTCGCAGCCGACCCGCAGCTTCGCGTGGTTTATGCCGAGCCGAACTATATACAGGCTGTGCCGGAGGGCAGCGGCAATTCGTGGACGGTCGGAAACTCGTGGACGGTGGGCGGCGACGTGGGAGCGTACGCCGGGCAATGGGCTCCGCAGATGATCAATCTCAGTCAGGCGCACGGCGTCACACGCGGCGCGGGTATCAGGGTGGCCGTGCTCGACACGGGCGTGGACGCGACGCACCCGGCGCTTGCGGGGCATCTCCTGCCGGGCTATGACTTCGTTGATATGGATAATAATCCCAGTGAAGTCGGCAGCCAGCAACAAGGCCCATACGGGCACGGGACGCATGTCGCAGGGTTGATAGCGCTGATCGCTCCCGAAGCGAAGATCATTCCCGTCAGAGTCCTGGACGCGCGCGGGCAGGGAAATATCTGGGTGCTGGCCGAGGCGCTTGCTTACGCAGTTGACCCGGACGGGAATCCGGCCACACACGACGGGGCGGATGTCATCAACCTGAGCCTGAGCACTCCGCGCCGCACGCGACTTCTTTCCAGTCTCTTATCCAAAGTATGCAGCGATACGCCTGAGACGGGCGATGATGATTTCCCCGGCATAGGCCATCCCGGTCTGGTCATCGTCGCGGCGGCTGGTAACACTGGCGATACAACGGAAGAGTATCCTGCCGCTGAGAACATAGGTGGTCTGTTGGCTGTGGCCGCGAGCAATGAGAGCGATGCGCTGGCGAGTTTTTCTACACGCGGGTCTTGGGTGAAGGTGGCAGCGCCCGGTGACCGCATCCTCAGCAGTGTGCCGGGCGGGCTCTACGGAACATGGAGAGGGACATCGATGGCCGCCCCGATAGCGGCTGGCGAAGCGGCACTGGTGCGCGCCGCCTTCCCGACTCTGAGACAGACCAAGGTCATTGCTCATATGGTTCGCACCGCAAAGCGTATTCAAGGGCCGATACAGGATCGCATCAATGTCGGAGCGGCGCTCGTGACGCAGCCGGAGTTAGACCCGACGACGCCGACCCTGCAATTCGGTCAGGCCGGTTACACGGTTTCGGAAGGCGCGGGCTCTCTCAACATCACGGTTACACGCAGCGGCGACACCACGTCTCCCGCAATTATCAAATACGCGACCTCGGATTCGACGGACGCCAACTTCAGGTGCGACCCAAACTCAACCGGTCAGCCGACCGGAATCGCTTCCAGAAAATGCGACTATCACATGGCCGTAGGCCGTCTGCGCTTTGCCGCCGGTGAGATCACCAAACAGTTCACACTGAGCATCGTCAACGACGTGTACGTGGAAGGCCCGGAGACTTTGACGCTCAATCTGAGCAGTCCCGTCGGGACGACGCTCGGGCAGAACGTTAATGTCCCTGTCACGATTACTGACGACGACACGCCCGGCACAGCCAACCCCGTAGACAACACCAGCTTCTTCGTCCGTCAACTCTATGTTGATCTGTTGAGCCGCGAGCCAGACCCTGCGGGCTGGGACGGTTGGACGACCCGTATTGACAAGTGCGGACAGCCCGGCCAGCCTCCTCCTCCGTGCGACCGAGTAACAGTCGCTGGCGATGGCTTCCTCCGCTCTGGAGAGTTCTTCGATAGACAGTTCTTTGTGATTCGCCTGTACCGTACTGGCTTAGGTCGCATTCTTCGCTACGATGAAGTCAGTGATCTTGCTTATGTGAGCGGATTCCTGACCGCCGAGCAGCTGGAACTCAACAAGCAGGATTTAGTTGCAGAGATCATGTCCAGACCGGAGTTTGCGAGTAAGTACGATGGGCTCGGTAACGCGCCGTTCGTAGATACGTTGTTGCAGACGGCTGGAGTGAGCGTGCCGCAGAATATACGTGACGGCTGGGTTACAGCACTCAACAACGTGAGCAAGACGCGCTCTCTGGTCTACAGGGAAATCTCCGAGCGGCAGGAGACGAGCGCCAAGTATCAGCACGAGGCGCAGGTGGCATCCGCCTATTATGGGTTCTTCACGCGTAATCCTGACGGAGCATACCTGAACTATCTGGACAGATTGGATAGAGGCGAGATCAATCTTGCCGACCTTGCCAACGCCTTCATCAATGCCGCCGAGTATCGCTCTCGCTTCGGTCAGTAGATAGTCGGGCTCTTTCAGACGGAACATACATAGAAGAAGCGGCGTGATTGCTAATGGTAATCACGCCGCTTCTTCTTCTACTCAGACCTTCAGCAAGCCTCTCAAAAAATTTCATAGAGTCGAATGTATTTTCAACGCTCCCTTTAGAACTGTTATGAGGAACGCAGCGATGCCTGCTGCAGAGATTAAAAGTATAAGAGGGGTAATAATGAGAAGTAAGAGATTGCAGACGAGCTTTTTGTTGATATTGCTGGTAAGCCTTGTGTTGACGATCACGGGCGTCGTTGCCAGCGCCGACGGTGATGTGACTGTCCAGACGACGCTCTCCGGCGCAGCCATCAATTCATTGACGCCGAAGGGCGTCGCGGAGTTCCGCTCGAATGCGGATGGCAGCCGCCGTTTTAAAGCGCAAGCCGAGGATGTCAATCTTCCCGTCGGCACGGCGCTCAACGTATTTGTAAATGGGGCTAATGTCGGGGCCTTCGCCGTCAACTCGCTACGTCAGGGCGAGCTTCAGCTCAACACCAACGACGGGCAGTCGGTTCCGAACGTGGGTAATGGAACGACTGTCGTCATTAAACAACAGTCCGGCGCGACGGTTGTTTCCGGCACGTTTTCCTCTGTGCCACCCGCACCTTCGCCGGGAGCGACACCTTCACCTTCACCGGGCGCGACGCCTTCACCTTCGCCCGGAGCAACGCCTTCGCCGTCGCCGGGAGCGACTCCGTCTCCCTCGCCGGGCGACGAGCGCTATGTCGCACGTTTCAGCTCGGCCAGCTATACGGTCGCCGAAGATGCCGGACGCGTCGCCATCACCATCACGCGCACGGGCGACACATCACGCGAAGCCAAAGTTGATTACGCCACCAGCAACGGGACGGCATCAGACCGCTCCGACTACACGGTCGCCTTCGGCAGGCTGCGCTATGCCGCCGGTGAGACCAGCAAGACCTTCAACATACCCATCACGGACGACGTGCTGGTCGAAGGCAATGAGACGCTGCACGTCTTTATCGTCGAGGCGAGCAACAGCGGCACAATCGGCGTGCCCGGCTCAGCCGTAGTATTCATTACGGATAACGACACCGCCTCGTCGGCCAGCAATCCGATTGAAGCCACCACCTTCTTCGTGCGCCAGCATTATCTGGACTTTCTAAATCGCGAGCCGGAGCCGCCGGGCCTCTCCGCCTGGAGCAGCATTCTGGAGAAGTGCCATAACCACGGCCAGCTCGGCTCAAACGACCCGTCGTGTGATCGCGTCGAAGTCTCATCGGCCTTCTTCCGCTCGCCCGAGTTTCAGGAGCGTGGATTTTTCATCTATCGCTTCTACGAGGCTGCTCTGGGCCGCAGGCCGCGCTTCGCCGAGTTCACGCCCGACATGGCCCGACTCAACGGCCCGCAGACGCCAGCCGAGCAGGAGGCGAACAAGCTGGCCTTTATCGACGAGTTCATGTCGAGGCCGGAGTTCCGCAGCCGCTACGACAACCTGCAAACCGACGGGGCTTTCGTAGACGCCCTGTTACAGACAGCCGGGATAACCCTCGCACAAAGAGACTCTCTGGTGCACGACCTGATGGAGGGCAGTAAGACGCGCGCACAGGTTCTCCGAGAGATAGTCGAGAGCCCCGAAGTTCATACGAAGACTTTCAATAAGGCATTCGTGACCATGGAGTATTTCGGATACCTGCGTAGAGACCCGGACGAGAATGGTTATAACCACTGGCTGAGTTATCTGGAAGCGACGGGTGATTATCGCACGCTCGTCTTCGGCTTCGTCTACTCGCCGGAAAATCGTCAGAGGTTTGGCGAGCAGTAAGGGGAGAGAATGCTCGCCGGCGGCAATGGGACAGCACTTCTGTCGAGGAAAGTGCTGTCCTTGCCGTTTTATGCTGTGAATCAGATTCGGTGCAAGGGTCAGTACCCACATGTGCCCGCCCCGCTCCGTGCAAAAAAAATCATCGGCGTACGTATTTTCCAGAATCCCGGCTGCACTGTTCAAGCGATAGCTTTCTATTGAGCGTGTCCGAAACTACCGACCCGGGGTTTCGACGCGGCAAATGGTCATCGCCCGGACCAACGACAACCAAAGAACAGCGCTGATTGCTGGGGGCAGTCTTCGGCTTCAAACTTTTCTGGGGAGAAAAGGGATGAATAACAAAGTGAAATACGCGATTCTCGTCGTGGCGGTTCTCGCCGTGGTTGTGTGGGTCATTCAGCGCGCGAATCCGCATGCGAGCGCCAGCCCGACACACCTGCTTCTCTCGTCCTCCTTTCAACATAAGGTATTGGCGACGACGCCGGAAGCGCCGCTGCCTTTGCGTCTGTTTGAGACCGCCGTCAAGACGGACTCGCGGGGCAAGATCATTACCGGGCCGACGAGCGACCCGGTCAAGAATATCGTCGGGGCCGAACCGGCGGGCGAGCGCGCGGGGCTTCAGCGCTTTACGAAAATCATGTACGGGGCCAGCTATATCGACGGGCGGCCAGACCCCTCGACGCGCATTGACCCCAACAACCCGGTCGTCAAGAGCGGCAACCAGCTCTGGCCCAACGTTAAGCAGCCGTTTCGCAGCGAGCCGCGCTCTCTGGCGCTCACACCTGACGGGAGAAAGCTCTACGTGACGCTGCCGGGCCGCGAAGGCTACCCGGACTGGCGCGTGGCCGTGGTCGACACTTTCACTCGCCGCGCCACCAACTGGATAGACCTGCGCCCGCCGGGACAGACGCGCGGCCTGCGTCCCATCGGGCTCAAAGTCGCCCCCGTCAACACGACCATCTACCAGAACCCTTACCTCGTCGTGCTCAACCAGTACGGCAACTTCGCGAGCGTCATAGATACGACCACCGACGCCGTGATAGGCGAGTTCGAGTCGGGCTTCTACGCCGAGAAGCTCACCTTCAACAGCACGGGCACGCGCCTCTACATCACAGACCGCTTCAAAGACGAAGTGCGCGCCTATCGCGTCGATCCCGGCCCGTTCTTCACACTCATCGGCGAGATTCCGACCGGGACGACAGACCTTGAGCGCGCCAACCCGCGCGATCTGGACTTGAGCCCGGACGGCAAGACCCTTTACGTCGCCAACACGCTCGGCCACACCATCGCGGCCATCAACGTCGAAGCCGATGCCAACCAGCTTGTCAAAGTCCTGCCGGTCGGCGGTCTCTCTACGGATGTCAAGATCATCGGGCACTGGGGCATCGTCAGCGGACAGGAGACCAACACGAAACTGAACGAGCGCGAGACGGGCCACGGCCTGCCGACGAAGAACGCGAACGGCGTCGCGATTCGCAACAACGGGCAGCCCCTCGGCTACACGCCCGTCATGACCGACGCCACCAAGGCCACGACCTTTGACGACATCGGCAGCGAGCTTAATATCTTTGACACAGCCACCAACCAGTTCGTCTATCGCTACGTTGACGAAGGGCGCGACATCTCGCAACTTGTCGTGCCCGGCCAGTACGTAGACCTGCACGATCACGCGGACGCGCAGAAGATCATTAAGGGCAGCGGGCCGGAGCAGATGACGATCAGGGGCAATCTGCTGTTCGTCACGATGGCCCATTCGGAAAAGGTGCAGGCGTTTCGCATCAATCCTGCGGCAGCCGACCCTTCGCAGCTTCTCACTCCGCTCGGCATAGAGTTTACCGGCGGCATCACGCCGCAGGGCGTTGAGGCTTCGCCCGACGCGAAGACTCTCTACGTCGCCAATCTTCAGACGGAGGATGTTTCCTTCCTCGGCGTCGACGCGAACGGCAACCTTCAACGACAGGGCTACACGGCTGTCGGCGTGACGCCGCAGACCATCGACCCGACGACGGGCAGCAACGGTCAGGGCCTCTTCGCCACGGATGAAGAGGTGGGCCTGCGCTGGTTCTTCTCTTCCGCTTATTCGGATGATGCACAGAAGTCCTGCGGCTTTTGTCACTGGGATGGACGGCAGGACGGCTGCCAGTGGAACGTCGCGGCCAACGCCGTCGGCGGCACGAAAGTCTGCCCGCAGAACAAGGACATCTCCGACAACTGGCCCGAATGGTACGAGGGTCTCAACAACGACTTCATGGCCTACGCTTCGGCCTGTAACGGCGAGGTGCTGCTCGGCGAGCGTGCCCCCACACCGCTCTTTCCGCAGGCCAACGCCGTGGATCGTTTCAAGGCGCGCGAGCAGTACGTCCTCAATAAGACGGCGGAGAACTCCGCGGCCATCGGGCGGCCCGACCTGAACGGCAAGGCTTTCAAGGTCGGCTACTACGACATGGCCTACCTGCAAATTCTCTGGTCGCAGAATGAGACGCGGCGCTTTCCCAATCCCACGACGCAGTTTCCGGAAGAAGCGCTGGCCGCGAAGGTCGCGCGTGGCAAGCAGATATTTACGGCCAGCGTCAGAGAAGGCGGCGCGGGCTGCGCCGACTGTCATCACAACGGCAACAAGATGACCAACGGCGTCGTGGATGATACCTTCCAGGATTTCAACATACACGAGCCGGGCGTTATCCCCGAATCGACAGTTGACGGCGATGGCCCGTTCTACCGCCCGCAGAACGACTACTTCTTCACCAAGTTCGGCCCGCCGCAGGATGTCGGCACGCCGCAGAATTTCAGCAGCCGCAACACCAAACACCTGCGTACATTCTGGGACAGCGTGCCGCGCTGGCTGCACTACGGTTTCGCACACACCCTGCGCGAGATTCTTCTGACGCCTGATTCGCCGCTGCTCTTAGCGGGCGAGCGCGGGTTCAACTTCCGCACCGTTCGCACGGATCACAGACGAGGAGCGAACAATCTGCCGACCGAAGTGCCAATCGCGCCGGGCCATAGCGGGGGCGGCTTTGCCGGCGACGGTATGGGCCAACTCTACGTCAGTCTCGACAGCCCGTTCATTCGTGAGGCCGATGGCAGAGCGCAAATAGACAGGCTCGGCACAGACAATCTAGCCCCGCTCGTCGTGAATGGGCAGATCAATCCGGCGCTGGCGGCCAACAACATACGCGTCATTAAAGATACGCACGGCAAGACCTCGCATCTATCCGCGAGCGACTTCGACGCGCTGGTCGCGTATCTCTTATCGCTACAGTAGAAAGTAGATTAGTCGACATGATTCTTAACCAGTGCATACGCTATGCGCGACCCTTCATATCAGCTTTATTTCTCGCCATAGCGATGCTGCTAGCCGTCGCCAGCGCCTCTGCTCAATCAGCGACTTTCGCTGGTCGCGACTACCCGATAATAGGGAATACACACGTCGCCGCCGACTTCAACGGTGACGGGAAAATTGATCTCGCGGGCGCTGGTCTTAACGCCCGCGTGATGCTCGGGCTTGGCGACGGCTCTTTCCGCCCACAGGTCGAATATCCGGCAGGGGGCTACACTCAGGACATAGCGGCGGGCGACCTCAACAACGACGGCAAGCTCGATCTGGTCATCACCAATCTGGACGCGCAGATCGGCCTCACCGTGCTCTTAGGCAAAGGCGACGGCACGTTCGGCGCGCCCGCGAGTTACCCGAACGACACGGGGGCTGACTCGCCCTCTGTAGTTGTTGCGGATTTCGACCACGACGGGCGTCAGGACGTTGTCGCAGCGCACCAGATGGCCTGCTTCAATGCTCCCTGCGTCGTCGCCGACTCAATCTCACTCTGGCGCGGGATGGGCGACGGCACGCTTGAGCCCGCCCAACAAATTCGCGTCGGCCCCGGACTGTCCAGACTCACAGTCAGCGACTTTAACGGAGACGGCCATAGCGACCTCGGCATTGCGGCGGCCTTCGGCAAGGTCTTTATCCTTCTGGGGCTCGGCGATGGGACGTTCCGCCAACTCCCGGACTTGCTCATCGTACAGGGCATAGACAACACGGACATAGAGACCGGCGACTTCAACAATGATCGGATACAGGATTTGGCGGTGGCTCCTGACGCCGACCACAGAACGGTGGTGCTGCTCGGGTTGGGCGACGGGACGTTCCGGCAGTCTGCTTCCGTCGCGGACGCATTGCTGGAGCGCGTCGGCGAGTTGGCGGTCGCAGATTTTAATAACGATAGCTTTCAGGATGTAGCGCTCGGGATGGCGTCCTGCTGCACGCAGAGCGGCGACGGGATGTTAGGGGTGCTGTATGGCAACGGCGACGGCACGTTTAAGCCCGTCGTGCGTTACCTCGTGCCGGGCTTCGTCGTCGGCAAAGGCGGGGGATACCTGCTGGCCTCGGATTTGAACAGCGACGCCAGGCAGGACGTCGTGCTTCAGGTGAGAGGCAACAACCCGGGCACGACCGTTCTGGTCAATACTACGGGACGCGCCGCTTCAACGCCCGCGTACGGCGGCGTCACCGTCTCGCCCGCGAGCGTCGTCGGCGGCACGCAGGCCGAAGTCGAGGTCACGCTCGCACCCGGTGCGGTCGCACCGTCGGGCAGCCTCCCGCTCACAATTTCGAGCAGCAACCCTTCCATCGTCAGTGTCCCAGCGGGAAGCCGCTCCCTGCCCGTTGCGGTCGGTATCATCGCCGGGATGTCAAATGTCAGATTCAGGGTGGATACGGCAAACGTCACGACGACGCAGGCAGTCACCATCAAAGTCTCAAACAGCCGTATCGGCAGCCGCAGCGTGACACTGACGGTCACGCCGCCGAACACGCCGCTCGCCATCGGTTCGATTCAGATGCAACCTCCGGCCCTCTATGGCGGCAATGACGGAAGCGGGGTCGTGACGTTGGCGACAGGACACGTCGCGCCCGCCGGCGGCGCGACAGTCACTTTAATAAACGATAATCCGAGTCTGGTTTCAACGCCCGCGAGCGTGACGATTCCTGCCGGGTGGACGAACGCGAGCTTCCCCATTCAGACCGTGACGACGGGCGTCACGACTCCCGTCAACATCAGTGCCAGCTACGGCGGCGCGACGCAGACAGCGGCGCTCACGGTCAGCGCGCCGTCGCAGAATATTCCGATCTCTTCGGTCACGCTTGCGCCGGGCACTGTCGTCGGCGGCAGTAACGTAGGAGTGCGCGTCACGGTTAATCTGAGCGCGGGAGCGCCGACAGAGGGCGCGACCATTATGCTGGCGAGCAGTAATCCGGCCATCGTCAATGTCCCGCGCACGATTCGCACCAATTTTTCAGGGCAAACCAGCGCGTTCGCCGACGTAGCAGCCACGACCGTTTCCGCGCCGACGCAAGTTACCATCACGGCGACTTACGGGAGCTCGTCACAAAGCGCGATTTTAACGGTCACGCCGCCGACCGCAACTACTGCGCCGACGCTCTCAACTTTGACCCTGACTCCTTCGAGCGTCACGGGCGGCAGCAGCCTTCAGGGGACAGTCACTTTAAGCACGACCGCTTCGACCGTAACGAACGTCAATCTCTCGTCAGGCAGTACGCTCGCTTCGGTTCCCGCCAGCGTCACCGTTGCCGCCGGCGCGTCGTCCGCAAATTTCACCATCACCACTGCATCCGTCGCTTCGACGGCGAGCGTCGCGATCAGCGCCACCTTGAACGCGACGACGCGCACGGCGACGCTCACGCTCAATCCCGCGCCGGTGGCCGCCGACACGGTCAGCATCACACTGGCCGAGTACGAAACGTCCAAGCGCACGCTGCGCGTCGAGGCGACAAGCACGCGCTCGAACGCCACGCTGCAAGTCTTTGTCACTGCGAGCGGACAACTGATCGGCACTCTGACCAATAACGGCGGCAAATACACGGGTCAGTTTGCCTACGCAACGAATCCGCAGAACATTACCGTCAAGAGCAGTGCGGGCGGGACGACCTCAAGGGCGGTGACAGCGAAATAGGCAGGGGCCTGAGGGCAGCCGCTCCACTCATGTAGGAATTAGAAGAACGAAAACGACAGTCAATCTCTGCACCTCAGCGATTGTCTGTTGCCGGACGAAAGGGGCGTTCACGACCGAGCGCCCCTTTTATCGTGCGGACATAAGGGGTCAGTGCCCGCGATATGTCTACACCTTTACGACGCTGAATGTTAATCTCAAGTACATGATCGAGGGCAGCGTTCAACTCCCGAACATGAATGTCCTGCGCTGTGTGAAGTATCTGTTTTGAGGTGATGAGATGGTCAGAGCGATGGTCTTTACAACTCTACTTATCCTCCTGCCCGCAGCCGTGGCCGGGCAGAGCAATGAAGCGCCGGCTGTGACGCTGAAAGACCTGCGTGGTCGCACTGTACGGATCAGCGATTATAAGGGTAAAGTAGTACTCCTCAACTTCTGGGCGACGTGGTGTCCGCCCTGCCGGGCGGAAATGCCTGAGCTGATCAGATTGCAGCAGCAGCACCGACGCCGGGGCTTACAGGTGATAGGCGTCACCTATCCGCCGACGGAGTTGAGAGCCGTGCGCCAATTCATCCGCAGCATTCGGGTCAACTACCCAGTCCTGCTCGGCGCGGAAGAGACCAAAGCTATCTTCGATTCGGGAGAGGCGCTGCCGCTGACGGTCGTGATAGATCGTGAGGGAAACATCCGCGACAAGATCGAAGGCATACTTTTGCCGAAAGAGTTCGAGCAGAAAATAAAACCTCTGCTACGGTAAGCCAGCGTCAAAGAATGAGCATCAGAGCATCTTTGACGGTTAAAAATCCAACTGTAAATCAGGAGAAACAAAATGCAGAGAAAACAAGTCATGGCCCTGATCGTGTTCACGCTCGTGCTCGCGCTCGGTGCAGTCAGCGTCTCGGCGGCCACAAAGACCGTGACCATTCGCGTCGAAGGCATGCACTGCGGAGGCTGCGCCGGTTCCGTCACGAAGGCTTTGAAGGCGACCGAGGGCGTCGAGGACGTACAGGTCAGCTATGAGAGGGGCGAAGCCGTCGTCAGGTATGATGACCAGAAGGTGACAGTCTCAAAGCTCCGTGAGGTCATCAACGGCACGGGCTTCAAAGCGGTCGAGGAAAAATCTGCCAGGAATTAAAAGTGGGCGATCTCCTCATCGACTCACGGGACGCCGTGCGTGTGAAGTGGATTGGAGTCGTGAGAGCAGAAGGCTTTTGACTGTTTCGGGGCGGGCGTCAAGACCCAGTAATCTCAGGCTCGCGGAAAGAGACGAGAGCAGCGCGTCAGCCGTCTCAGGTTGATTCGGGTCAGGGTCCGGCAGGAGGTCGAAGAATTCCGGCGGGAAAGATTCCAAACCGGACAGCCTTTCAGGCATTAAATCCTGAAACAGGTGATACGCGCACAAGCCCCGCCAGCCGATTGACAGACTCAAGGATTCTTCGAGCGTGACCCCTTCATGCCCGTAGAGGGCAGGGATGTATAAGACATCGCCCACCCCCAGCTCGCATTGAAGCAGAGGTTGACTGGCGGGACGAGGCGGGGGCTTTTCCTGTTTCCAGTTTTTGTCTCCCAGCAGAGACCTGCGGTAAGTCAACTCCACGTCGTCGGCGGGCCAGACGCTCCACTGCCGCCGCCCCTTTAGCTGAACAATAAACCCGTCTTCGTGCCCGGCGTGAAAGCCTATGCCGCTGCCTGCGGTCGATAGCGTGGCAACGATATCATCCCAGCGCCAACTGCGTCCGACTTCGAGCGCGTCTCGCAACGACGAGGCCGCTCGTGAGACGCACTCGACCCGGTTGAGCAAAATCGTGAACCTCTGCCGCGGCTCGTCGAGTAGATGGAAAATGTCTCTACACTCTTCAAGCTTTTCTATCATAACGGCGAGCGACCCGCCCGGAGCTGCATCTTCCGCAGGGACGTACAGGCGCGCGACTACCGGAGGGCGGCACCAACGGAAAAACGTCCCTCTGTGCATTCCCTTCAGCCGCCGCCGGTCAAAAAAATTGCGGTAAAGCGCCGGCCTGCGCCTCCAGATTTGTTGAAAGAAGGCTGCGCTCCCGATTGTCGGCAAACGGTCTTTCATGGGCACGTGTCAGGACGGGCGCTCACGCTCGCCAGCCTCGGCAGGAGGACGACTGAGAAGGCCAAGCACCCCGAAAGCCTCTTCCCAAATCTTCCGTTCCTCCGGCCAGTCTATGCGCTCTATCATTTGCTGTGGCGAGCGACCCGCGCGCAGGGCCTCGGCTCGACCCAGAAGGTCGCACAGGAAGGTATAAGGTAAGTGGCGTAATTTAACTATGGTCTCTTGAGCCCGCTGGCAAAGATGTACCAGTGCGGGGTTTTTCTCTAAAGCTTGCCGGTCGGTAAACAACAGTTGATTCACCGAGGCTGACAGAGACTTGAAGAGTTGATCTGTTACGGTCTGTGCCTTTTCCTGATAATAATGCATACATGCGGCAGCCGCTTGTATGACCTCGTCGGCGTAAGGCACTGAAGGCAACGAGTGCGGCGCGAATGGTTGGCCGAGCCTCATTTCGTATGCCGCGCGCACAGGCGTGTCGGGATAGAGCCGAAGGTCTGAGAAAAGGTGATCGGCGGGCCAGTAGCCGAACAATTCGTTGCGGTAGAGGAACTCCACGTTCTCCACCAAATCTTCAAACATCATCTCCGGCTCGAACATAATAAAATCCAGCCCTATATCAATCCCGGCCTCCCTCAGCAGACGCAGCGCCTGACAGTTATCGTCAACGGTCGTGCGCTTGTTGAACCTCGCCAGACTACGCGCGTTGCCGCTCTCAATGCCGACCTCAAGATAAGCGCAATTGAGGCGTGCAATCTCGCTCAGAATCCCGGCGTGCTGGACGATTGTGTCGGCGGTCGCCGTCCCGGACCATGTGATGTCGGGGTCGAAAGCGTAAAGACGGCGGGCGAACTCAAGAGTTCTGGGCGGGTACACAAAAAAGTTCGCGTCCTGAAAAGTAATGTGGCGGAAGGGCTTCCGCTCATAACGATAACGCACCTCGTTCATCAGAGACTCGACGGAGCGCGCGCGCCATTTGGGGCTTAAAACAACTATCGAGCAGAAGGTGCAGCGCTTGGGGCAGCCCCGGCTGCTGACTATACCCAGCGTCTCTTTTATCTCGTGCCGACCGGCGTGTGTGAAGTGATAGTACTTCTCCGGCCCGAACTTTACGTCCAGCGCCGGGAGCGGCAATTCGTCCAAAGAGAGGAGACCGCTCGCGGGCGCGCCTTCTACGATCTCTCCGGCGGCTGAGCGTGTTACAGTGCCCGGAATATCTGCGAGGGGAGCGCCCGCAAATCTGGCTTGCAGAATCCGCGTGAATGCCTCTTCGCCCTCACGCCTGACCAGAACATCTATTTCGGGAACGTCCGCAAGCACGTGCTCGGCGGCGGAGCTGGCGTGATAGCCGCCCAGCACGATCAGCGCGTCGGGGCGGCGACGGCGAAGCAATCGCGCCAGCTTGACGGCGTCCGTAAAAGTCTCCGTGTAGCTGCTGATGCCGTACACTTCGTATTCCAGAAGCCCGCACCGAATAAGCGACTCCTCGTCGAGCCTCTCTGCGGCTGCGAAGTCGAAAATGTCTACGTGAAAGCCGTGTGCCCGCGCGACGGACGCGAGGTAGCCGAGGCCGAGGGGCGGCATGACCCGAAACCCGTCCGCCGAGCTACTGTCCTGAGGGTTGAGCAAGGCCGCACGCAGCAGCTCCGTGCCCGGCGCGGGGTTGTCGGGCGCAGTATCGCGCGCGACGTGCGCCAGTTGACCGGCCTGCACAGCCGAGGCTGTGATTTTCGGAAACGCCGTCGTGGTGCTCATTCTTCCACCTGATGTAGAAACCCCTGCTCCGTCATGCTGGCGACAAAGGATTGCACGTCGGCATCGGCCTCGTCCCTGCCGCAGGCGAACGCTTCGGCGTAGCGGCGCGAGACGCCGTCCAAGTCGTGCCCGGCCTCTATCAGCCTCCAGATTTCCGACGCCGAATGATTAAGTCTGCGCGGCGCTTCCATGGGCGGTATCAGGTACACGGTAAGGTGCTCCTCCACGACCAGCAGCGTAGCGTCCCGGGCGTAATGGTTCTTAAGGCTCATAGGTTTCTAAACGAAAGTTCTTTCGCCCGTTTGAACCCTTGCGGAAGACTGGCCGCCAGAGAGTGCGACCGCCTCGTTCAGGAGAAGGTCTGTCGAATCCAGCAGGCCGCAACGATAAAGCGCTTCGGCGCTCGGTCGGTCGGGGAGCGCCTTTTCGACGGCGGCGATGAGAACCTGCTCGAAAAAATGATAAGGCAGATGTCGGAGTCGGATGCCGAGCGCGGCGTATTGTTGGGCTCTGCTTGAAGCGAAGGAGGCGTCGTTGACGCCGTCTTTCGCCGTCCCCATGCGAAGAGCATCGCAACGGGCTATGGCCTCGTCTATGGCGCGCTGCCTGTGGGCCAGATACCAGTTCATCGTTCTAAATACGGCGGCGACAGAGGCGTCCAGAAAAGGCGGCACAAGCTCCATCATGTGATGCTCACGCAGGCCGAACATCTCCGTGTATCTGGTGCGCGCGGGCGTCCCCGCGTAGAGCTTCAAAGGGTTGTAGAGACAGTCGGCGGGGGCGTAGCCCATCAGCTCGGCCCTGTACAGGAAGGCCAGATTATCCCAGAGGTCTTCGAGCGTCGTCTCCGGGTCGAACATGATGAAGTCGAGTGATATCTCAATCCCCGCCCGGTTGAGAAGGTTGATGGCGCACAGGTTCTGCTCAACGGTCGTCCACTTGTTGAAGCGCGAGAGCGCGCGGCGGCTTCCGCTCTCTATACCGACCTCAAGGTAAGCGCAGTTGAGCGCGCCGATCTCTCGCAGGATGTCGGCGTGGTGAACGACGCGGTCGGCTGTGGCCGTCCCAGACCATGTAATCCGCGAGTCGAAATCGTGTAGGGCACGTGCGAAGGCACGAGTCCGCTCTACGTGGACGAAGAAGTTGGCGTCCAGAAAAGCTATGTGCCCGAAAGGCCGGTCTGCGAAGAGCAGTCTTATCTCTTCCATCAGAGATTCGACAGACCGGAACCTGTATTTGGGGCTCATCACTATGATGGAGCAGAATGAACACCTTTTAGGGCAGCCGCGGCTGCTGCAAGCGTAGGCAATATCGGCGGGCTCAGTGTGTCGGCGTGTTTCACGGTCGTCCCTGGAGGGCTCTATCTCATAGCTCCGTTTGGGGAAGGGGAGGGCGTCGAGCGGCGGTACTTCCGCCGTCACTGTACTCTGCCTCACAGCCCCGCCGTATGAGCGATCAGACCTCGACCAGCCCTCCCTGTAGATCAGGTTCGGCAGTTGTCCTAACTCTGCCCCCCCTCTTTCCAAAGCGCGCACAAGCTCAAGCATGGGGACTTCGCCGTCGTTGAGAATAATGAAATCAATCTCGGGGTGGTCGGCGAGCACGGCCTCAGCCGAGGTGCTCGCGTGAGGCCCCCCGAAAACCACTACCGCGTCGGGTTTATTGCGCCTCAGGACTCGCAATACATCCAGCGCACCGCCGAAGGTCTTGGTGTAAGAGGTAAAGCCGTATATCTCGTAGTCGAAAAAGCCGCGCGCGGCGAGGAGGGCTTCGTTCACATCCGCCATGTGCGCCAGATCGAATAAGCCTGCGTCAATTCCGTCCCGCTCAAGGTAAGAGGCGATGTAGGCCAGACCCAGAGGCGGCGGTGAATGCTCGCCCTCGTAGCCGCGCGCTTTCGTATTCGGTGGGTTAATCAAAGCGACCCGCATCGCTTCACCCTTTCATCCTGCTCCGTCACCCCGGCGTAAAAGAGCCGGGCAGCCGCAGTCTTCGCCCGACGCTACGCCCTCAACCTTTTGACGATGATTAAGGCGCGCCGTGAAGCTTTCACGCCAAAGCGGTCACATTTTAAGAGCCTTGCAGGTCTTCAAGGATTTTCGTTTCCCTGTCCTGATTCAACTGCTGCTCGTACTGCGTCAGCGCTTCATAGAGTGCGGAGTGAGGGTTGCGAGCTTCGAGCGCGATGGCTATGTCGCTCGCGATTTCCGAGGGCTGGTCGCGGGAGGTCTTCCCCATGGCGAAAATCTCTAATATCTTCGCCAGCGGCACGTTCTTCTCGCGCAGCTTTTCCAGATTAATCCCCTTTCCCGCAGCGGGGCCTCCACCGGAGGAAGTTCCGCCCGCCATTGATTTACTCTTTGTACTTTTCGGATTCTTAGCCATGTCTTCACCTCCAAAGTTGTGGGTTTTCTATCGGCTAAAGGTGCTGAAAGTACCTCCCGAAGGAAATGCACGGTAAATCCAGAAAACATCAGTCAGCCGCCTGAAGCCGAACCGCTCGTGTAAAGCGATTGACGGGTAATTAGCCAAATCTATCAAAGCCCGAACTTCACATACTCCCCTTGTGAACAGCTCGCTCAAGGCGGATGACAAAAGCAGAGCGCCCATGCCCGTCTGTCTGCGCCGGGGCACGACCCCTATATGAAGAATGTCGCCCGCCGCCTCGTCCGCCGAGCAGAAGACGCAGCCGATTAACTCCCCTTCGTCCTCAATCACCTGCCATAACGAGCTGTTATGATCCGGGCCGGCTATCCTGCGCAACTCCTCAAGCGTGGCTTGCGAAGATTCCAACATTTGAGCGTCGGCCCGGTCAAACGTGCCGTCGAAGGTGCTTTCAAGCAGCGCGGCCAGCCTCGAATCGGGTATCTCAAGGGACGGGCGCAGGCGCAGGCCGACCGTGGGCGCGACGGGTTTAGAGGTCAAGCTGAGTGTAAACAATTTCGCCTCGCTGATTTGACGAAACCCCGCTTCCTCTAACACGGCAAGCCATAGCCTGACATTGCTGACATCGGTCGCCGGCTTCGACTCGGCGTATCGAATCTGCCAGTGAGAGGCAGCAAAATTGAGGCATTCAGCCAGCATTGCTCGCGCTGATTCACGAAGCGACCGGACAGGCGCGTCGCGGGAGTAGTCAGGGAACCAAATGCTCAGGCGTCCCGTCGCGGTAACGTACCCGCCGAGGCGTGCCACAGGAGTTGAGCCCTCAAAGGCCACCAGACGTATGGGCCAGGGAGGACTGTCAGTCAGAAAAAGATTTTCGAGCGCGCTCCGCGCCCCGGCTGGATTTTTTGGCGCGGCCCCGACGGCAAACCATGCCTCTACATCAGCCGCTCCCAAGGCAACAACTCTAAGGCCGCCATGATTCCCTTTTCCCTGTTCAGAACCGCTCACGCTTGCACAGGTAGAGTCGAGCTAATCAACGCATTCATTAATAAGTTTTGATTGAGGTTTCATCGTAAGGGACGCTTTCCAGTGAGTAGAATTATCAAGGAAGCAGCATTTATAATCTTCAATATTACTAATGTCAACGAGATTTTTCTGACGCTGAAGAGACTGTGCCGCCGTGGCTTTTATCAGCTCAATTGCGCCCCGGTCAGTTCCGGCGTGATGCTGCCCGGGTTGAGTGAGGGCGTTGACTAATGGCCGAATCTGGCATAGAAACTATCTACCTTTAATCTTCCGCGAATAGGAGAATCGTCATGCCTAAGTACGTCATTGAACGAGAGATTCCCGATGCCGGTAAATTGTCCGCGCAGGAGTTGCAGGCCATCTCACAGAAATCCTGCGGTGTGCTCAGGAATTTAGGGCCGCAGATTCAATGGGTCGAGAGTTATGTGACCGATGACAAGGTGTATTGTGTATATATCGCTCCGAATGAGGAGATGGTGCGGGAACATGCGAATCAGGGAGGCTTCCCGGCCAACCGCATCTCCGAAGTGAGATCGGTCATTAATCCGACAACCGCCGAAGGATAGACGTGCCCCGCACGACACAGGTCATCGGAGATGCGATGCCTCGATAGCTTGCTTTTCATGCTCCTTCCTCATGGTGTGCTGTTCGCCCGGCGCGATTTAATTCCGGCGTCCGCCGGCTTCGCCTGAGAAAGTTGGAATGCCGGATAGATTTACCAAAATCAGCAAGTTCTTAAGCCTTGTGCTCAGGCATAAGCCCGAGTTGATCGGCCTCACTTTAGACTCGGCAGGTTGGGTATCAGTCTCAGAATTGCTGCGTGCGTGTCAGGCGCACGGGCAGCCTCTAACTCTGGAGGAATTGCATAAGGTCATCTCAAGTAATGATAAGCAGCGATTCTCGTTAAGCGCAGATGAGCGGATGATCAGGGCTAATCAGGGGCATTCGATCTCCGTCGAGTTGGGCTACAGCCCGGCCATCCCACCGGATATGCTCTATCACGGGACGGTGGAAAAGTTCCTGCCCTTCATTCTGGAGGAGGGATTGAAGAAAGGGTACAGGCATCACGTACATCTCTCGCCTGATATGGAAACAGCCCGGAGAGTGGGGCAACGTCGCGGCAAGCCAATCGTCCTGAAGGTCGAGAGCGGAAGGATGTATAAGGACGGGCGGCAGTTTTTCCGATCAGAGAACGGGGTATGGCTGACGGAACACGTGCCGCCGCACTACCTGATCATTTAGAAGCGAGCGCCGAAGTCTTATGCTAATCGCACCGTCTTACAACTCATTCAACCAAAGATCGAGGGCGCTTGCAGACATCCGGTCGCCGGATGGCACACCCCGGCAATGCTCTGGCTTTGCTTCAACCCTGAGCGACCTCGGTTAGCACCCGTGCTAACTTCTTCATGCCTTGCCTGATATGTTTCTCGTCATAAGCCGTATAGCCGAGTAACAATCCGCCCCTTAATCTCTGATCGAGACAGTAATCCGAAACGGGCGCGAGATTCAGACCCACCTCAGTCGCGCGGCGCGAAACCTCTCTGTCACTGACGCCGCGGGGAAGCCAGCCTATCAGGTGCATTCCGGCTTTCGCGGGTGCGACCTCTAACATGCCCCTCAGATTTTTCCGCGCTTCTTCGACCAGAGTTTGTTGACGCTCTTCGTATAACCCGCGCATCCGGCGGATGTGACGGGCGAAGTGTCTTTCGGAGATAAATTCGGCGAGTACGGCCTGCTCCATCACGGGCGAATGCAGATCTGTGAGAGCGCGCGCCGCCGCGAAGACCTCGACCAGATCAGCCGGCGCAACCAGATAGCCGAGACGCAGCGCGGGAAAGATCGTTTTACTGAACGTGCCGACATATATCACGCGCCCGTCCATGTCCAGACCCTGAAGCGAGGAGAGCGGTCGCCCGCCGTAACGGTACTCGCTGTTGTAATCGTCCTCGACGATGATGGCGTCCTGTTCGCGTGCCCATTCAAGCAGGCTCAGTCGGCGCGCCAAACTCATCGTCACGCCGAGCGGAAACTGATGTGACGGCGTGACGTAGATGAGTCGCGCTTTCGGGCTTCGCTTTCGCGCCGTGTCCAGGTCGAACCCTTCGTCGTCAACGGGAACGGGAACGATTCTCGCGCCCACGGCGGTAAAAATATCACGCGCCCCCAGATAACCGGGGTCTTCCAGACAAACATCCTCTGCTTCGGACAGGAAGATTCTGCCGATCAAGTCGAGCGCCTGTTGCGTGCCGTTGGTGATGATGATCTGCTCCGGCGTGCAGCGCACGCCGCGCGTCGCAGCCAGATGCGCGGCGACCGTCTCGCGCAAAGGTTGGAAGCCGACCGCATCACCGTAACTGAGGACTTGCGCGGGCGGTCTTTTCTGCCATCTCTGCGCGATCTTCGCCCACACAGGGAAGGGGAATTCGTCGAGCGCGGCGACGCCGTGCTGGAACGGCACAAGCGCGGTCGCGCCGTGATGCCGCAAAATAATCTGGCTGCCCTGCGCCAGCTTACTTCCGTAATCCGAAAGCACTACCTTCCGCCTCAAGGGTTTTTCTTGAAGTTCCAGCCGCTTGAAACCGGAAGCTTGCAGGAACTCCTCGGGCAAATGCGCGGCGACGAATGTTCCCGCGCCCATCCTGCCTTCGAGGTAGCCTTCGGCCAGAAGTTGTTCGTAGGCGTTGACGACGGTCATCCTGGACACGCCGAGCTGTTTCGCCAGCAGGCGGGAGGCTGGCAATTGCCTGCCCGAATGAAATCCGCCGCTTAAAATCGAGCGGCGGATGGTTTCGTAAATCTGGCGATAAAGCGGCGCGTCGGACTTTTCGTCGAGCATGATAAAGGGCGGATACGGCATAGGCCGAGAATGATAAACCGGCCTGCATGATTTGTCGAAAACTGGCTCTTGTGTAAATACCGATTTCATTTAGAATCTCTCCAACAGTTCGCAATTAAAAGAGCGAAAACCCGACATCAGCGAACGCCTGAATGCCGACGACCATTTCCGCCGAGTGGTCTTAAGGAAATTATCGCCGAAGCCGACAATGAATTTGAAGGGACAGAAAATTGATGGGCGTGAAACTTGAGCCGGTTTCGGTTTCCGATATTGAACGCGCCGGGGGCTTCTGCGTTGAGAAAGTCGGATTCAATGCGAAGCATGACGTACAACCCGGCGTCTGAAAGTAATGGGCAAAAATCTTAGGGAAAGAGTTTGAGTCATGACAATTCATTCAAAAATAGCAACCACACAACTGATGTTCGCCCTATTCATCTTATTAACTGTCTTCGCGCGCGGGGCGGCGGCAGAGGATACAAGAATCAAATGGTACGGCCACGCTGCTTTTGCTATCACCACTCCGAACGGCAAAGTTTTATTGGTTGACCCCTGGCTGGGCAATCCTTCCAACCCGGAAGCCAAGGACGGGAAAGACCCTCTGGGCGCGATCAGCAGGGTCGATTACATACTACTGACGCATGGACACCGCGATCACGTGGGCGATGCGGTTGCCCTCGCCCGCAAGACCGGAGCGGCTCTCGTCAGCAATCCTGAACTGGCCGGTAACTTAGTTAAGCTGGCTGACTTTCCTGCCAAACAAGCCGAAACAGACGCCATCATGGGCATCGGCGGCGAAATCCTGATCGCGGACGGCGAAGTGACAATCGCCATGACGCAGGCCGTTCATACGAGCAGCGTCTTCAATCCTAAAGCCGGAGCGAATGAGCCCGAACGGGCATACGGCGGGAATCCCGCAGGCTTCGTCATCATGATCAGGAACGGCCCGACGATTTATCATTCGGGCGACACGGCTTATTTCAAGGACATGGAAACAATCGGCGAAAATTATTCGATTGATGTCGCGCTGCTCAACATCGGCGGACACTTCGGCATGGAGCCGAAGATGGCCGCGCGTGCCGCGCAAGCAGTGCGCGCGAGGCTCGCCGTTCCGCAGCACTTCGGCACTTTCCCCGGCATCGCCCCGAACGCCGAAGGCTTTGCCGCCGAGCTCAAAAAACTGAAGATTGATTTTTACGAGATGAAACCCGGCGAGACAATTACTTATAGAGGGAAACAGCTAATGAAGGGTAAATAACTGTTTCTGCTCTGGACGCTTCCAGGAAGTGCGAGTTTAAAAGATTCTGACCGGGCGAATATTATGACCATATTAAAATCAAAGGAATCGTTCTTCATCCTGCTCATTTTGTTATGCAGCAGCTATTCGATAAACGCCCAGGGCTCTGGCAATTCATCGTCGAACACCGCGGCGCAAACTTCGGATTCCGAAATGACGAAAGTGCGAAGGGCGATAGATGCCGGAAACGCTGTCTGGGTTGAGGCGTGGGCAAGGGGGGACGCGACGATGCTGCCTGACACATTCACTGCGGACGGAAAAGAACTCGTCGCGGGCGGCAAAGTTTTTAAAGGTCGCAGAGAGATTCTCGCCCTGATGCGCGAAACGATGCAAAAGCGCGGGGGGAAAGCGAAACTCGCGGTCACCACGACAGACGTTTGGCTCGATGGTGACACCGCCTACGAAACGGGCACGGCGGTTTATGAATTTACGGTTAATGGTCAGCCGCAGACTTTGGAGCGGCGATATTTCACCATCTGGAAAAGGCAATCACAACGCGGCTCGTGGAAAATTCTACGCCAACACGGGCGTCGCCAAACAATGAGCAGGCTGTGAAATGGTTGAGTCTTCTTCCATCTCAGGTAACCCAAGGGCTCAACAACTGCTTCACGTCGGCGCTGGACGCAAGGTCTGAAGTCCACGCGAAACTCCCACGCTCCCGCATCTCAGCGCCCGCTCGCAACAGGACTGTGATAGCGGCGCGCGCCAGCGCTCCCCCAACGCTGATGCGCTTGACACCTGCATCTGACAGTTGCGTAATCGTCACCCCCTTCACGAACGGAGCCAGAACATTCACAGGCTTACTTAACGCGCCCGTCACCAGTCGAACCTCATCCAGTGTGGTCAGTCCCGGCGCGAAAAGGACATCGGCCCCCGCAGCCTCGAATGCCTGTAGGCGGCGTATCGTATCGTCAAGATCACGCCTGCCATGAAGCAGGTTTTCGGCGCGCGCCGTCAGTGTGAAAGGAAAATCGAGGAGGCGAGACGCCTCGACGGCAGCCTGCACGCGTTCAACTGCCAGTTCGAGCTCATAGATGGGATTCAATGGATCGCCGCTGTAGTCCTCAATCGAACCCCCGACCACGCCCGCCTGCGCGGCAAGCGAGATAGTCTCTGCGGCCTCTGCCGGGTCATCCGCGAAGCAGTTCTCCAAATCCGCACTGACCGGCAGGTCGGTCGCCGCACAGAGGTTGCGGCAATGCTCTATCACCTCATCCCGCGAGACCTGCCCGTCGAGCCGCCCCAGAGAGTTGGCAAAACCTGAGCTGGTCGTCGCCAGTGCTTCGAACCCTAATCCGGCCAGCAATCGGGCCGAGCCTGCGTCCCATGGGTTAGGGATGACGAAGGCCACGTCACGCTCATGCAGTGCCCTGAAACTCTCCGCCTTTTCTATTTGAGTCAGCATCACGTTCTCCGATAATAGAGCCACCTTCGAGTATCTGCCCGCCAAAGACACCCGCCAATCCCTGCCTGATGGGACTATAGATTAAAGAAAATCAGGACGCGTTCAAGTGCCACTATCTTACCATCGAACAAGACCACTTCGGCCCGGGACGCATCGGAGCAATCTCTGAAGATGAATTGGTAAACCTTAGTCGGCCCTAAGTGGTACTTGTGGAAGTGCCGTTTTAAGGTAGAGTCTTACCATGATTGGGAGGCGCGACGGGTATGACGTGAAAGAGCTTTACGAGAGGATGGAATTATGGAGATCACACAAATGCCGGTTGTGAAAGCGGAAATGCTTATTCGCAGACCTGTGGCCGAAGTTTTCGAGGCTTTTATTGACCCTGCCATCACGTCCAAATTCTGGTTCACGAAAGGCAGCGGGCCGCTGGAGGCCGGCAAGCTCATTCGATGGGATTGGGAAATGTTTGGCGTCTCCGCAGAAGTCAGCGTGAAGGCAATCGAAGCGAATAAGCGAATCCTGATCGAATGGTCATCCGGCGGCCCTTCGACGACCGTCGAGTGGCTTTTCGCTCCGCGAGCGGACGACACGACACTCGTTACGATTATGGAATCGGGCTTTAGTGGGGATGGTGATGAAGTCGTCGGGAAAGCGATGGGCTCGCAGGGAGGTTTCGCGTTTTTGCTTAGCGGACTAAAAGCATATCTCGAACACAATATTGCTTTGAACCTCTCGGCGGATCATGCTCCTGATGCCGTCAGGAAGAATTGAAAAGATCAACTTTTCGCCAGGCTCTGCTTTCAAAATCCGGCCCTTCGATGACATCAAAGTGGTCATAATATATTGCTCGAAATTGGATATTGTAACTAAGCCCCTTTATGTTGTTCCATGCGTCGCTCGGATAACGCAAGCAGGAGGAATGAAGACGATGAGGTTATTACAACTTATGACGGCCTTCGTGCTCGCCGGATTACTCGGCTGTGTGTGCCTGACGCCGGTCGCATTTTCACAAACGGGTGGGCCACGCATGAACGCTCAGCCTGCGGCCACCGGGCGGGATGGGCAACATGATTTTGACTTCGAGATCGGCACATGGAAAACTCATCTCAAACGTCTCCTGAACCCATTAACCGGCTCGACCACCTGGGTCGAATACGAAGGCACGACCGTCGTGCGAAAGGTCTGGAACGGTCGCGCCAATCTGGTTGAACTCGATGCCAGCGGGCCGGCGGGTCATTTTGAGGGCTTGAGCCTGCGTCTATACAATCCGACTTCCAGACAGTGGAGCCTCAATTTTGCCAACATCAACGGCGGTGTGATGACCGAGCCGACAATCGGTGAGTTCAAAAATGGCCGCGGAGAGTTTTTCAGTCAGGAGACGCTTAACGGTCGGGCCATTTTTGTTCGTTTCGTTATCTCCGACATTACTCCGAATTCCTGCCGCTTTGAACAGGCGTTCTCAGATGATGGGGGCAAGACCTGGGAAGTAAACTGGATTGCGATAGACACAAGAGTGAAGGACTGAGCGGGCCAAGCCGCCATGTAAACAGAGGGGGACAGGTGGCGAGCTTCGTTTCATCGCCCGTATAGATACTGACAACAGCAAAAAGGCGCGAGCGGCCAACGATGCCTGCTCGCGCCTATTCCTTTGGCCCGACCGCTGTTCATTACGAGGGAGCGCAAGGCCCATCTTACAGTGTACAATTAGCTATGAGATCGCGTGTCAACTTATTTGAGGACGTGGGGGACGTGCCCGAAACCGCGCCGAATTTTCCCGCCGGCTTACGCTACCTGAAGGAACTGATTAGCGAAGCTGATGAACGCGAGCTGCTGGCGCACTTGCGTGAGCTGCCTTTCCGTGATTTCGAGTTCCACGGCTACACGGGCAAGCGTCGTGTCATCTCCTTCGGCTGGCACTACGATTTTACCGGACGCCGTTTGCGAAAGGCCGACGACATACCTGATTATCTGCTCTCGCTACGGGAAAGGGCCGCCGAGTTCGCCGCGACGAAGCCTGCGGAGTTCGCGCACGCATTGGTCATCGAGTACGGGCCGGGCGCAGGCATCGGGTGGCACAGAGACAAGGCAGTCTTCGGAGAAGTGGTCGGCATCTCGCTGCTCTCACCGTGCGCGCTCCGCTTCAGGCGAGCTTTAGCCGGGAGGAAGTGGGAGCGGATGAACCTGTTGGCAGAACCGCGCTCGGCCTACCACTTGAGCGGGCCTGCGCGGTATGAATGGGAGCACAGCATACTGCGCGTGGATTCCCTGCGCTATTCAGTCACGTTCCGCAATCTGCTCGACGGCTGAGCGACTCACAGGTCGGCAAAGGCTGGATGGATGCTAAATAAAGCTTTCAGCGAATAGTGGTCGAGCGGTGGATTTTGCCAAATGAAGCATGAGAGTGGCCCGGTAAACCGGGGGTGAAACTCAACCGTCTATAGAATCCATGCGTCAGGAGCGACCCATCTGCTCCGTCTCCATACGATATAGGGGAGAGTGCGTCGCCCGACGCTTAACCTAACCGCCCTGTAATCAACAAATCTCCTGTTAACAAACGGATGGCATAAAGGTTGCTCCCTTGTATGCGAAAGGGAGGGGCGTGCAAATATGATGAATCTAAAAAAGGGTTTCGGCGGCGCAATCCTGACGCTCGCTTTTATCCTCGGTATGGTCGCGGCCACGAGCACAACTGCTCAAGCGCAATATCAGGATAATCGTGATTACCGGACAGAGCGGCGTGATCGCAATCGAGATGAACGCGAGCGTCATCGCGAGTGGCGGCGTCGCCAGCGTGAGCGCAGCCGTAATGGCGGATACGGGAATGACGGCTACGGAAATAACGGCGGCTACGGCGGCTACAATAACCAGAACCAGATTGAGTTGAATCAGGGGTATCAGCAGGGCATCAACACCGGCGCAAGTGACGGCCAAAAGGGACAGAGCTATAACCCGCAGAGGTCACGTTATTACAAGAACGCCTCGACGCAGGCTTTTCGCGACGGCTTCGTCCGAGGCTACGACGAAGGGTATCGCCAATACTCGGGCAACGGCGGCAACCAGAGGGGCAACATGGGTGGTGGTTTAGGACGCATTCTGGGTGAAATCCTGGGACGGCCTTAAGTACCATGCGCTCACAACAAGGAAAGGTTTACCAGATGAAAAAGTTAATTCTATTGAGTGCGATAGTCATGATCTTCGGCCTCTCGACCGATAGCTTCGGGCAGGGACGCAATGACCGCCGAAGAATCAGGAATGGAGTCAGGTCAGGGCAGATCACGCGCGATGAGGCTCAGGCTTTGCGACAACGCAGGCGAGAGATTCGGCAGGAGCGGCGCACTTATCGCTCGGACGGTAGGTTGACGCGCAATGAACGACGCGACATCCGCAGCGACCGGCGCGATTATAATCGTCAGATACGCAACGAGCGCCGCGATAACGACCGCAGGAATGGCTACGCCTACGGGCGCAACCAGAGACGTGGTAACGGCTACTACCGCCGCGGGGCGGGGTCAGTGACCCACCCGGTCTTCGGCAACCGAAGCAGGCGTCACGGTCGCAATTAACAGTCGTTCAAAGTTGCATTTCACATGGGAAGGCGGCGCTCAATGAATCGAGCGCCGCCTCTCTTTTATCTTCAGTAAGCTTATGAACAGCGAGGATGATTATGAATGGAGCGCCTTGCACGGCGGCATCTCTTGCTGCTTCCGGGCACAGAGCGCACACACGAAGAGTTATTTGACCTCCAGCGGGTCTCCGGTTTTGTGCTCTGTGATCTGGAAGCGCAGGAAGCTCTGAACTGCCGCAGCAGCCTGCGCGTCATCCGTTGAGATGAGAACACGCCCGCCCCGCTCGGTCTCCTCAAACTTATAGCTGATGGCTGACTTTAGCCTCTGCATCTCTGCGACGCCCGGTGGAACCTGATCGTGGATGAACATCGGGATGTCGAAATTTCCCTCCGCGAACATCATCGCGATGTGTCCGAGGTGCTGCCTGATCTGATCTCGGCTCACGGTGTCCTTTGCATCATTGGCGTCCACCTGAATGACGGCGCCCGTCTTCGTCAGGTGGAAATGGTGCGTCGTCTTCTCCTGTGAAAAGCCCATCCCGTGATCGCCACGCTCGTGCATCCCGGCCATCGAATGCTCTTTCATCATCGGGCAATCGGAATGGGGCTGCTGAGGCCTGGATTGGTGCTGGGCTTGCAGTTGGAGCGTCGCGGCAATGCCGACGATGACCAGAAGCGTTGCCGGAATGATGTATAGATTCCTTCTCATCTTATTTGAGCCTTCTTTCTTAAAGTTCGTGTGCGTTTGGGAGCCTGAGCGATCAAGCTTCCGGCTTCCTGTTCGGCGAGGGCATCCAGCAGCCCGGCCCGCTGACCCGTACCTTTGCGGGCGAGTCGCACGTCCCAATCAAGGAGCGTCGCTCGCATCTCATCACGGAGCGCCTGCATCTCGCTGAGGCGGCTTTCCAACGCCGTGAGCTTCTCCTCAGCCAGAGCGCGCACCTCTCGACAGGGAGCTTGTCCAAGGTCACGCGCCTTCAGGAATCTACCGAGCTCGTCGAGAGTAAAGCCGACGGACAGCGCCCGGCGGATTAGTCGTATACGATCAACAGAGTTCGCCGGGTACTTGCGATAACCGTTGCTTAGACGTAGGGGCTTGGGCAACACGCCCTTACGCTCATAATGTCGAAGGGTGTCCGTGCTGACCCCGCAGCGGCGTGCCAGCTCACCTGCAAGCAGACCGTCCGGGAATGGAGAGACCTTGCTCATGGCGACAGTATAAAGGCTGGAATTAGTTCCAGGGTCAAGAGTTTTTTTTTGAAAAATTTTAGAGTGTGCTCTGACGCTCACCTGAGATTACCTGAAAGCGCCACGCTCCCTGAGCAAACGGGCGAGCTTGTCGTGTTTCTGTCGCGCCACGTCCAAAAGGGCCGGATCATTGTAGTCGTATTGGCCCTGCGCATCTTTCCTTCCAGCCATCAGGTCGCGCTTGCTGATCGTGTCTCGTTGAGATTGAGCGAGAGCCAGAGCCGTCTTGCCGTCTTTGGCCTGAGCATTGACATCTGCGCCCCTGTCGAGCAGCGCAAAGGCAATCTCGCTATTGCCAGTAATGGCCGCGTACATCAGAGGCGTGTAGCCCCCTGCGGTCGGCAGATTGACATCGGCCCCGTGGGCCAGCAGAGCCTGCACCATGCGCGGGTCATCGTCACTCACGGCCCATGTCAGTGGAGTCATGTTACCGCCCTCACTAACATTCGGATTCGCTCCGTGTTCGAGCAGAACCTCCACGGCCTGCGTATGTCCGCCGCGCGCAGCCGAAATGAGCGGCGTCCAGCCCGCATTGTCTCTGAGCTCAACGTCCGCGCCCGAGTCGAGCAATGACTTCACACGCGCAGCGTTCCCGTCGGATGCTGCGCGGACGAGCTCGATGTCCGTCCTTTCTTTCTCCTTCATTCGGGCGTCGGCGCGCAGCGACATGACACAGGGGAGGGAGCTGGCGAAGAAGATCACGACCGCCGCCAGCGTCCATCTGTTCAAGGTCTGCTTCTGTATTCTCCTCGTACCGATGAGCAGGGGTTCGAGCGCCTCGCGTCTTGAGAGATGATAAAGCGACCAGCCCGAGAGAGCGCCGGCGATGGCGATGATCCATCCGACGAATAACGCCCCGTAGAAGAACAACGCCACCGCTCCGTACAGAAGATTTATCACCCATGCGTCGCCGGACGACAGACCGACGATGGCTACGAACATGCCTATAAAGATGAGGTAAGAATAGAGCGCGACTAAAAGGCCACGCTTCATAGCTTGAAACGGAGTCTCTGTGATCCAATGGTCTAGCACCTTCGCCCCCGATATGAAGCCGCAGAGCGCGGCTGAAGAGACTGGTAGACCGCCGAATAACCAGAGGGCCGAGGGCTCGGAGTTGAGTGCTATATAATTAAAGACCTTGCCTATCAGCACCAGAAAAAATGCGATGGGGATGAATGCCGCGAGTGCAAACCAGAGAGCCGATGCCAGCCGAGGAATAAGACCCACCTCACCGAGCGAAGCATCCTCACGAGGTGTCTCGGAGTAGCCGTCAATATCAGCACCGGTGATGTCCGGGTCGTGAAGCGTTGCGGCACAACGCCTACACGATTCGTCAGTGTCCCAATTGACTAAATGACAATGTTTGCAAGTAATGCTCTTCATTCCTGATCATCCTGCCCGCGAGGTGGCTGACCTGTTAATAAAAAGAGCAATCGCTGTGCCCGGCGGAAAGTATTCGCCCGCAGTGAGCTTTTGTGACCATATCTATCGGATGCGTTGCAGTTTGCCGAAGTGAGAATTGGTGTTCTGGCAATTTGCCAGTAAAAGGCTAAAAGATCGTTTTATACACCATCCGGCTGCCGTGCTTGCCGTCAACAGGAAATCAGATTGCGGGAGTGCTTGTGTTGCTTTCAGGGGTGGCCTTAAGCTCTCTGTGAAGCCACGCCTGAGCCATACTCCATTCCTGATTAACAGTTGATTCGGAAACCCCAAGGATGCCCGCTATCTCTTTAATACTGTAACCGCCGAAGAATCGCATCTCGATAATCCGGCTCTGCCGCTCGTCCTGCTTTTTCAATTTGCGTAATGCCTCGTCAAGCGCCAATAACTCGGCTGATTTTTCGACGGAAATTAACTCAGTATCCGAAAGCGCGATGTGTTCGGCATCGCCGCCTCCACGCCTCTTGCGATGCGCGGCCTTTATGTAATCGAGCACAATGCGCCGCATGCATGTGGCCGCGATGGCGAAGAAATGATTGCGATTTTTCCAGTGAACCCGGTTCTGATCTACCAGTTTGAGGTAGGCATCATCAACCAATATTGTCGTTTGCAGCAAAGGGTTCCTTTTCGCTTTTCGCAGGTAGCTTCTGGCGAGCCGGCGCAGTTCTTTCTCCACCAGAGGCAGCAATTGCTCTGCCGCCGATTGGTCGCCCTGCTCCAAAGCCAGTAATAGCTGAGTGATGTCTTGTCGCGAATCCACCGTTGAAATCCTTGTCGGCGCTCCGGGCCGGTGTCAGAATATCGAGGATTATAACAAGGGATTTGGGATTGCAGGCAAAAGCGTTTGCTTTCGGGAAAATAGTATTCAGAGAAAAATGTCGCGTTAAGTAAGCAGGAGGACTTTTCTCGCATGTTGGGAGATGCGGAGACACAACGTTTCGATGAAGAGGTAATGGTTCCCGAGCGTTGGGAGAAACTGAAAGAGATTTTCCACGCCGCCATGCCGATGAGCGAGCGCGAGCGCAGTGTTTTCCTGAATGAAGCCTGTGCCGGCGACGAAAAGTTGCGGCGGGAGGCAGAATCTCTGATTGCGGCGGGCCGCGTAGCAAATGATCCGGTGGGAAGCTCTGCCTTTACACTTGTCATGGAGGCGTTGGCTTACGAAGAAACCGCGAGCGGCGAGACGGGCTCGCTGTCTGAAGGTAACGTACTGGACGAACGCTATACGATTCTGGAGGAAATCCCCGGCGGCGCGATGGGCGATGTCTATCGGGCACACGACCAGCGACTCGGCTGGACTGTCATAATAAAAGTGCTGAAAGCAGATGCGTTGAAGAATAGTTGGGTGGTAGACAAATTCAGGCAGGAGAAGAGAGCGCTCGCCCAGATCGACCATCCGAACGTCGTGCGACTGGTCGACGCGGGCGAGTTTAAGAACGGTGCTCCTTATCTGGTGATGAAGTACGTGGAGGGCTCTGACCTCAGCCGGGTGTTGGCGACGGCTGAGGGCGGGCTGGAGCAGTCGCGTGTGGCATCGATCATACAACAGGCCGGGCACGGCGTTGCCGCTTTACACGAGGCGGGTCTGGTGCATCGCGACATCAAGCCGAGCAATCTCATGCTGGCCGACAAAGACCGGAAGTTTCCGGTGAAGGTGATAGACCTCGGCATCGTGAGAGTTTTGGAAAAGAGCACCATGTCGGGCAAGCTGGTGGGAACGCCTCTTTACATGTCACCCGAACAAGTCCAAAAGCAGGATGTCACGCCAGCGAGCGACGTTTACGCCTTAGGCTTAATAGCATACGAAATGTTAGCGGGCCGGCATCTGTATGTCACCGTGCAGACTCTTCAAGAACTTCACAGCATGCAGCGGGACGAAGGGAAAATTAAACAGAGCGTCTGGCAACTCGATATACCGGAAGCGGCGAAGCTCGTAATTCTCAAAGCGCTCTCCTATGACGCCGCCAAGCGACAACAATATGACGCCGGCACACAACGGCAGGCGGCACAGGTTTTCGGTGACGATTTGGCCGAGGCCCTGTTGGAAGCGCCACCGAAAGACGGGGCACGACGTTCCTCCAAAGTCTGGCTCATCGGCGCTGCGTTGTCGGGCATCGTTCTGGCCGGGACGTTGTTGTGGTGGTGGCAGCATCTTTCGGTAAAGCGTGGCGATCAGGTGTTGACTTACGGATTGACCATCGTGCGGCAGCGAGATGGGAGAACCACGAAGGCCACCGGGCGCGAGATGTTCGACACCGGGGACACATTTAAATTCAATATCATCCCTGCCCGCACGGGAGCCTTGTATATCTTCAATCAGGGAACGAGTCAAAACTGGCACGTCCTCTTTCCGACGCGCGAAAATAATCAGCTCGACGCCCGCGTCACGTCCGGGCAGGTAATCGAGACCAAAGAGTATGAGTTCACCAATCAGAGCGGGGCGGAGAAAGGGATGGAGAAAATCTGGATTATCTGGGCCGTAGAGCCCGTTAAATCACTGGATGAAATTATTAAGCAATCCGTCAACACCGAGCTGACCCTCCGCGACACAGCGCAGCAGAACGCCTTGCAAAGCTTCGTGAGCGCCTACGGAACGCCGCCGCCGGAGGCGATTCCGGATAAAGACCAGTCGAGAGTCACGCTGAATGGACGTAAAGATATTTTAGTGTATCTGCTGGAACTCGAACATAAGGACTGGAAGTAACGCGTCAAACGCCTGACACCGATAGAGGTCAAAGTTAAATCATGGATATGAAAAGAAAGCCGGGTCGATTATTAGTTCTGCTGGTGTTGTGGCTGGCGTTTTATCAACCGGGCACGCTCCGTCTGGCCGGGGCGCAGGATGAGTCGCAACAACGTGATATCGAAGCCATAGAGGTGACGCGCGCCCGTCGTCAGGGGAGGAGCGCGCGGCCAGCCCGCGATGATCGTTATCAGGTCAGACAACTCCCGGCTCAGAATCGGCCCGCGCGCGGCGGGAACAGAAAATCGCGTCAGGGCCAGACTGCCCGGGCGACGAAAGACGAGCCTGTGTCGACCGCCGTGCAGTTTCCCGTCGGGCCGCCGCCGAAAGGCAAAACTTACATCACGCTCGGCGTCACTGTCTGGCGCGCGCGGCTCGCCACCGAGGCTGAAAGCAAAGACCCCGGAATCGCCAAAGAACGAATGATCGTCAATCAGGAAGAACGCGAGGTCGTCGTGACACGCCTCACAGACGAGAGCCCTGTCACGGATCAGGACTTAATCCAGATAAGCATTGAGTATCTACCCGAGCGCGACGGGGCGGACGCCATACCCCGGGAGCGCGCCGGCTTTCTCTATGTAATAAACCGTGAGCAATTCGACAGGAGCCTGAAAAACGCCCGACTGATTTTCCCTACGCAGTTGACTTATGAAGGCGACAATCGGTTGCTCCCCGGAAAGACCGTGACGCTGCCTGATCCGAAACGGCCCTTCCGCATCAGGCGCGGCGACGACGGCGGCGGGCACGCGCAAACGTATGAGACGTACACGATCATCCTTTCGCCCGTGCCGTTAGGCGCTGAACTGCCGGAGGCACTGGGCCGGAAAGCGATGGCCTTGTCGCCGGACCTGATCAGGGTGTGGGAGCAGAGGTGGAACGCGAGTGAAGCGCGGGCCGACCTGCTGGGCAGTGTGGGCCGGGCGCGCACGCAAAGAGAGCTGGAAGCGAGCGGAGATATAAGCGAAGTGCGAAGCACGGAAGACACGGAAGCAGACCTGACGCAGGACGACCTGCCGCCGCAGACCGTTTTCAGAAGAGTGGTGAAGCCCGGCGAAGCAATGCTCGTCACGATCAGGTTGCCGTTCAAAGCATCCGTACCCAAGCCGTGAAGCAGCTCAAAAGTATAAGGACGCCGATGTCAGCTAAACCCGTACTGTGGGGCGGCCTTCATCCCGTCGGGCGACCGGCGGAGTTATAAGCGGACGGATAGCAACATTGTCGGTCGGGGAGTCCAGTTCTGTCCGGAGGTGATTTTTGTAACGCCTCCACTGAGATGATGCAACGAAGCTTCTAACATCGGATCGAGCGCGTAGTGGCTTGGATAGAACCCGTGTTTCAAGACGCGGGCATGACCGGGAAGGAGTGGGATTATGTTTACCTCGCGTCTGTATCGCTGGCCGTTATTAGCCGTAATGTTCACCTTCCTGTCGCCGCTCTATACGGGGGTCTGCCGTGTGTTGGCCCAGTCGGCTGATAAAACTCAATCGCCCGCAAACGAAACCGCGGGCGAGCAGGCCACCGCGACCGACGAAGATGTGGCCGAAATTCAAAGGCAGCTCAAAGAAGCCGTCGAGCTGCATGAAAGTGGCCGGTTCGACGAGGCCATTGACAGGGAGCGGAGCGTTTTAAAGATCAACGAGAGGCTTTTCGGGCCGGCGAGCCCGAGCGCTGCTCAGGCATTGCATCTGATCGGCATCACGGCCCAGGCGAAAGGCGACCTCGCGCTGGCCGGGCAGATGCTCCAACGCGCATTGGCGATCTATCAGAAGAGCACAGGGGAAGAGTCCCGCGAAACCGCCGAGATATTAGCCAAACTCGGCAAGGTGTGGCTGGATGAGGGGGATTTTACGCGCGCCGGCCCGGCACTTCGGCAGGCGCTGTCGATCTCTGAAAAGGTCGTCGGCAAGACACACCGCGATTATATCTTCACGCTTCTGAGCCTCGCGGATTTGTACGGTCACGAGAGCGATTACGATCATGCCGAACAGGCATATCTGGACGCTCTGGCCCTGATCAAAGAGGGGAATGGGGACGACAGACAGTGTCTCGGCTGTTTGCTGCACGGGCTGGCAGTTGTCTACAGGGAGAAAGGAGACTTCGCCCGTGCCGAACTAACATTCATACGAGCTTTAGAGGTAATGAGAGAGGCTTTCGGAGACGAGTCAGCCAACGTCGCCAGATTGATCGTTGAGTTCGCGGACTTGCAAGCCACTAAGGGTGATTACGGGCTGGCCGAAGAGATGTACGAGTCTGCCCTCAAGAGGTTCGAGAAAATTTATGGTGCCGAGCATCCTTACGTCGCCATCACGCTCACCAGACAAGCAAGAATGTATATCGAGACGGGCAATCTTGTGAGGGCCGCGAAGCTTCTGGAGAGAGCCGCAGAGAGCTATCGGAAAAGCCTGGGGAGCGAGCATGCTAATGTCGCCGGCGTGATGTACGAGCTCGGTAAGCTGTACACGGCCCAGAGGGATTTCGCCCGCGCCGAGCCAATCTTATACGACGCCCTTGAAAGGACTCGCAGGGCTTTTGGAGAAAACAACAATGGCACTGCACTGGCTTACAACCAGCTGGCATACATGTATCTGCTCAAAGGTGACTACGACAGGGCCAAGCCGCTCTTTCAGAGCGCCCTCTCCATCATAGAGAAGCTGTTCGGGGCAAACAGCAGCAACGCCACCCCCATGTTGTCCAACCTCGCGATGGTCTCACTCGTAAAGGGCGATGCGGCGCAGGCGATTTATTTGATGGGGCGGAGCAATGACATCAGTGAGTACAATCTCAAGCTCCTGCTCGGCACGGGCTCAGAGCGCCAGAGGCTTCTTTTCCTCAACACTCTTCTCGGTAACGTCTTCGGCTCAATCTCGCTGCACGCCCAATTCGCCCCTGACAACCCTTCCGCCGCGCGCCTCGCCTTCAACACGATCCTGCGTTTCAAGGGGCGTGCCCTCGACGTGTTGACCAGTCAGATCGGGATTTTGAGACGCAGCGCTGACCCGCAAGACCATCAATTGTTGAAGAAGTTCTTATCTGTGCGTACGCAACTGGCAAGCCTCTTGCTCGACGAGGCTCACACATCGGATACGGTTCAGGACCGCGAGAAACTCCACAAGCTCAGTCTGGAGAACGAACGTCTTGAGATGCAGATCAGCGCCTTCAGCGAGATGTTTCGCGCGCAGGTGCAGCCGGTCACGATGGAACGCGTTCGGGCGGAGATTCCGCCCGACGCGGCGCTGGTCGAGTTGATAGCGTACGAGCCGTTAAGATTGGATGGGAAGGCCGGGACGACCGCCCTCCGTTTCGGGGAGACGCGCTACGCGGCTTACGTGCTGCGCGATACCGGAGAGCCTGCCTTCGCCGACCTCGGTGAAGCGGCGACGATCGATCGCGCTGTGACAAAGCTGCGCGAGGCGCTGGCTGATCAGCAGAGCACGAACAGCAGGCAGGCGGCGCGGGCGCTGGATGAAATGGTGATGCGCCCTGTCCGCGACCTGGTCAGGGACAAGCGGATGCTCTTTCTCTCGCCCGACGGCGCTTTAAACCTAGTGCCATTTAGCGCGCTCGTAGACGAGCACGATAAATATCTGGTAGAGAACTACACGATTGTCTATCTGACGAGCGGGCGCGACCTCCTGCAACCGTGGTCGCAGACGAGGAGCTGGCAGCCCTCACTGGTGATGGCCGACCCTCTGTTCGGGTCTGAGCCCGTGCCAGCCGCTAAAGGAAGTGATGCCGGCGGCAGGCGCTCCGCAGACTTTACTCAGTTCACATACAGACCGTTGCCCGGCACTGCCGCCGAGGCCAGTGCGATCGGCGAACTGCTACACGTCAAACCGCTCATGCAGGAGCAGGCGACCGAAATGGCATTGAAGCAGGCACACCGCCCGCGCATTCTTCATGTGGCGACGCACGGATTCTTCTTACCCGACAAGGAGCAGGGCACGGCCAACAGCAGTGGCCCATCAACGCTAGCTGCCGTTAGAGGCGCAGCGCGGCGCGAGAACCCGTTGCTGCGCTCGGGGCTGGTGCTGGCCGGCGTGATGAACAGGCGGAGCGGTGAAGGGGAGGACGGCGTCTTGACGGCGCTCGAAGCTACGGGGCTCGACCTGTGGGGGACGCAGCTTGTGGTGCTCTCGGCGTGTAACACGGCCATGGGCGAGGTGCTCAATGGTGACGGCGTGGCTGGCCTGCGGCGTGCTCTCGTGCTCGCGGGCAGCCAGAGCCAATTGATAAGTCTCTGGAAAATCTCCGACACAGCTACAAAAGACCTGATGGTCGATTACTACAAGCGCCTGCTGGCAGGTGCGAGGCGCGGTGAAGCGCTCAGGCAAGTGCAACTGGCGATGTTGCAAGGTAAGCTGCTGCCATTGCCGGCCACTGATTCCGACAAACAGAAGGGGAAACGCGAAACAGGCGACGTGGGCGGCGAAGTTTCCGGCAAGGATTATCGTCACCCGTACTACTGGGCGGCCTTCATCCCGTCGGGCGACTGGCGAAGTATGGATGGCAAATAAGATCGTATCGCTGCCCTCTTAAGCCTAGCGCGTACTGACCATTCAGCGCCATTCGCCCTGCAGCGTGAAGGCCGCCCAGTAAAACGGCGCGCTGTATCTTCGTTCCTTTAGCATGGACACCTGCGCCGCCTGTAGTGCTTTGGCCGGGCGCAGCTTGTCGACCAGCATCCCACGGTAAAAGCGCGTCATTAATTCCGCCGTCGCGGCGTCGTTGACATTCCACAAGCTGACCACCACGCGCGGCGTGCCGGCATACATGAAGCCGCGCGTGAGTCCGACCAACCCTTCGCCCCTGATCTCCTTGCCGAGTCCGGTCCGGCATGCGCTGAGCACTACTACATCCGCCGTCAGCTTCAGGTTGAAGATTTCGTGAGCGCGCAGGAAACCGTCCTGCGGCGCGCCCTGCTCGTCGAACATCGAGAGCACTATGCCGGAGAGCGCCGGGTGCTGGCTGTTGAGAAATCCGTGTGTGGCGAAATGCACGTAGCGATACTGGCCCATGTCAGGGCTGGTCGCTGTCGCAAGGTTCGCCGCAAAGTCGAGCGCTTTTTTATAGTCGTTCGGTGAAACGAGTTTGACGATCTCTTCCGCTTCGCGCCGTGTGCCCGGCAGTCGCCGGATACGCAGGTCGGCGTCCGCGACGCCTGATTGCTTTGCGGACGTGGCTGCGACCAGCCTGCTACCGCGCCATTCGTCCGCCCGCGCCGGCGAGCCTGCGTCAAGCGCGCCTGTCTGGCCGGCTCGTGTTTTGAGCCGCTCGTCGCTTCTTTCAAAAACCGGGTCGGCTATGACCGTCAGCGTCTTTGGCGCAGGCTGGCGCGCGCCCGTCTCACTTCGCAGTATGGCGAGCGTCGAAGCCGATGGCAGGTTCACTATCTCGTGTTCGACGACGAGCGGTGTAGCCGCCGTCCTGCGAGCGCCGGCAGGCGTCGGCAGGGCCGCGAACGGGATGTATTGCAGCACGCCGTCACCGACAATAAGCAGCCTCTTTTGGCCCAGCAGCGGGGCGACCGCAGAGAGCAGCATCCGGCTCAATTGATCCGCCGACTGCGTCAGCCGTGTGCCGTCCTCCGGCTGCAAATCTTCTCCCGTTTCACGCTTCTCCGTGGCGGAGCTAGCCTGTTGCGGGGGCATGGTGGTTAAAGCGTAGAACCGCCGCGCCGCCGCTTCGATCTCTTCACGCTTTGGCAATTCGTAGCTCTTGATGGAAGTCGGCGTCACCGCCCACAGGTAACTGTGGTCTGTGCCGAGCGAATATTCGAGCAGCAGCGTGTCCGCGTCGAGCAGTTGGGTTTGAATCTCTTTCAAGGTTAGAGGCTGAGGTTGCGTTAAGGCCGCGTAGCGCGGACTCCTGACCCGAATTTGTGCCCGCACTTGCTGGTATTCAGCCGTCAGCGCTTCAATCTCCGTTTCGAGTGCTTTGATCTCTTCGGTGAGGGCTGCGGCCTGATCTTCGGCGACCGGCGTATTGCGTAATCGCGCCTGACGATCAGCCTTCGCGTTAAGGCGTTGTTGTAATGTCCGCTCGTGTTCAAGCAGTGACGGATCGACGCCTTGACGAATGTCGGCGCGGGCTTCGGTCAATAGTTCGAGCAAGCTGCGCGCGCGGGCACGCTCGTTGCTCTGTAGCGCCGCCACGTCATAGCCTTTCGATGGTTGTTGCTTGTGCAAACGCATCAACAGGTCTATGTGAAATCCATAATATTCCTGAAAAGAGGCGAAGTATGACGAGCGTAAGTCCTCGCCCACGATTTTCGTGCGTAAAGACTCGACGATGGCTAGCGCGGCTTCGCTCTGTACGCGTGCGGCTTCCAGAGCGCCGCGCCCGTTCTCATAGCGCGCAATATTGTAAAGCGCATCTGCTTCCTCACTTCGATTACCCATAAGACGAAACAGGGATACAGCCTGCTTGTAATGCTCAATCGCCTTCTGCCCTTCGCCCATGTTGGCATACAGAACTCCGAGTTTGTTCAGCGTCGCGGCTTCCGTGTCTCTAAAACCTGCTTTCCGGCTGACATCCAGCACCTCGGTGTAGTAGTCCAGCGCCTTTTGCCTTTCGCCCAGATCGCTATAGGCAAGACCGAGATAGAAAAGCGCCGTGGATTGTCCTCTGGGGAAGTCCATGTCGCGATAGATCGAGAGCATTTGATTATAATTGTCAATCGCCTTCTGTTTATCGCCGAGCGTATAGTGTGTCCTGCCGATCCCGCCGAGCGCTGTCGCTTCGCAATCGCTATGCGTCAGGCTCCGGCAGAGGGATAGGGCTCGGGTATAAAGGTCGAGCGACTGACCACTGTCGCCCAAACGATGATAGAGCGTCCCCAGATTGATGAGCATGAATGCTTCTCTCTGGCGATCCCCCAGATCACGAAATATCATTAACGCTCGATTGTAATTATCGAGAGCCTTCTGCATTTCGCCCAACTCATCATAGACAAGCCCGAAGTTCAGCAGCGTCAGGGCTTCGCCGCCGGAGTCGCTTGTCGCCATGAAGATCGAACGCGCCTGAGCGAAGTAACCGAGAGCCTGATGGTTTTCTCCGCTTAGAAAGTATGCCAGACCCTTGTTGTTGAGAGCAGTGGCTTCGCCCTGACGGTCGGCGGCAGCGCGAAAGTGCATGATGGCTTCGTCATACTTCTGCATGGCTTTGCCGTAGGATTCCGCAGTGTCCTGCCCGCTCAACTGCTCTGCCTCTGCGAAAGCCCGCTGCGCGGCAATGCGGTCTCTGTCCTGTCGCGTTGCGGCGCGCAATTCGCCGATCTTCACTTCGTACTTACCGGCAGCTGCATCCTTGTCCAGCGTGCGTACCTCAAGGCGATAATTCCCCGAAGTCTCTACGACTACCACAACCGGCTCTGGCCCCTGTGCTCCGTTCGGGCTATCTACTTCGGCGAGTTGTTGACCGTCCGGCCCGAACAGCGAAACCACCACGTCGATGCCTCTTTGATCGACGATCAAGTTCAGGTATTGATTCGCGGCAAGATGCAGCTGGTAATTGTGCGCTCGGCCTCCGGCAATCTCTCGTTCGATTGGCTTACCAAGCTCAAGCCGGAGCGCCCCCTCCTCCTGAAGGGGTATAGACCTCGTGGCGTTAACAGGGAGAATAAGAGACAGGGCCGTCCCCGCCGCATGCGTCGCTCGCCCCTGCTCAATGGGGGGTGTCGCTGTCACCATCGAACGGCATACCGGCAGAATTAAGAGAATCGCCAGCAGGTATAACCCACGGCTCTGACCCGCTGAGCGGCTCGTTCTGATTCGGCCTCGGCGGGGCGGCTTATGGCTTCGCTGAGAAGCGTCGCCCGATGCGGGCATCTGTAAAGCCCGTGAGGCGCTCATCATCGTTAACTTCCTCTCTGAATCAGAGGGCGTAAAAACGGCTGCGTTGCAAAAACCGCAACTCGGGTATAATCCATCCTTCTCTGTCATCATCATCCAATCTTTCACCCGTGATCTCTTATCAAAACCAGGTGACTGATGCAGTGGTGGCCGACATGACTTGTCAGGCGACGGACGGCTCGCAGGATATGGGGTTTTCCCCTACTACTTCCTTTTATTGCCCGAACCTTGTGCGATACTCCTGTGCGTTGATAAAAGCGTTGGCAAGGTCTGCAAGCGTGATCTCTCCGCTGTCGAGTCGTTGCAGGTAGTTCAGGTACGCCCCGTCCGGATTACGTGTGAAGAACCCGTAGTAGGCCGACACGACCTGCGCCTCGTGCAGGTACTTAGCGCTCACTTCCGGTCGCTCCGATATCTCTCTGTAGACTTGTGCCCGGCCCTTCGTCCCTCCCAGGGACGTGATCCAAGCCTGACGCACCTCGGCGGGTACTGTGACGCCTGCCGTCTGCAACAGTCCTTCAACGAACTGTATATCACTCAAGCCATTGTAGCGACTGCCGAACTCTGTGCGGCCCATGATCTCGCTGACCAAGTCCTGCTTGTTGAGTTCGAGCGCGGCGTCGGTTAGAAAGCCGCTCACATAAGCCAGGTCTCCGACATCCTCATAACGAAGAATTCTTCCGAGTCCGGTGCGGTAGAGCCTGAGCACGAAGAACTGTCGGTCGAAGAACTCGCCCGAGCGAAGGAAGCCATCGCCGCTTACCGTGACGCGGTCGCACGGAGGGGGAGGCTGTCCCGGCTGGCCGCACTGGTCGATTCTCGTCGTCCAGCCGTTCCAGCCTCCGGGTTCCGGCTCGCGGCTCAAGAGGTCGACGTAGAGCTGACGAACGAAGAAGCGGGTGTCGTCTATCGGGTTCGTCGAGCCGTACGTGTCATTGTCGGTGATTATCAACGCCGCGGTGCTGTGCTCGCCGAGCGTGCCGCCGCCGGGATTGCTCAGCGTGACGGTCAAAGCCTCTGAGGTTTCCACATAAACATCATCGATGATGCTCAGGGCGAACTGCTTGCTATCTTCCCCGGCGGCGAAGCGCAGCGTGCCGGCGGCGATGTGATAATCACACTTGCGCGAGGCGTAGACGGTCGCCTGTCCGGGCGTGGTGGGATCACACCTGAAGTTAACGTCAGTTGCGTCGCCGGTCGCATACTTGACCGAGGCCGGAGACGAAGTATCGCCGCCGCGGGTGACGGTGATGTTGAGCGAGCCCGCGCCTTCCGAAACTGTGTAGCTGGCCTGTGACAGCTGTATCGTGCGTGGCGGAGGTGCGGCATCTTGTGTGACCGTGAAGGTCTGCCCGGCAACTGTGAGCGTGCCCGTGCGTGGAGTGGCGGTCGTGTTGGCCGCAATCGCATAGGCGACTGTGCCGTTGCCGTTTCCGCTTGTGCCGCCGGTGATGGTGATAAATGACGGATCGTTGCTCGTAGCAGTCCAGCTACAACCGCTCGTCGCCGTGACGCTCACACTTCCGGTTCCACTGCCGGAAGGAAAGTTCTTACTGGCCGGTGATATTGAGTAGGTGCAGGGTGCATTTGAAGTCAAAGTATAAAAGCCCAGCATCCTGCCATCGAAGGATGTGACTTCGAGGATGTAGGTTCCGGTCTGGGGTAGAGTCAGCAGAGAGCTCGGCGACGGGATGTAGGCGTTGGCCGTGCCTCCGTTTTGATTGGAAGAAGCGACCCGCGCCCCGTCAGGCCCGGTCAGGTACAGATCGGGATTGAAATCAGTCGAGCCCAGAGATATCTGTATCTGCTGCCCGGCCATCCCATTGAACGAGTACCTGTGCGTATAGGCGAAATAAGACTTCCACATAGCGCCGCAGTCGCTTGTGGACAGCGTGCCGTTCACAGTTTGTCCTATCGAAATGGGTTGAACGGCACACTCCGGCTGTGCCCCCGCCTGCGTCACGGTGTAGGTGCGTCCGGCGATACTCATTGTTCCCTTGCGCGTGTAACCGTTGTTGGGGGATAGGCTGTAGCTGATGGTTGAGTTGCCGTTGCCGACGTAGTTCAAACCGCTGTCCGAGTTTCCGACTCCGACGATGCTAATCCAGGACGTGTTGCTGGTAGCAAGCCAGTTGCACCCGGCATCGGCTGTCACGCTAACGCTGCCCGTCCCCGCCCCTGCGCCAAAAGACTGGCCGGTAGAAGAAAGGCCGTAGGAGCAGCCCGACGGCGAGACCGAAAGGCATGCCGGGCCATTACTGACGTGGGTGTTAATCTGGTTGCGCGAGAAGTCACAGAAGGCAGTTGAAGAATTGATGTTGGAGACCATGATCGTGTTGTCGCACGATGAGGTGGTGTTAACGTGCGTGGCTCCGAAATTATGGCCGAGCTCGTGGGCCGTGAGCGTCGCCGGCCTGTGCGTCAGCATGAGAGAGACGGCATAGGAAAAATTCGGATTGTTGCAGACCACACCTATCCACGCGTATCCGATGTAATCGTTCGTCAGCCGCGCCGTCCACATGTGGGCCAAATCCCTTGCCACGTCCGCCTTGTTGGCCTTCCAGTAGTTTGTAAACTCTTCGAGGGTGGTAATGGCCGACAGTGAGGTGTAAGGGTCATCCGATGTCGCCCACGTGTGTTGATAGACGATGCTGAAGGTGATTCCGAACTCGGCCTTATAGATTCCATCCACCTGATTCATGATGCTCAGAATCTCCTGATTGGCTTTGGCGGAGTCCCCCAGTGCTGTGACATATTCGTAATCGGCCTCCGTCGCAAGCTCTACTGTGCGCGTGGTCGTGAGGTTTGCCGCCGGGCTCTCAGCGTCTTGCAGATTGTGAGGCAGAGATTTCCCGGCCCTCAAGCTTTCGGCCCGGGCATCGACGGTTTCAGACAGCGTAGTCCCACATTCTCCCTGCGCGTCCTCCAGCACGTCTGATGAATTGTAGAATACGAAATCGCCCGAAGCGGCGGAGGATGAATAGCGGCTGGCCGCCTCGATGAAGTAGGTCGCCCCGCGCCGGGCGATGACTCCTTCGACACCTTTATCGTCAATAGTAAAACGGGCCTCTGCTCCCTCCATGCCGAGCACTGTCCCTTTGTAGGTATGCACAGGGCCTGATTCCACCCTGTAGGTGTGTCCGTCAGCTCCGACTTCCTCCGCCCTGTAACTGGGGGCGCGCAGGTCGTTGGGCGTGAGCTTAATCTCATAACTTTGATCGGCGGTGGCGAAAGAGAGTTTGCCGGTGCTGCGTACGCGCGACGCCAGCTCCGCCCTGTCCAGCTTAATCAGTTGATACTGTTTGATGGATTTTTCAATGTCCGATTTCACACGCCTCTCCTGAGCCTCCATTACGGCTTCGTCTGCGGGCTTTTCGGCTCGTGTGTGCGGAATGAAGCGCTCCGTCGCGGCAAGGAAAAATATAGTTCCCATGCAGGCGAGCACAAGCGCGAAGATCAGAGGGCGTCGGCGTGAATCGATGGGGGACGGGCGAATCATATAATTATTCCCGGGGTGAAAGCTCTTGATGATTTCCGCAGGCACGCTCTAAAGCCGAGACTGAGTCGATGAGAGTCGTCCTCGTGCCTGACCGATTGATTCGAGACGAAGCAGCGGATGCTGTCAGAACAGCGCGGAGTCAGTTGTCAAAGCAGGAGATCACTGAAGATGCCGGCGTCACGCCAGAGGGCGGGTTGCCGGAGTTTCCTACGGGGCTGCTGTTTGACTGAAGTAAAGCTGGGAAAAAGATATAAAGCGGGTCGGGGTGCTTCTATCCTTCTGAAATCTTGCCGGCAATATCTTGCTGAACGTAACCGACTAACACTCACGTCAGAATCAGGAGGAATCTGACGCTAGCATGTTTGCGACTTTAACCAACATTCGGTCAATCCGCAAGTTTTCGGAGCGCTTAATTCAAGGCTTTGATTTTATAATCGAGGGCATGCCTGACAGCTCATCGCGTCGCGCCCGATTTATCGGGGCGTCAGGCGCTTTGAAGTGTCGGTTATAATGAGGGAATGAAAAGTCATGCTGAGAAGCTTGAAACCGAGGGCTTCGCAATTCTTGATACGGTCATAGACTGCGCGATTATTTCAGAGCTATCTGATTCTCTTGAAAAGATCAGTCTTCATCATGCCGTGAGTCGGCGTCGTAATGTTGCTTTCGGAATCAGAGACCTATTGAGCGTCGCGCCAGCCGTGAGAGAGTTGGCACACAGTTCGCGCATCAGGGATGTGGTCGATTCGATGGCCGGGAAAGACGCGCGAGTTATCCGAGCCATCTTCTTTGATAAAACACCCGAAGCCAACTGGAAAGTCGCCTGGCATCAAGACCTGACGATTGCCGTTCGTCAAAAGAAAGACGTTGAAGGATTCAGTCGTTGGTCAGTCAAGGCTGGCATAGCACATACTCAACCACCCGTTTCCATTCTTGAAAACATCTTGACGATGAGAATTCATCTGGACGCGACGGATGAATCGAACGGAGCGCTGAAAGTAATTGCCGGCTCGCATAAACAAGGTCGCCTTGACGCCGAGGGCACGCGAAAGTTGAAGGACACGGGTGAAATGGTTGTGTGTCGTGTTCCGAAATGTGGCGCATTGTTGATGCGCCCCTTATTGCTTCATGCTTCATCGGCAGGCTCTGAGCCAATCCACCGGCGAGTGATACATCTGGAATTTTCCGCTAATAAGCTGCCCGGAGGGTTAGAATGGTATGGGACGTAGCGCATCAACAAAACGCCTGATATGCGTCTGGCTTCTGTTGAGATGGCTATAGGCTGGGAGTTCATGACCTCATACGAATTCCGGAAACAGATCGCCCCCGTCATCAGGCACTTACAGTCAGAGTATTCGGATGAACTCTGTGACATCTGTGGCGACCCCGAAATCATGCGCGATGTCGGCAAAGGTCAGCGCTTTTTTGATTCTTCCTCCGGTGCGGATTGAAGGCTTGCGCTCGGCGCAGCTTAATTCGAGGATGAGATCGCTTCTTAAAGGAAAGCGGAGTATGCAATGTTTCAACCCAGCTATGTCAGAGCCATATTATTCTGCACGGCGGTAATGCTGCTTGCCGGATGTGCTGCAAACGTGGCACAGGATAAAGGGAGAGCCGAATTGCCACCTGCGTCTTGGCGTGACCGAGTCGTGAAAATTATTCAGCCCGGGTGGGACGTGACGCAGGCAGATGGCTCGATAGTAATAACGAGAAGGGAATCGGTGACATACTACAATCCGATTGCCTTGCCTCCGCCGGGAAAACTAAGGACGGAAATGATCGAGCGATCCAGACGTCAGGAGAAGTATGAAATCACGCTTGATGTCGTCGAAAAATTATCCGATGAAAACTACGACGGGTTGAGAGCTATAAACGCGAAGACGGAGAAGGAGCTTGAGGCGAAGGAAGATCGGATGCGGCGTTTCGCCGGGAAGGGCGATTACATGCCCAATACGCCCGAAGAAAAGGCTCTTTATAAAGATTACCAGCTCGCTCTATCGACTCTTCCTTTTCACAGGCTGCCAGACTTATATGATGAGAAGCACAGCATCTATGTCAAAACTACGCGTCGCCCGTGGAGCGCATTCTACTCCGCGCGGGAGGAGCTGGAATGTCGCGCCGTTTTAGAGAACATCTACTCCTTTGCCGACGTGTACGAAGGAAGGAAGATCATCGCGTGGCCTCCCGGGGCGGAATATGCGAGGGTCGCAGCATTCGAGGCGTTCGAGAGTCGTCGAGCGTATGATCGCTATTTACATAAGAAAGAGATGAACCTTAGAGGGCGGCGGAACGATTAAAGGCGCAATCCCTCTCCCTTCAAAGCGCCCTCTATGCTTTCGATGCGGATGGGCCGACAATCGTTTGAGCTCGGGTGAATCTTCTGCTCATCCGATACCTGCATAGCCATTTAGAATTGTCGGGCGAAGCATGTCTCTATATCGATTCAGTCTAAGCCTTACTTTTCAATCAGACTGGAAAGTTCATTCGCCAGCTCGGGGTTGAGACTTTTGAGAATGCGATATTGCGCGGTCGCCTCGTTTTTCATGTCGAGGTTGAGGAGCGCAAGGATGAGATTAAAGCGCGCCTCGCCCAGTGTGAAACGCTCATCCTCGCTTTTCTCTCTCAGACGAAGTGCCTCTGTGAAAGCCTCGACCGCTTCCCTATGCTGCCCGCCAGAGCCATAGGCGATGCCAAGATTGTAGTAAGCGGCAGCGTGCTCAGGCTGAAGGCGTACGGCCTCTTTGAACGACTTGAGAGCCTCTTCCTGCTGACCTAACTCGACGTAGGCGACGCCCGAATTGTAATGGGCTGCGGGCGCGATGGCATCGAGCCCTGACGCCTCTCTAAACGCCTCGATGGCTTTCCCGTACTCACCCGCATCCGAATAAGCGTTCCCCATGTTGAAATAGGCCAGCGGGTAGTCGGATTTGAGGCGCACTGCTTCCCTATACGCCTTGATCGCCTCTTTGTACCGCTGCAAGTCGCCGTAGAGGACGCCGAGGTTAAAGTGGACTACGGGCTGCGCGGGGTTTAGTTGGAGCGAATGATTGAACGCCTCTATGGCTTCGTTGTAACGTCTGGCTTTGTAGAATGCCTCTCCCTCTTCGCGGTACTTCCTGGCCTCCGCGGGCTCGCCGCGCGTGCCTGCTGCGACAATCAATCTGGCAGAAGCAGTGCGACCAGCATACCTTTCAAATCCCCGCGTGCCCCCAGTAGGTTTGGGCAGAGGGCGATGTGCCCCCGTCGCGGGTTTTGTGGATGCCTCCTTCTTCTCCACCACCTGCGCCTGAGTCGTCAAGCTTATCGCGCCAGGGAGGAGGAGCAGAAGCGATAGGATGAAGGCGAGCCGCGAGCAGGCTGTAATTGATAAAGGCATAACTTAACCTCACCCGTTCGAATGGGGAAGGGAACGGACTTTCAGTAGTTCTATATTTGAGCCATGACGCTAGGGGCTGTCAATCGCGGGGGGACTTTTTTGGTTTTCAATCTTCTTGCTTTTGACGGTGTAGATGGATGTATTTGCACTCTTGCCCTTAACTTTTACCGGGCCGAGCGCCTCCATCTCGTAGGCATCGTCAAGCAGGCGTGCTGTGGCTTCACTGATGACTATCGAGACGCCTAAATCTTTGGTCGCCGATTCGAGCCTTGAGGCCAGATTGACGGCGTCGCCGATAATCGTGTATTCGAGCCGCTGTCGGGCTCCGACGACGCCGCACGTGGCTTCACCGCTATTGATGCCGACGCCAATCTTAAATTCCGGGCGACCCGTTCCTTTCCAGTCCTCATTCATTCGACCGACGCTGTCGAGCATCATGAGAGCGCAATCGACGGCGGCCCGCGCTTCCACACTTTCGCCCCGGTCGACGGGCGCGCCGAAGACGATCATCAACCCGTCGCCGATAAACTTATTGATGTGCCCGCCGTGTGATGTGATGATCTCCTGCATGCGACCGAAGTAATCGTTCAACCACTCGACAACTTCTCCTGACGGGGCATGCTCGGAAAGCGACGTGAAGTTGCGTATGTCCGTGAAGATAACCGTCACGACGCGACGTTCGCCGGAGAGCGATAGCTGTCCTCGCTGCTCCCACATCTCCTGAGCGACTTCGCGAGAAACAAAGCGCGAGAAGATATCCATGACCTGCGCGCGTTCTTCCTCCGTTTCGGCACGCAGGACTCGCTCACGCGCATAACGCAAGCCGAGACCGGCGGGGGTGAGCAGGCCCAGACCCAGCCACGCGCTCGCCAGGGGGAGAATCAGCCCGTGTGCATTGAAGGCCCACGAAGCGAGCACGAGCGAAGCGACGGCAATGAGGGTTACGGCGAGCAGGCCACGGAATGCTCTGAGCAGAAAGAGGACAAGCGCGGCCAGCGCGAGGGGCAAAGCCAGAGCCGCGACCTGCAAGCTATAGCGCGGGCGTACCGGAGTACGACCGAAGAGCATGGTCGCCAGAGATGTGGCATGCAATTCTATTCCGGGCGTACGCGCCGGAGGCGCGCCTCTGAGACTCCGGTCAAGGATGCGCGCCGGCAAAGAGGGCTCATAGAAAGGAGTCAGGAACTGATCGGGCGCGTCCAGATTGGTCGCGCCGATGAGGACTATGTGGTCGCGAAAAAAATCGTCCGGAATCTGTGCGTTCTTTTCAAACAGAACGTCGCGCGCTGAGATGCGGCGAAAGGCCGGGGTGCGCCCGCGAAAGTCCAGTTGTAGATTCAGGTCTGTACGCAGCGGCAGAACACGATCATTTAACAGCACCTCGCCATCGGCAGAGCCGGTCTTGAGCATCGAAGCCTGTTGAGCGTAAGCGCCAGCCTCTTCCGCGGCAGCCTGCTCATCAAGGCCGCGCTGCCGCAACTCTGAAAACTTTTGCGCGTACTTCTGAGAGAGCAGGTGTCCTTCGGCCAAACGGGTTGCGAAACTGAAATCCGGCGCACCTGTCGAGCGCGCCAGAAAGAGCTGAGAGTTTCGCACAAAGCCGTCGCCGTCGAGCGGGAAATCAGCGAAGCCAGTGGCATAGGCGGCGTCGGCGAAAGCGGGCAGAGGCTTAAGCTCGTCGAAGCCTCCGCCCCCTGTTTTCGTTGCCAGAACGACGTTGCCCGCCCTCTCGATTGACTCGACGAGTTGACGGTCGGCTGCTATGTCTTCAGCAGATGTGCCGCCCTCTTCGCTCAGAAAGATGTCCAGACCGATGACAGTCGCCCCGCCTTCGCTCGCACGGTCGACCAATTGCGCGTACCAGTTGCGCGGCCACTTTTGCATACGCACGCGAGACGCTTTGATCGACGCCTCGTCTATCTCAATGATCGAGATGGGCTCACTTTGCCCGCGTGCGCGCAGGGCCGTGTGTCTTGCGTCGCGCAGTTGAAAGAGCAGGTCGAGCGCTCGATTCTCCAATTCGGTCGTCAGTCCAAGGGGGTAAGAGGTGTAAGTACCGTCAGAGTTTTTCAGGGGGTACATCAGGAAGGCGACCAGAAACCAGACCGCACAGGTCAGTGAGATGACGAACGCCCGGTAGCGGCGACGCAGGATATACATCACCAGACTGTCTTTTGTCAGCAAAGGCATATGCGGCCAATGTGCGTTAGGTGACGGCCTTACATTAACGGCTCTGAAACGAGAGATGGATGACGGCCAACACTTCGATTACTTGAGCGAGGCGCAAATTCGCTTCGTCTCAGTCGTTCATGCTCGCCCAGTGGCCCAGAGGGATAAAGCTCGCCCAGAAGTAGGGATGATTCCAGTCTGCGCTTTTGAGCATCTGTAGCTGTACGTGCCTGAGCGCTTCGGCACGACCTTCGCCCGCTTGCAAGCGCTTGTAATACTCCACCATCAGTTCCTTCGTGGCCGCATCATCGACCTGCCAGAGACTCATCAACTGGCTCTCCGCGCCTGCCAGAACGAGCGCGCGCCGTAGCCCATATACTCCGTCGCCGTTCTTAACGTCGCCCACCCCGGTCTCACAAGCCGAGAGCACGACGAGCTTTGTGCCCCACAGGTCGAGCCCAGTGCCTTCGAGCGCGGTCAGCACGCCGTCCTCGCTCTGCCCGCCACGCCGCTGGTTAGCCCCGGTCAAAGCAAGTCCCGAGCGCAGGAGCAGGTTCTCGCTCGGCACTGAAAGAGATTGTAGTGCACTCTCTTGCCCTATCGCCAGATCATGCTGTGTGGCCGCGCCGTCTCTGCCGTCCGCAAGGAAGAATCCGTGCGTGGCGACGTGCAGGATGGCCGGGGCGCTCGCCTGCTTGAGCGCCGTCTCTGTCGCCCTCGCGCCCGTGAGAAGCTCTGCCTTAGGCAAGATGCCGACGAGAGCTTTCGCTTCTTCGGCAGTGCCGGGGAGGGGAGCAAATTGTGCTTTAGTAAAATCGAAGGAGCGGCGATTCGCGTCGTTGTTCTGCTCAGTCAGGCTAGCGGCAGCAGCAGTAGTAGTGGGCGCGGCGCTCTGGTCAAACAAAGGGTCGGCGAGGATGAGCGGTGCGTGCCTGCTCGGCGCGTGTATTTGCAGCCGCAGCAGGTCACGCCCGCTGGTCAAATAGGTGATCGTATAGCGTTCGACCAGATACTTGTTCTGCTCATCCACGAGGGCCTCGAAGGGGACGAGGTTGAGCGTTCCGTCGGGCGAGAGCAGCAACATCGTCGCATCGCCGAGCAGCCGTCGAACAGGGCGCATCAAACGCTCGTCAAGCGCTCTTGCTATGCGCTTGGTCTGCCCGCCCAGTGGGTCGCCGAGCGCGCCGCGCAGGAGTGCGACCTCGGCATCAATCGGCGCTGCTTCGCCGAGGTCTACCCACGCAGGCTGGCCTTCACGCCGGAGCACGTAAGCGGCATAACGCTCCGCTCCCCAACGCTCATCTCTCGTCCTCGCCTGCTCATTGAAGCTGCGATACGAGACCATCTCGACCAGTGCGGCGTCGGTCGGAATCAATGCCTGAACGCTCTCAAGCGTGACCGGTTGCGACTGTGCGCGGAACTGCGCGCTGCGGAGGCTGACGGCTGCCTGCAAGCGCTCGGCTTCAAGCCTGTAGAGAGATTCTTTGTGTCGCGCAGGGTCTGCGCCGTTTCCAGCCCCTTTGAGCACCAGCGCGGCCAGCTCGGAGTTTACCTTATCCAACCGCTCAAGCAGGGCACGATCCTGCGGGTTGAGCCTGCGACGCAAACTCCCTATCTGATCGGCCATGGCATCGAGCGCGCGCCCTTTACGCCGCAAAATTGTCGTCAATGCCAGACGCGCGGCGCGCACATCCCCGGACGCGCGCTTAAGATGAAGCCAGACGGTGTAGTCGGTCTCCCCCGCAAGGGTCGCCAGATAGAGCAGCTTCTGTTGTTCCGAGCCGGTGTTGAGAATGAGCGAGAGATTATGCTCGCGTACTTCATTGGTGCGCGCGAGATACGTCAGGGCCTTCTCCGTTTGACCCGTCACGGCGTACATCAATGCCAGATTGGCGAGAACGGTGGCGACCTCCGGGTGCTCCGGCCCGAGTGCTTTTTCCAGAATCGACTCCGCCTGCTGATAGAGCGGTTCGGCGTGGCCGTAGTCGCCCCTCTTGTCGTTGAGTGCGGCAAGACTATTGATCAAGAGAGCGGAATCAGGGTTCTCCAGCCCCAGCTTCTTTTCGCGTATCGCGAGCGCGCGTCTGGTCAACTGCTCGGCCCGCGCTAGATCACCCTTTTCATAATAGAGGACTGCCAGATTGTTAAGCTGAGTGGTCAGATCGATGTGGTCTGCACCGAGCGCCTTCTCGTTGACGGCGAGGGCACGTTGCAGGAACTTCTCAGCGCGCTCGTAATCTTTCAGCTCGCCGTAGACGAGGCCCAGATTGGAGAGAACGACGGCCACGTCCGTATGCTCCGCGCCGAGCGTCTGCTCTCGTATTCGGAGCGCGCGCTCGAACAACTGCTCGGCGCGCTGATAGTCGCCTTTCATGTGAAGGAGGCGGCCCAGCGTGTTCAGGGAAGACGCAACGTCAGGGTGCTCTGCCCCCAGAGCCTTCTCGCGAATCGCCAGTGCGCGCTCAAGCAGAGGCTCGGCCCGTAAATAATCGGCTTCCCTTAAATAGAGAGCGGCCAGATTGTTGAGCGCCGTGGCGACCTTGGGATGAGCTGCGCCGAGCGCCTTCTCCATGATCTCAAGGGCACGATGGTAGAGCGTTTCGGCTTCTCTGAAGTCGCCCTTTCTCTCGTACAGGAGGGCAAGGTTGTTGAGAGAATCGCCGATGTCCACGTGCTCCCGGCCCAGAACCTTTTCCCTGATCGCCAGCGCGCGACGCTGCAACTGTTCGGCCCTCTCATAATCGCCCTTGATGCTATAAACCCCGGCCATGTTATTAAGCGTCGAAGCGACATTAGAGGACGAGGGGCCGGCAGCTTTCTCGTATATCGCGAGCGAGCGTTGATAGAGGGCTTCGGCGCGCGCGTAATCGCCTTTCTCTTTGTAGAGCGTGGCGAGGTCGCCGAGCGTTTTCGCAACAGCCGCGTCATCAGGCCCGAGCTTACTTTCGCGAATACGGAGCGCGCGCTCGAATAGCGGCTCGGCACGCGCATAGTCTCCCCTGTCAACGTAAACAAGCGCCAGATTGTTAAGGGTGGCGGCGACAGACGGGTCTTCCGCCCCCTGCGTTTTCTCCCTGATCTCAAGAATGCGCTTATAGGTTTCTACGGCCCTCTCATAATCACCCTTCTCCCTGTACATCCTGCCGAGATTGTCTAAAGAGAAGACGGAGAGAGGATGCTCAGCACCGAAAGCTTTCTCGCGTATCCGGAGCGAGCGCTGAAGGAGAGGTTCAGCGCTTGGGTAATCACGCTTTTGCAGGTACAGCTCGGCAAAGCTGTCGAGTGTGATGGCGAGTCGCGGGTGATCTGCGCCGTCGGCCTTCTCCTCAATCGCCACGACGCGCCGGAAGAGGGCTTCGGCACGCTCGTAGTCGCCCCTCGCCTTGTAGACGTTGGCGAGCCCGGAGAGCGGCGTCGAGTTGTAACGGTTATCCTCGCCGCCGATCTTCACGTACATTTCCAGCATGCGATTGTAGAGCTGCTCCGCGCCTCTATAATCACCGGCGACATATTTGAGGAAGGCCAGCGGGTTGAGCGATCTGGTGATAGCGATGTGCTCAGGGCCGTATCTCTTTTCGTCGATCTTTAAGGCGCGCTCCATGAGCGGCACACCCTTACCCGCTTCGCTCGCCTCGAAATAGAGCATGCCGAGATCAACCAGTGCCCGGGCCACTTCGTCGCTCTCGGCTCCCTGTGCCCGCTCGACTATCGAGAGCACGCGCCGCAGCAGTGGCTCAGCCCGCGCATAATCCTTTTTAGCTCGATAGAACTGCGCGAGATTGACGAGCAGTGTGGACGTGCCGGGATACTCCGGCTCAGTTGTTTTCGCGCGAATCGCCAGAGCGCGTTCTAGCAGCGGCTCGACCTCTGCAAGGTCATTCTTCTTCAGGTGCATCTCCGCCAGAGCGTTGAGCAGAGTTGCGACATTCAAGTGCTCTGTACCCTCTGTCTTCTCTGTGATTTTCAGGGCGCGCAAGTACATCTGCTCCGCGCGCGCGTAATCCTCCTGAGCCTCATACAGGTAAGCCAGATAAGTAAGAGACTCTACGACCTTGTCGTGTTCCGCTCCCAGATTCTTTTCGGCCACCGCCAGCGCCCGCAGAAGCAGCGGCAGCGCAGCATCGAATTCTCGCTTCGACATGAGCTGCCGGGCCTGCTCGTGCAATCCCGACACCTCCTGCTCGACACTATCTTGTGAACTCGTGGTCGGCGCGCGTTCCTGTCCATGTGCCCTGCCCGTGGCACAGAGCGACAGCAAGATCAGCACGCCTGCTATTACCGCAGCCTTAAATTGTTCTCTCCAGGGCCTATTCATACCGGGCTCGTGCCCTCAAAAATTCTTACCGGGGGAGACAAGGCAGCCCATCTCTAATGCCAGTATCGAGCGGCTGCGCGTGTCTGCCCGATCATCGTTATTACGAACGCATTGTACCTGAAAGCACCCTCAATGCTGCGCCATCTCGCGAGCTTGATGAATACAGCTATCGCCCCTTAATGGATTGACTGCTTTCATGACGCGCTTTGCCCAACAATTAAAACAAGCGGCAGGATATTGTCCGGTGTGATTCATTGCGTGCAAGCCGAAGGTTGTGATTCAACCCTGAACGGAAGACCCCGGCTGAGCAGGAGGCCGTTGAGAATTCCTAACCTCACGCCTTCTTCCTGCTTTTCGTCGCTAGCCGCTGAGCAGGCTTCTTCTTCTTCTCGCTCCCAAGGCTCAGTATGTCGCCGGGTTGACAGTTAAGCCGTCGGCAGATTTTCTCCAAAGTATCGAAGTTGATCCCGAGCGCCCGTCCCTTCTTCAGCCTCCACAGCGTCGTGTGGCTGATGCCCGTCTCTTTAGCCAGCCAGTAGAAAGATCGCCCCTGCTCTGCGAGCAAGGCATCAATTTGAATCTTAATCACAATGCGCGTCCTTTATCCGACATCGGGCGGTGAGACGTTGATGCGCCCGGGTTATGTGCGGTAGATTTAAAATAGTCGCCACCTTGGCTGCCCAAAGAACATCCATCCACCGATGATGATTTTCAAGATCCCGTCCGCGAGCCAGAACAGTAAGAAGGGCACGTGCGAAGGCCACAGGCCGAGCGCGGCGTTAGCCATGCATAGCACTCCGAGCAGCAGCATCAGGGGGCCTTGGGCCACGGCGATGATTGTTAAGTGAAATCCTACGACCAGCAGAATCCAGAGCCAGAAGAGTCTCGCCTCCTGATTGCGAAACACGTAGGCCACTATGCCGCACAGGATGAACTCTGCGAGGATTCCGCCCACGAGCGCCATCACCTGCGTGCGCGTCGGCACGCCGAGTGGGAGCGTGAGGCTTCTCCTGAAGATGCTCAGCGCAAGCACCGCCGCCACAGCTCCGGCTATGAGGGGTAAAGCCATTTGACCTTCGCCCCGGATAGCGCCCGCCACGATGCCCAGTCCGATCAGAGAGACGAACAATCCGCCGCCCCGAATCATCGGAAATGGGTGCGATGTGGTGATGGTTTCCATTTGATTATAAGAGCCCTTGAGCCCGCTCGGTGATTCCAATACGGTATTTTGCATAACAATACATCCGAACAGCATAACACGAGCGGGCCTGTAATCTTCTCGCCCCTCTCCTTTACGCTTGCGCCGCGATTCAGCGCCGCCCTGTTATAAGGACTACGCACCCGGCGAATCTTCTCTGAAGTATCAAATAAGTCGCCCGCTCGCGTCCCGACGGCGGGCGTCTTTCTCTGTTATTATTCACCACATACGGCATATCGGCCTATGTCATATATTTTGCACTTGACATATATAGCATTATAGTCTATTGTAGCTGCATCCGAGACTAACTAGCTTATTCTCTCTCTCAGCTCCTCTGGAATCACCCAGATCACCTGAAGTCCAAAGCTCAAATTCATCTCCAGACGACCCCCAAGTGCAGGGCCTGACACTGAGCCATTAATTCCAGCAGTGTCCAGCGGGCCGGTATGTCTTAGCGGTCAGTTTTAACTGAGCGACACGTATTCGAGAGCGTGCCTGCATAAGGATAATTGTGCAGATCGTGCGGATACAGAAGTCAGGCTCACCCATGCGACCTGAAAGTAAGCAGTAAATGATGACAGACCTTACACAGATCAGACCTAAGCTGAAACAGGATTCAATCTTTCTGCCGACCGCGGAAGGGGTGGTTTTCCGAAATGGCGACAAAGTATTTTCAGTTAAAGGTAAGAAGATATATCAGTGGGTGACATCGCTCGTGCCGCACCTGACGGGTGCTTTCACCCTGGAAGAGATGTGTGCCGCGCTCGGCGCTGACCAGCGCGCGATGGTCTCGAAGATTGTTTTAGCGCTCATTGATAAGGGCATCGTTAAGAACCATGTCGCGGAAGACGCGGCCACTTTGTCGGAAGCCGTCAGCCTGCGGTTCAAGTCGCAGCTTGAGTTGATAGATCATTATGCCGAGCGCCCGCTAAAGAGGTTCAAGGCATTTCGGCAGAGCCGCGTGATCGTGGCCGGTTCGGGCATCGCGTTCAGAACTCTGGCGACCTCGCTCATACGTAACGGACTCAAGCACGTCAGCTTGATTCCGAGCGAAGGCGCGCACGAAGATTTGCGTGAGATTGAAGCGGAAGCGGCGACGTTGGGCCGTGACGGCGTCAGGGCCACGCTCTCAATCATGGACGGGGCTGAGCTTGATCGGCCCGTCGAGGCGGGCAATTTCGAGCTCGTCATCTACTGCTCCGATAGCCCCTCGCTGCGCTCGGCCCTTCTTTTGCAGGAGCGTTGCACACGCGCGGGCCGCGCATACCTGCCCAGCATAGTCTTCGGCGGTCGCAGCCTCATCGGCCCGTTCGTCAAGCCCGGCGATTCCTGTTGTCTACTCTGCGGGCTGATGCGTTTATCCTCCAATCTCGAAGAGCGCCGGACAGCAAGTCTATGGCGCTCTTTATTACTTGGCACAGAGTTGTCGGATGAAGGCGTGGTCGCCTCCGGCCCGACGGCGAGGATGCTCGGTAATAATCTGGCCTTCGAGTCCTTCAAAATCCTGACGGACTTTTTGCCGCCCGAAAGCGACGGCGGCGTCCTTATACAAGACCTCTATACGCTGGCGACCTCTCGCGCCCCGCTTCTGGCCCATCCGTTATGCACCGCTTGCTCGCGCGTTGACGCGGAGGCGGAGCAGACGCAGCTGCTTGAGATGGCTCAGGGCACACACGATCAGGAGATGACGACCGAACAGTTTTTGACGCGCTGGTATCCTCACATCAACTCGGCGTCGGGCATCTTCCAGAGTTTCGCCGATGACGATTTAGTCCAGTTGCCGCTGCGAACATCGCTGCTGCTTGCGGGCGACCCGGTCGATGCCTCCGCGCCCGGCTCACGCATTTACACTTACAGCGTGGATTCATCGGTCAGGGCTCGTTACGACGCCGTGATGGAAGCGACCAGACGCTACGCGCAGGCGATGCCAGATCAGCGCCAACTGGTCACGGCCAGCTTCATGGAGCTTTTTGAAGCGAGAGAGCGTCCCGTTGCGCTCAAGCAATTATCAGGATGGAGCGGCGGGCCGGGCGTTGACGACAAGACGCGCACTGAATGGCTGCCTGCGATTTCGCTCCTGACAGAGCGTACGCACCACGTGCCCGCAGCCGGTGTTTATCCTTTATCGTCGCTCAATCGCAACCAGTATTTCGAGCGCGCGGCTTCGAGCGCGGCGGTCGGCAAGACGTTCCGAGAGCTTTCGAGCGACGGGCTCGTCAGGGCACTCGGCTATGAGCTGCTGCGCGATCTGGAACAGGGCGACGCCGGCCTGCTTGTGCTCGACGCGCAAGAGTTGAGCTGCACGGCCCCTGATCTGGAGTTTCTTCTCAAGAGCGCAGCGCACATGGATGTGCCCATGCGCCTGTTTGAAGTCGCCGGCGAGTCCCCGATTCACGTGGTCATCGCAAACGCTTTCGAGCGCGCGGAGTCTGCCGGCTCATTCTATAAGGTTGGTCTGGGGCTTTCGCGGCAGGAAGCGGCGAAGCAGGCGCTCGTCGCCCTGATCGGCGCGATTCAGATTCAACCCACGAAGGAAGCTGTGGGCTCACTGCCGACGGAAAACCTTACACATTATCTAACGCTCGCGCCGACGCTCTCGATCCCCGCGCTGGACGAAGGGCTTTACGACGAAGAGCCGTCAACGATTGAAACCGTCAACGGCTTCCTGCGCCAAAGAGGGCGCGACGCGTTGTTCGTCAATACCACGACGCAAGACATCCGGCAAACACGAACGTTGATGACCGGAACTGTGCTGCTTACTTTGCAGAAGTAAGCGGCGCGCGAAACAAAAAAGAGCGCCTGCGACCCTCAGACAAACCTTTCGCAGGAGGCTTCCATCGCCCGGCTGAGGGGCAACCTTGAAGCGGTTACTGCTGATTACGCTTAAAACGAAAGAGCCGCGGAAGTGAGAGTAAGACTAAAGTGTGTGGGTGAACGCTACGGTGCTTTCATCAACAATCAAACTAATCCTGAAAGGATGATACGCCAATGGACAACAAAACCCTAACAAACGAACTACAGAAACTTGACGTTGAGAGCTTCGAGATCGAGGACATCAACGATCTTTCGATTGACGCACCGCAGGAAGAGCTGGCGATGTCGGGCGACTGTTGCTCGTGCTGCTCCTGCTGCTCCAGCTGCTGCTCGTAAGTCGAGCTTCTAAGCGGTCACACACCTCGCTCTATATTTGATGCTTCGCTTTAATAGAGTCGCTCAGGTATTCAGTGAATTAACCAAAACGTTTGACCATCTGCATGGTTACACGAAGCGCACAGAAGTAGCGTTCGCCCATACACTTTAGCTTACTGTCACTGGCTCGGAAGATACGGCAAGGGCCACTTTGGAAGTATGAAACAGAATACGAAACAGAGCGTGGAACAGATGCCGAACGACCTGACGGGCCGGGTGCGAGTCCGGTCCTCCGCCGCGAACGAGAGCGTCGAACAGATCGAGCGATATCTGGTCGAGCGCCTTGGCGCGAGCGGCTCGCTCGCCGAAGCGAACGACGCAGGCGGCATACTCGTTGACATAGATATCATGGGATGGCCGCGTCTCTCCGTCGAGCCCGTGCCCCGCAGGCTCGACGGAGAGGCGCTCTATCCCGTTCGACTGGCGCGCTCAAGGATTTTTCTTGGCCCATTCTACGGCGTCGAGGGCGCTTGCCCCACGTGCCTTGAAAGGCGCTGGACGGCGATTCGCGCCGAAGATGAACGCGCCGCGCTGGAAGATGCGAGCACCGAAAGAGGCTGGTTCGTTTTCGGGCACAGCCCGTGGCTGACCACCTTCGCGCTCGACGCGATCTGGCAGGTCGCGCAGGTCGCCCTCGAAGGCTGGCGGACGAACCCGACCGCCCTTGAGCATAGCGGCCAGTTGTACGTCATCGACCTTGAGACCTTGAGCGTCGCACAGACCTTTCTCATCCCTGACTCGTTGTGCCCGGCCTGCACGACCCCGCCCGCCGATACGCCCGCGAACGCGACGCTTGCGCTCAGCTCGCGGCCCAAGCCCGATGCGGCTTCCTACAGGCTGACCAAATTAGAAGATATAGACCTCGAAGAGGCCGCTTACGTAAACCCTCATTGCGGAGTCGTCGGGACGCACAGCATACGCCAGCACAGCATCCAACTGCTGACCGCGCCCGTCTCCGGACAGTTCCGCATCAGAGACGTTCACGGCGACCACGCGATCTGGTGGCGCGGCCATGATGTGACCTACGACCGAAGTAATAAGATCGGCATCATGGAGGGGCTCGAACGTTACGACGGGCTCAAGCCGAGAGGCAAGGCGGTCTCCGTTTTCGACAGCTACCGAAATCTAGCGCCCGACGCGCTCAACCCGGAAGACAGCGGCCTGTACCCTTCCAGCTTTTACGCGAACAATCCGGGACAGGTCGAGTTTACTCCCGATCTGAAGTTTCACTGGGTCTGGGGCTATTCCCTGACCGAACAGCGCCCCATCCTTGTGCCGAAGCAATTCGTCTACTACTTCGACTACACGCGCCCCGAGCCCGGTTTTGTGAAGGACTGTTCGAGCGGTTGCGCGACCGGCAGTTGTCTCGAAGAGGCCATCCTCTACGGGCTGATCGAACTGTTCGAGCGCGACTCCTTCCTCATCGCCTGGAACGCGCGGCTCGCGTTGCCGCGCATAGACGGCGCGAGCAGTCGTAACCTGCAAACGCTTCACTTGCTGGAACGCGTGAGCCGCTACGGCTACGACGTGCACTTTCTGGACATGCGGCTCGACATCAGTATTCCTTCCGTCATGTGCGTCGCGCTCAGGCGCGACGAGGAGCTGGGCTCTATGATTCTGGCCGCGGGGGCGGGCTTCGACCCGGAGGATACTATACGCGGCGCACTACATGAGGTCGCCTCTGCCGTCTCCGATTTCCCCAAGCGGGTCGCCGACGAGGAAGCCGTGACGCGCGCGATGGCGAGCGACTTTCGCAAGGTCTTGCTGCTGAGGGATCACGCGCCACTCTACGGATTGCCGGAGATGGCCGAGCAGGCGACCCGGTTTCTTCTCAAGAACCCGGTCATACGCTCCGTCGAAGAGACCTACGAGGGTTGGCGGCAGGAGCGTCCGCGCAACACAGACTTGCTGGCCGACGTGCAGTTCTGCATTGATCAGCTTGAGGCCGTAGGGCTTCGGCAGGTCATCGTCGTCGATCAAACCTCGCCGGAACAGGCGCGCCTCGGGCTCAAAACCGTGTGCGTCAGAGTGCCGGGCCTGCTGCCCATAGACTTCGGCTACGAGCGACAGCGCGCGCTCAAGCTTCCGCGCCTGCGTACAGTCCCGCGCACCAGCGGGTTTCTGACGAAAGATTTCTCCACCGATGACATCAACCCCCTGCCGCACCCGTTTCCGTAAACCGAAGGTCTGAATATTTTGTCGAACCGTAACATCGAAATCGGTCTTGAGTACGAAGACCTTGTCCTGCGTAGACCTGATCCGCTCGTGCCGCGTGAAGGCAAGATTGATTGGAATGATCAGCCCTCGCATTTCAAGCTTTACACGGACGTGCTACGCCTGCCGCTCGCGCCGCGCATGCCCGTGGGCCGACTGCGCTCGCTCAAGCAGCTGATGACTGAGCCCATGCCTGAGCCCTCCGGGCAAGAGCCCCTGAGCTACGAGGACATCTCAAACCTGCTGCTCCTGACCAACGGCCTGCTCAGGCGCAGGCTGGACGTTAACTGGAACCCGGATGCCTCCAATAAGCACAGGTATGCGGGCGCGACTTACGCGCGTCCGGCGGCCTCCGGCGGCGGGCGCTACCCTTGCGAGCTATATCTGGTCGCGGGCGAGCGTTGCGGCGTGCGCGCCGGCATCTATCACTATGACAGCGCGCATCAGGCCCTTGAGCGTCTCCGCCCGGGCGATGCGACCGCGCACATACGCGCAGCCTCTTTCGATCATCCCGCCGCGCAAAGCTCTGATTGCTTCATCCTCGTTTCGATAAACTTCTGGAAGAACCATTTCAAGTATCACAACTTTTCCTATCACGTCGTCACGCAAGACCTGGGCGCGATGCTCGGCACGCTGCACCAGACGGCCAAAGGCATGGGCATTCACTCGACCGTGCTTCACTGGTTCAGGGACGAGATGCTCAACCGCACGCTCGGGCTCGAAACACCGACCGAGAGCGTCTTCGCTGTCGTCGCTCTGGGCCACGGCGCGACAGCCGTTGACGATAATCACGCGGAGCGGCGACCGCACGGCGCGTACTCATTGTCGGATTCGCCCCTGCCGGGCTATAGAACTTACCAGCGTTCGCGGCGGCCCTTCCGCCTGCCGCTCGTCGAACAGACGCACCAGTCCACGCTCGTTACCGAAGAGCCGCGCCCGGCCTCATCCGACATCAGCCGCGCGCGTTGCGCGGCGCTGGCCTCGACGGGCGAATCCATACGGCTGGCGGCTCCGAACCTTGAGCTGCTGAACAAGGGGCTGCAACAGGTCTTGCTTGATCGACAGTCCAGCTCGGGGCGTATGCTCAGCCACAGGCCACTTGAGCAGGAACAACTCTCGACGCTGCTGCGCTCGGTCGTTTACGGGGAGGACTACAACAGCGACGTTAAAGCTTCTGAAGCGACCGACGGTTGCACGCGGCTGGCGCTGATGGTCAACCATGTTCGCGACGTTCCCTCAGGCGTGTATGACTACGACGCGAGCGGCAATGCCTTGCGCGCGGTTCGGCAGGGAGAGTTCTTCACCGAGCTACAGCAGAAATATTCTCTACAAAACTACAATCTTGAGCAGCCCGCCGCGGTCATCGCCGTCATCGGCAGTTTCGCCCGCTCGCTCGCAGTCTTCGGTAATCGCGGCATCAGGATTCTGAACGCGCAGGCGGGCGTGGTCGCCCAGCAGATCTATCTCGCCACGGCTTCGCTCGGACTCGGATGCGGGGCCATTCTCGGCTTCAAGAACATCGAGGTCAATCAGCTTTACGGGCTCGCCGACTCCGATCAAACCGCCCTCCTTCTGCTGCTCGTCGGCGCTGAGCGAAGCATTCAGGGCGACTTCGATTATTCACTGTTGTGAGGGCCGCGGCGTTAAGCCAGAGGATATCTGTTATGAGTACGATGATCTTAAAAGAGCCTGAGCGCGCAGCGGCGGCGGCGTCCCCCGACGCTTTCGCCGCGCCGCAGTTTTTGCTGCGTATCGGCGGCATGCCCATCAACGTGATCGAGGCCCTGCAATTCGACGAGACCTGCAAGTGGACGCGCGAGGTCGAGTATCTGGAAACGCTGATTGAAGCCAGGCGCGATGCTTTAGTCGAGGCGCTGCACGAGGCGATTCACGAGCAGGCCGGCGACCAACCGCTCCAACGCATTCTGATCAATCTCAAGCGAGACATCTTTAACCGGCGCGTGCCGAAGGACGTGTTGAAGGCAGGGCAGGCGGTCGCGGCGCTTCCGCCCACACGGCAGCCGCAGCTCGAAGAATGGTTGGAGCAGATGACGGCGCACAGCGCGCTCGTCAGGCACGGGCAGCAAGTGCTTGAGCGCGAATTGGAGAGCCGGCGCGCGCGCCTGAAAAGCGTCCTGCAAGACCCGGGTTTTCGCAACGGCCTGCTGCTCGCCAGCCCGACCCTCGAAAGCTCTCTGGACAACTATCTGAAAGCGTCCAACCGAAAACTGAATCGCCGTTCGCGCCTCGTCGAGCGCGCCGTGCTGCTCTATCTCCTGCGAACAGTTTGCAAGACCAGCCCGTTCAGCACGCTCGGCACTGTCACCACCGGGACGCTCGAAGCTTCCCGTTCACTCCCTCGGGCGGCGGCCACCGGCCTGATCGCCGACATGGGCAAGCGCAGCTTCGTCAGGCTGAACGTCAATATCTTATCCCGGCTCTCCTTCTTTCTTCTGGCCTCGGAGGATGTCCTCAAAGACCTGCCCGTGCAGTTGAAAGACGGTTGGGAGCTTCAGGGCCGGCGCGTGCGCTTCCTCAGGCGCATTCTTCACATCAACACGAAAGAAGGGCCTTGGGCGCTTGATACTGTCGAAGAGTCTATCTTCCACCTGCCGCTGAGCCCGACGCTGGTGCGTGTGCTTGAGCGCCTCGGAGGGGGGCGCGTCCTCAAGCTGGAAGCGCTGGCGGGCGAGATCGTTCTGGACGGGCAGGACACGGAAGCCGGACAAAAGTCCAGAGAGTTCCTGATTCACCTGCTGCAACTAGACCTGTTGACAGTGCCGGGCCTGCAATTGAACCTGTACCAGCCAGACCTCCTGAGCCGCTACTGCGAGCGATTGCTGACGTTCGGTAATCCGACGGCGACGCGAGTGGCTGAACACCTACAGCATGTGGACTCGCTCCTGACCCTTTACCCGTCGGCGAGCCATGACGAGCGGCGTCAGGCCATCGCCGCGATCAGGGAACAGGTGGTGGCCGCCTACGTTGCGCTCGGCGCGAGTGAAACTGAGCTGCCGCGCACGCTCATCTATGAAGACGCGACGGTCGCCCCGAATCAACTGACCCTCGGCAGTAGTGACTGGAAGTCGAAGCTGGAGGCGCTGGCCGACATCCAGCGGCTGCTCCCGATCTTTGACTCCAATGTCAACTCGCAGCTGGTGATGAAGGCTTATTTCAAGATGATCTACGGGCAGGGCGAGCGCTGCGATGACGTGCTGGCCTTCACAGAACTTTTTTCGCAGGAGTACAACGAACAGTATCAGAAGTACCAGCGAACATTGTTGAGAGGCTTTCCCGTCGACCGTGAAGGCAATCCCGAGCCGACGCTGAACCATTTCAAAGTGCCGGAGATCAGCCGTCTGGATGAATTGCGACAGGCCGTCGCGGATGAAGTCAGCCGCGCCTACGCCGAGACTCCGCCCGAAGGCCGCGAAGTGACGCTCTCGACCGAAGCTCTGCGCGCCATCGCCGACCGCATCCCGCCGAACATAGGGCGCGTGCTCTCACATGCGCTCTTTACGCAGCTCGCGCAAACGGACGCGGGCTCGCGCCTCGTGCTCAACAAGACCTACGGCGGCCTGACGCAGATGTTCTCGCGCTTTCTCTATCCGCTCGAAGGCGACGATCAATCCGTTTTGGCCGACAGCCTGCGCGCGACGCTGGAACAGATTCAGCCGCCGGGCGCGATCTTCGCCGAGCTACAGGGCGGCTACGACTCGAACCTGAATCTGCACCCGCCGGTGACGCGTTACGAGATTATCTGTCCGGGCGATCAGAGCGTGCGCGCCGAACATGACCGAATCACGCTCGACGACCTCTACATCGCGCACGACTCGACGACTGACTCGCTGCGGCTCTACTCGCGGCGTCTCGACCGCGAGATCATCCCGCTCTATCTGGGCTTCCTCCTGCCCATCTCGCTGCCGCAGCTGCGTAGGGTTCTGATCAACTTCTCTCATTACAGCGTCTCCATGATGTCGCTCTGGCGCGGGGCGCGGGGCTTACCGAAGGCGGGCAGGACCATGGCCTTCTACCCGCGCATCCAGTACGGGGAGATTACGCTGCAACGCGCGATGTGGCGGCTGCCTTCCGACTATGTGCCCACAAGAGGGCCGGACGAATCGGACTCCAACTATTTTCTACGCATCTCCAAATGGCGGCAGCAAAACGGATTGCCCGGACAGGTGTTTGTCTCGCCGGACACGGACACGTCTACGGATTCTGACTCGGAAGAGATTGTCGAGACGACCCCGGCACTGGCCGCGGAGCAGGCGGACGCGCAGGAGGTCAAGGCCGAGCAGGAGACTCGTTACGATCAACTGATCTCCAAACCGATGTACGTGGATTTTGAGAACTACTTTTCGGTTCTGCTTTTGGAACGGCTGGCGACGAGAAGCGCGCGGCGATTAGTGATCACAGAGATGCTGCCCAACCATGAGCAGCTTTGGTTCAAAGACTCGGGCCAGCGCTACGTGACGGAGTTTATCTTCGAGCTGCACCGCACACAGGGAGTATCCCATGAATAAACAATGGATCAGCATGCATATTTTTTACAGCGCGAATCCGAGCAAGCTGCTGCTCAATTGTATCGCGCCGCTCATCGCGGAGCTGCGCGACAGGGGATTGGTCTCGCGCTGGTTCTTCATCCGCTACTGGATGGGCGGGCCGCACGTCCGCCTGCGCCTGCTGCCCGCCGAAGGTGTCACAGCCGAGGCCGTCAAGAACGTGGCCGAGCCTGCCATCAGGTCATATCTGGATAATCGTCCAGCCCTCTTCGAGATGGACCCGTCCCTGCTCAAAAAGCACTACCGCCGCATGTTCGAGGCCGAATACGGCACGGAGGCTTACCTCGCGCGCTACGGCGAGACGGGCGAGATGGAGACGTACCTCAGCAATTCCATCCACTACATCGACTACGAGCTGGAGTTCGAGCGTTACGGCGGCGCGGCGGGGCTCGATGTCGCCGAGCGCCACTTTGAAGTCTCCAGCGATATCGTGCTCGACATCATGAAGGAGACGAACGTTCACGTGCGCGGCCTCGCGATGGGTCGCGGCATGCAGTTGATGCTCCAACTGCTCTACACCTTTCTGGTCGACGACGAGAGCGTCTGCCGCTTTCTGACGCGTTACATCGAGCTGTGGCAGGAGATTTATGAGGATCGCAGTAACCTTTACCCGTATTTCGACCGCAAGTACAACTTCGTCGCGCAGAAGATTCAGCGCCGCGTGCGCTCAGTCAAGCGCCAGCTTGAGGCCGACCGCTTCGTCCCCGGACTTGAGGTCGAACTGAAGTGGATCACACACGTCAGGGAATTTAAGACGGAGCTGCGTGCCCTGCGCGCCTCCGAAGGTCTGCTCCTGCCAGACCACGTTCAGGCGGAGCGCGACGCCTTCAACTACCTGCTCAGCAGCTACGTCCACATGACTAATAATCGCCTCTCCGTGAGCATCGGCGAAGAAGTTTACATGGCGTACGTCCTGCGCCGTGCGATTGAAGACTCTGCCATTACAGTAGAGCACGTGGAAGCCGTTTTAATGGAGGCCAGCATTGGATAATTACGATAAGTTTCAACCGAAGCTGCGCGAAGACATAGTGTTCAGTCCGCCCGAGGTCAGGCGGCTGAAGGTGGCCCATTATGTCAACGACAAGTATACCAACCAGTTTTACAGGATCGGCGACAGAGAGCACTTCCTGCTCAGCCGCATGGACGGCAAGAACACGCTCGACGATCTGGCAGAGGCTTACCGCGCGCACTTCGGGCGTCCGCTCGTCCCGGCCTCATGGAAGAGCCTGTTCAAGCTGCTTGAGAGTCGGCAGATGCTCGACGCGAGCGCCGATTATTCCCGGCTCGACAGGATGAAGGAAGAATCGGAGCGCAAGCAGCAGCAGAGCCAGCGATGGTATTACCACAGGTTTCGCTTCGTGAACCCGGACAGGATACTGGGGCAGATACTGGCCCGCCTGAAGTTCATCTACAGCCCCGCCTTTCTCGCGGCGGCGCTCGCCATGATCCTGAGCGTTGAGCTGTTCGTGCTGCTCAACGTCAGGGCGATTGCCGGCGAAGCCTGGGCCACGCGTTGGGTCTGGGGCGTCTGGCCCGCCTGTTTCATCCTCTGGCTGTTATGTGCCGTGCTGCATGAGACGGCGCACGGCTTAACCTGCAAATACTTCGGGGGGCGCGTCACGGACATGGGCGTGATGTGGCGTTACCTCTGGTTCTACCCCTATTGCAAGCTGGATCACGTGGTGATGTTTCATAATCGGAAGCACCGCATCTACGTTTTCATGGCCGGGACGGTCACGAACCTTCTGGTCTTAATCCCCTTCGCCCTGCTGTGGTGGTGGCTGCCGACGACGAACCTGCTGAATATCATCAGCTCGCGGATGCTGATCCTGATCAACATCTCCTCGCTGATAAATCTCATCCCGTTCGTGCAGATGGACGGCTACTTCATGCTGGCTTCGGCTCTGGGCATGACGGACTTACGCAGGGAGTCGCACGGTTTTTTGAAAAAGGTGCTGACCAATCAGGGCGAGTGGGATAAGGAGTACACGATCAAAGAAAAACGCGTGTACGCGATCTACGGGCCGCTCTCCATACTCATCACCGGTTATCTGATCGTCGTGATGCCCCTCTTCTGGTACTCGCTGCTGACAGTTCATCTGGGCTTGCAGCCTCTTATGTCGCTGACCGTTCTGGTCGGCCTCGTCGCGGCGATTGCGCTGCTGATCGTACTGAGACGGCGCGCCCGTCGCCGGCATGCTCGTCGTGCCGCCGCTGCGGCTGCGCCACAGGCCGATCGGCAACTGGCGCAGGCTGCATAAAAGCCCCTCCGTGGGCAGGTAGGAGAAAGTTTTATGAATCGGATTATCGCATTAGGTGTGCTGCTCGGCGGCGTCGCGCTGCTCTTCGGCAGCTTCTCTATGATTACACCCGGCATGGCCTTCGCCGGATTCTGCATGATACTGGCCGGGGTAATTGCCCTCAGCATGAGCTTCATCCCACGGCACGAGCCCGAGCCCGAATCACCCGTGGCCTTAACGCCCGCGCAGAGCGTCACAGGCATCTTTACTTCGCCGGCGAGCGTCTTCCGCAACCTGAGCGCTCACCCGCGCTGGGTCGCGGCCTTCTTCGTCGCACTGCTCTGTCTGGGCATCTACGGTCTGTTGTTTGTGCGGCGCGTGACCCCGGAGGCCATCGAGACGCTCAGAATCGAGAAGATTATCAACAACGGCTGGATACCGGCGGATAAGCAGGCGGACTTCAGGGCCGGACAAATGGCATCGGCCCAAACGCCGCTCTACAGCCTGTCGCCGCTGATCGTCACGGGCGTCTTCTCTTTCATCAGCGTGATAGGGATTGCCGTCATATGCCTGCTGGGCGTCGCGATGTTCGGCGGGCGCATCACCTTCTGGGAGGCGCTGGCCGTCTCAGCTTACACGTTCTTACCGGTCGCCGTCTTCCGAGGCCTGGTCGGCCTGCTCATCCTGTATATCAAAGCACCCGAAAGCCTCGACCCGCTGCACGATCAGGCCGGAATCGTCAACGAGAATCTGGGCGTCCTCTTCTCGCCCATGCAGCAGCCCGTGCTCTATACGATAGCCACCTTCTTCAGCCTGTTCTGGCTCTACAGAGTGTGGCTGCTGGCGACGGGGCTACACAACATTGGGCGGAAGCCGATCAGCACGGGCGCGGCATGGGCCATCAGCATCGCGGTGTGGATCACGGGCCTGTCGCTCTGGGTGCTGATCGCCGCGACCAGCTCCAGCTTCGTTGCATAAGCGCCAAACAGCAGCAGCCTTCATGCTCGGTCGGCGCGCGTGAAATACTTTGGAATTGACCGGGCGCGGCCTCAGATTGGCGCAACCCTCTATGACTTGCGGGCATCATAGCTATAACTCAGAAAGTTTGTCTTTCAGTAGTCCCGCAGATGGCTTCGCATTCGAGACGGACACGACACGCAAAAAGATTTCCGGTTTGCATCTCATCCGGTCGAATAAGCTGCTCAGTCAACTGACATTCAGAAAACGGTGCGACTCGGCTTCGCAAGTCTTTCCCGAAAGGGAGACCGAGCCGGGAAGCGAGTTCGGATTCACCTCTGAACTTGATATGCACCGCCTGCGCCATCCGGCACAGGGGCAGTAAAAGTGATGAGTATTGAAGAGCATTGAAAACGGTAACTAACAGCTCAGTGGAGTTGTTGTCACATCCTTTCAAGTCTTCGTCAATGCAATAAACATTCGAGTGAAGCGCCCGCGTTGGTGTCTTCATCCAACTGCAAAACCTCTGTGATGAATCCGGCCAGAAAGGCGGGCGTCATCATTCTTCAAAACCCTCGATGTTTCGGCATTGAACTTCGGCTTCCAAAAGGAAGGGAAAACAAATGAAATCAATTACTCGTTTTAGCATGATGGCGCTTTTGATGCTCGTCCTCGTTACTCCCCTGTTCGCCCAATCCGCGGCTGCGACCGATGAGACGCAGTCCACCTCGTTCTGGGGCTGGTTCTTCGGCGGCGGCGGCGATTTCGGCGGCGGCGGAGCCGGCGGCAGCTGGTAATCCAAATTCTAACCCGCTCCATGCGGTGATCTAAGCATCATCGCCTTGCAGCCAGTACCCGAATCTCCTGTCGTTAGTGATAACGGCAGGAGATTCGGGTATATCTCTCTCTGTGCGTGTGCCGAGTCGGGCGACAGAAGCCACGGCTGACAATAGTGTATTATGTCCCTCTGCCAGTGGAATGCCTTAACGCTAACAGTGAGATGGCGAATTAGAGATGCTGATTCAGCAGAATATTGCCCAGTCGTTCCAATCACCCGTCGTGCGTGTCCTGCTCGGCGCGATTGCCCTCGGGTTGCTCTACGTGCTCGGGAAAGAGGTCAGGAAGATTCCCGCGAGGATGTTCGCGCTCATGGCGACGGCGTTCATCGACATGCTCGGGCTGTTGATGATCATCCCGCTCCTGCCGTTTTATGTGAAGACGCTCGGCGGGCAGGGGATTGACATCCTCGGGATGCACTTTGGAATCGGTATCATTTCCGGAGCCATCGTCGCCTCGTTCACCTTCGCACAACTGCTGAGCGCGCCCATGTGGGGGCGGTTCTCCGACCGCGTCGGACGCCGACCCACACTTCTCATAGCCTTAAGCGCGTCGGCCATCGCTTACCTGATTTTCGGCTTCGCCCACTCGCTCTTCCTCCTGTTCGTCTCGCGCATAGTGCAGGGCGCTGGCGGGGGGACGGTGGGCGTCATTCAGGCGTACGTGGCAGATTCGACCGCGCCGCAGGATCGCGCCCGTGCCCTCGGATGGCTCTCGGCGACCACCAATCTGGGCGTCGCGCTCGGGCCGGTGCTCGGTTCCTTCGCGATCACTTTGGGCACGCGCGACCTGATGCCGGGGCTGCGGACGCTCTCAATGGGCCACGCCGCGCCGGGCATTCTGGCGGCGGTGCTCTGTCTGCTCAACATCGCTTTCGCCGCACGCTATCTGACCGAATCGCGTGAGTTGAGCGAGCCGTCGCCGACCGGAGAGGTCAGTCGCACTTCGCGTCAGGCTATCTGGCGCGTTATCTCGCATTCGAGTGAGCCCTCGTCGCGCCTGATCTGGATTTACGCGATAGCTATCGGCGCGTTTCAGGGAAGCTTTTCCGTGCTCGCGCTATTTTTGAACGCACGCTTTCAGGTGACGGAACAGACGATAGGCTATTTCTTCATGTACGTCGGCGCGATTTCCGTCTTCGCACGCGTGCTGCTTCTGGGGCGCGCGGTCGATTGGCTGGGCGAAGCGAATCTCTCGCGGCTGGGCCTCATCCTGCTGGCTACAGGAGTGCTGGGGATGCCGTTGTCGCGCAACCTGTGGATGCTGGCGATGGCCGTAGCGCTGATACCGCTCGGCACGGCCTTCACCTTCCCTTGTGTGACCGCGCTTCTGTCGCGCGTCATTAGCCAGAGAGAGCGCGGCCTCTATATGGGGATGCAGCAGACCTACGGCGGAGTGGCGCGCATCATCGCGCCGCTCTTCTTCGGCTGGGCGTTCGATTCGCTCGGCGTCTCATCGCCCTACTTCTTCTCGTCCGCCTTCATCGTGGCGACGATCTTTCTCGGATTCGGGCTGGACAAGTATGCCAGACCGCAGCTGACGGTCGCGCGGGAAGCGGTCAGCGACAGGTGAGTCCTCAGGTCTATAACCTTTTACGTCTCGTCGAGGCGCTGGATGTTCCTGCTCAGGAAACAGATGAGCAGCCCCAGAAGCACGCATGTTCCGGTCGTGATGAACATCGACGCGGTGCCGAATTGAGTCATAAAACCTGTGATGACGTAAGAGAGCGGCGTCAGTCCATAGACGAAGAAGAGGACGACGCTGAACACGCGGCCACGCATCTGCGGGTCAACCTTTGTTTGCAGCCACACGACGGTCAGGATCTGCGAATACCCTCCCGCCGTCCCCATCAAAAACAACAGGACGCTCGCCCAGATAACGTTCGGAGCAGTGCCGAGCAGAACCAGACCCGTCCCGAGCGTGGCGATGATGAGCATCAATCGAGAACCGATGCGGGTTAATGATTTGATGACTCCCGCCGTCAGTGTTCCCAGAAGCAGGCCGCCGGCGAGCGCCGACAGCATCACGCCGTAGGTGGTTGCTCCCCCGCCGAATTCGCGTTGCGACAGTATGGCGAGGCCGACTGTGAAGGGGCCTGCGAAAGAGAATTCGACCATCCCGATAATAATCATGAACGAGCGAATCGAGGGCTCTCTCAAGGCATAGGTCAAGCCCTCGCGGATGGAGTGGAGCAGCCAAAAGCGAGTCTTCGCCGGGGGCTTCTCTGCCGTTGAAGAGTCGGGCTCGATAGCGTTTGTGCCCGGGCGAGGCGGGGTCATCAGGAGCAGACATAACCCGACGAAGACGAAGCTCATGGCATCGATGCCAAAGGCCGGCCCCATGCCGATGCTTGCGATGACGAGTCCGGCCAGCGACGGCCCCATGAACCTGTGTAGCTGGGAAGAGCCCTGCAAGAGCGCGTTTCCCGCCGTGAGCTGTTCTTCGGAAACGAGCGAGGGGATGAAGGTCTTGATGGCCGGGGAGAAAAAAGCGTCCATCGTGCCGAAGACGGCCCCGAGCACGAACAGATGCCACAGGCACAGAATGTCCAGCATGACCATCGCAGCTAAAAACCCGCTGCAAATAGTCCGCACCAGCGTCGCACTGAGCAGTAGCTTGTGTGGGGAGATAAGGTCTGTGATCGCCCCGCCGACCAGATATAAAGCCACGCGGGGAACGGTCGAGGCCACGAGCACTGTCCCGAGCGCAAGGCTTGAGCCCGTCAGGTGCAGCACGAGCAGGGGCAGCGCGACGAGGTGAAACTGATCGCCCAGAATCGAGACGCTCTGTCCTAACCAGAGCAGGCGGAAATTACGCTCTCGCAGAGGTCGCAGAATCGAGAGGCGGTTGAGGGCGGACGCAAAGCTGAGACTATCACCGGCCATATTGTCACTATTCGTAGCGCAGGGCGACCATCGGATCAACCTTCGTCGCCTTTCGTGCCGGAATAAGACATGCAAGCAGCGTGATGCCGATCAATAGAATCGAGATGATCACAAATGTCCAGGGGTCTGTGGTGCTGACGCCGTAGAGCAGGCTCGCCAGCACGTGCGTCGTCCCCAGCGAGAGGACGAGACCGATACCGATGCCCGCCAGCGCCAGAAACATTCCCTGCCCGATAATCATCTTGAGCACATCCCGTCGTTGTGCGCCGAGGGCCATGCGGATGCCTATCTCGCGCGTCCGCTGCGTGACGGAGTAACTCATCACGCCGTAGATGCCTATCGTGGCGAGCATCAAGGCCAACGCGGCGAAGATGCCGAGCAGCAGGGTGTAGAGGCGCGGCTGCGCGACCGTGCCGGAGATGATCTCGTCCATGAACTTGATGTTGGAAGCGGGCAGGTCTCTGTCCAGCGCCGAGACCTCGCGGCGCACACTGGCCGCAGAGTTTCTGGGGTCTGAAGTCGTGCGCGCTAAGAGCGTAATGACCGGGCCGGGGTTCTGTGAGAAGGAAGTATAAATTTCCGGCTGTGCCCCGACACCGAGCGCCGTGTGGCTCACCCCGCCGCAGATGCCGACAATGGTCAGCCACGGATTCTTTGATTCCGCGCGCCCCTGCTTAAAGCGTTTGCCGATGGGGTCTTCGCCGGGCCAGAAGCGCTGCGCCGCGGTTTCGTTAATCAGGGCGACGCCGGGGGCGTCCGCATTATCGCTGTCGGTGAAGAACCGGCCTCTTTGCAGAGGAATGCCCATCGCCTGAAAGTAGCCCGGACTGATGGAGCGAAAGAAGGCGCGCGGTCTCTCGTTCGGAGGCGGGACGGGACGCCCCTCTATGGTGAAGCCGAAGTTGCTCTCGTTTCCACTGAACGGAAGATTGTTAACGGTCGCGGCACGCTCGACGCCGCCGATGGCCGCGATGCGCTCGACGAGTTGTTGTTGAAAGGCGGCCTGCTGGTGTTTCTCGCCGTACTTGTTCTGCGGCAGCTGTAGCTCCAGGGTGATTAAGTTATCAGGGTTGAAGCCGGGATTGACATTCTGCAAGCGCAGAAAGCTCTTGAGCATGAGCCCTGAGGTGATTAGCAGAATCAAGGCCAGTGCGACCTCCGCTATGACGAGCAGGCTTCGCAGGCGCTGCTGTCTTCCGCTCCCGGCGTTGCTTTTGCCCCCCTCTTTGAGAGTCTCGTTGAGGTCTAATTTCGATGCTTCGAGCGCAGGGGCGAGGCCGAACACGATTGAGGTCAGCACCGCCGCCAGCAGCGTGAAGATGAGCACCCGCCCGTCTATGCTGACATCGCTCAGCCTTGAGTCGTTCGGGGGAGCGAAGGCGATCAACTGTCGCACGCCCCAGAGGGCGAGCAACAGACCGAGCAGCCCGCCGAGGAAGCCGAGTATCAGGCTTTCGGTCAGCAGTTGACGGATTATGCGCGCCCGGCTGGCCCCCATCGCGACCCGTATGGCGATCTCTTTCTGACGCCCGACGGCTTTGGCAAGCAGCAGGTTGGCGATGTTGGCGCAGGCGATCAGGAGGACGCCCCCGACAGCGCCGAAGAGTACGATCAGCGCCAGCCGCACGTCGCCCGTGACCTGCGTTTGCAGCGGGATAATGCCGACTTCCATGTCCGCGTCCACCGCCGGGTACTCCTGTTGCAGCCGGTTGGCGATCACGCTCATCTCCGACTGAGCCGCCCCTACCTCGAGGCCGGGCTTGAGTCGCCCGATCATGTAAAGCCCTCGCACCTCGCGCGCCATCGGCACGTCATCGGTCGTGATCGGTATCCACAGGTCGGCGCGCGGCATGGAGTATTGCGAAGAGGCGATGGTGGCGGTAAACGGCGGTGGGAATTTGAAGTCCGGCGGCATGATGCCGACCACCGTGTAGCTTTCGCCGTTGAGCGAGACGGTCTGCCCGACGAGGTTAGGGTTCGCGCCGAAACTGCGTTGCCAGAGGCTATGGTTGAGGATGAGAACGTGCGCGGCCCCGGGCTGGCCTTCTTCGGGCAGGAAGACGCGCCCCAGCAAAGGCTTAGTCCCGAGCATGGAGAAGAGAGAAGGCGTAATACGCAGGCCCGTCACCCTTTGCGGCTCGTCGCCGCCCGTCAGGTTAAAGATGCTGTCGGTGAAGGCTCCCATATCCGTGAAGACCTTGTTCGAATCTTTGAGGTCTGTGAAATTGGGAAGCGAGGTCGGGATTTCACCGAAACCCTTCTTGACGTTCTTCTCCCACACCATCATCAGGCGATCAGGCTGCTCGTAACTGAGCGGGCGCAGAAGGAGCGTGTTGACGACCGAGAAGATGGCGGTGTTGGCTCCAATCCCGAGCGCCAGCGCCATGACGGTGATGACCGTGATCCCCGGACTCTTCAGCAGCATTCTCAGGCCGAAGCGTATATCCTGCCAGATGATTCCCATACTGTTCTCCTGACTTCCAAGAGCTACAAGAACGACGCGCGCGCGTGTGTGTGAGGATTAAGTGAAGGCGACGGCTACAATGAACACATCATGCCGGACAAGCGCGACGGTGGCCGGCCTAAATATAATGACGATGCCAGGGCGCTACAACCTTGGGAGAAGTTGTCTGGAAGCGTAGTCAACCGCAGTCGTATGACGTGAAGGATCACTCGGTCAACTCTGAAAACGCGCGTAGGGTAGAATATTAGAGAATTGGTTGTCAAGAAGTCGCCTGTTGCCCGCCGCGCGTCGCTTTCGCCCCCGTGGCTTCGCCCGGTTTCCACAATTATTTGGAGGAGTCTACGAATTCCTGTAAAGTAGCAGCGCTTTGCTGAACCAGAGGCGCTTTTGGGCAGACCGGAAGGGGGACTGAGCAAGGGGGCGAGAGCGTCGCTTTCAGAAGGCTGTTCCGCACCTGTGAGGCGTCGACCCTCATTGATCGCTTCTCCTCTTACTAACCGTCTGTGCCCACGTAGCTTTCATCATCGGCTCAAGGATTCCGTGAGTAGCAAAGAGATTCAAGCATACCGGTTCGGCCCCTTTCGCCTGGACGTAGCCGAGCGCCAACTGCTGCGTGACGGTCGCCACGTGCCGCTCACCTCAAAGGTGTTCGACATCCTTCTCCTGCTCGTCCAAAACAGCGGGCGCGTCGTGCTTAAGGAGGAGTTGATGCAGCAGATATGGCCGGACATCGTCGTCGAAGAGAACAACCTGACGGTGAACATGTCTGCGCTGAGGAAAGCCCTGGGCAAGAGGGATAACGGCCCAGAGTACATCGAAACCGTCCCGCGACGCGGGTATCGCTTTATCTCGGTCGTAGAAAAGGTGCTGGATGAGAGCGACGCTGTTCGAGATGTGAGATACGCGAGCGCCGCGGTTGAGGAAAGGGCCAGCGTGCGCGAGCAGCAGCAGCAGCAACAAGTCGCAAACTCGCTGGCCGTGCTGCCGCTGACGAACGCCAGCTCCGATCCGAATCTCGAATACTTTTCAGACGGAATCTCGGAGAGCATCATCAACAGCCTCTCAAGGCTGCCGCAACTGCGCGTCATGGCGCGCAACACCAGCTTTCGCTTCAGGGGGGCGGACGTGGACGCGCAGAAGGCCGGGCGTGAGATGAACGTGCGCGCCGTGCTCGTCGGCAGGGTGCTCAGGCTCAACGGGCGGATTATCATCAGCACGGAACTGGTTGATGTCGCCGACGGGGCACAACTCTGGGGCGAGCAATATAATCGTAAGGCCGCGGATATTCTGGACGTGCAGACGGAGATCGCCAAAGAAGTCTCGGAGAAGCTGCGGCTCAGACTGACCGAGGACGAGCAGAAGGGGCTCGCCAAACAGCCCACGGAAAACATTGAAGCCTACCACCTCTATCTCAAGGGGCGTTACTTCTGGAACAAGTATTACATGAAGCAGGTGCAGAAGGGGCTCGCCTACTTTCAGCAGGCGATTGACCTCGACCCCGGATACGCGCTCGCTTACGCGGGCGTCGCCGATTCCTACTACAGGCTTTCAAGCACACAGCTTCGCCCCACGGAGGCTTTCCCCAGAGCAAAGGCGGCAGCCCTCAAGGCTTTAGAGCTGGACGAAACGCTCTCGGAAGCGCACGCTTCGCTCGGGTTGGTGAAGCTCTACTATGACCACGATTTCCACGGCGCTGAGATGAACTACCGTCGGGCCATAGAGACTAACCCTAACGCTTCATTGGCCCACCAGCGCTACGGCACTTACCTGATGTACATGGCGCGCTTCGAGGAGTCGCTGCGGGAGTTTAAGCTGGCCCACGAGCTTGACCCGCTCTCGCTTCAAATCAACGTCAATATCGGATCGGTGCTGCTCCTGACGCGAAGGTTTGGAGAGGCCGTCGGGCAATACCAGAAGACGCTCGACATTGACCCGAACTACTACCCGGCGCGTTATGGCTTAGGCTGTGTCGCCTCCGCGCAAGGCAACTACACTGAGGCCGTCTCGGAATTCGAGAAGGTCTACCAACTGGAAGAAGACAACGACATCGCGCTCGGCGCGATGGGGCGCGCCTACGCCCTCGCGGGCAATAAGAGTCAGGCGGAGAAAGCCCTCAAGGCTTTAAAAACGCTAGCCAAGCGAAAGTACGTCTCGTCCTACAGCTTCGCTCTCGTCCACACAGGGCTCGGCCAGGACGAGCAGGCACTGAAAGCGTTCGACAAGGGGTATGAGGAGCGGGATGATTGGATGGTGACGCTCAACGTCATGTTGGAGTTCGAGGGCCTGCGCCGGGACACGCGCTTCAAAGACCTGCTGCGGCGTATCGGCTTCGCCTCTTGAATTTTGGAGCCACCGCGCGATACCCACGCTTGATCAGTGGTCGCCACAATCTTTCACTGAATAGTGCGATGAGCGCGACGGTCAGGATTTTGCCCGCGAGCCCGAACCTGCCTATCAACCAACCGCTGGCCCAGTTGATGATGAACCAGATCAGAAAGAGCGTGTAGGCGAGCGACGCGGCCCAGTAGGTTACGTAAAGCACAGGGCGCTGCGGCCCTGCGAGCGGCGCGGTTTCCCGCCCGAGCCAGCGCATCACAGCCGAGCGCACGTAGGCCGCCGAATAAGCTTGCAGGTTCTGCACACCGAGCAGTTGCGAGAGGGCATAATATCCGTCCAGCTTGATCAACGGGTTGCAGTTGACGAAGACGTTGAGCGTGCCCGCGAAGAAGACCAGAAACCCCAGATCGGCGAGCCGTGTCTGCGGCGTTGCCACCAGCCAGAGAAGCGCGCCGAGAGCGCCCACGGTGAGCTGAAAGTAGATGCCGGCGAAGATCACCCAGAGCCGCTCCTGTTTGCGACCAAGGCGGTAGATGTCCGTCACGTTGCAGTAGAAGGCTGGAATGGCATAGAAGATCAGCAGCACCCCTATCTCGCGCACGTCGCCGCCGAAGTGCTTGCACGCAAGGCCGTGAGACAGCTCATGCATGACGGTGACGGCGACGACGACGAGCATAATCAACAGCACTCCATACTCGGCGTGGATGCGGGCCGTGTAGGGCACAATCTCGGCGCGCCTTGCCAAAAGCAGCAGCGCCACAATCGACATGACGACGAAGGAGGCGATGATGTACGGCCTCGTGAGCGCCCGGCCTATCCTTTCGTCCAGCCACTTGAGCAGAGAGTCCGGATCAAAGAGCGGGAATTTCATGTATAAGCCGCGCGAAGGTTTGGCCGCGCCTTGGGCCTCGTCCTCGCCGTCGCCGCCACCGCGCGCGATTAAACCCAACGTGTCGAGCTTGGTGAGAAACTTGACGAGGGATGGCAGCGAAGGGCGCGGCCCTGATTTCTGCCCCTCGCCTCGGGCGATCTCGGCGGGAGTGTATGTGCCCTCGAAGCGGCGAAAAATCTGATACTCGATTGGCTTCAGGAGAAAGTAGCGAGCCGTAGCGCGGTTTCTGACGACATAGCGCGTCTGCTCGCCTTCGACCTGCTCCGTGACATCCACCTCTGCGACTACGCGCGGCGGATAGAGGCAGTGTCTGCCGACCTCTGCGTCATCAATCTGCATATCAGCTCTATCGCTCGGGCCGAGAGGGGACGGCCACCTAAAGAAGGCTTAAGGGGTGGCGCGAAAGGCCGCGGACTCTTCGGGCACAGCCGCCAGTACCACCAATCCCTGCGTGACTAATTGTTTGAGCAGCTTACGCACGTCCTCGCTGCCGAGGCTTCCGGCAGACGCTTCGCACAATTCTCTGATGGTGCGTTCTCCGCCGTTCAAAGTCTGTAGCAGGGTCATCGCCGGGGCAGGCAATTTCCAGCGTTTGCCGTGGGCGAAAAACGAGACGGTTTTTTCATCCGCGCTCAGCTTCAGGTTCAAAGCCCTCAGGGACGCCAGCCGCACGCGCGCTTCATCCGAATCCGGGATCACATCCCTGATGACGCTCCACGGGAGGCCCAGCTTCGGTCGCGGGTCGGCCATGCCGTCCAGATAGTTGAAGAATTTGTCGAAGAGACCGGCGGTGTTCCACGTCTCGAAAAGCTCTTCGCGCAACTTTACGAAGTGCGCCTCTTTTTCTTCCGGGGTGGCGAAGCGCGGCAAGTCCATGCGGAAGTTCTGGCTGGCGCGCATCTGACGTGTCAGCCAGTCGAGCAGGTCTATGCCCGTGCGGTTGAAGACGCCTATCGAGAGATGGATTGACGGGCCGCCGACGGGCACGACCCTGTGCCACCAACCGCGCGGGATGTAAAAGAAGTCGCCGTCTTCCAATAGGCCCTCCCAGAGGGGCTTTTCGGTCAGCTCCGGCCCCGGCTGAGGGTTCGCCGCAATGTCCTGCGGCAGCGGGTACTGCCTCGTCGGGCCGTAGATGCTCCAGTGCTTGCGGCCCGTGACCTGCAAGATCAGCACGTCGTGGTCGTCCCAGTGCACGTTGAGCGCGCTCGTCATCTGAAAGCCGACGTAAGCGTTGACGCGCATGTGCTCGTGGAAGACGCTTTCCAGATCAGCCGTCAGATCGAGCAGCGGCCCGCCGCTCACTTCCTCTATGTTATCGACCACCAGAGACGCGCCCTGCCGCAGCTGCTCGTTGAGCGCGGCGGCCTGCAATTTGGCCTTGAAGAGTTTCTTGTCGCGCCTGTTGGGCACGTACTTGAGAAAGGTCTCGGGCGGCACTAGCTGATGATCTTTGAGCAGGTGCAGGCGCGGATGATCGAACTCGTAGCGACAAACAATCTCGTCAAGGCGCTCCCACGTCAGCAGCTCGGCGAACTTGCCCGGCCATCCTTTGATGTAGCGAAAGTTTCGCCCCCAGCTCGTGTTGAAGAATTCCTGCGTGGGACACGGCTCTAACATCTCTGTTAAATTACGCACCATAGTGTAAGCTCCCGGCTTAAATCACAGAATTTTATTCGCTTGCCTGGTTAAGGGATGTTGGATTCCGAAGTGGGATGCGGTCTTAAGCTGACTGAATGCACATGGTAAACGGAACAAGGGCGCGGCGTCAACGTGGTCATTTCAGACCGTCCATCTCCCGGTCGTAAGGAATCGTCCTCACCGAGGGAGGCGCTGTTGCCGAGCCCTTGTGCCTTAACGTCGGAGCGCTTCTTAGTCGGTGAGCACGATGCCCGGAGCGACTACCTGTTCAATCTCTTCGACTTCGAGTTCGAGTTCAATGTTGGTCTCTTCGATCATGATTTTTTCTCCTTCAACGGGGCTAAGAAAGGATTGGTTCTTGATGACCTTTCGAGTGATAGATTACAGAGTGCTTGAGCCGCGCGTCTTGGTTCTTCTCAGAACCCCTAACAAAACCCCGTTCGCGAGGTAGAGCCGGTTTAACTCTCCGAAGAGTACGAGTCCACTTCTGAGGTTTTGTTAGAGGCTCTCAGGCCCGGTCAGCGCTTCTTAGTCACCGAGCATAATGCCGGGAGCGTCCATCTGTTCCATCTCTTCAACTTCGAGTTCAATGTTGGTCTCTTCGATCATGGTCGTTTCTCCTTCAATGGGGTGAGAGGACTGTTGCCGTAAACGGCCTTCTGCTGTTGAGTCTTAGGGTCTCAGCAAGCGGGCCGCTCCGATGAAGCCAGTGCGCTTGCTAGTCACCGAGCATAATGCCGGGAGCGTCCATCTGTTCCATCTCTTCAACTTCGAGTTCGATGTTGGTCTCTTCGATCATGGTCTTTTCTCCTTCATCTGGGTTAGGAAAGAATTGTTGGGGATGACCTGTTGCCCGCTCGCTCGCCGGACTCTGGTTTGGGCTTGAGCCCTTCAACCTTTATGACCTGCGCTCGATGGTGAGAATATAAATGGAGGCCGCCGGGAAGTCCTTAATCATTGCTAATTAGTTGCTAAATAATTCCTAATAATGCGGGCGCGGCGCAGCGCACACTTCCAAGGGCGGATTTCAGGCAGGAAAAAGGGCGTTTCTTCTTCGGATTTTACTGGCGGAATTGAACCGGTCGGTCGTGGGGAAGCGTCGTGAAAAACATATCAGAGCGATTCCATAAAGAGATCGTCAATGTAGCAATAGCCCCACTCTTCGCCCGGCTCGAAGGATTTAATGATGGCGTGCCGCGTCCGGTGAAAGTGCTTCGTGGCGTGTTTGTTCTTCGACTGATCGCAGCAGCCGACGTGGCCGCATGACTCGCACAGGCGCAAGTGTACCCAGCTGTCGCCAAGTCGCAGGCAGTCTTCGCACCCGTCGGCGCTCGGTGTAACTTCTCTGATTTGATTCAAGTGTACGCAGGTGGTCGCCATCTCTCTCCGTTCGCCTCCAAAAAATTTGCCGCCTGTTTCTAAGCTTTAACCCCGAAACGTGGCTCGCACGATTGCTTAATGGTCCGTTGCTCCGACGGCTGTCGCTCTGGGCTCTACAGGCAGACCGGCTTCCTGCCATGCTGCCCAGCCGCCCGTGAGGGCACGCGCTTTTTTCCATCCGGCCTGTCTGAGTTCCTGCGCCACACGGGCGCTGGTCGCCTCGCTCGTTCAAGCGCAGTAGGCGATGAGCCATGCCTCCTGCTTGAGACCAAGCTCCCGCGCGCGCTCAGCCACGTGATCGGGCGGCATCCTCATGGCCCCCCCTGCCTGCACCTCGCTCCCTTCGAGGCTGCGCTCGGTACGCACGTCCAGTATCGTGACCGGCTCTCTCGCCTGCCACAGGCGCTTTAATTCATCGAGCGAAATTCTTTGCGCGCCGACTCGCACGTCTCCATCCCCCGTGCCCAACTGGCACGCCGCAGCAGCGGGGTCTATCGAGCCTGCGGCAACATTATCGCTCGCGGATAAAGACGAAGGAGAGTCCCCACGCGAGCTAACGACGACGGGCTGTTTCGCGCCTGAGTTGTCCTGAGCCTTTTCGGCTTCATCTTCCGGGAGCGCTGGCCCCGGCCCGAACTCGCGCGCGACCTCAACGCCGGCAGTTGCGTGCGCGGCCTCCCTTGAAGCTCGTCTGCGGGCGGCGCGTGCCAGCAGCATGGGCGACCCGCCGTGCAGCACTACGGACGCCAGCACCACGAGCGAACAGACCTCGAACAGGCGCTCGCTGCCGGGCAGCCCCGCGAAGACCGGTAATAGAATCAGCAGCAGAGAACTGAGGCCGCGCGGCCCGTACCAGGCGATCAGCAATCGCCCGCGCATGTCCACGCCCGAGCCCAGCAGCGACAAGAGATAGACAGGCGTCCGTATCAAGAGCGCTACCGCAGTGAAGAGCAGCACGGGGCCGTCGATTACTTTGAGGCCGCTCCACATCAAAGAGCTTCCCAGCAACACGAACGTCAGGAGCAGCAGCATCTCTGCCGTCACCCCTCCATACTCTACGAAGCAATCGCAGAGCTCTACATCGAGCGCGGCGATGGTCATCCCGGCGGCAAAGGCTGCGAGGAAGCCGCTGCCATGCACTGCTTCGGCGGCGGCGAAGGCCGTGAACGCGACGCCCAGCGAGTAGAGCGACTCGTAGTCGCGGCGCACGCCCAAACGCTTTCTGATAAGATCCAGCGCCGCCACCCCGAGCAGCCCGATGAGGACACCTACGCCCGGGCCGAGGATGAAAAGATTGAGACCCATCCGGGCAAAGCCTGCGCCGTCGAGCCTCGCCCCCGAATCGAGAAAAGCCATCGCGATCAGCACGACCGGCAGTAACACCACGTCGTTGAGCCCGCTCTCAAGCTGCAAGCCCTGACGGGCATCCGCCGGAATGTCACGGCGGCGCAAAAGTCCCCGCAGCAAAACCGGGTCGGAGGACGCGAGCGCCGCCCCGAGGATGGCCGCCCCGGCCACACTCAGCCCAAGCAGCCACCATCCGGCAAGCGCTATCAGCGCCGCCGTGAGCAGCGTCCCCGGCCCGAGCAGTCTTAAGGCCAGCGCCGCGCGCCGCCTAACCTCCGCGATGTTCAGCGAGACGGCGTCCGTGAAGAGCACCAGCGCGAGGCTCAGGATAGCCACCACGCGCAGCGCCGATGAATCAATCGGGATGTCCAGAACGGCGAGCCCGAAAGGGCCTAAGACCGCGCCGAGCGCGAGAAAGACGGCCACCTGCGGCAATCCGCTGCGCTCGATCAAACCGGACAGCAGCGCGGACACGATAATGACAACGCCTATGATGGCGAGCGTCGCTATGAACGATTCGGCGCTAAACGCGTTCATCCTGAAAGCACCCTCCGTAAGCAAGAGGCTCGACTGTGAAGGCTCAAGCTAACCCGCTTGAGCATAACAGCGCGCGGGCTGTTAAAGAGACGCACAGAGGTTTTTCAGTCGTCATGGTCGTCTTCGCTTCGAGCCTCCGGCTTCGAGTCGGAATGATGATTAGAGCCCAACGTCCATGAAGGAGGATCACTGGCAGGGAAGCTCTCTTCCAGATTCTTGTCTATCTCGGCCTCGTCCATCTCACCCGTGTCCCGGTCGTTCTCATCCTGCGCCCGTTCTTCATTTTTCATCTGTACACCATCCGTTTCGATCATACTCACCGTCAGACGAGCAATAATTGAACATCCGTCGGAGCGCGCGCTCTCTCTTTGCCGCCCCGTCAACAAGCGTAATCTGATAATGCCGTTCCTAATGTAAGCACATCATCGCAGGAAACATCCAGCGAAGCACCCTCGATTCCGCGAAGACTACCCGTTTTACTGAGTCCGTACCTACCCGTTCGGCTGATGTGCGAACCCGCGGCCTGTGTCAATCTTCCCTCATAATGTTTGAGAGCTACCACGGAGGTCAGGTCATGGATTCAACGAACACGGAAACGAACAACCCATTAGTCGCGCTCTCGCACCAGCTGGCGGAGGCGGTCGAGCGCGCGAGCCCGAGCGTCGTCGCGGTGGATGCGCGCCCGCGTGTCAGAACCAGCGGCGTCATCTGGCGTCCCGGCGTCGTCGTTTCAACCAATCACACAATCAGGCGCGACGAAGAGATTACAATCACCCTCGGCGATGGAAGCCGTAAGAAAGCGACGCTCGCCGGGCGCGACCCCGGCACAGACCTCGCCGTGTTGCGCCTGGAAGGTGAGGAAGCTGCGGGGAAGCACGCGCCGACACCATTTGCAGACGCTTCATCGCTCAAAGTCGGAGGGCTTGTCCTTGCCCTCGGGCGCGCACACCCGGAGCAGGGCGTGAGCGCCAGCCTTGGCATCATCAGCGTCGCGGGCGACCGATGGCGCACATGGCGCGGCGGCGAGATTGACAGCCTGATTCGCCCCGACGTTTCCGTCTTCATAGGCTTTTCGGGCGGCGCGCTCGTAGACGCCGAAGGCGGCATCATCGGCATCAACACGACTGGACTGGCGCGCGGCGCAGGGCTCACCATTCCGGCGCAGACCGTTGACAGGGTCGTCGGTCAATTGCTCGCGAGCGGGCGCATCGCGCGCCCCTATCTGGGCGTGGGGATGCACCCGGTCTTATTGCCGGAGAAGCTGCGCGAGCAATTCAACTTGCCTAATGCCTCCGGTTTAATGATGCTTTCGGTCGAAGCGGATGCTCCGGCGGATAAAGCTGGCATTACAATCGGGGATGTGCTGCTGGCGCTCGGCGATAACCCGGTCGCTGACACGCAGGACGTGCAAACGATACTCGGACGAGAGCAGGTCGGGGCTGTCATCAGGGCCAGATACTTACGCGGCGGGGAGATCAAAGACGCGGAGATAACTCTCGGCGAGCGACCGGCGAGAAAAGGTTAAGCGAGAGCAAGGTTGAGCATGCGAAGAAGAGCCGAAGGCAGAGAAGCGGCAACTGTTTTCATCGTTGCCGCTTCGGATGTCGTGCGTATAGGGCTTGAATCGCTGATGGCGAACGACGCTCGCTTCACGCTCCTGGGGAGCGCGCCTGATCTGGATTTCCTCACGGGACAGGCATCCGAAAGCTCGTCAGCGGACGTGGTCATTTTCGACGCCGAGGGGCAAGGCGAAGAATCGTTGACCGCGTTGCGAGACGCGTTTGAGGAGATGAGCGAAGGGGCGAGTTTTCCGGCCTTCGTCCTCATCGGTGGGGGGCAAGGCGAGTGGGCGCGCGACGCTCTGCGTGAGGGGGCAGTGTGGGCTCTGCTGCCTCACGCCGCTTCGAGCGACGAGATCATCGCGGCGGTCGAGGCAGTCTCCGCCGGGCTCATCGCCCTTGATGCGGAGACCTTCAGGGCGCTGCTTTCACGTAGCAGTCGCTCGATAGATGAGCTGTCAGGGGCACGGCCCGACGAAGCGGGCTTGCCGGAAGGCTTGCCTGAAATTGACGCCCTCACCCCGCGCGAGCGTGAAGTGCTTGAGATGTTGGCCTCCGGGCTCTCTAACAAAGAGATAGCCTGGCGCATGAAAATCTCCGAGCATACAGTCAAGTTTCACGTCGCTTCGATCTTCGCCAAGCTGGATGTCTCGACCCGCACCGAAGCCGTCATGCAGGGCATACGCAAAGGCTTAGTCATGATGTGACAGGGACGGACAGAGATTGTCGGGACGAAAGACAGCAAGCATTCAGGCATGAATGCTTCAAAGCATTTTATTTATCCTGACCCTCTTCTGTCCGTCCCCGTTCATTCTTCCGCCACTAGCTGAAGTTCCACCAAAGTCTTCTCTCCCGCGCCCGTCTCCTCCGATGGTTCAATGCAACTTGGCTAAGCGGGGCTGAATGGCAGGCGTGGGCTGCATTGTCTGATCGGTACAAAAGGGTGATTGACCCATTTTAATGCGGGACATAGCCGGAGAATCTTCGCTATGTGTGGTAACGCACAGATAGATGCCGCCCCGGATGGTAAATCATTACTGAATCTGAAAGACATTAGATATATCGAGAATCAGCCAGCCCCAAATTCAGGCCATACATAAATAAGATGGTCTCTCTCTCTCAATTATTCGACATTGAAAACGAGTCAACTACCGCAGGTTAGGTAGTGGGCAGTTCTTTTCAGCCTCGCAATTTCGCTCCGCCCCCGCATCGAGCCTGATCGGGCGGCGGAAAATTTGTTCTGCGGGCCAACAATTGACCGGCCAGAACTTCTAAGCCTGAAAGGAGGCGCGACGATGGCGGCAGAATCTGCCCCGCACGGGCGTGTTACTCAACGGCCACCGGCGGTCAAAGACGTTCACATCGTCTGGATCACAGCCGGGCTGGGCTGCGATGGTGATACCGTCTCGATTACGGCGGCGACGCAACCGAGCGTTGAAGACGTGGTGATGGGAGCGATACCGGGTCTTCCCAAAGTGCATCTTCATAATCCGGTGCTGGCCTACGAGGTCGGCGACGACTTTATGAAATATTACTATCAGGCTGAACAGGGCTTGATTGACCCATTTGTGCTGGTCGTCGAGGGTTCGATTCCGAACGAGAATTTGAGCGGCGAGGGCTACTGGGCGGCGGTGGGCAACGACCCGATGACGGGCCAGCCCATTCCGACCACCGAATGGATCGACCGCCTCGCGCCAAAGGCTCTGGCCGTGGTCGCCATCGGAACCTGCGCCACCTACGGCGGCATTCACGCCATGGCGGGCAATCCGACCGGCTGCATGGGCCTGGCGGATTATCTCGGCTGGGACTGGAAATCGAGCGCGGGCATTCCGATTGTCAACGTGCCGGGCTGCCCCGTGCAGCCGGACAACTTTATGGAGACGGTGCTGTACCTGCTCTACCTTGCGGCGGGCCTCGCGCCGATGATTCCGCTGGATGATGCCGGGCGTCCGACGTGGCTTTTCGGCAAGACGGTTCACGAAGGCTGCGACCGCGGGAGCTATTACGAGCAGGGAGACTTCGCCACGGAGTACGGCTCGCCCAAGTGCATCGTGAAGCTGGGCTGCTGGGGGCCTGTCGTCAACTGCAACGTGCCGAAGCGCGGCTGGATGATGGGCATCGGCGGCTGCCCGAACGTGGGCGGCATTTGCATCGGCTGCACCATGCCGGGCTTCCCGGACAAGTTCATGCCCTTTATGGACGAGCCGCCGGGCGCGAAGATTTCCTCAGCCGCGATCGGCATCTACGGCTCGGCCATACGCGCGCTACGCAACATGACCATGGGGACGCTCAACAAAGAACCGAAGTGGCGGCACAATCGTCCTGAGCTGACCACGGGCTATCAACCGCAAGCTTACATGCAGAAAAAGGAGCGAGCGTCATGAGTACGACAACGACAACGAGGACAGAAGCTCCGGTCGAGCCGCGCACGCTCGTTGACATGAACTGGGACCCGATCACGCGCATCGTCGGCTCTCTGGGCATCTACACGAAGATCGACTTCAGGAACAAAGAGGTCGCCGAGTGCTACTCGACCTCTTCGATCTTTCGCGGCTACTCCATTTTCATGAAGGGCAAAGACCCGAGGGATGCACACTTCATCACCTCCCGCATCTGCGGCATCTGCGGCGACAACCACGCGACCTGCGCCACCTACGCGCAGAACATGGCCTTCAACGTGCGCTCGCCCGCAATCGCCGAGTGGATAGTCAACCTCGGCGAAGCCGCCGAGTACATGTTCGACCACAACATCTTTCAGGACAATCTGGTCGGCGTGGACTTCTGCGAGCAGATGGTCAAGGAGACGAACCCCGGCGTGTGGGAGAAGGCGAAGACGACGGAAGCCCCGCACGCGGCAGATCACGGCTACAAGACAATCGCGGAGATCATGACGGCGCTGAATCCATTTTCGGGCGAGTTCTACCGCGAGACCCTGCACGTCTCACGCTACACGCGCGAGATGTTCTGCCTGATGGAAGGCCGCCACGTTCATCCCTCGACGCTCTATCCGGGCGGAGTGGGCACAGTTCCGACCATACAGCTTTTCACGGACTATCTCGTCAGGCTCATGCGCTACTGCGAGTTTATGAAGAAGGTCGTGCCGCTGCACGACGACCTCTTCGACTTCTTCTACGAAGCCCTGCCCGGCTATGAGAAGGTGGGCCAACGGCGCATCCTGCTGGGCTGCTGGGGCTCGTTTCAAGACCCCGCGGTCTGCGACTACTCTTACAAGAACATGGACGAGTGGGGCAACGCCATGTACGTCACGCCGGGCATCGTCGTTGACGGCAAACTGGTGACGACCAATCTCGTCGACATCAATCTGGGCATACGCATCCTGCTCGGCAGCTCTTACTACGACGACTGGCAGGACGCGGAGACGTTCGTGAAGACAGACCCGCTCGGCAACCCTGTTGACCAGCGCCACCCGTGGAATCAGACGACGACGCCGAGGCCGCAGAAGCGCGATTTCGATAACAAGTACACCTGGGTCATGTCGCCGCGCTGGTATCACGAGAATGAGCAGGGCGACGGCAGCAAATACCTTGCGCTCGACACGGGCGGCGGGCCTATCGCGCGCCTCTGGGCGACGGCGCTGGCGGGCAAGGTGGACATCGGCTATATCAAGGCGACGGGCCAGAGCGTCAAGATTTACCTGCCGCAGACGGCCATGAAGCCGGAGGTCGAATTCGAGTGGAAGATTCCGAAGTGGTCGAACGCCATCGAGCGTGACCGCGCCCGCACCTACTTTCAGGCTTACGCGGCTGCCGCCGCACTGCATTTCGTCGAGCAGGCGATAGCGGAGCTGCATGCCGGAAGGACGAAGACATGGGAGCCCTTCACCGTACCGGAAGAGGCCATCGGCTGCGGCTTCCACGAGGCCGTGCGCGGGGTGCTCTCGCATCACGTCGTCATCCGCGACGGCAAGATCGCCAACTATCATCCGTATCCGCCGACGCCTTGGAACGCCAACCCGCGCGACATCTACGGCACGCCCGGCCCTTACGAGGATGCCGTGCAGAACACGCCCATCTTCGAAGAGAACGGGCCGGACAACTTCAAGGGCATCGACATCATGCGCGCCGTCCGTAGCTTCGACCCGTGCCTGCCATGCGGCGTGCACATGTACCTCGGCAACGGTAAGGTCCTGGAGACGAACCACTCGCCGATGTTTGGGATGGTCAAATAAGTAAGGCAGTGACGAGTGACGAGCAGGAGGAAGCTCTTGTTTTAACTCGTCACTCGTCACCCGTCACCGGTTTAGAGAATGCTTGAACAGAAAGATTTTCAGCAGCGGATGCAGCAGGTGGAAGGGCTGATTCGCAGGATAGAGAATTTGCCTGACCCGGCGGCGCGGGCCAGTGCCCTGGAGCTTGTGCAGGCGTTGATGGATTTTCACGGAGCGGGCCTAGACCGTTTGATGGAGATCGTCGCCGAGGCAGGCGAAGCCGGCTATGCCATCTTCGACAACTTCGCGCGGGACGAGCTGGTCGGCAGCCTGCTCCTGCTCTACAACCTGCATCCAGTCCCGCTGGAAACGAGGGTCATGCAGGCTCTCGATAAAGTGCGTCCCTATCTTGACTCGCACGGCGGCAACGTGGAGCTGATCGGCATCAGCGATGATGTCGTGCGGCTGCGTCTTCAGGGAAGCTGCAAGAGCTGCCCCTCGTCTTCGATGACGCTCAAGCTCGCCATCGAGGAGGCCATCATGGCTGCCGCCCCGGACGTTGTAGCGATTGAGGCCGAAGGCGCGGCTGAGCAGCCGTCGGCCCCGACCGGCTTTGTGCAGATAGGGAAATTAAACGGCGGCGGCAGCGGCACGGCGCACCCGACCAACGGCAATGGGTGGGAGGATGTTCTTGATCTTCACCTCCTCGCCCACAGCTCCGTGGAGGTGAAGGAAGTGAGCGGGCGCTCCGTCCTGTTCTGTCGTTTCGGCGAATCGCTCTACGCTTACGGCGACAACTGTCCGGGCTGCTCCCGGCCTTTGCAGGGCGCACATCTTGAGGTGACGAATCTGATCTGCCCCCACTGCGGGCAGCACTACGATGTGATTCGCGCCGGGCGCGGACTCGATCAACCGAACCTGCACCTTGAGCCGTACCCTTTGCTCGTCGAGCAGGGGAGGGCACGGGTCGCTTTACCATAGGAGCAATCAGTTGTGAGCAGGCTCCGCTTAGAGGTCATTGAGGAGAACAGATGATGGAAGACCATGACAGCAAGGCCGAAATGCCGACGCATACGGCGGGAACAAGACAGGGCGAGCAGATCAAAGACGGAGAGGGAAAAGAGCCGGGCCGCGAGGACGCTGGCACGACCGGAGCAGACCGCCCCGCCGGGACATCGGACGCGAGAGATTCCACCGCCATCAATCCCGGTGACGTGGAGTCTAGCTCTGGCGGGCCGAGCATGCCGCCAGCCTGAAGAAAGGGCGTGTGCAGGGTTGGGGGGAAGTAAATTTAAGCCGGCAGGAATAGCCTGATGAGCCAGGAGTCGAACGGCGAAAACCGTGGACAAACGCCATTCGCCGCGCTGCGACGGTTCGTCAGAGCGCGCGCCGCCGTCGAGCGTTGCGAGTTGTGCAGCGCCGAATTGCCGACCGATCACGCGCATCTGGTCGAGCCGCAGACGCGACAGATGATCTGCGCCTGCCAGCCCTGCTCGATTCTTTTCAGCGGTCAGGCGGAGACGAAATACCGTCGCGTCCCCCGTCGCGTTCGATACCTCTCGGCGTTTCAGTTGACAGACGCGCAGTGGGACAGCCTGCTCGTCCCTATCGGCATGGCCTTCTTCTTCCACTCGACGCCCGCCGCTCGCACGCTCGCGCTCTATCCGAGTCCAGCCGGGGCGACCGAATCGCTGCTCGACCTCGAATCGTGGGACGAGATCGTGCGCGACAACCCCCTCTTGAAAGAGATGGAAGCAGATACGGAGGCGCTCCTCGTCAACCGCGTCCGCGAGGCGCGCGAATACTACCTTGTGCCGATTGACGAGTGCTACAAGCTGGTCGGGTTGATTCGCGCCTACTGGCAAGGGCTGTCAGGCGGCGCGGCGGTGTGGGAAGAGATCGAAAAGTTCTTCGCGGAGCTGAAGAGAAAATCCGGCGCGGTGGGAGACCGAAGGCATGCCTGATCTAAGCTTTCAGGTTGAGGAGGCCGAGGCCGTGCCGTTTGCGGCATCTCCGCTGCTGGCCTTCAAGCTGCGGATTTCGAGCGCGGACGCCGAGCAGCGAATCCAGACGGTCGCTCTGCGCTGCCAGATTCAGATAGAGGCGACGCACCGCAAATATAATGCGGGGGAGCAGGAGCGGCTCATCGATCTTTTCGGGGAGCCGGAGCGTTGGAGCCGCACGCTGCGCGCCATGCTCTGGACGCACGCCAGCGTGATCGTGACGCCGTTTCAGTCAACCGCGCTCGTTGACCTTCCCGTTCCATGCACGTTCGATTTCAACGTCGCCGCCGCCAAATATTTCGCCGGGCTCGAAGGCGGAGAGGTTCCGCTCAATCTGATGTTCAGCGGGACTGTCTTCTACGAAGCCGCGGACGGGGCTTTGCAGGTCGAGCAGATTCCCTGGGACAGGGAGGCGAAGTATCGCCTGCCCGTGCGGGTCTGGAAAGAGATGATGGAGCACTACTACCCGAACAGCGCATGGCTCTGTCTGCGCCGGGATGTTTTCGACCGTCTGTACCGGTACAAGATGCGGCGCGGGATTCCGACGTGGGAGCAGGCGCTCGATAGCATTCTGCCAGCCGCTGAGGAGACGGCTGAAGCCGGGATTGAAGAGACAAGCGTTGAGGAGATAGTGCAGTAATGAACCTCAGTCTCGTCGAAAAGATCGCCAATGCAGTGCTCTACGAAGGGTATATCCTCTACCCCTATCGCCCGTCGGCGGTGAAGAACCAGCAGCGCTGGAACTTCGGCGCGCTCTGCCCCCAAAGCTACAGCGAAGCGCAGCAGGGGACAGAGGCATGGACGATGCAGACCGAGTGCCTCGCGCAGGGAAATGAAAGCACGACGCTCGACGTGAAGGTCAGGTTTCTGCACCTGCTGACGAGAGAGGTCGGCGTGCTCAATGCGGGCGACGGATCACGGATTGCCGGTCGCGACGATGACGAGATTAAGGCTTACATCACCGACTCTGATATTCAAGTCGTGGCCTCGCTTGAGGTCAACGGAAAACTTTTTCAGACATGGCAGGAGGCGGTCGAGCGTGAGGTTCAACTGCCGGGCATTAACTTGAGCGCGACGCTCCGCCAACCGCAACGGTCGTCATTCACTTTTCCGCCGAGTCGTGAGATTGAATTGTTGCGCGATGAGGACGGCAACCCTGTCAAAGGCATCATCGTTCGCAGGCAACAGGCGGTCGCGGGCGCTCTGGAAGTCAGGGCTGAGCGCGTCGGAGAAGATGCGTTCAAGATCACCATACGCATTCTGAACGAGACGCCGTTTGAAGACGCTGGCCGGAGGAGTCGTGACGAGGCGTTGATGCGCTCCTTCGTCTCGACCCACACTATCTTGGGCGTGCGCGAGGGCGAGTTCGTGTCCCTGCTCGACCCGCCTGACGCTTTAAGAGAGGCCGCCGCCCTGTGTCACAACGCGGGGACGTATCCGGTTCTGGTCGGTGAAGAGGGAGAGCGCGATTGCATGCTCTCGTCGCCGATTATCCTTTACGACTATCCGCAGATCGCGCCGGAAAGCGCGGGCGAGCTTTTCGACGGCACGGAGATAGACGAGATTCTGACGCTTCGCATCATGACCTTGACCGACGAAGAGAAGCGAGAGATGCGCGGCGCTGACGAGCGCGCACGCCGGATTCTTGAGCGCACCGAGCAGCTTCCCGCAGAGCAATTGATGAAGATGCATGGCGCGATGCGAAGCTTAAGGCCGAAGGAAAAAGGCAAGGGGCATGGGGCGAGCGAGCAATGAACGAATGGGAATGGCAATTGCTCGAAGAGAAGACGCCCCTTGAGAGCGTCTTGGTCTCCGGCGTGCAAATAAGGCAGGGCATGCGCGTTCGCCTGAAGCCCCGCGCCGGGGGCGACATCTTCGACCTTGCGCTCAAGGACAAGACCGCCGTGGTCGAGGCCATCGAGCAGGATTATGAAGGCAAAGTTCATTTCGCAGTCGTTCTGGAAGACGACCCCGGGCGAGACATGGGGATGCTGCGTCAACCCGGCCATCGCTTCTTCTTCTCTCCCGAAGAGGTCGAGCCGGAGGAAGGTGAGAGTCGATGACCGGGCCGGAACGCATCCTCGTCGCCGGGATCGGCAATATCTTTCTGGGCGACGACGGCTTCGGCTGCGAAGTGCTGAGACGAATGACGGCGCGCACGTGGCCGGACGCTGTGCGGCTGGTCGATTTCGGGATACGCGGCTTCGATCTGGCCTACGCGCTGATGGACGGCTACGACGTGACCATCTTCGTCGACGCGACCCCGCGCGGAGGCGAGCCCGGTACGCTCTACACCATCGAGCCTAACCTCGACGAGCTGAATGGTCTGGACGCGCAGGCCATGATGGTCGAGACGCACGGCATGAACCCTATGAAGGTGCTGGCGATGGTCAGGGCGATGGGCGGAGAGTTTAAGCGTATCCTGCTGGTCGGGTGCGAGCCCGAAACGTTCGGCCCCGAAGAGGGGCAGATGGGATTGAGCGAGCCCGTAGAGTCTGCCGTCGAGGAAGCGGTCGGCATTGTCGAATCGCTCGTCAGGAAGATTCTGAGCGAGCAGGGCACGCAGGCTGTGGTGTGAAGAAGAATAATTTTCCGGAAAGAGTGGAGGATGGCTGAAATGAAACGAGATGAGTCTTTGGAAACGGTTGGCCGCAGGTCGTCTCACGTGAACATCTGGTACATCATCGGAGGCGCGACCCTTGCGCTCGTTGCCGCCGGATTGTTCACTTCGCTTAACGACATTCGGCGGTATTTGAGAATCAGGTCGATGTGAGGCGCAGGACGGGCGTGAGCATGACGGAGCGGCGGATTCTGAAGTGTAAGCTGTTTTTCAATTCCCGCTTGCGGTAAATCCGCATTGGATAGACTCCTATGGGTGAAACTGAAAACGGACTCGTCCACTATCGTCTGGTCGCAGACCAGAGCCGGTTCACCGTGCAGGCGTTCGCCGAGGGGTTGTTCTCCGCCTTCGGCCACGACCCGGTGATCGCGATCCGCGATTTCACGGGCGAGGTCGTGTTCACGCCCGTCACGCTCTCCAATGCTTCCGTGCGAATGACGGTCAGGACGGACAGTCTGGCGGCGAGCGACGACGTTAAGGAGAAGGATCGCGCGGAGATTGACCGCATGATGCACGCGGACGTGCTCGAAACGGCGAAGTATGCGGAGATCGTTTTCACCAGCACGAACGTCACGGCGAGCAGGCTGGGGGAGGGGCGCTACCGCGCAAGGGTCATCGGCGACCTGCAACTTCACGGCGTCACACAGAAGAACCTCTGGATTCAGACGGAGCTGACGGTGAAAGAAGAGAGGCTGCGCGCACAGGGACAGTTTTCACTCAAGCAGACGGATTACCGGATCAAGCCGGTCAAGGTCGCCGGAGGCACGCTCAAGGTCAGAAACGAGCTGAAATTCTCCTTCGACATCATAGCTGAAAAGCAGGGATGAGGGCGGCAGTACGGGGGGATGAAAGCACGGGCATGAACATCGAGCGGTTTTCTTACTCATCCCACATCGCCGTGCCCTCGTCGCTGTGCCCGCGTCCTTGCTGTTATGCATGAGCTTTCCATCGCCATGAGTATGATCGAGATGGCTGCGGAGGAGGCCGTGCGGCGCGGCGGCGTCCGCGTTCATGCGATTCATCTCAAGCTGGGAGAGCTTTCGGGTGTGGTCAGGGAAGCGCTGCTCTTCTCCTACGAGGTCGCCTGTGGCGGGACACCGCTTGAGGGCTCGCGGCTGGTCATAGAGGAAGTTCCGGTCATGGTCTATTGTCCGTCGTGTAGGGCGGAAGCGGCGATCATTTCCGTTCAGCAATTCTGTTGCGCGGTGTGCCATGCCCCGGCCTCTCAAATCGTGCAGGGTCAGGAACTGGAAGTCACTGCTCTGGAGATCGAATGATGAGCATCAACCCTCGTCTGGTCGAAGTCAGACAAAATGTGCTGAAGCAGAACGACCTGCTCGCGCGCCGGCTGCGGTATCGGTTTCGCGAGGCGGGCGTCTACGTCATAAGCCTCGTCTCAAGCCCCGGCGCGGGCAAGACCGCGCTGCTTGAAAGGCTGCTGACCGAGCTCAGGCAATCCATACGCGTTGCGGCCCTCGTCGGAGACCTTGCCACGGACAACGACGCGGCGCGCCTCGCACGCAGCCAAGCCCCGGTCAGGCAGATCGTGACCGGCACAGTCTGCCACCTCGAAGCCGCGATGGTCGAAAGCGCCCTCGACGGGTGGAGTCTCGAAGAGCTTGATCTGCTCTTCATCGAAAACGTCGGCAATCTGGTCTGCCCTTCAAGCTACGATCTCGGCGAAGACCTGCGGCTGGTGATGATGTCCGTCACGGAAGGCGAGGACAAGCCGCTCAAGTACCCGACGATCTTCAACACGGCGGACGTGGCCGTGATTACCAAAGTAGACCTTGCCGAAGCGGTCGAATTCGATCTGGCCGAGGCATACCAAAGCATCCAGCGTGTGCGACCGGGCATGCGGGTCTTCGAGGTTTCGTCGAAAACCGGCGACGGGATGAGCGGGCTCATCCGATTCCTTACGTCGCAAATGGTCGAAGGGGTCAAGGCCACGGCGGGCTGAGCGGCGAGCGCCTCCGGGGTCTGCGGTCTTTCATGCGCGCAGCTTCACATCATTCGATGACTACTCGTGTTCAACTACTCGTGCGCGGCATTGTTCAGGGCGTAGGGTTTCGCCCCTACGTTTTCTCGCTCGCGCAGCGTCGCGCGCTCCGTGGCCGGGTGCTCAACAACACGGCGGGCGTCCTCATCGACGTTGAAGGCGAAGGCCGCCAGATCGAAGAATTCATCAACGACATCAGAAGGAATCCGCCACCCCTCTCTCTGATTGAATCCTTCGAGCGGCGCGACCAATTAGACAAAGCAAACTACCCGGACTTTCGCATCCTTGAGAGCGAGAGCGCGGGCACGCGCTTCGTTCCCGTCTCGGCTGACATCGCCACTTGCAGCGATTGCGTAAGAGAGATGTTCGACCCGCTGGACAGGCGCTTTCGCTACCCCTTCATCAACTGCACCAACTGCGGCCCGCGCTTCACGATCATCGAAGGCATTCCGTATGACCGCGAGCAGACCACCATGCGGGATTTCGAGATGTGCGCGGAGTGCCGCGCCGAGTATGAGCAGCCGCGCGACAGACGCTTTCACGCCGAGCCGACGGCGTGTGCGTCGTGCGGGCCAGAACTCATCCTGAGGGACGCCGGAGGGCAGGAAGTCGAGCATGAAGGCGATGCTGCCGCGGATGATGCCGTCAGTCGTGTGCGCCGCCTGCTTCTGGACGGGATGATCGTCGTCATCAAGGGCATCGGCGGTTTTCATCTGGCCTGCGATGCGCTGAACAGCGAAGCGGTCGAGCGTCTGCGACAAAGAAAGTACAGGGAAGACAAACCCTTCGCATTGATGGCAAGCTCCCTTGAAGTCGTCAGACGGTATTGTCACGTCTCGGAGCAGGAGGCGGAGTTGCTCGCGTCTCGGCGTCGCCCCGTGGTGCTGCTCAAACGGCTGGCGGGCGCGCTTATTCCCGAAGAGGTCGCGCCGCGCCTGACGACGCTCGGCTTTATGTTGCCCTACACGCCGCTGCATCATCTGCTGTTGGAGAATCTGGATCGCCCGCTCGTGATGACCAGCGGCAACGTCTCCGACGAGCCCATCTGTTACACGGACGAGGACGCGCGCGCGCGACTGAGCAATCTGGCCGACTACTTCCTGTTTCACGACCGCAGGATTAACATCCGCACGGATGATTCGGTCGTGCGCGTCATCGAGGGGCACGAGGCGACGCTGCGCCGCGCGCGCGGCTACGCGCCCGCGCCCGTCAGGACCGCCTTCAAATTTGAAAGAGAGATTCTGGCCTGCGGCGCAGAGCTGAAAAATACTTTCTGCCTCGCGCGCGACCATTACGCCTTCGTCAGCCATCACATCGGCGATCTCGAAAACCTTGAGACGCTCTCGTCTTTCACCGAAGGCATCGAACACTACAGGCGTCTCTTTCAGCTGCAACCCGAAGCGGTCGCCTATGATCTGCACCCCGAATATCTTTCGACGAAGTACGCGCATTCCTTAGAAGATATTCAAGCCAGGATCGGCGTTCAGCATCATCACGCGCACATCGCCAGCTGCATGGCTGATAACCTGATCGAGGGCGAAGTTATCGGCGTCGCGATGGATGGTCTGGGCTTCGGCACGGACGGGCGCATGTGGGGCGGCGAGTTCTTCGTCGCAGACTTTCTTGAGGCCGAGCGCATCGCGCACCTCGAGTACGTGCCGCTGCCGGGCGGGGCGCGGGCCATACGCGAGCCCTGGCGCATGGCAGCCGTCTACCTGCACAAGACATTCGGCGACGACTTCCTGAAACTGAACCTGCCATGCGTCGAGAAGATGGACGTGCGCGCCTGGACGACGCTCAACAGGATGGCCGCGACGGGTACGAACAGTCCGTTGACATCCAGCATGGGCAGGCTCTTCGACGCCGTCTCAAGCATGTTGGGGTTGAGGGCGACCGTCAATTATGAAGGACAGGCGGCCATCGAGCTTGAAGCAATCGCTTCGCGCGGCCACAGCGACGAGGGCTACGAATTCGAGATAGACGCAGGCGCGGGCGTCATCCGTGCCGAGTCAGTGATTCGCCGCGCCGTGGAAGATTTGCTGAGTGGTACGCCGCCGCCGGAAATATCCGCAAAGTTTCATCTGGGAGTGGCACGTTTGATCGCCGATGTGGCGCGGCACACGAGGGGCCGGCGGCGGCGACTCGACAGGGTCGTCCTCTCGGGCGGAGTCTTCCAGAACACATTCCTTGTGGAAAACGCCTGCCGTATGCTCAAACATGACGGGTTTGAGGTCTACACGCACAGCCGCGTGCCGACCAACGACGGCGGCATCAGTTTCGGTCAGGCAGCCATCGCCAATGCGCGCCTGTCGTCAGGGAGAATTTAACATATGTGCTTAGCCATACCCGGAAAGATCATCGAGATCGTAGACCCGGAGAACCACATCGCCAAGGTGGAGGTCGGCGGCGTGCGGCGCAACATCAACACGGGGATGCTCAACGAACAGGAAGCGCAGGTCGGCAACTACGTGTTGATTCACGTCGGCTTTGCGATGAGCCGGATTGACGAGCACGAGGCACAGGAGACGCTGCGCATCCTCGAAGAGATCGGTCAATACGAAGACGAGTTCAGCCAGTTCAAAACGGCTATGGAGTAGCAAGCCGGAGAGGTTAAGACGAGATGGGCAAGACGGCAGAAGATTTTTCACGCTCCTTTTATCCGTTCCTGCACGATGACGCGCCCGAGCCGCAGGACTTGATGAAAGAGTTGCGCTTTTCGCTTCTTGAGAAAGCGCGCGAGAGCGTCGAGGTCAAATCGAAGTTCTTTGAAGATAACAGGGATACTATTCTGGCGGCGGCGCTCTCGATGGCGAAGGCTTTTCATCGCGGGCGTAAGCTTCTGGTCTGCGGCAACGGCGGCTCGGCCACCGACGCGCAGCACGTCGCCGTCGAGTTCATGCACCCGATCATCGTCGGGCGCAAGGCGCTGCCGGCCATCTGCCTGACCAACGACATGGCTATGGTCACGGGCGTCGCCAACGATGTCGGCTTCGATGATATCTTCACGCGCCAGATCATCGCGCTCGGGCAGGAGGGCGATTGCGTGCTCGGCATCTCCACGAGCGGCAATTCGGAAAACCTTGTGCACGCTTTCCAGACCGCGCGGCGGATGAAGATGACGACCATAGGCTTTGCCGGAAACGACGGGGGGCGCATGGCCGGGATGTGCGCGGAGGGCGGCCCGCTGGATGTCTGCCTGACCGTTCCCACTTCGAGCATTCACCGGATACAGGAAACACACGTCGCGCTGTATCACATCATGTGGGACATGGTTCACACTTTCCTGCAACACAGGTCGCTGGTTGAAGAGGGGGCTTCGTGATGAAATTCATAGACGAGTACAGGCAGGGCGACATCGCGCATAAGCTGGCGGAGCAGATCGCGCAACAGACTTCGCGCCCGCTCAAGATCATGGAAGTCTGCGGCGGCCACACGCACACCATCTTCAAGTACGGCATAGAAGATTTGCTGCCCTCGAACATCACGATGATTCACGGGCCGGGCTGCCCCGTCTGCGTCATCCCCTTGGGACGCGTTGACGATGCCATCTCGATAGCCCAGCGGCCCGGCGTCATCTTCACCACCTTCGGCGACGCGATGCGCGTGCCCGGCTCTCGAACCAGCCTGCTCGATGCCAAGGCTTCCGGGGCGGACGTGCGGATGGTCTATTCGCCGCTCGACTCTTTGAAGATTGCGAAGAAGAATCCTGACCGGCAGGTGGTCTTCCTCGCGCTCGGGTTTGAGACCACCGCGCCCTCGACGGCGCTGACCGTTCTACAGGCTGAGAAAGATGGTGTCGAGAATTTCAGCGTCTTCTGTAATCACATCACGATTGTGCCCGCCCTGAAGGCGCTGCTGGATTCGCCAGACTTGCAGCTGGACGGCTTTCTTGGCCCCGGCCACGTCAGCACGGTGATCGGCACGCGCCCCTATGAGTTCGTCCCCAGGGAGTACGGCAAGCCGGTCGCCGTCTCCGGCTTCGAGCCTTTAGACGTGCTACAGTCCGTCTATATGATCGTCAAGCAGGTCGTCGAAGGGCGCGCCGAAGTGGAGAATCAGTACGGGCGCTGTGTCAGCCGCGAAGGGAATCGGAAAGCGCTGGAAGTTCTCTTTGAAGTCTTTGAGCCGCGAGATTATTTCGAGTGGCGTGGCCTCGGCTCAATCGCCCATAGCGGGATGAAGCTGAGCCCGCGTTATGCCGCCTTCGATGCCGAGTTGAAATTCAGCGTGCCGGGACTTCGCATCGCCGACCCGAAGGCTTGCCAGTGCGGCGAGATTTTGAAGGGCGTCAAACGTCCGTGGGAGTGCAAGGTCTTCGGCACGGCCTGCACGCCCGAGACGCCGATTGGCTCCTGTATGGTCTCAAGCGAGGGCGCGTGCGCGGCTTACTACAACTTCGGTCGGCTGTCGAAGATCGCCGAGCGCTCGGCGTAAAGCGCTCGCTCGTCCAACGAGCTTCTCTATAGGTAACACAGGTCAGTACCGCCAAGGGTCTCGGGCGGGTCGTCATCGCCAATAACACCCGCCCGAGACCCTTGGCGGTACTGACAAGAGACTTTCATGGCAGAAGAAGAGTTTACTCCGAGCCCGCTCTTTCAGAGAGTCGAGAGGGCACGGCGTCGAAAGCACAAGTTTAAGGACGAGCAGATTACGCTCGCGCATGGGAGCGGAGGCCGCGCCATGCATGAGCTTGTCGAGGGACTCTTTCTTGAATACCTGCGCAACCCGCTGCTCGAAGCCCTCGAAGATCAGGCCGTCTTTGAAATCGGCGACGGTCAGCATCCGTCCCGCCTCGCCTTCACGACAGACTCTTATGTGGTCACGCCGGTCTTCTTCCCCGGCGGCGACATAGGCAGCCTCGCCGTCAACGGCACGGTCAACGACCTTGCCATGAGCGGCGCGCGACCCCTCTACCTGTCCGCCGGATTCATTCTCGAAGAAGGTTTCCCGGTCGCGGATTTGCGGCGGATACTAGCGTCGATGCGCGCGGCGGCGGAAGAGGCTGGCGTGCAGATCGTGACCGGCGACACAAAGGTCGTGCAGAAGGGAAGCGCGGATAGAATCTTCATCAATACGGCTGGCATCGGCTTGATCGAATCACCCGTCAAACTCTCGGCCACGCGCGCCACGGTCGGAGACAAGGTGATCTTAAGCGGCCACATAGGAGACCACGGCACGACCATTATGATCGCGCGCGGCGAGCTTGAGCTGGAAACCGAGATCGAGAGCGATACAGCGCCGCTCAATTCTCTGGTCAGAGAGATGCTGGACGAAGCGGCGGGCGCTGGTTTAGCAGACGCGATTCATTGCTTGCGCGACCCGACGCGTGGCGGCGTCGCGACGACTCTTAACGAGATCGCGCTCAGCTCCGAAGTCTGCATTGAGATTCGGGAAGACCGCATCCCCGTGCGCGAAGAAGTTAAGGGCGCGTGCGAGATTCTCGGCCTCGACCCGCTTTACGTCGCCAACGAGGGAAAGCTGCTGGCTTTAGTCGCCAGCGAAGCCGCTGAACCTCTGCTCAGGCGCATGAGGGAGAACCCTTACGGGCACGATGCCTGCGTGATCGGCGAAGTGAAAAGAGAGCCGCAGGGGATCGTCGCCATGCGCACGGGCTTTGGCGGCACGCGTATTGTTGATATGCTGGTCGGCGAACAGCTTCCAAGAATATGCTAGAAGAGACCGCCTCAACATCGCTCAGCGCCTTCGCCATGCTCGGCCTCGGACTCGTGTTCGGGCTCAAGCACGCGACCGAAGCCGATCACATCGTCGCCGTTTCATCAATCGTCAGCCACCAGCGCAGCCTCATACGCTCCGTCACGGTCGGCGCTCTCTGGGGCACAGGCCACACGGCTTCGCTCCTCTTCGTCGGCATCGTCGTGCTGGCGCTTCGCGTCGCCGTTCCCGAAGGGCTGGCAAACTGGCTGGAGTTCGGTGTGGCGTTGATGATTATCGCGCTCGGCGCAAGCGCGCTCCTGCGTTTGCGCTCAAGCCGCCGCCGGGACATACACCTGCATCAACATAAACACGACGGCGTGTCGCACGTCCACCTTCATTTTCACGAGCACGAAACCGCGCACAAAGGCGCGGTCTCAACCCATTCGCACGCGGTTTCCCGCCTCGGCTTCAAACCGCTGCTGGTCGGCGCGATGCATGGGCTGGCCGGCTCTGCGACGCTCACTCTGCTGGTGCTGACACAGATTAATTCAACCGCGCTCGGCCTCGTCTACCTATCGGTCTTCGGCATCGGCTCTATCACAGGGATGTTTGTGATGTCGGGTTTGATCGGGCTGCCTTTCGCGCTCAGCGCGCGCAGATTCGGTGGCCTGCATTACGGCCTGCAAGCCATGGCCGGAGCCTTGAGCATCGCGTTCGGATTGTGGTACGCCTACGAGACGGGCATCGCGAGCGGCCTGTGGCGCACGCTGCTCTAAGCGGGACGCTCTCTCTATAACCTGAAATCTTTTTTCGCTTCCGCCGGGTTTCACACTTTCACATCCGGCGTGGTGACGTGACAGCAATCATCAGGATAGGCTATGCTTTGGCGGCTGAATTTCGGCTCGTCGGAGAGGTGCAAGAGTGGTTGAATTGGCAGCACTGGAAATGCTGTGTACGGGGAACCGTACCGTGGGTTCGAATCCCACCCTCTCCGCCAGATTCAAGGCGAAAGTAAAAAGGTAAAGGGCAAAAGTCGGGCCGAAAACCACTTTTAATCAAAAGCTTTTGCCAGCACTTTTACCTCTCACCTTTTGCCTTCTTGATGCGAAAGCGTTAGAGTCGTAAGCAGAGATTGAAGCTCTTTGGCAAACGGGAAGGACGCGATGGAAGATAATAAGCTGGCGGCGGATGAAGCGCGGCGCGAGTTGCAGCACGAAGCCGTGAAGTCGGAGATAGAGGCGGACGTGAACGCCGAGATTGCCGACCGCGCGGTTCGCACGACGCGCACCGAAGCCGTGCAGATGGAGAACATCGCGGGCGACTTTCGCGGCAAGGCGATAGATGAAGTCGTCGAGGTAGAGCGCGAGGTGGAGGTCAAGCGCACGACGGCGCGCATCTCTCAGGTCGTTGATTACCTCTTCTTCATCATCTACGCGCTCCTGGCCGTCCGGCTGCTGCTGGCCTTGATCGGCGCGCGCCGCACCGCCGGCTTTGTGCAGTTCATCTACGCCCTGACCGACCCGCTCTATGCGCCCTTCAGGGGCATCGTGGCGAGTCCGACGACCGAGAGCGGGAACACGCTGGCGCTGCCGATTGTGATTGCGATTATCGTTTACGCGCTCCTGCATCTGGGCATCAACGGTCTGCTCCGGCTGATCGCGTATCGCAAAACAGAGATTTGACAATTTATCAGGCTTCGGGCTCCGCACAACGCTTGCCTTGTGAACCCCGCCAGGCCGGGAACGGAGCAACGGTAGCAACGGCGGCGTGTGTTGCGGGTAAGTCCGAAGTCTGGCCACATCAAGCAAGGATGAAGGATGAAGGCGGAAGGATGAAGTAAAAGCATTCAAGACATTAGTATTGCTTTCATCCTTCATCCTTGCCGCCTTCATCCTTGCTTTTCTCATGTCCTATCAAGTCATCGCCCGCAAGTGGCGTCCGCAAACATTCGACGAAGTTACGGGGCAGGAGCCCATCACGCGCACGCTCCGCAATGCCATCGAGCGCGAGCGGCTTCATCACGCCTACCTCTTCTCGGGCGCGCGCGGCGTCGGCAAGACCACCACCGCCCGCCTCCTCGCCAAAGCTCTTAATTGTCACAAGTCAAAGGGAGCGACGCCGACTCCCTGTGCGGCGGACGACCCCAAGCCTTGCGATTCATGCCGCGAGATAGCCGAGGGGCGCTCGATTGACGTGCTGGAGATCGACGCGGCCTCGAATACGGGCGTCGATAATGTGCGCGATGCGATTATCGGCAACGTCGCCATCGCGCCCGCGCGCGACCGCTATAAAGTCTTCATCATAGACGAAGTTCACATGCTCTCGGGCGCTGCCTTCAACGCGCTTCTGAAGACTCTGGAAGAACCGCCCTCGCGCGTCACGTTTATCATGGCGACCACGGAGCTGCATAAAGTCCCCGACACGATTCTCTCGCGCTGCCAGCAGTTCGAGTTTCGCACCATCGCCACGGCGAAGATCGTCGAGCGCCTGCGGCTCATCGCCGACGCGGAAAAGATTTCCGTTTCGGAAGACGCGCTGCGCGAGATTGCGCGGGCGGGCGAAGGCTCTATGCGCGACGCGCAGTCCGCTTTCGATCAGGTGATCAGCTTCTCCGGCTCGAAGATCAAAGCTGAAGATGTCGAGACGGCGCTCGGGATCGCCGGGCACGAGATGCTCACGCGCGTCGTTCGTGCGGTCGCCGACGAGAAGCCGGCGGAAGCGCTCGCCGTCGTTGACGAGCTGGTCATGCGCGGCCACGACCTGAGAAACTTTTGCCGCGACCTGCTCGCACACCTGCGCGACCTGCTGGTGGCAAAGGTTGCCGGCGAGACGGGCGGGCTGCACGATTCGACGGCCACAGACCGCGCGGAGCTTTCGCGCTCGGCGGAAGACTTTTCCGAATCAGACCTCGTGCGCTTCTTTCATTCCCTGACCGAAACGGAAGGCCACCTGCGCACCGCCGCGCATCCGCGTTACCAGCTCGAAGTCGGTCTGGTGAAGTTGATAGAGATGCGCAGGCTCGCGCCGCTGGGCCAACTTATCGAAAGGCTGACGGCGCTCGAAGAATCTCTGCGAACGGGAAAGTCGCCGGCGACGGGCCGCACGCCTCCCGCGACGGCTGCGCCGGTGGGCGGTTCGCGTCCGGCGACGGGCGGCAAACGCGAAGCAACGACCGCCACGCCGAGAGCTACGAGCGCCGCCACGGGCGAGGTTGAAGCATATGCGGAGCCCGCCGCTAAGGTCTCCGCCGATGAAGTACCCTTTTCGTTAGACTCCACTTCATCGCGCCCGGCGTCGCCGCCGCCGGTGCTAACCCTTGTCGCGACGGGCGGGCAGACGGCTGAGAGTTCGAGCAAGGGCGTGTCTTCGGACGCGCACGTCAAATCCGCGGTGGGCCTTGAAGACGGCAATCGCACGGGCCAAGGTGTGCCCGCAGCTTCTGCTGCCGCCGCCGCTCCGAGTTCCATGGTCGAAGCCTTAAAGACGGGGCTGGAAAAGCGCAAGCGCATGTTTCTGGTCGTCGCGCTCGAAGGGGCGCGCAAGGTGAGCTTTGAGGGCGATGAGCTGGTCGTCGCCTTCGCGCCTGATGCCAAGCATCTGCGAGACAATCTGGCGAAGCCGGACAGCGTGAAAATGCTGCGAGAGGTCTGCCGCGAGCTGACCGGGCGCGACATGGGCGTGCGAATCAGCGTTAAAGAGGCTGGCGAGATTGAGGAGGACGCGCCGCTCTCAAAGCAGGATGAAGCGCGGCGCGAGAAACAGCAGTTGCGCGAGATGGCCGAGCGCCACCCAGCCGTGCAGGAATTGCTGCAGACCTTTCATGGCGAGATTGTGGACGTGCGAAGGATGGATAGCGAGCAGTAAGCGGTCGGGAGAAGCTTCTGTTTTTGCCGCGCACTTCTTTGAACAAATCAGAGCGCACCCACGTATAGCATCCACGGAGGTACTTTGACGACAATGCGTAATCCAATTCTTGCGGGCATTCTCAGTTTTCTCGTTCCCGGCGTCGGGCAGATCTATAACGGTCGCATCCTGATCGGTATTCTGTGGCTGCTGGTATTCGGTTTTTCATGGATCGGGTCAGCCGGCACGCTCGGCTGGATAGTTCATCTCATCTCCGCCTGGTGCGCCTACAGCTACGCGAGCGAGAACCGCGTCCGCATCTAAAACAAGCGACAAAAGAGAGCCATTAACAGGCATAGACAGAGATGGTCGGGATAAAGAGCAGGAGCATTGTGACATGAATGCTTTATGCTTTTTCTTTATCCCGACCATCTCTCTGTCCATCCCTGTTTGAATCTGCTTTGAGAACCGCCGGTCGTTCCTTCATCCTTTCGACTTCATCCTTCATCCTTGCCTTGTGATATGCTTGGCGCGTGCTGGCCGGGAATCGTTCTTGCGCGCGCGGGCTTCGGGTTGTGTCCCTCGCGCGGGTCAGTCGTTTTCGACGTAAACCGAATCTTTGGGGAGGCCCTGAAAGATGGCAGAAGCAGCGATTGGAATGGCCGGGATGGGCGTGATGGGCTCGAACCTGGCTCTTAATATGGAGCGCAACGGCTTTCCCGTGGTCGTCTGGGATCGCGACTCGTCGTATGTCGAGAAGGCTTTGGAGAGCGTCGGCAAGGACTCGCGCATCACTTCGGCGAAAACGCCGGAAGAGTTCGTGCGCGCCATCAAGCGCCCGCGCAAGATCATGATCATGGTCAAGGCGGGCGCGCCCGTGGACTGGACTATAGAACAGTTCAAACCTTTTCTCGAAGCGGGCGACATTCTGATAGACGGCGGCAATTCGTGGTTTGAAGACACGCGGCGGCGCGAGGCCGCGCTCAAGGCCGAAGGCCTGCGCTTCGTGGGCTCCGGCGTGTCGGGCGGCGAAGAGGGCGCGCTCCACGGGCCGTCGCTCATGCCGGGTGGCGCTGTGGAGGCTTACGAAGAGATACGCCCCATCTGGGAAGCCATCGCCGCTAAAACGGAGGACGGGCCATGCACTACGCACATCGGCCCGAACGCCTCGGGCCATTTCGTCAAGATGGTGCATAATGGTATCGAGTACGGCGATATGCAGTTGATCGCCGAAGCTTACGATATCCTTCGTCGCGTCGTCGGGATGGAAACGGGGGAGCTGGCCGACACCTTCGCGCGCTGGAACGAAGGGCTGCTCGATTCTTATCTGATCAAGATCACCTCTGAGATTTTCCGTGTCAGGGACGAGGAGACGGGCCAGCCGCTCGTAGACTTGATCTTGGATAAGGCGGGGCAGAAGGGAACCGGCAAGTGGACGGCGCAGGTGGCGCTCGATCTGGGCGTTGCCATCCCGACCATCGGGGCTGCCATCGAAGCGCGCTTCATCTCGGCCATGAAGGAGGAGCGCGTCGCGGCCAGCCGCACGATCTCCGGCCCGAAAGCTTCGAGCCACGGCGCGGGTGATCGCGCCTCCCTGATTGAAGCCGTGCGCGATGCGCTCTACGCCTCGAAGATTTGCTCCTACGCGCAGGGCTTCAACCTGATTCGCGCCGGTTCCGACGAGAACCACTGGAACATTGACCTGAGCGAGATGGCGCGTATCTGGAAGGGCGGCTGCATTATCCGCGCACGCTTCCTTGATCGCATCAAAGACGCTTACAGGCGCGACCCCGCGCTGGTTAATCTTCTGCTCGACGAAGATTTCAAGAAGTGGATGGACGAGGCGCAAAGCAACTGGCGCGCATCCATCAATCTCGCGCAGCAGAGCGGCGTGCCTGTGCTCGCCATGTCGGCGAGTCTGGCCTACTTCGACAGCTATCGCACGGCCAACCTTCCGCAGAATCTAACGCAGGCCCAGCGCGACTACTTCGGCGCGCACACCTACGAGCGCGCGGACAAGCCCGGTCAGGGAGCGGTTCACACCGATTGGGAAACGTCTGTGCCCAAATGAGGGGCGCGTGAAAACCAGATGGACGCTACATTAACGGAAAACCCTTTGCGCGCCGGAATGCGCCTTGAACGTACGGCCCAGCCGTGCGTGGTCGTGATCTTCGGCGCGTCCGGCGACCTGACCAAGCGAAAGCTCGTGCCGGGCCTCTACAGTCTGGCGCAGCAGAAGCTGCTTCCGGCGGAGTTCGCCATCGTCGGCATCTCTCGCCCCTTGATGAGCGACGAGGAGTTTCGCGCGGGCATGCGCGAGTCGGTCGCCAGGTACGGCGAAGAGAAGATGGTCGATGACGCCGTGTGGGAGAGCTTCGCGAGCGGGCTCTTTTACATGCAGGGCGAGTTCAATGATGCGGAGGCGTTCAATCGTCTGCGGGAGAAGCTTGAACAGTTGGACGCCGAGCGCGGCACTTCCGGTAATCGCCTCTTCTACCTGTCAACAGCGCCGAGCTTCTTCGGGCTCATCGCCGAACAACTGGGCGCGGCGCGGTTGGCCCACCCCGAGGGCAAAGGCTGGACGCGCATTATCGTCGAGAAACCTTTCGGCCACGATCTTGAGAGCGCGCGGGCTTTGAACGCCGCGCTGGCTCGCGTCTTTGACGAAGAGCAGGTCTATCGCATCGATCATTACCTCGGCAAAGAGACCGTCCAAAACCTGCTGGTCTTTCGTTTCGCCAACAGCATTTTCGAGCCGCTCTGGAATCGCCAGTACATAGATCACGTCCAGATCACCAACGCCGAAGCCCTTGGGGTCGAAGGACGCGGCGCGTATTACGAAGAGGCGGGCGTGGTGCGCGATATGATTCAGAACCACGTCTTTCAGGTCGTCTCGCTGGTGGCGATGGAGCCGCCCGCCAATCTGGGCGCGAACGCCGTGCGCGATGAGAAGATAAAGGCCATGCAGGCGGTGCGGCCCATCCCGGTTGATCGCGTCGATGAGTTTGCCGTGCGCGGGCAGTACGGCCCGGGCTATGTGCTCGGAGATACCGTGCCGGGCTATCGGCAGGAAACCGGTGTCAATCCAGAGTCTTCGACCGAGACCTTCAGCGCGCTCAAGCTTTACTTCGATAACTGGCGCTGGGCCGATGTGCCCTTCTACATACGCTCGGGTAAGCGACTTCAGAAGCGCGTGACCGAGATTGCCATTCAGTTCAGGGAAGTCCCGCACAGGCTGTTTACCGCGGCTGACGCGCCGCTTGAGCCGAACGTGCTGGTCATTCGCATTCAGCCGAACGAGGGCATCACCTTGAGGTTCGGCGCGAAGCTGCCGGGCCAGCGTATGCGTATACGCTGGGTCAACATGGATTTTCGCTACGGCTCATCCTTCGGCGTCCACACGCCGGAGGCTTACGAGCGCCTGCTGCTCGATTGCATCCTCGGCGACTCGACGCTCTACGCGCGGCGCGACATGACGGAGCGCGGCTGGGAGATCGTCATGCCGATTCTGGAAGCGTGGAAAAAGCCCGCGACCACCTTCCCTAACTACGAGGCGGGCACATGGGGGCCGAAGGCAGCTTTTGAGCTGATCGAGCGCGACGGCAGGCGCTGGCGAAGACTTTAAAGCATTCCGGATTCTGGATTGGCGGGCGGCGGGGGTTCAGAGCCCGCATTCCAGCATTCAAGCTTTACGCAGGCGTCGATCCAAAATTCAAAATCTAAAATTCTTATGAGACAGGTAACGCGATCAAGTCCGCAGCAGATAAGAGTCTCGGCGACGCTCGACGTGCAGGGCGTCGAGCAGGAGTTGAGCGAATTGTGGAAGGAGAACACGGGCGGGACGGATGTGGAAGAGGACGGCGCGGTGATGCGTGCCCGCGTGCTCAACCTGATGGTGTACGTTTCGCTCGAAGAGGCGCTCGAAGAGGTGAACGACGTGCTGGGCGAGATCAGCTCGGCGCATCCCTGCCGTGTGATCGTCATGTTCGCCGGAAGGCTTGAGCCGGATCAGGACATAGAGATGTTCGTCTCGGCGCATTGTATCTCTGCGAGCGGCGCGGGCGGTAAGAGCCTTTGCGGCGAGCAGGTGACGCTCAAGGCGCGCGGGCGTTTTACGGTCGAGCTGCCGAGCGCGGCTGTGCCTCTGCTTGTTCCCGACCTGCCGGTCTTTCTCTGGTGGAGGGATGCGCCGCGCCTTGGCGACGAGACTTTCGCGACGCTCATGCACGCCTCCGACCGTGTCATCATAGACTCGGCCTCTTTCCGCCGCCCCGTCGATGAGGTGTTGGAGCTGGTCTCGCTGCTCGGGCAGCGTCGGCGGGAGCAGGCGGCGATCAGCGACCTTAACTGGGCTCGCCTCACCTCATGGCGAATGCTTCTGGCAAGCTTTTACGATGTGGAGGAATACCGCGCGGCGCTCTCAAGCATGACACGCGTACGCATAGAGTATGTCCCGCACGCCAACGCGCCGGAGGCGATAGCGCCGAAGGCGCTCATACTGGCGGGCTGGATCATTAGCCGTCTCGGTTGGAGCATTGTCCCTGACGAGTCTTTGACGAAAACAGTCGGGGGCACGCAAAGCGTTCGCGCGGAGAAGGACGGGCGGCAGATTCTCATAGAGTTCGCGGCGGTCGAGCGACAAGGGGCGATGCAGGGATGGATTGCGCGCATAGAGCTCGGCGCGGAAGCCGCGACGCCGCACAGAAGCTTCGTGGTGCTGCGTAGCGCGGACGGTCGTTATCTCGAAACGGAAGTGAGCGGCGACGGTGAGACGCGCTCCGCCCGCACGCTCATCGGCGGAGATAAGAGCGAGGCAGAGCTGCTCGCGTGCGAGCTGGAAATCATCAGCCATGATCGCATGTACGAAGAGGCGATTTCAGTCGCCGCCCGGATGCTAAGGGCTTAAGTGAAGAGATTCGAGAAAAACGGGGCGCGCATAGAAGTGTCGCGTGATCTGGCTTCTGTGAGCGAGCGCGGCGCGCAGTTGTTCCGCGAGATAGCCGGGCAGAGCATTGAGCGGCAGGGCCGCTTCCGCGTGGCGCTCTCGGGCGGCTCGACGCCGAAAGCTTTGTTCAGCCTGCTCGCGAGCGATGCTTATGCGGAATCGATGGCGCACCTGTGGAGGGGGACGGAGGTTTTCTGGGTCGACGAGCGCTGCGTGCCGCCCGACGACGCCGAGAGCAACTATCGCATGGCCCATGAGTCGCTGCTCTCTCACGTGAGCCTGCCGGCGTCGCAGATTCACCGTATGCGCGGCGAAGACGAGCCGGAGCGTGCGGCTGCGGATTACGCCTCGCACCTCGAAAGCAATTTCGCCACGAGCGACCCGGCCTTCGATCTCATCCTGCTCGGCATGGGAGCGGACGCGCACACGGCTTCGATCTTTCCTCACTCGCGCGTGCTAAAGGATTCCGAAGACCGGCTGGTCGCTGCGCCCTACGTGGAAAAGCTTCGGGCTCATCGCCTGACACTCACCCTGCGTGTATTGAACCACGCGCGAAATATCATCTTCCTCGTCTCGGGCCGCGAGAAAGCCGAGCCGCTCTGTAAAGTATTCGCTTCCGTTGAGCGAGACGAAGAACTGCCCGCGCGCTGGGTACGGCCCCGAAGCGGCGCATGCTACTGGCTGATTGATGAAGAGGCCGCAGCGTTGCTCGATTGAATTCGCAAGCCTACGGAGGCGTGCCCCGAACGCTTGAACTCCGATTTTCCACGTGCCGCGTGATACTTCGCGCGCTCCTCAATCATGGAGGATTTATGCAGAAGCGAAACACTAAGAAGGACAGTAGGGCAGAGGCCCGGGCTTCGTCGGGCAAGTCGCCGTCGGTAACGCCTAAAGATAAAGATTTGCAGGCTAAGGAAGAGTTGATACCGGGTCAGGTTGAGCCGGAGACGACCATTGTGCCCGGCGCGCGCAAGGAGCGTAAGAAGGGCGCTTCGCAGCTTCGGTCTGGGAATCACAGGGAGCGAAGCGGCTGGTTTCGGGCGAGATCGTCCTGGCCCTTCAGAGAAGCCCCGACACATACGATGGTTCGCGAGCGCGAACAGGTCAGACGCTCCCTTCCCTTAGCGCAGGGCAATACTCTCTGGGAGCTTGCCGGCCCGACAAACATCGGCGGGCGGCTGACCTGTATCGTCTGTCACCCGACGCAGCCCGACCGCATCTGGGTCGGGGCGGCGGGAGGCGGTGTCTGGTTCAGTCCCGATGCCGGTCGAAGCTGGCAGCCGCAGTGGCACGATCAGGATGTGCTCAACGTCGGCGCGCTCGCCATAGACCCGGCCAATCCCGATATCCTTTATTGCGGGACGGGAGAAGCGAACCTTTCGGCGGACTCTTATGCCGGCGTCGGTATGTACCGCACACTGGACGGCGGCGCTAACTGGCACCTGCATTCCTCGTCCGAGAAGACGGCCATTCCCCGGCGCATAGGCTGTATCGGCGTTGACCCTTTCAACCCGAAGCACATACGCATCGGCGGCGTCGGCTACGCAGAGATGGGCGGCGGGGGCAGCGACCTCGGCGGCATGTACTTCTCCATGGACGGTGGAATCACCTGGAAGCGCGAGACCTTCGTGCTTGAAAGTAACTACTGGTGTCATTCGATCATCTTCGACCCGGAGACGAAGGGCACGCTCTACGCCACTTTCACAGCGCGCGGCCCGCGCAGCGGAATATATAAATCAACCGACGGCGGGCAGAATTGGATGCATCAAAAGAACGGGCTGCCTTCTCCGCAACGCATCGGACGGACGAGCCTGGACATCAGCCTCTCGAATCCCAAAGTGCTATATGCTTTCGCCACGGACGAGTCGAGCCAGTTCTCGAACTCACTGCTCGGCATCTTTCGCACCAGTAACGGGGGCAAGACGTGGAAGGACGTGGCGGGCAGGCATTTCAAGGATGAAGGGCAGATTTACTACGGCAATACTATCGCGGTTCACCCCAGAAAGCCGAACCACGTCATCTGCGGCGGGGTTGACCTGCACCTGACGACCGACGGGGGCACGAGCTGGAAACGTGTCACGGATTGGGATGCCAAACGAGGCGCGCGCGATTATGCACACGCCGACCACCATGGCCTGTTGATGCCCGCCGCCGCGCCGGGTCGCGTCTATGATACGAATGACGGCGGGCTCGATGTCAGCGATGACGGCGGCGCGAGCTGGGCCAACCGCAGCAACGGCCTCGCCGTGACCATGTATTACGATCTGGATGTCGCGCAATCGAACGTGAAGGTCTTTGGCGGCGGCGCACAGGACAACGGGACACTGCTGACGACGACGGGGGCCGCCGATAATCACAGGGAAATCCTCGGCGGCGACGGCGGCTTTATGGCTATCGACCCGAAGAACGCGGGCCACATCTTCGCCTCGGCACAACATTTCTATATCGCGCGGTATCGGGAGGGCAAGAACAGTGATGTCCCGCCGCCCGCCGACGATAATGAGCAGAACAATGTCTGGATGTGTTTTATCGCCATGGACCCGAACGACTCGAAGACCGTCTTCACAGGTTCCAGACGCGTCTGGCGCACGCGCAATGACGGCGACCACTGGACGCCCGTCTCACAAACGCTCGACGGCGGCTCTGTCTCGGCGATTGAGATTGCTCCGGCGGATTCCGAGCGGATTTACGTCGGCACGGAGAACGGCGGATTCTTCCGCAGCCTCGACAGAGGCAATACGTGGAGCGCCAACCTCGCCAGCACACTGCCGGGCCACAGCATTACGCGGCTGGCGACCAATCCGAAAAAGGCCGACCACGTCTACGCGACGATTGCCAACTTCGGTCACTCGCACGTCTACCGTTCAACGGACGGAGGCTTGCACTGGGAGGATATAGATAAGGGCCAGTTGCCGAACGTCACGCACCACTCGATTGTCATTCAAAGGGATTCACCGAAGACCATCTTCGTGTGTAATGACGTGGGCGTTTATGTCTCGAATGATTTTGGCGAGACGTGGATGAATCTGACGCGGAATCTGCCGCACGTGATGGTCGTAGACTTGGCCCTTCACGTCAAGAGTCGCACGCTGCTTGCCGCCACCTATGGCCGTAGTATCTGGCGACTGAAGCTCTAAAAGAGAGAGGGAATCACAAGCGCCAGCCGGACGCTCAGCTTCGCATGCCGCCCGAACGTCGTCGAAACCATGACTCACGCTGGCGAAGATTGTCGCGGCCTTCACCTATGCTTTTCTCGACGGGCACGATCACGGGCTCGTCCTCTTCGCCGGCAGCGTCCTCTTCAGGGAGCGGCGATTCGTGCTCGCCTGTATCCTCCTCGTGTTTATCCCGGCCATGATGTTCTTCATCATCATGCGATCTTTTCTTGTGCTTCTCTTCCATGCAATTCCCCATTCGTCCCCTTTGGGAACTGTTCCGCAACCGGCCAGACTGTTTATTTCCTTCCACTCTAGCAAGCTATTACTTCATGAGCAACCGGCCTTCGTGCGAGAGCAGCCTGCGGTGCGTGTGGGCGGAAGCCTGCAATCGCTATCGCTCTTTATCAGGTTTGGGCGTGCGCTTGTCGTTTGGCACGGCGCGCGGGATGTCGTCGTCGTCCAGAACGATAGGGGTCTCCATCGCGCTTTGCGGCTGAAGCTTCGGCTTATTACGCATGGCGGGCGGGATTCTGGGGCGTGGAATACTGACGGTGGCGACTCCGTCCATGCGCTTGAGGATAGCGCCGCCGCGTCCGGCGACCCATGTGTCTGAGCCGCCGCGATAAGCGAGCCCGAACAATGAGACGCTGGTATGAGTGGGCTGCGGCTCCCAGCTGACGCCGCCGTTTCGCGTGCGCAGGACGCGCCCCTGTTCGCCTGAGACGAGCGCATCGTCGCGGCCCGCGACCCCTACGGCGAAGAGGTTCGTCTCGATGCCGCTCTCCTGATCGTTCCACGTCGCGCCGCCGTCGTCCGTACGCAGGATAATACCGCGCGCGCCCACGGCATAGCCGCGCTGCGCGTCAAAGAAGGTGACGGCGTAGAGCCACTCTTTTCGGGTCAGGTTCGCGTTGACGAACTGCCACGTCGCGCCGCCGTCTTCGGTACGCAGGATAGTGCCCTGCGAGCCGACGGCGATGCCGTGCTTGTCGTCCGTAAAATGCACGTCTTCGAGCCACGTCACCGTATTGGTGACCTGCAAGTGCCACGTCTCACCGCCGTCGTCCGTGTGCAGCATAGTGCCGCGCGCGCCCGCAATCCAGCCCTCCTTCGGGCTGCTGAAGTGTACGGCGAACAAGTCCTGTTTGGCTTCCGAGACGACTGGCTTCCATGTGATGCCGCCCGTCACGGAGCGCAGGATAGTCCCGCGCTCACCGACGGCGAAGCCCTCTCGCTCGTTGAGAAAAGTGACGGCGTTCAGGCGGGCGTTGACGCCCGAAGGGCGCACCGTCCAGCTCTTACCGCCCGAGCTTGTGTAAAGAATTCGCCCGCGTGCGCCGACGGCCCAGCCGCGCTCGCTATCCAGAAAGAAGATGTCCGCCAGATCGTCGCGCCCGCCTTCGGTCAGCCGCTTCCACTGCAAGCCGCCATCATCCGTGCGTAGCACCAGCCCGTCCGTGCCGGCGGCCCATCCCGTAGCGTTGTCGGCGAAATAGACAGTGACGAGGCGCGGGTTCGTGCGAACGCTGACGGGCAGCCATGTATTGCCGCCGTCGCCTGTCGTCACAACGATGCCGCCGTCGCCCGCGGCCCAGCCGTGTTCCTTATCGGCGAAGTGTATGGTGAAGAGGTCGTTGTTGAGGAAGGCATTGACCTCGACCCACGTTTGCCCGCCGTCGTTTGTGCGAAGGATGCGCCCGCCGTAGCCGACCGCGACGGCCCGCGCCGCCGAGATGAAAGCGACGCTGGTGAGCGGTTGCTCTTTGAGGCCGGCCTGCTGCTTCCAGTGTTGGCCGCCGTCCTCCGTCAAAAGCAGCGTGCCGCGGTCGCCCACGGCCAAGCCTCTGGTCTTACTGTAAAAAGCGACGGAGTAAAGATGCGTTTTGACGTTACTGGCGAGCACGGGCCAGGTCGCGCCGCCGTCGAAGGTCGTACAGATGATTCCGTATGTGCCGACAGCCCACCCGCGTTTGGGGTCGTCGGGAGCGAACGCGACGCTGTAGAGATGGCCCTTGATGCCCGTCGTCCTCAGCGTCCATCTCTCGCCGCCGTTGTCCGTCGTCAGCACTACTCCGCGCGCCCCGACCGCCACGGCATGCTCCCGATCTTTTATGTAGAGGCCGTAGAGCGTGGTGTTGGACGGCGACTTTTGCTCTTCCCATTCAAAGCCGCCGTTATCCGTAAACAGGATCGTGCCGTCAGAGCCGACGGCCCAACCAGTCTCCTTATCCTCCGCAAAGCGTATGGCGTAAATGGTATTGCCCTGCGGCAGAGGGTTCTGCCACTGCCAGCCGCGCCCCTGCGCGCGCGCCGCGCTCACACCCAAGGGACTGAGGACAATGATCGCGCCGAGCAGAAACAGTAAGGGCCGCCAGCCGCGCCTGTGCCCGGAAACGTATCGAGTCGAGAGTGGGATGAGCTTTAACACTTCAGTCTTACATCTGGCGGACTTTAACCACGAGGCTCTCAACAGAACTTCTCACTTATGGTCGGGAGAAGTGATTATAAATGGGCCGGGGAGCGAAAGCTAATCGAAAGCAAGGATGAAGGCGGCAACGATGAAGGATGAAGTAAAAGCATTAAAGCATCTCTTTCATCCTTCCGCCTTCCGCCTTCATCCTTGCTCTTCCACCTCGACAGTTCCGACGCTGTCAACGGCATCTCTGAGGACGCTCTCGTCAACGCGGCCCAGGGCTGCGATGCGGCGTGCGGCGCGGTCGGCTGCCTCCTGTATGACGTGCCCGGCGTGTCCCTTGGCCCACTCCCACGTGATCTTATGACGGCTGGCGGCGCTGTCCAGTCGCTCCCACCATTCCAGATTCGACTTGCGCCTGAAACGCCCGGACATCGTCTCGACGACGTAGCGCGAGTCCGTCACGACGCGCACGCGGCACGGCTCAAGCAGGGCTTCGAGGCCGAGCGCCGCCGCCGCGATCTCCGCCTGCTGGTTCGTCGCCGTGCCTAAGTATGAGCCGACGGCGCGCCACACGCCCCTGTAGCCCAGGAGCGCCACACCCGCCGCTCGCGTCTGGGCCTGACCGTTGCCGAGGCTCGACCCGTCGCAAAAGATCGTGACGGACTTCGAGGGATGAAGGGAAGGCGATTCGCTTTTCTTATTCATCCCTTCACCCTTCGGCCCTCAGCTCTACGGCATCGCGTTTGACGTGGATGATGTGGTCTACGGATTCCTCGAACGTGTCGTCGTGCGAGATGACGAAGAGCTGGTCGAAGTGGCGTATCTGTCCGATCTGCTGCGCGAGTCGCTCGCGGCGCTCGGCATCCATGTTGGTCGTCGGCTCGTCGAAGAAGGCCAGCCGAATGTCCGAGAGCTGCTTTAAGAGTGCGAGGCGCACGGAGAGCGCGGCGGCCATCTGCTCGCCGCCCGATAGGTTCGGGAAGGAGCGGTCGTGTCCCTCTTCTTCGAGGATGATCTCGTAATCGCCAGACCAGCGTAGAGCGCGCCCGGCTTCTCCCGTGATCTCGCGAAAGAGTTGATTGGCCTCTATCGAGATGTTGTAGAGATAACTCTGCGTGACGAGCGGCCCGGCCTGCTTCAGTGTGTCGCGTATGAATTCCGTCGCTTCGTTTAAGTCCTCAAGTTTTTCCCTCGCCAGAAACTCATCGCGCATGCGGTCTCGCACTTCCGTCAGACGAGCCAGCTCGGCGGCCAGCGCCGACTCGCGCGTTTGCGCCGCTTCGAGCTTCGCCGAAGTGGCCGCCCTCTCGCTCTCTCTGGCTGAAAGCTGCGCTCTTTCAGACGCGTGTTGCTCGCGATTATAAGCCGCCGTCGCGCTCTCGTAGACCCGCCGGGCTTCTTCCGCCTCGCGCGTTAAGAGCGAGGATTCCTGCTCGGCTCGTTCCACGCCCGCTGCCCGCGCGGGCAGCGTTGCCGCCAGCGCCTCGCTCGCGAGGTATTCGCGGTGACCTCTGTCCGTCTGGTCGCGCCGCCTGCGCGCCGCGTCCCAGCGCTCTTCCAGACCGCTGTACTGGGCCAACTGCATGGAGAGCGCCTGCGCCTGCTTTTCCAGCGAGCGAAGCGCATCGAGCGCGCCCGATAACTCAGACCTTCGCGCCGGCTCGCTCTCGGCCTCGGCGCGCAGAGAGCGTGCGCGTCCGCGCGGGTCATTCAGCACGCGAAGCTTCGCTTCGGTCTCTTCGATATCCTTCTCAAGAGGCAGGACGGCGTCCGCCGCGGCTGCGACGCTGGCGCGCTCATCGCGCTTGCGTTTGCCCTCCTGCTCTATCTCCTTCAATCGCTGCTGTAGCGGTTTGAGCTCCGCGTAGCGCAGGGCCGCTTCGCGCAACAATATCAACTCGCCGTCGATGCCGGACATGCGTGCCCGCAGCTCGTTGAGATGCTCGCGCCCGGCTGGTGAAAGCCCCGCTATCTCCCTGTCCAGCCGCGAGAGCAGCTCGTCGCGTTCCGTCAGCAGAGAGCGCGCCCCGCCGATCTGCGCGCGCACGCTCTCAAGCCTTGCGAAATATTTTTCGGCCTCGCGCGCCTCTCTGACCATTGCGCCGACGCGGGCGCGCTCTTTTTCCAGCACGGTCAGCTGCGCGCTGTTCGTCGCGTATTGATCTTTGAAATAATCTTCGAGCGTCTGGTCTTCGCCGATATTCAGACACCGCTCCGAGAGGATGGGGCAGAGACCGTTTTTCACTTCGGCGTGGAACTTCTCGTCGCGCGCGATCTCGGCTCTGAGATGAGCCAGCTGTTCGGTCAGCTCCGTCTCGCGCGCCAAGAGTTGCGTGGCCCTCTCGGCCTTCGCCCGCTGGCCTTCGAGCGCCGCCGCGTCCTTCTCATAGGCGGCTAACTCGCGGCGCAAACGCTCCGCTTCGCGCGCAGCATCCTTGCGCTGGCTGGTCAGGTGCTTGAGACTCGTCGCGCTCCTTTCCGCCTGACTCAGGCTGGTCTCGACTCCCATGCGCTCGCTTTCAAGTTGCGCGAGCCGCTCCTGCGCTCCCTGTCCCTTCTCCGCCTCGCGTGCCCTCTCGCGCGTCTGCGCGTGAAGCGCACGCAGGCTCGTCAGTTCCGCGTCAAGCTTTACGAGGCGCTGGCGTGCGCTGAGAGCTTCGGCGCGCAGGTCGCGCAATCGCTCGCGCTCGCGCTCCAACTCTTCCTGAGCGCTGATCTCTGCGGCGAGCGCCCTGACGCCTGCACCGGCCTCGACGGCGCGCTCCACGGCCTCTTCGAGACGCCGGACATGGCCCTTCGCTTCGACCAGCAGGCGCGCAACCCCTTCCTCTTCGGCGCGCACACGGTCGCGTGCGGCGCGCTCCGTTTCCAACTCCCTGAGCTGTTCGAGCGCTTCCATGTGCGATTGGTGGTCAGGCGCGGCGGCGCGCAGCCGCACCTCGGCGGCGGCGGCAGCATCGCGCTCCGCGCGCAGGTCTGTGAGGCGACGCGCGGCAGCATCGCGCTCGACTTCAAGGCGGTCTGCGAGCGAGCGTGTCTCGGTGACACGCATCTCCGCCTCATCCATACTCGCAACCCTCAGAGAGCGCGTCGCTATCTCTCGCTCCAACTCTTCGAGCCGGGAGCCAAGCTCGCGGGCTTGCGCGGCGACCTCTTCATGCTCGGCGACCAGCTCGTCGTAGCGCGCAAGCTGGCCCTCGGCGCTGGCAATGCGCTCGCGCACTTCCATCATGCGCTCGCGGATCAGGTGAACCGTGTCGAGCAGTCGCTCGGCCCCGTCGCGATACTCTTCGACCTTGAGCAGGCGATCAAAAGCGGCCTTGCGCTGGTTCGGCGCGAGCAGGAACTCCGCCGTGAAGGAGCCCTGCGGCACGCCTATCGCGGAGCGAAACAGCGCCTTCAAATCCGTGCCCGGCTCAATCCCCAGATGGTGGCGCAGCAGTGCCGAAACGTCCGCCTTCTTCTCCGCGATTTTCATGCGGATGCCTTCATCGTAGACATAGTAGCCCTGCCCGGTGTCCCTGTAGACGGTATAGAGCCGCTCGTCTTTATCGCTCTCGAATGTGACGCGCACGCTGCCGCGTTTCGCGCCGCGCCTGAGAAAATCGTCCTTGCTGTATTCGAGCGTATCGAAGAGAGCCCACGCGATGGCTTCGAGGATGGTGGTTTTCCCCGCCCCGTTCTCGCCCGTAATCGCCGTCGTGCCGCGCGAGAACGTAAACACGCGCTGCTCATAGGATTTGATGTTTTCGAGTTCGACCCGTGTAACGTGCATCTTTGGAATTTTGGACTTTAGATTTTGGATTTTAGATTAACGTTTCCCGCGAGCTTGAATTTTGGAATCGAGCTTTCAACCTTTGCAGCTCGCCAATCCAAAATCCAATGCATCACAAATCATCCTCCCAGGCTTTGATTTATTCATTGACCTTGAGAACAGCGAGGAAGGCTTCCTGCGGGATTTCGACGCGGCCCACCTTCTTCATGCGCTTCTTGCCCTCTTTCTGCTTTTCCAGGAGCTTGCGCTTGCGCGAGATGTCGCCGCCGTAGCACTTGGCGATGACGTTTTTGCCGAGCGCCTTGACGGTTTCGCGTGCGACGACCTTGTTGCCGATGGCCGCCTGAATGGGCACTTCAAAGAGCTGGCGCGGGATGAGCTGTTTCATCTTCTCGGCGAGCGCGCGCCCCTTGGCCTGAGAGGTGGCGCGATGAAGGATGAGCGAAAGGGCGTCCACGGGCTCACCCGCCACGAGCACGTCGAGCTTGACCAGATCGCTCTCCCAGTATCCGGAGAAATGATAGTCGAGCGAAGCGTAGCCGCGCGAGACGGATTTCAAGCGATCATAAAAGTCGAGCACGATCTCGTTCAAAGGCAGCTCGTAAGTGAGCATGACGCGATTGGAGGCGATGTACTCAAACTTTTTCTGGACGCCGCGCTTCTCTTCCAGAAGCGGCAGGATGCCGCCGAGGTAATCGTCCGAGGTCAGAATGGTCGCCATGATGACGGGCTCTTCGATCTTCGCTATGTTGACGGGGTCGGGCATCTTGGCGGGAGAGTCAATCTCGCGCCGCTCGCCGTCCGTCGTCGTGACGATGTAGCGGACGCCCGGAGCGGTCGTGATCAGGTTCAGATTGAACTCTCGCTCAAGTCGCTCCTGAACAATCTCCATGTGCAGGAGGCCCAGGAAGCCGCAGCGAAAACCGAAGCCGAGCGCGGCGGACGATTCCGGCTCGTAGAAGAACGAGGCATCATTGAGGCGCAGCTTGTCGAGCGCGTCCCGCAGCTCTTCGTACTGATTCGTGTCCACGGGGTAGAGCCCGGCGAAGACCATCGGCTTGATCTCCTGAAAACCGGGGAAGGGCTCTTTCGTGGGGCGCGCGCTTTCCGTAATGGTGTCGCCGATCTGCACGTCCGCGACCTCTTTGATAGAGGCCGTGAGAAAGCCGACCTCGCCGACGCCCAGGCGGTCAATCGGGGTGGGGCGCGGGCGATTCGTCCCTAAGTTTTCCACCTGATAGTCGCGCCCTGTGTTGAAGAAGCGAATCTTCATGCCGGGCCTGATCGAGCCGTCGATCACACGAAAGAGCACGATCACGCCCCTGTAAGAGTCGTACCAGGAGTCGAAGATGAGAGCTTTGAGCGGGCCGTCCGCGTCGCCTTTGGGCGGCGGAACGTCGCGCACGATGGCTTCGAGCACCTCGTGGACGCCGAGGCCCGTCTTGGCGCTCGTCAGCACGGCGTTGTGCGTCTCAAGCCCGATCACATGCTCTATCTGTTCGAGTGCCTTATCGGGCTCTGCGCCCGGCAGATCGATTTTGTTGATGACAGGAATCAGCTCAAGATTATTCTCAATCGCAAGGTAGGTGTTGGCTAAAGTCTGCGCTTCCACGCCCTGCGACGCGTCCACCACGAGCAGCGCGCCCTCGCAGGCAGAGAGCGAGCGCGAGACCTCGTAAGAGAAATCCACGTGGCCCGGCGTGTCGATCAGATTGAGCACATAAGCCGTGCCGTCATCAGCCTTGTAGTCGAGCCGGACGGCGTGCGATTTGATCGTGATGCCGCGCTCGCGCTCCAGATCCATATTGTCCAGAACCTGAGCGGCCATATCACGCCCCGTCACCGCGCCGGTCTGCTCCAACAGCCTGTCGGCGAGCGTCGATTTGCCGTGATCGATGTGCGCGATGATCGAGAAATTTCTGATGCGTTCGGGATTCATAAAAACCGAGTGTAAGTAACAAGCGACAAGATAAAAACTGATTCTAGCCTGTCACCCGTCACTTGTCACTCGTCACTGTCTTTTAAGGGGGCTGTTCACGGCTCCGTTTATGTGAAATGATGCGGGGAAGTCGCGCGCCGCTCTCGATTGACAGGCGCGACGAATGAGCCCGGGGGGACGTAGTTGATCATATCTCTGAGCAGGAGGAAGGAGAGCTATGAGAGCAACGAAATCGACATCCTGGTTCACTCGTTTCGCCAAGTGGACAGCACGCACCACGGGTCAACCGGCGTCTTTCGCCATCGCCGTCTCGATTATCCTGGTCTGGGGCGTGTCAGGCCCCCTCTTTGGCTTCAGCGACACGTGGCAACTGGTCATCAACACCGGCACGACGATTGTGACCTTTCTCATGGTATTCCTTATTCAGAATACGCAGAACAGGGATTCCGAAGCCATTCAGGTGAAGCTCGATGAGATCATTCGCGCCATAGAGGGAGCCGATAACTCTCTTCTGGATTTAGAGGAGCTGGATGAAAAGGAGCTTGATATCATACGGCAACACTATGAGGTGATGGCGGAAGAGGCCAGAAACGCTTTGAAGGAAGTAAAGTCGGACAAGAAAAAGGGGAAGGGCCATAGAAAACATGGACGAAGCCACGAGGCATAAAACTAACGTGTCGCCTTCATCCATTCGATGCAGCGCTCAAGGTGCGAGCGCATCCGTGCGGCACTATCATGATGTATACGACCGTGACCGGGCAGCACCCACTCGAAATCGTAGGCGAGCAGTTTCTCCATCGAGCGCGTCTGCTCGGGCCATGAGTACCACGCGACGCTGCGAAAAGCCGTCAGGGTCTCTCTCGCGGGAGACCATGCCAGATGATCGCCCGTGAAGAGAAACCTGTTCCTGTAGAGCAAAACCATATGGCCGCGCGTGTGGCCCGGCACGGGTATGACCGTCAGGTCATCGTCCAGACGCACTACACTCTCGCCCTCGACGACATGTTCTATGCCGCGCCGTGCCGCGCCGTCGGCGGCGTGCATCACTCGCCGGCAGCCGAATTTTTTGGCGAACGAGATGTGCTCCGCTATGTCGTCCTGATGCGTGAGAAACATTGTTCGCACACCGCCCATCGAAGCCACGCGCTTGACGAGCGGCCCGGCGAAGCGAGGGCTATCAACCAGCACATTGCCGCCTTCGCTGTCGGGACGCACGATCAGGTAGCTCCAAGCGCCGAAGCTCGACTCGGAGGTGTAGCCGCAGAAGTAAACATTGTCGGCCAGATGAGAAGGGAAGGCGTCAATGCCGACGCGCATGTCATGTTTGCGCGTCGTGCCGATGGAGCCGGTCGGGCACGCCACCAGAGACATCAGCGCGAGCCGCGTCTCTTCTTCCGTCTCCGGCTGGCGATAGACGCTGGACTGGTCTCCGTGATCGCGAAACGTACGGGGCGCAATCTGCCGACACGCGTCGCAGTCTATGCAACTCGCATCGACGAAAAAGTCGCCCGGAACATTCTCCAGCAATCGCTCGGCTAAATTCGCCATAAAGCCTTAAACCTCAACTCATAAAACTAACAGCGACGAACAGCGATGGTCGGGAGAAAAAGCAGCCGCATTACGGCATGAATGCTTCATCTCTTTCTCTTTATCCTGACCCTCTCCGTTCATTCCTGCTTTGATTCTTGTGCCGGTTTACGGTTTCTTGTTCTCAGGCGGAGGCGGCTCATCGTCCTCGTCTACGTCTTCGATGATCTTGACCTCGGCTCCGAACTTCTGATAGTTGCGAAAGCGTATCTCGTTGCGCGTCTGAATCGACTGGCCGTCGAAGGTCGAGGTTATCATGACATCGGCGTGCGACGGTAAAAGATATGGCCGCTCGTTAATCGTCACCCAGTCGTAATCAATCGTGCGGCTCGCCTCGGTAATGGGAAAGCCGGCCTCGATCTCCGTCGAGATGCTTTCGAGGCGCAGCACGCGATTGAGCTCGCGGTCAATCCAAATTTTTCCACGGTCGCCGACGCGGATTTGTCTCTGCGACTGCCCGCGATTCTCATAGGTGAGCATGGAGCGCGAGTTCACCTTCTTTATCTCATACTCGTAGATGATGGTGCGGCGACCGCGAAGCGTGTCCGTGTCCACGGCCCTGAACTCCGTCTTGCTGTAGTCCCTGAAAATCCCGGCCAGGCGCGTGGCGAATTCGCCGCTCGAGGTGGAGCCGCCGACCTGTTCGTAACCCTGACCGTCTTTCATTTCGGCATTCGGCAGCAGGCCGTTGACGGCGAGCAGCTTGAACTCTTCGCCGTACTGGGCGCGAAAGCTGACGGCGACCGTCAGGCGGTCGGACACCGTCCAGTTGTTCAGACCGGGACGCGAGTATGATCTGGTGATTAATTGCTTGACGATGAAATCCGGCATCGCTTCGGAGGCGGCGAGCGTGACGACGCGCGTTCTCGTCAGCAGGTCGCGGGCTTCGGCCTCCGGCGGCAAGGCGGAGGCGACCGGGTTGACCCTGCGCCGCGCGGCCTCTTCCAGCGTCCGTCGAATCAGCGCGTCGTTGCCGCTCTTGGACGCGACGACCCCGCGCAGGCCCGGCGTCAGCTCAAATCCGATGCCGCGCTTTCTGATCTCTTCGACGATCTCGTCCCTCTTCTCAGGATGGCGGGGAAGCTGGTAGACCATACGCACAAGCTCCTCGCTGGTGATCGGCGTATCGAGAGCTTGCGCCATGGCAGGCGCAAGGCACAGACAGAGGATGAGGGTCGCAAAGAGCGAATTGATGAAATACGTTTGAAAGTTTCGGTACATCTTAATGATAACCTGAAGAATAAATTTCCTGCGCGTCACATGCAAGATGCCGCGAGCGTGTCAGGCGGTTGTCTCCGAAGCGGCACGTCACATACAGAGATGGACTATGGCGCGCGTGAGTATCTGCACGCATTGCCTGAGCTCCGCGACGGGCACGAACTCTCCTGTGCGATGGGCGACGCGTATGTCGCCGGGGCCGAGTACGACGGCGTCAGCGCCGAGCCTCTGCATCTCCGGCGCTTCCGTGCCGAAACTGATCGTGCCGGCACTCTTTCCGGTCGCTTCCTCAAGAAGGCGCACGAGCGTTGAATCAGCCGCCGTCTCCATCCCTTCGTCTATACGCAGGACGTTGATCTCACAATCGAAGGTCTCATCGCGCGCGCGTTCGTCTTCGATGGCGGCGCGTAGAAGGTCCAGCACGCGCGACGCCTTCTGTCCCGGCACGGGACGCCATTCGAGCGTGAAGCGGCACTCTCCGGCGATGATATTCTTGGCCGTGCCGCCCGCAACTACGCCGACGTTGAGCGTCGTATACGGCGGATCAAACTCGTCGCGTCTCTCTTCCCTGAGCCTGAGCGCAATCGCTTCGAGCCCGGAGATAAGACGCGCCGCGCGAAAGATGGCCGAAGCGCCCAGAGCCGGATAGGCGCTGTGGCCTTCACGCCCACGCACGAGTACTTCCGCGAGGCAGTAGCCCTTGCCGGCGCGAATGGGCTGTAGACCCGTCGGCTCACCGACAATGCTGTAACGCGCCGTGAGCGCGCGCTCTTCCGCCAGACGTTTCGCGCCGAGACAGCCCACCTCTTCATCGGCGGTCAGGACGAGCGCGAGGGGACGCCGCAGGTTTGCAATGTCGCATCCGTCGATGGCCGTGATGGCGGCGGCGATGAAGCCCTTGGTATCACACGCGCCGCGCCCGTAAAGCTTACCGTCTCGCTCCGAGAGCGTGAGGGCTTCATTCCAGCCGGCATCATAGGGGACGGTATCGGTGTGACCGACGAGAGCAAGCTCCACCGCCGCGGCGTCGTGCGTGGTTGGCCCAAGCGTGGCGACCATGTTTGTCTTCTCGACGCCGCGCTCGTCCGTGTACGCGTGAAGACGTGCGCTCATGCCTGCGGCTTCGGCGCGCGCGCGCATATAAGAGATCACTTCGCTGTTTGAGCGGGCCGAAACCGAATCGATCGCGACGAGGCGCTTGAGCGTCTCTTCGACATTCATCTTTTTAGCTCCACAATCTTCGCTGAAGGCCGGCGAACTTTTGCACTATCTCAGGGGCAGCCACGTGCCGCCCGTCTTCTATCACAGGCCGCGCGCCGACGAAGACTTCGCGCACGCCCGCGCGCCCCAGCGCGAAGACGATACAGGGAAGCAGATCATCCAAGCCTGCTCCGGCGATTGACGGGTCTTCGAGGTCAACCGTGAAGAAGTCTGCGGGGCTGCCGGGCACGAGCCTTCCGCCGTCCATCCCGAGGCTGTCTGCGCCGTGGATGGTGGCACAATCCATCAAACGCGCGGCAATCGAAGTGAGCCCGTCGCTCTCCTCCGACAGCACGGCCCGCTCAAGCTTGCGTAAGCGCAAGTGCAGCTCAAGCTCGCGCGCGTCTTCCAGCAAATCCACCTGCGCGTGGCTGTCTGTGCCGAGCGCGACGCGCACTCCCTCACCGAAAAACAGATCGGCGGGCACAATGCCGTCGCCTAAGTTTCGCTCGGTCGTCGGGCAGGCACAGACAATCGCGCGCGCCTGCGCCAGAGCCCGCGCCTCTTCCGGCGTGATGTGGATGACGTGTATGCCCGTGAAGCCATCATGTAGAAGTCCTTCGCTTTCGAGCAACGCGACGGGCGTGCGCCCGTGCTCCTCCACGCATGCCTCTATCTCCGCCGGCTGTTCGGCCAGATGCATGTGAAGGGGAAGCCCCCGCTCATGTGCGAAGCGCGCGACCTCCTTCAAGTACGGAAGCGGCACGGCGCGCACGCTGTGCGGCGCGACGCCGACCCGCGCGCCGTCTATACGGGACAGGTCTGACTGTAAGGCGTCCACGTTGCGTAGATAGGTCTCTGTGTCCGCTTCGATAAAACGCGACTGCCTCTCGTTCGGCTCAAGGCGAAAGCCGGAGCGCGCATAGGCCACGCGCAGCAAAGCCACACGCACGCCCACATCAAGCGCGGCACGCACCACCATCTTTGCCAGCAGGTTCTGATCGTCGTATGGAGAGCCCTCGGGCGTGCGATGAAGGTAATGAAACTCTCCGACGGACGTGATGCCGCACATCGCCATCTCAAGAAAAGCCATGCGCGAGGCGTCATAAAGGTCTTCTGGCCCAAGCCGCGAAGCCGCGCTGTACATCATCTCGCGCCACGTCCAGAAGGAATCTCGCGCGCCCGTGCGAGATTCCGTGCGCCCGCGAATCACGCGTTGAAAGGCATGCGAATGCGCGTTCACGAGACCGGGCAGCAGCGCCCGATTCCTGAGATGGAAGACGGAAGCGGCCACGACCTCATCGGCCCGCACGATCTCTGTAATGCGGCCCCGTCTATCGCACACGAGCGCCAGTCCCCGCTCGAAGCGCCCATTCGTATAGAGAAGGTCAGGCAGCCAGGCGACATGCGAATCGTCGCCCGGCCTCTCTCTGGTATGTAACTCGGTCGAAGAATCAACCATCAATTCCGTGCGGGCAGTAAACCGGGCTCGCTACTGCCTTCCATTCCCCACACTCCGGGTTGATGCCTGACCCTTTCTGGTAGCGATCCAGGCGTCAACGTTGCGTTCGAGGACATCGAGCGGGACAGCGCCGGACAGCAGGACGGCGTCGTGAAACTCGCGTATGTCGAAGCGTGGGCCAAGCTCGCGGCGCGCCCTTTCGCGTAGCTCCGTGATCTTGAGTTGGCCCACCTTGTAGGCGAGCGCCTGTCCCGGCATGGAGATGTAACGATCAATCTCGTTGACGATGTCCTGCTCGGTCTTGGCGGCGTTCTCCATGAAATAGTTGATGGCCCGCTGCCTGTCCCACTTCATGAAGTGCATGCCCGTGTCGACGACGAGCCGGACGGCGCGCCACATCTCGTAGGTGAGCTGGCCGAACTTCGAGTAGGGGTCGTCGTAGAGGCCCATGTCCTCGCCGAGCGATTCGGCGTAGAGTCCCCAGCCCTCGACAAACGCCGTGTAGCCGCCGTAGCGTCGAAACTTCGGAATCTCGCCCAGCTCCATGGCGAGCGCGATTTGCAGGTGATGGCCGGGCACGGATTCGTGCAGCGAGAGCGCCATCATCTCCCACTTGGGCCGCGTCTCGGGCTTGTAGAGGTTGACGTAGTAGAGGCCGGGGCGCGAGCCGTCCGCCGCCGGTTGATTGTAATAAGCGGTCGTCGTGTCGGGCGCGATCTTATCGGCGATGGGTGTGACGCCGTAGGGCATGCGCGGCAGCGTCTTAAAGACTTTGACCAGATTCGGGTCAATGCGCTTGGCGAGCGAGCGGTATGCCTCCAACAACTCTTCGGGCGTCTTGTAGTAGAACTGCTGATCGGTTCTGAGCTTGGTGAAGAACTCCGGAATCGTGCCCTTGAACCCGACCTTGTCCATGATCGCCTGCATCTGCGCGCGTATGCGCTTGACCTCGCTTAAGCCCTTCTCGTGAATCTCCTGCGGCGTCATGTTCGTCGTCGTGTGGCGGCGGGCCAGATAAGCGTATAGCTCCGTGCCCTGCGGCATCTGCCAGACGCCGACCTGATCGAAGGCGGCGGGCAGGTATTCCCCCGCGAAGTAGGTCTTGAGCTTTTGGAATGAAGGGATGACGCCGCCCGTGATGGCCTCGCGCCCGGCACGAGAGAGACGCTCGCGCTCCGCCGCCGGGATAGAGTCCGGGAAGCTCTTGAATGGTTTGTAGAAGGGGCTATCGTCCGCGCTCGTGACGAGCTGTTTGTCTATCTGGCCGGTGACGCGCCCGAGCACTATCTTCGGCCACATGATATGAGCCTTCGCGCCTTCGCGCATGAGCGCCATGTCCTGCTCCATCAAAACGGGGAAGGCGCGCAGCCGCGCTATCCAGTCCTCGTAATCCTTGACGGTTTGAAACCGCAGCAGCTCCGCCAGCTCGTCCGCGGTCTGAATGCCGCCGCGCTGGTTGATCGGCATCAGATAGGTGCGGAACTTGTAGCCCTCCACGTCCATCTCCAAATCTTTCTTGAAGAGGTCGTAGTTCAGCTGGTCGGCTGTAGAGAGCTGCGCGCGGTCGATCTTGTTGATGCGGGCGAGGGTTTCCGTGGTGTGTGCCTGCCGTTTAAGAATGGCTTCAAGGCTATCGTCGTCCCAGCGGTCGTTCCAGCGGCGGTCGCCCAAGGTCGAGGCGAACGTCGGATTCTGCTCCATCGTGTAATCCCACTCGGCATCGAATAGCGCGTGGAGCGCCCTCGTACTCTCGTTGGCGTTAGCGCTCGTCTGAGCCCGGACGGTCAGGGCCGCCAGACTGAAGACCATCAACGGCAGCATTAATAACAGGTTTGTCAGGCGCATAGAATCTCCATCGGGCAGCTTCCCACACGGAGCGCCGCCTCTTTAGATATGTGTGATCGGATAAGACCTTGAGGAGCTTGAAAACAATATCACACGAAGTCGCCGGGGCGCACGCCGCAGAAGACCTCGGCGGCGCGCCGGACGCTTGTCGCCCCCCCGCGGGTAGAAACGCACTTGATTGATTTTCGTGAAGATTTGGTGAGCACCTTGAAAACAGACTGGGGCATCTAAATCGACGTGAGCGTTACACCCGCGAATCTAAAAATCTACGCGCGCTTTGCGCGCCAGCACGCGCGGCGCTTTCTGCAAGAGCGCGTGCGCGAGACGCGCACGCCGATACCGCCCGCGCCGCATCGCCCAGACCCGTCCCGTTGGAGCGACCAGCGCCTGACCGTCGCCTGGCTCGGTCACGCCACCATGCTTATCAATCTCTACGGCACTTGGCTTTTGACCGACCCCGTGCTGCGTTCCCGCGTCGGCGTCAACGTCGCCGGTCTGACAGTTGGCCCAAGGCGCATCGTTCAGCCGGCGCTCGGCGCACGCGAGCTGCCGCGGCTGGACGCCGTGCTTATCTCGCATGCTCACATGGATCACTGCGATCTGCCGACGCTGCGCCGCCTGCCGCGCGCAACCCACGCCATCGTGCAGCGCTACAACGGCGATCTGGTGCGCCGTTTCCGCAAGGTGAGCGAGCTTGGCTGGGGCCAGTCGGTCGAAGTCGCGGGCGCGCGCGTAGAAGCCATAAAGGTCGAGCACTGGGGCGCGCGTCGGCTGACGGACAAGCATCGCGGCTTCGGCGGTTTCCTGATTACGAAGAACGGGCGCGCCGTCGTCTTCGGCGGTGACACTGCCTACACGCACGCCTTCGTGAATCTTCGTCAACGCTTGAAGATCGATCTGGCGATCATGCCCATCGGCGCTTACGACCCTTACATACACGCCCACGCCAACCCGGAACAGTCCTGGGCCATGAGCCGCGAGATGAACGCGACCTATATCTTGCCCATGCACCATTCGACCTTTCGCCTGAGCCGCGAGCCAGTCCTTGAGCCCATCACGCGACTTCTCAAGGCCGCCGGTGACGAGCCTTGGCGCGTCGCCCTGCGCGAGCCCGGCGAGACGTGGACGATGCCCGAAGACTAGCCGCCGAACTTTTCCCCTGTAAGAGCACTATTCGTCTGCCCGAACTTCCTGTATGCTCCTGCCATAAAGGAAATCCACGGATGCGGAAGCTGAGGGACAGGATTCAGTTATGAGCGCGCGCCGAAAAGCTCTGCTGCTCGGCGCGACGGGTCTGGTCGGCGGCCATTGTCTGAACAAGCTGCTGGCCGACGCTGACTACTACGGGGTCGTCACGCTCGGTAGAAAGCGGCTCCCGCTCGAACACGAGAAGCTTGAGCAACACCTCATTGACTTCAAACGCCTGCCGGATTTCGCGTCGCTCATAGAGGCCGAGGACATCTTCAGTTGTCTGGGGACGACGATCAGGAAGGCGCGGACGAAAGAAGCTTTCCGAGAGGTTGATTTCACGTACCAGTACGAGGTTGCTCGCATCGCGGCGCAAGCGGGCGCGGAGCAGTTGCTGCTCGTCTCATCCATGGGAGCCGATGCGCGCTCGGCAATCTTCTACAATCGAGTCAAAGGCGAGCTGGAAGACGCTGTCTCGAAGCTACCCTTCGGCGGCATTCAAATCTTTCGCCCGTCGCTGCTGCTGGGCGCGCGCGAAGAGATCAGGCCCGGAGAGCGAGTCTCCGAGTACGCGATGAAGACATTCTCCTTCCTGCTGGCAGGCCCGCTCGAAAAGTATCGTCCCGTCGAGGCGAGCACGGTCGCCTCGGCCATGCTCAGGGTCGCAAAGGAGCATCCGGCGGGCATCAACGTCTTTCCGTCTGATCTCATCAGCGCGATGGGCGGCAGCGACGCCTGAGAATGAAAGTCAGGAAGGACAGGAGGATGATAATGGAGACTGACAAAGCATTGCGCGAGCATGTGCTCTACGTGTTGCGCGGCGGAGGGGCACACATAGGCTTCGAGGGCGTCATCGCGGATTTTCCCGCCCGATTGATCAACGAGAAGGTCGGGCCGATTCCCTACACGCCGTGGTAGGTGCTTGAGCACATGCGTATCGCGCAGTGGGATATTCTTGAGTTCAGCCGCAACTCCGATCACGTTTCGCCCGAGTGGCCCGGGGGATACTGGCCGGGCGATGACGTGGTGGCTGATGCTGGTGCATGGGCGAAAAGCGTAGAGGCATTCCGCGCCGATCTGAAGGAGATGGAGCGGCTAGTGGAAGACCCGTCGGTAGACCTCTTCATGCCCATCGCGCACGGCGAGGGGCAGACCGTGCTGCGCGAAGCGCTGCTGGTCGCAGACCATAACGCTTATCATCTGGGCGTGCTTTCGACGCTCAAGCGATTGCTCTCGGCAGAGGCGAAAAGCGAGTGAGTCAATAAAGTGTAAACGATGAAGGAGACGAGCAAATGAAGATGAGAGAATTAGGGCACAGCGGATTGCGTGTTCCCGCTTTGGGCCTGGGCTGCATGGGGATGTCGGAGTTTTACGGCGAGCGCAATGACGACGAGTCCGTCGCGACCATTCACAGGGCGATAGAGCTGGGCGTCAACTTTCTCGATACGGCGGACATGTACGGCGTGGGCCATAACGAAGAGTTGATCGGGCGTGCCATTCGCGGGCGGCGCGAAGAGGTCATCCTCGCGACCAAGTTCGGCAACGTGCGCGGGGCGGACGGCAGCTTCTTAGGCATCAACGGCAAGCCGGAGTACGTGCGCTCGGCCTGCGAAGCAAGCCTCAGCCGTCTGGGCGTGGATGTGATCGATCTGTATTACCAGCATCGCGTGGACGAGAGCGTCGCTATAGAGGAGACGGTCGGCGCGATGGCGCGCCTTGTGGAGGAAGGGAAGGTGCGCTACCTCGGCCTCTCGGAAGCGGGAGCAGAGACCATCCGGCGCGCTCATAGCGTCCACCCAATCGCCGCGCTTCAGAGCGAGTACAGCCTTTGGAGCCGCGACGTGGAGGAGGAGATCCTGCCCGCCTGTCGCGAGCTTGGCATAGGCTTTGTGGCCTACAGTCCTCTCGGGCGCGGATTCCTGACCGGAGAGATCAGGAATCAGCAAAGTCTCTCCGAAGATGACAGGCGTCGTCAGTTCCCGCGCTTTCAGGGCGATAACTTCGAGCATAATCTACAACTGGTCGAGCGTATTCGTGAGATCGCAGCCGAGAAGGGATGCGAGCCCGCGCAGCTTGCCCTCGCGTGGGTACTGGCGCAGGGCGAAGACATCGTGCCCATTCCGGGGACGAAGCGGCGCAAGTATCTTGAGGTGAACGTCAGGGCCGTGGAGATCGAATTGACCGCCGGTGAGCTTGAGCGCATTAACGAATCGGCGCGACCGGGCGCTGCCGCCGGAACGCGTTACCCGGAAGCGGCGATGCGCTCCGTCAATCGTTGACGCGCATCAGTTGAATGTAGGTCAGTACCGCCTGCGGTAGCGGGCGGGTCTGCAAAGTTGAGTACCCGCCCGCTACCGCAGGCGGTACTGACCTGCTTTCTTTGTGAGGAAAAGAAGATGAAAGCTATTCTCGCCCTGACCTTTGCGCTCGTGTGCGCGACACCGGCGCTCGTGCGCGCACAGGACAAACCGCAAGCCTATACGGGTGCAACCATCATCCCCGTCAACGGCCCTCCGATTGAAGACGGCGTGCTCGTCATTCACAGAGGAAAGATCATCGCCGTCGGCGCTCGCGCTTCCGTGCAGTTGCCAGCCGATGCCGAGACCATCGCGTCCGGCGGGAAAGTCATCATGCCCGGGCTCGTCGACTCGCACAGCCACATAGGCAGCGGCGCGGGCGGCGACAACTCCGCGCCCATTCAGCCGGACGTGCGTATTCTGGATTCCATCAACGTCATGGACAACAGCCTGAAGCGCGCACGCTCGGGCGGCATCACGACCGTCAACGTGATGCCGGGCTCAGCCCTTCTGCTGAGCGGGCAGACGCTCTATCTCAAGCTGAGACGCGGCAGCGTCATCGATGACCTGTTGATTAAAGACGCGCGGGGCAACATAGCCGGCGGGATGAAGATGGCTAACGGCTCGAACCCCTTGCGCCCGGATGCCAACGGCCCTTTTCCGGGGACGCGAGCCCGCAGCGCCTCGCTCGTGCGCGAGCAGTTCACGAGGGCACAGGAGTATCGCGAGAAGATTCGCCGCGCCGGTGTTGACAAGTCGAAGCTGCCGCCGCGCGATCTGGCGATGGAGGCGCTGGTCGAAGTTCTGGATGGCCGCCGCACGGTTCACTTTCACACGCACCGCCACGACGACATCCTGACGGCGGTGCGGCTCTCGAAGGAGTTCGGCTTCCGGATTGTGCTGCACCACGTCACGGAAGGATGGAAAGTTGCCGACGAGATTGCGCGTGCTAAAGCGCCCGTCTCTTTAACGGTCGTGGATGCTCCGGGCGGAAAGCTCGAATCCGTCGACGTGACGCTCGGCAACGGCATGATGCTTGATCGCGCGCGCGTGCTCGTCGGCTTTAACACGGACGATTACATCACGGACTCGCGACTCTTCCTGCGCGCGGCGGCCCTGTCTGTGCGCGCGGGGATGCCGCGCGAACGCGCGCTCTACGCGATGACGATGGCCGGGGCCGAGATGCTCGACCTGCAAGACCGCACGGGCTCGCTTGAGGTGGGCAAGGACGCAGACTTCATCATCCTCTCGGGCGATCCCCTGAGCGTTTATACGCACGTACTGGAAACCTATGTTGAGGGCGTCAGGGTCTTTGACCGCGCGAACCCGGATGACCGCCTCTATGCAACGGGAGGCAACGGAGCGGGGCGCGGGCAGATGCTGGACACGGACGAGGTCGAGCGCACCATGAGCGGCGAAGGGGAGGGCCAGTGATGATTGCAGACATTTACGCATTCGCGGGGCGCTCGCTCTTACTGCTGCTCGTCACGATGGTTGCCGCCGCCTCGGCTTTGGCACAGGTGGCCGTCCGCGGCGAGACCGTCTACACGATGGCTGGGCCGGCCATTCGCGACGGCATCGTCCTCATCCGGGACGGCAAAATTGAGAGCGTCGGCGCGGCATCAAGCGTCCGCATCCCGGCGGGCTACAAAACCATCAATGCCCGCGTCGTGACGCCCGGCCTCGTCGACGCGCACTCGACCATAGGTCTCTCCGGTTATCTCAATCAGCCGCACGATCAGCAACAGCTCGAACGCTCGTCTCCCATCCAGCCGGAGCTGCGCGCCGTTGATGCCTACAATGGCCGCGAGCGTCTCATCGAATGGGTGCGCGGCTTCGGCGTGACGACCGTCCACACCGGACACGGGCCGGGCTCTCTCATTTCGGGGCAGACCATGATCGTCAAGACGACGAGCGGCGAGGTAGAGCAGGCGACCCTTGTACCGACGGCGATGATCGCCGCTTCCGTGGGCGAGGCCGGGCTCGGCCCGGCGGGGCGCGCACCCGGCACACACTCGAAAGAGATTGCCATGCTGCGCGCGGAGCTACTGAAGACGCAGGAGTACGACCGCAAGCAAGCGGGCACGAAGGAAGACCAGAGGGGAACGCGCGACCTGCGCGCCGAAGCCCTCGCGCGCGTCCTCAAGGGCGAGATACCGCTGCTCGTCACGGTTCATCGCGCGCACAACATCATCGCCGTCCTGCGTCTTGCCAAAGAGTTCAATATACGCGTCATCCTTGACGGTGCGGCTGAAGCGTATCTGGTCGCGCCGCAGATCAGGGCGGCTAATGTTCCCGTGATCGTTCATCCGACGATGTATCGCGCCGCCGGAGAGACGGAGAATCTCAGCATGGAGACGGCGGCCACGCTGCGTCGGGCGGGCATCGCAATCGCGCTGCAAAGCGGCTTCGAGAATTATGTGCCCAAAACGCGCGTCGTCCTGTTCGAGGCCGCGGTCGCCGCCGCCAACGGCCTCACGTTCGAGGAAGCTCTCTCAAGCATTACGATTGACGCCGCGCGGATGCTCGGCATCTCGGCCCGCGTCGGCTCGCTCGAAGCGGGCAAGGACGCAGACCTCGCGCTCTACGACGGAGACCCCTTCGAGTACACCACGCACTGCACGGGCACGATCATCAACGGCAAGGTGGTCAGCGAAGAGGCACATTAAGCCGGCGCGCATCGAAGCAGTCTTTGAAGATAAAGCGAAGGGGACGACAATATATAAACTGTCGTCCCCTTCTTACTTGAGCAAAAGCTTATATTGACTGTGGGTCGCGGGCGGCGGTTGCTCCGTTCTCGTCTCGTGAACGGACGGGCACGCGTTTTCCTGGCATCAATTCGGCAAGGGGTGTGCCGTGTGGCTGTTCGAGCCGAAGCCGACATGACTTTATTCATGCGAGAGGGAGGCCTGCGCCGTTTCCGTGCCCCGCCGCTCGTCCGCCGCTCCCTGTGCGCGTGCGCCCAGCACGACGCGCACGCTATGACGCGCGCCGTCATCCTTGAGGGGAATATCATCGGAGGGTTGAAGCTCGCCGTCCACTTCGACCAGCGCTATGCCGCGATTGATGCCGTATGGGTTCTCGACTTTGATCTGATAGCGCGCCGAGCCGTGGCGATAGTTGATCTCGTATTCGCGCCAGCTGCGCGGGATACAAGGGTCAACGCGCAGCCTCTCTCCGCGGAGTTGAAAGCCCAGAATGAATTCCAACCCGGCGCGATACATCCAGCTCGCAGAGCCCGTGTACCATGTCCAGCCCCCGCGCCCGGTGTGCGGCGGCACGGCGTAGACATCCGCGGCGGCGACATAGGGCTCGACCTTGTACTTGTGAAGACCAGCGCGCGTCGAGGCGTGATTGATCGGATTCAGGAGCGCGAACAACTCGCCGGCGCGATCACCGTCGCCGAGGATGGCGTAGGCGATTAAAGTCCAGAGCGCCGCGTGCGTGTACTGCCCGCCGTTCTCGCGCACGCCCGGCACGTAGCCTTTGATATAGCCGGGGTCGAGCGCGCTATGGTCGAACGGCGGCGTAAACAGTATGACCAGCCCGTCGCCGCGACGAATCAGATACTCTTCGACGGCGGCCATCGCGCGCGCCGCCCTCTGGTGGTCGGCTGCGCCGCTGATGACGCCCCACGATTGAGCAATCGAATCAATGCGACACTCTTCGTTCTGTGCAGAGCCCAGGGGCGTGCCGTCATCAAAGTAGGCGCGACGATACCAGTCGCCGTCCCAGCCTTCGGCTTCGAGCGCTTTCTTTAAGCTCGATACGTGGTCGCGATAGGCCCGGGCACGCGCAGTGTCGGCGCGCGCCTCGCAGAAGGGCGTGAACCATTCCAGAGTGTTGTGAAGAAACCAGCCGACCCAGATGCTCTCTCCTTTACCCTTGTTGCCGACGCGGTTCATCCCGTCGTTCCAATCGCCCGAGCCCATCAAAGGTAGACCATGCTCGCCCACCGCGAGGCTGCGCTCGAGCGTACGCACGCAATGCTCGTAGAGGCTTGCACGCTCCGCAGAGACACCGGGCTGCATGTATGACTCGTCCTCTTCCGGCCCGAGCAGCGGCGCTTCCAGAAAGGGAACTACCTCGTCCAGCACCGCAGCGTCGCCCGTCGCGTTGACGTAGAAGCTTGCGACGTAGGGCAGCCACAGCAGGTCGTCCGAGAAGCGCGTCCGCACGCCGCGACCGGTCGGCGGATGCCACCAGTGCTGAACGTCGCCTTCTTTGAACTGGTGACGCGCGGCGCGAAGCAGTTGCTCGCGCGCAATGTCCGGCCTGCTGTAGACGATAGCCATCACGTCTTGCAGTTGGTCGCGGAATCCGTAAGCGCCGCCCGACTGGTAGAAGGCTGAGCGCGCCAGCACGCGGCACGCAAGGGTCTGATAGGGCAGCCAGCGATTGAGAATAGTATCCATCGCGGCATCCGGCGTGCGGACTTCGACCGTGTCCAGTATCTTGTCCCAGTGCGAGAGCACGCGCTCGAACGCTTCGCCCGCGACGTGCGGCTGGCGATAGCGCGTCATCACCTCGACCGCCTCTTCGCGCGTCTCCGCTTCACCGAGGAGAAAGACGATCTCGCGCGCTTCGCCCGGCGCTAATTCGATGGTCGTTTGCAGCGCCGCGCAGGGGTCGAACCCTGTGCCCGCGCGGCCAGACAGATGAGTGCGCCGCAGGGCCGCAGGGCGTGCGGCGCTACGGTTTCGTCCCAGAAACTCCTTGCGGTCGCACGTCGCCGTGCGCGCGGGCGCGCTCATATCTGCGAAAGCGACGCGGTCGGCGAACTCGTTGTTGTAAGGGTTACGCGCGAAGATTGCGCCGCTCTCGTCGATCTCAGTGATGATATAGGGGGCGGAGCGCCCGCGCTCGACGCCCAGCACAAGCTCGCTATAGCTCGTCACAGACAGACGCCGCCTCCTGTCCGTGCGATTACGCAGACGCAGCAGCGATACCTTGACGGATGTGTCGAGCGGGACAAACAGCAGAAGCTCCTGCGATATGCCGTGGCTCGTGTGCTCGAAGACGGTGTAGCCCTGACCGTGGCGTATGGTGTAAGGCTCCACTTCGCGCACGGGCAGCGGAGTGGTTGTCCAGACAGTTCCGCTCTCTTCGTCGCGCAGGTAGATGCACTCGCCGACCGGGTCAGAGACGGCATCGTTCGACCACGGCGTCAGGCGATTCTCGCGGCTGTTGACAGACCATGTATAGCCTCCGCCCGTCTCCGTCACCTGAAAACCGAAGTCGCGCTCGTTGGCGATGATGTTCGTCCATGGCGCTGGCGTCCACTGGCCTTCGCCCAGCACCGTCACGTATTCGCGACCGCCCTGATGAAAGCCGCCGAGCCCGTTGAAGAAAGCCAGCTCGGGAGTAGCGAAGGTCGGCTCGGGGTACTGGCGTGAAGGAGTGCGCGGCGCGAAAGCGGGCGGCAGCGCGTCCTCCGGCATACGCCGCACGAGCTGTTCCGAAAGCTCGCCGCGCTCGGGCACGATGACCACGCGCGCCACGGCGTGCAGGAGAATCCTGTCGGCTTCCGGCATCAGGTCGGAGCGCCGCAGGTAGACGCCCCCCGGCTTATCCTGCAAAGCCGCCGAGCCGGACGAGCGAACCAGCGCCACCAACTCTTCCTGTAGCGCCTGCACGTAGCTCGGCGGATGATCGTTGAGGATCACGAGATCGATAGAGAGCCCCTTCAGGCGCAGGTATTCGTGGCCGCGCAGAAGCTGGCGCACCGTGCTGAGGTCTTCGGAGCGGCTGATCCGCACGATGACGATGGGCAGGTCGCCGCTGATGCCGTAGGGCCAGAGGCTCGCCTGCGCTCTGGTATTCATCGCCAGCACATGCGGGCTCGGGCGCAAGCTCGGGTCTGAGTAAAGCACGCGCCCCGCCAGTCGCTGAAAGAGATGCGCCTCTTCCGTGTCAACGTTGTGATGGCGCATCTCGACCTGTGATTGCGTCCACGCCAGTCGCGCCTCGCGGTCAAAGATCGAAGGGTCGTGATATTTGTCGGCGACGGCGAGCGCCTCTTCGCGCGAGCGGGCGACGGCTGTCGTGAAGGAGACGCGCGCGGTCTGTCCCGGTTGAAGCCGGACGCGCTGGCGCAGGCTAAAGACGGGATCGAGCACCGCGCCGGTGGTGTTCGAGAGCGGGCGTTCTTCCATAACGGCGACGGGGTCGGCTGTCGAGCGCCCGCGCCCTAAGAAACGGCTGCGGTCTGTCTCATACTGCACTGCGCCGACGCGCGCTCCCTCCGTAAAGATGACGTGGACGGCATAGACGGGCTCGTCCTTGCTTGAGCGCGGGCGGCGGCGCGCGACGAGAGCATTGGCGGCGGCGATGAATTCCGTCTCGATGAAGAGATTGCTGAAGGCCGGATGCGCCGCGTCCGCCGCGGGCGGCGCAATGACCACTTCCGTATAACTCGTCAACTCGATCTCGCGCACGCGCGTCGAGCTGTTTGTCACCGAGACCCGGCGCACCTCGGCATCATCCTCCGGCGAGACGATGATCTCCGTGTGGGTCGTGACGCCCGCGTCCGTGCGCCAGAGATCGACCTTGTCTTCGGAGAAGGAGACCTCGTAGGTGCGTGGCCGGTGGCCGGTCGGCTGATATCCGGCTGACCAGACCGCGCCGCTACGCACGTCGCGCAGGTAACAGAAAGAGCCCCAGTGATCGCGCGTCACATCTTCGCGCCAGCGCGTCACGCCGATAGGCCCGCACACGGAATAGCCCGCCCCGGCGGAAGTGACCATCACGGAATATGTGCCGTTGGATAATAGCTGGGTGCGCGGCGTCGGGAGATCGGCGGAGTCGTAGATGCGCGTCACCAGCCCCGTCAGCGTGTGCACCACTCGTCCCGACAAGACCTCTTCGGCGCGCGGGTGCGCCGCCGGGCCGCCGCGTGGAATGCGTTCCTGCAACAGAAGCTCCGTGGCCTGAACGAGAGGCTCGTTATGAAAGCGCTGCTGCATCACGTCCCTGTTGAGAAGATTGTCGAGCGCGACGAGGCTCATGCCCTGATGGTGGGCCATGAAGGCGCGAATCAACGCTCGCTTCTGATCGGGCGGAAGGCGCTCCGCCGTATAGTCAATCGATTCGTAGAATCCGTAAGCCCCCAGCGCGCCTTCACGCGCCAGCCGTCGCAGGTTCGCCAGCGCTCGGTGCGGCGAGACCATCATCGCGAGCATCGTCGCGTAGGGTGCGATGACGAGGTCTTCCGAAAGCCCGCGCTTGAGGCCGAGGCCGGGCACGCCGAATGGCCCGTACTGGTAGTTGAGGTGAAGGTCGCGCCCGTTGTAGGCGGCCTCAGAGATGCCCCAGGGGACGCCGCGCTCCTCGCCGTATTCGATCTGGCGCGCGACCACGGCCCTGTGCGTCTGGTCGAGCAGCGTACTCGGGTAGCTACGCATGACCAGAAGCGGCATCAGGTACTCGAACATCGTCCCCGTCCAAGAGATGAGCGCGCGGCTGGAGTCGACGGTGGTCAACTGGCGGCCAAGGTGAAACCAGTGTCCCTGTAGGGCGTCGCCCTTGGCGATGGCGATAAAGCTCGCGAGGCGCGATTCCGACGCCAGCAGGTCGTAGTAGGAATTGTCCGCGCGCCCCGCCGAGACGTTGTAGCCGATGACGAAGACCTTGCGCTCCTCGTCTAACAGGAACTTGAAGTCCATCTCCTCGAAAATGGCTTCAGCCCCGTGCGCCAGCTTGCTCAAACGCGCCAGCAGATTACGACAGGCGCGCGCCCCGTCCTCAATACTCTTTTCGAGCGAGCCCGCTGCGTCGGCGACACGCGCGTCGCTCTCGGGCACAGTCTCCGTGCCGTCGCTGCTGCCGCTTTGCCGTCGCTCTTTGATCTCGCCGCGCAGCGCAGCGAGGTTGACGAGCGCCGCCTCGTATTCTTCGGCCATGCGAGAGATGCTGCTGACGCTCTCGATGGCGAGCGCATTGCCGCGTAAACGCTCCAACGCCTCGCCGGAAAAATCCACGGCGAAGGACTCAAGCCGGGCCGAGAAAGCAGGAACGTCCATGCCCAGAATACGCATGTCGCGCTGGCAGGCTTGCGTCTGGCGCACGCAGGCGCTGATCCAGAAACGCAGCTCCGTGAAATTCTCTTCGCCGTGTTCGTGCGAGAGGGCGGCGACGATGTCGTCGATCTCCGCCGTGCGCTTCATGAGCGCGGAGAAGAGCGCCGCCCATTCGCTCAAAGTTCGTGGCAGCTCGACCGAGACGATGCGCGCGCAGCCTTCTATCTCCTCGCGCAGTTGTTTGATGGTGACGACTTCCGTGCGCTGGCGGAATGCGCCGAGCCGCACGGACTCGTGCTGCATCATCGCAATCGTGTCGCTGAGCCCTGCGAGAGTCCGCGCGCCGTACAAGGGAGCATCGTACATCTCTATGCACGATTGCTTGAGGGCCAGCAGATGGCCGGCGAGGTTTCCGCTGTCAACCGTCGAGATGTACTGCGGCGAGAGCGCTTCCAGCGTGCGCGTCTCGTACCAGTTGAAAAAGTGGCCGCGAAAACGTGGCAGCTTGTCCAAAGTCTGGAACGAGAGCTCAAGCCGCTCCACAAGCTCAAGCGTGCCGACATAACCGAAGTCGTGCGCCGCGACCGTCGAGAGCAAGAGCAGCCCTATGTTGGTCGGCGAAGTGCGGTGCGCGATGACGGGCTGCGGGTCTTCCTGAAAATTGTCCGGCGGCAGCCACTGGTCTTCCTGACAAACGAAGGTCTCAAAGAAACGCCACGTCCGCCGCGCGATCAGGCGCGCCTCCTGTGCCTCGCTCTCCGAGAGCGCGGTCTGTTGCGCCGGGGCGCGACGGCTGACCCAGTAGGCGATGAACGGCGAGAGAATCCACACGAGCAGGAAGGGCGAAGCGACCGGCAGCGCGCCGGGACGAAACGCCAGGATGAGCGCGAAGATAAGGAGCGCGACCAACACGGTCGGCCACATGAAGCGCAAAGTGGAGCGCAGATCATGGCTGCTACCCTGCTCGGCCTGCGCGGCGGTCGTCCATTCCAGCAGGTGGCGATGCGAGACGAGCTTGCGATAGAGGGTGCGCGCGACGGCGTCCGTCATCAGGTACGATTGATGGGCCAGAAACGTTATCGAGAGCGCGACCTGCGCCGTGTTGGTTCTCACGTCGCCCCACACGCTCCAGAAGTGGCTCGTCCATGGAATGCCGCGCGGGTGCAGCAAGAGGCTCGTCGTCACGTGCGCGTAGACCGGAAAGGCCAGCACCAGCAGGACGAAGAGCGTCCATAGCGCCGCCGGGCCGGGCAGCAGCGTCCAGCTAAACGCGAGCCACAAGACTATGCTCGGGGCGACGAGGCTGCGTCGCAGGTTATCGAAAATCTTCCAGCGCGCGATGAGCGGAAGCCGATTGCGAGTGCTGCGACCATTGGCATCGGGCACGCTTGGGCCAATCCAGCGCGCGATCTGCCAGTCGCCGCGCGTCCAGCGGTGCTGGCGCTGCGCGAACGTATCGTAATGGGCGGGGTAGTCGTCCAGAAGCTCTATGTCTGTGACCAGAGCGGCGCGCGCATAAAGGGACTCGAAAAGATCATGGCTGAGCAGGGAGTTTTCGGGCACGCGACCGTCCAGAGCGCGCGTGAAGGCGTCCACGTCATAGAGCCCTTTGCCCGTAAAGCTGCCCTCGCCGAAAAGGTCTTGATAGACATCGGAGGCGGCGGTCGTGTAGGGGTCAATGCCCGTGTTGCCGGAGAAGATGCGCGCAAAGCGCGAGCCCGACGCGCTCTCCAGAGCGACGCTGACTCTCGGCTGTAAGATGCCGAAGCCGCGCGTGACTCGCTCAGCCTGCGGGTCATAGTAGGCGCGGTTGAGCGGATGCGTGATGTGGCCGACGAGGCGGCGCGCCGACTCGCGCGGCAATTGCGTGTCCGAGTCGAGCGTGATGACGTAGCGCACGCGAGAGAGAAGTGCCGTGTCTGCGGTCGAGACGATGAAGCTCGTGTCGCGCGCGCCCCGGAGCAGGCGGTTGAACTCTTCGAGCTTGCCGCGCTTGCGCTCCCAACCGAGCCAGCGCTCCTCGCTCTCGTTCCACTGCCGCCGCCTGTGAAACAGGTGAAACCGCGCCCCGCCCTCGCCGCCGTGGCGCGCGTTCAACTCCTCCACGCCCGCTATCGCCGTCTCAAGCAGCAGCGCGTCCTCCGGCATCTCCTCCTGCACAGCGTCGCGAAAATCCCCGAGCAGCGCGAAGTACAGGTGCTTGTCCTGATTGGCGAGGTAATGAACCTCAAGACGCTCGATCAATTCCATGACGGTCTCGACGCTCGTGAAGAGCGTCGGGACGACCACGAACGTGCAGGCGTCGGCGGGAATGCCGTTGCGCGTCTCCATGCTCGGCAGCACTCGCGGCGGTAAGAGGTACGTGATGTCCCAGTTGAGCACGCTGAGGGCCAGATCGCTCGCCGGGATGAGCGAGATCAGCAGGAGCGCCACAAGCAGCACCGGGCCAGCCCCCTCCTCATAGCCGAAGAGGACGAGCGTACTGATGACGAGCAGGGTGATGAGCGCGACCGTGCCCAGATAAAAGAAGGTCGGGTGAGCAAGCAGGGCGCGCCTGAGGCGCTCGCGTATGCTCGGATGATAATCGAAATTCTTTTCCAGACCGATGACGCCGTCGTCGATCAGGTAATAGCCGACGTGCGTGTGGGCCGACTCGCCGGGCGCGCCCGTCTCACGGGCGGCAGCGGCCATACGCACGGCCTCGCGCGCGACATCCAGCTCACTGACGCGCGTGCGCTTGCTGATACGCTCGATGACGTGGCGATAGCGGTCGCGCGTCGCAAACGTCATGCGAGAGTAGACGCCCGCCGGGTCTGCGCCAAGCGCCGGGTCGACGAGGCTGACGCTCTCGAAGAAATCGCGCCAGTCGAGCGTCGAGAGCAGCCGCATCGAGGTGATGATATTGCCGACTGTGACCTGCGCGGCGGCCTGTCGCTGGTGTTCGAGGTGAACGAACTGCTCCGTGCTGTGCCCGAGCTTCTTCAGTTGTTGTTCGAGCCAGTCGAAGACGGGCATGAGCGCCGGGTTCTGGTCGCGCAGGCGCTGCGTGAGCTGAACGATGAAGGCGCGATCCAAATCTTCGCGCTTGCCCAGCCGCCCCTTCAGGAGAGCGGTCAGGGATTCCGGCTTCTGCTCGGCCACTTCGAGCAGTTGGTCTGCGAGCGCGTCGGCCTCTTCTCTGGCTTCGCGCGCGGCGACGATGCGCGTTGCGATGCGGCGCAGGTTTTCCACCAGCGCGAGGCGCAGGGTGATGGCGACGGCCCATAGCTCGCCTATGCTGAGCGGCGTCACCTGCTGGTAGGCGCGTATAAATCGCTTGAGCGTTTCGGTGTCGAGGCGGCTATCCGTGTGCGCGGTGATCGAGAGCGCGATGGCGTAGATGCGCGGGTAGCCTTCGAGCGCGCCGCCCGCCAGCTTCGGCAATTCGTAGTAGTAACCTCTGGGCAAGTCCTGCCGGATTTCGCGCAGCTGTTCTTCGACGATGTGAAAGTTGTCGACGAGCCACTCGGCGGCGGGCGAGATGGTGCGCTCCTGTCGAATCGCCTCGGCCAGCGCGCGATAGGCCGCCACCAGCAATCGCCCGTTCTCTTCGAGCGCGGGCAGGAGCAGCCGCCCGCGCCGTCGCCCTTCGTAAACTTTAAATTCGGCGGCGAGCGTCGCGGCATGCAGTTCCAGACGCTCAATGCTATACAACTCCTCACGAATCGGCTCCTCGTCCCGCCCCCTGGGCGCACGAACGAGTCGTCTAAACACCCCAGGGATAATCAGAGCCGCAAGAGCCAATCGCGTTCACACAATCTTAAAAGGATTTCACTAAGCATACCATAAAGTAAGGATGAAGGATGAAGGATGAAAAGAATGCTTTAGGTCTTTACTGTCTTGAAAGCTTTTACTTCATCCTTCCGCCTTCATCCTTCATCCTTCATCCTTGCCCTTCTCCCCGTTGATGGCGTACCTTTCCGCCATACCGTTTTGAGTCACTGAAACTATCCGGCGCGGCGGGCCTGAATTGAAGGGGTCGGGCGCATCTGCCGCTTCGAGGCACGGGAGGAGACATGAGCACGAGCACCTTGACGATTACCGATAATCGTACGGGAAAGCAATACGAGATTCCCATCGAGAACGATACCATCCGGGCGATGGACTTACGCCAGATCAAAGTCTCGGACGAAGATTTTGGGATGATGACCTACGACCCGGCTTTTATGAACACGGCTTCGTGCAAGAGCAGCATCACCCTGATCGACGGCGACCGCGGGATACTGCGCTATCGCGGCTACCCCATAGAGCAGCTGGCCGAGCAGAGCACCTATCTGGAAGTCGCCTATCTGCTGCTGCACGGAGAGCTGCCGAACGAAGAGCAGTTGCACAACTGGACTTGGCACATCACGCACCACACCTTCATACACGAAAGCATCAAGAAGGTGATGGACGGCTTTCAATACGACGCGCACCCGATGGGCATGCTCATTAGCACCATCGGCGCGCTCTCCACCTTCTACCCGGAGGCGAAGGACATCTTCGATGAGAACTGCCGCCGCAAACAGATTTCGCGTCTCATCGCAAAGGTGGCGACCATTGCCGCCTTCTCTTTCCGTCATCGCAGGGGATTGCCCTACGCCTACCCCGACAACGACCTGAGCTACGCTGGGAATTTCCTGAACATGATGTTCAAGACCACCGAGGTCAAGTACAAGCCAGACCCGGTGCTCGAGCGTGCCCTGAACGTCCTCTTCATACTGCACGCCGACCACGAGCAGAATTGCAGCACCAACACCATGCGCAGCATCGGGAGCGCCGAGACAGACCCCTACTCCGCGATTGCCGGGGCGGCGGCAGCGCTCTACGGCCCGCTGCACGGCGGGGCCAACGAAGCCGTGCTGCGTATGCTCAAGGAGATAGGCTCTATCGACAAAGTGCCCGAATACGTCAAGCGCGCCAAGAGCGGAGAGTTCCGCTTGATGGGCTTCGGTCATCGCGTCTACAAGAACTACGACCCGCGCGCACGCATCATCAAGCAGGTCGCCTACGAAGTCTTCGAGGTGACGGGCAAAGACCCGCTGCTGGATCTCGCGCTTGAGCTTGAGCGCATCGCGCTCGAAGACGAGTACTTCATCAAGCGCAAGCTCTATCCGAACGTCGACTTCTACTCCGGGATCATCTATCGCGCGATGGGCTTTCCCGTCGATATGTTCCCCGTCCTCTTCGCCATCCCGCGCACCTCCGGGTGGATTGCCCAGTGGGTCGAGCTGCTACAGGACAAAGAGCAGAAGATAGCCCGCCCGCGCCAGATATACCTCGGCCACGACGAGCGCGACTACGTGCCCATCGAGCAGAGAAAGACCGAGCAGGGCTAGCGTAAAAGGGAATCGGTCGAGCCGCGTTCCGAGCCCCGATTAACGGCAGGCGGGACGGAAAGAAAGTCTTCTCCGTCCCGCCTGCTGCTCAGTCGAACCGCAATACCCCTCGCCGGATGTTATATCAGAGAGTCGGGCGCATGATTTGATGGCCGATGCACCTTATAATTAGCATGTAAAGCCTTATGGATACGATGACTTTTGCGTTCGTGCTGATCTTGCTGGCGGTCGGCGTCCTGTTGATTGCTGAGGTCGGCCCGTTTTATTCGCGTAAGGATTACTCGAGAGAGAGCCCGGAGGATGAAGGCGGGCGCGAGGAACATCATGCGAAACTCAGAGAGTTGAATCGCATGAGACGGCAGCGCGATAGGGTCTGGTTCAGGATGGATAAGCTGCATGATGAGTTTGTTAAGAGGTCGGCTGTCGATAAGCAGGTGATGAGACAAGAGAGGACGGAGGCTTCATCTCAGTCGAGCGGCGTCGAGGCTGACGGCTGGAATGATGTCACGCTGGCTTACATCAAAGAAAAATATGAGTCGTTTCTAAAGAATAAGTGAGACTATGAGAAGCGCGGTTCAGGTGATGCTTTTTTTTAGGCTTCGATGGTAAACGGGTTGAAGTCGGTGTGGCGGTCGAAGTAGTCTTCGCGCTCGGCGCGCTTGAGGAAATTCACGATGGCGTATGTTAACGGAGTGGCGATGACTTCCCAGACGACTTTGATGAAGTAATTCGCCACCATCACTTGAAAGACCAGGCGCAGCGGCCAGTTGGGAGCGCCGAGGAATGCGACCGGGTAAAAGATCAGAGAGTCGAAGCCCTCGCCTATGACGGTCGAGCCGATGGTTCTGAGCCAGAGAAAGCGCCCCTTCGTACTTATCTTCAATTTAGCCAGCACGTAGGAATTGGCGAACTCGCCGGCCCAGAAGGCGACGAGCGAGGCGAGGACTATGCGCGGCGTCTGTCCGAAAATGTCTACATAGGCCTGCTGCCCCGTCCAAGCGGGCGCGGGCGGCAGCGCCACGATCACCCAGCTCATCAGCGAGGCGAAAAGAAGCGCCCCGAATCCCGCCCAGATGACGCGCCGCGCGAGCGCGTAGCCGTAAACCTCAGTCAGAATGTCGTCGAAGAGATAGCTCAGGGGAAAGAAGAGGACTCCAGCCCCGAAGGAGTAGCCGAAGAGCGTGCAGACCTTGCCGACGCCGATCAGGTTAGAGCAGAGCAGCGCGGCGACAAAGGCCGCCATCAACAGATCATAGTAGCGGTAGGAGCGGCGGCGCTCGTCCTCTTTGCTCTTTGCTTTCAAGATGCCTCGATCAAGCTATTAGGTGAAAGAAGGAATGAACAGGGATGGACGGAGATGGTCAGGATAAGAAAGACAAAGACGGATTCATGCACGAATGCTTTTAGTTGGCATCCTGCTTTTAGTCTTTGTCCTGACCATCTCCGTCCCTCCATCTTAATTTATTTCCTGATTTTGCGAGACTCGAAGCCAGACGCTCGCCTCTCCTTCGGCGCGAATCAGTGCGCGCACCTCTTTGTATGAGGCGGCATAGAGCGCGCGCATCTCTTCAGCCGAAGAGGGGCGCTCAAGCTTTCGCTCCAACTCTTCGCGCGACCATTTCACTTTGGGGTCGAACCGAGCGAGCATCGCTCCCTCGCCCGCCACATAGATGGCGAGCCCTTCGGCTAGCCAGCGCGGAGTCCTTCCGCGGCCAAGCGACTCGACGACGCTGTGCACGTACTCATGGCGCAGGGTGGTCGAGATCACACCGCGACGGCGCAGGAGCGCGAGCGGCTGCAACTCCATGCGTGAGCCGTGCGAGGCCGCAGCGGCCCAACCCGGCTGGCCCGTCGCCGCTATGAAGTCCGAGGTCGTTTCGTGTATGACGACATCCAGCGAGCCGACGCCGCCGAGCCCCAGCCGCGCGAGCCGCAGACGACGCTCGATGTCAGTGCGCGCTGCTTCGAGCGTACGCAGCACCAGCTCCACTTCGCGGCGGTCTGTGCGCGTCGGGTAACTCACGCGAAAATGCTCGCTCCCAAGCGTCAAACGATTACTCTGCGACGTGCCCGCGGGCACGAAACCAGCAGCGGCGGGAACAAGATAAGACGCAAGCCTCATCGAAGGAGGAGAGAAGTGTGCCCTGCCATCAAAGGCGGCGGCGGCGCGCGCAGGCGTCCTCTCGGACACGCTCATGATGCTCGTGCCCGGAAAATATTTACTGATGATCTGCCTGTAGGTTAAGCCGCGCTGGGCCATGACGTGCGCGCCCTCCTGACAGAGCCCGAGCCCGTGACCGAAGCCGAAGCCGCGAAACGCGAAGCCGCCGCCCGCACGGGTCACACTGAAGCGCGAGCTTTTGAGCAGATTCCAGCCGAGGGAGCGCCCCACTATGAGCTTGAAATCCCAGCCGCGAAGCGTTCGGCGTCGCTCGCCTTCGAGCGTGATCAGCTCTGCGCGGCCCGTCGCATCCCGGCGCGACACGATCACGTCCGTGAGCCTTGCTCCGACATCGCTGCGCGGGTCGCTGCGTAGTGCCGCGAGCAATCGCTCTGCGGGAATGACATCCTTCCAGTGATGGTGCGGCATGGTCGCGCAGTAATCATCGCGCACTCCGCGCAGGTAGCCGGGCGCATCGCTCGTACCCCACAGCGACTGGACGCTCGCCGTCATCCCGCCGCACGAGACGCCGAAATAGGAATCGACCAGTTGTCCGCGCTCATCGCGCAGGACTTCGCCGCCGGTCGCGGCCACGGCGCGCTCAATCGCATCCAGATTCGAGCCGGCGCGCTCCGCTCCCTTCTCGACGAAGAGGTAGCGCTGGCAGTGCGTCGTAGTGCAGAAATCAAAACCCTCATGCGCGTGGCGTCCGCGATTCCTGAGCGCGAAGGTGCGGCTCACGACCGCCTGCGCTTTCAGCGCTTCAAACTCGCCCTCGACGCTGGCCTCCGCCGCCATCACGCCCGACACATACTCTTCCAGCGTCAGGCTACGCATGGTGCTCTCGACACTCTCGGACGAGCCGTTGCGCGTCGTGACCTTGACGCGAAAGCGCGTGGCATCCGTGCCCGCCTCGCTTCCCGCCGCTCCGTTGCCGTCTTCAACAACGCCAGCCTCCGCGCGCTCGTTGCCGGCGGCCACGGTTGAAGCCGTGCCCTCTCGTGTGGCTGCTCCACGGGAGCGCGCGCGCAGGTATTCTTCAAAGATGGGACGTGCGACCGTAGCGCCCTCAGCCCCGTGCGCGCGTCTGAGGAAGACAAGGACGACGAGGCGCACGCTCTCGGGCGTCGAAGCACTGCCCGGACGCGCATCGTCCGCGATACCCACGAACCACCCCTGAGTGCGAAAGCCGTTGCTCGCCGTTGATGTTCCTGTCTTGCCGTAAATCTGAACGGGCAGTGTGTCGAGCCCTGCGGCGGCGGCTGTGCCGTAAGCGGTTGCGCCGCGCATGCCGTTAATCAGGATGGCGCGATGCGCCGTGGCAAACTGTACGCGCGCGATCTGCTGAGCCTTGAAATCTTTGGCCGCCGCGCGCTGCGGGCGATAGAGGTGGCCGCCGTTTGTGAGGGCAGCATAGGCGCTGGCGAGCTGTATGGGCGTGACGAGCAGGTGATCGCCTTCGCCCAGCACGTCGCCGGGACGCAACTCGCCGCGCCGCAAAGAGCCAGCCGATTCATTCTCCGCATTGACGCCCGTGCGCTCCCCGAAGCCGAAGGAGGAGAGAGTCGCATCGAACGCGCCCGCGCTCAAACGCTCGCCGGCGGTCGAGAAATAGTAGTTGCAGGAATAGGCGAGCGCGTGCGTGAGGTCGAGCGGAGTTTTGACCCTCGGGTGCGTGCAGGCTATTTCGTAGCCTTCGCGTGCGTAATGAGCCGGACAGAGCTTATGTGTCTCTGCGTCGATCAGACCGGCGCGCATCGCCGCGAGAGCCATGAAGGGCTTGATCGCAGAGCCCGGCGGGAACGCCTGCTCGAAAGCCACTCGCGGATTGACGACGGCGCGCAGGCGACCGCTCTGAGCATCCATCAGGACGATAGTGCCCTCACGCTCTCCTATCGCAGCGCGCGCCGCGCGCTCAAGCGCCGCGTCAACTTCGTCTTCATTAACGCTCGCCTTCGCATCGCTATCACGCCCGTTTTGCCCTGCGCCGTCCCGTGCCCTCGAAGTGCAGGCAGCAGAGAACGCGAGGGACAGAAAAACAAGAGCGAGGGCCAGAGCCGGAAGGCGCAGGTGAAAGCCTTCAAGCCGGTGAAGCATTGCTTTCATCCTTCCGCCTTCATCCTCGCCCTTGAGAGCGCCCCGAGAGTGATGACCCAGCCGAAGAGCATGAAGAGTGAAGCCAGAAGTAAGCGCACTCCGAGCAGGCTGATCTCCGTCCACGCGCCGCCCCTCGTCAGATGCGTCGTGATGAGAAAGTAGGGGATGACGCCGAAGATGAGCAGGCCGACGGCGTAGACGAGCACAGCGCCCGGCGCAAGCGCGTGAGCGAACACGCCCTTTAGATTCCTGACCGTATGGCCCAGGCCCTCGCGCGCTACCGAAATCCACAAACGGATGGCTATGAGCGGCAGCACCAGATAAAGAATCAGCGCTCGCAGCGTTGTGAGAAGGACTTCCTTCCATGAGAATACTTCGACGCCGCGTGCTGTCGGTCGCGCCGCTGCCGCCGCCGCGTCCGCCCCGGCTCGTCCGGCTTCCGTGACGGCGGCTGGAACACTCATCTGAAGCTTACCGAAGATGTAAACGACCAGCCACAGGACGAGCAGCAGCGGCAGCGTCACGACCAGCAGCTTCCAGAAATCTCGCATGGCCGAGCTGAGCAGCTCCTTCGTCTTGAACCCGTCTTCGACGTACCGTATGCCGATCACCTGAATGATGAAGAAGAGCGCGGGCACAAGCAGGGCGAGCAGAAAAGTGAAAAGCACCTGCCAGAGGTTAGCCTCTCTGCCGGAGATGAAAAAATAGGTGGCGGAGAGCATCGCGCCGTAGAGCGCGAGCAGCACCAGCAGGGCGCGCCAGTTGCCGAAAAGTCTACGCGCCGCGCGGCCCATCTCCTTTAAGGAGAGGAGCGGCGACGACCCTGATTGATCAGAAGCGGACGTGCTTTCGGCGTCCGTCCTGACATTCTCCGGCTGTTCGGTTGCAGAGCCTTCGTTGGTCGCCATCTCTTTTATCTCCTGTCGAGGATTGTCATAAGTGAACTGGCCGTGTTTGCCTGCACGGTCGGCTGGTACATCAGCTCTGCGCGCGCCGGAGCGGTCTGGAATTGCCCGGGAACCTGTACGCGCATCGCATACTGGAAGGTCGCATCGCCGTCGAACTCGCGCAGGAAGATGGCCGTCTTCTGATCGCGGAATTCGCGCGAGCTATACCAGTCCGTCCACTTGCCTTCCGTGTAGTTAAGGTCGATGCCGCTCGTGCGCTCGATCTGCTCAGCCCCGGCGGGTATGGGGTCTTCGATTAAGAGGTACTCGGCCCGCGCGCCCTGCACGCGCAGCCTGACGACGATCAGGTCGCCGGAGCGTATCTCCCCGCGAAGCGGCTCGACGGCCCACTTGCCCGGCCCTCCGCTTTCGTCTTCGGTCACGCGCAGGCGCAGGTACTCGCGCGTGATCTTCAGCTTGTCGGAGGATTGCGCGGCGGTGTCGCCGCTCGTGTAGTAATCAAGATTGGCGCTCAGGTAGAGCGCGCCGCGCCCGCGCTTGACCACGCGTATCTCATTGTTGCCGGCGACCTCGCTGCCCTGACGCTTGACGATGATGGGCTGACCCGAAGCCGTGTCGGCAGCCGTCATGCGGCGCGTCAGTATCTGCTCGCCGTTCAGGTAGACCTCGACCGTGTAGTCCGGCTGTAGCTCTTGGCTCGCCTTCATATAGTCCGTCAGGCCGTAGATGGCGAAGGCCGTGTCCTTGGTCGAGTCCCAGCGGTCGCCGAAACGACGGCTTGAGACGAGCCAGCGCGCGGCCTTCTGAAGCAGGGGGCTCTGCGGTGAAATCTGCGCGAGCGCCTTCAATGATAGGGCGCTCGCCTCTATGGTCTTGTTCTCCGTAAAGCCGTAGTGAGACTGGCGCGTGGATTCCCAGTGAGCATGGGCGTCGTCGGTTTTGGCCGAGCGCTCTATCTCGCCCGCGACTTCTGCGGCGCGACCGTCGTTGCGATATTTAAGAGCGAGGGCCAGAAGCGCGCGCCCGTAGGGCTGCAATTGCCCGCGATTGTTATAGAGCTGGTTGACGTAAACGTCGTCCGCGTCGCCGCTCACGGCCAGCGCGTAGCTCATGTAAGCGCGCGTCTCAAGATCGATCTCCTGACCCTCGCCGTCGCGGTTGGCATCCAGCATCTGCTTTAATTGATCGCGCGCGCGGAAGATGCGCCCGCCGTCTATCTGGTAACCGGCGCGCTGCGCTATCGTCAGACCGTCGACGACGTAAGCCGTCATGAAGGCGTCCGTCTTGTCGTCCTTCCACCAGCCCCAGCCGCCGTCTCCATGCTGGTAAGCGTAGAGACGATCAAGCCCGCGCTGTACCTTCTCGGCGATCTTATTCGTATCACGAAGCGATGCGGTCTTCACTTCCTGCAAGGTCTGCGAGACGATGACGTTGGGAAGGAAGCTGGACATCGTCTGCTCCGTACAGCCGTACGGGTAGCCGGTCAGGTAATCGAGCGCGCCGAAGAGCGTGCCCGCCACAGAGGGCGAGGCTTCGATGCGAAGATAGCGCGCCTGCGCGTGCGCGTTCCCCGGAAGGTTCAAAGCGAAAGCTTTGTCCGCCTGCTCGTCCGTGATCGAAGAGACTTGCGAGCGATTCTCCCTGAGCCCGCGCGGGACAACCTCCAAAGTCATCTCGACAGCATCGCTTTCAGCATCGGTCACAGCCTTCGCCAGCACTCTCACCTGTCCGACCTGTGAGGCGTTGATGCGCCAGTCCACTTGATGCTCTGCGTCCTTGGCGATCTGCACGCTCTGCGTCGGCCCATCCAGAAGCTCTGCGCCCGCGACCTCGATGGAGATTTGCGTCTGCTTGCCAGTCTTTAAGTAGTTGTGAACGATGCCGGAGAGCGTGACCGTGTCGCCCTCCGTGAAGAAGCGCGGCATCTCGACGCGCATGATCAGGTCTTTGCGCGCGAGCACGCGACCGACGCTTGAGCCGACGCGCGTGTCCTCCGTGACGGCCCGCGCCGTCGCGCGCCACGTCGTCAGGTTGTCGGGAAGCTGGACTCTGACCTCCGCCCGGCCCTCGGCATTCGTCACCACGTCGGGCTGCCAGAAGGCCGTGTCCTTAAACTCCTTGCGTATGGTCAGCTCGGCGTTCTGGCCCTCGTTCTTGAAGTCGGCCAGTTGGAACGTCCTGCGATTCTGCGCGATGTTCAAGGCGTCCTTGCCCGACGCGCCTGAGAAGTAATAGGAGACGGCGAAGCCCGTCTGCACGGTGTTGTAGCGATGGCCGTAAAAGCCCTTGTGTATATCAATCGCCTGCTCGGGCTTGATGCTGTAGATGGCTTCGTCCACGACGCCGAGGCTAAGCTCTGCCCCGGCTGCCGGCGTGCCGTCGGCATTGCGCGCAAGGATGGTGTAAGAGGCGGTGTCGCGCGGCTTATACTCCGTCTTGTTCGGGATGATCTCAAGGTTCAGGAGCTTATCGCGCGCGGGCACGCGCAAGGAGCGGTCGCTCGTGTACATCTCGTCGTCCTTGATGAAGGAGACGCCGAGATAGACGTTCGGCGCGTAGCGCGCTTCGATGGGCACGTCGATCATCACGGCGCGCCCGGTCGCTTCCACCTGCCGCGCCGTCATCACGCTCTCCAGCTCGGTCGTGACGAGCAGGTGAGCTTTGTCCGTCGGCAGCATCGCCAGCACGTGCGCCGTCTCGCCCGGCTGGTAAGATTTCTTGTCGGGCACGAGCTTGATCGAGCCGGCCTCTTCGTTGGTCGCATCCATCCACGCGTTACGCTCGTCGGTGACCCACAGGTAGTCTGTGTTCGAGACATACTGCTTGCCGCTATCGTTAACGATGGTCTTGATGTAGACGCTGCCGCTGGTCGTCACCTTATACTCGTAGGTGGCCTGCCCCTGCACGTCCGTCTGGACATTGCCCGAAGAGAGCTTCGTCTCGCGCATCTTGTATTCAAAGCCGCCGCCCTCGACGGGCGTTCTGTCCCACTCGCGCTGCGAGAATTCGAGCGCGACGCTGGCCGCCACCGGCTTGCCTTCGTAGGTCGCGGTCTCGACCCTGATCCTGGCCGTGTCGCCAGTGGCGTAGACGTAGCGGTTCGGCGAAGCGCTGGCGACGACGTTGCCGCGCGTGCCGACGAAGCTGGCCGCGCCCTGAATGGTACGACGCGCGGCGTCCGTGACCTGCGCTTCGAGGCGGTAGGTGTAATCGTAAGGATCATTCTCATCCGGCGGCGGGACTGTGAACTCTATGTCGAGCTTGCCGTTCTTGTTGAGCGAGCCCTCGCCTTCCTCCACCATGTCGTTGCCGTAGCCGTAATAGTCCTCGCCCTCGCCTTCTTCGCCCTCCTCGCTCTCATCGTCTTCAGCGCCGGCCCAGCCCGGATAGTAGCGCGAGCGATAGATGTAGTACTGCACGTCGGCGGTCGTGACGGGCGCGCCGAAAAAGTAGCGCGCCTCGACGGAGAACTTGACGGTGCTGCCGACGGGGACAAACTTTTTCGGCGCGGTGACGCTGACCTTATATTCAGGCTTCTTATATTCCTGCACCTCGAAGTAGTCGCTCGTTTGCGCCTCCCCGGCGTGCACGATGATGCGGTAGCTGCCGAGCGGCGCTCCGCCCGCGATGTCAGTCTCTCCGCTGAACGTGCCGCGCGCCGAAAGCGGAAGCTCTTTTTCTAAAAGCTTTGCGCCGTTCGGGTCTTCGATGGTGACGCTGACGCTGCGGTCAGGGAGCATCTCGTAGCCCTGATCCCCAAGGCGGCGCAGGATGCCTTTGAAATAGACCTTCTGCGCGGGACGATAGACGGGCCTGTCCGTGTAGATATATCCGGTCACGCCCTGATCGACACCATCTTCAGCCTCGCCCATGCCGAGCGCGAGTGATTCGAGATCGTTGACGGCGAAGTGATCGCGAAGCGAGGCCATGACCAGCACGGCATCGCTCGGCTCAGTCTCGCTCTCGCCTTCGGCTTCGGGAGACGGAGAAGGCGAAGGCGACGGAGACGCTCCCGCCTGCGGCTTCTCTTTCTCGACGCGCGCGCGAAAGACCCCGTTCTGATCTGTCGTGCCGGTGGCGAGAGTCTTCGCGCGCCTTGCGACTTCGACAGAGACGCCCGTGCGCGGCGCGCCCGTCTTGCGATCAGCCGCATAGACCAGCACGTCGCCGTTCGGCGCGGCCTTGTTGATGATCGTCAGGTCTGAGACGACGGCGATGGTGAACGCACGCAGGTCGCCGTTTGTCGCTTCGACCAGATAGACGCCGGGGTCGCGTTTGCCGAGGGGAACCATCAGCGTGTCGTAGGCGTAATCGAGCGGAGCCAAATCTTCGCGCCAGCTACTGACAAGCTGATCGGGATTCAGAAGCGGCACGCGCGCGTAGTCCGCAACGTTGAGCGGCGTGCGGTCTTTCTCCTTACGAAACTTCTGATTGAAGGTGGTGCGAGATTCGCGCTTGAGCTGCCCGCGCAGGTAGTTCTTGAAAAGACGATAGGCGGCGCTCTTAAAGCTACGCACGCGCTCAAGGATCGACGGGCCTGTCCGGTGAGACGATGCGACCTCCGTTTTCTCTCGCTCGCCGAGTTCGTGCGGGTTGTCTAGCTGCTTGAAAAATCTGTTGGGGTCGCTGACGCGATAGACGCGAAAGTCCAGTTGCTTGACTCCCTGATAGTTTATCCACACGCGCGGGTTGGCGCTTGCGCTGTAGGTGCGGTTGGTCGAGAGCGTAAAACCGGGCTTGGCCTCAGGGTCTGTGGCCGTTGAGTTCTCCGCCGCATCGCTCGCTCGCGCCGCCGCCACCTCGGCCTCGCCCTCTCGCCGGACTTCCGGGTCGGGGGATTTCGCCTTGCGCTCGGCATTGGCGAACGTCTCTGCTTTGCGCTCTGCCTCGCGGACGCGGGCACGGGCGCGCAGCGTGACGACGCCTGCGGCGGCGATAATCACCAGAAGATAGATGGCGGCGGCTGTTATAAGCTTTTGCGGTTTCATCAGTGTCACCAGATAAATGTGGGCCAACGCGCGCGCGTGTACGGTCTATGAAGCGCGGCGGTCAAAGGGAGACGGCACTCTATTTTTAAGAGAGCCGCAACGGATTTACGATGTCAATATCCTCAGCAGAGGACTGTGGCTGGCCCCTCTGCCATGAGAGATGGCTCTCTCTCTCGTTCAGTCAAGAATCTTGAGACGGTAGAAGCCAAGAAAGTTCGGATTGTTGGGCAGTGGCCGCCAGCGCTTGTCGGGGTGTTGATCGAGCACACTGAGCCGAACCTTCTTGACAGTCCCTCCGTCTTCGGGCGCTGCGCCCGTGTGATAGACCACCCAATCCGCCGCACCCTCTGTGGCTACTCTGGGCTTACCCAGAAAAAGCATGACGTGAAAGGGAAACTTCTGCACCCATGGTTGGTAAAAGAAGAGCAGGTCGCCCGCTTCTGCCTGTCGGCGGTCGCGGCTGACAAAGACTGTGTTGAAATTCTTGAGCGTGCGCGCGTCGGCAAACTGCGAGAAGGCTTTACCGTCAAGGTCGCTCTCTTTGAATGAGCCGTAGGCTGTGCGAAAGAGCATCTCTCCGAGCACACCCTTCGCCAGATCGTAGGCACGCACGTCCGGCGCAACGCGCTCGTAGCCCGGCCCCATCCTCTGAAACCACAGCCGGTCATGAGACCTGAGCGCCTCGCGCCAGCTGAACCGGATGAGCCCGGCGCAATCGCGCTGCTCAGTATTCCACTCGTCGCTCGGCTGGTAAAACTGCATCTCCGCCATCATCGTGAACCAGCGGCGAAAGTTCTCGCGGTCGTCGTAAGAGTAAAGCTCCGCGCCGTCCGGGATGCCGTCGTGGTCTGAGTCGTTCAGGCGGGCGGGCGCTGTTGCCTTTGGAGACGGAGCGGCGGACGCTGTGCGCGGGCCGGTGGTGTGAGCTTGCGGCGCTCGCCCGCAGCCCACAGCCGCCAGAACACAGGCGAGAGATATGCAACAAGCAATGGGGGACGGCAGTTGCACGGAAAATGATTGCCTCAAGCTTTGCTGAATGTAATCCGAAGCAGCAGCATATTTAATCACGAACGCGCCGCGCGCCAAAGGAAAAAGTTGATGCACGGCGCACCGACCGCGCCTACTGGTTTCCGATTCCGACGCCCGGAATGTGCGCGCCGCAACGCGGACAGCTATCGCCCGCCGTCCGCTTGACCAATACGTCGAAGCCCCTGCGCTCGATCAGAACGCACCCGCAGTTATGGCAGAGAGTGTCCTGACCTCCTTTGTCCGGCAGGCCGCCGCAATAGACATATCTCAACCCTTGTGCCAGCCCCGTCTCGCGAGCCAGCCTGAGAGTCTCGACGCGTGTTGGCGTGGCAGCCGTCATGCGATAAGCGGGAAAGAACCGGCAAATGTGCCATGGTGTTTCGACTCCCAACTCCGTAGCGATGAATGTCGCCATCTCCTTCAACTCAAGAGCATCGTCGTTCGTGCCCGGAATCACCACCGTAGTGACCTCAAGCCAGACCCCGGCAGCCCTCAGCCGCTTGAGATTATCGAGCACGGGCTGAAGCCTCCCGCCGAAGCTTCTGTATGTGCTATCGCGGAAAGCTTTCAGGTCGACGTTGGCCGCGTCCAGAAAGGGGCGGCAACTGTCCAGCATCTCGGCGCTCATAAATCCGTTGGTCTTGAAGACGTTGAGCAATCCGGCGCGCCGAGCCAGACGCGCCGTGTCGTCTATGTACTCGAAAAAGATCGTCGGCTCAATGTACGTGTAAGCGATGCTGCGGCAGCGCGCGCTTTGTGCCGCGGCGACAATCTCCGAGGGCGTAATCTCCTCGCCGAGACTTGACGGCTGGGCGCTCGCCGTTTGCGAAACCATCCAGTTCGTGCAGTAGCCGCAGCGAAAATTGCAGCCGTAGGTCGCGATGGAATAGGCCAATGATCCGGGATAAAAATGAAAGAGCGGCTTTTTCTCAATCGCGTCGGCGTGGCGCGCGCTGAGCCTCTGCGAGTTAAGCGCATAGAGCGTGCCTTCATGATTCTCGCGCACGCGGCAAAGACCCTGCCCGCCGTCTTCAATCCGGCAGAGATGAGCGCACAGGCGACAGACGACGCTGTTGCCGCTCTCGCGTTCGTACAGCATCGCCTCTCGCAGGGCTTCGTTAACGTGCGTGGTCATCCTTAATCACAGGTCAGCACAAGTATCTTCTCAGCCTGCCGTCTCTTCAAGAGCTTGTCCTTCATCCTTGATGCGGCGGGCCGCTTCCTGAAAAGAGCGCGCCGCGTTGTAGTTGTCGCCGGCCAGCGAGAAACAGAAGGCCGCGCTCAGGTGATCGCCTGATTGCAGGAAGGATTCGGCGCGCCGGCGAAACAGGGCGGCCTCGTCGAGCGGTTGGGAAGGCTGATGCTCCTTTGAATCTTCGGCGCGGCGCGGGGCGTTCGCCTGCGCGACCTTCGGTGGCTGCTCCGGCGCGGGCGTCGTCCTTTCGTTCCTGATTCGTCCGAAGACGCTCTGACGCTGCGACTCGCGCGGCACGGAGCCCGTCTCGCGCATAGAGCGCCACGCCGGATTCGGCTGCGGGCGCGGCTTCCAGTCCAGTTCCGGCCAGCCTTTGGCTGTCACGACAGTGAAAGCCTGCGTGCTGCGCTCTTTCCCGGTCACGAGCGCGCGCGCCAGCGGCGTGAAAGCCGCGCGCGGAATGTCCAGACGAAACTCTTCGGTGAGAAAAGTATAGACGCCGTCTTTAAGATCGAGCGCTTGGGCCAACAGACCCCACGGCAGGTCTGGCGCGAACCGCGTGCGTAGAGGAATAAAAAGCTGCGTGTCCTGCACGCGCTGCAAAGCGATTCCGAAGGGCAGCGACTCGACCGCCATTCCCTCTGCGACGAGGACAGCGCGCCCCTCGCCCACGCACATCGTGTAGGCGTTGAAAGCCTCCCCCGGCAGGCGATATAAAAGGCGCTTGACCCAATTCGTCTCCTGCTCGTCCAAGATCAGCGCAGATGTATGCGGCATCGAGCCAGTGTCTTCGACGAGGCGGACGGGCAACTCCAACGGCAGCCGTTCCGCACTATGGAGCGGTCTCAAATCAACGGACGCTCGACCCCCGGCCTGCGCCGTGGTCACGTCGTCGCCTTCAAAGAAGGTCGGCATGGGGGCGACCGACAGATTCGGGTAATCACGGCCTGAGCTAAAGAGCACGAGGCCGGGCACGAAGGCCTTCAACACGTTGCGCGCATTTCCCGGATAGCGCCTGCCCCACTCGACCAGCATGCGGCGGCCCTCATCTGCCCATGCTTCCGTCAACACGACTGAGCGCGGCAGGCTTTCCAGATAGTTGAGCACATACGCGGGGACATGAGCGCCGGTCGGAGCGTCGTGCCGCGCGGTCATCTCAAAGAGCATCAGGGTCTCGCCGTCAGTCGTGTGAAAGCGCGCGACACGATAGCTCAGGTGGTGATCGCGCAGGTAGCGCGCGATCATATGATAGAGAGGCATGGCGACCATGGCGAACGCCCGGTCAGGCAATTCCACCTCACGCGCGGGCAGCGTCGCCGTCGCCAGCAATACTTCCGGCAGAGAAAGCTCGTCTAAGCTTTCGACTGATACGCTGTGGGTCGTCTCCTTATCCAGCAGAAACAAGTCGTCGCCGCGCGGCAGTTGCACGCCGGCGGCATCATAGCCACGCGCCGCCTCTGCGTCGCGGTAGCGAATAAAGGCGCGCCCCTGACCGATATAGAGACTTCCGTTGCTTAGAGCCGAGGCCGCCGCGACCGCGTCATAGAGGCGCGAGAGGTCTGAGGTATCCGGCGGCGTCAAAACGACGAAGGCTTCATCGCCTTCGTGCGTCTTTCGCAGACGGACGCTTTCGGAAAGCGAGAGCTCATAGCTCAGGCCGCCCAGTACGCGAGCCAGACAATCGCCGAGCGTAAGAGCGCGTGCGGACGAGTTCTTCTCGCGCAGCCGGATGATAGCCTGCGGCGCGACCAAAATGTCGCGCGCATCCGCACGCAGGCCCGGAAACGATGGCCGCTCGCCAGCCGCGCTCCGGTGTATGGCCCACACGGCCTTCTTCTTATTCGCCGACTTCTTCAATGGGCTTCTCTTTCTCCCGGTCTGCCGCAGGCTCTGCGATCACGCGCGGCTCTATCTGCGGCAGGCGAACATTTCCGGCGTCTTCGATTTCGGGTCTGCGGCCCAGACGGCTCGATATAGCTTCGGCAATCCGGTTGTGCAGTGTCTCGCTGGCGGTCGGCGCGTTATCGTCAACGATAAACTCTTCGATCTCGCCCGTGTCCTTGTTGTACTTGAAGGAGATGCGAATGGGAGGGCGTTTCTTTTCGCTCATCGTTGACTCCTGCCTTAATACAGCTCAAGTTCGAGGTTAATGACGGAGCCCGTTTGCTCGTCGGCGAGGATGCGCCCGCCGTTATCGAGGACAAGCTGGATGAGCGTTCGACGGTAGGCTTCCCCGACCGCGCGATTCATCACGTGATAGACACGCTCCTCGGCCCGCGCCATGATGACTTGAAGCTGTTCGCGGAGGGCGGCGCGCAGTGCTTCCTGTCGCCGGGCCAGCTCTTCCCGGGCCAGACGCTCGGCTTCCGCTGAGGCGTGCCGGCGTGCTTCTTCAAGCTCCGCCCGGTGCTGCTCGCGCCCCAATCTATCGACCGCCTCGCGGAGGCGTCGCTCGGCTTCGAGCTGCGCCGCTTCCAGAGCGTGCCGTCGCGACGAGCCGCCCCAGCCGTCATCGTAGTAGTGGCCCATCGCCTCGACGGCGACCTGACCGATAGTGATTCCGCTCGCTTCGGCGGCGGCCCGCGCTTCGGCTGTCACGCTGTCCGTCAACTGCGCTTCGATGCCAAGCTCGTGTGAGGCCGGGTCGTAAGTCATCGTCACTTCGCCAAGGTCGCGGCTGTAGCGCCCAGCGTCGTCTCGCCCCCACGCATCGAAGCCCTCAAACTCTCCGCGCAGCACGCGCTCCAACATCAGGAGCGCGGCATCGCCCATCTCTTCGTCGAGCGGCACACGCGCGGAGAGGCGCGCAAGCTCCGCGACCTCACCCGTCACTCTCGCGGCCTGCTCGACCGTTTGCCGCCATGCTTCTTCGATACAACGGTCTAGATGAATCATGACCCTGCGTGGATTACACATGACAACTCTTCTCCCTTAAAATTCTCAGGCTTGCTGTTCAAGAATACTCATGGCCGCTTCGATCAGCCCTTTGAGACGATCAAGGAGCGGCTGGCGTGCTTCGTCGTCCGTGCGGCGCAGAAGCTCGCGGCGCAAGCGCTCGGCCTGCTGCAGGAAGTCGGCGTAGTCCGCATCCGTGCGGAGCGCTTTACGTCGTCCGGCCAGAAGGTTGATCTCGCCCTCTATAGTCTCAAGCCCGCGCTCAGCCGTCCATCGTACTTCGAGATAGTCTTCCAGATACGGGTCAACAATCGCCTGCAAGTGCGGAATCTGGTCTGGATTATTCCAGACATGCCTGAGTACCCAGAAGTCGCCGGGGTTGGCTTCGAGGCTGCGGCGGCGCAGGGCCGCAGCCGCGACCATCTTCAGCAGCTTGATGACGCGCCGGTCGCTCAGCTCAATGCCTTCAGCGCGAATGCGCCGCACGACCTCTCGATAGTCGCGCGCGACGCCGTCCAGATTTACCTCGTCGAGCGCGTGATAGAGCCCGCGCAACGCCGCGGTCGTCGTGACGTTTCCCAGTTCCAACTTGTAGCCCCTGCCGATGCGGTCTCTTTCAAGCTGCCAGCCGCGCTGAAACAACTCATCGAAACGCGCCTCCTCGACGTTGTCAGTCCAGAGCCGGACGAGAAAGCGGTCGTAGAGCGCGCCGAGCGAAGGGTCGTCGGGCACTTCGTTGCTGGCTCCGATGGCGCAGAGCAGCGGGGTGTTTTCGGGCTTCCCGCCGTTATAAAAGACGCGCTCGTTTAAGACCGTCAGCAGCGCGTTGAGGATGGCGCTGTTGGCCTTGAAGACTTCGTCGAGGAAGGCTATCTCGGCGCGCGGCAGCATCCCCGAAGTGATACGACTGTGCCCGCCGCCCTCCTGAAAAGCCTTGATATTGACGGGGCCAAAAATCTCGTTCGGCTCAGTAAAGCGCGTCAGCAGATACTCGAAGTAGGGGATCTGCCCGTCGCGCGTGGAGCGCCCGCCGTCCGCGCTGCACAGGAGCGCGAAGCGCTTGACCAACTCCGATTTGGCCGTCCCCGGAGGGCCGACGATCAAAAGATGCTCCTGCGCGATGGCGCTCGTGACGAGCATCTCGACCACCTCATCCTTGCTCACGAAGGCGCTCTTCAAGAGGCCCGTCAAATCCTCAACCCCGTCCAGATAATTAAGTAACTCTTGTCTCATCAGTCCCTTCTTGATCTAAAGGAAATTAACAGGGATGGACGGATAGCCTTTTGGATTTCGGATTAACGATTCGCCCGTCCTGAATTTTAAATTCAAGCCTTCAACTTTCATAGCTCGCCAATCCAAAATCTAAAATCCGAACTGCTATCTTACCTTCTGCCGCGCTGGCCCGAGAGATGTACGGCCTCGCGCTCGTCGCGGCGTTTGCGTATGAGCCCGATCTTTTGGCCCAGGTATCGCGGCGTGACGAGTTGACCTTCGAGATGATGTTCGAGGCTCGCTTCCTGAAAGATGGCGCGAATCTCGTCGTTGTTAAAGTTGATCGTATACTCCGCGACCAAATCCATGACGGCGGCGGCGAGCGCCTCCGGCGTGAGCCCGCCGTGCTTCTGTCTCTCCTGCAGGAGCAGGCTGAAGAGGTCGCAGAGGTCTGAGCGCATCGGCATCATCCAGCTCTCGGCCCGCGCCGCCTCTGCGTCCGGCAGCTCGTCGGAACTGAAGTCCAGCCCGTAGCGGCTGCCAAGCTGAATCAAGCGCTGCTTCATCTCCTCGACCAGCGCGACAGACTCTCGCTCCTGCCCTCTCGCCCGCCCACAGTCGCGCACGAAGACGAAAAACTTTTGCACTTCACGCAGGAAGCCGCCGTGCTGTTCTTCCATCTCGTAGCGCCGACGGTAGGGCGCGTGCGCGGCGAAGAGTTTTTCGAGGAATGCGGCAGGAACATGCCTCTGCGCGTCCGTCGCGCCGCTTCGTTCCCACTCGGCCATAAACGCCGTCGCATAAAGACAGAGGTCTTTGAGCAGCTTATCTATGCCGAAGTTCTGCGCGTGAATTTCGGCGACCCTCCGGCGGCCAGTCTGGTCGGGCAGGCTGATCTCTATGGGCCGCAGGCGCGAAGGTCTGAGCAGCGCTTCGTCTATGATGTCGATGCGGTTGGTCGTGCCGATCACGAGCACGGCCTGCTCCTGACGGAAGCCGTCCATCTCCGTCAAAAACTGCGCGACGACGGCGTTGTTGGCGCGCGCGCCGCCGTCCGAGTAGGTGCTGCGCTGGCTGGCGATGCTGTCGAACTCGTCGAAGAAGACGACAGCCGGAGCGTTGCGCCGCGCGGTGGCGAAGATGCGCCGCAGGTTGTTCTCGCTCTGGCCCACGTACTTGTCCATGATCTCGGGGCCGGAAATCATCTGGATGGTGGCGTTCATCTCATTGGCGATGGCCTTGGCGAAAAGGGTCTTGCCCGTGCCGGGCGGGCCGTGAAAGATGAAGCCGCGCGGGATCAAATCTGCGCGCTGCTTTTCGGAGATGCCCTCGATGGGGCCGGCGACTAAAGAGATGATGCGGCGCAACTGCTGCTTGACCTGCTCGTAGCCGCCGATGTCTTCAAAGGTCGTGTAGGGAATCTCTATCTCGTCGCTCGAAGAGATTTTGAACTGGCGTATGACGCGATAGATTTTCGTCGCCGGTGAGCCGACCGCGACCTTCGAGCCGACATACTGCATCGCGTTGCGAAACTGTATGGCGTTCAGACCCGACACGTTTTTGTAGAGGCCCTCGGGGTCATAACGGGCAAAGCGCGCGTGTTCCTCGCGCGTCAGAAGTTGCGAGACCGTATGCTCTGCGGCGCGCGCGCCGTCCGGCGAGACGTGGCGCGGCAAACCCATGATCGAGACGTGTACGGCGAAGCGATCCGTGAGGACTTTCTTCGCTTCGAGCGACGGGTCCAGAAAAGCCAGAAACTGCGGCTTCTCGCCCTTGTTCGTTCGCTGGTAAAGCAGCTCGATCATCTGCGGCGTGTCAAGCAGGTCGAGCGAGCGCAGCACAAGCACCTCTCCCGGCTTGAGATTATGAATCAGCACGGGCAGGCCGGCGAGCGGGTTGGCCGTCCCGCCCTGCAAAGCCTGTTCGAGCCGCGTGCCCTGACCCACCTTCTGCGTCTCGTCCGGCGCGCTCTCCAGAACTACTCGCTTGCCCGCACGGCCACACACGAACTCGTAGATAAACTCCGTCAGGATTTTGTCGCACACGACAAGCACGGAGAGACCGTTGCGTAGAAAGTCGGCGACGGCGTCCATCTCTTCGCGATAAGCGATCCGCACCGCTTCGTTATCCGTGATGGCTTCCGGGTAATGACCGGGCTTGTCCACCTTCGGCGCAGCAGCATCATCTTCAGCCGTCGCCAGCTCGCTCGTCTGTTCCTGCTCCCAAAGCGCGTCCAGCTCTTCGCGCAAGGCGCGATTGCCGTCATCGCTTCCGGGCACAAGGGCGCGTCGCGGCAGGCGCACGGGTTGAAACTGAAAGGACGAGACAGGCAGCTTCAGATGTTCGGGCACGGGCGCTTTGTGTTCGGGGAAAGTGGCCGGATAGACGCGCAGGAAGTCCGCGAGCGTGACCTGCGGATTGGCGCGCCTGTAGCGCCGCGCCGCTTCGTAATCGTCTCCCAAATCCAGTTGCAGAACGATCAGGCTCATCTCTCTACGCTCTCTCTTACCTCACGATAAGTTATGGCAGCCGTCAAGGCGCACGCCGCACAAGGGCTAAGCAGGAGGCGGTGCGGTGAAGTGATACTCTCCTTCATATAGCCCTGTGACCGAAAGATCGTCGCCGCGAATCCGTCCGTGACAACTCTGCATCTGGCCCGCCGAGTCCTCGAACAACATCCGGACAGAATCGCCTTCGATTGTGTAGACGCCGCGCCGGTCGCGCTCGTTCGGAACAAAATCGCTGGCCGTATTCATACCCCACACCATGGAGTGATAGACCGTTCCGTCCGCGCCAAACTTGAGACAGTGCGACATCCAGCTCCAGTCCTTCTCCGGGTGCGTCCAGTCTATACACTCTACAGGCGTCAGGTACGCTCCGTCGAAGCGCAGCGGCGGCGCTGGCGTCGGCGGCGCGCCGGTGAAATCCGGTATGGCGACAAACTGGTATCTGGCGTGTGTGAGGTGGACTCCGTTATGAGTGCCGTCAAGGCTCAGGGTGTTATCCCCGACCAGACCCGTGTAGCTCCACACGCCGCCTTCCTCGCCCTTCACCTTAAAAGTCATCCTGACACGGCTGCCGCTTGCGTCATAGCGCCCGACCCTCGCCGTCCCGTCGCGCAACTCCTCGCCCAGCCATCTGGTCGCATCCTCCGGCGTGCCTTCGGTCGTCGAAATGCTAATCACCCTGCCGTCCGGGTAGAACCTGAACCACTCGCGCCGCTGCGTCGGATGAGTGAAAGGCTGATGATACATCCCGTCAAAACGCAACGGCGAGGGAGCGGGCGCGAGCGCTTCAAGCATCGCCCTCAAAAGGGCTTGGTTGTCCTCGGCGCTGCGCCACATGAAGCACTGCGACGGATCGAGAGCGTCGCCCAGAGACTTGTGCGCGGGGCCTTCGTAAGCGATGCGGACGGGCAGCGGGCGCGGGCCTTCGCCTCTCTGCGCGAGCTCTCGCGCGGCCTTCACGGCGGCGATGATGACCGCATCCCATGCCGATTGCTTTGTGATGATAGGGATGACCAGCTCGACACTTCGCAGCCCGGCCATCCATGCCGCTTCATTTGTTAAAGAGCCGTCGATCATAACCATGTGCCCGCGCCCGCGCAATTCCGACGTGATCAGGTCATGCACTTCCGAGCCGGACGCCCAATCGGTACTGACGATCAGCGCACGGCTTGGCGGCGCAACCGGCTCGACCCACTCCGTCGCGGCTATAGTCTCCGCCTGAGCCTCCACGGGCGGAACGTACATCACGACCGTCGGCTCTCGTTTGGCCCACATGATATCGCTGTCGATAATCTGGCTGTGCCCGAAACACCTGGCCGCGACCGCTTCTTCGCGGCCCGCCTGTGTGCCCCCGCGGCTTCGCCTGATGAACCATGCCTGCTGGCTGGCCGTGCTTCGGAGTGCGGCGTAGAGGTCGCGGTTCTCTTCGCGCTCGTCCGTATCCCAATGCTCCCCGATTACCCATAGGACGTGCTGCCCGCGATAACGCTCTCTGAAGGCGCGCAGTTGGCCCAGGACGGACGTGAGCATCTCTCTCGGACGAAGCGAGCCCTCGTCGCGGTAATAGAGCAGGCGCTGCACGTCCGCCGCGCGCAACATCTCCGCCGGCTCCGTCCAACGACTGCCGACAAAGCTCTGACGGACTTCATAGCCGCGCCCCTGCATGGCCTGAGCGAGGGCCAGCGTCAACGCACGCGTCAACACCTCGACATCGCCGCGCACGTCCATGCCCGCCTGCGTCACAATATAAGCCACTTCGCGCTGCCGCTCCTGCTCCGATTCGCGCCCGTAGTAAAGCGCCTCCTGATTGAGCAGGCGGTGCAGCAGCATTTGCGACGAATAGGCCAGCTCGGTCGGGACGAGGCTGTCCAGATTGCCCCTGTGCGTGAGCCCCGCGTAGCCGCCCATCGCGTAAGTCTGCATGCCGCCCTGCCGGCTGGCAGCCCGGCTGACTCGCGGCAGCAGCCGCAGGACTTGAGTCAGGGCGAGCCGCACGGCGGGAGGCAGGTCGAGCAGGTTGAAGAGGTCGAGCATCTCTCGCGGGTCTGGCGTGCCAGCGAAGCGCGGCCCGTAGCGATGGATGAATCGCAGCTCGTCCGAGTCCATTCGTCGCAGGTTCGCCTCCATCCGCGCCATCGCCTCCGCCGGAAGAAGACGGCTGAGATTCGGCCTCTCGGCGACGGGCGTTTCGCGCCAGATAGCGGCCCTCTCAGCATGATTCAACTCCGCTCCCAGCCGCTTACTGAAAGCCACTGCCGCCTCGCCCCCGCCCGGCACGCCGTAAACTTCAGGGAAGCTCACGCCCGCGACCAGCCGTGCGATGACTATCCCGGCCATCGCGTCAGAGATGCTCCAAGTGCTTACCTCGCGTAATAGAGGATGAGCGGCGAGCCTCGTCAAAAGATTCAGGTAAGCGGAAGTGTCGACCCCCGAAGGCAGATGTGCCGGGCGCGCGATTTCCAGTCGGGAGCGCGGCTGTGTGAGCAATGCGCCGAGGTCTTGAACGACGCAGAGCGGCGGGCACACGCCCGTCGAGGCGGCGCTGCGAAGCCATGCGGCGGGCCGCGCCGGCATGCCCGGCACTGCGTGTGAAAGAGGCAGCGTTCGCAGATGCTCGCGCAGAGACGTGTTCGCCGCCGCCGACGATGCCTCGCGCTCCTGCTCTTCTGCCCCCGATTGCTTCGCCTGTGGGCCAACCCTCAGCTCGGAGATGTCCCAGAGCTGTAAATCATGCGTTGGCCCACCGGTGAAAGTCGCGATCAGGTTGCCGTCGGCGCTCACCGAGAGCGGGCGCACGTACCCCCTGCCGTCAGAGCCTCCCGCCATCGGTTGTGCATATATCAAGCGCCCGCTCTCGGCATGCAACAGTCGCAAGCTGTTCTCCGAGCGGGCGACGATGAGGGCGGCATCCGGCGTCCACGCGAGCGCCAGAAGATTACTGACGGGCGTTGCTTCGCGCAGGGCGCGGCCCGTCTCGGCTTCCGTTAACAGGAGACTGAACTTTGGATCGTCACCCGAGCGCGCGTCCGTTTTCATCAGGTCTGAGGCGAGCGTCGCGCCGTCGGGCGAGAACGCGACCGTCCGCGCCGTGTGCTTCAGGATATGCGACTCGAAGCGGTTGGGCAGATGCCATATCCGCACAGTTCCGTCGCCCGATGCAGACGCCAGCCGTTGCGAGTCGGGCGAAAAGCTGATGCTCCACACGACCCCCGTGTGTCCGAGGAGCGTGAAGGCGAGCCTCTGCATGGCATACTTGCGCGGGTCTTTATCCAAATCCCACAGCTTGATGGTTCGGTCATTTGAGGCCGTCGCCAGCATCCGCCCGTCGGGCGAGAAGGCGACGCAGTTGACGTAACTTGTGTGGCCGCTCAGCCGCCGCAGGATGCGGCCCGTCCGCGCATCGTAGAGCCAGACGCCGTACTTGCTGTTGTAGTCCCTGTTGCGCCTCTCTCCCGTGCAGGCGAGCGTGTGCCCGTCGGGAGAGAACGCCACGCTCAGGGCCATGGGCCAATGATCTTCGCGCTTCCACAAGAGCCTTCCCGTCTCGACATCCCAGACGCGCACGCTCTGGTCGTATGAGCCGGAGGCGAGCAGCGACGTGTCCGGCGAGAAGGCCAGGGAGGCGGGAAAATCCGAGTGGCCGGAGAGGCGGCGACCCTCTCGAATCCACGCCGTGCGCTCGATCAATGTTTCGGCTGAAGCCTTCATGGCTGCGGATGTTTGCCGGCGCGCCGCCGGCTCTCCCTTCGGCGGAAGCGCTTCAATGATGTCCAGTAGTTTATTAGAGCTCTCTTCCCATGAGTCGAAGTCCACCGCAATCGGACTGAGCGCGGCGAAGCTGCGTACATCCTCGGGCAAATCTTCGGCTCGGGGCATCCGGCAAGCCGGCAGCAGGATGGGAATCACGTGCAGCCCGCAACGGATGGCCGTGGCGAGAAACAGGCGCAGATAATCAAGCTCATCGGCGAGATTGTTTTTGCCCTCATGATCGCGGAGCCAGTGCCTGCCGACGAGCACCGGCATCACGTCGCTGGCCTTGATCGCCTCTATCGCCGCCTCGGAGACATCCGCGTGCTGTAGATAAAGCAGGTCATATTCTTCGAGAAACTCTCTCCACCTGTTCGCCTGCGCTCTGCCCTTCTTGCCGCGCCTGTAGAAAAAATTAAAGCCGTAGATAATTCGCCTGCTGTCGAAACGCGTACTCAGCTTTTCATACAGCTGATGGGTATAGTGTCCGCTGTCGGTGTGGCGGGCCGCAATGAAAATTCTCGGCGCTTTCATTCCCCTCTCACCAGGGCACAAGCCATCGGTCGGCCTCTCGATTCACTCTGCCGCCAGCCTTTCAACGTCCGGCATCGCCGAAGGTGACGGCCCCGAAGGAGAGGCGCTGTCGTGTGCTCTCCGTGGTGAAGGCCAGCAGCGGGCGCAGGCTCTGTATAAATTCGCGGCTCAGGTGCACATAGTCGGTCGGGATGCCGTTTTCCGCGATGACGGTTTCGACGAGCGGGCGGAATTTGAGAAAGTATTCGTTGCCGCGGCGGTTAATACGCATCGCCGCATCATCGTCGCCCGGCGCGCGCAGCAGTTTTTCAATCTCTTCGAGGACGGGCCAGAAGCGCTTCCCCCCCTGCTGCCGCCGCCCGGCGCGTGTGCCCGCGCGAAAGTAATCGTACGCCTCGTAGAAATCCAGTATGAAGGCGCGGCTGTCTCCACGCCGGCGCAAGGCTTCAAGCAGCAGCCCGACGTTGCGGCAGGCGTGGCGCGTCTCCGGCATGGAGAGCCATCGCCGCCGCACCCAGCGGGCGATCCGCGCGTCCTTTAAGAGCATGGCGATTGTCTTCAACCAGGCGCTATCGCTCCGCCACCCGTAAGCTGCGGAAGTCTGCTTCGCCGTCCAGCCGGGCAATAGCTCTGCGGCCAGAGCTTCGAGCGCAGAGGGAGTGTATACGTCCATTGACCAGAGGGCGGTGAGCGGGCTGCGCTCGATGAGAGCGCGGATGAGGGCGGCGCGCCGGGCACTTACGCGCGCCATAGCACCGGATGCGCCGCGCAGGACAGCGTGAAAGGCGAGCGCTGCGTTCGTCTTGCGTGCGATTGGCAGGGCCGCGACCAGCGCCTCTGTGAACTCGTCATGGAGCGCGGCATCGTCGTCCTTTTCTGCGAGCTGCTCCCAGCGCTCGGGAGCGATGCAATTATTGACGGCGAGGGCCAGCCCGAAAACCAGCGCGGGGGCTTTTATCCCATCCATGTCCGCGCCCATTTCGATCAGCAACGCGCTCAGACATTGGCCGAAGGCTTCAGAGAGGGCCGGGTGCGGAGCGCCGGAAATCTCGCGCAGCGTCGCCGCCTCCGCGACGAGCGCCGTCAGGGCTTGCGGGCGGTTGTCGCGCACCGTTAAGAGAAAGCGGAAAATCCTTTCTTCAAGAAGCGGCACAGGCGCAGGCTCTAACCACATAGCATTCTTTCAATCTCTTCCGCGCCAACCTCGGCCAGCAGTTTTTCCAGCAGGGGCGCATACATGCTGTCGCCCAGAATCTCTACGCCCTCATCCGTGACGGTGATGCGAAGTCGCACCCGCCTGACTTCGGCTTGAAGATAATCTTCGTCGGTAATCAAATCCGGCAGATGCGCCACAAAGCGCAGCCGCACCGACCGCCCCCCTTCGCCCTCGCTCATGCCCTGCCTCCTTGCTGTGGCTCAGACCCCGCGACCTGAAACGGACACTCGATCAATTTCCCGTCCGCCCCTCTTTGAAAACAGCGAACCTTACGCTCGCGGCTGTGAGGCTTAATGTTGACGAGGACTGCGACCTGCCATGGCTTTGTCAGAAAGCGCCGATGAAGATTCTGGTCCAAATCGGAGAGCCCGAAACGTTCGCTCCCCTTAAAGAGGTGCGTGTGAAACCATCCGACGAGTTGCTTGTCCCGATGTTCGCGCGCGCGCAGGCGCGTCATGCGACTCCACGTTTCGCCCGTGAACAGTAGCGAGCCGCGCTTTCCCTGTGCCGCTTCGGCGGGCACGACATCCGTTATCTCCAGTAGCCAGCGAAAGCCCGCGTCTGTTTCCGCTTCGGGGCTGGACGGCTGGCGAAAAGCCCTGCCTATCAGGTAGCCGCCGTTCTCCACCTCCGCGCTCAACTCCATCCCGCCGAGGAGCGCGCGATAGACTTCATCGCGCATCAAGACGAGCCCGTTGCCCTCCGTGCCCGACCCTTGCGTGAGAAGCTGTGTGTAGCTCTCCGGGGCACGCAGGGGAAGCGGCGCGGACTCCACCCTTGTAAAGACCGTTCGCTCGCGGTCTAAGGCGAGCGCGGGAAGCTTGAAGACGCCCTCGACCTCGTCGTCCATCTTTAGTTCGGGCCTCCGGCGAGAGGCCTGAAGCTCAGACGCGGGCGCTCCTCATTTTCAAAGAGCGCGAGCAGCTCGTGCACAGGGCCTTGAAACGGCGAGCCGCCGATGTTCTGAATATGCGGCCAGTGCCGAGCCTCAGCCGCCCACTCCGCGGCCCTCACGTTAAGCGGGCTCGTCATGTCGAAGTTACGATACTGAACCATCTCAGCGAGCATCGTGACGAGGCGCGCGAGACCCAGACCCGGCAGGTAGCGATCCATCAGGACGCCGAGACACACCGCGCCGTCTTCCGTGCGAATGTTCGGATGAAAGATCGGCGTCGTCCAGCGCACGAACGGAGCTTTACGCGGATACTCCGCGCCGAGCGTAATCTCGACGCGATGCTCGTTTGACAGTAGAGGCGTGTGCCCGTCCTCAGAGAGCGCGCGAAAGCTCGGATAGTCGAACGTGATCTTATAGACGGTCGGCGCGTGCGTCAGGTTCGGCTCGAATCTGATGTGCTTGTTCCACTTCACCAGCTCGTTCATGTCCTGATGATCGGCGACGAGCGCGCGCACGCGCTCGCGTTCATCCACGGCCCCGGCGATGGATTCGGGAAAGATGCGCAGGGTCGCGCCCCTCGACAGCCCGGCATCCTCGACCGTCTGCTCTCCGCGCAGACGCTTTGTGCGATCCGGGTTCTCGGGGTCAACCAGCTCGACGACGGCGCGCTGGCCGCGCCCGTGCCCGTCCTGCGTGGGCCAGCCGCGCTCTTCAAAAAAGTCTGCGGCCAGACGGCTCAGCTCCGTGTCGGCTGGCAACTCGCACTCGAATCGCTCCCCGGCTGTGTCCTCGATGAAGACCTGCACGAAATCTTTTCCCACCTCGACGGCTGGAGTCTCACAAATATCCATAGCGATTTTTCCTCCTTGCGGTTGGTTCACAACCGACCGTTTGCCTTCCGCTTCACTCGTCTGAAAGTAATCCCCGAGTTGGCGCTGCTCTGCTTCGGACTCTCACTTTGCGAAAGCCTGAGCGAAATCGATCTTCCCCTGATTGAAAGCCTCCGCGAGAAACAGTCGCCCTTTCCGGCCCATCCGTTTGAAATAGAGCGCGGCGTAGTTACGCTGCCTCTCTGTGCCCTCGAAAAGATAATGCCTGATGCGCTGCTCGCCGTGCGAGGTTTGCACCAGCCCCAGAGCATAGTCAACCAGATGTGTCATCGCCATGCGCGGCTCGCTCTCAAGCGTGTGCATCAGGTAATCAACGTCGGATACATTTCCGGCGCGACCTCTGGCGATAAAGGCGGCGTGCCTTCCCGGCTCGACTTCGGTTCGATCATCGGCGGGCAGCTCACGACTCCACTCGGCCAGCCGCTCCGCCAACTCTTCGCTGAGCAGGCGGTTTCCTTTAACGGCCACGGCGTAAGCTCGCGCCGCGCGCACACGCTCCGCATTGTATTGCGGCCCGTAGCACAGGAGCGCCTTTTCATAAGCGACCTGCAAGATGTCGTCGCGCCGGACCTTCAGGCCAAACTCTCCGAGCGCCTCCCAGCAGTCTCCGCGTGTCAGTGCGTCGCGCTGAAGCGATTCGTCTTCGACTATCGCGCGTGCCCGCAAGTAAGTTTCGCGCGCAGCATGCGCCGACTTCATTCTCGTCTGGCAGAGAGAGATTCCCAGCAGAGCCTTCACGAGCGAGACCGTATCCTCCGCTTTGATCGTCGTCATCCACATTTCATACCGCGCCTGCGCTTCCGCGTCACGACCAGCTGCCGTCAGCATAGATGCCGACTGCTCATAATCGTTGACTCGCAGGTAAAGCTCCGCCGCCCTGTCTGTCTCGCCCGCCTCGCTCCAACAGAGGGCCGCATCCTGCCACATCTCCAACTGCTCGTAATTGAGTGCTGCCCGGCGCATGCAATCCCTCATGAGCCAGACGCGCTGCCCTTCAGGCAGGTTAAAGATATCGGGCGTGACCATTTCAGCATCACCCTTGCGGCTTATTGCCAGAGAGCCGCGACATCACCCGTCAATTCATATAAACAAAGCTCGCCTGCGGCACGCACCGCCAGAACCTCTCCCGGCGGAATACCCAGCCCGCTCAGGCTGCTGGACGCCAGCCGATGCTCGCTTCCCAGACTGCTTATAATCTCAGGGCGTCGCGGGCGACCACAACGCGGGCAAGCGTTCGCAGATTCGTCCACGCGACTGAGCAGCGCCTGTATCTCTTCACGCGCGCCGCAGCCTGAACAGTCGAAGCCCAACAGAAAATCGCGCCCCAATTCTAAAGAGCAGGGAGACGCGAACTCGGCCTCTGCCCTTCGCAGGATCTCCAACGCAGTAGTGCTGCTCGCGGCGCTCGCCTGTAGCTCCCGCACATCAGCGTAAGGCTCATGATGCGGGCACTGCGGAGAGCGCGCCAGAGTGCTGCGGTGCAACGCCATCTTCAGGCCATTGTAAACCAGCGCCTCGCCGCCCTGAATCTCCCAGCCGCAAAGATAACGCGCCGCTTCCTGCGCCAGCAGACCACCGATGAGCGCAGACGTGCTGATCGTCGTCGGCACAAACCGTGCTTCGGCATCGCCTTCACGAAAGCCAGTACAGGAACGACGCTCGAACGCATACCGTCTATCGTCCTCGCTCAGTGTGCATTCAAAGCAGGTCTCATCTCCGGCCTTGAACCAGCGGACTTCGCCGCCCCAGGCCCACATGCCTGCGTCCAGAAACGGAACCCCTGACAGGCTGCAACTCAACCCGACCACGGAGCGCGCCGCCACATTATCGAGCGCCCCGACGACCAGATCAGCGTGCCTGTAAAACCCAAGGCCGATGTCGGACGAGAGATCGCCGTTCAGATAGCGAACCTGAATCTCCGGATTGAGCAAAGATGCCCGCTCGGCTGCGACTTCCGCCTTGGCGCGGCCAACGTCCCTTTCGAGAAAGAGCACTGTGCGGCTCAGGTTGGAAAGCTCCACGCGGTCGAAGTCCACGATCAGAATATGCCCGACACCCATGAGCGCCAGATTCTTAATCACTTCGTTGCCCAGCGCACCGGCCCCCGCGACGATGACCCGCGCCACACCCAGCGCCGACTGGTTCCACCCGGCGATGCGTCGTTGGCGGTCGTAACGCTCAGTTCTCATAGGTCTTTGAAGCTACCCGTTCGAGGTCTCGTCGGGGATGATTCTCGCGCCCGTCGTCGGGCAGTAATCGTTGCCGCGCGAGCCGTTCCAATCGTTCCAGCATGTCAGATGACGAAAGACATCGTTGTGAAAGTAGGTGCTGCACTTGCCGCACGGACACTTGACGACGCGGTCGCGCGCGCGCACCTGAAAACGACACCATGGGCAATGATGGCCGATGATCGGTGAATTTTCCGCGACCTCGAAGACGGCCTCTTCGCCGTAAGGCTTCCAGCTCGTCTCCAGGCCTTGCAGAAAATGGGCCGTCACCAAAGCCACGCGCCGGGGCTGAGAAGGCCCTTGCCCGCCCTCAACCTTCTGCGGAGCTGTTCCAGACCAGCGATAGCCGCAACCCTCTTCCTCGACTTCCAGAATCTGATCATAGCGGCTGAGCTTGCAGACGCCCTGCTTACGGAAGCGCTCCTGCCAGCAATGCAGATGATAAGAGTCGTCGTCATGATAAGCCTGTTCGCAGAGAGGGCAGAGCCGGACGCGATCATCATCACGAAACTTGTTCTTGCAGACCGGACAGGCGCGCGTGTACCAGGGCGAATAGATGGTCGTGACCCTGACGGCCAAATCCGGCTGCCCGGCATTCAGCGGATCACGCGCCGCCTCGATGCCCGTTTCCATCTCCGCACGCAGCCGCGCCTTAAGCCGCGGCTCACTGCGTTCAGGCTTGCTCTCCTGCTTAGCCTTCATATCCGCGCCGGTTTGAAAGCTGACTGAGCCCGGGCTCTAACAACGGCTCTTTGCTGGAAGTGTAGAGTGCCGGAGGGGGGACTCGAACCCCCATGCCCTCGCGGACGGCAGATTTTGAGTCTGCTATGTATACCAATTTCATCACTCCGGCCAAGGGGTGTGATGGGGCCATCATAGTGGCGCAGGAGCGGGGGCGTCAACCGCTCGGGGCGTGGCGCGCGGTTTGAAAGAGAGGTTTTCGGGCCGATTTTCAGGCTGTGTAAAATCCTGTTTGCCAGAAGGGGGAGGGAGAATGTACAATGGCTTTGCCTGTCATGGAGCAGCCTCTGGCCAGCGGCTGCCGACCTCTCACAGAAATCACGTAAGCCTCCTTGGCGAATTTCGTTGCAGTCGTACCATGCTCTGGCCGTTCCCTAACAAAATCGAAGGTGGTCCTTAACTTAATATGCCTGGTGTAAACAACCCTGTGGCTAGCATCCTTGTCGTGGATGACGAGCCTGAAATCAATAATGTGCTCTGCGATTTATTGAACGGGCAGTACGAATGCGCGTCCGCCGGCTCAGCCGAAGAGGCTCTTGAGCTGCTGCGCCAGCAATCCTTCGACCTCATCATCAGCGATATCACGATGAGCGGCATGAGCGGGCTGGAGATGGTTCCGCACGTGCTCGATGTCGCGCCGCAGACGGTCGTAGTGCTGATCAGCGGCGCGCAGACCATCGAGAGCGCGATTGAGGCCCTCAGGGTCGGCGCTTTCGATTACATCATGAAGCCGTTTGACCTGCGGCAGGTCGAAGCCATCGTCAGGCGCGCGCTTGAGCACTACAGCCTGCGCGAGTCCAAGCGGCGCTACGAAAACCAGTTGGAAGAACTGGTCGAGCAGCGCACGGTGGAGCTTGATCGGGCTCTGGACTCTCTTGAGGATGCGTACCGCACGACGCTCAAGGCGCTGGCCGCCGCGCTTGAGACGCGCGACCACGAAACGCACGGCCACTCGCAGCGCGTCGTCAGCTTCAGCCTGCGCTTAGGCTATGAGCTGGGGCTGGACAAGGAGCAACTGAAATCCCTCGAGTTCGGCTCGCTCCTGCACGACATAGGCAAGATCGGCGTGCCAGACGCAATCCTGCGTAAGCCTGCGGCCCTCGATGAAGATGAATGGATTAAGATGCGGCAGCACCCGCTGCACGGCCAGCAAATCCTGCGCGGCATAGAATTCTTAGATGGCGCGGCGCGCGTCGTCGCGCAGCATCATGAGAAGTGGGACGGCTCCGGCTACCCGCTCGGCCTGACGGGCGACGACATTGATCTGAATGCGCGCATCTTCGCCGTGGCGGATGCCTTCGACGCCATCACCAGTGATCGCGTCTACCGGGCTGCAAAGTCATATGAAGCGGCTTCCGAGGAGCTTGATAGATGCGCCGGACAGCACTTCGATCCGAAAATAGTCGAAGCTTTTCATCGCGTCCCGCAGGAGGAATGGGAAGCCCTGCGCCGTCAGCCTCTGGTCAGGGAGAAGGGAGCGTCCCCCCTGGGTCGTCAGCCCTGGGCCGCCCCTCTGGAATCAAGGCTCAATGTGATAGCGAGCTGAGCGACCGGGACGTTTCCGCCTCGACAGCATCAATCTTATCCCCCATACGAGGAACACATCCCACGTAGCCTTTAAGGCGCAGGCGTCACGACGTAGCCGCGACGCGAGCGTAGTTGCAGCCCGACGCGGCGCGAAGCGACTTCCACGTGACGATACTCGCCGCTCGGCGCAGAGGCGAGCGCCCTTTTGGGCGTGTAGGTGACGACGTACTGCGCGCCTATATCGCGCGCCACTTCGTCCGCTTGCTTGACCATCTCATCGGCCTTAACCGCGAGCATGATTTTGCCGCCGGTCTCTTCCGCAATCTTCGCCAAGCGTTGTTCGCTCTGCCTCGCCTGATCGGCATATTTTTCGTACCAGCGTCGCATCTCTCTATCAAGATCAATGGTTCCGAGCGTGACCTGCGGATTGCGCGTCTGGCCCGGCGGCATCCCCGGGTCAGGTATCGGCAGGGCTTCTCGCTGTTGACCGTTGCCGCCGCGTGCCCTGCCCCTTCCGGTTCGCCGCTCTATCGCCAGCCGAACGGCTGTCGTATAGCTGATGATGTGAACGGTGGCCTGCGTGCTCATCAACTGGCGGACTGCCTCCGCGAAGGAGACTTTGCCGCCCGGCGTCTCCACCCCGTCCGTGACAAGCACCAGATGACGACTGCCGGCGGGCCTGTCCTGCAACCGGGCCGCAGCCGCGGCTATGGCCTCCGAGAGACGCTCGCGCTTTGAGCCGGAGAGCTTGGTCTTGAGCACCTGCGTGACCTTCTCCGTGTCCGTCGTCCAGTCCTGCAATAATTCCGCGCGGTCGCTGAACTGCATGACGGAGAGGGAATCGCCCGGTCGCAGATGACCGAGCAGCCTGAGGGCGACGGCGCGCGTCGTCTTGATATCCTTGGCGAGCGTGATCGAGCCGCTCGTGTCTAAAAGGAGAAGGATGCTGGCGGGGATGCGCTGCACGCTTCTAATCTGCTGCGCGACGCCGTCTTCGAGGACGAGTATGTCGTCGAGGCTGACGCCCGGGTCGAAGTGCCCGTAATCGTCGTAAGCCATGACGGGAAGGCGCACCTCCTCCGTGAATACTTTGACGGGCTCCTGCTCTTCGCGCTCCGTCTGTGCCCGCCCCGGAGTCTGTGCGGGCACGGGCTCTTCTTTCTCCTGCGCGCGGGCGACCCCGGCGAAGAGCAGGACGAAGGCTGCGAAGGATAAAAGTGTGCGCTCGAACAAAATTGTTACCTCGACCGGGGCGTGCGTTCAGTAAGCTAGCTTGTTTGATAGGCCGAGGCGCTGTGTTGGTTGCACGGGCTCTTCTTGCGCGCGCGCAAGTCAATGCGCGGCGGCGGCGCGTGCCTGTGCCTGTACGGCTGTGATCGCCACGGCGTCAACGATATCTTCGGCCTTGCAGCCGCGCGAAAGATCGTTGGCGGGCTTGTCGAGCCCTTGCAGGATTGGGCCAATGGCGGTTGCGCCGGCCAGACGCTCCGTCAGTTTGTAGGCGATGTTGCCGGCCTGCAAATCGGGGAAGATAAGCACGTTGGCCCGCCCGGCCACGCCTGAGCCGGGCGCTTTCGATTGCCCGACAGATGGGATGAGCGCGGCGTCCGCTTGCAGCTCGCCGTCAATCTCAAGCTCGGCGGCGCGTGCGCGAACCGTTCGCGTGGCCTCTACGACTTTATCCACCAGCTTATGTTTGGCGCTTCCCTTGGTGGAGAACGAGAGCATGGCGACGCGCGGCTCTGCTTCGAGGAGCGCGCGGCAGGAGTCGGCTGAAGCGATGGCTATCTCGGCCAGCTCCGTCGCCGTCGGCTCTATGACGACGCCGCAGTCGGCGTAGATGAGCGCACCATCTGCGCCGAAGGTTTTGTCCGGCAGCATCATGACGAAAAAGCTTGAGACGAGCTTAAAGCCTGCGCGCACGCCTATGCAGTGAAGCGCGGCGCGCACCGTGTGCGAAGTCGTATTGGTCGCGCCCGCGACAGAGCCGTCGGCGCGACCCATGCGAACCATCAGGTTGCCGTAGTAGAGCGGGTCTTCGAGGGCGGCGCGCGCTTCGTCGGCCATCAGTCCCTTGGCCCGTCTGAGCTCGTGATAAAAGGCGGCCATCTTCTCGAAATCCGCCGCGCGCCTGTGGTCTATCACTTCAACGCCGCCCAAATCCACTGCGCCCGCGCTCTGCGCCGCGGCGCGAATCTTATCTTCACGACCTAAGAGCGTGATGCGCGCGATATGCTCGCGCGCGCAGATGGCGGCGGCGGCGACCGTGCGCGGGTCTTCGCCTTCGGGCAGGACTATGTGTTGGAGGTTGGCGGCGGCGCGCGCTCTCAAGCGTTCGAGTATGTTCATAAGAGACAAGGTTTCGGTCGGTTTCAGGTCGAGCGTTTTGTTCCGGCTTTCAGGACGGCTATTGAAAGTAGCGATAGTGTCCGGTGATCTCCCATGCGAAGAGCACGTCTTCTACTCTCGCCGCCCCCATATTATGCGCCATCAGGTGAGCTCCTGAAGTTTCCGAGATGATATTCGTCACCAGACCGATATGGGTTGCGCCGCCGCTCAGATTCCATGTGACGACATCGCCGGGCAGATAATCCCTGGCATCCTTCGTGATGGAAAGGGCTTTCCCCTGCCGCTTGAAATAGGTCATCAGGTTGGGAACACGGCGATGATCTATGTTGGCGTCCGGCCCGCTGAGCCCCCATCTCTGCGGATAGGAGGAAAAGCTGCGGGCCATGTCCTCGTGAACCTCCTTCTGCAAATCAACGCCGCCCTTGCGGAAAGCCCTGATGATGACATCGGAACAGACGCCCCTGTCCGGAGGGACATCCCCGCCCGGGTAGTCCAACTGAACGTAGGCCGGGTCATAGTAGAGCGTGTAGTCGGCCTGCGCTATGGCGTCGTCCACGACTCTTTGCACGACGGGCGAATTGATCGGAGTGGTCGCGCGGCGGGCGTTGGAAGCCGACGAAGAAGAGCGGGGCACAGACTGCATTCGCGCAACCTGCTGGCAGGCGGTCGCCAGTATGGCGTAAGCGACAAAGAGCATGACGGCGATTATTCTGCTCATGCCTGAACGATTCTCCCCTTCGCCTTATAGTCAGTCAACACAGCGCGCCGACTGTTGCTCGAATCTACCTTTCACCAAGGGGATACTATACAACGTCGGAGGCGCGCGTCAGTATCTATCGCTTCCCCATGGGCTGCGGGGTCAACGTCGGGACGCAGCGCGGGCCGTCGGGCGTCCACAATAGTTTGTCGATACACATTTGCCTGACCTTCATCGCCTGATCCCAAGCGTGATAGACGACGTACTCGGTGTGCCCGTCCGGGCCAACGACTATCGAATGATGGCCCGGCCCGCGCACCCTCCCGGGGATTCCCCTGAGGACGCGCGGCTCGCTGCCCTGCCCCGTGTATGGCCCCATGACATGATCCGCGACCGTATAATCCACGCCGTAGTTGGCTGTCTGATAATTTGAGCCGCTGTAGAAACAGTAGTAGCGCCCACGGTGTTTACGCACGAACGGCCCTTCAATCGTGTGCCAGTCGAAAGTCTTACCGTAAACCTCCATCCTGCGGTTGGCCTCGTAGAGCGTCCACGGGTAACGAGCGCGCAGGACAGTCCGGCACTGGCCCGCGAGTTTCGTCATACCGATCAATCTGTCCACGACGATGGCCGTGCCGGGGAACGCGCCCCCCTCCGTGTCGGGAAAATTACGAGCGTAGAACAGATACCACTGCCCGTCTGTGTCCCTGAAAGGATGCGCGTCGATGGTGAAGCGGTTGTCCTCGCAATCCATGAGCTTGACCCCGGCGTCGCTGTAAGGCCCATCGGGCCTGTTGGCGGTCGCCACGCGCAGCTCGAACTTCTCCTCCTCTTTCCCGCCCATCGAGTAGTAAAGAAAGAACGTGCCCTTGTGATAGGCGACTTCCGGTGCCCAGTATTGATAGACCGTGTCGGCCACGGGCGGAGTGAGCGCGCCGCCCAGTTCCTGCCAGTCAACCAGATTGGTCGAGCGCAGCAGCGTAAAGATGTGCCCGTCAGCTTTGCGCTCCGCTCCCGTCGTGCCCAGAGCGTAGTAGACGCCACGATGACGGAAGACGAAAGGGTCTGGCATCGAGCCCGAATAGACCGGATTCGTATAGCTCTTGAGCACGGACGAAATGGCGGACGAGGATACGGCAGCCTCCGAGCCGTGCGCGATATCCAGTCCGAGCATGCCAGCCGCGCCGAGGCCGATGCCCGCCGCCAGTCGTTTCATAAAGTCTCTACGCGAAGCGGAAATGTGTGGGCCAAGCGCTGCCGAATCGGATTCTCTCATCGTTCGCTCCCCGGCGTGTGGTGGATAATTACTGAGCTGCAAGCGGCATCTTAACCCGGTTTGATTTAGGGCGCGAGGCTGATCGTGCTACATTCGCTGCATTCAAACTTCGGCCACAGGTGATTTATGAAGGAGTCGGCTATGAATATGCTGCAAGCTAGACGGCGGATGAAGAATCTGCTGATGTTCCTGCCCAACACGATAGCCCTGTGCGGGCGCTTGATGACGGATGCCCGCGTGCCGCGCACGGAAAAGCTGCTCTTCGCCGGAGCTATCGTCTACGCCGTCATGCCGCTGGATTTTATCCCGGACATGCTCCCCTTTATAGGGCAGGTCGACGACGCGTACCTGATCGCGCTGACGCTCCTGCGTCTGATCAATCGCACGGACGATGTGGTCGTGCGCGAGCACTGGCGCGGCGGCGGCGACATAGTCCAACTGGCGCAGGCCATCGCGGGGCTCGCGCCCAGGCTACTGCCCGGTCGCGTAGAGCGTGTGTTGAGCGCGCACGTGGAGGCCGTGCCCGAAAGCGCGGGCGGGCAGGGGAAGATAGGGGTGAAGCTCATCGAGCGGCCCGGCGCAGGGAAGTAGAGGCCGAAAGCTATCGAAAAGTTGACGGTGGGTTTTACGCGCGTTCGCGTTGCTCAAGCCGCCAGCGAGGAGTCGATGAGACCTTCGGCGGATGCCGCGAGCCCGGCGACGATTTTCGGGTCGCTTGATTTGAAGGCGCGGAAGATGCGCGCTTCGAGGGCGACGTGCGCTTCCGTTTCATCTTCGTCAGTGGCGACGAGCGCGGCGCGCAGCGTGTGCGAGTCGGCGACGAGGAACCACTCGCGCGCCAGCCGGAACGTGCCCGGGAAGGTGATCAGTTTCATGTTCGGATGGCGCGGCGGCTTCCAGTCGGCCTCGCCGAAAACGAAAACCTGCTCGGAGACATCGGCGATGCGTAAGTAGCGGTCGATGACCGGCTCCATGCGCGAGAGCTTTGCAAACCCGGCGTAGATTCTGCCCGTCCGGTTGGTTCTCAGCAGCAGCGCGTTTTCGATCAACAGGCTGACGTATTCGAGACAGGGGACGGGCGCGCGAAAGAGAAAGGTCTCCAGTTCGTCTAAGGTGCGCCTTGAAATGTTGGGGATGGAACCGAGGTCTTCCAGTCCGTTCGGGCTCGCCAGCTTGAGAGCCTGCTCGAACATCGAAAAGTCTTTCACTATGTGCGCCAAACCTCCTCGCACTGTCTTGGGCCGACGCCTCTTCTACTCGCCGCAGACTTCGCCAGCGTTACGAATATTTGGTTTAAGTGTTGTGGTCGGGATTTCAGCACTGTCGCAACAGGAAAAGAATGAACAGGGATGGACAGAAGATTGTCAGAATCAAGAAAAGCAGGGACAACATTTATGCCTTACTGCTTTTATCATGTTAATACCTCTCAGATTCTGTGTATTGATTTGAGCGAGCGGCTTCCGTTAAAGGACGTTCAGCGATGGGCCAACTAAACATTTACGAGCTGATCGGGTACGTCGCCTCCGTGCTGGTCGCGATCTCCCTGACGATGACCTCCATACTCAGGCTGCGGATCATAAACCTGATCGGCTCGGCCTGCTTTACCGCTTACGGGCTATTGATCGGCGCGTACCCGGTCGCCGTCGTTAACCTGCTCATCGTCTTTATCAACCTCTACTACCTTTATGACGCCTATGCCACGCGGGAGTATTTCAAGCTGCTGGACGTTTCTCCGCAGTCGGAATATCTGCAATACTTTTTGAGATTTCACGAGCGCGAGATCAGAAAGTTTACGCCCGAGTTCTCTTATGATAGGGCGTCGGACGCGCGACAGACGGTCTTCTTCGTCTTAAGAAACCTCGTGCCCGCAGGGCTGTTTATGGCCGAGCCTCTGGACGCCGATTCGCTTTTGATCAATCTGGATTTCGTCATCCCCGGATACAGGGATTTCAAGGTCGGCAAATTCGTCTTCAACGAGAAGGCGGAGGTTTTCAGAGAGAAGGGCGTCAGGAAGATATACAGCAGGCCGGGAACGAAGAAGCATCAGGAATACCTGCGAAGCATGGGCTTCGTGCCCGAACAGAGAGCCGCAGGTGAAACCCTCTACAGTCTGGCCTTAGCCTGAAGCTGCGCGTGCGCTCTCTCATGCGGGGGAGAGAGCGCAACGGGCTCGTCCCCTCGCTCAGGCGCGCCCGTGTATCAGTCGGCGCAGGCGATCAGTAAAGAGCACGTCGATTTTGTGTGGCTCGATGGTGGCCGTGACTTCGCCCAAACCGAACGACGGGTGCATCATGGTCTGGCCGGTGCGATACATGCGCGTCTGATCGTAAGGCGCTCCGACTTTTTGCGCGCGTGCCCTCGACGCCTCGACGCCTTTCTTAAAGGTGCTGCGCGTTCCGCATCCGGGGCAGTTGACACGCGACACCTGACCGCGCTTGGTAACGATTGCAACAATGTGTCCGCGCTCGACGGCGCATACCGTGCAAAGCTTGTCCACACGATCACCGACGGCAAACAATTTATTCTCCATCAACCTCTCTCCTTACTTAAACCGAAGCTTCTCGCGGGCAGCCCCCGCACGGCGGCGAGCCCCTCGTGTATAGATGCTGGCTATGGCACAGGCTCGCGTGAGCCCGTGCCATAACTTCTTATCTTGATCGGCGCGGACGAAATGAACGACGGCCAACGCTGGCGCTGCGTCCGGCAGAGCTGAAAGGCCGAGCCGCGCCTGCGGTCGCCTGCTGAGTACCGCCGAAGGCCGGCAGCAGGACACGCTCGACAGCCTGTCCGGTCATACGCTCGATGGCGCGCATGGACAACTCTTCGACGGGCGTGACAAGGGTGATTGCGCGGCCAGTGTTCCCGGCTCGTCCGGTGCGCCCGATGCGGTGCACGTAATCTTCCGGCGCGTGCGGGACATCGTAGTTGATGACGTGCGAGATGGAATCAACGTCGATGCCGCGCGCGGCGATGTCGGTCGCGACGAGCACCCTCGTGCGCCCGTCCTTAAAGCCGCGCAGGGCCGCCTCGCGCTGCGGTTGCGAGCGGTCGGCGTGGATGCGATTCACCTTATGCGAGCGCGCTTCGAGGATGTGCGAGAGGCGTTCAGCCCCGCGACGTGTGCGCGTAAAAACGAGCACGCGCTCGAAGCGTTCGCGTTCCAAGAGGTCGAGCAGCAGAGCCGTCTTCGACTCCGTCGCCACAGGGTATGCCGTCTGTTCGACCATGACGGCTGCCTGCCCGCGCTGGTTGACTTCGACCATTTTCGGCTGACGCATGGTCGAGCGCGCTATCTTTTCGATGGCGGGCGACATCGTGGCCGAGAAGAGCAGAGTCTGACGCGTGACGGGAAGCGTTGCCAGCACTCGCTTGATGGCGGGCCAGAAGCCCATGTCGAGCATCCTGTCGGCTTCGTCCAGAACGAGCGTCTCAACGTAAGAAAAATTGATCGCGCCGCGCTCCATGTGATCGAGCAGGCGGCCCGGTGTGGCGATCACAAAGGTGACGCCGCGCCGCAGTGCTTCCGTCTGGCGATGCATCGCCGCGCCGCCGATCAGCGTCACGCAGCTCGCGCTCTTTTTGGGAACGAGCGAGCGATAGCTGGCTTCGATCTGTGATGCCAGCTCGCGCGTCGGGGCGAGGATGAGCACGCGAATGCCCGGGCGTGCACGCTCCGAGATGCGTTGAATGATCGGAAGCAGGAACGCCGCCGTCTTGCCCGTGCCTGTTTCGGCGCAACCGATCAGGTCAGCGCCGCCGAGGACGATGGGGATCGCCTCTTTCTGAATTGGTGTTGGTTCGGTATATCCGAGGGACTCGCAAACGCTCGCCAATGCGGCGTTCAGTCCCAGTTGAGAAAAGTTCATTGAAATCCTTCTTGTTGTTGCTGCTCGACCCATATAAAAGGGAGCAATCCTTTGTTCGACACTAGAAATTTTTGAGCGCCTCCGGCGTTGTTTTGCAGCAACGCTTCGGAGGCGCTTCGCTTTTGTTAGAGTCAGCGTTCAGCTAACTCGATTGCTTACCAGCGCGGCTCGCGACTTCCGCCCCCGCCGCTGCCACCGCCGTAGCCGCCGCCACCGCCACGGTTTCCACCGTAGCCGCCGCCGCCACCGCGATTGCCGCCGTAGCCGCCACCACCGCCGCCGCCACGATTCTCGCGCGGGCGAGCTTCGTTAACGGTCAGGCTGCGACCGTTGACCTCTTTGCCGTTGAACTGCGCGATAGCTGCCGCGCCTTCCTCGTTCGAGGACATCTCGACAAAACCGAAGCCGCGTGAGCGACCCGTCTCGCGATCTTCAACCACCGAAGCAGATTCGACTGTGCCCGCCTGCGCGAACAACTGCTGCAAATCGTCGCTCGAAGTCTGGAACGACAGATTACCGACATAAAGTTTCATAGACATAATAAGTGTGTACCTCTCCCGAAAGGTCAGGAGTATCTGAGAGAAGCTGCGAATCTGAGTGGCTTCGATGTAACGGTAGGCAGCGAAGGCTTCGTGTTCGGGTGCTCTTTTGCGGAGCGGCTTCTAAAGTTGAAATCAGCCTACTCTCGAACTATCCAAAACGCCATCGCGAAAACTCTATCCAGCGTGTAGCGCATCACCGTTGATGCAAGAGAGAAGGAATAACCAACGACTATGATGCACTAATAAGCACCGAAGTTGCAAGCCCTGAGCCGCCTAATGCTTAAAACAGAACAAAATAGAGGCGATTCACGGTCGGATTATCGGGCAGGACGGCTTAGATGTTCGACCCCGGAATTCAGGATGCGGAGAGCTTGAATCTGAAATGCTTTAAATTGTGTTTACATATTTCGGTCAGCTAGGTATAAAATATCAGCGCTGGTGGAATGACCGGCGCAACCAAACTTATTCCCCCAATACATCTCCCGTCCGGTTAGGAGTGTCCCCGAGCCTCGCGGCCAGAGGGCGCTGCTATACTTCACAGTTCGGAAATATGCACTTCTTCTGAGGCTCATAAATCTCCGGCAGTTCAAACTCGACTGCTCGAATTGCCCCTGCAAGGGATAATTGTCGAAAGGAAGCGATGCGAAATCAACAGGCAAACATGGACACTCTAGATACGAAGCTGCTGCTGAAAACCCTGATGGCTTTCAAGAAAGGCGACTTTTCCGCGCGGTTGCCGACCGAGTGGACGGGAGAGGCCGGAAAAATAGCAGACACTCTTAATGACATTATCGAATTAAACGAACAGACCGCCCGCGAGCTTGAGCGCGTGAGCCGTCTGGTCGGGCGTGAAGGCAAGATCACCCAGCGCGCGACCATGCCAGCCGCGAGCGGCTCATGGGTCAGCGTCGTGGATTCCGTCAATGTCCTGATTGACGACATGGCCCGCCCCACGAGCGAGATGGCGCGCGTCATCGGCGCGGTCGCCAACGGCGACCTCTCGCAGCGGATGGCGCTCGATGTTGAAGGCCGCCCCCTCAAAGGCGAGTTCCTGCGCTCCGTCAAGATCGTCAATTCGATGGTCGACCAGCTCGGCTCCTTCGCTTCCGAAGTGACGCGCGTGGCTCGCGAGGTCGGCACGGAAGGCAAGCTCGGCGGCGAAGCCAAGGTCAAAGGCGTGGCCGGGACGTGGAAGGACTTGACCGATAGCGTCAATTCCATGGCCGGCAATCTCACAGCGCAAGTGAGAAACATTGCAGAGGTAACGACGGCTGTCGCTAACGGCGATCTCTCAAAGAAGATCACCGTGGACGTGAAGGGTGAGATTTTAGAGCTTAAGAACACGATCAATACGATGGTCGATCAGTTGAACTCTTTCGCTTCTGAAGTGACGCGTGTGGCCCGCGAGGTCGGCACGGAAGGCAAGCTCGGCGGGCAGGCGGATGTGCGGGGGGTTGCAGGCACGTGGAAGGATTTGACTGATAACGTCAATTCCATGGCTGGTAACTTGACCGGGCAGGTGCGAAACATTGCAGAGGTGACGACGGCTGTCGCTAACGGCGATCTCTCAAAGAAGATCACCGTGGACGTGAAGGGTGAGATTTTAGAGCTTAAGAACACGATCAATACGATGGTCGATCAGTTGAACTCCTTCGCTTCTGAAGTAACGCGTGTGGCCCGCGAAGTGGGAACGGAAGGAAAGCTCGGCGGACAGGCTGACGTTAAAGGCGTGGCCGGGACATGGAAAGACTTGACCGACAACGTCAACTTCATGGCCGGGAATCTGACAAGCCAGGTGAGGAACATCGCCGAAGTGACGACGGCTGTCGCCAACGGCGACCTCTCAAAGAAGATCACCGTGGACGTGAAGGGTGAGATTTTGGAGCTGAAAGATACCATTAACACCATGGTTGACCAGCTCAACGGCTTCGCATCCGAAGTGACGCGCGTGGCTCGCGAGGTGGGTTCTGAAGGCAAACTCGGTGGACAGGCCGACGTTAAAGGCGTGGCCGGGACGTGGAAGGATTTGACCGATAGCGTGAACTCGATGGCAGGTAACTTGACCGGGCAGGTGAGGAACATCGCCGAAGTGACCACGGCTGTCGCTAACGGCGATCTCTCAAAGAAGATCACGGTGGATGTCCGCGGTGAGATTCTTGAGTTGAAGGACACGATCAATACGATGGTCGATCAGCTCAACGGCTTCGCATCGGAAGTGACGCGCGTGGCCCGCGAAGTGGGTTCTGAAGGCAAGCTCGGCGGGCAGGCGGATGTGCGCGGGGTTGCGGGGACGTGGAAGGATTTGACCGATAGCGTGAACTCGATGGCAGGTAACTTGACCGGGCAGGTGCGAAACATCGCAGAGGTAACGACGGCTGTCGCCAACGGCGATCTTTCAAAGAAGATCACGGTGGACGTGAAAGGAGAGATTTTAGAGCTCAAGAACACGATCAATACGATGGTCGATCAGCTCAGCTCGTTCGCATCCGAAGTAACGCGCGTGGCTAGAGAGGTGGGTACTGAAGGCAAGCTCGGCGGGCAGGCACAGGTCACGGGAGTGGCCGGGACGTGGAAGGACTTGACCGACAACGTCAACTTCATGGCCGGGAATCTGACAAGCCAGGTGAGGAACATCGCCGAAGTGACGACGGCTGTCGCCAACGGCGATCTCTCAAAGAAGATCACGGTGGATGTCCGCGGTGAGATACTGGAATTAAAGAACACGATCAATACGATGGTCGATCAGCTTAATTCCTTCGCATCGGAAGTGACGCGCGTGGCCCGCGAGGTCGGCACGGAAGGAAAGCTCGGCGGGCAGGCGGAGGTCAAAGGCGTGGCCGGGACGTGGAAGGATTTGACTGATAACGTCAACTTCATGGCGGGCAATCTCACAGCGCAAGTGCGAAACATCGCAGAGGTAACGACGGCTGTCGCTAACGGCGATCTCTCAAAGAAGATCACGGTGGACGTGAAAGGGGAGATACTGGAATTAAAGAACACGATCAATACGATGGTCGATCAGTTGAACTCTTTCGCATCCGAAGTAACGCGCGTGGCTAGAGAGGTGGGAACGGAAGGCAAGCTCGGCGGACAGGCGGATGTGCGCGGAGTCGCTGGGACGTGGAAGGATTTGACTGATAACGTCAATTCGATGGCCGGCAATCTCACCGGGCAGGTGCGTGGTATTGCCAAGGTTGTGACGGCTGTGGCTAATGGCGACCTTGAGCGAAAGCTGACGGTGGAGGCCAAGGGTGAGATTGCGGAGCTGGCCGATACCATCAATAGCATGACGGACACGCTGGCGACCTTCGCCGATCAGGTCACGACCGTGGCGCGCGAGGTGGGTGTCGAAGGCAAGCTCGGCGGGCAGGCCAATGTGCCGGGCGCTGCCGGGACCTGGCGCGATCTGACGGATAACGTCAACGGGCTGGCGGCTAATTTGACAACGCAGGTGCGCGCCATCGCCGAAGTCTCGACCGCTGTGACGAAGGGCGACCTCACGCGCTCCATCGCCGTCGAAGCGCAGGGCGAGGTCGCCAAGCTCAAAGACAACATCAACGAGATGATCATCAACCTGCGCGAGACGACGCAGAAGAATACGGAACAGGACTGGCTGAAGACGAATCTGGCGCGCTTCACACGTATGCTTCAGGGGCAGCGCGATATGACGACCGTTTCGCAGATGGTCTTGTCGGAGCTTGCGCCGCTCGTCAACGCGCAGCAGGGAATCTTCTATGTCAACGGCTCCAATAACGGCCAGCCGCTGATGAAACTGCTCGGCAGCTACGCCTTCACAGAGCGCAAGAATCTCGCCAACGAGTTCAGGCCGGGGCAGGGCCTCGTCGGCCAGTGCATACTGGAACGCGAAAGGATTCTGCTCACCAACGTGCCGAACGATTACATACATATCGGCTCTGGCCTGGGAGAGGCCGCGCCGCTCAACATCATCGTCCTGCCGGTGCTCTTTGAGAACGAGGTCAAGGCCGTGATTGAGCTGGCCTCCTTCAACCGCTTCAACGACACGCACCTGACCTTCCTCGATCAACTGACGGAGAGCATAGGCATCGTGCTGAACACGATTGAGGCCAACACGCGCACGGAGCAACTGCTGCAACAGTCGCAGGCTCTGGCGACCGAGCTGCAAAGCCAGCAGGACGAGCTGAAGAAGACCAACGAGCAGCTTGAGAAGCAGGCTGAATCTTTGCGCGAATCAGAAGAGCTGTTGAAGAGCCAGCAGGAAGAGTTGCAGCAGACCAACGAAGAGTTGCAGGAGAAAGCGACGCTGCTCGCGCGTCAGAAGGCGGAGGTCGAGGCCAAGAACCGCGAGGTCGAGGAAGCGCGCTGGGAGATGGAGGAGAAGGCGGAGCAGCTGGCCCTGACCTCCAAGTACAAATCGGAATTCCTCGCCAACATGTCGCACGAGCTGCGCACGCCCCTCAATAGTATGCTCATCCTCTCGCGCCAGCTGGCCGAGAATATAGATCAGAACCTGACGGCGAAGCAGGTGCAGTTTGCCGAGACCATACACTCTTCGGGCGCTGATCTGCTCTCGCTCATCAACGATATTCTCGACCTCTCCAAGATAGAGTCGGGCATGATGGCGATAGACATCGGCGAAGTCTCCTTCGATGAAGTGGTCGGGCAGCTCGAACGCAGCTTCCATCAGGTCGCGCAGGATAAGAAGCTCGACTTCGTCGTTGAGCAGGCCGACGACCTCGGCCCGTTCCTGCATACGGACGAGAAGCGTTTACAGCAGATTCTGAAAAATCTGCTCTCCAACGCTTTCAAGTTTACCGAGCAGGGAGGCGTGACCCTACGCATAGAGCCCGTGCGGCAGCGCGGGCGCTTTCAGCAAGAGACCCTCAACCGCGCCGAGCAGGTCGTCGCCTTCTCCGTCATCGATACAGGCATAGGGATCGCGGCGGACAAGCAGCGCATTATCTTCGAGGCATTTCAGCAGGCCGACGGCACGACCAGCCGCAAATACGGCGGCACGGGACTCGGCCTTTCGATCAGCCGCGAGATCGCGCGCCTGCTCGGCGGCGAGATTCGCGTCGTCAGCACGCCGAACGAGGGCAGCACGTTCACGCTCTACCTGCCTAAGAGCTATGCGCCGGTCGGCTCCGGCAACGGCGGCGGGCAGCAACGCCAGTCCGCGCGGCCAGCTTCCGCAGAATTTACGCGAAGCGGCGGCGGCGGAGCGTTGTCGTCGAGCTGGTTGCCGAGCGCCGTCTCCAATGTGGACGTGGCAACGCCGGACGAGATCGTGGAGATACACGATGACCGTCACTCGATCTTCGACGGCGAGCGTGTGGTCCTGATCGTCGAGGACGATCTCAACTTCGCGGGCATCCTGCTCGATCTGGCGCGCGAGAAGGGCTTCAAGGGCTTGATCGCCACGCGCGGGGATTCCGCCTTGCAGTTGGCGCGCAAGTTCAAGCCGGACGCCATCACGCTCGACATCAAGCTGCCTGACCGCGACGGCTGGACTGTGCTCGACCGCCTCAAGCACGACCCGAACACCAGCCACATCCCGGTGCATATCATCTCCGGCGAAGAGCAGCGCCAGCGCGCGTTGCATCTGGGCGCGATTACGCATCTGCAAAAACCCGTCAGCCGCGACGATCTGGCGACGGCCTTCGACCAGATCGCCGCCTTCGCCGAGAGACGCGTCAGAAGATTGCTCGTCGTCGAGGACGACGACACGCAGCGCATGAGCATAGTCGAGCTGATCGGCAACGGCGATGTCGTGACCACGGCTGTCGCCACGGGCGAAGAAGCGCTTCAGGCGCTCAAGGATGAGCCCTACGACTGCATGGTGCTCGATCTGCGGCTGCCGGACATGACCGGCTTCGAGCTGATCGAGACGATTCAAAAGGAGCTGGGCCGCGCCGACCTGCCCATCATCGTTTACACGGGCAAGGAATTGACCTCGCGTGAAGAGACGCAGTTGAGGAAGGTCGCCGACGCCATCATCGTCAAGGAGGCCAGCTCGCCCGAGCGCCTGCTGGCCGAAACAGCCCTCTTCCTGCACAGGGTCGAGGCCAACCTGCCGGAGCCCAAGCGGCGCATGCTCGAACAACTGCACCGCAGAGACCCTGTGCTCGCCGGGCGTAAAGTGCTGATCGTTGACGACGACGTGCGCAACATCTTCGCTTTGACGAGCGCGCTCGAAACGCACAACATGGAGGTGATACACGCGGAGAACGGGCAGGAGGGCATCGACCTCCTGCGAGAGACGCCCGGCATAGAGGTCGTGCTGATGGACATTATGATGCCGGGGATGGACGGCTACGAGGCGATCAGGGAGATTCGCGCCATGGACGAGTTCGCGCAGCTTCCGATCATCGCCCTGACGGCCAAGGCGATGAAGGCCGACCGCGACCGCTGTATCGAGGCGGGCGCTTCCGACTACATCTCTAAGCCGCTGGACATAGACCAGCTTCTATCGCTCCTGAGAGTCTGGCTCTACAGGCATGACGAGGCCGAAGGATGAGTGCGCTCCCGCAAGCGGAACAGAACGAGCTGGAAGATATCGAGATAGCCCTCCTTCTCGAAGGGCTCTATCGTTATTACGGTTTCGATTTCCGCGAGTATTCTCCGGCCTCGCTCAAGCGGCGCATACTGGAGCGTATGCGCGCCGAAAAGCTTCGGACGGTCTCAAGCTTTCAGGAGATGGTCCTGCACGACTCGGCGTGCATGGAGAGGCTGCTGCTGGGCCTCTCCGTGCACGTCACATCGATGTTCCGCGACCCGGAGTTTTACCTGACCTTTCGCCGGAAGGTCGTGCCCATCCTCAAGACCTACCCGACCGTGCGTATCTGGCACGCGGGCTGCTCGACCGGCGAAGAGGTCTATTCGATGGCGATTCTGTTGCAGGAGGAAGGGCTCTATCGCAAGTCGCTGATCTATGCGACGGACATCAGCCACGAGGTCTTACGTAAAGCCAGAGAAGGGATATTCCCGCTCTCCACCATGCAGGAGTACACGAGCAACTACATGAAGGCGGGAGGCACGCGCGAGTTCTCGGATTATTATACGGCGCACTACGACAACGTGATCTTTCATCCGTCGCTCAAAACCAACGTCGTCTTTGCCGAGCACAACCTGGCGACCGACGGTTCCTTCAACGAGTTCCACGTCATTCTGTGCCGCAACGTGATGATCTATTTCAACAAGGCTCTACAGGAGCGCGTCCACAATCTCATCTATGATAGCCTGAGCATGTTCGGCGTCTTCGGTCTGGGCAACAAGGAGTCCCTGAAGTTCACGCCGCGCGAGCCCTTTTACGAGCAGTTGGACGAGCGCGACAAGCTTTATCGAAAGGTGCGATAGTGGGATACGAGATCGTCGTCATCGGCGCGTCATACGGTGGGCTCTCCGCTCTGCAAGCCATGCTGCCTGAGCTTGCGCCGGAGTTTCCGCTGCCGGTCGTTATCGCGCAGCACCGTAAGAGGGACGGCGACGACGGGCTCTGCGAATTCCTGCGCCGGCGTAGCCGCCTGCCGCTCACAGAGCCCAACGATAAGGACGCGGTCGAGGGGGGGCGCATCTATCTCGCGCCGCGCGACTATCACCTGCTGATCGAGCGGTCTATCTTCGCGCTCTCGACCGAATCGCCCGTCGGCTTTGCGCGTCCCTCCATCGATGTCCTGTTCGAGTCGGCGGCGGAGGCTTACCAGAAGCGTGCCATCGGCGTCATCCTGACGGGCGCTAATCGCGACGGCGCGCGCGGGCTGGCGAAGATCAAATCCTTCGGCGGGCTCACGATAGTCGAAGACCCGCAGAGCGCCGAGTCGCGCTCGATGCCCGATGCCGCCATCGCTTCGACGACGGTTGACCGCATCCTGCCGCTCAAAGAGATAGCCCCTTTTTTGAACGAGCTGTGTCATCCGAGTCAGAGGTTGTTGCATGCCAGATGAGACGGAAAAAATCAATATCCTGATGGTGGATGACAGCCCGACGAACCTGCTGGCGCTGGAAACTATCCTCGAAGGGCCGGACAGGAATCTCGTCAAGGCGACTTCCGGCGACGAGGCCCTGCGCCACCTGCTCAGTATTGATGTCGCCGTCATCCTCCTCGACGTTTATATGCCCGGCATCGACGGCCTTGAGACCGCCGCGCTCATACGCGGGCGCGAAAAATCGCGCGACATCCCCATCATCTTCCTGACCGCAGACAGCATGGGAAACCGTCATATCGCCCGTGGCTATTCGCTCGGCGCTGTCGACTATATTCTCAAGCCGGTCGAGCCCGACATCCTGCGCTCGAAGGTCGCCGTCTTCGTCGAGCTGTTCAAGAAGACCGAGGAGATCAGGCGACAGGCGGAATTGCTGCACGAGAAGAATCTGGAGCTTGAGAACGCCAACCTTGAGCGTCTGGGGATGCTCATTGAGCTCGGCCAGCAGTTGGCCGCCGAACATGACCCGACGCACGTGCTCGAAAAATTCTGTCACGCGGCGCGCGACATTATCGGCGCGGCGCGCGCCTGCGTCGGAGTCCTCGATGATCATGCGCCCAAGCCTTTCTTTTGCAGCAGCAGCGTCGAAACGACCGTCAGCGATACGGACGATGCCCCGACGGCGGACGAGAGCCTGCTCTCGATACTGCTTGAGGAGCGGAGACCCGTGCGCCTCACAGAAGCCGATGCGCTTCTGGATTCCGCCAATCTTTTGCCTCGCGGCGACGGCACGGCCCGCTCCTTTCTGGGCACGCCCATCTTCTCCTCGGCGCAGGTCTACGGCTGGCTGTATCTGACGGACAAAATCGGCGCGGACGAGTTCAGCGAGGCCGACGAGCGTCTGGCCGTCACTCTGGCGACGCAGGTGGCCGTCGCCTACGAGAATGCCCGGCTCTACACGGAGGCGCAGCGCCACGCCGCTGAGCTGCAACAGGAAGTGCAGGAGCGCAAACAGGCCGAGGAAGGCCGCGCGCGCATGTTGATACGCGAACAGGCGGCGCGCGCCGAGGCTGAGCGCGCCAACCGCACCAAGGATGAGTTTCTCGCCACGCTCTCGCACGAGCTGAGAACGCCCTTAACGGCCATTCTCGGTTGGAGTCATCTGCTGAGGACGAACAGGCTGGACGAGGTCAACATTGCCCGCGCTCTGGAAACCATCGAGCGCAACGCGCGCTCGCAATCGCAGCTGATAGACGACCTGCTCGATGTCTCGCGCATCATTACGGGTAAGCTTCGGCTTGAGCTTCATCCGGTCGAGCTGATGCCGATCATAGAGGCGGCCATCGATTCGATGCGCCCGGCGGCGGAGGCCAAGGCGATCAGCTTTGAGGTGAAGCTCGACCCTGAGGCGAGCCATGTTTCCGGCGACGCTGATCGCCTGCAGCAAGTGGTCTGGAATCTCTTCTCCAACGCCGTCAAGTTTACGCCCGAGGGCGGGAGCGTCTCGGTCGCGCTTGAGCGCACAGACGCTCAGGCGCGCATCATCGTCAGCGATACGGGGCAGGGCATAGACCCGCAGTTCCTTCCCTTCATCTTTGATCGCTTTCGGCAGGCCGACGGCAGTACGACCAGAAAGTATGGCGGCCTCGGATTGGGGCTCGCCATCGTGCGTCACCTCATCGAGCTGCACGGCGGAACTATAGAGGTTCAAAGCGCCGGGGTAGGACACGGCGCGACATTTACGGTCGCGCTGCCGCTCAGAATCGCGCAGCGCGAGTTTGAGAGCGTGGCGGAATCTGTGCCCGCCCCGAATAATAACGGCAACCAGACGTTGCATTACTCACCCGTTCTCGACGGCCTCCGCATATTGGTCGTTGACGACGAGTCCGACAGCCGCGACCTGATCACCGCCGTGCTCATGCAATCAGGAGCGGAAGTCAAAGGCTGCGAGTCGGCCTCCGAAGCGCTGGCCGCGATTCAGGCGTGGCGGCCAGACCTTCTCATCAGCGATATAGGCATGCCGGGTGAAGACGGCTACGCGCTTATCAAAAGCGTCAGAGAGTTGGATGAGGATCGCTATGAGCAAATCCCCGCGGTCGCGCTGACGGCCTACGCCGGCATGGAAGATCGTGACCGCGCCATCTCGGCTGGCTTTCAAACCCACATCGCCAAACCGGTCGAGCCCGAACAGCTATTGACGACCATCGCCGGCGTGACGGGGCGACTCAGGAACACAAACACAACTTAGAGCCCATCTCGGATTTTGGATTGGCGCGTCTGCGGAACGTGAGAGTTCTATTCCAAAATTCAAGGTTGCCGAATCGTTAATCCAAAATTCTCGGCTGGCAGTTCTGTTGCGCGCCACAAGTACCAGCTTGCGACTGTGCGGAATGGTCGCCACGGCTCTGCCCGCAGCGTTAACTCTCCGGGCTTAGGCATCTCGTCTAACCCGTAGGCGAGGGCGTAGCCTTTTCTGATCGCGTAATCTCCCACGGGTAACACATCGGCGCGGCCCAGCCTGAAGATGAGAAGCATCTCGACCGTCCAGCGGCCTATGCCGCGCACGGTCGTCAGCCGCGCGATGATCTCTTCATCCTCCATCCGCTCAAGGCTTGCGAGCGTCTTCGGCACTGTCCCGTCTATGGTCTTCAGAGCGAGGTCTTTCAGGGCGGCGAGCTTGGCCCTCGATAAGCCAGCGCCGAGCAGTTGCTCTTCCGGCGCGGCCAGAACCTCCCGCGGGCGAATCACCTTGTTCCTGAAGAGCGCCCGCACGTGCTCGTGTATAGCTCCCGCGGCATTGGCGTGAAGCTGCTGGTAGATGATGTTTCTCGCCAGCTCTGCAAACAGGTTATGGATCGTCCGCAGCTCCATGCTGAACGGCCCGGCCACACTGATCAGCTTCGCCATCGTTGGGTCTACCCTTGAGAGATGCTGTATGGCTTCCTGCGGGACAAATTTCAACCCGGCATGCTCGCCCACGTCTCGTCGATTCTCCCCTCTGGTCGAAGGTTTATCTTTCATAGCCCCAGCATCCCCCGCAGCGTCGCGGCATTACGCACGGCATTCCCGCCTCCATCATTATTAAAGTAGACGAACACGTCGCGCCCCGTCTCGCTCCACTCCCGGACGCGATTGGCCCACCAGGTCATGTCGGCGTCCGAGTATGAGCCCGCGTAGAGGTGAGACGCATCAGGCCCGTGCAGCCGCAGGTAGACGAAAGAGGCCGTGGCGCGAAGCACGCAGGGGAGCTGCGCACCGCTCATCACGCAATAGGCCGCCCCTCTTTCTTCGAGTATGCGGAATATATCTTCACAGTGCCAGCTCCAATGCCGGAACTCTACGGCGACCCTGAGCCCTTGGGGAAGCCTCCTTAGAAAGTAATTCAGGCGCGCATCGTCGCGCGCAAACTGCGGCGGGAGTTGTACGAGAAGCACGCCGCGTTTGTGGCCCAGATGATCGAGGGCAGAGCTGATACGGTCAATCCACGCTTCGGGCCTGTAGAGGCGCGCGCCGTGCGTCAGCCCGCGCGGAGCCTTGACCGTCATCACGAAATGCTCCGGCACTTCCCTGTGCCAGCGCATGAATGTCTGATCGCGCGGCCAGTGATAATAGCTGCTGTTAAGCTCGACGGTCTGAAAGTGGCGGACATAAAAGCCGAGCCGCTCGCGCACGGGCGCGTCGTGCGGATAGAGAACCCCCTGCCAGTGATCGTAGCTCCACCCTGACGTGCCTATGTGAATCGCCATTCTAAAGTGTGAGCTTATCCTTATGCCGTGGTCTGATGAATAGCGCCGGCCAGCTCGCGCACGGCGGCGAGCGATCTCTGATCGGCCAGCACCGGAAGGCCCTCTCCCGCTTCGAGCACAGTCGCGCCTCCGGACACAAAGAACTCTTCCCGTCTTCCGCCGAGCACGATCAGCCGCGATAGCATGTACCGAGAGCCCACGATGCGGCAAGCGCAGAAAGCGTTTTTGAGACCGGGCGCGGAAGCCTTCCGCCGTCGCCCGACGTGGCGACCGTCGGTATTTTGATTTTATGAAGCTACCCTGTATGATCTGCGCTTCAGAGAGAGGGGATGCGCGCAACTCCGGCGGGTTTTGTGTCTCGCGCTCAAACGGACAAACCATGACCGGCCCATAAGAAGCCCACGGTCACCGGCCACTTCAGTCGAATCATATCCCGTGATGCAGAAGCTCTCCAGACGAGTTTATCGCAGAGTCTTATCTCACCTCCTGCTCATCTGCTGTGTGCCGGCGATCACACATACACGGGCGCTCTGCTCTACTGCTACGACGACGACAGCGAAGAATAGTCTCGGCGTGACCTTTGTGAATGTGGCGGCGAAGGCCGGTATCACGGCGAGGACTGTCTACGGGGACGAGCACAGGAATAGATACCTGCTCGAAACTACGGGCAGCGGGGCGGCCTTTATCGATTACGACGCGGACGGCTGGCTGGACATTTTTCTGGTCAACGGCGCGCGGCTCGACGCGCGCTCCGGCGCGGAGCTTCCGACCAATCGCCTCTATCGCAACAACGGTGATTCGACCTTCACGGACGTGACGCGAGATGCCGGGCTGGTTCGCTCAAACTGGGGGCAGAGCGTGAGCGCCGGGGATTACGACTCGGACGGCGACACAGACCTCTTCATCAGCGGCTACGGCAGGAATGCGCTCTATCGCAACAACGGTCAGGGCACGTTTACAGACGTTGCCGGGCGGGCCGGGGTCGCCAACAACCGCACGCGCTGGGCTTCGGGCAGCGCCTTTCTCGATTACGACCGCGACGGTTTTTTAGACCTCTTTGTCGCCAGCTATATTGATCTGGACCTGAAATCAGCGCCGCTGCCTGAAACAGGCCCGTGCCTTTATAAAGGCCTGATGGTCGCGTGCGGCCCGCCGGGTCTGGCCGGCGGAGTCAACGCGCTCTATCACAACAATGCGGACGGCACGTTCACGGATGTCTCGGAGAAGAGCGGGATTACGAAGACGAACGGAACTTACAGCCTCGGCGTGCTGGTCGCGGACTTCGACAACGACGCATGGCCGGACATCTACGTCGCCAACGATTCGTCTCCCGCTGCCCTCTATCACAACAACAGGAACGGGACTTTTACCGACACGGGTGTCGAGGCGGGCTGCGCTTTCAGCATTGACGGCAAGCCGCAGGCGGGGATGGGCGTGGCGGCGGGCGACTACGACCGCGACGGCTGGCTGGATATTTTCAAGACCAACTTCGCGGGCGACACCTCCTCGCTCTATCATAACGCGGGCAAGGGTGTCTTTGACGACGTGACGTTTGCGTCCGGCGTCGGCGTGAATACGCGCTGGCTCGGCTGGGGCTGCGGCTTCATTGACGTTGATAACGACGGCTGGCTCGACCTGTTTCTGGTCAACGGGCACGTCTACCCGGAGGTGGAAAAGCTTTCGACCGAGGCTGGCTACGCGCAGCGCAAGGTGCTCTATCGAAACTTGCAGAACGGGCGCTTCGCGGATGTCTCGGCGGAAGTCGGCGGCGCTGTCATTGAGCCCACGCCGGCGCGCGGCTGCGCCTTCGGCGACTACGACAACGATGGCCGCATGGACATTCTCATCAACCCCGTCAACGCCAGCCCGGAGTTGCTGCATGCCGAATCCTCCAGCCAGAACAACTGGATTAAGATCAGAACCATCGGCACAAAATCCAACCGCGACGGAATCGGCGCGCGCATTAAATGCGTGACGGCGGACGCCGTCCAGATTGACGAAGTTCGCAGCGGAGGCAGCTATTATTCGCAGAACGACCTGCGAGTCCATTTCGGCATAGGCCGTAATCAAAAGATCAAGGCCATCGAGATACGCTGGCCGAGCGGGCAGGTTGATACCCTCAGGGACGTGTCCGCCAACCAGCTCATCTTCGTTAAAGAAGGAGCCGGGATGCTTCGCGCCACCTCATTCAACAAAAAGTAGATGCTCAATTCAAGCTTACTTCATCCATCCCTCTGGCTCGTCACGGCCCTGCTGCTTTTGTGTGTGACGGCTGACGCTCAAAGGCGTCCCCTTGTGCCCGCCGCCGAGCAGCATTACGAAAGGGGGGTCGCGCTTTTAGAGCAGCAGCAGATAGACGAAGCGATCACGGAGCTGAGACTTGCGACGAAGCTGAGCCCTGCGTCGGCGGACGCGCATAACGCGCTCGGCATCGCGCTCGCCAGAAAGGGCGACCTGCCCGGAGCTTTGGAAGCCTTCGGCATAGCCGTAGAGCTTGACCCGACGCTCTATGAAGCACAGCTCGGGCTCGGCGCGGCCTCGCAACAATCGGGCCATGTGCAGAAAGCGATTGCCGCATTCAGGCAGGCGGCCAACCTCAAGCCGGACGAAGTGGAAGCGCGTCTGCTGCTCGGCGCGGCCCTGCAACAAAAGGGCGAGCTGGACGCGGCCATATCGGAATTTCGCCGGGCCGTGCAGATGAAGCCCGACAACCCTTCGGCCCATTCTTATCTTGCTTACGCGCTCGGCGTCAAAGGCTCTTTGAAGGAATCAATCGCGGAGTTTGAAGCGGCTGTCAGGCTCAAGCCCGATTTCGCGGAGGCGCAGTATTACCTCGGCGCTGCACGCTGGTTTGCGGGCGACACGCAGGGCGCTATCGCGGCGCTGACCGCAGCCGCACGCTTAATGCCCGAACACTTTAACGCTCATTACTACTTAGGGCTGGCCCTGCAAAAGAACGGCGACGTGGCCGCAGCCATCAACGAGCTTACGCTGGCCGTCAAACTCTCGCCGGAGATGATCGAGTCCAGACATGCCCTGGGCCAGGCGCTCGCACAGGAGGGGAACTGGGACGCGGCGATTGAGGCGCTTCGCGAAGTCGTCCGTCTCAAGCCGGACTTCGTGCAGGCGCATAACGATCTGGGCCTCGCGCTCGTCGAGATGCGCGACCCCGACGGGGCCATCGGTGAATTCAACGCCGCGCTCAGGCTTGAGCCCAACAATCAGGTGGCCCATCACAATCTGGGCATGGCGCTGATACAAAAGGGCGATTACGCGGCGGCCATCCTGCAATACAGAAAGCTACTGGCGCTTGTGCCCGATGATGCCGAAGCCCACTATAATCTGGCGCTCGCGCTCAAACAGAAGGACGCGCTGGATGAAGCCGTGCTGGAATTGAAAAGGGCCGTCGCCCTGCAACCCGACCTGCCGGAAGCTCACTACACGCTCGGCGTCATCCTCCTTCAACAGTCAAGGCTTGACGAAGCCGCCGCGAGCTTCAAGGCGGCGATTCAGGCGAAGCGGGATTACCCCGAAGCTCATTATGCCCTCGGCACGGTCTGGCAGCAGCAGGGCAAGCTGGACGCCGCGATTGCCGCCTTCCACGAAGCGCTGCGCGACGCGCCCGACGCGCCGGAGATTCACAACACGCTCGGCACAGCGCTCAGGCAAAAGGGAAACCTCGATGCCGCCCGCGTCGAGTTTCAGGAGGCGGCCCGACTCAACAAGCTCAAATCAAACGTGCAGGCCGCCATATTCGCCACCAACACCGGCATCGCCCGCTTGAAGGAAGGAAACCTGGACGCCGCCATCGAAAGATTCCAGTCAGCCATCCAGCTCGACCCCAAAAGCGCACAGGCGTACTACAACCTCGCCAGAGCCCTCCAACAGAAGGGCCAGACGGAAGCCGCCCGCACCGCATACCAGAAGGCCAAAGAGCTTGACCCGCGCATAAAGCCGATACAGTAAGGGTGTCGGGGGCCGGGGTAAGGCGGTCGGATTTTAATGCTTTGTCAGGGCATTTCTCAAAGCGTAAAGCTGCCTGCCCAGCGCCGAGACTTGAGCGAGGGTCTGCTGAAGAGATTCTGGTGAGAGATATTTTAAACGCGTGGCAATCTCTAACTGTGTTTCCAATTCCGCCAAGGATGCCTGTGCTATTGATAAGTGATAAAGATATTCCTTACTGTGTTCTCTCGTATGGCCTTCAGCAATGTTTGAGGGAACAGATACAGCCGCTCTTTGCATTTGGCTCGTCAGCCCATAAATCTCATGTTTCGGGAATGTCTGAGTGATACGATAAACCTGTTCCACTAAATCCATTCCCGCCTGCCAAACTCTGAGGTCTCGGAAACTGTTGATCATCATAGTCACCTCCAAATTCCCCGGCCCCCGACCCCCGACCCCTGACCCCCTTCTTTGATTCTCACCACCTGATTGACTGTCACGTCTTTGATCGCTTCGGTTTGACCGCTCGGCCAGCGAATCTCTATCCGGTCTGCTTTGCGGGTTGTGCCCATGCCGAAGTGCAGGCGCTGGTCGTTGTGCGAGTAGTAGCTGGATTGGCTTGTGACTTCCTGCGTTTGCAGGCGCTGGCCGATTGTGACGGTGACGCGTGCGCCGATAGCGCTGCGGTTGGATTTCGTTCCCACGAGCTTCAGCCCTATCCAGTTGTTAGGGCCACGGCGGCTTGCGTCGTTGTACTCGTTGCGGAGCAGCGAGGGCGGCTCGTTCATGTTCATAACGAGTATGTCCGTGTCGCCGTCGTTGTCGAAGTCTCCGAAGGCGCAGCCGCGACTTGATTTCGGAGACAGGATGCCTGTGCCCGCCTGCGCGCTGACATCCTTAAAGCGACCGTTGCCCAGATTTTGATAGACGAGGCGCGGGCTTCTGTGCGGGTACTCTTTGAAGACCTTTTCGACTTCGGGATAGACGTTGCCGGTGGCGATCATGATGTCCGGCCAGCCGTCGTTGTCGAAGTCGGCGAAGCCCGTGCCCCATTCCACATAGCGCGTGTGCTCGAAGCCCGCCGCTCTCGAAGTATCCTCGAAGAAGCCGCGCCCGCTGTTGCGATAAAGGGCGGGCAGGTCGTCGGAGAAATGGGTCTTGAAAATATCCATGAGGGAGTCGCGGTTGTAATCGCCGACGGCGACTCCCATGCCGGCCTGCGCGTTGCCGTCCTCGTTGTAGGCGCATCCGGCTTCGAGCGCGACATCCGTGAATGTGCCGTCCCTGTTGTTGCGATAGAGCGTGCTGGCCGTCGTGTCGCATGCGACGTAGATGTCCGGCCAGCCGTCGTCGTTGAAATCCGTGGTGGTCGCCGTCATCGAATAACGGCCACGCACACGGGCCACGCCAGAGGCTTCCGAGACATCCGTAAATGTGCCGTCGCCGTTGTTGTGATAGAGCAGATTCACGTCGGTCGGCAGACCCTTTGGCCCGCAGTTGACGGGCACGCCCTTCCATGTGCAGTTCGCGCCCTTGCCCGGCTCCGGCGCAGAAGCCAGCTCGAACTTCAGATAGTTTGCGACGAAGAGATCGAGTCGTCCATCGCGGTCGTAGTCGATGAAAGTGCAGCCTGAGCCCCAGCGTGTGCCTGTGCCGGCGAGCCCTGCTTTCCGCGTCACGTCCGTGAAAGTGGCGTCGCCGTTGTTTCGATAGAGAAGGTTCTGTCCCCAGTAGGTGATAAAGAGGTCGTCGAAGCCGTCGTTGTCGTAATCGCCGATGCAGACCGAAGAGGCCCAGCCCTCGCGACGAAGCCCCGCTTTGTGCGTGACATCTGTGAACGTTCCGTTTCGGTTGTTGCGATAGAGGCGGTTGGTCGGCTCTTTCCCGCGCGGGAAACCTTCGAGGCGCGTGCCGGTGAGCAGCAGCACGTCCATCCACCCGTCCGCGTCGTAATCGAAGAAGGCGACGCCGCAGCCGTTGGTCTCGATGATGTATCTCTTCTGCTCTACGCCGCCGTAAATAATCGGCTCGGTCAGGCCCGCGCGCGCCGCTATATCAACGAAGGTGACGGGAAAATCATTCGCCGCATTCTTCTCGTGTGCCCTATTGGTCTGAACGGGCCGCGCGGCTGCCCCGGCACGTTGCTGCTGCGCGCAGGTTGGGCCAACAGCAAGCAGCATTAGAAGTGAAAGGATGAAGGCGGAAGGATGAAGGATGAAGTAAAAGCTATTAAGAGAGTGAAGCATTCTTTTCATCCTTCCGCCTTCGTCCTTACTTTTCATGGCTCTTTGTCGGGGCTGGTTCTTAGCTTCTCGGCAAGCTCGAACTCTTTTCTGGCATCGTCGGCGCGGTTGGCGCGCTGTAGAACTTGCGCCAGCAGGTGATGGGCCGAAAAATTGTTCGGGTCCATCTGCGCCGCGCGGCGCAGCACGGATTCCGCATTCGCGAGGTCACTCTTCTTCAGGTAGACCTTCCCGAGCACGATGTATGGGCCACTGAAGAAGGGGTTGAGCCAGATGGATTTCTGTAGCGGGATAATGGCCTCGTCCCATTTGAGCTGGCGCGTATAAGCCTCGCCAAGCCTGTAGTAGGCCATGCCGAAGGCGGGGTTGAGCGCGATCTCTTTTTGCAGTAGCTCTATGCCCCGGTCAATCTGAGCGTGGTAGATAGCCATCTCGCCGAGCAGGAAGTTGGCCTGCGGCAATCGCGGGTCAAGCTCGAGCGCCTTCTGTAGCTCTTTCTCGGCCAGCTCTTCAAACTGCTGGCGCACCATCATCTGCGCGTTGATGAGATAAGCCGAGGCAGAGGTTGCTGGGACATTGAACATGCGCGCAAAGGTCTCGCGCGACTTGCCCGGATTGCGTGTCTGAATATAGCTCGTGCCGAGAGCATATGTGATCTCAGTATTGCCGGGCGACCACTGTACGAGCTGTTCAAAATATGGAAGCGCCTCCGTGATATGGCCGAGCAGGTAATGCGAGAGCCCGAGCATTTGCACTTCCTCCTGATAGGAGCGAGTGCCGGCGGGCGTCTGCCGGATGGCGGCGGAAAGCTGCTCGATGGCGCGCTGGTAATCGTTCTTACGGTAATAGGCCATGCCCAGCAGATGTTTGACCTGTGCGTCGTTCGCTCTTGTCGCGGACGCGGCGCTCAGCAACTCTATCGCCTTATCAATCTCACCCGTATTCAGGAGAGCGCGGGCCTGTCTGACGATTGAAGAGTCGGCTGGCTGCGGGGCTGTGTCGGCTGGCTGTTGATGAGCCGCACCGGGCGGGCTCTGCGCCTCGACGGCGAGGGGGCAGAGCAGGGCTGCAAGGGAGATCGGTAGTAACTGCTCGAAAGATATTTTTATCATGCGAGACCGGCTCTCGTTTGAGAAGAGCTGTTCGGACGTTCGGGTAAGAGATTTTCCGCAAACGGGAAAGGCTGCGAAGCCCAATCATATAACAACCGCCGGAAAGAGGGCCACGCGCGGTACGAAAATTCGTGCCTCCATACGAAAATTCGATTGTCGGCGAGCGCAGCGATGTGATAATAATAGGCGCATCATTGACAGGGGAGTTCGCAGGCTTCACCCTCGCGTTGGCTCGCTGACCCCCAGACTTTTCATCCTCTGGCATTATTCTCAATCATGAACACCAGAGGTTTCAGTCACTCATCCGGGGCTCGGGGTCTCATAGCTTTAACTGGGCAGGACGTACAAATTTTCGAGCGCAGTTATTTTTCCTGACAAGCAGGGATCACCCGTTCAAGCTTTTCAACCTGACAAACTTTTTTCAAGCAGGCGTGCCGTTCTTCTCTCTCTTTACTCCCGGGCGGGAGCTTTAGCCCGGGAGGTATTCGGTCTTTCGTTTCAATCAAGGAGACTCACCCATGCTGAGAAGCAAACTTTTCCTTCTCCTGCTCAGTTTTCTATTCCTTTCTGCGCTCTCAGCGGACGCGCGCGCGCAGGCCGTCTACGGCAGCATCGCCGGGACTGTCTCCGATGCTCAGGGCGCTGTCATCCCTGACGCGACCGTCACCATCACGAGCGTCGAGCGGAACACTTCCGATACCGTTCAGACCAACGAGTCCGGCCTCTATCTCAAGGACAGGTTGGTTCCCGGAAGGTACAGGGTGACTATCGAGAAGGCCGGTTTCAAGAAGGGCGAGATAACGGAAGTGGTCGTCGGGCTTGACCGCCAGACGGAAGCCAACCTGTCTCTGACCACCGGGGAGGTGACGGAGACCGTCACGGTGGCGGGCGTCGAAGGCGTCGAACTCAAGACAGACCGCGCCGATGTCTCGACCACTTTCGAGAGCCGTCAAGTCACCGATCTGCCAATCCTCGACCGCAACTTTACCAAGCTCATCCTGCTCACGCCGGGAGCGACGCAGCAGCAGTGGGGCCACGCCGCGAGCGAGAACCCGCAGGGCTCAACGCAAACCCTCGTCAACGGTCAGACTTTTAGCGGCACGGGCTACCAGTTGGACGGCACGGATAACCGCGACCCTATCCTCGGCATCATCGTCATCAACCCCAACTTCGAGGCCATCGGAGAGACGAAGATCACTTCGCAGAACTACGACGCGGAGTTCGGGCAGGCGATTGCCGGTGTGGCCTCCGTGCAGACCAAATCCGGCACGGACGAGTTTCACGGCAGCCTCTTCGAGTTTCGGCAGAACGACGTGCTGCAAGCGCGCAATCCTTTCGCGCAATCTCAGCCAGACCCGGTGACGGGCAAGCTCGTTCCCGACACGCTCAAGAATCAGTTCGGCGGTTCAATCGGTGGGCCAATCGTGCGCGGCAAGGCTTTCTTCTTCGGCGATTATCAGGGGACGCGCAGCAAGGTCGGCGGCTCTCGTCGCGTGACAGTGCCGACTCTACTGGCGCGCACGGGCAATCTCAGCGAGTACGGACGCCCGATCTTCGACCCGCTCACGGGCCTGCCTTTCCCCGGCAATATTATTCCGGCGGCTGGCGGCGCGGGCTGCGGAGTGACGCGCAGTTGTCTGTCGCCGCAGGCTCTGGCGGTTCTGAACCTGATCCCCACGCCCACGCTGCCCGGCACGGTCAATAACCTGACGGCATCGGGGAGCGAGCTTTTCAACAGCGACAGCTTCGACGTTCGCATCGACAACCGCGCCACCGAAAGCCTGAACATCTTCGGGCGCTACAGCTACGCCAAGTATGACCTCATCGGGCCGACCGCTTTCGGCGCGGGCGGCGGGCGCGAGCTGGTGACGCTCGGCGGCTCCTCTAAAGTGCGTAATCAAAGTCTGGCGCTCGGGTTCGACTACACCCTGAACCAGACGACCGTGTGGGACGTACGCTTCGGCTATTTCAAGTACAAAGTCAACGTGCTGCCCTTTGATTTCGGAACTGCCACGGCGACTAACGCGGGCATCCCCGGCCTCAACTTTGACGAGTTCAGCTCCGGTCTTCCTGACCTTGAGATTCAGGGGCCGGGCGACTTCCAGTGGAGGGCCGGTTCGGGACTTGGCCCTAATCGCTGCAACTGCCCGCTCGACGAGATCGAGAGCCAGTATCAGATCGTCACTAATCTCTCAAAACTCTACGGCAATCACAGCCTGAAATTCGGTATAGACATACGGCGCGCGAGCAACCTTCGCGTCCCGAGCGACGAACACCGCTCGGGCCACCTGATCTTCGACCCGAACCGCACGGCCAATCCAGTGACGGGCGCTGGCGGCATCGGAACGGCGACCTTCCTGATCGGCGACGTGACGGGGTTCTCTCGCTACGTCAGCACGGCCATTGACGCAGGCGAACGGCAGTGGCGTCACTTCTACTACGGACAGGACACCTGGCGCGTGACGCCGAAACTGACCATCGCGTATGGCCTGCGTCTGGACGTTATCAACCCGCAGACCGCGAGCGGGCCGGGCAAAGCGGGCTTCCCGGATTTGGACACGGGTGAGATTCGCGTCGCCGGCATCGGAGATGTTCCACTCGACGGCGGCGTGGAGAATAGCCTCAACTGGGCTCCGCGACTGGGCATCACCTATCAGATATCTCCTAAGACGGTGCTCCGTGTGGGCTACGGTCGCAGCTACGACATAGGCGTCTTCGGTTCCGTCTTCGGCCATACCGTGACGCAGAACCTGCCCGTGCTGGCGACGCAGCAGCTTAACGCGGCGAGCCAGTTCGCGCGCGTCTTTACGCTCGGGCAGGGGCCTCCAGCCTTCAACGAGTTCTTCGGCTTAAGCGCGCCCCCGAATCAGGGCGGAGTGCCGCTCGCCGCCGTCCCCGCCAGCGGTCGCTTCTTTCTTCCAAACGGCGTTCGCCCGCGCGCCGTCAACTTCAAGCAGCGGCTACCGACGCTGGACGCTTACAACGTTACAGTCCAGCATCAGTTGACGCCTTCGATCTCTTTGGAGGTGGCCTACGTCGGCAATAAGGGGACGCACATGTTCGCCGGCAATAACCCGGACGAGAATGTCAATCAACCCACTCTGATCGGCTTCGGCACAATCCCCAGAGACCAGCGCAAGCCTTTCTTTCAACGCTTCGGCTGGACGCAGGATGTGCTGCTCTACTGCAACTGCTCGGACAATCACTACGACTCGCTGCAAGTCAAGATGACGAAACGTTTCGGCGACGGCTATTCGTTCCTGACGCACTACACCTTGCAGCGCTCGCGCGACTACTCGGACGACCGCTTTATTCCGGGAGCGCCGCCCGATCTGGGCTACGGGCCGGGAGATTTCATACGCACGCACAACTTCGTCTTCTCGCAGGTCGCGGAGCTGCCCTTCGGGCGCGGCAAGCGCTACTTTACGAACGCCTCCAAGGGGCTGAATTATCTCGTCGGCGGGTGGCAGTTCAACTCCAACACCATCATCCAGAGCGGGCTGCCTTTCAACGTCGGCATCGATACGGCGGGCATCAGCGATGTCGGCCCCAACCGGCCCAACATCAACGGCGAGCCGCGCATCCTGGGGTCACGCGACCGCTGGTTCGACCCGACCACCTTCTCGCTGCCAGCGCCCGGCACATTCGGCAATCTGCCCAGAAACGCGCTGCGCGGGCCGGGCTACTGGCGCACGGATGCTTCGCTGTTCAAGAAATTCCAGTTCAGCGAAACGAAAGAGCTTGAGTTTCGCATAGAGGCGGTGAATGTATTCAACCACGTGAACCTTGAGAATCCTGACACCAACGTCGGCAACCCCGCCAGCCCCAACGCCAACGCTGGCAGGATTACGTCAACCGCCTTCTTCGGCAACGACCTGCAACGCAACTTCCAATTCGGCCTCAAGTTCAAGTTCTAAAGACTCAAGGCTCGACGAAGAGAAAAGGGAGAAGTGCCGATGCGCTTCTCCCTTTTCTCTTGTTAGACCATGCCTTCAGCGCCGTAGGGGTTGTCAATGGCGAGCAGCCACGTCCCGTCGGCCTGACGGCGAACCACGTCGGACGTGTGACCCCGCAACTCGATTGCGTTTCCGTCCGGCCCTGTTCCCTTGATAAACCACCTTGAGAACAGCAGGGCCAGATCATTCGTCCTGACGGCCTTCGCGGGCTGCATCTCGAACTCTCCCTTCAACGCCAGAAACGCTCCCAAAGCCGCCCGTATGGCTTCGAGGCCCTGAACGATTTGTCCCGGCTGCGGCATAAAGGCGGCGTCCGCTTCGTAGAGAGAGATGAGTCCATCCATGTCTCCGGCGGCGAAGTAGGAGGTGAAAAGCGAGTGAACTTCTTCGGGTGTATTGGCTGGCATATCAAGTTTCCTCTCGATTTAACTGTCTTCGGAAAGCATCTCTTCAATAGCTTTTGAACGCGAGGGCTACCTGACTGCCATCTACGGCGCGCGCGTGCCATCCAGATTCAGCACGCTTGCCCTTTTCCTTTCCGGCAGCCGCGCGTACATGTCCGTGAACGCGGCGTTAGTCCAGCCGAAGCCTATGACGTTATAATCGTAACCGAACTTTATCCCGCCGCTGATCTCGGATTCGCGCCGCGCCACATCGTATTTTTCGACAATCGTATTGTGCTGGATGAACTCCTTGAGGATGGTCGAGAGAAAGTTGGCGGTGATGCGGTCGGCCTCGTCCGCGTAGCCGTAGCGGCGCAATCCCTCGACGGCGATCATCTGCATCGGAGCCCAGCCGAACGGCGCGTCCCACTGATTGCCGCTCGCGTTGGTGCTCGTTTGCAGCCCGCCCGCGCGCTCGAAGAGATGAAGATTAGAGACCAGACGCGCCGCCTGCTTACGGTCTGCTAGCCCTACCCACAACGGATAAAAGGTCGTCACGAACGGGTAGCGGCGCACGCTCCCTTTGGCGAAGTTGTAGTCGTAGTAAAGCCCGTCCTTTTCATCCCACATCAAACGATTGACGCTCGCCCTTCGCTTCTCCGCGCGAGCCGTCCACGCGCGCGCATCCCTTGTGTGCCCGAGCACACGCATGATCTCGGCTGCGTCCGTCTCCATCAGGTAGAGCAGGGAATTCAGGCACACCGGATCGTAATGGATGATGTCTATATTGAACGGCCCGAAACGGTTCGACGGGTCGAAGCCGGATTCGCGCATCGAGCGGTCGCCCTTATAAAAGAGCGGGGTCAGCTCGTCCTTCCGCCTGTCGTAGTACTGGCCGACATCATAATCGTCGAAGGTTTGCGTGCGATAATACTCTCTGACCCGGTCGTAATGAGTGCGCCCCTGAGAATCCTTTTCGTCCGAGATGACTTCCGGCGCAGGCCCCTCGCCCAGATCGTAGTAGCGCGACAGACCCGTCTCACGCGTCAGGTGCGGCTCGCTCGTCCAGAAGCGGTAATACTTCTCTATGGCTGGAATGGTGCTCCTGAGCCACTGGCGGTCGCGCCGTTGCCTGTAGACGTTCAGAATCATCTGCGTCAAAAAGGGCGGCTGCGAGCGGGTGAGATAATACGTCCGGTTGGCATTTAAAATCCTGCCGTAGTTCTCAATCTCGTAAAGGAAGTTGTCGACAGTATTGCGCGCCAGCTCCGTCTCGCCGTCGCGCACCAATCCGACCTGTATGAAATAGCTGTCCCAGCCGTACATCTCGTTAAAGCGCCCGCCGGGCACGACGTAAGGGTAGGGCAGATAGAGCAGCCCCTGCTCGCGTATCTCGCGCCGGTCGCGCGGCAGTTGAATCAGCTCTATCCGCGCGAAATCCTCCGGCTTCATCTGCGCGCGCAAGCTCTCGCGTATGCGCGCGAGGTTCTCGCCGCTCGGGACATAGACGGGCCAGTGATTGCCCGCCACGGTGTGAAACTTCGGGTCAACGGCGGCCTGCGCGAGCTGTGCGTTCGAGCGCGTCAGCGTATGCCAGCTCTGCCTGATGTACTTCTGAATACTTTGAAGCTGCTCGGAGCTTGCCCTGTCAGCCGAAAGCCCTGTCGAGGCGGCGGGAGAAAGCGCGGGCAGTAGAAGGACTATTAAAACAAGAGCGCGCTTGATGGCAGACGGTGTCTTTGTCATAGTTTTATCTCCTCTGTCGTCGCTCGCGCGGCGTGCGCTCCAGTGGAATCTTTAATTCACGCCGGACGTAAAGGTTGGCCGCGCCTTCAAACGAGACGGACAGCTTTTGCTCCATGCCGCTATCGGCCTGCACAGTAGTCGCGCCGCTGGTCTGGCCGAGCCTGTACGGAGTGCGCGCGCGAAGCTGGTAGGTGTGCCCGCTCAAGCCTTCGAGCAGAAGATCGAGTGTGTTTGCCGTCGCGCGCGCGCGTAAGATGCGAAGACCCTCGCTCCCTGCGCCGGGCCTGAGATTTTCCGGCACAACATAAACGTCCGTGCCTTCCGTATAAGTGAAGATGGCTTCGAGTGTCGGGCCTGATGCTTCGACGTTGATTTCGGCGCGCTGTACATCGCCGCTGCTCTCGATCTCGAAGGGCGTCGCGCGTCCCTGCACCGTCACCTTCACGACCTTCGCGTCGAGCGGGAAAGCCGGCGCGAGCTTCAAGCGTTCGACTCTCTGCGACGGCGCGCCAGCCGAAGCCGCATCTCTTTGCTTGATTGTGATGGTGAGTCGGCCTGCGGCCCGTAGGAGCTTCACGTCGTAGCGTGCCTGCCCCGCGGCGACGTTTAGCGCTTCGACCGTGTCCCAGTTCGCCGGAAGCTGCGGCGCAAACCTCAGCTCCTGGCCGCCTGCGCCGATCTCTATGCCGAGCAGTCCACGCAGGGCCGGCGTGATGACCATCGCCTCAGACCAGACCTGATGATGAGACGAGCGGCCAAAGGGCGCGTTGAAATCGCCCGACAGCAGCTCCGTCACATAACCGAGCGCCCCGGTGTAAGAGAGCAGTGCGTTCGCCATCAGCGCGTGATAGCCGACGTGCGGGCGTCCGTAACTGTAAGCGCCCATGCTGGCCCAGCCCGTAAAGAGCGGCCAGACAGAGCCATAGTGATAAGAGAGCGGGTCGTAGAGCCTGCTATCGGTGGAGATGATGCGTGCGCCCCAGTCAGTCTCTATCCGAGCGCTGCCGAGATGATCTATCTGCCTTTGCGCGCGCTCGTCCAGCATCGTGCGCCACCAGAGCGGCACGGCGGGCAGCACGGTGTCTTCGTCGATGAGGCGCGCGCGGCTTAACTCCTCCATGCGCTTCTGTCGCGCCGCGCGATTAGGCCCGGGCTCCGCCTCCGGCGTCTCCTCCGTAGGCAATCGCGTTGAAAAGGCATAGAAGCCGCGATTCTCTAACCAGTAGGTCTGCTCCATCGCGGCGCGCGTCCTTTCCGCCGTCGCACGAGCGCGCTCTGCTGTCGCCGTGTCCTTCAAAGCTTCCGCCAGTTGGGCAAAGCTTCGCGAAGCCTCAACCCAGAGGCCCTGCATATAAATCTCTTCGTGGGCCGGGCGCAGCGGCCCGCCTTCGACCCAACCGTGCCCGAACTTCGTATTCTCGACGAGTTGATTGCCGTCCGTGTCGGTCGCCTGCGTGAAGCCGTAAGCCTTCCGAATCGAATCCCAGTTGGCCTTGAGAAATTCGGTGTCGCCGGTCGTGCGCCAGTAGTCCGCGTGAGCGATGACGTAAAGCGGCGTGGCATCGGCGCTGGCCCATGGGTATTCGTAATCCGTGAACCAAGGAATGAGTGAGGCGCTCTGTGAAATCTCGTGCGGGATTTTACCGTCGGCGCGCTGAAACTTTTTCAGGAATTCGAGCGCCGTGCGCGTCGCCCCAAAATCCCCGTAAGCGTTGATCGCCAGCGCCGTCCACATCGCGTCGCGACCGAAATACCATGCGAAGCCCGGGCGCTCGCTCTCGCCCGAAGTGCGAAAGCCGGCCAGCAGCCCCGTGCCCAGAAACGGATTGGTCGCCAGACCCTTGTCAACGCCGACCTTGGCCCAACTGAAAGCCGTATCCAACCGCTCGTCCGGCGTCCTGATCGTCGTCGTCCCATTTTGCAGCCGCGCATAATACTCAACATTGCTTTCATAAAGCGCCTGAACGGACGAGAGCAGCCGGTCGTAAGTCTCTTTGGCGCGCTCGCGCCCCTCGACGCTCCCGGCGATGACGATGGGAATAAAGCTGGTCTTCAATTCTTCGGGCGAGGTCTCGATGGTTAGCCTCGAAGGAACATCGCGCGGCTCTTCCTGATAAGGCATCACGGACGCGTCGCGCCCGTTGGGCGAGCCGATCACGCCGACGAAGCGTTTGGATTCTTCCGTGATGTAGTAAACATGCTGCTTTTCGTCCCATCCGATATTGCCCGTCATCAACCCGGCGGGCCAGGACAAACTGAGCTTGGGCCGAAACGAAACGCCTATCGTCATCGGCAGGACGCTCCTGACATCGAGCAGCATGATCAGGCCGGCCTCGTCCACCGGCGCATAGATGATCTGGCGCACCGTAAAGGCTGCGTGCGAGTAGGTGAAGATGGTCGCTTCGGGGCGCACGCTGATGTGGACGGCCATGTCGGAGGAGCGAAACTCAAGCGGGTAGCCTTCGATGCGAAATGAAAGCTCAAAGTCGTCAAGCAGCTTCATGGGGTAGACCCATGCTTCCAGCGCGCGATGCTCGTACCCGAAGATGGCCGACCTGTGGCCCACGACATCGAAGAAGCTGCCCGCCTGCGTGCGCCTCTCAAGCTCAAGGCCGCTCTTGCGTAGAGAGAATTTTGGCGTCCCCTTTGGTTTCATTTGAGCCTGCGCGACCACGGACGAGAGAGCGTGCGAGAAAACCAGAAAGCAGAAGGTGAGTCCAAAGAAGAGCCGACGGGTCTTCACTCTAATCCTCCCTCAACCGGAAAGCACGAGCCGGCCCTGATCGCTCGCAGCCCGCGCGCACTTCAAATTCGAGAGCAGTTTTTAACGCCTCCGAGTGAGAGGCAAACAAATAAATTCAGGTAAGACTTTCCGAGAGGCGCATCCGTCAACACGTTGTTGCTTCGATAAACAAGGCCACTTGTATTACTTTCATCGCACGCACGTCAATAGTTTTTGAAAACTTTTCGGCCAGCCGCCCGGCTCTGTCATACAATGCGCGGCGCGGGACACGAGGTCGAGGAAGATCATTGTATGGTATAAGCAATCAGCGATAGTTTAGTGCGAACGTGCGTAAGCTGTGAGAAGAATACTGTGCCTGAGCAACCAATGGCGGAAGTCTTCGGATTCCCCATAGACAATAAATCAGATGAGGCAATCCGCTACCGAGACAAGCGCCTCTGCCCGTTTAATAACAAAGTGCCGAATTGCACGAAGGACAAGGCCAACGCTCCGCTCGGCGTGTGCAGCGTAAATGAAGGTGAAAGCGTGGCGATTACTTGCCCCGTCCGCTTTCGCGAAGACTGGCTTATCGCTGACGACGCTGCGGCGTTCTTCTTTCCTCGCGCCGCGGCATGGACCTCGCTTGTCGAAGTTCGTTTAAAGGATAAGCACGGCCAGTCAGCCGGAAATATAGACGTAGTGCTTGTCTCCTACGATGAGAGAGGCCGTGTCACTGATTTCGGCTCATGCGAAGTGCAGGCCGTTTATATCTCCGGCAACGTGCGAGCGCCGTTTGAATATTACATGGAAGACCCGGCCAGCCGATCTGATATGGATTGGAGAGGCAAGCCGAACTATCCGCGCCCCGACTATCTTTCTTCATCAAGGAAGAGGCTCGCGCCGCAGCTACTGTTCAAGGGCGGCATCCTTCACTCCTGGGGCAAGAAGCAGGCCGTTGCCATTCATCGCGGCTTCTTCAACACGCTGCCGAAGCTTGCTGAGGTTGATCCGCACGACGCAGAACTCGCGTGGCTTGTTTATGACCTGACATATCACCCGGCGCAGAAGGTCTACAAGCTCACACGCGGCCAGACTGTCTATACAAGATTTGAACCCGCGATGTTGAGGCTGACGACCGCCGAAGCAGGCCCGGTTGAGCACTTCGTTGAGCATCTGCAATCGAAGCTCGATGAGAAGCTGGACAATAATCCACCGGATGCTCCGGCGCTGAATGATTTGACGATTACTTAGATTATGTCACGACCCGTTGAAACACATGCGCTCTCCGACGAGGTAAAGCCCAGCCGTATCGTCAACGTCGCATCTGTGCCGCAGCGGAGTCCTTTCCGCTATCCGGGCGGCAAGACCTGGCTTGTGCCTCGCATCAGACAGTGGCTGGCGAGCAGATCAACCTACGCGAATGAGTTCATAGAGCCGTTCGCGGGCGGGGGCATCGTGAGTCTCACGGTCGCCGCCGAACGGCTTGCGAAGCACGTCATCATGATGGAGCTTGATAGCCAGGTCGCCGCCGTCTGGCGAACAATTATCGAGATGGACGAAGGCGCATGGCTCGCCGCGAGAATCGTCGGCTTCGACCTCACACATGAGGCACTGGAAGCTGTCTTGAAAGAGAAGACCAGTCTGGTTCGTGAGCGGGCGTTTCAAACTATCCTGAAGAATCGGACGTATCGCGGAGGCATCCTCGCCGCCGGGTCTGCGCCGCTCAGACATGGAGAAAATGGCAAAGGCATCAAATCGCGCTGGTACGCGGAGACCTTGAAGCGTCGCATTCTGGACATTCGAGCCATGCGCGAGCGCCTTACGTTTATCGAAGGCGATGGTCTTGAAATCATTAAGCAACAAGCACGACGCGACGATGCCGTGTTCTTCATCGACCCGCCATACACAGCCGCAGGGAAGCGGGCCGGAAGCCGCCTCTACACGCACTATGAGCTCGATCATGAAGAGCTATTCAGGCTGGCGGGCACTATCGCGGGAGATTTCCTGATGTCTTACGATGATGCTGATGGCGTGCGCGATCTGGCCCGCAAACATGGCTTCGACTTTGAACTCGTGGCGATGAAGAACACACACCACGCGGAGATGCGAGAGCTACTCATCGGCCCCAATCTTGATTGGGCCAGGCGTTGATGGCGTGTGCCCGCGCGGCGTCCTCTTATCTCGTCGGCTGTGTTCTGCCGGTCTTGAGCTTATGCGAAATCTGCCCGTGCCCTCTGGATTTTTTGCCATTGATTCGGGGTGATGCTGTGCTGATCCCACTTGAGGGTGGCGGGAGCGCCGCTTTGCAGCGGGGCGAAGACTCTGAGGGCCAGAACGCCCGCGTAGCCTCCGAACTGCTTCGGATTAACCCACCAGCTGGCCGTAGGATCCCAGAGTTTGATCTCATTATCTCTGGTGATGACGGCGCAGCCCTCGTGGTAGATGAGGTCTTCCTTGATCCAGTCAGCCGAAGTTTTGTCCGCGGCCCACTTCTCGCCCCAATGGCGCGCGGCGCTGTCAGAGTATTGCTGTATGAATTGGGCCGGGAAGCTTCGTACGCCGCGTGCTTTGAATATCTCGTAAGCAAGCGAGGCGAGCGCGCCGCAATCGAGGGTCTCCCGCTCGACCGCCTCACACCATCGCAGCGGCCACGGCGACGGCCCCCATTTGAACTTTCGACGGAGCCAGCGCGGGCCTGAGAGAAAACTTTCCCCGTTCAGTTGGGAATAGTCCATGGAGAAAAGCCACTCGCGCGCGATGCGGCAGCAGCGCCCGCCGTGGTGCGCGATCACGGACGCGGGGAAGTGCTGCCACTTCGCGATTGCCCCGTCCGTATCCAGTAGCTCCGTTTCGTTAAGCTCGATCATCACCTTATCCTCGGCCAAAGACATAAGACATACTCCTGTCGTAAGCTCCCGCATCACAGAAAACCAGAAGGTCGCCGACGCGCGCCCCCGCCGGCAACTCGACGTAGCGCGCGACGATGTCGTGCTCCATGCAGAGTCGTCCCATGAGATGCGTCTTGCCGCGTTTTAAGACTTGCCACTCAAGGGTCTGCGGGTTCTGCCATAAGATTCTATGCGGCTGAAAGAAGTGCATGGGCAGCTCTGCGATTGAGCCGTCGACGACCGCCTCCTTGATCTCTTCATCCGTCTCTTCAAATTCCAGCAGCCGCATCGCCAGCGCCATGGTCGGCTGTGCAATCGCTTTGCCGGGCTCCGAAATGATGTGCTTGACGTGGCGCAGAAAATCGGGCGCGCGCCGGACGGCGCTGGCGAAACGGTCGTCCGCCTCAACGTGCCAGTCGTCGGGAAACCACCCGCCGCCGACATCTAAGTACTCTATCTCGCGCCCCGTCAGCCCTTCTACGGAATGAGCCCACCTGAGCATTGATTCGTACAGATGCCACCACTGGCTGACGCCGACGTTGCTGCTCGCCATGTGGAAGTGGACGCCGAACGAGCAATCGTCCGGCAGCAGCTCAATCGCGTCGGAGAGCGTCTCGAGCGCCTCCGGCGTATCGAGCGGGATGCCGAAGCGCGAGGCGATGTTAGGTGTCCGCAGGCGCACGCCGACGACTTTCGACTGAAGCTCTTTTCTCTGCATGCTCGCGGCGACGCGCTTGAGGTCTGCGATAGAGTCGCAGAAGACGGCGTGCAGTTTGGCTTTGGGCAAAAGCCCTTCGGGCCACCACTTGCCCGGCCCGTTGAGGACGACCTGCTCGGGCTTGAATCCCGCCTTGAGTGCCTTCTGTACTTCGAGCAGGCTGATGGCCTCGGCCAGAAAGCCGTTGTCGCGCGCCATCCTGAGCAGCCGCTCGTCCGGGTTCGTCTTGATGCTGTAAGCGTTCGTCACTTTGACGGAAGAGGTGCTGAGCCCAGCAGCCAGACTGGACGCGCGCTTGAAAAGGGAAGAGGCCGTGCTTTCGAGAAAGAGCCAGCCCGGCGTCTCTATCTCTGCGAAGTCGTAAGCCTTAATGTCATTGACGAATGAAGGCGGAACAACCGGCTCGTCTCGCACGCTTTCAGCACCGCTGTGCTCGTCACCGTTGCCGTTGTTCGCCGCAATCGCATGCATCTTGTGCAGCCGCTTCGCCAGCTCAAGCGTGCCCGACGGATGTTTTAACGAAAAGCCTATAGCGCCCGGATAGGGTTCGGGCAGCGGCGGCAATGGGAATCCTGAGCGCACGGGAATTTCCATCACCACGCGCGTGAACTCTTCGCCGACGGCCTCTGCTTTGCGAGCCGCGATGCCCGTCGCCCTTTCAACGAGCAGGGCCGGCAGATTGCGCCCGGCAAGCGTCGAGCCGTGAATCCACGCGGGAAACCTCGGGTTACATTCCAGCAGCCACAACTGCCCGTCCATATCGCGCACCATCTCCAGCTCCGCGCCGCCAGTCCAGTTCAACTCTCTCACTATCCTGCGAAGCTCGGCGACGAACTCCTCCGGCACTTCGGTCACATCGCCGGCCCATGTCTTACCCTCCTCGGTCAATTCACGCTTACGCATATAGACGCACTCCACAAGCTCGCCCTTGTAAGCGCAGAAGCAGACCGATTCTTCGTAGCCCGTGACGTGAATCTGTAGGAACAGTCGCTCGGTCGACCACGCGCGCGCCAGCACCGCGCGCAACGTCTCGAAGGCGTCCCAGCTATGTGTGCGTATGGCTTCGTAGTACGGGCCTTTGAGCCAGACCTTCCAATCATGCTGGCGGCAAAAAGCGTGCAGCTCCCAGTTGGAATGTTCCGTGGAGATGAAAGTGGGGATACGCACGGGCAGGCCCTTGTGCCCCTCAATGGCAGGCTTGCCCATCTGTCTGAGGGCGGCAGCCTGTGGCGTGAGCAGGTTCTTATGACCGTCAGGGAAGACCGTGGCGAGCCACATCAGTTCGAGATCGAAACCGGAAATCCAGAGCGCGCCGGAATCCAGAGCCTCTTTGATCTCGGTCGCATACGACTCCATGTTGATCTCTTCCCAGGGTCTTTGCAGCCACAACTCATCTATGTCAGGCCAGTGTATTCCCGAGCAGCGATTGGAATACTCGACGCCGATCAGTGTGGCGTTCGGGTAGGCCGCTCGCAGCGAGCGAGCGATGCCGACACCGGGCTGCGGATTTGTTCCGCTGTAAAGTCCGCTGATGTAAATTTTCATAAATTCCTTCTCGGGCGTGAGGTAAAGCGCAGGCGACGACTATTTCCTACTTGACGACTACCTGACAAAAGCCCCCTTGTTAAGAACTACCGAACGTGACACCGAAGAAAAACTGCCATGATACCGGGTGCGATGGGAGAAAGGCTCATGACAGTCTTAATCAGATGATGTTGTAGATAAATTAAAATATATTAGTTCCCTCTCCGAGCTGTCTGTACGCTTCTGTACGAACTGTTAACATTTCCGAAACCGAGATAGAGACGCGTACCTTGCAACGGCGCGCGAAAGATCATGCCCGCCATCGTGCCGCGCTCAAACTTTGTCGCCACGCTCAGCCGGAGGTGCAGGCCCAGAGCGCGGGGGTCGAAGCCAGATTGTATTCCGGGACGGGAATACGTTTTTTGAATTTGTCTGTGAAATGGCCGTCCACCCTGATGCTGAAGGAGAGCCCTTCGCAGGGGTCGCTGCCATGAAACTGATTGACCGAATCAAACCATGCGCTGTGTGATGCGACGTACAGCCTCTCATTGGTTATATGGTTGAGCAGATAGAACGGCTTTTTCAGATTCGTGCGAAACCAGATGAAGTCATGGCACAATTCCGTCTCCGTATGGTCTCTGTGCGCCGAGACGGGACGGCTCACGTCGTCATACATGATGAGCATTCTGCCCGTAGACTTGAAAGGCAGAGTGGCGATGAAATCCATCAGCGGCGCGAACTCTGCGGTGGCCTCGGTCGGCTCCCACAACTCCGTCCTGTCAAGATCGAAATAGTTGTCCGGCTCCTTGGAGCGCGCCAGGTAGATCATTCTTGAGCCGGGCCTGTCCGGCGCGGAATCCTTCAGCCTGTAAGGGCCTGTGTAGAATTGCAGATCGCTTTGTGCCCGGATGTGCTGGCTCACCCTCTCAGTGATGTACTCGTCCAGAGACTTCAGCTTCTGCACATCTATAAACTCGTCGAAGGATTTGTAGCAGGGATAGCTGATTCGCGGGTCAACGCGTGCTTCATTCGTCGCCGTGTCAAAACCTGCGCCGGCAGCGTCTCCACTCATTGACGCCCGGGCACACTCGCTCTGATTCTGTTTCGCTTTGGGATTCATAGTGTTCAGGTCTGCAATCGAATCGCCCGACGCTTCAGGTCGATGCGAACCCGAAGCCCCCTTGTTTTTGGTAAGAAAGCTTGCGTAGATACTACGGCACTTCGCAGATTCGAGCAACATCATCAACACGATGCCCGCGACCTGAGGATCGGTCACGGCCAGCGTCGACGCTGAGAGCGATGGTGCTTCCCCGTGGCACGCTGGCCGCATGCATAACATCCACGGCGAAATTTGCTTTGAACTTGAGCCCCGTCTGGCGATAATAAACGAACCGCCACTGCGCCGGGGCGTGATAACGACTGTCCCGCTACTTCCAGACAAAAAGGATTTCGCCAATGACCAAGCGAGCAGGATTTTTCCCGGTTGTGATTTGTGTCATGACGCTTACGAGCATCACGTCGTTTGCTCAAACCCCCGAACGTCGTCAAGCGGGTTCGCCGACTCAGGAACAATCGCCAGCGCTTCCGCCGAATGCCGGCTCCGCCGAGACGGTGGCAAACGAAATCAGTCTCCTGCGAAAATCGCTGCAAACCTTGAACGCCCGGCTGCGCGAGATCAGCGAAAAACTGCTCTCCAACGACGCAAGACAAGGCGGCTCGGCCAACGACGAGCAAAATCGCATCTCGCGCAGCTTAGACCTCTTAAGCCGCAGCGAACAGCGCGCCGAAGTCTTACGAAAACAACTGCTCGAACTGATTGAAAAAGAGACCGCGTTCAAAGGCCGGCTGGTGCAGATCGATGAAGACCTGCGCCCCGAAAGTATCGAGCGCAGCTTATCGCTGGTCGGCACAACGCGCACTCTCGAACTGCGGGACGTTCGCCGTCGCGTGTTGGAAAACGAGCGAAGGGGGGTTGATAGCCTGCTCAATCAAACTGTTCAAATGCGCGTCCGGCTCGAAGAGGACGTGCGACAGTCTGACGCGCTCGTCGCAAGGCTACGCCAGCGCCTGCTCCCCCTGATTGAAAAAGAGATCGAGAAGATCAATCCCAATTAAAGTAATCGATTACTTGTCAACCGTTATAAACTCCCCGCCGGATGAATTACAGCCTGCCACGATATTCGGCTGCCCTGTCCGGCTTTTTCCAGTTTTCGTAGAGTGTGACGAGACGCCGCAGCGCGAGCTTTGTGCCGGGGGCGTCCGTGCCCGTTAAGCTCTTTAGATTTTCGTAGCTCTCAAGCAGCAGTGGCTCTGCTTCGTCGTAACGGGCCTGCGCCGTGAGGCACTCGCCGAGCGCACTTTCGGCCATCGCGATATTACCGGGGCTGCCCGGAGCATTCCCTCTGTGCCAGCCGAGCGCTCGACGCAGCAACGGCTCGGCTTCTACGGCCCTTCCGGTGCGCGTCAGAGAGAGGCCGAGATGGGCCAGCAGGATGGCGAAGTCGGGCGAGTTTGTTAACCCGATCTTAGGGCCTATCTCCAATGCCTTAGAGCCTTCCTCCACAGCTTTGGCGTAATCGCCCTTGGTGAAGTAGGTTATGCAAAGATAGGATTTCGACATGTATACGGGAAGCGATTCGCCCTGCTTTCGGGTAATTTTATCGGCTTCGAGCAGCGCATTGATACCCTCGTCATGCTTCCCCTTTAAGGAGAGCAACCGCCCCAGACCTATCAGGGCCGTCGCCATCCTCAGCTCATAACGCTGTGGCAGGGTGCGAAAGATAGCGATTGACTTGTGGTAAGTAGCTTCGGCGCTGTCCAGATCGCCCGAGAACTGCTCAGCACGTGCCAGCGAAACGAGCGCGTAGGCGTAGTCTTCATTATTTTCGCCCGAGACTTTGTTGTATATGGAGACGGATTCCTGCAACAACTGTCTGGCCCTTTCAAGCCCCTCTTTATTTGCGCTCCGGCGGACGTAAAGCTCGCCTAAGACGAAAAGGCCGAAGGCCAGTTCTTTGCTGCCCTGCGGCGAGAGTTTGCGCTCGACCGCGACGGCCTCGTTCAAGAGTTGTTCGGCCTCCTCCGACTGGCCTTTATTAAGAAGGGCCGCGCCGAGCGTGATTTTGTTGTGCGCCGTCACGCCCGTTTCCGCGCCGTACAATTCCAGATTGAGTTTGAGGGACTCGCGCGAATACTTCTCGGCCTCGTCCATGAGGCCCACGTCAAAGTAGGTCTGTCCGATGGTCAACAGCGCCTGAGCCCGCAGGTCGGGCTGGTCGGCAAACTCCGCGTCTATGCGCGCCGCCGCGTCATTCAAGACCTCTATGACTTTCACCTCCCGGCCCTTCTGTTCGGGCGAGGCGGCGGACAAAATGGACTTCAAAAAGTTATTGAGCCGATCTGCGCGGGCCATCTCGCGCCGCGCCTGATTTCGCTCGCGCGCCGCGACGCGCGCCTGCCAGACGCTCACGAACAGGCCCGCGAGGATAGCCAGAAAGATCAGTGAGACGGCTGCCACGCCGATCCTGTTTCGCCCGACGAACTTTGACGCGCGGTAAGCGAAAGTGTCCCTGCGCGCCGTGACCGGAAGCCCTTCCATGTAGCGGCGTATGTCTTCGGCAAACTGTGCCGCCGATGGATAACGTCGTTCGGGCTCTTTCCGCAGAGCCTTGAGCACTATGTTATCTAAATCGCCGCGCAGGCGGCGGCGCAGGGCTTCAGGCGTTTCGCCCCTGGCCTCCCCGACCGTGCCGGGCGTGACGCGCGTCGTGCGCTGTCCGACCCTGATCTCCTGCGTGCGAATGACAGCCGTGCTCGGCCTCTCCGGCTCGGTTTCGCAGACGAGACGTTCTATCTCAAGCGGCGAAGCCTGCATGAAATGGTAAGGCGCGTGTCCGGTCAGGAGACGATAGAGCAGTATGCCAAGGCTGTAAACGTCGCTCACGGTTGTGATGTTGTGGCCTCGTATCTGTTCCGGGCTGGCATATTCGGGCGTCATCAGGCGCAAGTCCGTCGCGGTGGCCGAAAGGGTCTGCGCGGCCAGCTCCGGGTTCAGGAGCTTGGCGATGCCGAAGTCCAGAAGCTTCGGCTCGCCCTCGGAAGTAATCAGTATGTTCGAGGGCTTGAGATCGCGGTGGATGATCAGGTTCTGATGGGCGAACTCGACGACCGAGCAGATTTTACGGAACAGCACCAGCCGCTCGTCCGTCCTGAGCTTACGTTCGTCGCAATAGCTGTCGACCGGCTGGCCCTCTATGTATTCCATCACGAAATAAGGCAGGCCGTCTTCCGTGATGCCGCCGTCGAGCAGGCGCGCTATGTTGGGATGTTCGAGCGAAGCCAGTATCTGTCGCTCTGTGCGGAAGCGGCGGACTATCTCGTCGGAGTCCATGCCGCGGCGCAGGATTTTGACGGCGACCTGCTTTTTAAACTGATCGTCGGCGCGCACCGCCAGCAGCACGAGCCCCATCCCGCCGTGCCCCAACTCCCGCAGCACGCGATACTGCCCGAGCGTCCGCCCCGCCCAAATATAGGCTTCGCCTTCCAGAAGGATGTCCGAGGCGGAAGCCATCGCGGGCCGCTCTATGAATGGGCCAGCCCCCTCGTGCGACTCCATGAGCAACTCAAGCTCGCGCAGCATCTCCGGGTCGTCCCCGCAGCGCTTGAGAAGAAACGTGCGACGCTCTTTGTGCTCAAGCTCGACAGCCGCGTGGAAAATCTCTTTAACTTGTAACCATCGGTCAGGCGTCATAAGAAGAAAGGATGAAGGATGAAGGATGAAAGGAATGCTTCAATGACTTGAAAGCTTTTACTTCATCCTTCCGCCTTCCTTTAAAGCTCGCGCACGATCCGTTTGTGCAGCCAGGCTTTCGCCATCTGCCATTCGCGTTTGACAGTGGCAGGCGAAATTCTCATAGCCTCAGCCGTCTCGTCAATAGTCAGGCCGCCGAAAAATCTGAGCTCGACGATCCTGCTCTGTGCCGGGTCAAACTCGGCGAGGGCTTTCAGCGCATCGTCGAGCGCCACCAGATCAACCTCTCTTTGCTGTGGAAAGCTGACGGCTTCTTCGAGCGCGATTTTAGTGAGGCCACCGCCGCGCTTCTGCGCCTGTTTCTCGCGCGCGTGGTCGACCAGTATGTGCCGCATGACCTGCGCGGCCAGCGCGAAGAAGTGCGCGCGATTCTGCCATGTGACGTTCTTCCAATCTATCAGACGAATGTAAGCCTCGTGAACGAGCGCCGTGGCTTGCAGCGTGTGGTTGGCCCGCTCGTCTTCAAGATAGCCTTGCGCCAGACGCCTCAGTTCCCCGTAGACGAGCGGCATCAGGCGCGCGGGCACAGACTCATTTCCGTCGCTCAATTCGCGCAGGGATTGCGTGACATCCTGTGTCGAGGTCATCAGGAATAAACCTTGTTGCGGAGCAGTCGGCAGGTTATTAGCCGTCCTTGATTCCCGCAAATTATACGATCTTCGCCCATCGGAAGAAACTTTTTTCCCCGACCTGAGCCGATTCGCCGTCTTTTTCCGCCTTGTAGGTCGAAAGCGAGACCCTTACCCAAGCTAAAGACCGCACGATGTCGCCGTGCCGACCGTGCCAAAAGGAGTTTGACCCATGAGAAGAGATCGAAGAGATCAACGCCATGCACTTCAAGCGCGCTTTAATTCGCCCGCCCCGTCATTATTCGGCCCATACAGGACGTATGGCATCAGCTTACTCTTAGCAGCAGTCCTGCTCGTCGGCTTGCCCCTCTACTTTAGAGTGATCGCGGCGGACGGCGACCTGGACCCGACCTTCGGCACGGGCGGCAGGGTCACTACCTCTTTTCCGGGCGGACTGGACACGGCCAGAGATACGGCTGTGCAGGCGGACGGCAAAATTGTCGTCGCCGGGTTCTCGGGCTCAGACTTTGCGCTCACACGCTACAACACGGACGGAAGTCTGGATACGACTTTCGGCGCAGGCGGCAGGGTTCATACAGACTTCCCGCTCGGCCTCGGCGGTGCTGCTAATGCGCTCGTCATCCAGCCGGACGGCAAGATCGTCGCGGGCGGCTCGGCCACAGACCCCGCCAACACCCTGCACGGCGTCTTTGCGCTCGTGCGCTACAACGCGGACGGATCACTGGACACCACCTTCGACACGGACGGGCGCGTCGTGACCTCTTTCCCCAACAGCATCGGCGCTCAGATTAACGCCCTTGCCCTGCAGCCCGACGGCAGGATCGTAGCGGCAGGCTCAAGCACCGACGCCACAACTTTCGCCTCGGTCTTTGCGCTTGCGCGCTACAACACCACGGGCTCGCTCGACACCTCCTTCGACACGGACGGGAGCGTGACCACGGACATCCCCGGCCTCACCTTTGAAGAAGCCCACGCCGTCGCCATACAGGCGAACGGGCGCATCGTCGTCGCAGGTCTGGGTAACGCCGCGTTCCTGCTCACGCGCTACAACACGGACGGCTCGCTCGATAGCGGCGCGGCAGGCGACTCAACACCCGGCGACACCTTCGGCACGGGCGGCATAGTGACGACAGCCTTCGGCGGCACTTTTGAAGAGGCCAACGGGCTCGCCATTCAAACCGACGGCAAGATCGTCGCTGTGGGTGAGACGGCCAGAAGCGTCGCTTCTGAAGACAACTTCGCGCTCGCGCGTTACAACACGGACGGTTCGCTTGATAACAGCTTCGACGGAGACGGCAAGGTCATCACAGATTTTGGCCTTGTGGACTCTGCCAGCGATGTGGTCATACAGACGGACGGCAAGATCGTCGCGGCGGGCCGTGCGGGCACTATACCCGCAGGCTCTTTCTTTGCCCTCGCGCGCTACGACACTACGGGCGCGCTCGATAACACGTTCGATGGGGACGGCAAAGTTACCACGGACTTTTCCGGCGGGCGCTTTGGTCTCGGCGCGCAGGCCGTGGCCCTGCAAGCGGACGGTAAGATCGTCGCCGCGGGCGACGCCAACATCACGGGTCAGCGCGATTTCGGAGTCGCGCGCTACACCAGCACGGGCGCGCTCGACACCACCTTCGATGCGGACGGCAAGGTCATGACGGATTTTGCGCTCAACGAAGACGGCATCAACGAGCTTCTCATACAGCCGGACGGACGACTCGTCGCCGTCGGACTCAATGTTCCGTTCATACGCCTGAGTCAGGCGCAAGACCTTAATTTCCAGCTCGCGCGCTACAACACCAACGGCTCTCTGGACACAGGCTTCGGCTCAGGCGGAATCGTCCAGACGGACTTCGCGTCAAACGGCGACGACTTCGCGAACGGCGCTGCCCTGCAAGCGGACGGTCGTATCGTCGTCGTCGGGCAGACCGGAGCGCACTTCAGTCAAATTCCCAGCGCCGACACCTCCTTCGCCATCGCGCGCTACAACGCTGACGGCTCGCTCGACACCTCCTTCGACGCGGACGGTCGGGCCACGGTTGACTTCGGCACGACGCATGACGCGGCGGTCGCCGTCGCCGTTCAGTCCAACGGCAAGATAGTCGTCGCAGGCACGAACGGCAGCGACTTCGCCATCGCGCGACTGAACACGGACGGCTCGCTCGACACCTCCTTCGACACTGACGGCAAGCTGACGACCGACTTCAACGGCGGCGCGGACACGGCCAACGCCGTTGTGATTCAAGCCGACGGCAAGATCGTCGCGGCGGGCGGGGCAGCAAACGGTGAGTTCTTCGGGCTCGCGCGCTACAACACCACGGGCGCGCTCGACACCTCCTTCGACGGCGACGGCCTCGTGACGACGGATTTCAACACCGGCTCAGACGTTATCAGAGACCTCGTCATACAGCCTGACGGAAAGCTACTGGCGGCTGGCGTCGGAAAAAGCAGCACGTCCCCGTCCGGTCAGGACTTCGCGCTTGCGCGCTACAACACTTCGGGCACGCTCGACACCTCCTTCGGAACAGGGGGCAGGGTGACGACAGACTTCGGCGGCGCTGACACAGCCGAGGATATTGCCCTACAGTCGGACGGCAAGATCGTGGCCGCCGGCTTCTACGACAATCTCCTCCCCTCGCCGCCCAACGGCACAGCTTCCGTATACTTCGCGCTTGCGCGCTACAACACTTCGGGCACGCTCGACGCGTCCTTCGGAACAGGGGGCAAGGTCACGACAGACTTCTTCGGCATTTTTCAGGAGGCCCACGCCGTAGCCATTCAAGCGGACGGCAAGATCGTCGCCGCTGGTAACACCGACACGGGCAGCAGCCGCGACTTCGCCCTCGCCCGCTATCAGTCCACGGCTGTCACAACGCCGACGCCCACCCCAACGCCGACGCCGACCCCAACGCCAACGCCGACAACCGTGCAGTTCGGTCAGGCAAGCTACAGCATTCAGGAAGACTGCACGGCGCTCGTCCTAAACATCACGCGCACGGGCGACGCTTCCGGCACAACCATAGTTGACTATCAAACGGTGGACGGCACGGCCTCGCAGAGGATGGACTATAATCTGGCGCTGGGTCGTCTGACCTTCGTGCCCGGCGAGACACAGAAGACCCTCTCTCTGCTCATCAACGAAGACTCCAAAGTAGAGGGCACGGAACAGTTCACCGTCAGCCTGAGCAATCCTACGGGCGGAACTCTCGGCACGCCCTCGACGGCCACCGTACAGATACTGGATGACGCGCCGGAGTCAACCGGCAACGTCCTCGACGAGACCCCCGTTTTCGTCTGCCAGCATTACCACGACTTCCTCAACCGCCAGCCCGAGCCCGGGGGCTTTCAAGGCTGGCAAGCCACGCTCAATAACTGCCCGCCGTCGGGCCGCGATGCGAACAACAACTTCTGCGACCGCATAGAGGTCTCGGCGGCCTTCTACCGCTCGGAGGAGTTTCAGGTCAGGGGCTATTTCCTCTACCGCTTCTATTCGGTCGCCTTCGGGCGGATTCCGCACTACACGGAATTTATGATGGATTTGAGCCGCACCACAGGCTTTTTGACTGAGCAGGAGGTGGAGGCCGGGCGTGTGGCTTTCATCAACGAGTTCATGTCCCGGCAGGAGTTCAGGAGTAAATACGACTCACAGACAGACCCTGCGGCCTACGTCAACCTCCTCGAACAGACCGCGGGCGTAACGCTCACGAACAAGCAAGCGCTGATCGATGATCTGGCACAGGGAAGGAAAGACCGCGCTCAGGTCTTAAGAGCGATAGTCGAAAGCGAGGTCGTGAGGGTCAAGTTCTACAACGAAGCCTTCGTCGTCGCAGAATACTTCGGCTACCTGCGGCGCGACCCTGACATTCTCTACCTGAACTGGATACAGACCCTCAATCAGACGAACGACTACCGCCTGCTCGTCAACGGCTTCCTGAACTCCGCCGAATACAGGCAGCGCTTCGGGCCTTAGAGATTAAAATCAAACAGGATTAAAGCAAGGATGAAGGATGAAGGCGGAAGGATGAAAGAAATGCTGAAAGGAATGCTTCTCTTTCTTGAAAGCTTTTACTTCATCCTTCCGCCTTCATCCTTGCTTTAACTTGCAGGTGCGGGAGGTTGAGCGTCTGGTGGGGATGTAGAGCGGGCAGCACGTCGCGGCGGGCGCTCTATATGACTTGCGCTGAGCCATGCTGCCAGAGAGGCATGATCTGTTGCCAGCTTATTACGCATGATTGCGTCCAGCTCGCGCACGATGCTCACGCCGCGCTCTATGGCATCATCGAGCGCGGCGGTTGCCGCCACCTGCGCTTCGCGTTTCTGAATCTGCTGGTTGACGGCTTCCTCAAACGCTTCTATGTCGGCTGCGAGGTCGTCCAGAAAATCGTCCGGCAGCCCGCGCCGCGTGAATTCCGCTTTCAGGGGCAGGGCGTCTGCCGCGAAAGCTCTTGCCATTGCGAGCAATGCCTGATCCGAGATGCTGCGCGGGGCGCGAAACTTATTTTCGAGGCCGGGTATGGTGCGTGCCATCACGCGCGCCGTGCGGCTGATGGCTTCAAGGTCGCGACGCAGCTCATCGCGCGCAGCCGACTTGCTCCCGGTGCTTTCCATTGACGCGCTCTGCCCGGAAGCTTGCGCCGCAGTGTGCCCGTCAATCTCTGCGATGATGCCGTTGAGGCCGGCAAACAACTCGCCCGCCAGCGTCGTCTGCGGAAACTCTGCCTCGCGGCTCGCGCCGAATTCGCGCACGCGCAGAAACGTCTCGTATCTAAGTCTTTCCGTATCTTTCATGAGGTCTCCTTTTCAGGTGAAGGATTAAGGAAAATTTGAGCGTCAGGTGGCGAGGATGCCTCGAACGCCCGCGTGGTGATAGGGGCGTGACAGCAAGAGTGGCCGCCCGTCGGCGCGGATTATACTCTCGGCAGCCACGCGCTTAAAACCTTTTTCTACGCTCTCAAGACTTTTCACCCTGCCTGACTCGTCTCTCACACTGTCCGAACCAAGTTTCACTCTGTCTGAGCGATGTTTCGCGCTGTCTGAGCCATCTTTGCGCCTGTCTGAACCGCCTCACGCACCGTCTGAGCCGTCTGTGACGCTGTATGAAGAGGCTTTCGCGCTGTATGAAAGGGGTTTGACGCTGTATGAACGAGCTATGCGGCTGTCTGAACAGGCTCTGCTTCTGTCTAAACGGTTGTTTTGCTTGAATTTAAAGGAAACTGACCGAAATTACGGGCCGGAAGCCTATCCGCGTTCGACTGCAGCCAAATCCCGACCCTGTTCGATTGAATCTACTTTACGGAAAGCAAGGCCGCCACGTCTCCCAACCGTGGCGGCCTCCCCGCACAGCCCGCCCCTCACCATAGCAGGCGTGCAGCGGGAGCGCGACAACCCCCCTGCGCGCGCTCCCCGACAAATTTGGCTATAAAATTGGTGAGGTCATAAGGTAATGAAAACTATGCACGCTCTCTGCTATGATGGCGCGCGTTCCAGTCTTTGAAAATCAAAACAACGGCCAATGCGACGGCTCAACCCTCAACCTCAAGACGAGTAATGAGCATCGCCGTTGAGCATGAAAGGTTCATACTCACGGCGGCAATCGGTTGCAAAGGCATTCTAATCCTATTTTGGATTAGTAGCAAGATAATTTCGGCTCTTTCGTTAGGAGATAGCTTCTAATGGGAAGGGCTGCGCGTTTGAGGTCTGAGCGTCTTGCCGAAAAGCTGCGGCAAATCCGCGAAGCTTTGGGCCTTTCACAGAACGAGCTCATCCGGCGATTAGGTCTCGAAGAACTGATTTACCAGAGCAACATTTCCGGCTACGAATCCGGCGAGCGCGAGCCACCCCTACCGATACTTCTGAAATACGCCCAAGCCGCGGGCATCTGCCTCGACGTGCTTGTTGACGATGAGCTTGACCTACCAGCCAGATTGCCGGGCAAACCGAAGCACGACGGTAAGCGTTGATGTTCCTGCAAGGCAAATTACATTACTAAGCTTTGCTGACGCTGCTTCTTATCTGAATCGCAAGGGGATAAGGTGCGTTGAATCCATGATGCTGGAAAGAATATAGACCTGACCCGACTCATCAACGAACTCGACCATATAACGGCCGGATGCTCTTCCTTAGCCCCAACCCTGAATGACTATTCTGACAGCGCCGCGCTGTAACGGGGGCGGGTAGATTAACCACGAGAGCAAGCACATCTAAGCTTTTAATTATCATCTACCCTTATGAATTGCTTGGGTTCACGGTGAAATACGCGGGCTAGAATCACGGGCTGGAAACGCATTGAGGGCCGTTACAGGTTGTTCATCTTCTTTCTAATTTCTTCCTTCCTCATTTTCTCTTCTTTCTGACGTTTCTTCTCTTCTTTCTTTCTCTTGAAGTACTCAGCGCACTCACCAGTCCTTTTCTCTGTAGGAAATACAATTTCACTCTTTCCGCGTCTAGATACGTAATCTACGAGTCTTGTCCAATCAATCAACCCTTCTTCGTCTAAAAATATATTGCTGAACTCTTTAACCATGCTATTAACTTTTCCGTCGTAAGTACGCTTGAACTCTTCGTCGCGTGTCCGCGCTTCTTCATCAATCGGTTTGATTATTTCACGATACATATCATCGTCATCCGAAACGAAGTCCCAAAAGTCTTGCCCCGCATATTTGTAATAACTTTTCTGCGGGTCTTTATTCTCTTTGAAAGGTTTTGCTTCTTTCCCATAAATGCAACCGTTGACCGCGACTATTTTTTTCGTCACTCCTTTCTCCTTCAGAAAATCTCGCGCCGCTTTGAAGTTGTCTCGCATCCTATTAACCTGATCGCTGTTGCCCCAGTTGGTGCCGGACTTAATGCCGACAATGTAATAAATATTATCGCGCTCGAACTCCAAATCTATGCTCGGAAGTCCTGATTTGAAACCGCCATACAGTTTCTCGCTAACGTAGATAGCGAACGTTTCGAGTTTGTTCCCGAACATCGTTTCTTCTTGTGAAGATAGGAAAGCATCAACGATGCTATGCACCAGCTCATTGGGTGACGCTATGTTTTTGGCTTTGAGTAAATAAGGATTTTTCCGCCTCAGAATGTCCGATAGACTCATGTCACATCGCAGATACATTAATCGTTCATAATAGAAAGGCGTAACCACATTTTCGGCCAGAAACTTATAGTAGTCTTGGTACTGTTCATCATTAGTCATATCAGCTTTCTTTGAACGGGAATTCTCTTGGCACTGTTGATATTTGATAGACCTTCTTGGAAGTACTCGTCTTTGAGTTCAATACCTATGTATTTCCTACCCATCTCATAAGCTGCAACGCAGGTTGTACCACTTCCTGCGAAGGGATCAAGCACAAGGTCGCCGTCTTCCGTGAAGAGCTTAATAAACCATGTCGGCAGTTCTTTCGGGAAAGCGGCACTATGATTCTTGTTGCCGCATTCTGTAGCTAGGTGCAGAACATTGTTCGGGTACGCCATATCTCGACCCACCCAGTTGGCGATGTTCTTACCAAAGCCGCTGCCGGCCTGTGAGTTGAACCTTTTGCTGTCATTCTCGCTTAAATTCTTGAGCCTTGTCTTAGCCCAATCACCGGTTGGAACCATGACCGCTTCTTGATACATTTTGAACTTCTTTTGTTTGGTGAAATGTAAACATCGCTCCCAAGCATCACGAAAGCGATTAGGCCACTTACCCGGCGCGCAGTTCTTTTTGTGCCACATATACTCTTCTGTCCACAGCCAGCCCTGCCGCTTGAGTGCAAGAATTAATTCTAGTACATAAGTATGTCGCTCACCATCAACGACTTTCTCCTTAATATTAAGTATGAACGATCCGTCATTCTTAAGTACACGCTTCAACTGCGTAGCGACAGGCAAGAACCATTCAACGTATTTGTCTGGATGGATGCCACCATATGTATTTTTTCGACTATCAGCATAAGGCGGTGACGTTACAATCAAATCAATACAAGCGTCTGGTAGTGTCGGTAACACTTCAATGCAGTCGCCTCTATGCAAAGTGTTGGCTATATTCATTAAATCGGCGTTCATTCGACTTCGCTTGGGAGATTAATGGATTGGCAATGCAACTCTAGAGCAAGGCAACTTGGCAAATCAAGCAAAATTCTGAGCTTTGGCGCTGCTTTGTAATTATATGCGCTCGGCAGGAGAGTGCAGAAGAAAAGATTGAGGCCGCTCATGTGAGCGGCCTTATTCTTCAACTATGGAAATTTAAACTCCGCAGGTAAGACTCGAACTTACAACCCTCCGGTTACGCATGTTCCTATGTTTTCACATAGGGGCGGACTATCTCATCAACTTTCTAAACTTCAAAAAGTTGCCGGGTGCTAGTGGGATTTTATTGGTCAGGTCTCCTCAATCCCTAGTCTCTGCACGTTCTTGCTTACTTTCTGACCTTTCAGCAAGCTTCGCTCAGGATTACCATGCTCACTTAGGCGTGTGCGAAGGCTTCCCTGAATTCGCCCGGTTTTTCAACCACAGTCACCTGTGGAAGCTGCAATGTTCCTGCATGAGCCTTGATTACCAACTTCATGCAGCGCTTACAGCCGGATGCTCTGCCATTGAGCTACTGCGGAAGATGCGCCCGGTTGAGAGTTAATGCCTTGCACTCTCGGCGTGGGCGCGGGAATTTTTATAGCAGAAGGGTTGCGGGAGCGTCAAGCGGGGCGGATGTGGAGAATGATGGGTGCAAGTCGGGGGCCGCTGCGGCTTGCATGCGGGCGAGAAGTAGGGGAATATCTGTCGCAACTCGCATTAGAAAACAGCCATTCGTTGAAGAGTTCTTCGATCTGCGCCCTGCGGGGGCGAATACGTGAGGAGAGTTTCCGATGGAGCGTCGTGTCACTGCCTGGTACAGTCAGAATCTTGGAATGGAGATGCCGCTGGTCTCTTACGGACACGCCGGCTATCCGCTACTGATGCTGCCAACAGCCGCCGCCGATTTTCTTGAGTACGAAAGATTCCAGTTGATTGATGCCATCAGCCATCATATCGAACGGGGTCGCGTGCGCGCTTACTCGATCAATAGCGTCAATCGTTACAGCCTGCTCAATGAGCAGGCTCCGCCGCAGTGGAAGGCGGAACTCCTGACGCGCTACGACCGCTATATTACGGATGAAGTGCTGCCGCTCATCCGCCATGATACGGGCGATGGGGAGGCGCGTCCCGTCACGACGGGGGCGAGCCTCGGCGCGTATCTTTCGGCGAACACCTATTTTCGCCACCCATACCTCTTTCGCGGCACAATCCCGATGAGCGGCAGCTACGACGTGCGCGCCTACTTCAACGGCTACTACGACGACAACGTCTATTTCAATAATCCTGTGGACTACCTGCCGAACCTCAACGACGATTACAATCTGCCGCTGCTGCGCGGGGCCGACGCGATCTACATCCTGACGGGGCAGGGCAAGTGGGAAGCGCCGGAGCGCAGCCGCCAGTTGTCCGAGATTTTAAATGCCAAAGGGATTCCGCACACGCTCGATATGTGGGGCTACGACGTTGACCACGACTGGCCCTGGTGGCGAAAGATGCTGGACCACTACATAGGAAAACTCTTCTAAGAGCAGATGCCTGTAAAGGCATTTCACTACTATCTCAGAACGGCAATAATATAGTTGACTCGCCGGAATCGGTAGAGAGCAGATAGTCGTCTGACGATTTAAACTGATTGTGTGAGGCGGGCGAGAAGGCTCTTGCGCTTCGGGCCAACGCCACTTCGCTTCGTCCGGTCTGGACGGCGGAATGTTCATTCTGGACGAAGTGTAGTATAGTTCTCATGTACTTAAAACAGTTCTTTTGAAAGCCAACATCCGACATTAAGTCTAGCCTTGCAGACTTCTCCTCCTCATGCCGCCTGCTGTCTATCATGACTCCGCAACCAGTAACGGAAAAGGCAACCAATGTCCGCCAATCAACCAGCACATCTCCCGATCAGGAATAGAATCCTTAACGCACTAACTCGCTCGGAGTACGAACGCCTGACTCCGCATCTCGAATCCGTCAACCTGTGGGCGGGCGAAGTCCTCTACCGCCCCGAAGAACCTATCACGCACGCGTATTTCCCCAACCGCGGGACGGTTTCACTCGTCTCCACTTTCGAGGACGGCGAAGGTGTGGAAGTCGGCATGGTCGGTAACGAAGGCATGTTCGGCGTCTGCGTCTTCTTAGGAAGCATCAGCACGCCGCTTCTGGCGCAGGTGCAGATGGCGGGCGACGGGTTCAGGATGCGTGCCGACGTGCTCAGGAAGGAGTTCAGGAAGTGCGGGCAGTTACAGGACTTGCTTCTCAGGTACACGCAAGCCTTCATCACTCAGATAGCGCAGGGCGCGGCGTGTAATCGTGCCCACGATATAGACGGGCGGCTGGCTAAGTGGCTGCTCATGTGTCAGGACAGGTCGCACTCTAAAGAGCTGGAACTAACGCATGAGTTCATCGCGACGATGCTGGGCACGCGCCGCGCCGGTGTCACTCAGGCGGCGGGAGCGCTTAAACAAAGGGGACTGATTGATTACAGGCGCGGTCGAATCACCCTCATTGACAGGGAAGGGCTCGAAGCAATCTCATGCGAGTGTTACCCGCTTGTGAAGAAGGAATTTGAGCGCTTAGTCGGCGTCGGCGGTCGCACAAGGCATGAAACGAAATCCCGCATTCCGCATTCAACCGTCCATTATTAACTGCCGGCTCGTCATCCGTTGAGTCGGGTATATTATTGCCCTCAGAAGCCGTTTGAAAAATCCCTGAATATTCTCGCGGGAATATTCAGGGATTTTTCAAACGGCCTCTAACATCCGGCAACTGCGCTTATGGTTCGTCCGTGCCTTTTTTACCCTTCTTCTTCTGCGGCTCGACCTCGCGTGGCCGTGTGGTGGCGGCGGGCGGCGGGAGGGCGTCAGTGCGCGGAGAAGATTCTGCTTCTGTCCTTCTGGGCGTAGTCGAAGGCGGTTCGGCGGAAGAGGGGGCTGGCCCGCTATCCGTGCTTGGCGCGGGCGGCAGCGTCACCTGTTCCAGCTTCGGGTCTGTGATGGCGGAAGGAAGCGAGGACTCGCTGTCGCGTCGCTCGCGACCGGCGCGCGCGGCGACGAGCTGCATGTTCTCCTCCTGCTGCTCGCGCTGACGCTGCTTTTGCAGCTCCTTCATGTCTTCCGGCATGGAGGGCGGCTTCTCGAAGCTCTCCTTGGGCTTGTCCTTGAGGAAGTCCTTCATGAAGTCAACGAAGAAGGGCAGCGCTCCGTGGCCGCCGGTCATATCATTCCCGAGCGGCTTCTTTCTGCCGGGGTAGCCCATCCACACCCCGGTCACGTAGGTCGGCGTGTAGCCGACGAACCACACGTCCGTGTGATCGTTGACCGTGCCGGTCTTGCCCGCCAGCGGTACGCCCAAAACTTTCGCGCCCGTCGCCGTGCCCGCCTCTACGACGCCGCGCATCATGTCAACCATCGTCAGCGCGACATACTCGCTCGTCACCTTGTAGGTCGTCTTCTCCCACGCTTCCAGAACTTCGCCGTCGCGGTCAAGCACGCGGCGGACGAGGTGCGGCTCGACTCTCACGCCCTTGTTCGGGAAAGCCGAGTAGGCCGAGACCATCTGGTTCAAGGGGACTTCCGTCGCGCCGAGCGCCGAGGGAAGATAAGGGGCCATCGGGACGGTGATGCCGAAACGTCTGACCATCTGCGCGCCGGTCTGAATCCCGACCGTTTGCAGCAGGTGCACCGCAGGGATGTTCATGGACTTGGCGAGCGCGACCTTTAAGGGCAGGTCACCGTTGCTGGTCGAGCCGTCGTAGTTGTGCGGTATCCAGTCGCCGATGTGTATGGGCGCGCCCGAAACTTTGCTGTCGGGCGTCATGCCCCACTCGACCGCCGCCGTATAGATGAAGGGCTTGAAGGCAGAGCCCGTTTGACGATAAGCCTGCGTCGCGTTGTTGAACTTGTTGGTGTAGAAATCGTAGCCGCCGACCATCGCTATGATCTCGCCCGTCTTGGCATTGAGGGTCATCATAGCGCCCTGCACGCCCGGAACCTGCGAAAGCTCGACCACGAGGCGACGGTTCTTTTCGTCCACCTCCTTGATCTTGAACTCGGCCAGATCGCCCGGCTTAAACTCGGTCTTCGGCTGGCGACCCGACCAGCCCATGTCCTTGGCCGTCACGACGGCGCTGTACGTGCCGAAGCGGACGTGCGCTTCGTTCTTCGCCTGATCGAGCTTCATGACGAGGCCCATGATGTACTTGTTCTGCTCGTAGTCGTTGCCGTACCAATCCGGGTGCTTGTAGCCTTCGAGCTGTTGCTGCGTGACGGGTTGGGTCGTCCCGTTACTGTTCTGCGCGGCGATGTTGGTGTAGGAGGAGCGCCAGCCCGCATGCGTGCGGTCGTACTCGCGCAGGCGCGCGCGCACCACCTCGACGGCCTTGGTCTGCGCCTCGACGTTGATCGTCGTGTAGACGCGCAAGCCCCCCTGCGCGACGCGCGTGGTGTACTTCTCCTCGATGTCCTGACGAATCTCTTCGACCGGATAGTCGAAGGGCGACGAGCGAGACTGCGAAGGATAGTAGGCCGTGTCCACGAGCTTGATCGGTTTGGCCTTGGCCGCGTCGGCCTCCGCCTGCGAGACGAAGCCGTTCTTAGCCATCTGATCGAGCACGAGATTGCGGCGCTCTTTGGCCTCCTTCGGATTGACCGTCGGCGAATACTCGCCGGGCGCTTTCGGGATGCCGGCGAGCAGCGCCGCTTCTTCGAGCGTCAGGTCTTTGGCCTGTTTGCCGAAATAGTTCTCCGCGCCGGCCTCTATCCCGTAGGCGCGCGCGCCGAGGAAGATGTGGTTGGCGTACATCTCAAGTATCTGTTGCTTGGTGTAGTAGCGCTCAATCTGTAGGGCGAGCAGCCATTCGTTGATCTTGCGTTTGAGGGTCTGCTCTTTGGAGAGAAAGAGGTTCTTGGCGAGCTGCTGCGTAAGAGTTGAGCCGCCTTCGCGCCTGTCGGTCGTCAGATTCTTCCAGCCCGCGCCGATAATGCGTATGGGGTCGATGCCGACGTGATCGTAAAAACGCGTGTCCTCGATGGCGAGGATCGCGTTCTTCATCACGGGCGGTATCTCGTCGTACTTGAGCGGGATGCGTTTCTCAAGCGCGAACTCGCCGATCACAGTCTGCCCGTCGTCGGCATAAACACGCGTCACCACGCTCGGCCTGTAGGTCGCCAGCGATGCGACCTCGTTGGCCGCACGCGAATAGTTGAGCTGGTAGGCGGCGACGATGCCCGTCAATCCGCCGGCGGCAATCGCCAGCAGCAGGACAGCCGGAAGCCAGAAACGACGCAGGAAGTGGCGGCGGCGCGCCGGAGGCGCATTGAGGCGCGACATCGCGCCACGGGGACGGGGTTCTCTGGAAGCCATAAATCGTTCCTTTTCAAAACAGGCGAGGCGCTCGCGCTCAATCGGCCCCGCGCGGGTGGTCTCTATCGTGGTGGAGTCTTTCCGATCATTCTCGGCGCGAAAGATTATAACGCAACTCGTATGAGCAGACGAAGCACCGAGCCCGGTAATTAAACGACCGCCCCCGGGCGCGCCATACGGTATTTAATCGCGGCGTCGGTCGCAAAGCGCAGGGGATTAGCCACATTCAGTCGGTGTGGCTCGCACCAGCCGGGCATCAAAGCATGCCCGGCTTGACAGGCGATGCACCCTTCTTTGACGTGCTGTCATCTAAACAACTATAATAAAGGTGTTCGCGAATGGGGGCGACAGGCTTCGACAGGAGTCTTAATCGTCGAGCGGATGCATGCCGGGCTCTCTCTATGCAGCTCGTTAAAAAGCGTGGGGAAACACAAACGCCAATAATCAAGAATTGGCTCTCGCTGCCTAATTAAGCACCGAGCGTCTCGCCGCAAGTTGCTCATGCGCGCGGAGTGAGATGTCACTTAGTTGAGCTGGCCTGACCCTTCGGTCCGTGGGGTCGGGCGAGATTAAAGTCGGACTAGCTCCGCCGCCGAGGTCTTCGTCGCTTCACTTACTCGGTTTCGGGGCGAACATGTCCGGGCCTTTAAAAAGCGCCGGACGAAAAGAGAAGCGGCTAAGCATGTAGATTTCGTCGGCGTTGACTTTTGGATCCGAGTTCAACTCTCGGCGCCTCCACCATCATATCCAGCGTAGTGCCCGCCTATTTTGAATCGGGACTTGCCAATCGGAATCTTTGACAGCGGCATCGGCGGCCTGACCGTCTATCGCGCGCTGCACGAGCGTCTGCCCGCAGAGCATTTCCTCTACCTCGGCGACACGGCGCGCGTGCCCTACGGGACAAAATCGCTCACAACCGTCGAGCGTTATGCCATCGAGAACTCGCGTTTTCTGGAAGCGCGCGGCATCAAGCTGCTGGTCGTGGCCTGCAATACGGCTTCGGCGCTCGCCCTGCCGGCCATTCGCCGAAGTGTCGGCGTGGACGTGATCGGCATGATCGAGCCGGGAGCGCGTGCCGCCGTCGAGCAATCCCGTGAAGGATGTATCGGCGTCATAGCCACCGAAGCGACCGTCCACAGCCACGCATACGCGAAGGCCATCGCGAAGCTCGCGCCCTCCGCCGAAGTCATCGAGCGCCCCTGCCCGCTCTTCGTCCCGCTCGCCGAGGAGGGCTGGGCCGAATCCGGCGAAGCGCGCTCGATAGCCGCACAGTATCTCGTCGAGATCAAACAGAGCCGCGCAGATGCGCTCGTCCTCGGCTGCACGCACTATCCCATCCTGCGCCGGGTGATTCAGGACGGGGTGGGCGAGCGCGTGCGTCTGATTGATTCAGGCGAGGCGGCGGCGCAATCGGTCGAGCTGCTTCTGCAACGAAACGAACTGGCGCGCGACGCCCGGGAAGAGGAAGGGCGCGAGCGCCATTTGTGCGACGATCTGGATCACTTTTACGTCACGGACGCCGCCGACCGCTTCAGTCGCGTGGCCGAGAGATTCTTGGGAACCGCGCCCTCCGTGTTGGAGGCCGTGGAAGTCTGGGGGCAGGATGAGCTTCGCACGTACTGACGGGCGCACCCGCGAAGAGATGCGGACGGTGAAAATCACGCCCGATTTTGTGCCCAACGCAGAAGGGTCTGCGCTGATCGAGATCGGGCAGACGCGCGTTATCTGCGCGGCCTCAGTCGAAGATCGTGTGCCGCCCTTTATGCGTAATCGCGGTCAGGGCTGGGTGACGGCGGAGTACGCCATGATGCCGCGCTCGACGCAGCAGCGAACCCCGCGCGAAACGGGGCGCGGCGGCCCTTCGGGTCGCACGCACGAGATTCAACGCCTCATCGGTCGTAGCCTTCGCGCCGTCGCCAACACGGCGGCTCTGGGCGAGCGCACCATCACGCTCGACTGCGACGTGCTACAGGCCGATGGCGGAACGCGCACGGCCTCCATCACGGGCGCATACGTCGCCTTAGCGCTCGCCTGCCGCCGCCTCCTGCGCTCCGGCAAGATCACGCGCAGCCCCTTAACTCAGGAGGTCGCAGCCGTTAGCGTCGGCATCCTTGAAGGCAACGCGCTGCTCGACCTTAAATACGACGAGGATTCGCGCGCCGAAGTTGACATGAACATCGTCTGCACGGGCGATGGCCGCTTTATAGAAGTGCAGGGAACAGCCGAGGGTGCGCCCTTCACGCGCCAGCAAATGGATGAAATGCTGTTGCTTGCCGGGCGAGGGATAGAGAGTCTGGTCGTCTTGCAGCGCGCCGCTCTGGCCGAGGCCGCCTCCTAAAGAGGGGCTTGCCTTCGGGACAACTTCACGCCGAAGAACGGGCATCTCAAGCGGGAAGGATTGGCCCGGCGCACCTGTTCTCAGTAAGAGTGCAAAGCGCTCCAATCGTAAAAGTGCTTATCATTGAAACTGCAATTCATCTAGGAGTCTTAAATCATGCGACGCCTGAGCATCTTTTTCATCTGCGCCTCTCTGATGGCGCTACTGTCTTCGCTCGCGCTGGCGCAGATGCAGACCTTTTCCAGAGATAAGGTCGAGTACACGCTGGAGCTACCGTCTCCGACGTGGCGCGTCGTGCAGGAAGCCGACAGCATTCACCAGCACACGGAATTTATTTACGGAGACCGCAACGACGGCTACCTGAAGATTCGCAAGGAAGTGGTGGACGAAGGGACGACCCCCTCAGACCTTGCGCGGCGCGATCAGGAGCAGAAGCTTCGTTTCATGCCCGGACACGTGGACGGCAAAGAGGAGCGCTTCGCCGGACGCCTGAGCGGCGTGACCATCTCTTACGAGTACACCAGCGGCGGCAAGCCCATGGCCGGGCGCACCTACTACCTGCAAGCCGACAATCGCACGATCTACGCCCTGCGCTTCACGGGCATGCGCGATAAGCTGACGCGCATACGCAACCAGACGGACATCATCGCCCGCAGCTTTCAACTCAAATAATCGTTCGCTCGAACTGCCCCGAAACTCTTTGGCCGCCCGCGCGCTGTGGACAGTGCGGGCGGCCATCGTTTTAGACATCTGGCGAGAGCAGACAGGTCAGTACCGCCTGCGGTAGCGGGCGGGTCAGCGTGAGCCAAGAGACCCGCCCGCTACCGCAGGCGGTACTGACCTGAGTTGTACACTGTATGAGCGTGGTAATATGCGTCGCGTGCTGAAACGATCCTGTAGTCTGATTCATCATCCAAGCCTTATCAAACCTGTATGAGACTGAAACTGGCGCAGGGGCTGGCGATACGCCAATCCAGAATTAACGGTAAGGGCTGCTTTGCGACGGCGCGCTTCCAGCGCGGAAGAAAGATCGCGGAGTATACGGGCGAAAGAATATCCGCGCGCGAGGCCAAGCGACGCGCCCATCGCGCCAAGCTACGCATCTGCGAGGTTGACGCGAAGTGGAGCATCGACGGCAGCCGTGGCGGCAACGGCACGCACTACATCAACCATTCGTGCGAGCCCAACAGCTACATGAAGATCATCTACGGGCACATACTATTCTATGCCCTGCGCGACATACGGCCCGGCGAAGAGATAACGATTGATTACGTGGAAACGCTTCACTCCGATGAGAAGAGATGCAGTTGCGGCGCTTCGACCTGTCGCGGCAGAATCAATAAGCAATAGCGTTACCTTCAAGCTCAAATGCTGCCCGTCGGCCCGCCGCCGCATTCTTTCGCATTCTCTAAACGGGAAGGGCCGCGAGCGCATCCAGCAACAACGCTTCCTCATCCGACGCCACCGTGCGTAAGTCCAGCACAACCCTGTCTTCAAAGATACGCGCGATGACCGGAGGCGTTGATGACCGCAGCGCCTCGTCGAGCGCGGCAGCCGATAGCCCCGCGTGCGTTAATGCTATGAGCGCCGTCGGCGGGTGCGTGGTCGGTGCGGAGCCGCCGCCGATGGCGGATGCTCCCCTGATGATCTCTGTGTGAAGGGAAGACGCGCTCGCTCGCTTCATCAATCTTGATAGAAGCTTACGCGCGCGCCCTTCGACCTCCTCAACTCTGGCCGCGAGCATCCGAAGCACGGGCACTTCCTCCAGAGCAGCGCCGCGCGCGTAGGCGGCGAGCGTGGCTTCGAGGGCGGCGAGCGCCAGCTTGTCTGCGCGCAGCGCCCGATAGAGCGGATGCCGTCTGAGAACTTCGATAAGCTGCCGACGACCGACGATGAGCCCGGCCTGTGAAGCGCCGAGCAGCTTGTCGCCGCTAAACGAGACTATGTCCGCGCCGCTTCTGATCGAGTCGCTGATGACCGGCTCGCCTTCGAGCCCGTAGGGTCTCAAATCAAAGAGCGCGCCCGAACCGGCATCCTCATAGAGCGGAAGCTTCGCGCCGTGTGCCATCAACGCCAGCTCCGCGGTTGTCGGCTGCGACGTGAAACCGACGATGCGATAGTTTGAGGTATGAACGCGCATGATGAGGCGCGTCTCGTCGCTGATCGCGCGCTCGTAGTCGGCGACACGCGTGCGATTCGTCGTTCCCACTTCGACGAGGCGCGTGCCTGACTGGGCCATCACTTCGGGGATGCGAAAGTCGCCGCCGATCTCCACCATCTCGCCGCGCGACAGAACGGCCTCGCCCCCCTTCGCCAGCGCGGTCAGGATGAGCAGGGCCGCGGCGGCGCAGTTGTTGACGACGAGCGCCGCTTCCGCTCCCGTCAAGTCCGCCAGAAGCCCTTCGACGCCCGCGCCACGACGCCCGCGCTTGCCCGTCAAGGTGTCGTATTCGAGCGTGCAATAGCTGGCCGCGCCGTCGGCAATCGCACGGCGTGCAGCTTCCGACAGCGGTGCGCGCCCCAGATTCGTGTGCAGTATGACGCCGCTCGCGTTGACCACCCGTCGCAGGCCAAGAGCTGCCTCGCGCCGGCAGGCCAATTCCAGCCGGCGAGTCGCTTCCGCCATCAGCGCCTCGCGCGAATGGTCGCCACTCAATTCACTACCGGCGCTCTCTTCGTGCGCCTCCTGAATTTGAGCGCGCAACTCCTCTGTGACGCGGCGTGCCAGCTCGGCGAGGTGCTGCGCTCCCACCTGCGCGCGCAAAGAGTGGGCCGCCTCAGTTCGCAAAAGGGCGTCAACCGAGGGCAATGCCCGAAGCCGTTGCTGCCTGATTTCGGTTTTATCTGCCATAGGGGTCTGAATGGTTAAGCTTTTCCGCGCTTAGAATATGCCTTCCCTCTTTGTCTAAGCAATGGCCGGGCACAAGTGCGGGGACGCGTGCCCGGCTGTCGGTCGAATATTATCGTTGACACTGAGCTTTCAAACCGCCTAGACTAAATTCAAGGGGTTGCCTCTACCCGCCCGAGCCGCCCTCACCATGCGTAGACAAGCCTCGAAGGAGAATTAGAAAGTGCCGATCCGCGATAATAAGCTGGCGCGTGCCTCGCAACACAGGGCGAAGCCCAACGCGGCAGCCGACAACCAGCCGACCATTGACGAACAACTCACGCGCCTTGAAGAGGATATGCGCCGCCTCAAGATCGAATACGACATCTATTTCAACGGTGCGTCCAAGCGCCCCCCCTACGACACGAAGAGCCGCGTCGAGACCATGATCAAGCGTCTCGGCGATGATCGCACGCTCAACTTCGCGCAGCGCTATCGCTTGAATTCGCTGGCGGCACGCTACAACTCTTTCCGCGAGTTGTGGCGACGCACGATTCAGGCGCGCGAGGAGGGACGCGATGCGGCGGCGACGGCGCGCGCCACGGCACACAGCACCGAACAGACCTCGCCAAAGGATAGAACCAGCTTCACCTGCTCGGACGCGCACGGCGATGTCCAGACCGTCAGGGAGATATACGCGGCCCTCATCGAAGCCAAACGCAAGTGCGGCGAGCCCACCGACGACCTCTCCTTCCCGCGTTTCCATCACCTGATCGCCACCAAGACCGACAACCTCAAAGAGCATCTGGGCTGCGAGAGCGTGCGCTTCTCCATTGATGTCGAAAACGGGCACGTCAACTTCAAAGCCAGAGCCGATCAGAGATAACAGCCGATCAAAAATAGAGGCGACCTTTCTCGCTCTAAGAGAAGATCGCCTCTATTCATCTAACGCTTTCCGGGCCAGAAGACCGGAAGCGGTCAGTGGCTTGACTTACGTTAAGCCTTGGGGAGATTACATCTTTGTCACTTTCTCGGCCTGCGGGCCTTTCGGACCCTGCGTGACCTCGAACTCAACCTCCTGACCCTCTTCGAGGGTCTTGAAGCCGTCGCCCTGAATGGCGCTGTAGTGAACGAAGATGTCGGAAGAGCCAGGCTGCTCGATGAAGCCATAGCCCTTCGAATTATTAAACCACTTGACCTTACCGGTTATTCTAGACATAACAAACGAATCCTCCTAACGATTCGGTAAAACGGGGCGGAGAGCTTTCTTAAGGCAAACGCCGCCGACCTGAGGTTAATGCTTGTGAGCCGGACGCGCTTTCTCTTTGGGGCGCTACACGGAAACACACAACCAACAAAAAACTGCGTATGAGAGACGCCGACCGAAAGGGGCGGCGCGCACGTCACACACAGAGGAATGGGGAAAAGCTGAAACTCATGTCTGTATTGCTTGCAAATCTCTCTGCGGGGGCGAGTTAAAGGAAATCCCTGCATCGAAACGACGGCGCATACTAAGCGATAGCCCGCAACTCTGTCAAGCTAAAAATCCAAAAATTTTCAGCCAAATAATAGTGCGCGAGCATGATTCGGCCCCTTGCAAACTTTGTGGAAGGTCAGTGCCGCCTGCCGTAGCCGGGCGCGTTCTGAGGCAAGGATTACCAGCCCGGCATAGGCCGTGCGAGACTTGCCGCATCTCCTCAAAGTGCCCGCCGCGCTCTCAACGGATGCCGGGGGCTGCGGCGCGCGCCGGGGCGTTTTTAATGTCCAGCTCTTTGAGGAGGTAGCCAGCGCCGCCGAACTTTTCCGTGATGAAAAGCACGTAGCGTATGTCGACGGAGATGGCGCGATTGGTCGCCTCGCTGTACAGGTAATCGTTGCCGAGCCCTTCGTAGTTGCTGTCGAAGACTATGCCGACCTGCTCGCCGCGCCCGTTGAGGATAGGGCTGCCGGAATTGCCGCCGATGATGTCCGTCGTGGAGAGAAAATTGACGGGCACGTCCGCACCACTCGTCGTCGCGTACGGGCCAAAGTCGCGGGCGCGGTAAAGCTGCTTGAGCTTTTCCGGCACGTTGAACTCGCCGCGCCCCGTGTCCTTCTCCATCACGCCGGAAAGCGTTGTGAACGGCTGGTAGATAATCGCCTCGCGCGGCATGTAGCCTTTGACTTCGCCGTAAGCGAAGCGCAGCGTGCGGTTGGCGTCCGGGTAAGCGGGCGCGCCGCGCATCTCGCTCATGCCTGCCACGAGCAGCGGGCGCAGGCGGTCTACCGTGTCGTTGAACTCCTGCGTGAGGAGCGTGCGTCGTCTTTCCAGCGCGCCGATCTCGGAGGCGAACTCTACGAGCGGCTCGCGCAGCTCGCGCAATTGTGTGGTCGTCAAAGCGTAGAGCGACGAGAGCCCTTCGGCTGTCGAGAAGCGTTTGGAGTCGACCACAGCGCGCGCGAAATCCTCTTCGGCGCGACGACGCGCCTCGCCCCTCTGCGCGCCGAAGCGCTTCTCAAGCGCTTCGATCTTTTGCCCCGCCGGCAGCTCGTCCGCCTTTCTCAAAAGGTACGTCAAAAGCTCGCGCTCGACGGTGGGCTGGCGCGCCGCCAGTATCGACCCCGTCTGCGCCTTGACGCGCTCGGCCCAAGCGTTGTTGAAGAGCGGATTGCGCTCGGCCTCCGGCCTCTCTTTGTTGATGGCGAACTGCTCGGCCAGAAAGGCCAGTCCGACGAGGTCTGTGACCGCGAACATCTGTTGGACGACCTGATCGCGCTGAGCAGTTGAGAGAAACTCTTCGTAAGCTTTACTTATGCCGGGCAAGACCTCGCCGTACCTGGCCTTGCGCGCGAGGTCGGCGCTTACCCAGCGCGCGAACGCCTCCTCATCGGCGCGACGGCGGGCGACGAGACCGGCACGCCGCAGGGCCGGAATAGAGCCCGCGTAGAGCTTGAGCGAATTGGCATAGTTGGCTATGTCGGATTGAAGCTTGATGCGAAGCTCAGGGTTGTACCTGCCGAGGTCTTCGAGAACGCGTATGTAGTTGGAGTAAAGATCAACGAGAAAGGGCCAGTTGACATCCTGGCTGTAAAGGGCCGAATAGCTTTCGCGGTAACGGCGCGTCGAGCCCGGATAACCGAGCACCATCATAAAGTCGCCCTCGCGAACGCCGCCGAGCGAGAGCGATAGGAACTTCTTCGGCTTGAAGGGCACGTTGCTCGTCGAGTAGTCGGCGGGCTGTCCATCGGCTCCGACGTAAGCGCGCATGAAGGTGAAATCAGCGCCGTGTCGCGGCCACTCGAAGTTATCGGTCTCGCCGCCGAATTGGCCCACGTCGTTCGGCGGCGCATAAACTATACGCACGTCGCGCAGCACCATGTAGGTGAACATGTAGTAGGAGAGCCCTTCGTTGAGAGCCTGAATGCGCGGGCGCATACCCTTCGCCGCACGCAGACGCGCGGCTGCTTCGAGAGCGCCGATTCTTTCCGTGATGGCCTGCTCTCGTTCCTCGCCCGCGAGCGTCGCGGATATTGGCCCAAGGACATCGCTCGTCACATCCCTCAAGTCCTCCGTGATGGTCACGGTATAGTCCGGGGCACGAATCTCTTCGGCACGAGTCCGGGCTGTGAAGCCGCGGGCGATGTAATCGTTAGCGGGTGTGGAGGCGGCGACGAGCGCATCGAAGGCGACGTGATGGTTGGTGAGCAGAAGCCCGTCGGGCGAAACGAATTCACCCGTCCCGCCGTCGATAATCACGATCGCGTCCTTGAGAGAAGCGCCCGCAGGATTGTAAATGTCGGTGAGCGGAATTTTCAGCCCGCGCTCTTTGAGCTTATTGACGGGAAGCGACGAGAGCGTATCAGGCATGAACATGCCTTCGTCCGCGAGGACGCACTGCGGCGTAATGAGCGTAAAGAACAGAAGGGCGGCGAGCGCGAAGCGGCTCGCGCCGGAGAGTCTAAGGGCCATCTGGTAGAATCTTTTCCTTTAACCTTTAATGAACAAGCGAGCAGCTCGGTTGAGGCGATATTAGCAGACCGCAGAGAGAAAACCGAAAAGCAAAAGCAGTAAGGAAGCTTCGCTCGCGTCCCTTACTGCTTGTCGTGCTCGTCTTGCTTTTGTTGATTAGTCCGTGTTGCGCGGCAAATACTGTTTCGGGTTGACGGGCTCGTCGTTGATGCGCACTTCATAGTGAAGGTGTGGGCCGGTCGAGCGCCCCGTAGAGCCGACGCGCCCGAGCATCTCGCCGCGCGCGACCTTCTGCCCTTCGACCACGTCCACGTGCGAAAGGTGGCCGTAGCGAGTCGTCAGCCCGCCACCGTGATCTATGATCACGATCTGACCGTAACCGTTCTGCCATCCCGCGAAGGAGACCCTGCCGGTGGCCGCCGCCGAAACGGGCGTGCCCCAGAGCGTGGCTATGTCCTGTCCTGTATGAAACTCGAAAGAGCCGCCGCCGAAGGGATTGCTGCGACCGCCGAAACCGTCCGTCAATTCGCCCGAGACGGGCCAGATCGAAGGCGTCATCGCGCGCGCACGCAGGACGGCCTCGTAGGTTCGCAAGTCCTGTTCGATGTGCTTGGTTCGATACTCAATGGCGCTGGCGACATCGAAGGGCAGGCCGGGGCCGCCCGCGCCGCGCTGGGCTGTTTGCTGTTCGCTCTCGACGCCCGCCGTCTCCGCCAGCCGGCGCGTGACGGTCTCGACGGCGTCAACACGCTGATTCAGCGTGTTGAGCTGCTGACGCTGCTTCTCATTTTCCGCGCGCAGGCGCTCGTTCTCCTCCGCGACGCGCAGGTGTATGGCTTGCTGTGTCAAACCGTAAACGCCGTAAGCCGCGACGCCCATCAGCACGGCGACGGCGTAAGCGCAGGCTTTGACCCATCTTTTGTGTAAAGAGATGCGGCGGACGCGGGAACTTGAACGGGAAGTGCGGGCGACGATGAAGGCGTAGAATCGTTCGTCACTGGACATCATACGTGCTCCTTGGCGGTTGAATTCGCGCGTAAAGCCATTTCGGAGAGAGGCGCGAACAACCCCTTGAAAGGCACAGCCTGCCACGGACGGGGGCGACTGGTGCTAAACAAAGACTATCGAGGTCTTAAATTTTGAAAATCCTGCTTGGAGATTTCGCAGCGATGAATCATCCATTGAAGGTCGCAAAATGATGAACTGACCCTGCCTGGGTGCTGCAAAGGTTTTGGAAACTATCACATGAGAAGCGAGATTGCAACCCCGATAATTGTCCGGGGAAGGCGGGAGAGGGAAAAACAAAAGCCCACGCGTGCCCGCATGATCGCCCGGCACGCGTGAGCTATTTTACTACATCCAGAGAGCAAACTGCTTAAATATCTTCGGCCTCGCGCCGGCGGCTCTGGCGGCCACGAAGAATAGAAAGCACGATCAACAGCATGAGCCCGACGAAAGCGACGACGACGGCGACCTTGATCGCGACGATCAGGAAACTGACCAGAGAGATGAGCTGACGCAGCAGCGTCACGATCAGGAGAATAAGAGCAACTATACTACCAAGACGACCCGCGACCTTAAGAAAAGCTGACATGATTTGTGACCTCTACAAACAAAATACCACTCGATAGAACCCCGCCGGCGCGACCCTTCAGGCTTGCGACCCGCCGAGCGTCGGCGCTTTTGAGAACCGATCTCATCATAACAAAGAGACGGGCGACACAACAAAGATGAAAGCGAAAGGTGCGAAATTTATCGCCCCGCGCCTTCTTCAACTCTTAAGGGCGCGGCTCAAAGGGAATCGCCCCCGGCTCGCGCGCCGTCACCTGCGTAATCAGCTCGCCCGTGCGGAAACGCGGCGACTCAAGCTGCGAATGGACGACGACGGACGGCGGCGGCCTGTGCGTGTCGAAACCGAGCGGCTCGCGGTCGCGCCGCCTGCGCCGCCCGACATAATCAAAGAGCATGTACGCGCCGAGAGCGACTAAAGCGATGGGGAGAAACTGTCGCACCGGAAGCTGAATCCCCAGAAGCGTATGAAGCAGAAAGATAGTGCCGAGGACAAGCAGGGTGACGCCCCACGCGAAAGGATTACCGTAAAGGCGACGCGCAATGACATCCTCTTCCGCATCGGGCGCGAGCCCGGCCCGCATCAGTTGCGCCGTGCGGCAGGCGTCAACCGCCGCGAAGAGCAGCGTGCCGAAGAGGCCGAGCACGAAGAAGGCCATGCCGTCCGTGACCACGGCCATCTGAAAGAAGCTGGCGAAGATCGCGAAGTGGACGATGGCTTTCGACGTTTGACCGTTGTAGGCAGCGCCGAGGCCCGGCACAATGGAGAGCAAAGTGGCGATCAGCGGAGAGCTCCTGCGGCGCACAACCGGAAGCCTGGACGAGCGCGACTGCTGCTGTTGCAGCATCTCCACGCCCGCCACTATGCAATCCTGGCAGAAGGGGAAACCGCGTATGCGATGGTCGCACGCGGGGCAGAGCGGGCGCGCGCAACTGTTACACTGTACGACCGCCGGATTTCTGATGTGATAAGCGCAATTCATTTACTTGCCGTTTTGTCCCTTTGTCTCTCGTCTGCTCTGGCAATGCTTAGTGGTTCTTCTGTTGCTCTCTGGGTTGCTCGGGTTTGGCCTTATCCTTTTCAATAATGGCGGGCACAGGCTGCTGGCCGCTCATGAAATCCGTAATCCCGTTGGCGATGCCTTTGACAGCCGCGTTCGCCTCGTAAGATTTCTCGGCCATACGCACGCTGGCGCGATAGATTCCGCTGATCGAGCCGTCGGCAGAGACCGTGCTGGTCAGCACGAGGACTGCGACGAGCAGCATGGTCGCCACCGTCGCCAGTTGCGGCGAGACAATCGGGTCGAGCCACAAACGCATCCATGCGGCGATGCGTGCCGATAGGGGCGCGCGAACCTCTTCGGCCTGAGTCGTGCCAAGGGTCGCCTGCAAGATTCTCTCGTGCAGGCCAAAGGGCACGGGCTTCTCTTCGGTGATGTAGGTGTAGCAAGCGCCGATTGAGCGCACGACCTGCCCGGGCAATTCCGTGCAGTCGGCGCACAGCGCCGCGTGGCGTTCCCAGCGATGGTATTGGGGAGCGGAAAGGAATCCGTCAAGGTAATCGGTCAGGCATTCTTCAAACTCTTCGCACGTCATGGCCGCTTCCGGCATGGTCTTCATCAGGATGCGTGCTTCCAGATGGGCGGGCGGGGGAAGGGGTTCGGATGCCTGGCAGGCGCGAATGCTGTTTTTGACCTCATTCAAAAGCTCGTGGCAGACAGGGCAGCGCATGGCGTGCTCGGCGACGGCGCGCGCCATCGGGGCTTCCAGCGTACCCTCAATGTAATCGGTCAAATGGTCTTCAAAATCTCCACAAAGCATAAGGTTTACTCGTCTCCACCCCTATTGTTAAATTTACGAAGGATGCCGTCTACAACACTTCTCCCGCCCCAACGACTTGGAGACGCAGACGGCTCCTGACTTTTGTTTAAGCGCTCGTCATCGCGACCACTCTCATGCGGCGCAAGATTTTCGCCAGCTCTATGCGCCCGCGATTGATGCGCGACTTTACAGTGCCTTCCGGTATCTTTAAAAGATCAACTATCTCCTGATAACTCAGCTCTTCTATATCGCGCAGGATGACGCAGGTGCGAAGGTCTGGCGAGAGCTTGTCGATTCCGGCCTGCACCTGCGCGCCCAGCTCGCGCCGCTCCATCTCGTTCTGCACCGAGCCGCTCGTGGCCCGCAGGTGATAGGTATGATCTTCCAGATCATCTGCGTGCGTATCGTGCGGGGTGCGCTGCCTGCGCCTGTAATCATCAATGATCAAATTACGGGCCAGACGCATCAACCAGTTTTGCAGGTCGCCCTGCTTCGAGTCGTACTGTTCCAAAGAGCGATAGACGCGGATAAAGACTTCCTGCGTCAAATCCTCGGCAGCGTCGGCGCGCGAGGTGAAGCGATAGGCCAGATTGTAAATGCGGCGTGAATAGGTCGAGACAATCTCTTCCCACGCCGCACCGTCGCCTGCACGACATCGTCTGACTAATTCGGCTCCCTCACTTGTCGCCAAAACCTTTGCAGCTCCCACCTGTCATCTCTCCGATCCCGTCGCTTTGGGCCTAGAAGCTCATGCGCGCCCTGCAAGGTGGAAAACGTCCCTGCACAGCGCTGATTACGACGAGTCAGAGGCGAAAGTTCCTGAAAACATTACCACTAAGCCGGACGCCCGGCACACGCCGCAGCCCCCTCTGTCCGAGCCTTTACGGCTTACGGCTTCTTGCGCCCCTGTAGCGAAATATTGTAGCCTTGCTTCGCCACACTATATCTTGTGTTTAAGGGGCGAGTCGAGTCAAGTTCTGTACCCGTCGGAGGCAGGGCGGGTTTCCCGTTGGGGACTTTGATCTTTTGCGAAAACATCTGAAATTCATCGCGCTCGTGGCGCTCGCCGCGCTCATCCTGTGGTGGTTCGGGCGCGGGCTCAACTGGGCAGAGGTGCGCCAGAGCTTCGGGCAGGCTGATGTGCGCCTGCTCGTGGCCGCCATACTGGTCGTCTGTGCGACTTACTTGCTGCGCGCCTATCGCTGGCGCGCGCTGCTCTCGCCGCTCACCCCGGCCAGCCTCTACGCGCTGTTTGTCTCCACCACGGTCGGGTTCGGCGCGGTCTTTCTCTTTGGCCGCGCGGGCGAGGTCGTGCGTCCCGTCGTGCTTCCGCTTCGCGACAGGCGCGTGCGCCCGGCTGCTTCGTTCGTCACCATAATGGTCGAGCGCCTGTGCGATTCCGTGGCCGTCGTCATCCTTTTCGCCGCCAATCTGCTGTGGTTTCGCGCTCCCAATGGCGACCCGACGCAGTTCGCGCATGTGCGCGAGGCAGGGGTGATACTGCTCATTGTCGCCCTCTTCGGCGTCGCCGCTCTGGTCTGGTTCGAGCGGCAATCGGGCAGGGCTCTCAAGTGGCTGGACGAGAGGCTCGCGCGCTGGAAGTTTGTGCCGGAGCGCATCAGGCAGATGATCGTCAGCACTCTGGAACAGTTGGCGACGGCACTGCAAGTGTTGGCGCACCCGCGCGAGCTGGTCGTGACGGCCACTTGGACGGCGCTGCTGTGGCTCGCCATCACGCTCGCCAACTGGCTGGTGATACGCGCCTTCGGCTTGCCCTTCGGCTTCGGAGAGGCGGTGTTCGTGCTGGGCTGGGCGCTCGTCGGCTCGCTTGTGCCGACGCCGGGCGGCGCTGCCGGAGCCTTTCATGCGGCGACGGCAGCCGGGCTAATCTTTCTGGGTGTTGAGCGCGACAGGGCAGCCGCCGTCTCAATCGTCATACATCTTGTTGACTTCGCCCCGGCGGTCGTCTTCGGGCTCTACTATCTGCTGCGCGGCCAGATCAGCATCTCGCGCCTTCGCGAGCTGACCTCGCCGGAGGCCGTCGAGCATGCGGTGGAAGACGAGAAGATCACGCCGCCTGCCGGTGGGGCAGCGCCGGATGATGAGTTGCAGGCCGTGGCCGTCGGCAAGTAAAAGAGGGCTCGGGGAAGCTTTATTGAAGGCGGGAGGAAGAGCAGGATGGCTGATCTACGCTCGCAGGTGGAAAAGACGTTTGCAGGTCTTGAGGTCGGCGACCGTTTCCGTTGGAGCCGGACGATCACAGAGGGCGATGTCGCGCTCTTCGTCGGCGTCACGGGGGATTTTAATCCTTTTCACACGGACGACGAGTTTGCGCGCCAGACCAAGTTCGGACGCCGCATCGTCCCCGGCCTCCTGACGGCCAGCCTCGCGACGCACATCGGCGGAATGCTCGCCTTTCTCGCCTCCGAGATGCACTTTCGTTATCACCAGCCGGTTTTTATCGGCGAGACGGTGACGTGTGAGGTCGAGATTAAAGAGAAGATTCAGGAGGGGCGGCGCATACGCACGAGCGTGCGCTGCACGAAGGACGAAGCGGTCGAAGTCCTGACCGGAGAATTTACGGGAACCCCGGCGGCCATGCGGCTCAAGCCCGAAGAGAAGTAAGAAGGTGTGAGTGAGGACAAAAGCACTCTTATTAAAAATTACGGTTGACGACCTGACCTGTACCTTCTCCCTTTTCCCTTTAGGAGCGTAAGCGACTATGAAGTGTCCTTTCTGCGGTTTCATCGAAGACAAGGTGGTTGATTCGCGCGAGTCTCGCGAGGGCGATGCGATTCGTCGCCGCCGCGAGTGCCTGCGCTGCGAGCGGCGCTTTACTTCTTACGAGCGCATTGACGAAATCCCCTACATGGTGATTAAGAAGGACGGGCGGCGCGAAGCCTTTGACCGTAACAAGGTCATGGCGGGCCTGCTGCGCGCCTGCGAGAAAAGGCCCGTCCCGTCGTCGAAGCTCGAAGGCATCGTCAACTCGGTCGAGAAGTATGTGCAGGAATCGCCCGAGCGCGAGCGCCCGACCAGCAAGATCGGCGAACAGATCATGCGCCGCCTCAAGGAACTGGACAAGGTGGCCTACGTGCGCTTCGCCTCCGTCTATCTGGAATTTGAAGATGTCTCGGAATTCATGCACGAGCTGAAGCATCTGGTGCGCTCGCGCCAGAGCGGGCAGGCCGCGAAAAGGGCTTAAAGACAGGGACGAGTGACTGGTGACGAGCGGCAAGTTAAATGCTTGTCTTTAACTCGTCACCTGCCGCTCGTCACCGGTCACTGGTCTCATATGATTAAAGCGGCGCATGTGACGGGGCTTGAGCGCCTCGAACTGGAAAGGTTGCGCGACCGCGTGGGGCGTCTCTTCGACGCGCTGCAAGAGGCGACGCTGGCGGACGCTCCGGCCACGCCGGGCGCATGGTCGCCGCCCGTTGACCTCTGCGAAACGGCTGAGGTCATTACGGTGCGCGTCGAGTTGCCGGGTGTCGTGGCCTCGCAGATCAAGCTCGGGTTGACGGGCACGCACCTGCGCATCTGGGGCGAGAAGAAAAAACGCACGCCACGCGCGCGCATTATTACGCATCTATGTTCAGAGAGAAGCTACGGACGCTTCAGCCGCACAGTCCCCTTGCGTTGGACTATCGACGTGCGCGAAGCGACGGCTGAGCTGACAAACGGTATACTCATCGTGCGCCTGCCGAAAAGAGTTGATAGGCGCGGCGCTGAGTTTAAGGTAACGATCAGAGAGAACGACGAACACGAATGAGAATTGATGAATCGAAGAGCCTCTTTTCATTTATCAACGGGCATCGGGGCGTTCGTCACATAAAACTATGGCTATTATTACAAACGCAGATATCGCAGAAGATTTAGAGGCGGCGAGCGCCGGCAGCAGCGGCGGCGGAGACGAGCAGCAGTTGCAGATTCCGGGCGAGCTGCCCGTACTCCCCTTGCGCGATATAGTTATCTACCCGTTCATGATCGTGCCGCTCTTCGTCTCGCGCGAGAAATCTATTCGCGCCGTGGACGAAGCGCTCGGCGAGAATCGCATGATCCTGCTCGCCTCGCAGAAAGACCTCGACAAGGAAGAGCCGACGGGCGATGACCTCTACAAGATCGGCACGGTGGCCGTCATCATGCGTATGCTCAAGCTGCCTGACGGGCGCATACGCATCCTCGTACAGGGCCTGGCGCGCGCCGAGCTTGAATCGGTCGAAGTGAGCGGCGAATACCTGCGCGCCCGCCTGCACGTGTTGCAGGAGACGCCCTCGCCCGAGCGCTCGCTCGAAGTCGAAGCCCTGATACGCAATGTGCGCGCTTCGATGGAGAAGGCCGCCAACCTCGGCAAAAACATCTCGCCCGAAGTGATGGCGATCATCGCCAATCTGGACGACGCCGGACGCCTAGCCGATCTGTCGGCTTCCAATCTGGAATTAAAAGTCGAGGACGCGCAGAGCGTTTTGGACATCGCCGACACGACCCTGCGCCTGCGCCGCGTCAACGAGCTTCTGAACAAAGAGATCGAAGTCCTGACCGTGCAGCAGGAGATCAATACGCAGGCCCGCGCCGACATTGATCGCTCGCAGCGCGAGTTCTACCTGCGCCAGCAGTTGAAGGCGATTCAATCCGAGCTTGGCGAAGGCAACGAGCTGGCCGAGGAGATAGCGCAGTTTCGTGAGAAGATCGAAGCCGCGAAGATGCCGAAAGCTGCCGAGGAAGAGGCTGTGCGCCAGTTGAAGAAGCTTGAGCGCATGCACCCGGACGCAGCCGAGACAGCGACGCTCCGCAACTGGATGGAGATCATGACCGACCTCCCTTGGTCGAAAGCCTCCGTCGATAATCTTGACCTCGCCAAGGCCGAGCGCATCCTTAACGAAGATCATTACGGGCTTGAAAAGGTCAAGGAGCGCATCATCGAAGCGCTCGCCGTGCGTAAGCTGAAAGAGAAACCCAAAGGGCCTATCCTTTGTCTGGTTGGCCCACCCGGAGTCGGCAAGACCAGTTTGGGCCGCTCGATTGCGCGCGCGCTCGACCGAAAGTTCGTGCGCCTCTCCCTTGGAGGCGTTCACGACGAGGCGGAGATTCGCGGCCATCGTCGCACCTATGTCGGCGCAATGCCGGGCCGCATCATACAGGCCATTCAGCAGGCGGGCACTAACAACCCGCTCATCATGCTCGACGAGATTGACAAGGTCGGCGCGGACTTTCGCGGCGACCCCTCGTCGGCCCTCCTCGAAGTCCTAGACCCTGAGCAGAACAATACCTTCCGCGACAACTATCTGAACATCACGTTCGACCTCTCGAACGTGATGTTCATGACCACGGCCAACGTGCTTGAGACGATTCAGCCGGCTCTGCGTGACCGCATGGAAGTGATTCGTCTGGCCGGTTATACCGAAGAGGAGAAGCGCGAGATTGCGCGCCGCCACCTTCTGCCCAAACAGACGGAAGAGAACGGCATCACCGCGCGCAACCTTCATATCTCGAAGACGGCCATCCTCGCCATCATCCAGCAGTACACGCAGGAGGCGGGCCTGCGCCAGCTTGAGCGCGAGCTGGGCACGATCTGTCGCAAGGTGGCGCGGCGCATCGCCGAAGGGAATACGGAAACGGTGCGCGTCTCGCTCAAAAATCTGCACGAGTTCCTGCGCGCGCCCAAGATTCTGCCCGATGAGGTCTTGAAGAAAGATCAGGTCGGCGTGGCGACCGGCCTTGCATGGACGGCTGTGGGCGGCGACGTGCTCTTCATAGAGGCGCTGCGTATGAAGGGCAAGGGCAACCTCGTCCTGACCGGACAACTTGGCGAAGTGATGCGCGAATCGGCTCAGGCGGCCTACTCCTACGCCAAGTCGCGTGCCCGCGAGCTTGAGATCAACGAGGATGATTTCAGCAACTACGACCTGCACATACACATCCCCGAAGGCGCTATCCCGAAGGACGGCCCGTCGGCGGGGATAACCCTGGCGACCGCCATGGTCTCGGCGCTCTCGCAGCGGGCCATACGCAAGGATGTCGCCATGACGGGCGAGATAACCTTGCGCGGAAACGTGCTGCCAGTGGGCGGCGTCAAGGAAAAGGTGCTGGCGGCAAGGCGCGCGCGCGTCTCAACCATCATCCTGCCGCAGCAGAACCGGCGCGATATGGACGAGGTTCCGAAAGAGCCTTTCAAGGACATTCGCTTCGTCTTTGTGGACAACGTGCGACAGGTTTTCCGAGAGGCCCTGAAGAGCAAAGATGCCCCGCCGGCGACGACGGGCGCGCGCCCCGCCAGAATGCCGCAGGCGGCCAGCGGGCCGGGCCTCCGGGGGGTGCGCTAGGCTCAATCATTTCAACAATTAAGTAGGCTGAAAAATCTCTCGCGCGGGGCACAACCCGATGCCCCCCGGCAGCATCTTTAATACTGTGTGCGAAGCGGTTATTAGTGGAAAATTTAACCGCTTCGCACTCTCTTTAAAGCAGATAATTGTTTGACACCCCTCGAAAGCGTGTGATAACCTCCGGGGCCTGTGGCTTCAAATCATGCCATCAAGCATGATCGCCCTTCCAAGCGGAGTCACGCAAATACAGGAACTTTGCATATACCCCTCGCGTTCGAGATTGTGGATGCCGCAGCGACTTGCCCTTAGCGAGCAGTGGCCGTCTCGGGATTCGCTATAGCTTTCTTTAAAGGAGACCGACGATTTGATGACAACGTGCTTCCCCCGTTTAATCGCCCGCGCCGCGCTACTCGTGGCGCTCGTCGCCCCCGCCGCTCTTGTTTCCGCACAGATTCCGTCAGGCTCATCGGCCCGCTCCATCCCCAACGAGGTGGAAAAGGCCGACACGCGCGTCCTTCAGGTTATGTCCCGTGCCGAAGTCCACTTCAAACAGGGTGAGCTGAACCTCAAGGACAACAAGCGCTACGAAGCCCGCGAGGAATTCGACAGGGCCGTTGATGTCATCCTCGAATCCGGGATGGACGTGCGCGCCAGCTCTCGCCTGCAAACCTATTATCTGGAACTGGTCGAGAGGATTTATCGTCTCGAAGTCCCGAACCAGCCATACGTTCAGCCCGTGCCGCAGGGCGGCATGCTCGCGCAGAACACGATTGTTCCCGCCTCGCTCGGCGGTGACGGCGGCGCAGTCAAGACGCAGGAGCAGCAGGTCGCGCAAGTCGGTTTCCGCGAGCAGAAGTTCGAGCCCTCGCCGCTCGACGAGCTGAGCAAGCTCGTCCTGACGCAGGAAGAGCAGAACGTCAATCCTGAGGATGTCGCAAGCCTGGAGCAGGCCAAGAACTCGATTGATTTCGGCTTCAACACCAATCCGCTCATTCAGCAGTTCATCAACTATTATCAGGGCCGCGGGCGCGCGACGATGGAGACGGGCATGCGTCGTTCGGGCCAGTTTATGAGGATGGCGCGCAAGATTTTCCGTGAAGAGGGCGTGCCCGAAGACATCACCTGGCTCGGACAGGTCGAGAGCGCCTGGCGTCCGCGCGCGCAAAGCTGGGCCGCCGCTTCCGGCCTCTGGCAGTTTATTCCGGGCACGGGCGCGACCTACGGCTTGCGCCAGACCGCCTGGGTTGACGAGCGCAACAGCTTTGAGAAAGCGACGCGCGCATCCGCACGCTACCTGAGAGATTTGGCTCGCCACTACAACGGCGACTGGGAACTGGCGATGGCGGCTTACAACACCGGACAGGGCAACGTTGACCGCGCCATCTCGCGCGCCGGACGCGCAAACTTCTGGGCCATCTATCCCTACATCGCGCAGGAGACGCGCAACTACGTGCCGAACATTTTGGCGACCATCCTGATTGCGAAGAACCCCGAGAAGTACGGCTTTCGCAACATTCGCCCGGATGCTCCCATGTCCTACGACATCGTTCGCGTGCCCAGCGCCACCAGCCTCCATCAGGTCGCTGCGGCCACCGGCATCAGCGTCGATTATATTCGCAGCATCAATCCTGAGCTCAGGCGCGACGTGACGCCGCGCGGCGAGCCCTACGACATTCGCATCCCCGGCGGAAAGGCAAACCAGTTCGTCGCTTACCTGAAGAACGTGCCCCTGAACCAGCGCGACGCCGCGCCGCGCAGCAACAACGTGCAGATGACCACGCTCATCCGCGCGAAGGGGAACACGGAAGCGCCTGCCGGTAGCAGCCTGATGAAGATCAAGGCGCGTGCCGGCGACACGATTGCCAAGATAGCCGAGCGTTCCAATGTTTCAGCCGACGATGTGGCCCGTTTGAACGGCATGGCCGTTGACGCGGAGCTACAGCCCGGTCAGGAAATCAAGGTTCCGTCATCGTCGTCGCAGGGCGGCTCGCGCCGTCGCGGCGGTCGCTAGAACCCGGAACGGAAGCGTTCGCTCCTCTCAATCGAACGCTTGGGACTCCGCAGGCTTAACGAACGGGCGCGCTTTTAACCGAAGACGGAAAAAGCGCGCCCCTCTCTTTTTCATCAATCGTCGGGCGCGTCCTCACTTGATGAGCGCCAACGGTTCTTTCATCCTTCATAGCAGGAGCAATCTCACCATGCTCTTTCGCACACAATCGGCTGCCGTCTACGGCATTGACGCAGACCTCGTTGACATTGAAGTCGATCTCACGCCCGCGCGCGGCGAGAGCGACTCTCCGTCTTCCGTGACCATCGTCGGGTTGCCCGATGCCGCCGTGCGCGAATCGCGCGAGCGCATACGCGCGGCCATCACCAACTGCGCCTTCTTCTTTCCCATTCACAAGACGACGATCAATCTTGCGCCCGCCGATGTGCGTAAGGAAGGCGCGAGCTTTGATCTGCCGATTGCGCTCGGCATCCTGGGCGCGAACGGTGACCTCGGCGACCTTGAGAGCCTGACCGATACGCTCTCGGTCGGCGAGTTGTCTCTAGATGGCCGCGTGCGACCGATCAAGGGAGCGCTGCCCATAGCCATACGCGCGCGCGACGCTTCCATAAAACACCTGCTCTTGCCTGAAGAGAATGCTAAGGAAGCGGCGGTTGTCGGAGGCGTGCAGGTTTACGCGGTCGCCACCTTGCGCGATGCTGTCGAGCTGATCGCGGCCCTTCGCTCAAGCGTTCCTCCCGCGCCTCTCGTCGTTAACCCTTCCGACCTGCTTCGCACCGATGAGCATTACCTTGTGGATTTTCGAGAGGTACGCGGGCAGCTCTCGGCCAAGCGCGCGCTCGAAGTCGCCAGCGCGGGCAGCCATAATATTCTGCTGATTGGCCCGCCCGGCTCTGGCAAGACCATGCTCGCTAAACGCCTGCCGACTATCCTGCCGCCGCTGGAATTCGAGGCCGCTCTGGAATTGACCAAGATACATTCGGTGGCGGGGCTCACGGGGCGCTCAGGGCTTGTGACCACCAGGCCGTTTCGCTCGCCGCACCATACGACGAGCGATGCCGGGTTGATCGGCGGCGGCGCGCTCCCGCGCCCGGGCGAAGTCAGCCTAGCGCATCACGGCGTGCTCTTTCTAGACGAGTTGCCGGAGTTTGACCGCAGTGTCCTTGAAGTCCTCCGGCAGCCGCTCGAGGATCAGCGGGTCACGATTAGCCGCGCGGCGATGACTCTGACCTTTCCGGCCTCTTTCATGCTGGCGGCGGCGATGAATCCTTGCCCCTGCGGTTTCTGGAACGACCCGACGCGCGAGTGTCGCTGCACGCCTTTGCAGATTCAACGCTACGTGGGGCGCATCTCAGGGCCGCTGCTCGACCGCATAGACATACATATTGACGTGCCCGCCGTGCGTTTCCGTGATTTGACGGGCGACGCCGGAGGGCCTGAGCCTGAGGGGTCGGCCAGCATTCGTGAGCGTGTGGCGGCGGCGCGCGAGCGCCAGCTCAGGCGTTTCGCGGGCGAGGGAATCTTCTCGAATGCCGCCATGACGCCGCGACTTATTCGCCGTTTTTGCCGCATTGATTCTGAGAGCGAGCGCCTGCTGGAAACGGCGATGACCCGTCTGGGCTTGTCAGCGCGCGCCTATGACCGTATTCTGAAGGTCAGCCGTACCATCGCTGACTTGGACGCTAGCGACAAAGTTGCCGCGGCGCATGTCGCCGAGGCCGTGGGTTATCGTTCGCTCGACCGCACCTATTGGACGTAAGGCGTCGCCCGGTGTACACGAAAGCGTTGGTTCGGCATACTAAAAAGATTAACTTTTAGTAGAATAAGGCAACGACGCGCGAGAAGCGCCGCATCTCAAAAGAGGTGAAAAGAGCCCGTAACTCAAAGAGCCTCCTCCCATTGAGGCCGTCGAGAAGGGGAGCGGTTAAAACTTTCACCGAGACAAGAGCGGTTGCGACTCACGCCGGTTCTGAATGAGCATGGAAGAGGCAGCAAGACTTCCAACGCTGGCCCGAACAAACGGACACGTGACCGCAGCCGAACCCGAGACAACACAGCGCACCGACTACGCCCTGGCGCAGAAGGCGGCAGAAGGCGATATGACGGCTTTCGAGGAACTCTACTCGCGTCATAACCGCAGGGTCTATTCCCTGTGCCTTCGCATGACGCAAAACGTCTCGGAGGCCGAAGACCTCGCGCAG